>PMLJ01000010.1 GCA_003158855.1 Acidimicrobiaceae bacterium
GAACTGATCGGCGTGGGGGTAGTTCGAATCGGTTCGCAGGTGCGGCGGGTAGGGGGCGATGACGATGCTTTCGTGCTCGCGGTGACCGAACTGGTCGAGCAGGCACGCGCCCACGATGCTCACGTCAACCAGCGACGCCAGCCCCACCATGATCTCGAGCCAGTCCGGGGTCACGAGGATCGTGTCATTGTTGAGCGTCACCACGAAATCGGCCGTTGACTGCTTGATACCCCGGTTGACGATGTGGGCGTAGTTGAACGGTCCGGGGCAGGGCACGACCCGGTACTTGGTCGTGGCGAAGTAGTCGAGGGTCGACTGTTCAACGGAGTCGTTGTCGAGGATGATGATGTCGTAGTTCGGGTACGTCGTCTTCGTCTCGATTGCCTCGATGCACTGGCGTACCAAGTCGATGCGGTCGCGCGTGGGGATGATGATGTCGATCGAGGGCGCGGGCGTCGGGGGATGGGGACGCCAGTCGACCGATGACCCGAAGGAGCCGGCCACGACGTCCGCGGCGATTTCGCGCCGTTCGAGAGCGGCCCTCACGACCCGACAGGTGGAGTCGCTGATGTGGGAGGCGTCGAAGGCGACGTCGGGTCGCCCGGCGGGAAGTACCTTGATCGAGTGGCGGAATCTCGCGCCGGCCTCGTTGAGTCGCAGGTAGGCGTCGTGCTCGAATGCCCAGCCCGCCCGCTCGCTGAAACCGCCGACTTCGCGAAGCGTGGTGATTCGAAGGAGGGCCGGCCGTCCGACGCAGTTGTAGCTGAGGAGCGTGTGGGGGCCCACCCGGGCGGGCTTCAGGATCGGTGTGGCGGGGTTCGGGCCGGATTCGTCGGCGAACACCACGTCGACGTCGGCCCCAGCCACGCTGAGCAGCGCGGTGAGGGACATCGCACGGTCCATCTCGCTGACGGAGACGTCGGCAATGAAGAGCCACTCCGCCTGGGAGGTGGTCACGGTTTCGTTGAGCGACGCCAGGGCCTTCTCGGCGGAGTCGGTCGATTCATCGACGACGACGGAGACGACACTGTGGTTCTCGGGCTCGGAGGGCGCGAGGTCAATTACCTGCTGCATTTGCCTCGGTCGGTAGTTGTGGGGAAAGAAGTATTCGGGCTTCACCGATGAGGTGACCACCCGCGTCGGCTCGATGCTCACCCCTCGCAATCGCCTCACCATCTTCAGCAGCGGTCGACCGAGGAAACGGGCGATCTTGTAGCGCAAGGTGTCCTCGCCGAGCATCCGGCCGACGACCCGCTGGAAGACGTTGCCAGAAGCGGCGTGGATGCTGGCGTGGAACCTGGCCCAGCGCCGCTTGATGTCGCGGTCGCTGAGCTCGACGGCTTCGTCGGAATCGAAGCGCTGAAATCCTGGCACGTTGCATATCCTTCGTTCACCCGGCTGAATGGCAGTCGCCACCGGAGTCCACGCAAATTTAGTTGAGCCGCCCTTGGTGGCGTCGAGCGGCGTCGGCGGAGCGGGACTTCTAAGGGTTTTCCAAGGAACGATGTCCCATTCGAGCGGGCGGCGGTCATCAAGTTTACAATTCGATGATGATTTGCCCGTGACGGGGAAAAATGAGATTTTCGGTGTCACTATTGGAGAATGAGAATTGGTGGGACTGCGCGTATTCTCACCGTCCTATCAATGCTCATTTCGCTCTTCGTCGGCGGACTCGCATCCGAGACGACCGTCGCCTCGGCGGCGGCGGTGCCGACCTGCAACGTGCTGCGCTTTGGCGCCTCGAGTTCCGTCAGTACGCGGCCGGGGGGAACGACGGTGCGCCTCGTGATGACCAGCCGTTATTTTCCAACGTGCGACTGGTCGTACGGGACCAAGTACCAATTCTTTACGAGCGCGAAGTCCGCAATCGGATCACCCCTCGACTTCAGGTCGTCCCCCACGGTCGCGGTCCCGGTGTCGCCGTGGCCGGTGAATGACACCTTCCAGGTCGTCCAGAGCATCACCACTGAAGAGGGCGTCCGGTGCACCCAAAAGAGCGCCGCCTTCGTCGGAGTCACCGGGCCCCACGGCGCGAGGATCCTGATTCGCCTCCCGGGGTCCGTCGGCGTGTGCGTCAGTGGCGCCACGAAATGGTCGAGCCTTCAAGCGGTCGTCTTCCCGAAGCCCACGGTGTGCACGGCGTCGGCACTGAGGGTCTCGATGGGCCGGGCCAATGGCGCCGCCGGGACCATCTACTACCCGGTGGTCTTCACCAACGTCAGCGCCAAGGCGTGCCAGCTCGCGGGTGTCCCGACGGTCCAGCCAACGACGGGGGCAACGTCGGGTGCATTGCACGCGCTGGTGGGCCCCACGGCCGCGGTGCGTAACGAGAGTTCCTCTGGTTACGGCGACGCGGTGCGCCTCGTCCCCAAAGCCCAGGCGAGCGCCGCCTACGGGGTCGCCGAGACGGGGAACTTCACGCCATCGCAGTGCGTGGCGGCGAACTTCAAGAGCCTGGAGGTGACCTTGGGCGGCGTCGGAAGTTGGTGGGTGGCCCTCGCCGGTTCGACCTGCACGTTGCTCGCGAGCACCTCGGTCACGGGCGTGGTTCCCGGTAGTAGCGGGCTCACGCCGTAACCAATCCTGCGACAACGCCATGATTGGTGGATTTTGCGCGGGTCAGCAGTCGATCGCGTTGCTCATGTTACATTTCGATACCAATTACTCATTGCTGAAGGTGATAACCACAAGAAAGAGGTAGTCGTGACTGACGCCCTGAATACGCAAGAGTCCGACTCGAGCGGGAATTCGCTTCGCCCGGGGGTTCTCGGTCTCTTCGACTCTGTGATCATGGGCATTGCAGGTTCGGCGCCCGGGTACTCGATCGCGGCCACGACAACGGCGCTCTTCGGCGCTGTCCTCTACGGCGGCCCGGCCGCCCTGCTCTACTGCGGATTCTTCATGTTCGGCATCGTCTTCGCGTTCAAGTACCTGAGCCAGGACGACTCGCACGCCGGCGCCGCCTATTCGTGGGTGCGCCGCGCGCTGCACCCGGTACTGGGTTATCTCTCGGGCTGGGCCCTCATCGTCTCGGCTCTCATCTTCATGGTGATCGCCACGTTTCCGGCGGGTTCGAGTCTGCTGAGCCTGTTCTCAACTTCAGCGGCATCCAACAAGACGCTGATCACCATCTTCGGCACCGTGTTCTTCCTCTTGATGGTGAGCGCCGTTGCCGCCGGCGTGACGGTGACGGTAACGGTGCAGATCATCATGTCGTGCATCGAGGTCTTCTTGCTGGTGCTCTTCGCCGCCCTGGCGATCTTCCACGCGCACCACGTCCAGAGCTTCTCGTGGCACTGGTTCTCGCCGTCGATCTTCCACACCCACGGCTCGTCCGGCTTCGTCGCCGGCGCCCTGCTCGCCGCCTTCTACTACTGGGGCTGGGACGTCACCGCCAACTTGAACGAAGAGACCAAGGACGCGAGCAAGACTTCGGGTCAAGGCGGGCTACTGGGCACAATCTGCGTGTTCCTGCTCTTTGAGGTCTTCACGGTCGCCACGAACCTCGTCCTGACGCCCGCACAGCTGACCAACTCGAACAACGCGGCCGACATCCTGGCCATTCTTGGTCAGGCCGTCTGGCACGGCACCGGCGGCAAGCTGATCGTTCTCGCGGTGCTCCTCTCCACCGTTGCAACGTTGGAAACCACGCTCATCCAAGTGACGCGCACCCTCTTCACCATGGGCCGCGACCACACGCTGCCCAAGGCCCTCGGGAAGGTGCACCAGGTTCGCAAGACGCCTCTCGTCGCCACGGGCGTGGTGACCTTGATCTCGTTGCTGCTCTTTGTTGGAAGCCAGTACGTCGGGTCCGTCTCGACCATCTTGACCGACGGTTTCAACGCGATTGGCCTGCAGATCTGCATCTACTACGGCCTCGCCGGCTTGGCGGTGGTGATCCTTTACCGTCGTCAACTCTTCAACTCGGTCGGCAACTTCATCTTCATGGGTCTCTGGCCGCTGCTCGGGGCCATCTTCATGGGCTACATCTTCTACCAGGTGATTCCGAACCTGAACGGCACGACGCTGATCGTTGGACTCGGCGCCATGGCGTTGGGTCTGATCCCCATGGGCTACTACTGGTCCAAGGGGAATCCCTACTTCAACATGCCCACCAGGGAAGACCGCCACGCGGTGATCGAGGAGTTCGAGAAGAACCTCTGAGCCCCAGCGCGGGACTGACGTTGACGCCAGTCCCGCGCCTGGTCGCTCACTCCTCGTTCTTCGGCAGCCTCCGGAAGGTGAACCGGCAGAGCAGCGCGCCGCCGAGCGCCCAGGCGCCAAGAATGAGCGCGCCCTCGGAAGCTCGAAACCGTGGGCGGCTTCGACGCGGGCGAAGGAGGGTGGCAGCAAGACCCCCCGCATGGCCTGGGCCATCCACTTGAGGGGGAACCGCGCGGCGATGGCCTGCATCCACTTGGGCGGATCGGCGTAGACGAAGCACACGCCGGAGGCGATCTGGAAGAAGAGCACGATCGGCGTCGCCAAGGCGGACGGACTTGCCGTCCTTCGCCAACGTCGAGAAGGCGACGCCGAGCAGCGAGCTGACGATGAGCCCGAGCGGGCTGATCCCGGCGAACTCCGACCACGGGCCAACGGTCGAGGGCAGCTTGTTCCCGTAACTGAAGTGGCTGTTGCCGAGCAGCACGATCGCCGCGGGTTCCTAGTATGAACGTATGGACCTGGAACTGCGCGATCGCTGTTATCTGATTACCGGCGGTACCGACGGGCTGGGCTTGGCGCTCGCCAAGAGGCTCGTGGGCGAAGGGGCTCGCGTCGCGGTGTGCGGACGAGACGGCGCGCGCCTCGCGCGCGCGCAGGAACTCCTCGGGGGCGAGGCGCTCTGCTTCGAGGCGGACGTCACGAGCGAGGGCGAACTGGACGAGTTCATCGACGCCACGCTCACCCGTTTCGGACGCCTCGACGGCGCCGTGAACAACGCCGGACGTTCCGCCGGGACCCCCGTCGCCTCCTCCAACGATGAGACCTGGCGCGAAGACTACGAACTGAAGGTGATCTCGGCGCTGCACGTCGCGCGCCGGGTTCTGCCGGCGCTCGAAGACACCGAGGGAGCCATCGTCAACGTGCTCGCGATCATGGCGAGGACCCCGCACGCGAACTCGACCCCGACGACCGCGTCGAGGGCGGCGGGACTCGCGCTCACCAAGGCCCTCGCCAACGAAGTGGGACCGCGCGGCATCCGCGTGAACGCCATCCTGATCGGGCTCATCGAATCCGGGCAGTGGGTGCGCGCCGCGAAGGACGCCAACGTGGAGCTCGACGAGTTCTACGCGAAGATGGCCCAAGGCTCGAACATCCCGCTCGGCCGCATTGGTCGAGCCGAGGAGTTCGCGGACCTGGCGACGTTCCTGCTTTCGCCGCGCGCCAGCTACCTGACGGGCATCGGCGTGAGCATCGACGGCGGACTCTCACCGGTCATCTGATTCGCGGGCGGTCCGTCCTCGATGGGTAGCCCCAGAAGCCGCGAGTCGGCTGGCCTACGGCTTCATCTTCTCGAGCAGTTCGCCCATCTGGCGGTGCACGAGGTTGACGGCTTGGAGGGGGCGGATCATGACCCGGAACTCGGTGATGAGGCCGCGCTCGTTGCAGGTGATGATGTCCACGCCGTTCACGTACCTTCCCTCGATCGAGGTTTCGAACTCCAAGACGGCGTGCGGGTCCGCGAGCACCTGCTTGGTGTAGCGGAACCTGGTCTCGCGCTCGCCGGAGGGCGACTCCTCCCCGGGCAGCGCCACGCTGGCGGCGGAGAGGTACAAGCTGGTGATGGCCTTGCCGCGTTGGGGCGTGAACACGATCGGCGAGTAGAAGACCACGTCGTCGTCGAGCAAGGAATCGAGACCGCCGGGAAGCTCGCCCCGCAGGTGGCGGTGCCAACGCTCGATGACTTCTTCAATCATGCGCTCCCCCTTCTCGGGGCGACGTTAGCGCTCGAAGGCCCCAGGCTTCCGCCAGCAACGTGAACGACGCCACCCGCGCGTCGTAGGAGTGGGTGCGCGTCGAGAGCATCAGCTCGTCGGCACCGGTCCGGCGTTGGAGCGCGGCGAGCCCTTCGCGAACGCTCGCCGGATCGCCGATGATGTGCGTCGCCATCGACTCTTCGACGACCTCGAGCTCCTCGGGCGAGAACGCGTGCGCCTCGGCCTCTTCGGGTGACGCGAGCAGGTCCATGCGGCCGAGCCGGCGCTGCAGGATGCTCAGCGCGGTCGACCCCGAAAGCCACCTGGCCTCTTCGAGGGTGGGAGCGCAGAGAACGGACGCGGCGACCATGACCCGAGGCTCTCCGAGCAGGATCGAGGGTCGAAACATCGTGCGGTAGGCGCCGACGGCCTCGTCGAGGAGCTTGGGCGCGAAGTGGTAAGCGAAGGAGAACGGCAGACCGAGCTGGCCGGCCAGCTGCGCGCTGAAGAGCGAGGAGCCGAGCAGCCACACCTCGGGGAGGTAGCCGCTGCCGGGGTTGGCGAAAGGGTGCGGGGCGGGCCCCTCGCGCGGCAGGAGATAGCCGATCAGCTCGACCACGTCGTCAGGGAAACTCTCGGCTCGAAGGTCCCCGGACCGGCGAAGCGCCCGAGCGGTGCGGTGATCGGTCCCCGGCGCTCGTCCGAGGCCGAGGTCGATGCGGCCCGGATGCAGGGCTTCCAGAGTGGCGAACTGCTCGGCGATGACGAGGGGGGAGTGATTGGGGAGCATGACGCCTCCCGAGCCGACTCGCAACGTCGAGGTCGCGTCCGCGAGGTGGGCAATCAGCACCGCCGGCGCAGAGCTGGCGACCGCGGGCATTGCGTGGTGTTCTGCGACCCATAGCCTGCGGTAGCTGAGCTTTTCCACGACGACCGACATGTCAATCGTCTCTCGAAGCGCCCTGGCAGGAGTGGATCCAGTGGTGACCGTAGCGAGGTCGAGAACGGAGAGCGGAATCATGGGTGCAGTCACCCTAGTGGGAGGACCCGGCGGACATCGAGCGCCCGGCGACCCGCGCGAGACCGTCCGCCCGCTCGCCGCATGGACCTATTTCACCTAGGCGCCTCTGCGTAACTCGCAAATATAAGGCGTGGGTGCTTCCGGCGAGAACCCGACGAGCAACGACGGTTCCTCGCCTCGCACGTTTTGCCACGCGAACTCGCCCAGATGTAGCGTCCGCCTATGGATAATGCGAGCGTCAACGGACCCTGGGCGAGCGAGATCGACTTCCTTCCCGATCCGGCGGCGAAGCAGAAGGCGCTCGACGAGTTCGCGACCTACCTGAATCCCCAGAAGGTCCGAGTCATGCGCTCGGCGGGCCTCGACATCATCGAAGCCGAGCGAAGCGGGCCCTGGGTGTGGGACCTCGACGGGCGTCGCTTCCTCGACTGCTTCACCTCCGCCGGATCCTTCAACGTCGGGCGGCGAAACCCCCGGATAGTCGCCGCGGCCCACCGGGCGATCGATCATCTGGATAACGGCAACTTCCTTCTCTGCTCGCGACAGAAGGCGGAGCTCGCCGCGCGTTTGGCCGAGGTCACGCCGGGGAACCTTTCGTGCACCATGTTCGGCACCGGCGGCGGCGAAGCCATTGACTTCGCGATCAAGCTCGCCCGAGGCGCGACGCGCCGGCCCAAGATCATCTCGACCATCAACGGTTACCACGGCCACACCGGCTTCGCGCTGTCGGCCGCCGGAAGGGGGGCGTTCCGCGAACCGTTCGAGCCGTTGATGTCCGAGTTCATCCAGGTGCCCTTCGGCGATGCCTCGGCCCTGCGTGCGGTCTTGGATGAGCAGACCGCCGCGGTGCTGCTCGAGCCCGTCCAGGGCGAGGGCGGCATTGTCGTCGCGCCGCCCGACTACCTGGCGAACGTTCGAGAGGCGTGCGACCGGGTGGGCGCGCTCTTGATCCTCGACGAGATCCAGACCGGCCTCGGACGCACGGGGAAATGGTGGGCGAGCGAGCACTACGGTGTGGTGCCCGATATCATGACGATCGCCAAGTCGCTCGGCGGTTCGCTGGTTCCCATCTCGGCGACGGTCTTCACCGAGGAGTTGCGCGAGTTCCTGATTCCGAACCCCTTCATTCACCTCTCGACCTTCGGCGGATCCGACGTCGCCTGCGCGGTGGCGCTCGAAGTCCTCGACGTCATCGAGGAGACGGGACTCGTCGAGCACGCCGCGGCGATGGGCGAGCTCCTGTTCGAGGGTCTCCACGCGCTCGCGAAGGAGTATCCGGAGTACATCGCCGACGTCCGGGGCCTCGGCCTGATGGTGGGCGTTCAGTACGTCGAGGACTCGCTCGGACCGAGGATGTCGTACCACCTCTCCCAGCACGGGGTCCTCGCGATCTACAGCGGAAACCAGCCGGCCGTCATGCGGCTCATGCCCGCGCTCGTGATCGAAGAGCCCGAGGTTGAGTTCCTGCTCGACGCGATGAAGCTCGCTCTGAATGACCTGAGGGCCGGCGCTGGTCCCAACGAAGCACCGACGAGGGCGCCTCGGCGACCGGTCCGCGACCCCGCGAAGCAGTGAGAGGACGACACAGTGGCGGATTGGAACGAGCTCAGCGAGGCACTCGCCGACTACACCATCAGTTGCAACGAGAACGAGCGGCTCCGCAAGATGCAGCGCGACTGGTCGCGGGTACTCCACTTCGTCTGCTCCGACACGGCTCAGAACTTCTCGATGGACGTCGACCGGGGAGAGATCGTCTCGGTCCGCGAGAGCCACGTGGGCGTGCCCGACATCGTCGTGACGGCCACGTCCGAGACATTCTGCGACATGTTCTGGGGTGACCTCAACCCCGTGCAGAAGTACCTTCGCGGTGAGATCATCGTAAAAGGCTCGCAGGAGGACGTCATGCGCCTCGACGCCATCAGTTACGTGATCTGGCCCGACTCTTGACGGGCGAAGACTCGGCCGAGCCGACCATCACCCTTCGAAGGTCGGTGGGCAGCGCCACGGCCACCGCGACCTCAGCGGGACTGGCCTTCGCCGCGATTGACTACCTGGGAGTCGTTTCGATCCTCGCCTACGCCCCCGGGGCGACCGCCGCGTTCGCCATACTTATAGGAGGGCTCGTCGTCATCCTGGTTTCGGCGATCTTCTCCGAGCTGAACGGGCTCTATCCCACGGCCGCCGGAATCCGCTTGTACCTGGGACGGGCCATCGGGAACCGAACGGCGCTCTCGGTGACGTTCACCTACATGACGACGGTCGTGCTGGTCATCGCCGCCGACGCCTTTTTGATCGGGGCGGCGGTGCGCCACGTATTGAATGAGCCGGCGGTACTCGCCTACGTCTGGATCGCGGTGCTGCTCGGCATCGCGCTCGCGGCCAACCTCCGAGGAGTGCGTCTGGCGGGCTGGGTCCAGACCGTGGTGACGTACACCGTTCTTGCGGGGACGTCGGTGCTCTCCGTCGTCGCCCTCTTCCACGTCGGGGGCGCCTTCAAGCGTCCGCTCGATCTCTTCGGCGGCGGAACATTCTCAGGAATCCAAGCGGTGGCTTTCGCGCTCTTCCTCTATGCGGCCTTCGAATGGGTCACCACGACCGCCGAGGAGGCTCGCTCGCCCAAGGTCATCACCCGGGCCCTCTTCATCGCTCCGGCGCTCATCTGGATCGTCGCGTCGGTTTTCGCGCTGGCGCTCTCGCACCTCGTAGGCTTTTCGACACTGCACGGCAGCGCCTACCCCCAGTTGCTTCTGGGCCACGCGGCGCTCGGCACGGTCGGAGAGCTGTGGATGTTGGCGCTTACCGTCATGACCGCGCTCAACACTTTCAACGGTGGATTCCTCGTCGCCTCGAGGTTCATCTATGCCGCCGCCCGCGAAGGCAACCTCCCTCGCCAGTTCGCCCGACTCAATATGAACGCCGTCCCCTGGCTGGCGGTCACCACGCTCGCGGGGGTGTCGGCCGCCACCGCCGCGGTGGTCTTCGCCACCGGAGAGTGGCTGCTGCTGGTGTCGGTGGGGGCCGCCATCGAATGCGCCATCTACGCGGTGGGTTCTTTGTGCCTTTTGATACTGAGGTCGCGAGTGGACCGGAAGCGTCCGTTCAAGATGATTGCCGGCAGGCCCCTCGCAGTCTTCGGCGTCGTGTTGTTCAGCCTCCTCTTCGTCGCCACGGCCTTCGCGGACCCCAAGAACTCCAGGCACTTCTCCGTGGCGCCGTTCACCGTCATTGCCATACTTGGGTCGATTTCAACGGCCTACGTGCTGCTCGTCGTTCCCAAGTTGCAGCGAGCCGCCGCGGCGCGCAGCGCCGCGGCGCGCCCACGGCGACGGCCGACGAGACCGTCACCGAAGGATTCGGACTCGAACCAAGTTCTCGGGGAATGAGGGAATCGTCCACAGGGTGACGCCAATGCCAGCTGGTCAATCACGACTGCTCGGTGAAGCACGTGCCGTCGACCACTCCTCGACTGGGCGCCGCCGTCCGCCGTCAGGAGCCCGGGCCACCTGGTTCACGACATCCACCTCTTCTGGAGAGGTAATGACGGCGTTGACCTTCGTGTCTGTGTTCGATCGTTCACCGAGCGGGCTGGTCACCTCCGGGGTGAGGAGACGACGGTGGCGCTCGACCGGGAACCTGACCAGATGCCCCGCTTTTGATAACTTGTATACATTGTGGATCTTCGATGACGGACTCTGATGAATGAAGTCCAAAGTGGTCGGAGAACCGGTTCGAGTCTTTGACATCATGTGGGGGAGAAGTTATGGTTCGCGTCTTGGGCGAGAGGGACGAAAGGGAGCGGATCGTGAGCGACTTCCAAGATTCCGCCCTCTCGTGGGAGATCCTGCTCGAAGCGCTGCCCGACGGCACGGCCGTGCTGGATGAGCACGGCACCATGCGACACGTCAACGGAGTGCTCGCAGAGTTGACCGGCTACTCCCGCGAGGAACTCGTGGGCCGCGACGTCCAGATGCTCGTGCCGGCCCGGCATCGCGACACCGAGCACGTGGCCCGACGCGAACACGCCCAAGACCCCAACACCCGCTTGATCTGGAGTGACATGGATCTCTCGGTCCTGTGCCGTGACGGAAGCGAGCTCTCCGTCGACTTCGCTCTTTCGGCCCTAGCGATCGAGGGAAAGGCGTGGGTGGTCGCCGCCATCCGCGACAACCGGGCCCAACGGGCCGCGGAAACAGCCCAGGCCGAGGTCGAACTGCGCTTCCGGGTGGCGTTCGAAGACAATATGGCCCCAATGATGTTCACCGACCTCGACGACCGGACCATTGCGGTCAACGACGCCTTCTGTCGGATGGTCGGCTACTCGAGGGACGAGCTCATGGGCAAGGACTCGAGAATCTTCACCCATCCCGACGACGTTGGCATCACCGAAGAGACGCTGCGCCGGGTGAACTCCGGCGAGGCCGACCAAGTCCAGTACGTCAAGCGCTATCTGCACAAGGACGGTCGGGTGCTCGTCGTCGAGGTCTCGAGGTCGCCGGCGCTGGACGCGTTCGGAAAGACCCTGTATTTCGTCTTTTCCGAGCGTGATATCACCGAGGAGCGCGCGCTCAGCGCCCAACTCTCGCATCAGGCGCTGCACGATTCGCTCACCGGACTGGCAAATCGGGCGCTCTTCGAGGACCGGCTCGCCCAAGCGCACGCCGCCGTCGTGCGCCACGGCGGACTGGGCGCCGTGCTGATGCTGGACCTCGACGACTTCAAAGGGGTCAACGACTCCTACGGGCACATCGTCGGCGACCAGCTCCTCGTCGGCATCGCCCGCCGCTTCGAGCAGGTGACCCGGTCAATGGACTCGCTCTGCCGGTTCGGGGGCGACGAATTCCTCTACCTGGCCCAGGGTCTCACCTCGCCCGAGGACGCGATCCGGGTGGCCTCGCGCCTGCTCGGCGCCCTCGCGGAGCCGTTCTTCATCGCGGGGGCGTCCATCGAGCAGCGAGCGAGTGTCGGAGTGATGGTCTGGGACGCCTCGAGCACTGAGACGAGCCAGTTGATCCAGGACGCCGACGTCGCCCTGTACGAGGCAAAACGCAGGGGCAAGGGCCACCATGCCGTCTTCACGTCGAGCATGCGCGCGAAGGAGGAGAACCGTTTCGCGACGATTCAGGAGTTGCGCCACTCCGTCCAGTCCGGCGACCTCGAAATGCACTACCAACCGATTGTCGAGCTCACGACCGGCGACGTGGTGGGGTTCGAGGCGCTGATGCGCTGGCACCACCACGTGCGCGGATGGGTGCCACCAAGCGTGTTCATTCCACTCGCTGAGATGAGTGGCTTGATCCTGGAACTCGGCTCGTTCGCGCTGCGCCAAGCAATCACCACCGCGAGTTCGTGGACGCCAACTGGCGCCCACTCGGTGGCGCCGTTCGTCACGGTCAACTTCTCCGCGAGTCAGTTCCACAACCCGGGATTGATAGCCATGATCGAAGAGGTCCTCGTGGAGAGCGGATTCGCCGCGGAGCGACTGGTGATCGAGATCACCGAGAGTTCGGTGCTCATGGACGTCACCGAAACTGTGGCCGTGATAGCTCATCTCGACCGGCTCGGCGTGGGTATCGCGCTCGACGACTTCGGCACCGGGTTCTCCTCGCTCTCGTACCTCGTTCTCCTGCACCCCAGGTTCATCAAGATCGATCAGTCGTTCGTGCGACCGATGAGCGAGAGCGTCCACAACGACACGCTGCTCGAGACGATCATCTCGCTTGGAGAGAAGCTCAACATGACGATGCTCGCCGAAGGAATCGAGACGAAGGCGCAGCTCGAGCGGTTGCGACTGCTGGGCTGCGAGCTTGGCCAAGGATTCTTCTTCTCGCCTGCTGTGCCCGACGGCGAGATTGCGACGACGCTCGCTCGGGTTCTCGGCGACTGAGCAACAAGACCTATCCAGGAACCAGTTGTTTTCTCCAGCGCCTCGGATTCGCAGGGAGGAAAGCGGGTCAGTCGCTCGAGGATGATGGGTCACGACATTTTTTTATTTTGGCACGTCGCTCAAATTGTTTGTTGTTACGGATTTGATAAAGGCGAAGATTCGACATTCGCACGTCGGAGAACTCGAGCCCGTCCGAGGCGTGGTTCAGACACGTCGAAGATTCTAAGTACATCATTGTAACGGCGTACACCGTCGCGACCGAATATGCCGTCGCAACCTCCAATGGACTACCGGTCGACAAATTCCTTTGCCCTCAAGGGTTTTCGCATCCTGCCGGTGTCGCAGCAACTACCAATCAGCTTCGGTCCTCGACGTGGTGCGGGGGTTTGATTCGAGATGCGAGAAGTTTTCGGTTACGGGATTCGCCGATCATGATCCGCCACCTCGGCGAAGAGGAGAGATTCAAAATTCAAATGTTGTGAAATATTTTTCCCAATTCCAAGAATCAAAAAATAAAATTGGAAATGCAAAATTTTGAATCAGAAAATTTCAATTCGCAGCACTATATTTAGTACACATCAGTTTGGTCGGGAATCTGTGAGGTAATGGTGGCGTTCAAGAGGAAGAGTGAAAAAGTTCCTCGTCTAGACCGAGGGCCAGACGGCACCGAAAGTGCCACCGGTACGAACGGGTCCGTTGTTGTCATGGATTCGATACCGCCCGCCTCGAAGCGACACAAGGGGGAGGCCGCGCCAACCCCGGCTGATCCGTCGGCGCCTCCAGCCGCCAGTCACACGGTGACCACCTCAATGATGGCCTCTCCCGTGTACCAAGGTCGTCTCGGGGATCTGCTGCTCGAGAAGAATCTCGTCACCCAAACCCAGTTGGAGCAAGCGCTCGCTGGGCAGGCAGTGACGGGCGGGAAGCTCGGCGAGCTACTCGTCGCCATGGGAGTCCTCGCGCCACAGGCGCTGGCGGACGCGCTGGCCAGTTTCTTCGGCTTGGTCGTCATCAACCTGCGCCGCGAGAATGTCGACCCTGCGGTCATCGCTCTCGTGCCCGAGAAGGTCGCTCGCGAGCAACTGGCTGTTCCGGTGCGTTTGGAAGATGACGGACTTTATGTCGCAGTCGCCGAACCAACCGATGATCTGCGCGCTCTTCTTGCGAAGACAACCGGTCATCCCGTCAATCTGATGATCGCGCCGCTCAGCGACATCACGTGGGCGATTGACAGCAACTACCAAGCCATCGGCAACGTTGAGAAGTTGGTGCAGGCGTTCGAGGCCGTGGAGGGGGCGAGACGGCGCGCAGCCGGTACGAGTGAAACTGAGATTCCAATAGACGACGCTCCGGTCGTCCAGGTGGTCGACCGTATCCTCACCCAGGCCATGCGCGACCGCGCCTCGGACGTGCACATCGAACCATCCGAGGACTACGTGCGGATCCGCTTTCGCATCGATGGCGCGTTGAAGGAGATCCTCCAACTGCCGACGGCGATAGGTCCAGGGCTCGTGAGTCGCATCAAGATCATGGCGAACATGAACATCGTCGAACGACGTCGCCCCCAGGACGGTCAGCTCACCATCAACATCGACGGCAAGGAAGTCGACGTTCGAGTCGCCACGGTTTCGACGATCATGGGCGAGAACTGCGTCATGCGAATACTCGACAAGACCCGTTCGGTCTTTCATCTAAATGACCTGGGCATGCCGGTTGACACCCACGCGACCTACGCCAAGCTCGTCCGCTCACCCTTCGGCATGGTGCTCTGCGCGGGACCGACCGGCAGCGGCAAGACGACCACCCTCTACGCCACCCTCAGCGAGGTCAGCAATCCGACGCTTAACGTCATGACGATCGAAGATCCGGTGGAATACGTCTTTCCCACCATCAACCAGATCCAGACCAACGAGCAAGCAGGACTCAGTTTCGCCACGGGACTGAAGTCGATCCTGCGCCAAGACCCCGACGTCATTCTCGTCGGCGAGATCCGCGACGTCGAGACGACCCGTGTCGCCGTGCAATCGGCTTTGACGGGTCACTTCGTGATCTCTTCCATGCACGCGACTGACTCGGTGTCGGCCCTGCACCGTCTCCTCGACATGGGAATTGAGTCGTTCCTCGTGGCGTCGTCGGTGCTCGCGGTCGTCGGACAGCGACTCCTTCGACGAATCTGCCCTTCCTGCAAGACGACCTACACGTTGAGCGACGACGAGCGCGAGTTCTACGAAGAGAGCGGCGGGCCGGAGAAGGATGTCTTCTATTACGGGTCGGGATGCAACTTCTGCAGCGACACCGGGTACAAGGACCGGATCGGCGTCTACGAACTGCTCGTGATGACTCCCGAGATCAAGCGACTCATTGTTGGATGGGCTACCCAGGAGGAACTGCACAATATGGCGATGAAGCAAGGGATGCGCACTCTGCGTCAGGACGCGATCAACCTGGTCGCACAGGACGTCACCACGGTGGCCGAAGTTATCCGAAGCGTGTACGCACTATGAGCCGCGATAAGACATTGGTTTCGTACCGGTACAGCGCACTCGACGAGACCGGCAAGAAGGTCTCGGGGACCGAGGCGGCGCAATCGACGGGCGCTGCACACCTGGCTTTGATTGAGCGGGGGCTCCAACCTTTGGAGGTCAGCACCAAGAACAGCATTCTCAAGTTCGAGATCACCAAGAAAATGGTGCCTCGACAGGACGTCATGAACTTCACACGCCAGTTGGCGGTCTTCATGAAGGCGGGCATTCCCATCATGGAAGCCCTTGAAGTCATTGTCGAAGAGACGCAGAACAAGCTCTTGAGGAATGTCATTAAGGAACTCATTGACAGCCTCCGAGCTGGTGACACCTTCGCTACGGCAGCAGCAGCCCATCCCGAGGCATTTCCGAACTTCTACGTGGGAATTCTCGAGTCAGCTGAACTGACGGGCAACCTCGACCAGGTTCTGAACCAGTTAGCTGAATATATTGAACGTGACCAGAAGGCGCGAAGCAAGATCACGGCGGCGCTGATCTATCCGGCCGTTGTGGCCTGCATGTCGGTCGTGACGGTTCTCGTGCTCACCGTGTTCGTACTGCCACGATTCACGGTGTTTTTCAAGTCCCTGCACGCGAAGTTGCCATTCATCACTCTCATGATGATGGACGCGTCGGGTTTCATCCTCCACTGGTGGTACGCGGAGTTGGCGGCCGTCATAATCATCGTGGTCGGCTACACCGCGATGCGAAGATCGGACAGGGGGCGGGCCCAACTCGATGGTCTGATTTTGAAACTGCCGGTTGTCGGCGAACTCACCCAGACCGCAATCCTCGAGCGAGTGTGCAGGATACTCTCTTCGATGTTGAAGGCCGGCGTCGATCTTCCACGTTCCATGGCCGTGACGGCGGATTCGGCGAACAATGCCGTCTACCACAAGGCGCTCGAAGGCGTTCGCGAGGCGATGATGGAGGGGCAAGGACTCGCAGGTCCCATTGCTCGCACTGGTCTTTTCCCTGGTGCGGCCCGCCAGATGTTTCGCGTCGGCGAAGAGACGGGAACGCTCGACCAGCAGCTCGCCGTGGCGGCGGAGTACTACAACCGTGAACTGGAGACGAAACTGGAGCGGGCTACCGCCCTCTTCGAGCCGGCGATCATCATCTTCATGGGCGTCGTTGTCGGCTTCGTCGCCGTGGCGCTCATCTCCGCCATGTACGGCATCTACAACCAGGTGCATGTGGGGTGAGAACGATCCAAAGCCGAGGGGTAAACCCAGTCTCGCGAGGACGCGGTCGCGCTTGGTTCCGTAGCCGCCGCGCGATGCAAACGAGAGACAGTGGAGAGGCTGGATTGACCCTGATCGAACTGGTTATTGTGACGGCGATTCTTCCCTTGGTGGTCGGCGGCCTCTCGGTCGGCCTTCTGGCGGTCTTCTCCCTGCAGTCGAGCGTCTCGAATCGACTCTCTGACACCGGTGACTCCCAGGTCGTCTCATCCAACTTCGAAAATGACGTGCAAAGTGCGGCGCAGATCACCACCGTCTCCAATCTTGGTTACAGCGGCAACGACCAATGTGGGCCGAACACTCAGGTTCAGCTGATGGGGTTGGAGTGGAATCCGAACACCACTGGAGGTGGATACCAGACCATTGTCTCGTACGCCGAGGTGAAGAGCGGATCGACCTACTCTCTGGTACGCCAGTACTGCTCGGGCGGCTTTTCGGTAACCCCGACAAGTTCCACGATTATCTCGTACAACATGCCGGTCGCCTGCTCGGCCACCATCACCACGAACTGCCAAAGTCCCCCCACAATTCTTCCCGGCAGTAGCAGCACGGCCGCATCGACCGGGTGGACTTCCACGCAGCAGGTCACGGACGTCCGTCTTCAGATTTCAGAGCCCAACAGCACCGAGACCAATGGCAGTTTTTCGTACACGCTGGCGGCGGTTCCCGCAGATAGCGCCCAGGTTATTCCAACCGGTGCGGCGATCACCCCCGCCACGACGACCGGTTGCGGCTTCGCCAGTCCGGGGACGGGTACGTACGCTTCAACGCTCTGCCTCGTGGATTTCTCCTCCTTAATCGGCAACAACCTGCTTGCGGCCGAGCAAGGGTGCCTGGAGACATCTGTGCCCCTGCCGGGGGGGTCCACCTTGTACTTCTGCATCGGCGTCACGGGAGTTGCGGTCTCGCCTTCCCCCCTACCCACTTGGCAGAATGCCTTCTTGGGTAACAGTTGCGCCGGCTCGACGTCGTGCGCCACCGGCACGCCCTTTTACACTGGCATTCCAGGCGACCCGGCGCTCTATCAGACAGGCTCGGGGAGCACGACAATCACCATCAGCGGCATTACTGTTCTCAACGCCCAGGGAATTCCCGCGACTGGCTGGGAGGCCGTTGGCGCGGACGCCGAATCAACGGACCAGGGTGAGTCGATCTCGTGGACCGCCAATACCGCTTTGACCATCATCAACAACGGCGAATCGTATGATTCGCTGACGGATCCAGTCGGCAACGCTTGTGATGGCGGATCCGGTGGTGGATCCGGCTTGACGGAATACAACAACAATTTGACGGTGACCTGTGCGGTTCCGAGCACCGTCAGTGTCGGACTCAAAACTGGCACGGCCATGGTCTGGGCAGCGACCCCAAAGACATTCACCACGACACTGGTCGGGGGTGGCCTCGAGGCCATGTCGTTCGGACTGCTGCTGTCATGAGCGGAGCCATGGATCCGTTCGCGTCGGCCGCCCTCTGCTCAACGGGGTTCGATCGCCAATCCGCTACCCTCAATCGTCCAACGAGAGCGACGATAAGGATCACCAACGCATGAGGCGCGCCTCGCGTTCAGTGGTTCAGGGAACGGCCCGTACCACCGTTCCCGAACGCTCGCGGCGCCGCTCTGAAGCGGGTGACACCCTCGTCGAAGTGCTCCTCGCCCTCATCGTGCTGGGGATGGCCTCGATCGCTCTTCTCATTGCCTTTTCCACGTCAATTGCCGCCTCGGCGGAGCACCGCAAACTCGCCACGTACGACACCGTGCTCGCGACCGCCTCGCAAGAAGCCATTGCGGCGATCCAGAGCCAGTCGACGCTGTTCCAAAACGCCTGCACCACCCCGATCTCCTCGTACCCCGGCTACGGCTCCGCCGGTTTCCTCCTTCCGGCTCCGTACGCGGGGGTGTACAACGTGCAGTACGTCACTACGAACCCGGTGCAGTACTGGAACGGTACAGCGTTTCAGCCGACTACTTGCTATGCCAATGAACCGCAGTTGATCACCATCGGCATTACGGGCACCCCTTACACCAACAGTTTCGTGGTCAACTATCCGGTGGGGACCTCGGGCAGCATCAGCGGCTCGGCCACGGCCCAGCGACTCGTCTTTCTCAACACGGTGGTGGGGAGTTACGCCGGCAGCCCATTCTCCACGCAGCCAATTGTCGAGATCGAAACCAACGCACCCAACAGCCCGGTCACCACCGATCTTTCACCAGTGATCTTGTCAATCACTTCGGGAGGCGCGACGTTGTCGGGCTGCACGGGTAACGAGATTCTGGGCGTCGTCACCTTCTCGGGCTGCACGATCAACCCGGGTGGGAGTTACCAGATCACGGCCCAGGACGGGAACCTAACTCCGGCGACGAGCAATACCTTCACCGTCGCCCCCTCCACCTACCACCTCGTGTTCACCACTCAGCCGGTGGCGGGAAGCTCGGGATCGACCTTTACGACCCAGCCCGTGGTGTCGGTGGAAAACGCGCAAAACAGCGTCGACACGGCCTGGGGCGGGACGATTACGTTGACGTTGTCGGGAGGTGCGCTATCCAACTGTCCGGGTTCGACGGCCACGAGCGACACCTTGCAGGTGACCAACGGGGCCGCGACACTGCCGATGCCGGCGCAATGCGACTTCTCGGGAGGATATTTCTACAACGCCGCGAGGAACCCGCCCACGACGGCCACGCAGTACACCATGACGGCGACCGCCAACCCCACGGCACCAACGGATGCCGCCGTTCCGTCGCAGAGTCAGACTTTCGCGGTCACCGGTTCCGGTAGCGCCGCCCAACTCGCGTTCATCACCCAGCCCACCGGCGTCGCGAGTGCCAGTCAGTCCGCCGTGTTCACGGGCCAGCCCGCGGTCGCGGTCGAAGACGCGTTCGGCAACGTGGTGACGTCGGCCGCGGTTTCGGTCAGTTTGGCGGTGAACAGCGGCGGACAAGGTGAAACACTGTCGGGTTGCACCGCCAGCCCGTCAAACGGCATCTACTCGTTCTCGGGATGTTACGGAAGCGTCTACGCCACCAATCTCACCCTCTCGGCGTCGAGTTCCGGCCTTACGTCGGCGACGAGTCACCCGTTCAACATAACGAACGTGCCGTACAGTTTGTCGTTCACCACCTCGCCAACCGCCGGTGCCTCGGGGTCGACCTTTGTCGTCCAGCCCGTGCTGGTCGTAAAGGACGTCTCTGGCCGAGTGGTGACGTCCACCACGGCGACGGTTGCCTTCCAGGTTTCGCCCTTGAGTGGCACATTGGCATCGTGCACCGGCTTGGCGCCGAACCTTGGCTACTACTACGTGGCGAACTGCACTTTCGCGGGCCTGGTTGGTACGCCCTACACCTTGACTGCGACGACGGGCGCTCTGACGTCATTGCCGAGCAGCAGTTTCTCGCCCACGGGTGCCGGCCTGGCCAGTCAACTGGTCTTCACCACCCAGCCCATAGCGGGGGCGTCTGGGGCTGCTCTCACGGTCCAGCCCGTCGTGAAAGTGGAGGACTCCGCTGGCAACGTGGTTACGTCATCAACGGCTTCGATCATCCTGAGCCCTACCGGCGGCATCCTCTCGTCCTGCACGGGTTTGACGGCGGCCGCGGGCGTCGTGAACGTATCGAACTGCACTTTCGCGGGTGTGGTCGGCCAGCCCTACACCTTGACGGCAACGTCTGGATCAGTCACTTCACTGCCGAGCAGCAGTTTCTCACCCACGGGCCCCGGTGCACCCAGTCAAGTTGTGCTTGGCGGATGCTCGTCGAACATCGTCTCGCTCACCAGCTGTACGGCCACGGCGACGATTGAGGACGCTTACGCCAACGTCGAGACCGCGGATAACTCGAGCGTCGTCACCTTCTCCCAACTTTCCGGAAGCGGAACGGTCACCGGTCTCTCGGGCGTGAGAGCCTCGGGTGGCGCGGCCAGCATTACGCTCACCGGCGCCAACATTGGACCAGTCACGATCGGTGCCAACGCCGATTCCTTCAACTCGAACACGCTCACCGTCACGATCCTTCCGATTCCTCAGACCATCACGTGGGCCGCTCCGGGAACCAAGACCTGGGTCGCCGGAGGCACGGGGACCTTCTCGCTCGCCGCGGGCTCTGACACCTCGGGCTCGACGCTGACCTTTGCGAGTTCGACCACGAGCGTCTGCACCGTGAGCGGCACCACGGTCACCATGTTGACGGCGGGAACCTGCGCCATCACACCGACGGCGCCCGCGCTTGGCAGCTACGCCTTGACGACCGGCGCAACCAGTTACGTCACCATCAACAAGATCGCTCAGGGCGTCGCGTTCTACACCAACGGCGGCTACGGCACGACTACTGCCAGCGGCTCGGCGACGTACAGCCCCTCGGGCACCTACCAGACCTACGCCCAGGGCAGTGGCGGCGGCACCATCACCTTCGCCAGCACCTCGACGGGCGTCTGTACCGTGAACTCGAGCAGCGGCCTGATCACCTTCGTCACGGCGGGCACCTGCACGGTCACCGCCGACGCCGCCACCACGACCAACTACCTCGACAGCGGCCCCACGACCTTCACCCTGACAACTGCTGCAGCCGCCCAAGGATCGTTGACGATCACGTCGACCAGCGCTACCTACAACGGAAGCGCCTACTCGCTCGCACTGACGACGTCAGGCGGTTCGGGCACCGGCGCAGTCACCTTCACCACCACGAGCGGAACGGCTTCGACCTGCGCGGTCTCGGGCTCGACACTCACCGCCGCCACCTCGGGCACGTGCACGGTCACCGCCACCAAGGCGGCCGACACCAACTACCTCGCCGCCTCGTCCGCTCCGACGACGGTCACGTTCAACAAGGCCGCCCAGAGCGTTGCGTTCTACACGAGCGGTACGTACACGACGACGACTGCCAGCGGCTCGGCGGCGTACAGCCCCTCGGGCACCTACCCGACTTTTGCCAAGGGCAGAGGCGGCGGCACCATCACCTTAGCCAGCACCTCGACGGGCGTCTGTACCGTGAACTCGAGCAGCGGCCTGA
>PMLJ01000027.1 GCA_003158855.1 Acidimicrobiaceae bacterium
GCACCTCTACGAATTCGCGCCCAAGGCCGTCGCGTGCGATCTGCACCCGGGCTACATGTCCACCCAGCACGCGAGCTTGCTGGGGCTGCCTCTCGTTCGCGTGCAGCACCACCACGCCCACATTCTTTCGTGCATGGCCGAAAACCAATTGCAGCCGCCCGTGCTGGGGATCGCGTGGGACGGCAGCGGCATGGGAGACGACGGGACCGTGTGGGGGGGTGAGTTTCTGCGCGTCACCGCCCAAGGCTACGAGCGCATCGCGCACCTGCGGCAGTTCCTCCTGCCGGGCAACGAGAAGGCCGTGCGCGAACCCCGCCGCGTGGCTCTGGCCATCCTCTTCGAGATCTTCGGCGACGAAGCCATCGTCGTCGACGCGCCCCCCGTGCTCGCCTTCTCCCCCGCTGAGCTTGCGACCTTGCGAACCATGCTCGACCGCCAGCTCAACTCGCCGGTCACGACCAGCGCGGGCCGGCTGTTCGACGCCTTCGCCTCGCTCCTCGGTGTGCGCCAGGTGGCGAGCTTCGAGGGCCAGGCCGCAATGGAGCTGGAATACTCGCTCGCGGGCTCGACGGAAGAAGCTGCCCTGCCCTACGCCGTTCGCGAAGAAGGCGGGCGCCTCGTGCTCGACTGGGAGCCCGCGGTGCGCGCCGTGCTGGTCAAGCCCGCGCCGCCCAACCTGGCCGCCCGCTTTCACAACATGCTGGTCGAGATGGCCGTGGACGTGGCCGCGCGGGTCGGCGAGCCGAACGTCGTGCTGAGCGGCGGCTGCTTCCAGAATCGCTATTTGACCGAACGGATGGTGGCGCGCCTGCGCGCCGAGGGTCATCGTCCCTACTGGCACCAGCGGGTTCCGCCCAACGACGGCGGCATCGCGCTGGGGCAAATCATGGCGGCTCGTCAACAGAAGGATCGACCTATCGATGTGTCTCGCGGTACCGGGAAAGATTCTCAGCGCTAGCGGCGAGGGAACCACGCGCACCGGCGTGGTCAGCTTCGGCGGCGCGAACAAGGAAGCGAGCCTGGCCTTCGTTCCGGAGGCCAACGTGGGCGACTACGTTCTGGTGCACGCGGGGTTCGCCATCAGCGTGGTCGACGCGGACGAGGCGGCGCAAACCCTGGAGTATTTCCGCCAGATTGGCGAGCTGGGCAAACTGGAGGAGCCGGGGAGCAAGTCGTGAAGTTCGTCGACGAATACCGCGACCGCGCCAAGGCCGAGGCCTGCGCGCGCGCCATCGCGGCCATCACCACGCGACCGTGGTCGATCATGGAGGTGTGCGGCGGCCAGACCCACAGCATCGTCAGGTACGGCATCGACGAGCTGCTGCCCGAGAAGATCACCCTGCTGCACGGCCCCGGTTGCCCGGTGTGCGTGACCCCGCTCGAGCTCATCGACAAGGCGCTGCTGGTCGCGGCCCGGCCCGAGGTCATCTTCTGCTCGTTCGGCGACATGATCCGGGTGCCGGGCTCGTCCGCCGACCTGTTTCGCGTCAAGAGCCAGGGTGGGGATGTCCGTATCGTCTACTCACCGCTCGACGCCGTGAAGCTGGCTCAGGCGAACCCCGACAAGCAGGTGGTGTTCTTCGGCATCGGCTTCGAGACAACGGCCCCCGCCAACGCGATGACCGTGGTCATGGCCAAGCGCCTGGGCCTCACGAACTTTTCCTTGCTGGTCTCTCACGTGCTCGTGCCGCCGGCGATCCGGACAATCATGGATTCGCCCGCGCACCGGGTGCAGGGCTTCCTCGCTGCCGGCCACGTCTGCACCGTGATGGGAACCAGTCAGTATGGTCCGATCGTGGAGCGCTATCGGGTGCCGATCGTGGTGACGGGTTTCGAACCGCTCGATGTTCTCGAGGGCATTCGCCGGGTCCTTCGCCAGCTCGAAGAGGGACGAGCCGAGCTGGAGAACGCCTACCCGCGCGCGGTCGCGGCGGCGGGCAATCCGGCGGCCCAGGATGTTCTCAACGACGTGTTCACTGTCTGTGATCGAGCGTGGCGGGGCATTGGAACGATTCCGCAGTCCGGTTGGAAACTGAGCGAGCGGTACGTGGAGTTCGATGCCGAGCAGCGTTTCGACGTGGCCGACATCGTCACCCAAGAGTCAGACCTGTGCCGCAGCGGTGAAGTGCTCCAGGGCTTGATCAAGCCGAACCAGTGTGATGCGTTCGGAAAGCAGTGCACGCCGAGGATGCCGCTGGGGGCGCCAATGGTTTCCAACGAGGGTGCTTGCGCCGCGTACTACCAGTTTCGCCGCACCCAAGTCGAGGGGGACAAGTGAGCGAGGCGCTCGACCTCGAGGGCTGGTCGTGTCCGCTTCCGTTGCGTGATCAGCCGAACATCATCATGGGTCACGGTGGTGGTGGCCGGCTCTCGGCCGAACTGATTGAGCACCTGTTCGTGCCGGCGTTCGCGGGCACCCAGCTCGCTGACGTGCTGCGCCAACTCGGTGATGCGGCCGTGTTCGATCTGGGTGGCGCACGCCTGGCCTTTAGCACCGACTCCTACGTCGTGCACCCGCGTTTCTTTCCGGGCGGCAACATTGGCGACCTCGCCGTAAACGGGACCATCAACGACGTTGCGATGAGCGGAGCATCACCGTTCGCCCTCTCGGTGGGCGTCATCCTCGAAGAGGGGCTCGCCATCGACGAGCTGGGGCGCATCGCTACAACAATGGGCGAGGCCGCCAGGAGGGCGGGTGTCTCAATCGTGACCGGCGATACCAAGGTCGTGGACAATGGCCACGGGGACGGGGTCTACATCAACACCACCGGGGTGGGTCTCGTCCAAGCGGGCCTCGACCTCGGTCCGCACCGGGTGCGCGCGGGCGACGTAATTATCCTGTCGGGCTCAATCGGTATGCACGGGATCGCCATCATGAGCGTGCGCGAAGGGCTGGAGTTCGGTTCGGACATCTTGAGTGACAGCGCGCCGCTGAACGGGCTCGTTGCCACCATGCTCGCGTCGGGCGCTGACGTGCACATGATGCGCGATCCCACCCGCGGAGGAGTCGCCGCGACCTTGAACGAGATCGCGGCGGCATCGAGTACGGGTATGAAAATAGTCGAAAGCAGCATCCCCGTTGACGAGGACGTCCGCGCCGCGTGCGGCTTTCTGGGACTTGATCCGATGTGCGTCGCCAATGAAGGCAAGTTGGTCGCGTTCGTCGCGCCCGAGCACGCGGACTTGGTGCTTGAGGCAATGCACGGGCACGAATACGGACGAGGCGCTACGTCCATCGGAATGGTGGTGGAGGACCATCCGGGTCTCGTAGTAGCCAAGACCGGTATCGGCGGAACGCGAGTAGTGGACTTCGCACTGGCTGAGCAACTGCCACGAATCTGCTAGTCAGCGGTGTTGGCGAGCACACCACGTGCACGTCGACACCGGGCAAAGAGTCAGTCACTCATCGTCAAAGGCCATAGCACGGGCAAATTGCACCAGTGCGGGCAAGGTAGTGACTTAAGTCCCTATTTGAGGATGTCGTTGCATCCGGCCGTGGCTTATGTTTGGCCATATTACGCCTTGAGAAGTGGATTTTGCGACACGACAACTGGAGCAGATATGCACGAGCATGGAATCGCAGAGGAATTGGTGGCAGCAGTCGACCGAAATGTGAACAGTCATGGCGGGCATGGTGCGGTAAAGGTTGTGGTCGAAATTAGTCCCGGAGCCGTAGAAGAGGAGAGTCTTCGCACGGCGTTCGAACTAGCCAAGCAAGACACCACATCGTCTGGCGCCGAGTTGGTCTTGGTGCCAGTCGCGCAGGAGGCCTTCTGCCTCAACTGCGAGAAGACGGTTCTGCTGGCGCCCTCTTCGATGCCCCTCTCGGGCCTACTCGCTTGCCCAGCCTGCGGTGGAGTCGCCACACCGGCGTTTGGAACTTCTGGCGTCACTCTCAAGTCGATTGAAATCGAGGTTTGAAATGGACCGGCGAGCATTGTTTACGGGTGATTTTGGACTAGATCGAGCAGCAAAGCAGCCATCAGCACCGCCACCAGTCGTGGTCGACGAAGCCTTCCAGCGTCAGTGCGAGGCACGCCTGGCCGAGATGAGGGCAATGGCGCCCCTTGCCGGTTTTGACCTTCGTGGCATCCTCGCCCGAAACAAACTGAGCCGTCGGCGGTTTTTGCAGTGGTCTGCGGGCATCACCGCCGCACTAGCGCTGCCGACAACTTTCACGTCACAGGTGGCCGAGGCTGCTGAACTGATGGGTCGAATCCCAGTGATTTGGATTGAGGGCCAGAGTTGCACCGGGAACACCGAAGCATTCTTGCGAGCTTCGGCGCCGACAGTGGGCGAGTTGATCCTCCAGTCCCTGGCCCTCCAGTATCACGAGACCATCATGGCGGGTGCCGGGTTCCAAGCCGAACAGACCTTGGCCGCCGCCGCCAAACAGTACGCCGGCAAGTACGTGCTCGTTATCGAGGGGTCGATTCCGACCGGCGCGAATGGAGGCTACGCCACCAATGGCGCCTCGGCTCAAAAGTTCATCGACCGGGTGAGGGACCTTTCCGCCAACGCAGCGGCCGTGATCGCGGCCGGTAGTTGCGCCAGTTTCGGTGGAATTCCGGCGGCCTCGCCCAACCCAACTGGCGCGACTCGAGTCTCGGATGTGGTGAGTGGCGTGCCGGTCATCAACATTCCGGCCTGTCCAATGAACCCGGACAACTTCGTCGGGACCATTCTTCACTTCGTCTTGACCGGGCAATGGCCGGCAACCGATTCACTGCTGCGACCAACGTGGGCATTTGGCACCCTCATCCACGACAACTGCCCGCGGCGGGCCCACTTTGACGCCGGCGAGTACGTCCAGGGTTGGGGTGACGAAGCCGCTCAAAACAACTTCTGCCTTTACAAGATGGGTTGCAAGGGTCCGTACACTTCCAATAACTGCCCATCAATTGGCTACAACGAAAACACCAGTTGGCCGATCCGGGCGGGTCATGGATGCATTGGCTGCTCCCAGCCAGCCTTCTGGGACGAGTTGGCCTTCGAACGTCCGCTCGCCACCCAGGTACACGGTCCGGGAATCTTCGGCCTCGGACTGCAGAGCAGCGTCGATAAGTTCGGCGCAGGACTCGTGGCCGTAGCGGGAGTTGGGATCGCCGTCCACGCGGTGGCCTCAGGAATTTCAAGGAGAGGGTCTCGTGAACGCCGGTCCGACGATGTCGAGGCCGACGAAACGTCGATCGAGTCATAACCAAAGAGAATGGGCAGCCGACACGTGACGCCAGTGGGGATCTCGTCACTTACCGATGGTTGGCGCGGTTCGACCTCGCAATTTGCAGTAGCCGGATATGCCGGTACGAAGTTCTACTAGGAAACGAGAGGTTGCCGCATGGCACAGCGCATAGTGGTGGATCCGGTTACGCGAATCGAAGGGCACCTACGGGTTGAAGCAGTACTGGATTCGAACAACACAATTACCGAGGCGTGGTCTTCGAGCACGATGTTCCGCGGGATTGAGACCATATTGAAGGATCGCGACCCTCGAGATGCCGGCCTGTTGGCCCAGCGAATTTGCGGTGTCTGCACGCTCGTGCACTACATGGCTTCGCACCGCGGAGTCGAGAACGCATTCGGAGTGACGGTGCCAAAGAATGCTCGGCTCGTGCGCAATCTGAAGCTCGGAGCGCAGTTCATCCATGACCACCCGGTGCATTTCTACGCGCTGAGCGCTTTTGACTTCGTGGACCTGGTCAGTGCACTGGGCGCTAGTCCGACCAAGGCCGTGGGCGTTGCACATAAGAACTCCAGCAACCCGTACAACGTAAGCGCCGGCAACTACGCCGCAGTGCAGGCGAAGTTGGGGGCCTTTGCCAAGCAGGACCCCAGTCTGGGCGTCTTCGGCAATGCCTATTGGGGCAATCCGAGTTATCTGCTGACTCCCGAGGAAAACCTCGTGGCGGTGTCGCACTACCTCGACTGCCTTGATCTGCAACGCATTCCGGCCAAGATGATGGCCATCCTTGGCGCCAAGAATCCCCACCCTCAAGCTGACGTGGTGGGCGGGATCACCTCAGTGGAGGATCTCGCGAATCCCGAGCGGCTCGCCCAGTTCGGGGAGTGGCTCGCCCAGACACAGGCCTTCATTGAGGGTGCCTATATACCGGATCTTCTGATGGTAGGCAAGGCCTACGCGGGCGAGGCTGTTGCGGGAATTGGAGGAGGCCTGAAGTCGTACCTGGCCTACGGCGGCTTCGAACTCGATGACTCGCCGGTGGGCACCGGAGAAACGCTCTTCCCGAGCGGCATGGTGCTGAACGGCGACCTGTCCAAGGTCTACCCCCTCAACCAGGCCAAGATCACCGAAGACGTAACTCACTCGTGGTACGAAGGCAGCGCCGTGCGCCAGCCCTTCGATGGAGTGACCAACCCTGACTACACCGGGCTCAAGAGCCCGGTCGATGACATTGCGTACCTGAAGACCGATGAGAAGTACAGCTGGGTGAAGTCGCCCACTCACGACGGCGAGCGCGTCGAAGTCGGGCCGCTGGCTCGACTCATCGTTGGCTACGCCGCGGGGAATAAGACGATCATTGCCGCCGTCGATGGAGCGCTCAAGGCTGGAGGCTTTCCGATGGGCGTCCTATTCAGCTCAGTGGGGCGCCACGCGGCACGCGCGGTTGAGACCCGGATCATCGTGGACGCCATGGCGGGCTGGCTAAACGAACTGCAGGTGAATACGCAGGGCGGCGACATGTCCACGTGGACGGACTTCGACTTCGACACCGTCTCTAAGAGTTCAAGTGGCCACGGATTCGTCATGGCGCCCCGAGGTGCTCTCGGACACTGGATACGGGTCGAGGATGGAAAGATCGCCAACTACCAGACAATCGCGCCCACCACCTGGAACGCGGCGCCGCGCGACGGCAAGGGTCGGCCGGGAGCCTTCGAAGCTGCCCTGGTCGGAGTTCATCTCGCCAATCCGGCCCAGCCCCTTGAGGTATTACGCACCCTGCACAGTTTCGATCCGTGTTTGTCGTGTGCGGTGCACCTCGTCGACGCGCGAGGTCGTGATATTGGCTCGTTCGAAGTTGTCCCCTCGTCAACGTCTGCGTAAGGAGTAACCGACATGAGCCTCACGATCAGAGCGACAAGTGGCAGCAGTCCTCCGCGACCCGGGGAAATTCCTCTGGCACGACGTGTTCCACGACGTAGCGCTATGTGGCGCTGGATTCACTGGATTGACGCCGGGTGCATTCTCGTGTGCGCCTTCACCGGTCTGTTCATTGCCAATCCATTCTTTGTGGCGCATATTCAGTACGTGATGGCATGGGATGTCGCCATTCACCTCTACGCTGCGGTGATTCTTGACGTCAGCGTGGTAATCATCGCCTACCTGTACCTCTTTAGCCGGAACGAAAGGGAGATCAACCAGTTACGTCCCACCCGCGAGAACTGGACAAACCTGATGGAGGCGTTCCTCAACGTGGCGACGCTCAACCGCCGCAAGCGCTTTGACTCGTCCAAGCCCGACCCGTTGAATGCACTGTTCTTCGTTCTGTTGCACGCCTTGGTTATCCTCCAACTGTTCACCGGCCTCCAGCTCTACGTTGAGGGCTTTAGCGGCAACATGAGCTCGGTTGGCGCTTGGTGGCCGGGACTACTCCATTTCACCACCGACTGGACCACGGCGGTAATGGGCGGAAGCGTCGGAGTTCGAATGGTGCACTACGCCACGATGTGGTTCGTCCTGAGCTGGGTGGTTCTCCACATCTACTACGAGTGGTGGCGCACTGTGGTGTGGAAGGAAAGTGACATCGCGATCATGTTCGGTGGCTACAAGTATGCTCCGGTCTCTTCGCAGGAGGTTGCCGCTGACACCGCCTCGTCAACTGGTGCGCAAACTAGTTCGTCCTTGCTCGATGCATCCGAGACGTCGACCGGCGAGGATCGGGGAGTGGATGTCAACTGACACGCCGCGGTTGAACGCGAATGCATCGCCAACCCCTGGTGCAGTGATCATCGGGATGGGCAACATCCTTTACCACGACGAGGGGGTCGGGGTCTACGGTGCTCGCGCGCTCGAAACCTGCTTTCGCTTCTCCCCCGAGGTCGAGATTGTTGACGGCGCGTCTCTTGGTTTCGGCGTGATCAGCTATTTCGCTCAACCCACTTCGGTGATCGTGCTTGACGCGATCGCCGCCAATGCACCTACTGGAACAATCTTTCGCCTGCCCGCTGATGAGTTGTGCAACCTTGCCGCCGACATGCGGCCCACCGCACACGAGGTCGACCCGATTCAGATGCTCAAGATGGCGCCAGCGCTTGGCGGCGAGCCCGACATGGTCCTGATCGGTATTGTTCCTGAAAACACGTCTGAACTCTGCGTCGGGCTCACTCCGGCGCTCGCGGTGCAATTCGAACGATACGTCGACGCCGCACTCGCAGAACTGCGTGCCCGGGGCATCGAGGTCGACCAGGTCGAGCGGGTCTCAATCGAGAAGGTCATCGACAGTCTGGCGAGCGGAGTTCGATGAGCGCGTCGAAACAAGCGTCGGCCGGGGTCGAGACACTCAGCGGCGCGCAGTTCGAGGTTCGCGCGCTGCTCGAACGTCACGGGCTGGACGAGGTCGACTGCGCCGTTGCGCACTTCTCGTTCGGAGATCCCGAAAGTTTCATTGGCGCCTACGACCGTGACGGCGAACTTACGCCGCTGATCGGCTTTCTTCCCCTGCCAATGAACGGAGCAGCGTTGCTCGAGGCCATTGCCAGCATCGATGACAACGCGTCGCGCCTCGTTGCCAACTATCGACGAGCCTTTCCCGCCGACGCGCAGCAGCTGGCGGGGTTCGACGCCAAACTTGAGATCAGCGAAACGGCGGCGTTGGCGTGGCTCTTTGCTGCGTGCAGTCTCGCCCTCGGGCTGGACGAAACTGACGTGGCTCGCGCTCTCGAGTCCTCACTCGAGGTGGTCATGCTCGACGCCAACGTAGTAAGGGTCGACGAGCACTACCTGTTAGATAGCCGGTATCTGTTACGCAGCCTCATGAGTTATCGCATTGGTGATGTGCCAGAGTTCGTGCTGGCTCGCTCGATCTTCACGTCGCTCGGTACCTTTGTGGCCGATTCGATCACGAAAATTCTTCGCGACTGGCACGCCACGGTCATTGTCTGCACGGGTGACCTCTTCGCTGGCAACGTCATTCTTCGAGAGCGAGCCGGAGAGGATCTCAAGCATCTTGGACTGCCCGTCCTGTTCCCCGCTGGCGCGCTGGTTCCCGCCCAACAGGTACTCGTGAAGGGCTCAGCGCTGTCAGCGCGGTCCACGGGTCCCCAGTCAGTCCCTGTCCAGCTCGGGACCCGTGGGCCGCATCGATGAATCGGGCGTAGTTCGCCTAGAGCCGGACGTTGCGGGTCGCTTCGCTCAGCAATGTTGGTAGTGGTATTGACCGCTCGCCGTCGCGGCATCCGTGAGATTCTGGATAATCGTCTGTTTGAAAGCTACGGGCGTACTGATCGCCACGCTGTCCCGGGCCGCGAGGAACGTGTCTTGGTCGCATGTTGGAGACTCGATCCACGTCCGCTCGGTTGTTCGGGCGCGATGACTGCAACTGAAATGGGGTGATCCGGACGCAACCGAGCGATAATTCCCGTCAACCAGCCGGTGAAAGTCTGGTTCAGAGGGACGCCAAGGTCCTCGGCAGTGAGGTCCCCGGCGTTGGTCGAAACGCCAGTGTCCAAGCGAGATGGACCGAATTCGCAGTCCGCGGTATTAAGCGAAGTCTCCAGCGTTGTCACTACAGTTGCCAAAGCAGAACAAGAGGGTGCGCAGCAGTGCCATTTGGGCGAAGGCACGAAAGATGTCTCGGTACTTGGAGCGATCATCGAAGAATCCTCCAGTGAAACTCCTATGGCCCGTGATGCGGTAAGTCCATTTTACCGGCGGCCACTTTTACACTTTCTTTACACTTTCAGATGGGGCGAACTGCAAGGCATCACCAATGCAGAATGTGCGCCGCGGTGAGATGTGGTGGGAGTAGTTAGGTACCAAATGTGGCTAAATACCAACGAAATTCGCGCAGTAGGCGGCTCTTAAGTTGCCGCGTTACGACGATAAACAGAGCAGGGTCCAAAGAGGCCATCGGGCTCATAACCCGAAGGTCGCAGGTTCAAATCCTGCCCCCGCCACCAAGATCGAGGGCCCAGGCACAGCCTGGGCCCTCGTGCTGTTTGGAACGGATTCTGCCGTGCAATCAGCCGACAGCAGGGTCTCGACGCCCGCATACTTCCTGTGCGACCTCGGTCACGAGTTCGCTGGAGATGGACTCAACGGGCGTTGGGGTTCACGTCGGGCCTTCGACACCAACACAATCCGACTCATCAAAGCGTCAGCAATTCTGCAATCAACTGCACAGCAGCAACCGTACGCATTGCGGGTGCTGTCATGCAGAGAGCGCACTTGACGAGACTTGCCCGACCGAAGATGCAGGGGAGTACCCTTCTGGCATGATCATTTGCGTGCCCGTGACCAGTGACGGACAAGTCGATCACCGTTGGGGCCGCGCGGAGCGGATCGCCGTGGCCAACATCGTCAACGGCGAGGTTGAAAGTTGGCAAGAGATTGAGGTGTCGTGGGACCGGCTGCACGATGAGGGTACGTCAGCCCAACACCACGCTCGCGTAGCCCGGTTCCTGCGTCAGAACCACGTTGAGGGTGTGGTCGCGCATCACGTCGGGGACGGAATGGTGCGGATGTTGGACACGATGAAGTTGCCATTGTTTTTGGAGGCGACCGGAGACGCCCGAACCGCCGTCCTTGCGGCGACGTCATAGTCCGTCTTTTTGACACGAGCACCATTTAGCCAAACAATCTCCAGCGCAAGGCGACATTCCTCATGGGCCTCCGACACTGCCCTTGAGCTGATGAATATTGGATACTCCTTTTGACTGTATACCGTCACACGGAGTAGAGTTGAGGCATGTCAGACGAACTGTCCGCTCTGGGCCGCTACACGGGACCGGCCACCCTTGTACTTTCGAGTCTCGCTGACGGCCCTAAGCACGGTTACGCGTTGACCAAGGACATCGAGCATTTCGCGGGCATTCACCTCGCGCCGGGGACTCTGTATGCAGCCCTTGACCGACTGGTTGAAAGCGGTCTGATTGAAGGACTCGAGGCCGTAGGTCGGCGACGCCCCTACAAGATCACCGCTCTGGGAGCGACAGCCCTCATGGCACACCTACAAGCACAGCGCCGCGTCACCGAGACCGGTCTCGGTCGTCTCTCTGGTGCGTGGGGGACGCCATGACTACCACCGAACGACGCGCCCGGCGTCTGCTGCGGTGGTATCCGCGTTCGTGGCGCGAGACCCACGAAGAGGAGTTTGTCGCTCTGCTCGAAGATTCAATAGAGGATCGACCGTTCTGGCCGGGTCGATCGTTCAACATCGTCCTGAACGCGCTACGACTGCGATCCACCGAATTTCGCACCTCGCATCGGCGGATGCTCCTCTCCAGCAGTGTGCCGCTCGTCCTGCTCGCCGTGGCGATCGGTATCGCCACCAACGGATTCGGACTCTTGTCCATCTCGGGTCCAACGAAGGGTGGATTGCCTTACAACTCAGGAAAAGGCGTTCCCTATGACAAAATGCCCGACTACCTCTCCGTCTACATCGGGCCGAACGACATCGGCTACACACCAAAGGCCTACCTCGCCGCGCCCAATGGTTCCTCCAATGATCCACTGCTCGGTCGGATTGCGCCCATCTTCGCCAGCAACCTGACAACGCTTCTCGGTCATGACTATTCGGGTATCGGTTTCGTGCGACTCGGCTCCTCGCCCTGGTCGCTTTCGTGCAAACCTGCGAGCGTGTACACCGAGAGCGCGGGCGGTGGGCAAACCGTCACCACCATTCCGTGTCCCTCAACGACGCTCATTCTTCCCAATGTCGTTGGCATGGTGACACCCACCGCAGTCGGCGAGCTCTCGGGTCTCGGCGTCGGAGTAGTCATTCAGAACGTCCGCAGTCGTTCAGTTCCGGTAGGTCACATCGTCTCGACTTCACCGCGAGGCGGCACCACCGTTCATGCTCGTCAGCAAGTGGTCGTTGACATCTCGGTGCCGAACTGAGTTTCCTTTACGAATAGGAGATGATCTTTCGCGTGAACGGCACAAGACTTGATTTCGAGAGGAGTTGTTGGGTCGGCTCCCATCTATGAGTCAGGACTCGGCGGAGTCGAGGCGCCAGTGCGTGGTGGCAGATCTGTCGCGTCGGGCCGCCCACGGAAGTTTCGCGTACAAAGCGGACGCTTCGTCTAATTTCGCGCTCGACGTGGCATGATTACGAACAATTGGAGGCAATCGTGAAGATTTGTCGATTCGTCTTGTACTTGCTTTCAATGGTGCTGATAAGTGTTTCACTCGGCGCAAGCTGGAATGAATTAGCGGGAGCTGCGGTGTCGCCGAAGAAATTGACTGGTCGCCTCCTAGTTCGCACCAACGACCCTTTGGCACTTCGCTCTCTCGTCACCCTCTCGATGCTCAAGGGTGGGTCAATCAGCAACGAGGCGCTTCTTGGAAAGCATGGTTACGCTCTCGCAACAATTGGCAATTACCAGTATCCAGTTTCAACTGACAACCACGGCCAACATTGGCGCATCGCTGGCGACTACTTCAATATGGTGAGTACCAGTGGCATGGGAGCCGGAGGCACGGCTACGGATGTTTCGATGTTTTCGCGAGCGATTGCTGTCGCATTCCGCGCCGGTGACATTCTCCGCGGCACTAATTCCAACGTCTACGTAACGTTTGACTCCGGGAGACATTGGTACGTCACTTCCTTGCCAGGTACGGTTCACGGGGTCGAAGTTAATCATGCGAAGCCAAACCACTCGGCTCTGTCGGCAATAGTGCAATCATCGTCGCCGTCCGGCGGAAAGTCCACCTACGTATCGCTTAACGAAGGGCGGAATTGGTCACTCGAGTAGGCGAATCCTGCCAAGCCTCCAGTGCAAGGTTGTAGATCTGTCACGTCGGGCCAACGACCTGCCAGTCATAGGAGCAGCAGGTAACGCGCCCCACGATCACTTCCGACTGCTTCAGATTTCCGGGTCATTGAAAATGGTGCCCCTTCAGAAGGGGATAGCGTTCAAATTGGCGAGGCCCCGAGAGACTTCTTGTTACTTTTGGATTGACACGCCTAGCAAGGGACCTAACAAATGCAGAGGAATCTGCAGGAAATTGGCGAAGAGGTCGCGAAGCTAGCCAAGAAGATGAGCGAAAGAAAATCAGAATTGCTCGGTCGGGCCAATACAACTCTGCAAACAAGACTGAACCTCGAAGAGGAATGGATGCGAGAGATTCATCGGCCCGCAGACTTCACCGCTCTCTATCAAGCGGAAAGCAAGTCCTTCTTCGCGTCGGCTGAGACATTTTCTGCCTGGATAGAAACGCATCCGGAATTTCCGTCGTCTTTTATCAAAGACGCACTTAATGGTCCTGAATCGAAAAATGACGAATCGAAAATCGCCTTCCTTATAGAGATTCGCAACGATAGGTTACGGATGCTCGACGAGGAACTTCCTAAACTCGAAGGCATCGTTCAGAAACTTGAGAAGTCTCTGGTTATTCTGCGCAACACTGTGGCGCATTCATCTTGACGGTGGTTTCGTTGTCGAGACTCATCTTCTAAGGTGAATTGGAGACTCGATTGAGCAAATCTCACTTGGGCCAGACCTGGAGTCTCCAGTCGTAGATTGTTGACGTCCCACAGAGCAGAACCCACACGGTCTGACCCAAGCGCCAGTGCGAGGTTGCAGTTCTGTCACGTCGGGCCTCCGGCACCAGACTT
>PMLJ01000029.1 GCA_003158855.1 Acidimicrobiaceae bacterium
CTCGAACAGTGAAACAAGTTCCCACATTCGGCGGCATTGCTGGAAAAGAGGCGGCGAAACTGGTTGCGCACCTCCGCTTGACGATCGGCAGAACAGAGGAACCTGCGACCCACCTCAAGAACATACGCGCGACAGTTAAGAAGATGGAAGCTCTTGAAGAGCGTTCATTTAGACCAAAGCTCCTGCATCTCGCAGATCAGTTGGGCTTGCCAAATGAGGTTGTGAGCGAAACATTGGCAATTGCAAAACTGAGGAATTCAACACTCGCGCACTCCGGGAGAGACGCGTCCGAGGATCTATCGTCGTGGGTCGTGCGCGCCGAATTGGCTGCAAGAACAATTCTCACCGCATACATTCAATCGCTGCTCGAGCCACTCTCAACCCCCGCCTAATACAACGGGATGCGGAGTCAGCATTGATCAATCCCGCCCTCATTTGAATTGAGTTGAACTCTCGAAAACCGGGTCCTAATGAACACGCAGTTGGCCCGAAAGGTCGGCTCGGCGTTTTGCGCACGACATACTTTGACAACCCAACTAAGTGTTCAGTAGTCACGCTCTCCCTGTAGAGACAAATTTGTATTCAACTCAATATTTTCAACTGGTCGTACAAGTGCTTCAAGTGCACTCGCCAATACACGGTCCCGGTCCTGCGTGGCGTGCTGGTACCGCAGTGCAGCGGCCGCCGAAGCATGGCCCGCCCGATGCATCAACTCTGCCGTCGTCGCGCCTGTTGCCGCAGCCATTGTGAGCCCTGTGTGACGAAGATCGTGAAGATGAAGGTCTGGTCTGCCAATACTTCGTCGAGATCGAGACCACGCTCTCTGCAATACATTCGCGGTCAGAGGCGATCCGACCGCACTCGTGAAGAGAAGGGCGTCCTTGTCCACACCCGTGAACTTCCCTAAGTGACGATTGATTGCCTCCATAACATTTGGGGGAACTGACAAAGTTCTCCGACCTGCAGTCGTCTTCGGTGCCTTTGTGAGTGAACTACCGTCGCGGGTAAAAGTGCGACTCTGCTCGATTCGAATGACACAATGCAGAAAATCAACGTCGCGTCGGCGTAGACCCAAAATCTCCCCCCGCCGCAGTTGACACCAGGTAGCGAGCTGAACCACCAAACGTAATGACTCAGGAAGAGCGAGTGCGAGCGCATTCACCTCCGCAATCGTGGCCATCGGTCGCTCGGCAGCGTGTTCAGTACCGGCACCATTCACTTTGCACGGTGAACTGATTATCAAGCCATCAGCAACCGCCGTTCGCATAATCGTCGACAAGAGCCGATACGACTTTGCCGCAGTGCTGGCATGCCGTTGCGCCAGCTCCGCATGCCAGCCTCTGACTTTCGACGACGCGAGTCCGGCGAGTGCCGTGTGACCGAGGGTCGGGAGAATGTGATTGCGCAATAGGTACTGGTAGAGCTCCCTCGTTCTCACCGAAAGGTCGGGTCGGCGCTCAATCCACTCGATCGCGTACGTATTGAGTGTGACCTGACCGTCTCGAGGGTCAATCCAGGCACCTCGTCGGAGATCGGCCTCAACTGTCGACAAATAGGCCAGGGCATCAGCCTTCGCAAGAAAGCTACCCGACGAGTATCGACGCCCCTCGTATCGGTAGGTCACTTGCCAACGACCAGATGTGCGCTTGCGTACTGATCCAAAATGTCGTCGATCCGCCATAACGTGACCTCACCTTCCAAGGAGGTAACACAACGGTCGGGCCCCACAGGCTTTTGTCGGCAATTTTGTAGTCGAAGTCAACATCGGATCCTTAACGACCATTCGCTGCACGAGACTTTTTGAGCAACGGTGGCGAGTAACGACCATTGGGCGTCATGGACTCCGCTTCCCTCATTTCAATGGAACGAGCGACAGTCCAATCGTGTCGCCCACTAGCGCTTAGCTTCAACACGCTGGCTGGCTATCCACTTGTCGAGATCTGCTTCCACGAATCTCAACCGGGTTCCCCCAAGTTTCACGAATGGGATACGACGTTCTTGTACGAGACGTCGAATGAATCTTTCGGAACACCCGAGCCGACACGCTGCACCTTGAATGTCTAGAAGTGGTCGACTGGGATTCTTTCGATTGGTCTCTCCATGAGACTTGAGGAGTGGCTGGACGCTCGTTTGGTCATTCATCAGAATCCTCCAAGCCAGGGACGGACTTATACAGAGTCGTGGGTCGCTCACACGACTCTCGATCTTTTCGGCGCACCACCCGAGCGAATTCGAAACACCAACCGACGGTCACGACGTTCACGCGCGCGTCTCGCAGTATTCGTGGTTTGGTTCGGCACTATTTCCTCGCTTGCATGGGAGTCTCCGGCTGTTGCCAGTTACCCCACGTCGACGGCCCTCGATCAAGTCGAAAGGAGTTTCGTAGTTCCCGTCACCGACCCGATCGACCACCACACGTGGCCCAGCGTGCTGATCTTCGTCTCGGCAAAACTTGACACGGGGAGCCCAGTACACCCTGGTCTCCATGCTCCAACGGGCGAGATATTCCTCTCGCTGCAAATGAGTTCGGGACCGATTCAGCGGTCGTACGGTGAGCCGCACTGGGGATCTTTCTTCACCACAATGACTGCTTTGCCCGCGACGGCCTTTCGTTACGTAACGGCCTCGGGTCACAATTACGCTGCCACGCGGGTGCACCCCATTAATCAGACCAACAACCCCGACGCCACGACCGATGATGGCCTGGTCGACGCCACATACTTCTTCACGGTGCCGATCTCGAATCGCAAAGGCACCATCATCATCTCGGCAAGTCGCACGACCGGTGTCGAATACCAGGGCTTCGTGGGTAATGCATCGGTGCCCTTGAATGTTGGCGGTCCCTTCAAGATCCCCCTCTCGTTCCCCAAGAATCTCTCGATCGAAGCGGCGAAACCACGCCGAACGGACATAACTCCCGGAACGACGTTCGCCGGCGCGCTGAACCTCGTGGCAACCCTTTTGGCGGCGGCACTCGTCGCTTTTGTGACCCTCGTACGGCGCCGCAAGCGACGTGGCGGACGTCCAGTCCCAGTCGTCGTGATGAGCGAAAACACAGTGCCACAGTCCCCTGCTCCAACCGTCGCCGAACAACGACCAGTTCCCCAGCCACGACCGAGCCCTCAGGCGGCTCCACTCCGAGAGCAGAACAGCGTGCAACTGCGCGTTGACGTTCTCGGACCTCTGACCATCTCGCCCACGTTCTCGCCCGCGAGTGACCCGGTACGAGCAATCGTCGCCTTTCTCGCGATGAACAATGATCGAATACTCACGCTCGAGGAGATTCAAAACGCCGTCTGGCCGTTGACCGATGCCGGCACGGACATCAAGAAGCCGGCGATGCGCAACTACATGGTTGACGCCCGAAAGACGGTCGGCGAGCGACACCTGCCAACGGCTTCGGGGCGACCGGGTTACCAGTTGCAGGACTTCGACACCGACTGGAACGAATTTCAGCGCCTCGCGCTTCAAGCCGCCACGGCCTCGGCGGGTGAATCGATGACGCTCCGACGTCAAGCCCTGGACCTTGTGAAGGGTCTTCCCTTCACCGCCGACACGACGCGCTATTTCACGTGGACGTTCTCGTCCTCGATCGTCTACAAGATCGTCGAAGCCGTGACGAACCTCGCTCACGCTCTGGCCACTCAGATGGTGCTGACCGCTGACTTGGCTGGAGCTCAAGTCGCACTGCGCCAGGGTTTGCTCACGGACCCAGCGTCCTTGACCTTGTGGGAGGACCTCACCGACGTCCTCTTGGAGTCGGCCGACCCAAGTCTCTTGACCTTGCACTGGAAGGCCGCGGATTTGGTGCTTCGCTCCGAGGACGTGGTACTGCTTCGAAACCGAGAGAATGGATAGCGCGTTCATCGCAGGTCGCCCGACTCGGTGAAGTACTTTCGCAATTGATCTTCGGCCCTGTTGCGACGCATCCGTAGTGCGTCGTAAGAGCAACCGGTGGCGAAGGCCAACTCGTAGATCGACTCTTTTCTGAGTCTCGTGGACTCAATGAGGTGAGCTTCGTCGACCGTGACGACACGCTGCGCCACTGCGCGAGCAAGAAGACCAACGGGTACTTCGTACGAAGCCTCTTGCCAACTCGCGACGTCGTCACCGGCGATCAAGGAACAGGTCGGCACGTTGTGGCGAGCCATCCGACGCTTCTCGGAGCGGGTCCTCGAAAACGCGTGATTCAGGACGAACTCAATGCGCTCACCTTCGACGAGTTCGTGGGTCCAGCGAAGCGCAAACGTTGCCTGGGCAATCATCTCCGAAATGGCATCCTCCCCTGGGAAGCCGCCACTGAGGCGGCTCGCGAGATGGTGGAGTTCTGGCGCGAGGGCCACGAGGGCGATGAGCACGAAATCATCATCGACATTGGTCCACTCGAGGAACTCCTCAAAGGCCTCTCGGCCGACCGAGTCTCGGCACTGGAGCATCTCGGCGAAATCGACCACGCTGGACGAGCCAAGGAGATCGACCTGATGCTGCTCGAGACGGTCGACAAGCGAGCGACCGGAGGACCCCGATGAGCGGACCTCAAGGGCGCGGGTGAGTAGGGACATGGATGTTTGGTAGTGGTTCATGTCCGTAGAGGACCAATATGAGTTCACAAAATCGCGCAGAGAATTCGTCATGTGAACTCATAACCGCTGGCATTACTGGCCTTTGGTACGTCGAGACGACTGCTCGAACTAGCGATTGTGAATTCATAACGCCTCATGACGACGCCTCGAGTTCCTGCAATGAGCCACTCCGACGAGCCTCGGCGCTCTCTTCGCGAAGTTCACGCTTCATAGTGAAGAACACCTCGGCGAGGTCGGTGCCTCGGGGATCGTCGTAACCGCGACCCTCGTAGCGAAACGTTCCCTCAACGGGGTCACCTTCGTTGCGGACACTCATGTACTCGGCCCGAGCCTTTCGAAGCACCCCAAAGGTCGTCGAGTAGCTGCGGGACTTGGTGATGAGTTGGCCGGTGAAACCGAAGTTGTGGGCGTGATTCCTCAGATGCAGATGCTCCAACGCCGCTCGCTGCTCCAAATCCCACGACGTCAGAGCGAGTGTTCGCGCGTGCGGGTCGTCGACCAGCGCCACGATCTGGCGACGGGAATGAAACCGTCGCGCGAGGTCCCGGGTTCCATCGGTCGTTTTCGTCGCGTATTTCGCGACGTACGAAGGAACCTTTCCCGAGTCGTCGAGGGTACCTCCCAGATCTTGGATGTCGAGCACGGTGCCCCATCGGAATGTCTGACCCTCTTTACCGAGGGCGGAAGCGCGAGCGATTGAGTCTCGAATTGCCATCGAAAGAAGTTTGCTCGACAGCCACGGCGGGGGATCATTTTCGATCGAGTCCGGCCCGTCAACACGAAAGATGACGTGCAAGTGAACCAGACCGCGTCGCTGCATCTCGGCGACCTTGAGGTAGTGGACCTGAGCCACTTTCTTGAGGTTGTCCTTGGTCATCCCACCGGCTTCGGCGAGGGAACGACGAATCATCTGCATCGTGTTGTTCCACAGGAGCGAAGCGTGCGCGTTCCACAAGACTGCGTCTTCGTAGGCAAAACATTCGAAACAAAGCGGATGGCCGAGTCGAGCATCACCCTTCCGGTGGAAGGAAGGACACGCGAGAGCACGTCCGTGGGCACAAAGCACTCCACTGAAACGATCATCGAGTTGCTGGCTCTGGAAAGTAACGCAACCGCCGGCAGAGCGAATTGTGTGCACGGGACCGAACGACGGAGCCGTCAGGGTGACGAAGAGCCGAGGATGGTTAATGACCGATGTTGGGATACCCTTCCCCCCAACCAGGCCACTCGACACCAGTATCCACGCGTCCGCCTTGTACGTGTACGAACACGACGGACAGATCACGTGACGCCGGTCCTTGCATGCAATTCGCAGTGAGCTGATTCCCACCTCTCCGGTGGCGATGTTGACCATCTCGCCACTGAGTCGAATCGGATGCGAGCAGCTCCCCGCCAATTGCACCTCGCGGACCAAGTTGAAACGCTCGGCCGCATTCATGAGTTGCGCCGCTGCTCGAAGGCACGTAGGGCGATGCCATCGATCTCGTCATCACTGAGGTACGGCGTCATGATGAGAGTCGGCACGCCGCCTTCGGCGAGGAGGTATCCCACGCCGCGCATCGAGGGATCAATAGTCGCCGCCGAGAAACCCTGCGAGGCCCAGCCCTGTCCGAGGATCGTGTCGGAGGCATCCGAACTCGTGCAACGCATCGCAAGGCGGAAGGAGAAGAGGTCACGAATCCACGTCGGCACGATCTCGTGACTCGGCTTCTGGGTCGCCGCAATCACGATGATGCCGGCTGCTCGACCTCGAGACACCAGATCGCGCAAGAGCTCGGCGAACATGTCGCGGGTCTCCTTCTTGCCGCCGCGCAGGTAGAAGGCAAGCTCGTCGATCACCAGGACGTGCAGTCCTTCGAGATCGGCGGGTGCGATCTTGCGCCTTCGAGTGGCGGCCAACGTGGCATATCGGTGGTCCATGACGGCACGAAGTCCTTCGAGGGCGACGACTGCGTCGTCTTGATTGGCACCCACAAACTCATCGGCGACGAGCGCCCAGGCTGCCAGTTCGACGTGCTTGCCGTCCAGGAGTGTGAGTCGGACATCGGGGTCCAATGCCGCCGAGGCGACAATGGTCGACAACGCCACCGACTTTCCTGATCCTGGTTCGCCACCGATGAGCAGATTGTGTTCGGGCAACCCGATCATCACCGCAAGGCCGTCCTGGCCCACGCCAAAGAGGATTGGCTCCCACAGTGAGACGGCGTGTTGGCCCACCAATGGTGACCCGAGAACTCGAGGGAAGGCGTTCGAATAGATGACCACGATCTCGACGTAGCCGGCGTTGTGGGGGTAGGTCTTCACGTGTACCTCACGAGCCCCCAGCGCGACGGCGAGTTCCTGAGAAGAGCGCTTCATCAATTCGAAGTGGAGCCCGATGGGAAGTGAGACCAAGTACCGGCTACCAACTGGAATCCTGGCGGAGCGAACTATGAGTGGTGTCGATCCATCTCGTCCGACAATGGCGCAGTGCCACATCGCGGCGTGAAGACCTCGATGCTCGCGGTTCGTTGCAATCTTCAGTTCGAGGCTCTTGCGAACGTTGGGACGGAGTCGAAGAGCCACTACTGCCGCGACCACAATCACGAGCGGTCCGAATGAGATCAGCCGCTCCGACAAAACTAGAACGACGATTGTTCCAATGGAGAGTGTTCCTTCGAGTCGCCACCCCCAGATGGCTCGTGCCATCCAGGGGCGACGCTGCGAATCGGAAGCCGTGCCGTTAAGCATTGCGACGTCCATTCCAGAGACTCCACATCCACCAACTGCATGCGCCGAGCACGATAAGTCCGTAATGGGTCAAGGCCCATACCAAGATGAATTGGATCAGCATGACGATGACGAGGAAGATGAGGAGCCGCGACATCAGTTGTTCGCCTTTACCAACTCGATTCGATCGGCTCGGAAGCTCACGCCGTGGTTTGAGCCCACCTCCCACGTGGTCGCAATCAGGTTCGTGACCTTGACCATCGTGAACTCACTGAGGCCCTTCACATCGCCCGCAACCTTCACGGTGATGGAGTCCTTGATGCCGGTCCCGGCTGCGAACAGCGGAACGTTGAACAAGGCGGTACCGTGCTCATCCATCTTGGGCGCTCGAGTCTCGTAGTCGAGTACTGGCTCGGCTGGTCCGGCTGCCGCAAACTTCACGGATCCGGTGTCAATTGGCAATCGCATGGTGCTCCTTACAGAGGAGCGATATTTTCGCCCTCTATAAGGAGCCACTCGAAAATGGCCGTTTCGAACATTTACTTTGAGAAATATTCCTAAAAGGTCCAAATATCTTCTGTTTGAGAGAATCGCTCAGTGCGCCCGAACGGACGACTTGGCGCTTCGCGCACGTCGTCCTCGGGCACTTGGTGTTGTCCGGACAGCGGGTTTGAAAGACGAAATCTGGTGAACCTAACTATGCGTCTAACAAGGGCGCGCGGCCCTCAGTGTATTAACGGGGGCCAAGTAGCGCACTGCTCTTTTGTGTATTCAGTGGTCGCGCCGAGCCTCCCGGCTATCCGAAACCCTCGAAAACTGCACTCTGCGGTCAGGCTCTTTACAGCAAATGCTTTCTCTAAAGTAAATCGAAAATGCTTCGTCCTTTGTTGCAACGATTACTGCAAAATCGTAGCGAAATCATGCGGGTGACATGGCCATCCATCCACCCTTCACTGGTTGAGGTTCTGGCCCTGGAAACGAATATTCAGTCGTTAGACCTCAAAGCATTCTGTGTCTGAGTGCAATAGTTGTCTCGTGTGCGACCTATTTTACCTGGTAATAGGCCGTGGATAAAAATAGTTGAAAGAGCGGTACCAAAAACAGGAACAAACGTGACATAATCGTGTTGTCTCCTGGTATGTTTGTACCTATCGACCGAGGAGGAATCGAAATGGCAATAGAACCAAAGGGCCCCGCACCTTATGCGCCCGCGCAGACTGTTATCGACCTGTTGGAGGGCTATCGAAACCGTGGCTTTGCCACGCCGTTTACGCCGGAGGTGCTGCAAAAGGCCAGTATCCCTGACAGTTTGGTGAACCGAACCCTGCAGACCTTCCGTCTCTTTGACTTGATCGACGACAAGGGAAACCCTACGGATCAGCTCGTCGCCTTCAAAGAAGCGCGAGGAGACGACGAATACAAGAGCTGCTTGCAGTCGTGGCTGACGAGCATCTATACGGATGTTCTGAAGTACGCCGATCCGGCGACGGACGAACAGAAGAAAGTGAGCGAGGCGTTTCGTGGCTACACGCCCGAGGGGCAGCGTGGTCGAATGGTCACTCTCATGATCGGTTTATTCGCCTATGCGGGTCTCATTGAAGAGCCGCCAAAACGACCAGCCTCACCGAAGGCAAACCGCACGACAAAAAATGCGGCCGGTCGAGCTGCTACCAAACAACGCAACTCGCGACGAACTCCAGACGCCTCTGAAAAGGGCGGCAATTCAATTCAGAGTGGCCTCGCCCCAACGGTGGTGGGGTTTCTAGAAGTCCTGCCTGGCGTCGGTAAGAAATGGACAACTGAAGCTCGCGATGCGTGGTGGAAGGCGTTTGAAGTGACTTTCAACTACGCGTACCCGACTGACGATTCGGCAAGTGATGACGATGACGACCTCGCGAATGACGAGGGAGACTCATGACGCCGCGGCGCCGAAAAATATTTGCCGCACTCGCGACGCTCGTCATCATGATGGAGGAGATGAAATGTTTGTAGAAGCGTGTGCAGAAGCCGCGAAGTTCACTCGTCACGCGATCATTTCGTGGCAGTTATCCGATGGCACTTGCGGAGCAGCGATTGCAGCGTTCGTGGTTGTCAACGATGAGGGTTGGATCGTTTCGGCCGCTCACCTGGCTAATACCCTTGGCAAGCAACAGGCAGACATGGCAGCCATAGTTGCGTACGACGCAAAGTACGCTGGGCGACCTGCAACGACCAAGCGAGCCAAGGGTCCCATCCCGACCAAGGCGGAGAAAGAACTCGTCCGTCGCGCCGCGATCATGTGGGGCGAGAACGGGGTCATTCTCCCGTCGGCCCAATTGGTCATAGGTGCCGATATTCTCGTTGGCAAGCTCGACAATCCGTCACTACTAAACGTAACGTCATACCCAACATTCAAGCGCTCTAGCGGAGTACGCCAAGGAATGTCACTCGTTCGCACGGGCTATCCATTTATCGACGTGGGCTGCAAGTTCAATGACGTTTACAGCCGGTTTGAGAACGCTCCCACTGACACGTCTTTGTTCGCCATTGAGGGCATCCTGTCGAGGGAATTAACGATTCCCGTCGGACTCCCGTACCCTGTGACCGTCCTCGAAACGTCCTCTCCTGGATTGATCGGCCAAAGCGGTGGTCCGATCTTGGACAAGGACGGGGCGGTGTGCGCGATACAGTCGTCAACCCAGCATTACAACTTGGGTTTCAACGTCACAGAAAAGGGTGGCAAAGCGCTTACCCAAGTATTGAACGTCGGTCGAGGCATTTCCTCTGCGACGCTGGAACACATTTTCGCCGCCAACTCGATATCGGCGAAGTGGATTTCTTAGTCGAAGGAGTCGTCGCGCATAATTGTCACCGCCGACCTCGTCAGGTCGACTGTTATCAGTCCCGACGAATGTTCGTCCGGCCAAAACGATTCCACTCCAACGACGTACGCCGTCGACGAAGAAAGCGGCGGAGATTCGATCTCAGTCATATTCGTCTTACGTCCTTTGCCCTACTTACAAACTAACATCGATCTTTGACGAAAAGTCAAACAAAGTGTGAGACCTGCCATGATTGACAAGCCCGTTCCCAATTACAGGGGGTTTAGATGCTTGAACGCCTCCTTTGGCTCGAACGAAGAGGTCATTTGCGCAGATTGGGTCCTTCCTCCTCAAAAATAGATGCAAAGGACAAGTCTCCAGTGAAAGGCTGCAAAACAGTCACGTCGGGCCGCCGACACTAGTCAGGCCTTGTTCGAGTTGGAGCCAGTGCACGGAGGCCAATCTGTTTGGTCAGGGCATCCTCACCATGGGCCAAATGCCAGGGTGCCGATCTTTGGTTAAGTCGGTGGTGGCTCAATGTCCGGTGGCATGCGACCCCGTCCGTACCAGTAGTACGGCCCAGTTGACGGTCGTGCAATTACAAAGTCAGTCCGTTCGAGAGCCCACGTTATGGCCTCGGACAGTGTTTCAAGCGCAGGTGAAAGTTCGTGGCTTCCGTCGGGATGATCTACGAAGACGGAGTACTGAACCGGTTCATCTGTTCCGTACGGGGCGACGTATGCCTTGAGCATGTTGAACCTCACCCATGTCTACCTAACACCGTTTGGAAATACCATACCGTGAATAAGGGTTCTGAACCGGACCGCGACCGGTTCGTCATTCATTGACAAGTCTCCAATGCAAGGTTGCAGAACTATCACGTCGGGCCACCGACTTCCACCACTGTCACTCAACCATGCGGCGCTAGCAGAAGGTTTGACGTAAGCGCGACACTACGTGCCAACCAACGTGACAGTCCGCGTCTAAGCTGTGGTCGTGCCGAAGCCAAAGTTTACGTTCATCGACCTGTTCTCTGGTATAGGAGGCTTTCACGCCGCACTTGCAGCATTGGGCGGCAAGTGCGTCTACGCGGTCGAAATCGATTCTGCGGCCGCAGCGGTCTATGAACGGAACTGGGGCATCAACCCCCTCGGCGACATCACGAAGGACGCGAACGACGATGGTGTGTCGGTGCCTGAGCACGACATCCTTTGCGCGGGGTTTCCGTGCCAGCCGTTTTCAAAGAGTGGCGCCCAACTTGGCATGGACGAGACTCGGGGAACCCTCTACTGGAACATCCTCCGGATCATCCAAGAGCGCCGACCCGCCGTGGTTCTTCTCGAGAACGTCCGCAATCTCGCCGGCCCCCGCCACCGTCACGAGTGGCAAGTCATCGTAGAGACACTTCGCGCGGAGGGCTACAGAGTCTCTGACTCGCCGGCCGTCTTCTCGCCGCACCTGCTACCCAAAGAACTTGGAGGTCGACCACAGGTTCGCGAACGGGTCTTCATCACTGCCAGTCTTCTTCCAGAAGGGCGCGGACTTGAGGCAGTCGTGGATCCTGCGGTCACGAACCGGCCTGTGGGTGGGTGGGATCCCCAGACCTGGAACCTGGAAAGTGATCTTCCCCTTGACGAAGATCACAATGTTCAAGGCTGCGACTTGACTGAGGCGGAGCGGCTTTGGATCGATGCCTGGGACGACTTCGTGCAACTCATGTGGGAGGAGCGTGACGGACGCCGGCTCCCGGGTTTCCCGATCTGGGCCGATGAGTGGGTTGAACGCACCAAGTTGAAGCCCGCACGTCTGAAGAGAGAGCCCAAGTGGAAGGCGGACTACCTCGTGAAGAACGCCGAGTTCTACACGGCGCACAAAGAGGCCCTCGATCGCTGGACCAAACGGTGGGGTATCTACACCGACCTCTTCCCACCATCAAGACGCAAGCTCGAATGGCAGGCACAGGACACACCACGCCTCTGGGACACGGTTATGCACTTCCGACCCTCGGGTATCCGTGCCAAAGCTCCGAGCTACCTTCCCGCACTAGTGGCTATCACCCAGACGAGCATCATCGGGAGCCGTGGGCGACGGCTCTCCCCTAAGGAGGCAGCACGGCTCCAAGGTCTTCCCGACTGGTTCGACTTCGGTGACCAGCGAGCCGGGGTGACCTATAGACAGCTGGGCAATGGGGTGTCCGTGGGGGCTGTCTGGCACGTTCTACGCGCTCACGTCGAGCGTGATCAAGAGGTCCTGAAGTGGACACAGCCAGCCCTGCTGAAGGCAATCCTCGGCGCACCGGACAGCCCTGACGTGCGCCTTGATCAGATGCACGCCAAGCACTAGCCCGATGGAGCTTCAACAGCTCATCGACGGATTGGCGAGAGGGATCGCCTCGGCCGACGCTCGATCACCAGTAGCCGTCGGGCAACGCTCGGGACGAGTGTTCCAGCCAGGCATCGGCCCTCACAGCGAGAGTGAGACCATCACGCTCGCCCTCGCCGAATCGAGTGTCGGAATCGACGGCGTGCACCTCGAAAGAGAGGTGCCATACCCCGCAATCGCGCGAAGCCGCTGCGACCTCGTGATCGACGAGGATCCGGGCTGGGCCGTCGAGATCAAGCTGCTCCGCCTGCTGGGTGACAACGGCCTCAAGAACGACAACATGCTCATGCACATCCTCTCTCCATACCCCGTGGACCACAGTGCGCTGACCGACTGCCCGAAGTTGCTTCACTCGGGCTTCGAGGGGCGAAAAGCCATCGTGATCATCGGGTACGACTACGACAAGCTCCCAATGGTGCCAGCCATCCGTGCGTTCGAGCTTCTTGCTTCGAGTGAAGTCAGCCTCATACGTGCGAGGCCTGCGCCATTCAATGACCTCATCCATCCCGTACATCAACGAGGCGCCGTTTTCGGCTGGGAGATTACCGAAGGACGAGATTCCTAGGCCAGCCAGGATTGCTAACTGCTCACGCGCCTCTCTTGACGGGTTTGCGAACCTCGCGTAGGACAAGGCTGGCGACCTCCTCGGAGTCGTCGTGCTCCCAGCATCTGATCACCAGCCAGCCATGGGCCGTCAGCTCCGCGTCAACTCGCCGATCCCGCTGCTTGTTGGCGGCGAGCTTCGGACCCCAGTACTCGACGTTCGATCTCGGCGTCGTGCCGTGCAGCGTGCACCCGTGCCAGAAGCATCCATCAACAAAGACTGCGATCCTCGAGCGCGTGAAGACCACGTCCGGGTGGACGAGGAGCCGACCAGCTCGGATGCGCATGTCCTTGCGAAATCGGAGACCTCGCCTATGAAGTGCTGAGCGCACGGCCACCTCAGGCTTCGTATCAACGCGTCGATTGCCGCGGCCCACCTTCGTTGCAGCCTCCGATGTTGGCGTGGGGTAGGGCGCGCTGATTCCCCCACCCAGACCTACGCGTCGCTCTCCACCACTCTCTTCCTTCATCACCCCACCACTTTGCCAGTCAACTGCCAAGACAGCACTCGCCACGCTGTCCCCAGGCTGTCCTTGAGTACCCTTGTGCCATGTCGAGCGGTGGGGTGACCCTCTCAGAAGAGCAGATCCGAAGGACGCTCAGCCGTGCTGATCTCTTAGCGCGCGACGCCGGCGATGATCTTCGCGCAAAATATCCCGGGTGGGTGGATACAGTCCACTACCTGTCCGGCCGCGACTGCCCAAAGACGTATCTCCCAGTCACCGCAATCCTGCTGACGGCCCGTTGTATGAAGGACTCCTCCGAGTTGGACGTCCTGGACATCCAACAGCAGACAAGCTCCCGAGGCTACGCCGCATCGTCGATTGGAAGGCACCTCATCCCCTTCGCCACGGAACAGGGGATCGATCTGAGATCAAAGAGCAGCCAGGTCCTGAACAACCAGCCCTTCACGTTCAAGAAGAACATCACGCCCGGAATGACCGATCGCAAGCCCGTTCAGTTCGCGCGCTTCTACGAGGCAGCCTGCGCAGTCAACGAATTGAAACCGCATGAGGCACACGAGGTCTTGGCCCTTCTTTTCCATCTCAGCCGTGCCGTAGCCAAGGAGGCGGTCACCTTCAAAGCGGCGCTGATGGACTGGAACCAGGCTCGACATCACTTCACGCTCTGGGCACGCTTCACCGATGAGAACTCCGACAACGGGAAGGTCGGCCTGGTGTTCGTGGCTTCGATGCTCGAGCTCGTCTACGGTGAGCAGGCAGTGGCCATGGGTCAGAACTGGGACCCCGACGTGACCACGCCTGGCGACGTGCAGGTGCTCGAGGGGTTAGAACCCTGGCTCTGGACTGAGGTGAAGCAGAAGCCCATCACAACAGGTGACGTGCAGGCCTTCTGCGAGAAGGTTCGAGCGGTTGGGGGCGGACGAATCCTCTACTGTGCACTCGCCAATGCCAACTACCGGAACAACCTCGATCACGGCAAGCTCGCAAAACTTGCCGCTAGCGAATCGATCGATCTCACAATCGTGGAGTCACCCTCAAGCTTGATGGACCTTCTCTTACCACGATGCCCCGGTCTTCCAGGCGCCCTCGTCGCGCGCATGGCAGGGGCAATGACGCGTCGGCTCGCACAGGCGGATGTCTCTCCAGACGCATGCGAGAAGTTTGAGACGATCAACAATCAACTCTTCCCACAGAAGTTGTCTTGACGTCAGATGACCTGCCCACGCAGCAGTCCCGATTCCAAAAATATTTGAGCCTGTTGGTTGCCTCAACCACCACAATGAATGGTTTTACGGCAACTCATCTGCCGGGCCGAGGACCTGACCACCACTGAGGTTGCGGATCTGGCCAAGGATTGCTCGAACAAAGCGATTGTCGTCTCCCGCGGGTTCAGCGTCGAGGTGTCGAAAGCGTCGTTGTTCAAAAAACAAAACGGCTCGGCAGATTTCGAGATCATTGGAGAGAGTTGCGTCATCGTCCCAAGTTTGTCGTACCTGCTTATCGATGCCCGCCAAGGAGTCCACGTCAGCGCCTCGGTCGTATCCATTGTAAGTGAGCGCAAAATCACTAATCTCGGTCCACCAGCGGGCGTCAGGTCCCGGGACTTCGATATAAGTGTGTTCTAATGTTCCAGTGTTTTGCTCGTCATCACCATGAAGTTCGGTTTTCGCTTCGAGGTACGCTTTTGCGACCTCAGAGCAAAATGCCTTCAGGACATCGAACCGCTCAATCGTGAGCCAACCGGGAGAAGTTCTGGCCTGAACTTCGGTTCCCTTCAAGCCAAAGATCGCATTGGCTCTGGTGCGAAACTCCTCAGTGCCGAGGGCGTCAACTCCAATGCCCGAATTAAGCCCTTTGTATGCACCGAACGGAATTGCCACTTGTCCACTCGGGTAGAAACCGATTACAGTGCGCCAGCCACTAACCCCCGGTCCGCGCGACTCAAGAACTGCCTGTACTGGGTTCGCCATAATGCGATAGCGGCGATTCGATCTCGTCCGGTCCGGTCCGGTCCACCAATCAAGAATCTCTCGCGCAATCTTCAGTTCATCTTCCGATTCGAAAGCAGCCTCAAAGTCTCCTTGTGCCAATCTTCTTCGAATGGATGAATGCTCGAGTTCCACTTCAGCGGTAAAAGAATTTGGCGAGACGACGGTTTGAAAGAGGGGGGCCCANNGACGGCCTTCGCTTCGACGAGCCAGACCGCAACACCACGTTCCGGATCATTGTCACGAAGTTCATTTAGATAGTTCGCAACGGCCCTGAACTCGTCACGATGTTCCTCAGCAATCACAATCAATCCTCGTGAATGCGATGCCACGGCGTAGGCCAAGCCCCGCGTCAGATGATCATGATTAAGCACTCCGTATTGATTCTCGATGACAAAGTTGGCGCCATTGGTCCCTTCGGCGAGTATGTCGATGCGGCGACCACCCGCAGCCGAGACTTCGATGCTTCCAATCGAAGCTAGGTCCACTCCAATTGCATTCCCAATATCGTCGACTTGCTGAGCAAGCAGCGGGGTGAAGTCGGCCGCTTCGCCTTTCCATGCATCGCGTAAGGCACCGAATACCAATCGCCCCATCGGGCTCACGCTTTCTTCCATTAACCGAGCGTAACGGCTCACTCTGTCGACAGATGAGCCCGTTGCCTCACACTTCCCAACTCGTTCCAACCTCGTAAATCGTGTTGACCGCTCTTGATAGACACCACTTGATGTCCCTCTCCGTTCGTTAACGCCCATAGAACGCCCAACTCACTATGTGCGAAGGTTCCCACTGCCAGTTACTTCCCTTGATCAGGTTAGATAGAGGTACTACTTCGGAATAGTCACCGCCCTTTGAAGGTGGGGCGGCCGCAGCGTACTTCCTTCAAAGTGCGATTTTCCTCACCAGTAGCCGAAGCCACTTAACTCCGCAAGCCGCTGCTTTCAAGTTGACTTACACTTACGTTTTATGACCAAGCAGCTGGCCTCTGTCGAAATAAGGTGCGATGCCCAAAAAGGGTCGCCTGTTCGAGGCTTCGAGCCGCCAACGACAGAATTTATTTCACGTTGTGTGGATGAAACGTTGGACAGTTTCGTTCCGAAGCCAACGTTTCCATGATGCCGAGTTCCGTCGTAACGATTTATGACCCTAATCGACAAGTCACCCCTGAAGGTGTTCTGTTTCTCGCTTCCATCAAGATTCCTCGGTTAGCTCACCTTCAGCAGCCGCACGCAAGATCTCCTCAACCGCTTCCACCACGTTCCAAAATGGTGAATCGATACGCAAGAAATTTAACCGACCAACTTTACCCGGGCGACCAAACCTTCGCACCATTTGCAAACTCTCCAATGTTGCGAGTTCCTTCGCCACAGCACTTTCACTTGAATAGTTCACTCCGCGAGCAACCTGCGATTGGTAGAAAGGAGAATCTTGCCTGTAGACCCAAATCAGGACGCGAAGTCGTAGCGAACGGCCAAACATGTTTCGGCCAAGGTCATCCACCACATCCCAGTTATCAATTACTAGATTCTAGTAATTGGCAGGGTCTGTGTCAGGCCCTATCGCTATTATACGAACGTATGTTCGCTTTATGAAATGAGGGGTCACAATGGTAACCGTTAACTACGCGACTTCATACAACAATGACCTCCTAAATGGCGGCTCAGTATTGCTGGAACTCGCAGTCCTTGCGGCGAGAGGATCCGCTGCCGCCCAACGTGTCATTGATGGTGAGACGATTGACGATGCCGACAAACAGTCACTATCCCAAATCTCGAAGTTATTCCGGACGTCTGCAGCAAATGTCAATTCCTATGTTCAGCAACGCCCTTCGACTGAGCCATTGTTCGGATCACTTGCTGCAACCGTCGATGTCGCAATTGATGCGATTTCTCACGATGCCGTAGAGGGGCTAGACGTTTCTGCACTAGAGGAAGCGCTAAATGCCAATGCCTCGAGGGTTGAAGCATTCATCAGTAATCCGAGCGCAGGCACAGCAAGTCCTCTCGTCATCTTGCTTGCGAATCTGTTATCGGCTGTTCTTCGCGAAACAGGACACATCGGCGAAACCGCACTCACAATATGATCGACATCCATGCCCTTCACCGACGCGACCGCTGACGAGTTCCGAAGAGCCGCACTTTTCCGGTCCAATCAGATCCAAAATATTGTCGACGACCTTCGCGGACAACTCGGACGCTCTCACCAATACTTGAGATCGGCGCTCGACTTAGTCGGCGAATTCCCTCAGGAATTAGAAATTGTCATCGAGCGCGAATGGCAAAAGAACAGCAATCCGGTTTCTCGCTCACAGTTGCTACTCCCTCTACTTCGACAAGCAAATAACGTCGCTGATTTCATCGAAAGCAATCTTGCCCATGGGACAAGAATGGAACTCTCTGAGTCTCTCGTGGATGAGTTAATCCGCGAACTGAAGGAGTTAGGACTTTCGCAGTATGGCGTAGTCACTTCACATGGTGCCGCAAATAATTTTGTTACGCAACACACCCCAGATCTTCGAGACCATATTTTGGGTCCTCTAAATCCGCTAGGTGGAACTCAAGCCGGTGCACCCAAACCGTTTGCCCTGTTTAAGATTCCGAGAATCGAGGGCACTGGAGTACAGTGGCGACCAATTCTGTTAGGCCACGAAGTCGCGCATGTTGCCGTTCGAGAAAAAAGTGCCCTACAGACATACACAGTTTGGTGGGATCAACTCGACCAGAAAGTGGCAAGTACATTTTCGAACCCTAGGTCTCCAACTGGGACACCATATTCAAATTTCCGAGGCATTCAAGCCATTTCAGAGTCATGGGCAACCGAACTACTTTGCGATGCATACGCCCTCTTTCGCTATGGACCTGCAGCGATTGCCGCCCTTGCGGAGTATTTAACTTCTATCAGCGCAATGGATTCATCGTCGCCAACTCATCCTCCAGGGGTTCTTCGACTAAGGCTATTACTAGATCAGCTCGGAACGTTATCCAATCCTCGCATCAAGAGAATTATCCAGCCGTGGGATGACCAGACTCCTGCTTCAGTAACCCTTTCCGAACCATGGGCGCAATATCTGGCAACTGTGTTTCTTGGGCACCCTGGAACTCTGGATGCCACAGTCTCAGGGTTTGGTGCACACGAATATGTCCACGCAGATCGTAATGACATCGTGGAAGTTCTTACGAATCGACTAAAACTTGGAATCCCTGGGCAAGAACTAGTTGACGATTCGAGACAAGGACTCGTCGCGCCGGTAGATTCAGACATCGTCAATGCGGTTTGGGTCGCGAGAGTGGAAGGGTGCCAAAGCCCATTCGATTCACTCGGTAAGAAAGCTCTCGAAAACTTAGAGTTCATGCGCAGATGGACAACCTCAGGAGGCACGGTCCCCAATGAACTTCACCAGGCACTTACTTCGGGGACACCTCTCCTCGAAGAGGAAAAAGTTGCGGTCCTATCCTCCGACCAGCTTACTCAGCGACTTCGCATAGACGATGAGCGCCGATTATTCGCTCTACCTTTGGTGCAATTGCCGAAGGGAGTCGGGTTGGACGTTCGACTTGGAAATCGATTCATAGTATTTCGTCGAGCTGGCACAGCGTCCTTTGACCCTTTAGATTCGCAAGAGGATCCGAGGTCAATCCAGATGCATCTTGAACTTTCCTGGACAGAGCGGTTTGTACTCCATCCTCATGAGGTGGTGCTCGGAGCCACACTTGAATATCTCGTCTTTCCATCCGACCTCACTGGACAAGTGATCACGCGATCAAGTTACGGAAGGCTCGGGTTGCTTTCAGCGACAGCAGTTCAGATCCACCCACGATTCCATGGATGCCTCACACTTGAATTAGTAAATCTCAGTAATATACCCATCTCTCTTACTCCCGGTGAACGTATTGCTCAACTGGTGATTTCGAGCACCCGAGACGTCGCAGAAGAGGAGGAGAAGTACAGCTATCCGACGGGTCCTCAATTCTCGAGAGTTCGCGAGGACCCAGAAGCTGGCGTGCTCAGACACCTCCGAGGGTCCGCTCCTTAAGAGATCGAAGCTATTTCTGCACGCAGTTCCTGGATTGATTCAAACTGAAATTACTCAGGCCTTAGCGCCCATGAAGCGCCCATGTCAAACAAACCCTCAGGTGAAGTTGCAGAAAATAGCTATTGATTAGGAACTTTAGGGTGACACTAAGCGACTAGTCTTCAGCTTCCCAAGCTGAGAACGCGGGTTCGATTCCCGTCGCCCGCTCCAAGGAGTTTCCATCAGAACCCAATGAAGACACGGGTTTTGAAGTGACCGGCAGTGACCACTGGTGCCCCTTGTTACATGCCCATTTATGCCCGAAGTATGCCCGTGGTATGCCCAAGAATTCTAAACGGTTGGGATTCCTGCAGTCATTTGTAGGTGCCGTCAGCCCCGCAGTTGACCAAGAGGGCACTGCGATCACATGCCCGTTGACTCCGGTCATCAAAAGGTTGTACTGAGGATTCAGACCACCCACGTGACACCTTGGTACGGCCATCGCGATTGCGGATTCCCACCGAGGCCGCTCGGCTCCAACAGACTTGCTACCGAGCGGTAGTGTCAACGACCCTTCTAGTCACTACTTCTGGCGCCGTCGACTCCGCGATTGTCAATCAGCGTTGTTCCCGCAGTTTGGCCTTCTGCAATTTCCCGCTGGCCGTGCGTGGCAGAGCGTCAACGAAGGTGGCGCTCGCCGGACACTTGAAGTGGGCCAACTGACCACGCGACCACTCGATGAGCGTCACCTCGTCCAGCGTCGAGCCAGGTCTGAGCACAACCACTGCGTGGGGCGATTCGCCCCACTCGGCGGAGGGGACTCCGATCACCGCCACTTCGAGGATGTCGGGATGGCCGGTCAGGGCGCTTTCGACCTCCGCAGGATAGATGTTCTCGCCGCCTGAGATGATCATGTCCTTGATGCGGTCGTTCAAGTAGAGATAGCCGTCCTCGTCGAACGATCCGCCGTCGCCAGTGCGCAGCCAACCTCCCTCGAGAATGAGCGAGGCAGTCAACTCGGGCTGACGCCAGTAACCCAGCATGATGCGCCGCCCTCGGACGAGGACCTCACCCCTCGTTCCCACGGGCACGTCCTTCAAGGTCATTGGATCCACGACTCGAATCTCAGCGTCGGGCATCGCCTTGCCCGCAGAAGTGAGACGACGCGCGAAAGCCTCATCGGCGACATGGTCGTCCGCACCGAGCACCGTGAAGCCACCCGTCGATTCGGTCAGTCCATAGGACTGGAGAAACTTGCAACCAATGACTTCGGTGGCTTCTTTCAGCACTGGCAGTGGGATGGGCGACGCTCCGTAGACGATGTAGCGAAGAGCCGAGAAGTCTTCACGCGAGACGTCATCGAGTGCCAAGAGCCGTTGCAGCACCGTGGGCACGACGGCGGCGTGAGAAACCCGACGGTCGACGAGGAGTCGAAGCACGGCCGGCGGATCGATGGCGGTCTCCAAGAGCAAACGTCCCCCATTGAGATTCGCCGCGAGCGCCAGACCCAGTCCGGCGATGTGGAAGAAGGGGATGGGTGCGGCGCACACCGAGTCCTCCTGGAGTTCGATGTCCTGGTTGAGCGAATAAAGCGCACATCCGAAGTTCGTGCCGGTCAACATGATTCCCTTGGGAAGACCCGACGTGCCCGACGTGTAGAGGATGAGAGCGGTGTCGTCGGCATCGACCGGAACGTTCGGATCTTGAACGTCTTGTTCGTCGCGCCAGACTTCGTAACTCTCATCGCCCTCTCCCGCAACTTCCAACAGCAGGGTGACCGAGGTGGGCAGTGCTGAGGTCTCGACGAGCGTTCGCGCATCTCGATCAACAACCACGACGGCGGGATCGGCATCGTTGAGGAGCTGGATGATCTCTCGGGGCGAAAGTCGATTGTTAATCGAAGTGGCGATGGCCCCGGCTTTGGCGGCGCCGTATAGCACCTCGAGAAAGGAAGGCCCGTTAGCCCCGATGTACGCAACTCGGTCGCCCGCGCCGATGCCGTGTCCCTTGAGTCCTGACGCCACCTGATTCGAACGATCGTCAAGTTCGCGGAACGTGGTCAACCGCTCCGGCTCTTGGATGGCAATCGCGTCGGGGGTTGCTCGAGCTCTACGGCGAATGATGTCCGCAATGGTCCGTACCGGCGTCCCGTCGGCGTGCACCGCCCAATACTCGTTGGCTGTTGTTGTGCTCATCGAGCACCTCCCCCCGGCTACGCCCTCGATTCGGACGAATACTACAATAAACGGAGAGTCTCATTGTCGACTCACTCGAGCAGAGGGGGCTGATGCCGAGCAGGACCATTGGCGAACTACTAGCGTCGGCCTGTCGACGCCACCAGAACCGTCCAGCCATTGTTCGAGGCGCTGAAGTGCTCACCTACGGCCAACTACTGGAGCGGGCGAGCCGACTTTCGAACGCGCTGAGCGGAGCCGGACTTCGCGCGGGTGACCGCGTCGCGGCGATGCTCGAGGACCGATTGCAGTCGATCGAGGTGTACGTGGCCTGCGCCCTCGGCGGCTTTCCCATCATCCACATCAACGACCGCCTCGCACCACCAGAGGTGGAACACATCGTCACCAACGCCAATGTCCGAGCCTTCATCCACACTGACGGACGAAGCGAGGTCGTTAGCCAGGTCCCGGGACTCGACAACCTCGCCGTCTTCGCCACGATCGGCTCGAACCGTGCGCCAGGTTCCTCTGATTTCGAGACGCTGCTCGAAACTGGTCACCGTGATCTCGTGCTCGGCGTTCGGGGTCCCGACGACCTCGCGATCGTGGGTTACACGAGTGGCACCACGGGGTTCCCCAAGGGTGCGATGGTGAGCCAGGCGGCTCTGACGGCGTGCGTCAAGCTACTGCCGACGATGTACCGGATCAGCCCCTACGGGCGATGTGCCTTTACGGGAACCCTCTCCTTCGTGTCAGGCATCTGGGGCGTCATTTACCCTCACCTCTATATGGGGGGCACGACGACCTTTCTCCATCCGTATACGCCAGAGAGTTGGGTCGACCACATGGCGAACGACCGATCCACCTTCACCTACGCCCCTTCTCCGCTCGTACCCGGCTTTATCGAAGAGATCCGCCGCCGTCCCGAAGCGCTCGACTCCCTCGAGTCGGTCCTGCACTCGGCGTCACCGTTGCCCGCCAATCAGGTTCGAGAACTTGTTGAGTTGATCGGCGAACGATACGTCGAGGTCTGGGGTATGACCGAGGGCGTTGCCCCTTTCTCTGCGACAGTACGCGGAGATTGGCGCCATGAGAGCGCCGCCGCCGACGTGTTCGCCTCGTCCGGTCGCGCCTTTCCCACGGCCCGCATCAGAAGCGTCGATCCCCAAGGCAACGAGCTCGGGCCAGACCAAGAAGGCGAACTCGTCGTCGACTCCGAGATCCTGTTCTCGGGTTACTTGGACGATCCGCAAAAGACCTCCGAGGTGATGACACCGTTGGGTTTTGCCACCGGCGACCTAGGTCGAATCGACAGCGAAGGTTATGTCTACGTCGTGGGTCGCAAGAAAGAACTCATCATTACCGGCGGAATGAACGTCTACCCGGCCGAGATCGAGGCGGCCCTTTCAACGCTTGACAACGTCCTCGAGTGCAGCGTCTTCGGCTTGCCCGACGAGCAGTGGGGTGAGGCGGTGGCGGTGGCGATTGTCCTTCGACCCGGATCGCGCACCAACGAGGAGGACGTGACCACCCATCTGCGCTCGCGAGTTGCCAGTTACAAGAAGCCAACGAGGGTCTATTTTGTCGACTCGCTCCCGCGTAACGCCAGCCTGAAAGTCCTCAAGGCGCAACTGATCTCACGCTTCGCCGGATCGGCGACCTATTCCAGCGCGGACCGTGACAATACGGTAACCTAATACTACAACTAAGAGAGCAAGTCACCCGCGCAAAGGAGTTTCGTGTCAGACGCCTATATCCTTGAGACTCTTCGCACGCCCCGAGCCAAGGCCTCGTCGCGTGGTGCCTTTGCCGAGATCTCGCCCGTCGATCTGGTCGTGGCCCTACAGCGCGACCTAGTGAGGCGAACCGGTCTCGATCCCGAGACCGTCGACGACGTGATGCTGGGTATCGCCTCACAAAACGCCGAGCAGGGTGCGAATCTCGCTCGCACGGCGACCATCCTCGCGGGTTGGGGCGACGTTCCTGGAATGACGATGAATCGATTCTGCGCTTCTGGCATCGACAGCGTGGCCCAGGCCGCTGGTCGTGTACGAGGTGGTGACGTCGAGCTGATCGTCGCTGGAGGCGTGGAGAGCGTGTCACGGGTGCCAATGTTCTCCGACGGTGGTCCACTCTGGAGCGACCCAAGCACCATTGAGCGGGTGGGCTCGGTCTTCATGGGGATCGCCGCGGACCTCGTGCTCACGATGGAAGGGTTCAAACGCGAGGATTTGGACGCCTACGGTCTCGAGACCCAACAGAAGGCGGCACGGGCGTGGGACGAAGGGTTCTTCAACCGTTCGCTCACTCCCATCACCCGTTCAGACGGCCGAGTTGTTGACCGCGACGAGCTCGTGCGACCCTTCACAACACTCGAGTCGCTCGCCGGACTCGAGCCCGCCTTCGCCGGACAAGGTGCCGCCGGTCAGGACGCGATCGCCCTAGCTGCCCATCCCGAGGTTTCGCGGATACGTCACGAGCACACGGTGGGGACGTCGCCGGCCCTGGCCGATGCCGCCGCGCTCGTCGTGGTCGGCACCGAGGCCGCTGCCAAGCGGATGGGTGTCGCACCGCGCGCACGGATCGTGGGTTCGGCGACAGTGAGCTGTGACCCCGTGATCATGCTGACGGCCGGCCAATCGGCGGTGGAGAAGGTCATCGCCCGAGCTGGCCTTCACCCTTCGGACATCGACGTCTTCGAATTCGCCGAGGCGTTCGCTGCGTTGTGTCTGCGTTTCCGACGCGACCTCGACGCCGGACCTGATCGAATGAACCCCAATGGAGGGACCATCGCCATGGGCCACGCATTCGGGGCCACCGGGGCAATCCTGCTGGCGTGCTGCGTCGACGAGCTCGAGCGACGCGAAGGACGATACGGTGTCGCCGCGGTGAGCGGTGCCGCCGGGCTCGGGGTGGCCGTACTCGTAGAGAGGGTCGCACCATGAACGGCGTTCAGAGCTGCGGGACCGGCCGCGACGAGGTGCGCTCGTGAGTCGACCGGATCTGAAGGGAAGGGTCGCCATCGTCTCGGGCGGTGGCAAGGGCCTAGGACGTAGCTTCTCGCTCGACCTGGCGGCACACGGCGCGAAAGTGGTGGTCAACAATCGCAATCGCGTGGTCGATGACGACGGGCGGGGCCCGGCCGACCATGTCGTGAGTGAGATCAGAGATGCGGGCGGCGAAGCGATCGCGGACTACCACGACGCCGCTGACCCATCCAGTGGTTCGGCGATGGTCCAAGCCGCGCTCGACCAGTGGGGGCGTTTGGACATCTGCGTTGCCAACGCGGGCGTCGGCACCGGCGGGATGTTTCACAAGGAGACTGACGAAGAGTTCGAGGCACTGCTCGCCATCAATCTGCTCGGCGCCGCTCGACTCGCCCGGGCGGCGATGATCGTCATGAGACCTGCGGACTATGGACGCATCGTGCTCGTCGCATCGACCGGAGGTTTACACGGTGACGTCGGTCTGTCGGCCTACGCGGCGAGCAAGGGCGGCATGATTTCGCTCGGTCGCTCGCTGGCCGCCGAAGGCCAGCGACGCGGCGTGTTCACCAATCTCCTTCTTCCCTACGCCACGACCCAGATGACCGAAGGCGACATGGATGACGCGTACGCCAACGCCACGACGGCCGAACGGGTCGCCCCGGTGCTGACCGCACTGGTCGACCAGAACTGCAACCTCAACGGACAGCTCATCGTCACCGGCGGTGGACGGCTTCGCAGCGCATCAGTCGTCGAGTGGGGAACGGTCCTGCTGCCCGACGACCTCGGTCCCCAAGAACTGGAGGAACTAGTGCATCGATCCAAGAAGGGTTCTCCCAAGGAGTTCAATGGGGCAATCGAGGCATTCTTCGATTTCATGGGGGACCAACCGCTATGACGTGGGGACCACTCATTATCAACCTCGTGGTCACGATCGGCGTCGTGGCGGTCCTGATGCTGTGCACGTTCGCCTACGCCATGCGCACCGGGATCCAAGCGATCATGGACACCATGTGGTCCCTCGGATTCGTGGTCATCGCGGGCGCCACTTTCGCCCTCTCCCAGGGCCACGGCGACCCGACGATCCGCGTCGTCGTCCTGACGATCACCGCCATCTGGGGGCTGCGTCTGAGCACCCACATCTTCGTGCGCAATCACGGCAAGGGCGAAGACCCCCGCTACGCCTCACTGCTTCGTCGCAACGAGGGCAACGTCGCGAAGTTCGTTCTTCGCTACATCTATTACGCGCAGGGTCGCATAATGTGGATCGTCTCGATACCGGTTCAATTCGCCATGTACGAACGCCACCCCGTCCGCGCGATGTTGTGGATCGGCGTCGTCGTGTGGTTGATCGGCTTTGGTTTCGAGACCATCGGCGATTGGCAACTGCGGCGTTTCAAGTCCAACCCCGAAAACGCCGGAAAGGTCATGGACCGGGGCCTGTGGCGATACACCCGGCACCCCAATTACTTCGGCGACTCGGTGGTGTGGGTCGGCCTCTTCTTGATCGCCGCTTCAAACTGGGTTGGGATCGTCACGGTCGTCTCGCCGATCATCATGACGAACCTCTTGGTCAACCACACGGGTAAGGCTCTACTCGAGAAGCACATGGGTCGGTCCAAGGGCGCTGACTACACGGCCTACGTCTCGCGCACGAGCGGTTTCTTCCCCCTGCCTCCAAAACCCTGAAGAGGTTGCCCAAATTCGTGAAGCTCCGACTCCAGCGCTGCACGTGCACCGCTGACGCCGACACAGTCGGTACGCACTGTGGCGCGGGCGCTACGAGAGCCGCTCAGACGAAGCGGAACCTCGTACTGCACAGTTCGACGGAGTCCCCCACTCTCGAACGGTCGGTCGTGTGCACGTCGACGGCCACGAGGCCTCGGCGACCCTGGAGCCCCACGAACCGTATCGGGCGGCCGCTGAATGAGACGACGGCCCCGTCGTCAACCAGCTCGGGTTCGGGCAGCCCGATGATGGTGGCCCATGTCGCCGCCATCGCCGCGGGATCCTCGATGGCGATCTCCACGCCCACGATGTCGTCGATAAAGTTTCCACGCTGGGCCTGAGCCACCTTGGCCGCCTCCATGTCATCCCAGAACCATTCGTCACGCGGGAGGAACGAGTCGAGCTCCAAGAGCACGCCGACGTCAAGTGGATGGAGTTGGATGATCTCGTGCCCGAGAGCCTGGGCCTCGACGGCGATTCTCACGCCGAGTTGCGCGCAACGTTCACGAACGCCATCAAGGTTCGGCACCTGGGTCGAAAGGCACCACCCCGACGTTCCGCCAACCTTGCGCAGCCACTTGGACACTTGATGATCCTCGGTCATCGGGGAACATACTTCGAGATAGGTGTCAGCTCCGACGGGCATCGTGGCGTCGGCGAGTCCGATGGTGGCCAACTCGGGGTCGTCGAACGAGGGACCCAATTGCAGGGTCCTTCTCACCAGTTCAGTGTCCCCGGCGTGATCGAGCGTGGCCAGTACGACCTGTCGCAACTGTGCCCAACGTGGTTGTTCGTTCATATCTTTAACCCTTCCTTGATGCTGCCTAGATTGCTCTTTGGTGATTCGTTGTGCGACGTCAGCCCACCGAGCGATCGCGCTCGGCCCAGAACGGGCGGCGTAACTCGCGCCGCAGCACCTTGCCCGAAGGGTTACGTGGAAGTACCTCGACGAACGTGACGCTCGTCGGGCACTTGTAGTGCGCGAGATTGTCGCGACAGAAGTCGATCAACTCCTGTTCCAGCAGTACCGAATCCGGCCTTGGAACAACGAAGGCCATCGGCGTCTCGCCCCACTTCTCTGACGGGACACCGACCACCGCAGCCTCGAGCACGTTGGGGTGGCCCATCAACACCGCTTCAACTTCCGCGGGCGGGATGTTCTCGCCGCCTGAGACGATGATGTCCTTGATTCGGTCCACGATGTAGACGTAGCCCTGTGCGTCTATTCGCCCGGCGTCACCCGTCCGAAGCCATCCACCTTCCAAGAAGAGAGCCGCGGTCTCTTCGGGACGGCGCCAATATCCCGGCGTCACCTGGGGCCCCCGGATCACTATTTCACCGACCTGATCAGTGGAGGCGGACTGGCCCGTCTCGACATCGACGACGTTCACCTCGACATCAGTGGCGGCTTGGCCCGCGCTCTTCAGTCTGGATGCGTCACCGCCAACGTGGTCCGCTGGGCGAAGGAGGGTCCCGATTCCTACGGTCTCGGTGAGGCCGTAGGACTGGGTGAACTCGGCGTCGAACAATTCCACGGCTCGCGCGAGCAATACCGGATCGATTGGTGAGGATCCGTACACCACGGTACGCAGACTGGAGAAGTCCACATCCCAGGCATCGGGCATCTCGACGATGATGCGAATGATCGCCGGCACAAGCGCCGCGTGGGTCGTTCGTTCATTCACCATCAGTGACAACAGTGTGCGAGGTAGCGGATCGCGCACCTGGACGATGCGTCCTCCCGCGTTCATCGCGATGAGCGACCAGCCCGAGGCGGCGATGTGATAGTACGGCGGCGACACCAGGCTCGACGACGATTTGTCGGGCCTGAATTCGTCCGTGAAGTTCGCCACGGCGAAGAGAAGATTGTCCGCAGTGATCCGGATACCCTTTGGAGGCCCAGTGGTGCCCGAAGAGTACATGAGCACCGCAAGTCCAGAACCGGTCGCGCAGTCCCCGGGATCGCGAGTCTCCTGTGCGCTCACGACCTCCTCGTAGGCGAACTCGTTGGATGCCGTGGGCACGACGTGATCTCCGACGACCAACGTCGTGATCGGTCCCGGCCGCCAGATTGGACCAAGTTCAGCGAGCACCGAGTCGGCGATCACCACTGCGGACGGCTCAGCGTCACGAAGGATTGTGGCGACCTCGTCTCCGGAGAGACGAAAGTTGAGCGGAGTGATCACGGCGCCGATCTTGGCGGCGGCGAAAGCGGTCTCCCAGAACTCGGTGGCGTTGCGGTCGATGTAGGCGACCCGGTCACCTTTAGTAACGCCAAGTCCCCGCAGTGCATTCGCGAGTTGATTGGAGCGAGCGTCCAGTTCACCGTACGTGATCGAGCGGCCTTCACCACTTATCGCGATGCTCGAGGAGCGCCGTTGAGCCTGGGTTCGCAGAATCTCGGCAATAGAGTCAACCATCCAGTGTCCTCCCCATCACGCGGTTAACTCTCGCCAGGAGTCCTCGCACCGCCATGTCCGCTATCGCCCCGTGGACTGCACGTCGACATTGAGCAACTTGGCCATCTGTCGTTCGAAACGCGCCGGATCCCTGAAATAGCGAGCCCGCGACTCAACGGCCATGAAGTCCGTGTCGCAGACGGTTTCGCCCTTGTTGAGCGCGTCGAGACTGGCTCGGGCGATTTCGATTGGCGACTCCTTGCGTCCTTCGACGTGTGAAGCCATGCGGGTGTCGACTGAACCTACTATCAAGGCGACGACGTCAGTACCTTGTCCACTCAACTCTGCGCGGGTGATCGTACTGAGCGTCAGCGCGGCCGCCTTCGAAGGTGAGTAGCCGCCCATGAAAGGGGCCGCGAATGCGCCCGCCACCGAGAGAACGTTCAGAATCGCGCCACCACCATTCGCCCCGAGAATCCCGGCGAACGCGCGAGTCATGTTCAACACACCGAAGTAGTTGACCTCCATCTCTTGACGGGCGGCTTGCGGGTCATCGGTGAGCACCAGTCGGCGATTGGCGAAATAGCCCGCGTTGTTGATGAGCATGGTCACGTCGGTGCACCTTACGCTGGCCCGGTGGACGCTCTCGAGGTCGGTCACGTCGAGCCCAATGACTTCCACATCCAAACCGTCGAATTGGTTGGTCGCCGTACTCGGATCGCGAACACCGGCGTAGACCCTCTTCGCTCCACGCGCAAAGAGTTCCTGAACGAATCCGAGGCCGATGCCGCGATTCGCTCCAGTGACCAACGCGACTGCACCCTCGGCCCTGTTCACACGCGCCATGCCTTCATCCCCCGACTGTTTGACTGCGACGTTCCTCTTTGGACTCACCCAACGATGGTCACGCCTCAGGATTTTATACTACAGTTAACAGAGAGACTATGCCAGTACAACTTCCTCTCCCTTTTCGAGGGAATTCGTGAGCTTTCCTCTCGGCGAGGCGCCTCGACCCGGGGCGAGTCAATGCCGAACCGGCGTTGAGCAACACAATGTTCACGACCTCGCTTCTCTTCTATCGCCCTAGATGCTGACTTCCGGGAGCGTCCAGTATGGTCCCTTCGCTCCGCTCTGCGAGAGGGTCGTCGTGGTTCAATCCGTCAGGCGCAAACCAGCGTCGGCGACGACTTGATAGCTCTCGCCGAAAAGATTTGCAATAGTCGAGCTGGCGTTGCCCTGCAACGCACGGGCGTACACACCCTGTTGGATCGCCGCGGTTCGAAAGAGGCTGAAGGCCATGTAGAACCTCCAGTGCGGACGGGGATCACGACCACTTCGTTCGGCGTATGCCTCGAGATACGCATCTTCGTCGGGTATGCCCAGCGCCGCCAGATCCGCCCCGATGAATCCAGCGGCAATCGGATGACCGGCCGGCAGATGGTAGGTCATGCAATTGAATGCGAGGTCGCTGAAAGGATGGCCGATGGTCGCCAGTTCCCAGTCGAGCACTGCCGCCACTACCGGTGTCGCCTCGGCGTAGATGAGGTTGCCGAGTCGGAAGTCGCCGTGGGTGATCGTCGCCCGCTCATCATCGGGAATGTGCACCAACAACCAATCGCGCAGGTGATCCATCGACGCGACATCGTCGGTACGGCTCAACGAGTACTGCTTGCTCCAACGTGACAGTTGCCGCTCCACGAACTGCTCGGGCCGGCCGAAGTCACCGAGTCCGGCGCCACGCCAATCAAAGGAGTGCAGCCGGGCCAGAGTCGCATTCATTGAGTCGTAAATGGCGCTGCGCTCTTGAGGTGTCGACCCCGCGAGCAGCGGATCGGTGAAGATCCGTCCCGGTTGGTAGTCCATCAGATAGAACGGCGTACCGACCAGACTCGCGTCATCGCAGTAGCCCCGAAGGACCGGTACGAGGACTTCGCTACCGGCGAGTGCCGATATCACCCGATATTCACGGTCGATGGCGTGTGCCGAAGGAAGGAGGTCCCCGGACGGCTTCTTGCGCAAGACGTACTTGGCGTTCGGCGTCACGAGAAGGAAGGTGGGGTTCGACTGCCCTCCATCGAATTGGAGTATCTCCAAGGGACCCGTGAAGTCCTCGAGGTGCAGGTCCAACCACGCCTCTATGGCGCCAACATCAAGTCGATCAACCGCCTTCACCGGTCTCGTGGCGGAATGAGCGACAGCGTCGTTCATCAACGCCTGCTGACGGGCGGCCAAGACCGCGACTCGGGAGTGACCCCATGCTCGCTGTCGTCCACCACGGTCATCACCTCGTTGGCAACCCGAGCCGACTCGAGATGTTGTTCATCTGCATGTTCGACGAGCCGCCGACGATGGGCATGCACACGATGTCGCGCACGTAGCGCTCCATGTCGTACTCGCGGGCACAGCCGTACGCCCCCATCACGCGTTGGCAGGTCAGCACGATGTCCACCGCGTTGTCGCCGACGAAGAGTTTCGCCATCGAGCTCTCCACGCTGCAGTCCTTGCCCTCGTTAGCGAGCCACGCGGCGTGGTAGAGCATGTGTCGACACGCGGCGAGCTTCGTCTTCGCCTCCACCAACATGTTGCGAATGGCCTGGTGGGCACAGATCTTTCGGCCGAACTGCTCACGTTCCTGGGAGTAGCGCCACGCGTCGTCGACCGCGGCTGATGCGATACCCAGCGCCACGGCCGTGATCTCGAGTCGTTCGACGTCCAAACCACGCCCCACCAGCATTTGCCATCCCTCATTCCAACACTCGGGACCGCCCACCACATTCTCGATAGGGATCTCGACGTCTTGGAAGATCACGTCGGTCGTTTCGGAGTAGCGCAGGCCAATATGGTCGATGTCGACAATGGTGATTCCCGGAGCCGTCGTCGGCACCAGCACGAGCGACAGATTGCGATAGCGATCCTCCCTCGGACCGCTACGGACAAGGGTGTAGATCACGTCGGCGACCCGTGCGCCGGTACACCAACGTTTCGTGCCGTTGATCACCACCGTCTTGCCGTCCTCTTTGACATAAGCGCTCACCTCTGCCGAGGCGAGGTCACCACCGACATCGGGTTCGGACAATCCGTACGCGAAGAGCAACTCGCCACGTGCCAGTTTTGGCAGGTAGTACTGCTTCTGCTCTTCGCTGGCGTTCTCCACCATGTTCATCGATCCGTAGAAGGCGCAGTGGATGAAGGGGCCCGCAAGCGAGGTCCCGCGCTTGGCCAGTTCTTCGATGACGACAATGGCGGACAAGATGTCGATGCCCGTTCCGCCGTATTCCTCGGGCACAGTGACACCCGTGACGCCCAGTTCGCTCAGTTTGGCGAAGGCCTCCTTCGAGTACGCCGCTTTCGAATCCAGCTCTCGGGCCAACTCGCGAGGCATCTCCTTGTCGAGGAACCGCCGGATCATCTCGCGAAGTTGCGTCGTCTGCTCTGATTCTTCGAAATTCATTGGCTCTCCTTCATACGTTGCGGGTGCGCCCGTCCCAGTAGGAGGCGCGAATCTTCTTCTTGTCAATCTTTCCGAGATTCGTCAGTGGGATCTCATCGACGAAATCGACACTCTTCGGTGCCATCAGGCTGCCCTTGCCGACCTTGACGAAGTCGATGAGGTCTTGTGCAGTGACCGCGGTCCCTTCGCGCAGAACGACCACCGCCTTCACCTCCTCACCCCACTTCTCGTGAGGGACACCGATCACCGCTGCATGCTTGACGGCCGAATGCTCGAACAGCGCATCTTCCACTTCGCGTGGAAATATGTTGAAGCCACCGCTCACGATCATGTCCTTCTTTCGGTCGACGATGGTGAAGAGACCCTCCTCGTTCCGACGCGCGATGTCCCCAGTGAACAGCCATCCGTCGCGAATCGCCGATGCGGTCGCCTCGGGATTGTCGAGGTAGCCCGACATCATGTTTGGTGCGCGGGCAATGACCTCGCCGGCCTCGCCATCGGGAACCTCGACGCCATCGTCATCGACCAAGCGAATCTCGGTCGGGTACGTGGGCCGGCCCGCCGACGTCAGCACGGCCAACTCGCGGCTCGGATCATCAACGATGTGATCCTCGCGCTGCAGGACAGTGAGGGCCATGGGGGCTTCTGTCTGTCCGAAGAACTGGGTGAGGACCGGGCCGAAGACCCGTAGCGCCTGCTTCAGACGGTCCGGCGCGATGGCGGCGGCGCCGTAAAGAATATTGCGCAAGCTCGACACGTCATGACTGTCGCGATCGGGAAAATCAAGCACCGCGTACATCATCGTCGGCACCAACAATGTGGCGGTTGCCTTTTCGCGGGCAATGGTGGTCAGGAGTAGCTCGGGTTCGAAGTGATCCAGCACGATGCAGCGCCCTTGGCGAAGCAGTACCGGCAGGATCAGGCATCCTCCGGCGTGCGTCATGGGCGTGATGAAAATGAAACTCTCGCGGGGTGCGATACCGAAATCGAGCGTCTCCATCCAGTAGGTGTGAAAAAAGGACCGATGCGAGAGCATCACGCCCTTGGGTCGACCGGTAGTACCGCCGGTGAAGTAGATGCCGGCGATCTCTTCAGGATCGACGGTGACGCCGACGTGCACCGGTTCATGGGTCGCGAGCAACTCTTCCATGCGCAGGTGGCCCGGGGGCAGGACCTCGACACCGTCGCCAACGCAAATGAAATGCTCGACCGTCTCGAGGAGCGGCGCTATCTGCTCGATCCGCGCGGCGAACCTGCTGTGATAGACGATGACCGCGCAACGAGCGAGATTCACCATGTAGACGTGGTCGTCGTTGCCGAGCAGTACCGCGAGCGGCACGCGCACCGCGCCCACCTTTGCCACCGCATATTCGCACGCGACATACTCGGCACAGTTGGACATCAAGAATGCGACCCGATCACCGTGACCAATACCCAGTGACGAGAAGGAACCGACCAGGCGAGCAGCTTGATCACCCAGTTCGGCGTAGCTGACGTTGCGGTCGCCGTCGGTCACGGCGATGAGATTGCCACCGTAGAGAACGGCTCGGTCATACAGTTCCGCGACAGTGAGCGGGATCATGTCGGTCCTGGTGAATCGCCACGCAAGTGGAACATCATCTTGTAGTCGAAGGTCATCACCGTTTCGTCGCGCTGGTTCTGCACGCTATAGAGCCAGGTCTGCACACCCTTCTTGGGGTTACTCGTCACTTCTTGCGACTTCACTTTCACGATCACCATGACCGTGTCATCGATCTTCACCGGCGCGCGCATGCGCATGTTGTCAACACCCAGCCAGGCGATGACCGCGTCGTCGCCGATGCCCGACTGCGCGACCAACCCCACGGCCAAGGCGAAAATCAACGGTCCGTGGGCGAGTCGCTCGCCGAACTGCGTCGCTTCGGCGTACACCCTGTCCATATGCAGTGGGTAGAAGTCGCCGGTGAGTCCAGCCCAGTTCACGACGTGGGTTTCGGTAACCGTGATCCTCCCCGTACGGTAGATGTCACCAACTGCAAAGTCATCACCATATTTCCGTTGGGTCATGACAACTCCTTTCAGCGGACCGGGCGGAACTTCGGCAGGTTGAACTCGTCGTCAAGACGCTCGAACACCACTTGGACAGGTTGATCACAGACCAAATCATCGTTGTTGCATTCGACGATGTTCGACAGCATCTGCACGCCCTCTTCCAGCCGAATCACCGCGACGACGTAGGGAACATCGCCAGCGAAGGCTGAAGGAGCGTTGGACTGCACGACCGTGAAGCTGTAGATGGTGCCACGGCCGCTGGCCGGCTGCCAGCCGAGGTTCGTCGAGGAGCAGTGAGGACAGGCCATGCGCGGGTAATGAATGACCCGATCACAATCCTCACAATGCTGAAGGATGAGTCGACCTTCGTGCGCGGCGTCCCAGAACGGACGGGCCCACGGAGCAACCACGGGAACGGGCTTCGTGGATCTGACGTCATTTTGTGTCATCGGTATCTCCTCTAGGGGATCTCGGAGCCGAGGATGGTCACCTGGGCGTCCATGTAGGTTCCACCGACAGCAGTCTCAACGGCGAATCGACAATCAGGCACCTGGCGCGGACCCGCCTTGCCCATGATCTGTCGCGCGGCCTCTACTAGGAGAGAGACCGATCCGCCAGCACCGATGTGTCCTTTGGACAGCATCCCGCCATCGGTAGTGGTTGGAATCGTCCCACCCGGTGCGGTGGCGCCGCTCATGTGCAGAGCGCCAGCCTCGCCGCGACCACAGAGGCCGATCTCCTCGAATGCGATCAACTGATAGATCGGGTATGAGTCGTAGATCTCGGCAACATCGATGTCGGCGGGTGTGATGCCGGCGTCCTCGAAGGCCTGGCGACCGGCTTGAGCCCATCCAAAGCGAGTCAGGTCTGGCTCCTGGTGGTAGGCAAAATGAGTGACGAGGCCACCCTCGCCGAGTACGTAGACCGGTTTCTCGCTGAGGTCTCGCGCGCGCTCGGCTGAAGTGACCACGTAGGCCGCTCCACCGTCGAACAACATGTTCGACTGCTTGGCGCGCAGTGGCGTCGACAGCATCTTCGACGCCATGACCTCCTCGATGGTGAGCGGTGTGCGGAAAAACGCGTTCGGATTGAGCTCGGCCCACTTACGGTTCGACACGCACACAGCCGACAACTGCTCGTCAGTGGTGCCGGTTTCAAATTTGTATCGCTCCGTCGCGAGCGCCGCGACGGTCGAATAGTGCTGACCGTAGGGAACCTCCCACTCCATCGATATCCCGGCCGTTGAGAACAAGTCGATGCCACCCTGGGCGGAGAGGCCGGTGCCGAGTTTGTCGGTGTGCACGAAGAGGATCGACCGAGCACGACCGGTTTCAATCAGAGCACTCGCGACGCGCAGTGCGTTCGTACTCGACGATCCACCGGAAAAGACTTCGCAGTTACTGGTGACGTTCTTGAGGCCCAATTCCTCTACGAGACGGCAGGTCGCCAATTCGTTACTGAACTGCGAACTGAAGAGTGATCCGGTGGGGATGACGAAGTCGATTTCGTTCTTGTCGAGACCGGCGTCAGCAATTGCCATGAGCGCCGACTCCAAAGCGAAACTGATGGCACCTTGGTCGCGATGGCGACCCGTCGGCACCTCGCCAATCCCGATGATCGCGGTTTGACCTCGGTTGTTCGCCATGTCATTTCACCCTTTCGCGCAATGAAGAAGACCGACCGCGGCGACGTACCGGGCTCACGATTCCTGCAACTCAGGAATGCCCCGGTGGTAGTCAGGCATGATCTCTTCCTCGAAGTTGCTGTTCATGATCGTGTCAACGCACATCACCGCCGAGAGCGCTGCGCCATCCACACCACCGCCCCATAGGCGCTTGCCATATTGATCCCCGGCGAAGAAGAGACCTTCAACGTGCGGGGACTTCACATCGGGCCGATCGGTGCCAACCGGGCGCCAGAGCCCGTACGCCTCCGGGCCGGGCGTCCATATGCAGAACTCCTTGCTCTCTTCCCAGTCGGGGAAGGTGCGCTTGGCCCACTCCTCGCAGAGTTCAATGACACGATTCACCCGGTCGGGATTACGCATCTCCTCGTCCGTCAGCGCAGTCGAGAACAAGTATTCGCACTTGCCAGCGGGTCCTCGCTTGGCCGTTCCGTTGCCCCAGGCGGTGAAGTCACACATCACCATGTCGACCACACCAATGAAGCCCTCATCGGGATCGGTGATGCCCGGCATGAAGACGAAACTCCCTTCATCGATACCGGCGTCCGGGAACTGCGGCTTGGTCATGCCGTACCAACCCGTGAGCAGTCCTGCCCCCCAGAACTTCTCCTTGAGCAGCGCCACGTAGTCAGCGGGGAAGTTCGCCTCGGGCAAGACACTGAAGATGTACTTGGGTGGAATAGTGCAAATCACCTGGTCCGCTCGAATCTGTCGATCACCTTCGTAGTCGTTGTCATCAGCCTTAATGCGTACGCCGACGGCGCGGCCGTCCTCAATCAGCACTTCCTTTACGTGGGTGTTACGCCACACCTCGCCGCCATTGGCGAGGACGACCTTCTCGAACTGCTGGGGTATGGCGATGCACCCGGGCTCGTCTGCGGTGGCCACCGAACCACTCACCAGGTTCATCCGAATGCGCCCCGCGATCGCCATATAACCAAGGAAGTCGCCGGTCGGCGTCATCGCCGGCTCGGCCTGGGCGGTCTGGGACGCGGCCAGCACCTTGATGTAGTCGTAGGCCTCGGGATGCATCTTGCGTTGCAAGAGCCACTCTTGCAACGGCGTACCCATCAACTGAGCCATGTCCTCGAACGTGGTATGCGACATGCCGCCGAGCTGCTCCATTGTGGCGGCGTATCCTTCTTCGCTCATCCATGGATAAGGCTGCCCCTTCTGCACCTGATACTGCTCGGACGGCTGGTCTTCCCCTTCCCACTTGATGAAGCCGAGCCCCTCGTTGAGAGGAAGGTTGTGATGCACGCCGAGGTGCTTCATGAGGCAATCGACCCGGCTCTTGTTGCCCCAGAAGAGTCCGTGACCACCGGCTTCAAACGTACGGCCATCGAGCAAGCCTCGCTCAAAGATCTCATCAATGGACGGCTCGCACTTGCCGAGGTAACAGTGGGCGTAGGAGAGGGACCGACGAAACTCCTTGGCGTTCATCTCAATGCCATCGGCGACAACCTTGTCTCCGTGGCCGACGAACGACAAGGTACGCCCACCAACGAACGGCGCGCGTTCCAAGACGAGCACTCGTTGTCCGTGATCCTTAGCGAGAAGCGCAGCGGCTCCGAGCCCCGCGACACCCGCACCGATAACGATGGTGTCGAACTTTTGCGTTGCAGACATTAAATCCTCCCCATAACGAGTGACCCCATGTGCCCCTTCAGACCCCTGGGTCCGACGACAACGTCGCCGTAACTCCGCTAATTGTATTATGCCCATGTCGTCCACGTATTGCAAGATTGCCCCGCGCCAATCCTGCGCCCCGTTGGCGAGTCAACACTTCGCGCTGCGAATCAATCGAGACGACGTCGCTCTCCACTGCGATCGACCCACGAACTACTCCTTCCAATTTCCTTTCAATTCCTAATCATCGACCGGGTTGGCCGGGACGAAACGACACCTCGGGATCGAGACTCCCCGCCTACCATTGCCAGAACCGCACTCACTGTGGGTCAAAGGTCCGCGTTCACATTCTCCGTACGCGAACACCGGTGTTCCAGTCTTTGGGCGTCGCAGTCACCCACTCCAAGGGCCAAGCATGATCGAAGAAATCCCGCGCGGCCTCACCTGACCCGCTTCTCACACGCAATCTCTCGTCCGCGACCAATTGACCAGAGCGAGCCAGTATCTCAACGAACAACTGATTTCTCTGGAGATTCACTGCTTACGGCCAGCGAGACGGCGCGCCTCCGCCCGCTTGCGCAGAACGAGCAGTGCCGCAGCGCTCGCCAACGTCGCGAGTTCCGGCGCTACACTACAATTACCGGAGTGATATAGTGATTCAACAATTTGTACTTACGGTTGGGGGTATAGGCGTGATCATGGACCGCTGGCCACAGTTACCGCTTCCAGGTCTTCACTTCCACCGCCAACTGCGCTCCGGTACCCGCGACCGAGAGGCACGGCGTAGAGCGGCCGAATGCCACCACTGTACCAACGTCGATCTTCCATTCGATTCCTGCGTTGAGGACCGGCGTGTCACATGTGGCTTAGGACGATAAGACTCATGACGACCGCGCTCCCCTCCTTAGGCGTCTCGCTGGGACTGTGGCAGGACCGCCCCTCGGACGAGGTCCTCGTGACCGCGCTCGCGGCAGACCGCCTCGACTTCAACGAACTTTGGATCGGCGAAATGGCGACGTATGACGCGTTCGCACTCGGTGCGGTGATCGCTGAACGTACCCAGCGCATACCTTTGACCCTCGGACCGTTCGCGGTGGCCGTTCGCGATCCGGTCATGATCGCAATGGGCGTCGCCTCGGTCGCCGAACTGACGGGGCGCCGCGTGAACGTGGCCATCGGATCGTCGAGTCCAATGGTCGCCGAGCAATGGCACGGCCGCGTTCAGCGCCGCCCGGCACTCGCGCTGCGCGAGATGGCGTCCGCTCTGCGGGTGCTCCTCGCCGGCGAGAAGTTGAATTTCGAGGGAGAAGTTTTACGAAGTCAGGGATATCGCCTGCGAGCGACGCCCCCACACTCCGAACTGACCATCGCAGCGTTCGGCGCTGGCGCGATCAACGTGGCGGCAACAATGGCCGACCGCATGGTCGTGAACCTGATCACGCCCCAGTTGGCGGGTCGCCTCGCTCAGGCGATGCGCGACGACGCGCAGCGTGCCAGCCGCAGCGCACCACGCGTTGCAGCTTGGGTCACGGCCGCCGTCGATCCGAGCGTCGACTCATTCGAACAACTGCGCCGCGGCATCGTCGGTTACCTGGGCGCACCTGGCTACGGTGAGATGTTCGCCGAAGCGGGCTTCGGCGACGTCGTCTCCTTCGCCCGACAAGACCCACATCCAAGGGACCTCCTCGCGGTGATACCCGACGAATTAGTCAAGTCGGTCTCCTTAATCGGCGACCTCGACGAGGTGAGAGCTGGTCTTGTCAACTACGCCGAGGTCGGTGTGGATGAGGTCATCGTGGTCCCCTCTTCGGTACAGTCGGACCCCGGCGGAGTTCATACGTTGGAATGCCTCGCACGACTCTCCGACTCTTCTCGAACTGGGGCGAAGTGATCAACGTGCAGAAGTTCGACGAACGAATTTTCTTGAGGGGGAAATGATGGGACTGCATTCAGCTGAGCGTGTAGCCGAGTACCGAAGCAAGGGTTACTGGGGCGACGATCTGATTGATCGGCTGTTTGAACAACGGGTCCTCGAGGACCCGGATGCTCTGGCCCTGGTGGATCCGTTGAATCGAGCCGACCTGGTCGATGGGCCATTTCGCGAACTCACCTGGCGCCAACTCGACGATCAGGTCAATCGAATGGCCCAGGTTCTGCTCGATGAGGGTGTCAAGCCTGGCGACGTCGTCGGTGTCCAACTGCCCAATTGCGTGGAGATCGTGATCGTCTTCCTGGCGATTCTGCGCCTTGGCGCCATCGTCAGTCCATTTCCAGTTCAATATCGTTCCTACGAGCTGACCAATCTCAGCAACGTCGCGAACGTCCAACTCTTCGTCACCTCGACCCGAATCGGCAAGACGCGCGAAGCCGCTCGTGAGCTCGCCGGGCTGCGGGACGCAATACCCTCTTTGAAGCACATCCTCGCTTTCGGGGACTCAGTCCCCGAAGGTGTCATCGGTCTCGACGAGCGCATCACTTCGGCCAACGATCAATCCGCGCTCTCGGAGTTCCGAGCGTCCTTCGAGCCTGACCCCAACGACTGCGTCACCATCTGTTGGACCTCGGGTACCGAAAGCACTCCGAAGGGGGTTCCGCGCACTCACTACGACTGGATCGCGATGTCGTGGACGACAGTGGAGGCCCCGCTGCTGACCAAGGATGACGTCCTGATCAATCCGTTCCCGATGGTCAACATGGCCGGCATTAATGGGATGTTCCTGCCGTGGCTTCGCGTTGGCGGCGTGTTGGTCCAGCACCATCCCTTCGATTTGGCCACCTTTCTCGAGCAGGTGTCGAGGTATCGAGGGACCTACACCGTGGCGCCGCCCGCCCTACTGACCCAGTTGCTGCACGACGAGGCGCTACTCGCCAACGCCGACATTTCGTCACTTCGACTGCTGGGATCCGGTTCCACTCCGCTGGCCCCGTCGCTACTTCAAGGCTGGCGCGACAAGTACGGCATCGAGATACTGAACCTCTACGGTTCCAACGAGGGGATCATCCTCTTCAGTGGACCCGTCGACATCCCCGATCCCAGCGAACGCGCAATGTACTTCCCGCGATACGGCGTGCCGGGTCGCAAGTGGTCCTTCAGGGTATCTGAATGGATGCAGGTGAAGGTCGTCGACGTCACCACCCGCGAGGAGATCCTCGAGCCCGGCAAACCAGGTGAACTGTTGATCAAAGGCCCGACGGTCTTCGCGGGGTACCTTCCCGCGTCCGGCATCCAGGATCCATTCGACGATGAAGGCTTCCTGATCACCGGTGACCTTCTCGAGATCGCCGGTGATGAGCTCCAGTACCTTCACTACGTCGATCGAACCAAGGACATCGTCGTGCGAGGTGGCATGAAAATCTCGGCGTCCGAACTCGAGACCTTCATCGCGGGCTTCCCCAAGGTCGCAGATGTCGCGGTCATCGCCTACGCCGACGAGATACTCGGCGAGAAAGCGTGCGCGGTAGTGGTTCCTCGTCCTGGTGAAGTTCCCACGCTGGACGAGATCATCGCCTACCTGCGCGAGCTCGGCATCGCGACTTTCAAACTGCCCGAACGGCTCGAGATCGTTGAGTCGCTCCCACGAAACCCCGTTGGCAAGGTGCTGAAGCGTGAGCTGCGGACGTTATTCAACACATAGAGATAAGGAGTCGCGAGTCGCAGTCCATCCCACGGTCACGTGCCCCAAGGAAGGGTTCGTTCCGTATTCACCGTTGTAGACCACTTCACGTCGAGCAATGACGTGATACCGAGAATCAGAGGAATTCATGTTTGATCTGTCAGAGAAAGTCGCCGTGATCACGGGCTCGAGCCGCGGAATCGGCCGTTCGATCGCAGAGAGCATGTCGAGCGCCGGAGCGAAAGTCGTCATTTCGAGCCGCAAGGCGGCGGCGTGCGAAGAGGTCGCGGCGGCGATCAACGAGGCGGGCGGCGGCGCTATCTCCGTACCGTGCAACGTTGCAGAGCCCGCCCAACTACAGAATCTCGTGGACCGGGCTATGGAGGCCTGGGGACGACTCGACATCCTGGTCTGCAACGCGGCGGTGAACCCCTACTTCGGTCCGATGGAAACAATGCCAGAGGACGCCTACGACCGGATAATGAACTGCAACGTCAAGTCGAACTTTCTCCTCACTCGAATGGCGGCGCCACTGATGGCGAACAACGGAGGTGGCAACATCATCCTGATCTCCTCCATCGGGGGCAACCAGGGCAGTAAGACCCTGGCCGTCTATGGACTATCGAAGGCTGCCGACTCCTCAATGACCAAGAGTCTGGCCATTGAATGGGGATCTCGTGGTATCCGAGCCAATTGCATCGCCCCAGGCCTAATAAAGACTGACATGTCGCGAGCCCTTTGGGAGAACGAGAAGTTGCTCAAGAACGTTGAGGAAGGCACGCCCGTCCACCGAATTGGCCAACCCGAGGATATTGGCGGCGTTGCTGTCTTCCTCGCTTCCAAGGCGGCCGCGTACATCACCGGCCAGACAATCGTCGTTGACGGCGGCATCACTATCAAAGAGCCGGCGTAGACGCCCACTATCGACGCGGTCCTTTCGGCGCCCGCGCAGTGCCGCGGATAGTGGCGCTTAGCCAAGGGCACGGAGTAAGGATGCCGCGACGACGCTGACGCTGGCCGTGCTGTAGGACTGGTGCCACCCGTCTTGAAGCGTGAATCCTCCACTCGTTGGTCTCAGGCGGCATTCACGAAGGCATACATTCATTGGAAGCGGATCACCGTTCACGCCCGGGTAAAAGCGACGCGGTGCTGTTGGTCCAGAGCACGAAAGAGTCGGTCGCCGAGACCATTCGCGAGCTCGAAATTTGGAAGCCACGGCCGCGCGGTGCGTGAGGGGCCGTGCCAACCAATCACCAAACTGCCGCCTGGGCAAGAACTGCTGAGGGGTTCAGGACGACCTTGACGGACCACCCTTGCGCATGTAGTCTCTCTTCTAGTTGTAGTTTCTCTGTTAATTGTAGTTAAGTTTCGCGGGATTTTAGGGGGGGGTGAATGTTAACGATTGATGGCGTGACCGTACGTTTCGGCGGAGTAAAAGCGGTCGACAACTTCAGTGCCCAGGTAGCGGACGGTGAAATCTGCGGGCTCATTGGCCCCAATGGCGCAGGAAAGACCACGCTGTTCAACGTCATCACCCGAATCCTGCAACCGAATTCGGGGAACATCAACTTCGATGGGGCCGACCTGCTGTCGGTTCCGCCCCATCGAGTCGTGCGCCTTGGTATCGCGCGCACGTTTCAGAACCTTGCACTCTTTCCCACGATGACCGTTCTTGAGAACACGATTGTCGGTGCCCATTCACGCTCTCGAGTGAGCCTGGTCGAATCTGCGGTGTGCTGGCCGCCCGCATTACGGCGTGATCGCGAACTGAGGGACGAGGCGTACGAGATCCTGCGTCGGCTCGGCTTAGAAGACGTTGCGTTCGCCCGTGCTGAGGGACTGCCGTACGGCACGTTGAAGCGAGTCGAACTAGCAAGAGCACTCGCGTCGAAACCAAAAATGCTTTTGCTCGACGAGCCCGCGGGCGGCCTGACCCACGGTGAAGTCAGCGAGCTGGGTGACCTGATCAAGCACATCCGCGAGGAGTTCAAGCTCTCGGCACTGCTCGTGGAGCACCACATGGGCCTCGTGATGAGCATCACGGACCACGTGGTGGTCATGGACAATGGAGAGAAGATCGCCGACGGGCTCCCCGACGAAGTGCGCAACAACCCCAAAGTGCTCGACGCGTATCTCGGACGTGCGTCATGAGCCTGCTCGAGATCACCGACCTTCGCGGCGGCTACGGCCCTTCAATGGTCTTACACGGCATATCGCTCACCGTCAACGAGGGTGAGATTGTCGTTGTCCTCGGAGCCAATGGCGCCGGCAAGACCACGACCATGCGAGCCATCGCCGGTCTCATCTCCAGGAAGGGTGCCATCTCACTCGACGGCCTGTCGATCATTGGAATGAATCCCGACAAAGTGGTGGGAGCAGGTATTTCGCTGGTGCCCCAGGGACGCGGGACCTTCGCCAAGTTGAGCGTCGAAGACAACCTCCTCGTCGGCGCAGCCAAGCGCCGGGACCGGGCGGGAATCAAGGAGGACCTGGAGCGATGGTACGAAGTATTTCCGAGACTCGCTGAGCGCAAGAAACAACCGGCCGGAACTCTCTCTGGTGGCGAACAGCAGATGCTCGCGATCGCCCGGGCGTTAATGAATCGGCCGCGCCTGCTGCTGTGCGACGAGCCCAGTCTCGGCCTTGCGCCCATAGTCGTGCGCGAGGTCTTCTCACTTCTCACACGCATCAACGCCGAACAGACGATGGCGATGTTGATTGTCGAGCAGAACGCCGAACTGGCCCTCGAGATCGCCAGTCGCGCGTACTTGCTCGAAGTTGGAAATGTCGTGTCCGAAGGTACGGCGGCGTCGCTGCGCAACAGTGACGCCGTTCGCCGAGCTTATTTAGGGTATTAGGAGAAGTCGCGTGCAAGTCTTTCTTGAATATTTGTTCGCCGGCATCAGCAACGGTGCCATCTATGCCGCCCTCGCGCTCGCGATTGTCATGGTCTTTCGTGGCACCGGCACCATCAACTTCGCTCAAGGCGAGATGGCCCTCTTCACGACTTACATTGCGTGGGGACTTACTACCAAGAACGTGCCGGTGGTCTTGTGCCTGCTCGTTGCGACAGCGGCCGGTTTCGTCCTGGGCGCGGTGACCGAGAGAGTCTTCATTCGCCCAATTGAGCGCAAGAGCCTCCTCGCCACGCTGATCGTTCTTCTAGGACTCTTTCTCGCCCTCAATTCGCTCGACGGCATTCTTTGGGGAAACCAGAACTACACAATGCCCAGCCTGTTCCCCAACTCGGTCTCGTCGTTTGTCTCGGTTGGAGGGGCACGACTGTATTGGGCGAACCTCGGTCTGTGGATCGTCGTCGCCGTGCTGGTCGGCGCGATGTTCCAGCTTTTCAATCACACGCGACTCGGGCTCCACATGCGAGCGACCGCCTCCAACCGCGAATCAGCGGCGCTGTCGGGAATCCCCGTTGGTCGAATCCTCATGCTCGGTTGGGGCTTCTCCGCCGCGGTCGGTGCGATCGCCGGCATCTTGTTCACTCCGCTCTCACCCGACGCCCTCGGGCTCGGCGAGATGTTTCCAATACTCATCCAGGCCTCAGCGGCCGCGCTCTTCGGCGGTCTGGACTCACCCGGTGGCGCGGTGGCTGCCGGCCTGTTGATGGGAATAGTTGAAGCTCTCCTTTCCGGCTACGTGCCAGCCATCGGAGGGCAACTCCAGGAGGCGATTGCGTTCGTGGCTATCGTCCTCGTACTGCTCGTACGGCCCCAGGGGCTCTTCGGTTCAAAGGAGGTTGAGCGAGTATGACGATGCCGAGCGCACGGTCAAAAGGCTCACTGCCACTCCAGATCAACCAGGGATCGGCGACGCACCGATCCCTGCAGGGACTCGGCCTGGCGGTCCTCGTTGGGCTGGCCTTCATGGGGTCGATGACCAACTCGTTTCAAGTCGGTCTGCTGACGCAGGCCTTGATCTACGCGAGCGCCATCGCGGGACTCAACCTCGTGACCGGTTACACCGGGATGCTGTCGATCGGCCACTCCGCCTTCTTCGGTATCGGTGCCTACACGACGGGCATCCTGGTCTCGGAACACAACTGGAATCCGCTACTGACCTTCATCGTCTCGTTCTTGATCTGCTTCGTCTTCGGTCTCATCGTCGGTCTGCCGGCGCTTCGCATTCGCGGTATCAATCTCGCTCTGGTCACTCTGGCGCTCGCCGTGGCGTTCCCCGAACTCATCGATCGATTCCCCGGGCTGACCGGGGGAACCCTCGGGCTCAACGTCAATCTCACCCAACTGCTCCCACCGCACTGGACGGGCATCGGCATCCAGAATCGTTTCGAGTACTACTACTGGATCGCGGCTGTCGTACTCGCGCTGGTGCTCGTGCTCTGCTCCAACCTGACTCGAGGGCGAACGGGCCTGGCGATGCGTGCGACCCGAGACCGCGAAACCGCAGCCACCGCCGTAGGTATCAATTTGGCCTGGATAAAGGTGTACACCTTCGGCATCTCAGCCGCCATCACCGGTGTCGCCGGCTCGGCCTTCGCCATGTATCTCGGTTCACTGTCAGCCGACTCATCGTTCACGCTGATCTTGTCGATCACGCTCATCACCGGACTCGTCATCGGTGGCGTCGCCACGGTGGTCGGCCCCATCGTTGGTGGGTTGGCCGTCATCTACATTCCCCACTGGACCGAGGGCCTCCGCCAAGGCCAGACTGAAGGACTGTTCTTCGGGACGATACTCATCATTCTCATGTTCGTCATGCCCGATGGGCTCATGGGCTTGCTGAAGCGCATGTCGCGCTTCGTCGTGCAAATCAAGCCACGCGCGCCCGAGGGCCCTAGCGCCGCAAGCGAGGAACTCCTCGTCGGCAGCGATCTCAACGCCAATCCAGATTCTGAGGGGAAAGGAGACACAACACTCGCGCTGTCGTAGTCACACCGCTGTGCTCTAGCCGGGCCCGTTCTCTCCCCGTGAGAGACGGCCGCCACCCTGAATTGAAGAGGTCAAACGATCTCGAAGAAGTAGACCAAACATAGGAGGGAAGTAAATGAAAGCCAAATTAACCTTAATCAGCGCATTCTTGTTCGTCATCACCTCACTGGTGTTCTCGGGGGGAGTGTCTGCAAACGCGTCGTCGTCGAGCGTGTACAAGATTAGTACGACGAACTGTCCATCAACGGCGACCAAAAAAATCACCGGTACACTCACGTTCGGCGTCTCGGGGCCGTTGTCAGGTCCCATCGCACCGTTCGTTGACCTCTACGTCCAGGGTATCAAAGACCGCTACGCCTACCAGAACGCTCAAGGGGGCATCAACGGCGTGAATTTGGCGGTGACGGCTGAAGACGACCAGTTCAACCCGGCCATGACAAAGTCGAACGTCGACGGCTGGATTCAGTCCGGGTCCGTGCAGGCCATGACCCTCTTCGGATCGGGACCACTGGCTGCAGTCGCGGCGGACCAAAACCTCGCTTGCCTGCCATTGTTGCTGCCTTCAGCGTCGGCCGACCAGTACCGGAACATCAAGCAGTACCCATGGACGACGCAGTTCCTCCCGTCAAACGCCGTAGAGGAGGCCGCTGAGGTGAAGTTGATCCAGGCCACGTTCCCCCACAACAAGATCATCACAGTCGCCATCGCTGAGGATATGACCGGTTCGGGTGCCGCCTACCTGGCTGGCATGAAGGCCGCCGTTAAGGGAACGAACGTCAGAATTAAGGCGATTGTCCCATTCAGCGATCCGGCCACCGCGGCCATCACCTTAAAGAAGGACGCGGCGAACGCCGTCTTCGGCGCGCTCGTCGTTCCCGAGTGCGTACAGCTCACGCAGGCCATGGCGAAAGTCGGTTACAAGCCCAAGCTCACGGTGCAGGCCTCGAACTGCGGGAGCGCAGCCGAGATGTTCGCACCGGCCGGTGCTGCTGCTAACGGACAGAAGCTCGTGTTCTGGGAGAAGGACCCCGGCAACCCGATCTACGCGAACGACCCGGGCTGGAAGAACTACGTGGCTGACGCCACGTCAGTCGACGCGTCCGCGGCGGTGAACAACACCTACTACGAGACCGGGTACATGACCGCTGACATGGAGGTCAACTCCTACCTGAGCGCGGCCAAGTCGTCCGCGGGCCTCACCCAGGCGAACATCATGCAGGCGGCGCGTAACCAGAACTACCAAGAGCCGCTATTCATCAATGGCCTGAAGTGGACAATGAACGCCAAGGAGGCCTACGGCATCATGAAGTTGCAGCCGCTCATCTACTCGTCCAAGACACAGAGCTTCAACTACGACGGCAAGATAATCGACACTTGTCCGCAGCTCCTTGGAGCCAAGAATTGTATCGGCGGCCTGTAGACCAGTAGTGCCAATGCAACACCGCAACATCAAGAAGTGCATCACACCAAGAGGAGTCGCTGCGGCGACTCCTCTTGGTGTGAATGGTGCAGGTTGACTGAAACCAAATAGGGAGATTGAATGACGTATCGAGTGATCGTCTGGGCCACCGGGGCCATTGGCAAGACCTGTCTGCGCGCCGTCCTCCAGCGACCCGACCTCGAACTCGTCGGACTCTTCGTCTACAGCGAGCGAAAAGAGGGCGTCGACGCGGGAACGATTGCGCGCTTAGCCGAGACCGGTGTGCTCGCGACAAGAAGCCGCGAGGAGATCTTGGCAATCGACGCCGACCTCGTGATCCACACGGCCCGGCTCCAGGTGCCCTACGAGACACACGACGACGACATCATCGCCCTGTTGCGATCGGGCAAGAACGTGATCACTACGGCTGGTAATCACTACCCGCAGGCTCACGGCGCCGAGCGCGCCCGACGTTTCGACGACGCCTGTCATGAAGGCAACTCGACGCTCTACGGCGTGGGAATGAACCCGGGGTTCCTACTGGAGCGAATGGTCCTGGGTCTGACCGGACTCTGTGTCGAACTCGAAGCGGTCGAGGTCGAAGAGCTTCTCGACGCATCAACGATGCCCGATCCGGACTTCGTCTTCAACGTCATGGGCATGGGCAGCGACATTGGCGAGGTGGATCTGTTCACAGGCGCACTTCCACATCTGTACGACCAACTCTACGGCGAAGCCATCCAGTTCTTCGGTGATCGAGCGGGCGTCACCTTTGATCAGATCGAGTCCGACCATCGAGTCTTGCCCGCTGAACGCGACCTCCACGTCAGTGCGGGGGTCATCGCGAAGGGGACCATCGCCGCAACCGAATGGCGCTGGCACGGGATCGTCGACGGTCAACGATTCGTGACCCTTTCTGTCATTTGGACAATGGATCCGACGATGGAGACCTACCGTGGACGCGATCACTGGAGCGTTGAGATACATGGAAAGCCTGATCTCCATCTCACGCTGAACATGTCCGATCCAAAGGAAAGCCCCTTCAAGACCAAGGCCGGTCAGTACATCACCGCCGGGCCCGTCATGAACGCCATCCACGACGTCGTCGTCGCCCGGCCGGGGATATTCTCACCTCCAGTCTTCGCGCCGTATCGACGGCCCCGCGACTAGAGGACGAACCCTCCCACGCCAACCTGCTTTCGAGTCAACTCGTGATCGCACACCGAGCAGTAGAGCGTCGGGATGAGGTCACTCTTGCACTCCATGTGGGTGAAAATCAACGCCGGACCTTCGGGCGATCTGAACCATTGATCGCCCCAGTAGATAAGGGTTATCACCAACGGGAAGAGCGCGTTGCCCTTCGGGCTCAGTCGATACTCGCGTCGGCTGGAGCCCTTTGCAGGGGTCGTTCTTTGTAGTACTCCGATGTCGCAGAACGTCTTCAATCGGTCCGCCACGATCAACGGTGGTGCGGTCATCAACTGGAGGAAGTCGGTGAATCTGCTCGCACCGAAGAAAACCAAGGCGAGCGCGGTCGCGGACCATCGATTACCGATCATGGCGATGGTCTCAGAATAGAGACCAATGCCGCCGTTGTCGGGCGTCACACTGCGCCGTCTCGTTGTCGCCCTCGGTACGGACCGCTCGAACGAACCGCTCGGCCCGAACGCTCCTCGAACGTCCTTCACGGAGGCTGGCTTCATGCACTTTCCACACTTCAGTATCGGCGACGCTTCGTTCCCGCACTCGAGGTGCACCATTGGCGGCAAGGGAACTGGACGGTCGCTCACCCACTGCGACTCCCAGTCCCAGATCGTGAGCAGGACCTGCCAAAGGTCCTTCCCGCATTCTGTCAAGCGATACTCGTAACGGAGCGGTCGCTTCTGGTACGGCACGCGAACGAAGATGCCCGCATCGATGAGCCCATTGAGGCGAGAGGACAAGACCGAGTTTGCAATTCCCAGTTGGTCGTGCCAGTCCTTGTAGCGACGAGCCCCTAGGAAAGCCAGGCGGATAATGAGGAGGTTCCACTCGTCTCCGAGGAGTCCCAACGCCACGGCGACCGAATTCTCGCCTCCTTCAGAGGTCTCACCAGATAAGAACACCGACGTTACCGGTACTCATTCGTGCTCGCCATGGCGCAACGTGCATCCAACGCCATTGACGTGCCGATCATCGGTCCAACCCTACTACCGGGACACCCAGATGGTGTAGTGCATCACTTCGCCGCGGTGTCGCAAACATGATTGTCGTTGATGAAATTGACCACGACCTGTGGCTGCTTCTCGCGACGACACGGGTGAGTGCCGGTTCCAGCGAGAAGTGCCTCTCAACACCGTGGGCATCGACACGACAACTCCTCGCATGGTTATGAGCCATCAGCTTCGGATCGTCCAGCGTGAAGTGTCGCGCGGTTCAAGCCCACGACCGAGAAACTGACGCCGCGAATTGTCTCACAGGGCCTGATCGCACGTCATGCCTACCAACCCGCAAGGTTGGTGCCCTGAGCCCAGCAGCTATGAGTGCCGCTCGACAAGCGCTCGGGCAGACGCACCTTCGCCACCGGGCCCGCCGCAACATCGGCGCCGTCGTAGACCACACATTCGGACAAGTCTCGATTCATGTCAACCGTGTAGGTCACGAGATACACGTCGTCTTCACCGAGTCCACCGACCTTCGGGGCGACTCCAATCTCGCTGCAGTAGACGCCCTCGTCGAGATTCACCCGAACCTCATTGCCGGTCAGAGTGTCATGCTTGACGAATCCGTTGAACAGAAACCAGCCGGGCCGATTCGTCGCGGCGTACACGAAGCGCGAAGGCCGTCCGGCAAAGTTGGCGTTGATGGCTCCGAACTCGCTGCAGGTCGCGGTCAGGTCCTCTTCCTTCACGATGCCCGTCACCAGATTCATCCGCCAACGGTGCAGCCGAGTCTCCAGCATGTCCTGGGCCAAGAAGCGCAACATCCGTGACGGTGGTCCTTCGGGACTTGGATTCTTGGGCTCTGGGCAACCCTGGAAGAAGCCCTCCACGACAATGTCGTCGCCGTCTTCCCAGGCGTTCGTCCAGTGCAGCACGTACGTGGGATCGAATTCGAACCACTTGATCGTCGCGGAATCACCTCGTCGTGGGATCACGCCCAGTCTCGACGGCAGATCCCGGTGGAGTCGCGACACGTAGTGACCCTGTTTGATCAGGTCCGGCTCCCAAAACAAGGGAAGGTCATTCAGAATCGCGTAGTTCTCCGTGAAGGTCATGTCGTGGGGAAGACGCGCGCCAGGGATCTCGATGGGCACGTAGTGCACCAAGTGACGCGCGGCGTCGACAACCCCGTAGTGCAGGAGCGGTGCTTTGGTCGAGTAGTTGAAGAACAGAAGCTCGCCCGTTCGTTCATCGACCTTGGTGTGCGCTGACACGCCCACATCCGACGGGAAAGCACCACCCCACGACTCCTTGCCGAGATCATCGAGTGTCAGCGGGTCGAGTCGGTAGAGGTCGCCACACTGCCAAAAACTCGTAACGGCCACTCCGGCATGCACCACGACGTCGGTCGAGGAGGCGTCCTTCAACAAACCGCGCGCACCCCATCCGTCCCTTCGTATCGAGAGCGCCGGACTCTCGGCGATACCCGCCCACAGTGGTCCGCCCGCGGCTCGTTCAGCACGAAAACCATCGGTCTTGACGAACCGATTCCGATACGTCGCCTTGCCATCGCGAAACGACGTCATGTGGATCATGCCGTCACCGTCAAAGGGGTGGTAGCGCACCAACGCAGGGTGCACCGGGTTCTCGGTATTTCGTAGGTAGGCGCCGTACAAGTCAGCGGGCAACTCCCCTTCTACGTCGAGGTCCTCGGCGTCGAATTCGCGAGTCTGGGGTCGCCAAGGCCCGGTTCGATAGGGATGATCATCGTCCTCGGGCAAAGTCGACAACGTGGTTGCAAACACTGAAATGTCCATTGTTCGATGTTCCTTTCTGACGAGGACTTGGTGCCTCGACTGAAATCGAGCTCAGTCTTCGCCGCCAACGACAAAACTCACGGTCGTCGTCAAACTGCCTCCGATGTTCAAGGTCGCAAACCGCTTGGCACCTTCGACCTGGCAGTCTTGCGCGCGGCTGGTCACCTGACGAGAGGCGTCGTGCAACATCCGCACACCCGTCGCACCCACCGGGTGACCAATCCCGATGAGGCCACCGCTCGGGTTGATCGGGATCGTGCCATTCTTCTCGAGATCACCATTCTCGATCGCCTTCCAACTCTCGCCCGGGCCAGTGATCCCGAAGTGGTCGATCGCTACGTACTCCGACATTGAGAAACAGTCATGAACCTCGATGCCATCGAGTTCGTGAACGTCGGTGATTCCAGCTCTTTCGAGTGCCTGACTCGCCACCTGGCGAACGTGGGGGAACACGTGAGTCTTGTTGCGGCTTCGCACCAGCTTCTGCTCGAGCGAAAGGCCCGCCGTGGCGTGTGCCCAACCCAGAATGCGCGCCGCACTCCGCCTCGACTTCGTCGCGTCTCTGAATCGATCTGAGACCAGCAGCACGCCCGCGCCACCATCGGTCACCTGACTGCAGTCGGTTCGCCGCAGTCGGCCCTCCACGATCGGGTTCTCCGTGTCACTGTCACTGAAACTGGCGTCGGTGAATTTCCATTCACGAGTTTGGGCGAGTGGATTGGACTTCGCGTTGCGAGTGTTCAGCTCGGCAATGGCGTGAAGATGCTCGTCGTTGAGCCCGTAGCGACGCTGGTACTCGTCCCCGATCTGGCTGAACATGTACGGCCACATGAACTTGGCGTCGCCACCCTCATGCCCGACCCACGCAGCCGCGCCGAGGTGACGGGGCGCATCGGCGCCCGGCACATTGCGCTCCTGCTCAATCCCGAGCACCAGCACGCAGTCGTAGCGACCAGCCTCAATTTCGGCCATGGCCGCCAGGACCGCGATCGAACCCGAGGCGCACGCTGCCTCGTGCCTCGCCGCCGGGAGACCCCAGAACCGATCGTCGATAGTGGCCGGCATCGCCCCCAATTGGCCCTGACCGTTGAAGAGTTGGCCGAAGGCGTTGCCAACATGGATGGATTGGACCTCGCCGGCGTCCAGTTGCGCGTCCTCGAGGGTGCCGTCGACGATCTCGGCTACGAGATCGGACACCTCAAGACCTTCACGCAGCAAATTCCTGGAGAAGTCTGATTGATAACTGCCCGCTATCCACACGCCGTTCGATCCCATAACCCACCTTCAAATTAGTCACTAATTCTACAATAACAAGAGTCACTATTAAACCGCTCAAAACCCTCCCCCCTCGAGGTGCCTAGCGGCGAAAGACCGGATCGTCAGGGAATTTCAAGCCATGTCGCATCCGGGTCACGTCAGGGGTCAGGTAACCCCGAACCCAGGTCTCGTTGGTCGGAACGTCCAGGTTCCACTCCCACAGGAGCTGGCGGTGGACAATGCCCCACTTGCCGTCACGACGCTCCATGCGGTCCACAATCCGGGCACCCACGAAGCAGTCGAACCGCTCACCTTCGCTCTTCACGCGTGCAAACGTCGTGGCGTATGATTCAACGTGGGCTACGTCGCCATCGAGTTCGATCAGGACATTGCTCAACACGTGACTCGTGAGGCTCTTTGGATGGGTCACGCTCCCGGCGATATTTTCGATGTACTGCTCGGCCGGGCCCTCCCAAAGGCCACCATGGTCCTCGGTGGCCCCGTCCAGGTAGCACGAGCGCAACGTCTCGATGTCACCTCGGTCCACCGAACGGAAGTACTTCGTGAGCACCTCGGTGATGGCCTGCTTGTCCAGGAGCTCCAGGATCTGATCGTCTCGATCCGGCATGTCAACCCACTTTCTCGGTGCGCCACGAAATGCGAGGGCGCGTTCAGTTCCCCGCTGCCTCTTCAGTAACTACAGTTAGAAGAGTTACGAATCGAGTCTATCCTCGTCGGTCGCCCGCCCGCTCGTGAATTTGTAGTTCAAGTTGGCGGAAAATTAATTTCTCTGAGCCTGCCCGTCACCTGCCCAACTTGGGTGACTCTTACTCACGCAGTTTCAACAATACCTTTTAATCAGGTAGAACATGAAGGAGTGATCTCACGGGTCTCTTCCTTCCCAAGCTGAGAACGAGGGTTCGATTCCAGTCGCCCGCTCCAAGTGTGCTTGACCCCATTGCGGGCTTTCCCTTGGGCACCCGACGGGTGCTGTCATCTTTACCACTGTCTTCCATCGCCAGTTGTCGCAGGACTGTCGCAACGTCGCACGAGACGGACGCCAACTTCTGTTGACGCTGGCAATCTGCCCGGCCGTTGTGACTCATGATCGAGCGACTCCACACGCAAACGTGAATTCGAGTTCCTCGGGCCGTACGTTCGCGGAGATCAGGACCACCAGGTCCGCGCCCTGTACGGGAATTCCATTGGTCGTGTTGCGCAATCGATCGAAGCCACCTCAGTGACGGTTCGCGCCAAACCCGCCGTATTCCTAGATTGCCGAGACTGACGCGAATGTCGGCACATGGAATCCCCCGACAATTGTTACCCGTCCTTAAGTGCCCTCACACGGAGTCCTTAATGGCCCCGGCACAGTATGGGTGACGCGCGGAGATGCTCTCCGCGCCAAGGAGGAAGCACCGTGTACCGGACCACCGCCAATCGACTTCGCCGCATCGCCGCCACCGCTGCCCTTACGATCGGCGCCAGTGGAGGCGCGCTCGCCGCCACCCTGTCTGTCCTCGGCACGGGGGCCAACGGCCCAGCGAGCACCGCAGCCATTGCCCACGGAACCCCGAACTCGACCAAGGCGACACGTGCAGTGGTTGCTTCGGCGGCGCCGGTGACGGCGAGTCGCACATCCGCGACGTCGGCCATCACCAGCCCGTCAGGAACCGTGTCGGCGCAAGCGCTCGACTCGTAGCACCCGGCGCTGACCGGACATTGGTCCCGGGTCTTCAATTACGTGGTGCCCGAAGTGGTCGACGACGTCGGGATCCTTCCGGTCGATCGCCCCTACTGCTCGAGCAGGGCGCGCCGCCGCGGGAACCTACCCTCGCTCGCGGAACGTCAGCGTCGACTTCACCGTCGCCGAGTCGCGCGGCGTGTAGGGAGCGGCGCACGTATCCGCTGGCGTGTCTTTCCAGCCCACCCAGATGAGCTGCGGGTCGCCGGACAACTGTGACGTGACCGGCGCGGCCGCCGGTACCGGCGGCAATCAAGTCGCGACCCTCGTCGTCGAGCACGCGGGCAGACGGTCACCGGCCACCATCGCCACCAGCCTGGTCCCCTTGAGCACCATTGCGAACGCCACGAAGTCGTGGTGATGTTCCAAAGCCCCACCGCAACTCCAAGGACCAAATAGGACGCTGCGGCGACGCCAACGTGATTCGTTGAGTAAAGGCCAACCAAACAAGATGCGGCGAGAGGAATGACGGCAGAGAGAACCTGACCCGGTCGAAGCCGAGATGAGAGTCGAGGTGCCGTCGCACTACCCAAAAGGCTGCCCAAGGCAAACGTACTAAGAACAGACCGTCACCAATGATGGCAATGTGCAGTAGGTCTTGGCGTACAAGGCAGGAACCCCCCAGAAGCACGCCGCTGGTCGCGAACAGCGGCACCGCGAGAATCGCGCATAAGAAGGTGGCACCGGTTGACGTCGCAAGAAACGCGAGCCTGGGTTTCGCTGCGCTGCGAGGGGACATCGCCGAGCCCGTCTGCCTCAAAGATCAAGGGTCGTGAACGTGGAATCCACTTAAGGCGTGTCGTCAGTCCCGACCGTGGGGGGTGTCGCTGGCATTTCCAGGCGTGTTCTCGGCAGCGCCGAGGGATAGTGGTCGCGCAGGTAGGCCACCAGATGTTCACGCACCGCACATCGAAGGTCCCAAGCCCTGCCCGAGGTCGCCGCGGAGACCAACGCCCGCAGCTGCACGGTGTGCTCAGTCGCGTCCACCACCTGAAGCGTCGCGGCGCGATGATCCCAGAGCGGACTCGTCTTCACGAACTCGAGCAATTCCCGCCGCAACTCTTCCACGGGCACCGTATAGTCACAGAACAACATCACCGTGCCAAGGATCTGCGAGTTCGTCCGCGTCCAATTCTCGAAGGGCGTCGTCACGAAGTACGACACCGGCAGCACGAGGCGGCGCTGATCCCAGATGGCCAGGACAACGTAGGTTAGCGTGATCTCCTCAATTGTCCCCCAGTCTCCGTTCACGACGACCACATCATCGATGCGCAGTGCGTCCGAAAACGCGATCTGGACGCCGGCAATGAAATTGCCGATCGTCGACTGGCCGGCGATGCCGATCACGAGCCCCAACACCCCGGCGGAGGCAAGGATGCTCGTGGCGATGGAACGACCCTGGGAAAACGATGTCAGGGCGGCGAGGAGGGAGACCACAACGATGACGACCGCGATGACCCGTCGCATCACTCGAAGTTGCGTATGCACCCTGCGCGCACGACGATTGTCGCTCACTGTGATGTCGAAACGACTCTCGGTGAGGTCGACGAGAATCCCCGATACCACAATGACGATCCACGCAATCGAGAAGATAATGGCAATGTTGGCCACCTCTTGAAAATTCGATCTCATTCGCGGCTCGACGAAACGCACGCACTCGGCTCCCACGGTTGACACGATGAGCGCTCGAAGCGCCCGCTTGGAACGACCCAGTAGTTGAAACAAGCGAATGGACGGGGCGCGTCGAATGACCAAGCGCACGAGAAAGAACACGATCTCGAGCGCCACTAGGGCACCAACGACGAGGGCAATTGATGTTCCCCAGGCGCCGAGCGGCAGAGTGTTCTTGCTCAATGCAATCATTGGAATTCCGATTGGCACTTCCATGAGACTGACAAGAACTTTCCGCCTACTCCTAGACACCCGGACGGATACGCCAAGAGGCTACCCCACGCGGTCGGCAACACCGTCGCGGCCCGATTCATACAACTCGCAGCTTGATGCAACTCGACGTGACTCTCATCACCGAGACGCTCAGACCCGCGCGTAGTCGTCGATGTCCTGTTGGAACTCCTCGATTATCCGCGTGCTCAGCGTCGGTCGCGTGTCGTTGATGCAACTGAGGACGAGCTCGGTGGTCGCCGATTCCGCGCCCCTCTCCAGCAGTGCCTCCTCGAATACGGCCTGAGCGGTGCGCCGAGCAGCGAACTCGATGTCGGCTGGGGTGAAGAGTGACGAGGCCGACACGATGGCGTCGAGGTCGATATCGTCGTTCGGGATCGAAGAGAGGTAGCGGATCCAGATCGCGCGCCGAGCCTCGGGATCGGGCGGTCCAACCGGGATGACGTAGTCGAACCGGCCGTGGCGCAGGAACGCGGAGTCGAGCGCGCGAACCGAGTTGGTAGCGCACACGAGCAGGCGACGGTCCTTCTCGCGGAAGGTCGGGATCAGCTTCAGCATCTCGTTGGTGACGCCATGCGCCGCAGACAAGGTGCGCTGTTCGCGCGCGCTCGCGATCTCCTCCACCTCGTCGATGAAGACAACGACTTGGTCAAGCTCTCCAACGAGACCAAACGTCTCGCGCAGCGCGTTCGCGAGCCCTGCCGACGACTCTCCGGCGAGCCTGCTCGGGAACAGTTCGACGAACGGCCAGCCGAGCCGTGAAGCCACGCCCTTGGCGAACGTGGTCTTGCCGGTCCCTGGCGGACCAAACAGCATGATGCCCCTCGGCGGGAAGAGTCCCACCCGCCCGGCGAGTTCCTCGTTGGCGAGCGGCAGGATCACGCGCCGCTCAATAAGCTCCTTCTCTCGGACCATGCCGCCGAGTTCCTCCCAGAGGCCCGGGCCGAGCATGCGACCGCCCACTTCGCTGAGGATGCCCATGTCCGAGGTGGCGACGGACTCGACCTTCTCGTAGAGCAAGAGCCCCTGGCGCACGTTGAAGCCCCGATGCTCGAGCGCCGCTGCGCCAACCTCCTCGCTGTCGGCGAAGAGACAGGAGATCCGGCGCACCCCCTCGGTCGCGAGACGGCTCTCGAGGGTCTCGAGCAAGGCGCTGCCGATGCCCTGCTGGCGCCAGGAGCCCGCGAGGCTGATCCGCATTATCCACGCGTGGTCGCGGTCAACCATCGCCACGGCGCTGCCCACAAGTTCGCCCCCGACAACCGCGACGACGGCGGGCTGACCCGCGCGAATCGCGGCGATGATCTCGGAGAGGCCGAATGCGGCCGCGGCGCCCGCCGTGGCGGGGTCTCCCCATAGAGGAATGGCCATGTCGAGGTCGTCGCCGTGCAAGTCGCGGATCCGCCAACTCGTCATAAGCACCTCCTCAGGACAGGTTACCGAGTTGCCTCACATCGACGCTCGGCTCGATCGCGCGCCGCTGCCGGCGACTGTCGCCGCAGTTTCGTTTGTTTGCCCGACAGCCCGGCACGCTCACCGTCCGGTGTCGCAAGTGCGCTGAGGAGTTACGCTGTACCTTTCAAGACTCCTTTGATGACAATTCACTGATTCGCACCGAATTCATGAGCACAGAACGCAGGTTCGATTCTTGTCGAATCGCGTCGCACGCTGCGACTCCATGATCAGGATCTGAGCGGATGGTCGGATCCGCGACTCGGATCGCTGCACGTGAGAGACCATCAGCGCCCTCACCTACAGCGACGCCTCGCGAGTTGCGCTGGCGCTCTTGGCATCGTGCTCGAAGGATCGGAACGTCACCGTATTGGTGTTGCGACGACCCGAACATCTCACGCTCGGATTACCTAAGTCTCCTATTCTCACTCTTGATTTCGCCTCGCCTTCGCGAGCAGAGTGAAAGATCGGTCCATGTTTCGCATTAGTCGCTTTGCATGGGGAGACTTTCACGAGCACCAAGCTTGGGCGACGCCCGATGATCCCGGCGCCTTTGATCACAGTCTGAGAACGAAGATGAAGATTCGTCGACTCGAGGAGATATCGCACCGAGAATGCGGCCGCCATTACGGCGAGGCACCGATCCCCTGAGATAACTACGTCGACGTGAGCCTCGAAATCCGAACGCCTCCCAACCAAGACCTTTGGGGACGACGAAACGAAGCGGTGCGACACGCCGCGTCCATGGATGAATCGCTTCAGTTACGTTGACAGTTCAGTCATCCACCCTGGCGCCACGGCGGTCGAGTGAGCGCATACGATCCGACCCGAACTCGGAGGAACGTTAGTCTGGGATCCTCGCACCCGAGGTCCATCGTTTGACGGCTCAGCAAGGTGCGAGGTGGGGAGGTCGGCGTGCCAGTTGGCAAGTCGGGTGGCGGGCTGAAGCCATCTCTCGTCACGTACGACGATCTGCTCGAAGTCGCGTTGAACCTGCGCTGGACCTGGAAGATCGAAGCACGACGGCTCTTCGCGAGCTTGGATCGCGAGGCCAGTCCGGGAGCGCTTGAGTGGCCTCACCAGCTGCTGCTCGGACTCGGGAGGTCTCGGGTCACGCAACTGTTGAACACGGATCCCGATATTGCCGAACGCGCCAAGGCGGTGGTCGAGAATTTTCGATCGTACGACGCCAAGTCCGCCAAGACGTGGTTCAAGACATCCCACCGCGGCCAGAAGGATCTCGTGGTGGCGTACTTCGCCGCGGAATACTCGCTCACTGACTCGCTGCCAATCTTCGCCGGCGGCCTGGGAACGGTGGCCGCGGAACACCTCAAGGCTTCGAGTGCCCTGGGGGTTCCGGTCGTCGGAGTGGGGCTCTTGTATCGAGGCACGTCACACCAGTGGCTCGACCGCGAAGGCCGACAGCACGAAGCATGGGACATGACGTCGCCGTCGCAGATGCCGATCGAACGCGCACGCGACGCCCAGGGACGAGTGGTGCAGGTCACGGTCTCACTGCCGGGGCGTGACGTCCAAGTAGCCGTCTACCGGGCCCGAGTCGGGAGAAATCGGCTCTTGCTACTCGACAGCGCCGTCAGTTCGAACTCGTCGTCCGATCAAACGTTGACCGCCCGGTTGTACGACAGTGACGTCGATATCCGCTTCGCCCAGGAACTCATTCTCGGCGTGGGTGGAGTACGGGCCCTCGCCGCCCTGGACGTCGAGCCCGTCGTGATGCATCTGAACGAGGGACACTCCGCTTTCGCCGTGCTCGAGCGGGTGCGCCGGGTCATGGCCCAGGAGGGGTTGAGCTTCGAAGAGGCCCGCTCTGTGGTGCGCCCGGGGATCATCTTCACCACCCACACGCCCGTGGCGGCGGGACACGATTACTTCGCCCCGACGGTGGCGCAACGCTTTCTCGCCCCCTACGCAACCCAATCCGGCGTTGAACTCGAGACGCTGGTGTCGCTCGGGCGGGTCTACCCGGACAATCCAAGTGAGACCTTCTGTCCCACCGTTTTCGCGATGCGGATGGCGGGACACCGAAACGGCGTCAGTCGATTGCACGGCCGGGTCACCCGAGAGCAGTGGGCGTTGCTGTGGCCGAGGCTCCCGCTCGAGGAAGTCCCCATTGGTCACGTGACCAATGGGGTTCACCTGGAATCGTGGACAACGAGCCAATTCAGCGAACTCTTCGCGTCAACGGTGGATCCGAAGTGGGACGTCACCCCGGGCGACCCGGTCATGTGGTCCAAGCTCTTGAACGTCGATGACGCCGAGCTCTGGCGGGTGAAGAACGCTGCGCGCGCCGAGCTGGTGGAGTTCACTCGCCGCCGCGCCAGAAACGAACTCGCACGGCGCCACGCTCCCAGTGAGCGCGTGACGTTGGTGACCCTCCTTGATCCCGACCGGCTCACCATTGGCTTCGTCGGCCGTTTCGTCGCCTACAAGCGTCCGACCCTGCTGTTGAGCGATCCCGAGCGACTCGCACGGCTGTTGAAGAATCCCGACCATCCGGTGCAGATCGTCTTCGCCGGCAAAGCGCACCCGGACGACGAATCGGGAAAACTGCTCCTGCAGGACATGATCGAATTCGCCGCGCGCTACGGAGTCGCCGACCGCGTCGTCTTCATCGTCGATTTCGACACCACCATGGACCGCGCGCTGGCCGAGGGCGCTGACGTCTGGCTGAACACCCCGCGACGCCCCTTGGAAGCGTGCGGCGTGGGCGGAATGAAGGCAGGAATGAATGGCGCACTGAACTTCAGCACGGTGGACGGCTGGTGGGACGAGGCGCGCAACGACGCTGAGCCGGGCGCCGCGCCGATTGGCTTCACCATCGGGACCGAGGGACCGTACGCCGATGAGCAGACCCAGGACGACCTCGACGCCGAGTCGCTCTACGACGTGCTCGAGAATGAGATCATCCCCCGTTTCTACGAGCGCGACGACGAGGGTGTGCCGCGGGCCTGGGTCGCATCCATGAAGCAGTCGATGTCCACGCTGGCACCGACGTGGGACTCGCTTCGAATGACGCGCGAATACACCGAGTCGTACTACCTTCCGGGGCTGGCGAAGGTTCAACAGCTTCGCTCGGGCGGCGCAAGGTCGGCTCGCGACCGGGCCCACGAACTCGAGCGACTTCGAACGAACTGGCCGAATCTCGCAGTCGAGGTCAGCGACCGGACCCCAACCCCGGCACTGAACGGTCAGGTCGAGATAGTGGTGAAGCTCGGGGCCCTGGACCCCGCCGACCTCCGGGTCCAGCTCTGGGTGGCATCAAAGGGAGTGGCCCGCCGGCCCATCGACGCCCTCCTCGTCGAGCGTGCGGGCGCCAAGGCCCGATACGTCGCCACCGTCGAGCGCTCCGGCGACGTCGAGCCGGACGAGATAGTCGCGAGGATCCTGCCGTCGCCGATGCACACCGATGGCGAGGCGATCGCCGGCTTGATCACGTGGTCCCCATGAGCACGAACCAGAAGCCGCTGATCTCGCCCGCGCTACGCGAGCTGGCCAGCCTTCGCGGTGTTGGCCTCAGTTACATCGACGGGCGCGGCGTCCACCGCAGGGCTGATCCCGACGCCCTGGTAGCAATACTCAACTCGTTTGGCGACATGGATCAACTCTCGTTGTCGGGCGACGCGCGGCCAGTCCTTCGTCAACATCGCCAACAACTCGCCGATCGGATTCTCGAGCCGATCTACGTCGTCGACGAGGGCGTCGAAACGCTTCTGCCGATCCACCTCGGACGCAGAAGCGCCGGCCTCGAGTGCCGGTTGGAGTTCGAGTTCGGCGGTGAGGTGTCATGGAGCCTCTCCAGCGCATCGCTCGAGACGATGCCGGGCACGGGCGCGAACGACGAGCCCATTTTCGCGCTCGCGTTGCCGGCAATGCGCGTTGGCTACCACCACATTCACGTGACGGTGGGGCGCCGGGCGGCTCGCTCGACGATCATCGTTCGTCCGTTGCGGGGCGCCCCGTACCGGTTCGCCCGGGACTGGCGCGCCTATTCGGTGCAGGCGCCGATCTTCTCCCTACACTCCAAGCGCAGCTGGGGCGGCGGCGACGTTGGCGATCTGGACGAGTTCGCGCGCCTGGCGGCCAATCAGCAGGCGACCGTTGTCTCGACGCTTCCCCTGCTGGCGTCATTCGGCCCCGGCGATTTCGAGGCGAGCCCTTACCGGCCGGTGAGCCGGCGTTTCTGGAACGACCGGTGGATAGCCCTCGACCAGGTCGACGATCTGGCGAGGTCGCCGGCGGCGCAACACCTGATGACCGACACCTACTCGCCGGCCCGGCGCGAAGCGTGGTCCGTCAACGGTCTCATTGACGGAAGCGCCGCATTCGCGGCCAAGCGCAACGTCATCCAAGCGTGGGCGGCGACACAAAGTGAGTTCATGGCCCAACACGAGAGCGGGCTTCGCTCCTACGTCATGAGCCACCCCGATCTGAACGACTATGCCAGATTCCGAGCCGCCGGCGAACGCTTCGGCCTCGACTTTCACAAGTGGCCATCGACGGCGCGAAGCGGAATGCTCCGCTGGAACGACGTCGATCCGATCCTCGTTCGCTATCACATGTTCGCCCAGTGGATCATCGATGAGCAGATGACGCGACTGGCGTCGCGTCTCTCCCAGCGCGGACAGACACTGGAGCTCGACATTCCGGTCGGAGTGCACCCCTACGGCTACGACGTGTGGCGAAACCCCGAAGATTACGTCAGCACAATGTCGATCGGCGCGCCGCCCGACGATCTCTCGGCGACAGGCCAGGACTGGAGTTCACCCCCGCTCCACCCCGAGCGTTGCCGCGAGAACGCGCACGCCAAGTTCCGCGAAGCACTGCGCTTTCACATGCGCATCGCGGGCGTCGTGCGTATAGATCACGTGATGGGCCTGCAGCGCCTGTTCTGGGTGCCCGAAGGGACCTCACCCGAGCAGGGACTCTACGTCGCCATGCCCTTCGAGGAGCAGCTGGCCGTCGTCGCAATCGAAGCCCAGCGGCTGGGGGTCGACGTTGTTGGCGAGGACCTGGGAACCGTCGATGACGATCTCCGCAATGCCATGGAGCGAGACGGCCTTCGCCGGACCTACGTGGCGCAGTACGCGATCACCAACGAGGGCCTCGCGCCGGTGCCGAGCGGCTCGGTCGCTTCATTCGCGACCCACGACACGGCGACCTTCTCGGGGTGGTGGAGCGGCGCGGACATCGACGAACGGCTCCGCCTGGGCCTGGTCGACGCCCCGGCGGCCGCGAGCGCCCGTGACGAGCGCGCCGACCAGCGTCGCGACCTGGCGCGCTCCCTGGACTGCGTGAGGCACGACCCACCCGAGGTCGTGCTCGCAGCGGTGCACGCATTCCTCGCCGACAGCGACGCGGGCCTGGTCATGGTCCAACTCGACGACCTGCTCGGAGAGACCTCAGCCGTCAATCTTCCGGGGACAACGACGGAGCGCGCGAACTGGAATCGCCTGGCTCGACTGAGCCTCGAGGAGTTGGCGTCGTCCACCGTCCTCGCGAGCGCCCTCGCACCCCTGCGCGAGCGCCGGGGCTACTCCTCGTCGAAGAAGGGCCACCACAGTCGCCAGATGCTGGCCAACGCCACGCGGTTCACCGAGCAGGACCTCCATCTGCTCAACGAGGGGCGCCACTTTCGCCTCTACCACCATCTGGGCTGCCATCCCATGGTCTTCGAAGGCGTCGCCGGATGCTACTTCGCGGTCTGGGCACCCAATGCCGATCGGATCTCGGTCATTGGCGAGTTCAATGATTGGAACGGCACGCAGCACCAACTCACTCCCGTTGGAAGCTCGGGCGTGTGGGAAGGCTTCATCCCCGGTGTCGAGGAGCTGACGACCTACAAGTACCGCCTGCACTCGCGGCTCGGCGGGGACGAGTTCGACAAGACCGATCCCATGGGTCGTCTCTTTGAGATCCCCTCGGCGACGGCAACACGGGTGTGGAGCTCGAACTACACGTGGAGCGACGATCGGTGGATCGACGATCGATCCACATTTCGCCCAAGGGAACGACCGGTGTCCGTCTACGAGGTGCATCTCGGCTCGTGGCGGCGCGTGCCCGAAGACCACGACCGCCAACTGACCTACCGGGAGCTGGCTCCGTTGCTCGCCGGGTACGCCGTCGAGATGGGGTTCACCCACGTCGAGCTGTTGCCGGTGATGGAGCATCCGTTCTACGGGTCGTGGGGCTATCAGACCACCGGGTACTTCGCACCGACCTCGAGAATGGGCACCCCCGATGATTTCAAATACCTGGTCGATACCCTTCATCAGGCCGGCATCGGGGTACTTCTCGACTGGGTCCCCTCGCACTTTCCCGCCGACGAGTTCGCGCTCGCACGCTTTGACGGTACCCATCTCTACGAGCACGCCGACGTTCGCCAGCGCGTGCACCCCGACTGGCAGAGCTGGACATTCAACTACGGCCGCAACGAGGTGCGCAGCTTCCTCATATCGAGCGCGTGCTTCTGGCTCGACGAGTACCACATTGACGGACTGCGCCTCGACGCAGTCGCGTCGATGTTGTACCTGGACTACTCGCGCAAGGCGGGCGAGTGGGTGCCCAACAAGTACGGCGGACACGAGGATCTCGAGGCGGTCGAGTTCCTTCGCCAGTGCACCACCGAACTCACCGAGTCGTTCCCGGGCGTGATCGTCGTCGCCGAGGAGTCGACGTCGTGGCCGGCGGTGACACGACCCGTCTTCGAGGACGGACTCGGCTTCACGTTCAAGTGGGACCTCGGCTGGATGCACGACACCCTCGACTACCTGTCGCGCGATGCGGTCCACCGCAAATACCATCAGAACGAGCTGACCTTCCGGGGAATCTACGCCGCGAACGAAAGGTTCATGTTGCCGCTCTCCCACGACGAGGTCGTGCACGGCAAGGGATCGCTGTTGGCCAAGATGGCGGGCGATGATTGGCAGAAACGGGCGAATCTCAGACTCCTCTTCGGCTACCAGTACACGCTTCCCGGAAAGAAACTCCTCTTCATGGGCGACGAGTTCGCGCAATCCGGCGAATGGGACCACGAGCGATCGCTCGATTGGCACCTGCTCGGCGACGTCGGGCACCAGGGCGTGGCCCGTTGGGTTCGCCGTCTCAACGCCCTCTACAACAACAGCGCAGCCTTGCACCGAGACGACGCCAGCGCCGAGGACTTCGCGTGGTTGAGCTGCGACGACGCTTCCCAGAGCGTGCTCATCTGGCGCCGTGGTTACGGCCCCGACGAGCTGGTCATGCTCGCCAACTTCACTCCGGTTCCTCGCGACAACTACCAATTCCCCATCACGTCAGACGGGAAGTGGACCGTCGCGCTCAACAGTGACGACCACGACTACGGCGGAAGCGGCTACCTGGCGACGACGGAGTTCCTGTCGTCGTCCGACGTCCACTCCGGGCACGTGCTGCGCGTCTCACTCCCTCCACTTTCCCTCGTCGTACTCAGGCGCGAGACGTAAGTGTCACCGATCGCGGGGTTCCACCTCCACCTCTACCAACCACCTCGAGAGGACCCCTGGCTCGGACTGGTCGCCAACGAGTGGAGCGCCTGGCCGTACCACGACTGGAACGAACGCATCGCAGCGGAGTGCTACCGGGCAATGATCGCCGTTGCGTTGCCGCTGGGCGAGAACGGGGAGACTGAGCTCGTCGAACCATTGACCCAGAGCAGCGTTGACGTCGGCCCCACGCTGCACCACTGGCTCGAACGCCACTCACCCGACGTCGAGCGCGCGCTCGGCTATCAAGTCCGCCACGCCATCTCGGGGCCCAGCGCCGTCGCGATCGCCGCGCCGCTCGTGCACGCGATCCTGCCCCTCGCGAACGCGAAGGACCGCGATCGACTCATCGCTTGGGGAATCGCGGACTACGCCCATCGCTTCGGCACGAGCCCGCTGGGAATGTGGCTGCCAGAAACCGCGGTCGATCTGACGACATTGGAGTCAATCGCCCGTCAGGGCATTCGCTACACCGTCCTCATGCCCACCCAGGCCGTGCGCGTACGAGAACCCGGAGGTGACTGGCGTCCAGTGGACGCGCACTCGCTCGACACGTCGCGGGCCTACCTGGTGCAACTCGGCGAGGGAGAGACCATAACCGTGGTCTTCGGACACGCCGACCTCTCCCAGCGCGTCGCCTTCGGCGACCTGATCGACGACGGGACGGAGCTCGCGGACATCATGGCGCGAGAGCTCCACGACCGAGATGGCGTGGTTCTGCTCGTCGCGGACGGCGAGACCTACGGCCACCACCACCGCTTCGGTGATCTAGGCCTCGCCTGGGCACTTCGCCGACTTCAGCGCCACCACAAACTCGAGACCACCCTCGGCGAATGGCTCGCCACCACGGAGCCGACGTGGGAAGTCGAACTCGCGGACGTGTCGGCGTGGAGCTGCGCCCACGGCGTGGAGCGTTGGCGCAGCGACTGCGGTTGCGTGACCGGCGAACAGCCTGGATGGCGCCAGGGCTGGAGAGCGCCGCTGCGCGAGGCCCTTGACTGGTTGCGCGAGACCCTAGGCGGCGCGGTTGACGCCGAACTCGCCCGCCACCTGCGCTCGGTCGACGACGCGCTGCTCGACTACGGAAGGGTGCTCTCGGGTGAGTTGGAGCCCCACGAGTTCGTCACGACCCACGCACATCGGCCCCTCGACGCCGACGAGACGAGCAGGGTGCTCGAGCTCTGCGAGGTCCATCGAAACCTTCTGTACAGCTTCACCAGCTGCGCCTGGTTCTTCGCCGACCCCGCCGAGATTGAAACCTCGATTGTCCTGCGCTACGCCGCCGTCGCCATGGAGATTGGTTCCCGGGCGCTCGATGTGGACCTCGAGGCGGGGTTCCTCGAGCACTTGGCCAAGGTCCGGTCCAATCGGCCGGGCGTCGAGGGGCGGACCCTCTGGCGACGGGCCTGCGATGCGTACCGCTTCGACGAAGCCCTTGTAGTCGCCGGTTTCGCCGCAGAACTGTTCGCGTCGAACGGCACCGCGAGGACGGTTCGGGGATTCTGGCGGATGAGGGCGGAGCCCGTAGATGACGACCCGGACGCTCGGCGAATCGTGCTGACGAACACGTTGACGCTCCGTCAAAGCCGGTACCTGACCCGCGTGGAGCGGCTCGGCGAGCTCGGAGCGGAAATTCACGTAAATGATGCCAACAGTTTCCGAAAGATCGCCCTCGGCGAGCTCGGCAACGACGTGGTGGCTCGGGTGGCGTGCTCGTGGCTCACGGGGCCGGGCAGCGAGAACTACGAGAGTGCGCTCGACCTGCTCGTCGCACGGCTGCTCGAGCAGCCGGCTGGTAGCGACGAAGCGACGGTACTGGTCGCGCTCGCCAGTGCGCCGCGGTACGTGACGCCCATCGCGGAGGCCTCCATTCGACGCGCGCTGACGGCCCTCGTCGGACAGGCAATCTCGAGATCCGACATCGACCTCCTGGCGCCGCTGGCACGAGCCGTGGGCCTGAGTGGAATCGTGGAGACGAACTAGGCCGGCCAGCGCGCGGTTAGATTCAATGAGATGAATATGCGATTCGACGGTTCTCGCGACATGAGTCGCGCGATCGACCGCCTTGCCCGACGGCTCCCAGAACCTCTCGAGGACCTCGCGTGGATCTCCTACAACTACCTCTGGTCATGGACCCCCGGCGGCCGTGAGCTCTTCCGCACCATCGACGCGCACCGGTTCAACCTGTCGGGGGAGAATCCGGTACGGTTTCTCCTGAATCTTCCCGAGCGGGACCTTCTGCGTGCCGCGACCGATCGGGACCTTCTGGAACGCCTGTCCCAGGTGGCCCAGATTATGGATGCCAGCATGCAGCGCCCCACCAATCGAGTGCTTTCGAGCGGACCCGTGGCCTTCTTCTGCGCGGAGTTCGGCGTTCACCAGTCGCTACCCGTGTACTCAGGCGGATTGGGAGTCCTCGCTGGTGACTTCTTGAAGGAGACTTCGGATCAGGCGCTCGACGTCGTCGGCGTCGGCCTGCTCTATCGCCGCGGCTATCTGCACCAACGCATGAACCTCGACGGCTGGCAGCACGAGTACTGGCTCGAGGCCAACACCGATCAGCTGCCCGCGGTGCGCGTGCGAGGAGCCGACGGACTCCCCGTGCGAATCACGGTTCCGGTGTGGGACGGCGAATTGGCGGCCCACGTCTGGCGCGTCAACGTGGGGCGTACGCCCCTCTACCTCCTCGACGCGGAACTCGAGGAGAACAGCCCGCTGGAGCGCTGGGTCACGGCGCGCCTCTATGAAGGCTCGCACGAGATCCGATTGGCGCAGTACGCGCTGCTCGGCATCGGGGGCGTTCGCGCCCTCGACGCCATGGGAATCAAGCCCAGCCTTTTCCACCTCAATGAGGGCCATCCGGCGCTCGCGTCGCTCGAGATCGCCTCGCAGACGTCGAAGGAACTCACTGGCGACCCTCTCGGGCTCAAGAAGCTGCTCGAGGTGGGGCGCGACAGGTTCGTCTTCACGACCCACACCCCAGTGCCGGCAGGCAACGAGACCTACGGTCCCGACCTGTTCTTCTCCGTGCTCGGTCGCTCCATTGATCAGATGGGCATCTCGCGCGATGAGTTGAGCTCGGAGAGCCGAATCGACCCCACCTCGACGACGGAGTCGCTGGGCTTCTCCCCGCTGGCCATCCGGTGCGCACGCTCGACCAACGCCGTGAGCAGACGCCACGGCGAGGTTGCCCGCGGCATGTGGAATCCCCTTTTTCCCAATGCGAAGTTGGAGGACGTGCCAATCACGCACGTGACCAACGGGGTGCACCTGCCGACGTGGATGGACCCCACCATGCGCGGCTTACTCACCAAGTTCTTCGGTAACGACTGGGAGCGCCACGCCGACGACCCGGGTCTGTGGAGTCACGTCGACGAGATTCCGGACGTTGACCTTTGGCGAGCGCGCTGCGACATGCGCCTCCAACTGGTTGAGATGATCCGCAGCCGCATCGTCGTCGACCGGTTGGGACGTGGCGAGGACGTCGCCCTCGCCGAATCCGCCTTCAGTGCTTTCGATCCCACGCATCTGACCATCGGCTTCGCCAGGCGGCTGGCGACCTACAAGAGACTCGACCTGTTGTTCCACGACGTCGACCGGCTTCGCTTGATCATCGACCACGAAGAGGGCGCCCAGATCGTCTTGGCGGGTAAGGCGCACCCCCTCGACTATGAGGCGAAGACCGTGGCCCAGAACATGTTCGTCGTGAAGCGGGGCCTCGACATCCCCAATCGCGTGGTCTTCCTCGAGGACTACGACCTGCGAATGGCGCCGCAGCTGGTGGCCGGATGCGACCTGTGGTTGAACCTGCCTCGGCCGCCCCTCGAGGCGAGCGGCACCAGCGGCATGAAGTCGGCCCTCAACGGTGGGCTCAACCTGAGCGTGCTGGACGGCTGGTGGGGCGAGGGGTACAGCGGACAGAACGGCTGGGCGATCGACGGTTCGGTGGTCGAGGACGCGAGGGAGCAGGACGAACGCGATGCGAATGCGCTCTACGACCTGCTCGAGAACGAGGTCAAGCCCCTCTTCTTCTCCCGCGACGCCAATGGCGTGCCGGTAGGTTGGCTGGCCCGGGTACGTGCATCACTGCGGACCCTGGGTCCGCAGTTCAGCGGGGCTCGGATGGTCAATGACTACGTCGACCAGATCTATCATCCGAGTCACTAATCTTCGCTGTGGCCGGTAATGACAAGTCGCTTCACTTCGCAGCAATCCTTCGAGGCCCGCGTGTCGAGTTCTAGACAAACGCGAACTCGGGTCGTTGACCGGACTTGATCTCCTCGCGAACAAGAAACTGCGCCAACGGAAGATCCTCCGCGTGGGTGACTCCAATGCAGCGCGAATTGGTCGCCAGAACCTCAAAACGCATCGATGTCTCATGCAGGAGATCCCCCACGAATACCGGCAGCAGTACCTCGACGTCTCTGGTGACGTCGTGCTCATCCATCGCTCGGCGCATCAGGGGCCAAATGGACGGCTGAAAGCCCCAGAGGTTCATCGACACCATGGTCTGGGGATCAAGGAAGTGCGGCTCCAGTCCGTCGGCGGCGGCGAGCCCGTCTGGAGTGAAATGCACATTGCGTCGCTCGACGATCTCGACGAGATGTCCGTTCACCACCTGGCACGTTCCGCGTGAAACCGGTAGGTCGCCAACGACCGAATTCTCCAGTTCGAAGCCCACGAGGCAGTTGGTAGCGCTGGTGGCGAGGTGGGTGCTGAGCTTGGTGAACGCATCGAGGCCGTAGAGGTCGTCGGCATTGCAGACGCCGAATGGAGTCGACGGGTCCACTTCGGGCTGGGCGGCGAGGACGGCGTCAACCGTCCCGTGAAGAAACTCCTGAACGGCAAAGGCAACCCGGTGATCGGCTGGCCACATCCGTGCGACGTGCTCCTTGATCTGGGGTCCGGTATCGCTATTGATGACAATGACTATTTCGTCGAAGCCCGCGTGCATCGCGTCCGAGGCGAGAAGATCGATCACGCCCTCGCCGTGCTTTCCAATCGGGGCGAGTTGCTTCAGCCCACCGTATCGACGAGCTCTGCCGGCCGCCAGGATTACAAGGGTTGGTCCCTCCATGTTTTCGACCGTACCACGACCTCGATGACTTCACATCCACTTCGAGCCCCTTCCATCAGGGAATTGCCCCCCATCGAGCGACATCATCGCCGTAGGTTTCAACGAGGGCTACGGCGACCGAGGCGGGCCGGATCGTGCGAGAGACGACGTAGCTGCATGTGGCCACGGCGACCACGTACGCACTCTCGTTCGCTCCGCGCCAGACGACTGGCTCGTCACTCTCAACTGGTCGTTCAACCGTCACGAAGCGCGACGCGATCAGTCATTCTCCAGGGTGTACTCCCACGTGACGGCCGGACGCTTTCCATCCGGGGCCCACGCGATGCTCCCGGTCCCAGTCGCCATGATCACCGAGACCTCGATGGACGCTGGCTTGGCTGATGATGCGAGAACCCGCGTGGTGCCGCCGACGAAGGCCCTTGGATAATAGACGTTGCCGTTACCGTCGATGATTCCAAAGTCGCGGGGCCGCAGGGCCACTACGCCGGTCGTCTTTGCGAACGTGATGGTGAACGTCGCCCTCGTGACCGGGGGGGGAGGCGTGACGAAGGGAGGGGTCTGCGGTCCCGACATGGTCACCAGGGTCGAGGCGCCATCGACGATCACCTTGAAGGTGCTGCCGCCGATGCCGAGCTGCGGGTGCTGGACCGTGGCGCTGACGATTCGGTTCGTTGGAACACTCGAGCGCGGCAGCCAGCTCGGAAGTCCGCCGTACGAATCGAGATTGGACTTGCTCGACTCCCTCATCCCCACGAACGCCGTCAACGAGATGACGACGACCGACGCCATGACCACGACGAGCCGCGCACGGGAGCCGAGCACGTTTGCCCGGCTCCCCCTCGCGCGTCGATCGGCACTCATCGACTTCCCTTACTCCTGACGCGACTCAGCGCCGACGGGTGACCGCGTGGTCGTCCAACGACGAGCCCGTGCACACGTGCTCAGGGCAGTTGTTGAAGACGTCCGCTCCGAAGGCCTTGAGCCCCGGCTGGGCCGCGAAGCCAATGTGACCCTGTCCGTCGAGTCCCGGCGATGCCTTGGCGACGTTGAACAGGTCCTCCATCGTTCGCAACCAGCTGTAGTGGTTGTAGAAGGTCGAGTCCGTCGAGCCCGGCGTGATGTACGGGCTGATCAAGACGCTGCCGACATCGCCACCACCGGTGGTGGCGTCCGTAGCGTCGAACAGCGGATCTGTCGCGGTCGTCTCGGCCCCCAGGGTGATGCTGGTCACCGGGCCGGTCGCAGCGGCGGGCAGGCCGTTCACGAAGAGCTCAAATATCCCGTGGGTGGCGCAGGTATTGGAGCACCCGGCACCGTTCGCCTTCGTCGCGACGTCTGGAGTGTCGTCGACGATTCCAACGGTGGCGCCCGTGGGGATGCCAACTCCGGTGACGCTGCGACCAACGTCGGTCGCGACGATCGCCTGGTCGTTGACGTAGGTTGAGCCGCTGTCGGCGCTCGCCGCGTCGGTGCGGGCCGCCGGCGGTGCTCCACCTCCACCCAGGATGATGCCGGGGGTCGACGGGTCGCGGTCGACGTACGCGTTGTCACCGGGACCGGGGTAGAGCTGGTCACCGCTCGCGTTCGTGAGCAGCGGCGTGTTCGGCCCGGTCGGCTCCGCGTTGACGTTCTTGCCGTACAGGTTCTCACCCGCCGAGTCGGCGGCGATCGACGACGCCGCAGTGGCGGGGTCGGCGGTCGAGTTGTTGAAGCTGTTGCCGGTGAAGGTGAACGCCGGGAAGCCCTCGTCGAAGGCGACGTCGATGAGTCCCCCCTGCTTGAACGCGGGCGACGCCTCGATCTCGGGGATCACGTGCTCGAGGAACAGGTCCGACGCATACAGTCCGCCGGTGTAGTTAACCGGCGGATTCGGGGTGGTCGCGTTGGCCCAGCCGCCGGAGAGGTTGTTGCCGTGGCAGACCGCGTCGTGCGCGTCCGAGCAGTTATTCGGAGTGATCCAACTGAACTCCGGCGTCGTCGCCACGCTCTGCAGGTCGTGGTACAGGCCGTTGTTCGGATCGAACGCGTTCGCGATGTGCGCCGCATTGCAGTCCGTGGTCCCGTTGTCGAGCAGCGAGTCGAACCACGGGAATGGGAAGTGCTTGGGGACGTACTGGTCCGTCGCGTTCGCGGAACCAGGGTTGGCGACCGGCGTGGTGTCCGGGTTGGCTCCGGGCCCGCCGCACGCGTTGACGTCGTGGGGAGCGGATGCGGTGTCGGTGTTGCCGAGATCCTGTGCGTAACCCTTCCACGAGACGCCGGCGGCGTCAAGCTGGTTGAACAATGTCGGGACGCTCTTGGGGTAGACGCACCCCTGGTTCGTGTACGGAGCTCCGCCGGCTTGGAACTGGCCGTAGTTGGGGCTCGACTTGCTGGTGATCATTGATCCGCTCATTGTCTTGTACGTCGGGCAGTCTTCCTGGTTGTCGACTTCGGGAGCCTGACCCGCGGCGAGGGCGATGTAGTTGTCAAGGCTGTAGTGACCTGTGCCGTAGTAGTTCGTCAGCAGCGACCCTTGCGATGGAAGGGTCTTCCACAAGTACGTGTTGTTGTTCAATCCGGTGAACGTGGCGTCGTAGGACTTGTTCTCCAGGATGATGAACCACACGTGCTTGATCGGCGGGAGCGAACTGGAGTCTTTGAAAGACGACGCCGACGAGGCTGATGACGCCAGTGACGTTGATACACCCGCCAGTAGCAGAAGCAAGGAAACGAACGCCATGCCGATGGTCGCCAATTTCCGGCCACCAACAGCCTTGCGAGTAACTCTCATGTATTTGGTTGTCTTTGTCATGAAGCTCTTTTTAGTAAGAGAAGGTTAAGAAGAAACGGTGAGATGGTGAAGAACGCGAGTCTCTTCTGAGGTGCTTGTGCAACACTTCGGCCGAGGAGTTCAGGAAGCCCGGGCCACGAATGAGAACCTACGGGGAAAGCCGATCGGCCCCCGCCAACCAGAGAAGGCCCGGGCCGATCTCAGGCGTAGCGGGCCGTCTTGCCCTTGCTCGGTCCATGATGCGTCATCGCGTATGACAGGTCCGTCAGCAACTCGTCGATGACATCGCGGTGCGCGGGCGAGATCATGAGATGCAGTCCGTACGGATCGGTATTGCGGTTGAGGTGCCAGCCGCGCTCGTCCATGACGTCCGCCACCGCGTAGAGATCGACCGTGTCACTTCGCAGGGCGAGCAGGGGTCCGATCGGATCTCCCACAATCTCCAGCCCCTCGATGCATGCGATCCCGGCGCGCAGTCGCTCAACAGTGGCGCAGAGATCCTCGACAAGTTCCTTGTAGCCATCGACGCCGAGGTGCCGCATGACGGCCCACGCGGCCACCGTCGGCGCGGCGGCGCGGGCGCCGGCGATCGCGGGCGTGGCGTAGAGACCCGAGCCCCACTGCTCGTAGAAGAATGTCTGGTGCCAGATCCAGTCATCATCGCGGTGCAGGATGACCGACGCTCCCTTGGGGACGTAGCCGTACTTGTGTACGTCCATCGACAGCTCGGTGACACCTTCGACACGGAAGTCCCACGGCGGAACGGGGTGACCGAGCATCTCCATGAACGGGAGGACGAAACCGCCGATGCACGCGTCGACGTGACAGCCAATTCCGTGTTCGCCCGCCAGGGCGGCGAGCTCGACGATCGGATCGATCGCTCCGTGGGGATACGAGTAGGCGGAGCCCACGATCACGCACGTCCGCTCGCTCACGAGCGCGCGCGCCGCCGCGACGTCGGCCCGATACGATCCGTCCAGGGGCACGCGCACGTAGTCCATGTCGAAGTAGTGGGCGGCCTTCGCGTACGCCGGATGGGCCGATTCGGGAGCGAGAATCTCCGCGCGCTCGACGCCGCGAGCGCGGGCGCGTTCGCGGCTCACCAGCATCGACATCAGGATCGACTCCGTTCCACCCGACGTCATCGAGCCACCGTGAACGTTGGTCGCCGTTCGGTGCACGAGGTCGCCCGCCATGGCGATCACTTCCTTCTCGACCTGCGCCAGGGCGGCGAACTTGAGGGGATTGAGAGCGTTGGCGAAGAGAAAGCGGTCGTAGACGCCGCGCACGAGGGCCTCGACGTCCTCGCGACCGGTCGGATACACCAGTCCAAAGAGCCGTTTGCCGTGCACTTCGGGATCCCGGAGCTGAAGCGCGTCCAGCTCGGCGAGCACCTCATCTATCGCACGCGTCTTGCTCTGCACGGTCTCACTCTAAGCCGGCCGAAGGCCGTCACTCATTGCGCCACGCAACGCGTCGGCCGCCAAGAGAGGTGTGACGCGATCGACCTCCACGCGGGTGCAGCCAACCCACGACGCCGCCTCACGAAGAGCCCGCGCGATGTGCTGCACGGCGCCTGGCTCGTGGACGACGACGTGGCGGGCGTGCAGCGCCTCGCCGACGCGTTTGGGATCGACCAGACCGACCAGGCGATCTCCTGACAGTACTGGCATGGCGAAATAGCCGACCGTGCGCTTGGCGGCGGGCACGTACGCTTCGAGGCGATAAGTGATCTTGAAGAGCCGCTCCAGTCGGGCGCGGTCCCACAGGAGCGAGTCGAAGGGCGACATCAGCGTGGTTCGACCTCGCAGTCGCGGCTGAAGACCCGCTTCCGCGCCGCTCGCCAGATAGGCATCGTCACCCCAGCCCTCGACACGTACCGGCCGAAGCGTTGTGGTCGCGAGCACCGAGCGCACGCCGCTCGCGCGAAGACCGTGGTAGGCGGCGAGGTCAGCGGCGGTCGCAATGCCCATGGCTCGACCGCCGGATTCAACCAGCTCGCGCAGGCAAGCTTCGTCATCGAGATCCACCGCCCGTAGCGATGAGGGGATGGCACGTTCGGCCAGGTCGTAGACGCGCTCGAAGCCCCGTCGCTCTCGACAGACGACCGTCCCCACGTCGAGCATCCATTCAACGGCGATCTTGGTCTCGGACCAGTCCCACCACTCCCCACCCTTCTTCGCGCCACCAAGCTGCCGTGACGTCAGTGGACCCTCAACGCGAAGACGCTCAACAACACCGGCGCAGCTGCGCTCGTGGTCTTTCAGGCGGTGCCAACGAAATCCCTTCGCGGCGCGCGCGCGGCGCTTGGCGGCGTACGCCGGCCACAACTCCAACGGCAGGACGCATGCCGCGTGCGACCAGTACTCGAACGTCTCGCTCTTGGGACCCCAGTAGGCCGCTTCGATCCTCTTCTTCGCCACGGTGCCCAAGCGGGCATACGCCACCAGCTCGTGCGAGCGCGCCAGTACGGAAATCGTGTCAAGTTGCACACCGCGAAGATGGTGCACCAGCCCAGCGGGTCCGCCGCCGAGGCGCGGACCACGAAGGCCCTGGGCGAAGAGTGCGATGCGCGCAGCCTCGCGGGCCGACAGCGTGTCGAGCACCCCGGAAGTCCGCTGAGTGGTTCGCACCGACCGATGGTACCTTTCACCCGGAGGGCGGCCATCGAGAGTCCCGCCGGACCCATGGTCGAAGTGGGACTGACTCCCTAGTCGCCGGCTCCTATGAAGTATTTCAATGTTGCTCGTGCGTTCCAACGATGACCGCCCGCGCCAGCGTGTGTTGGAAGAGATTGAAACCGAGGAATGCTGGCGTCGCCCCGTCGGAAATGTCCAGGTGAGGAACATCAACAGCGTGCACCACCACGTAGTAATGGTGCACCCCGTGCCCGGGCGGCGGAGCCGCCCCTACGTAGCGTCGAAGGCCCGCGTCGTTGGCCAGCTGCAACGCGCCTTCGGGAAGCCCGCTGCCGCTCTCATCACCCGCGCCCGAGGGCAGCGACGTCGTAGAAAGGGGGATATTCGCGACGGCCCAATGCCAGAAGCCCGAGGCGGTGGGGGCAACCGGGTCGTAGACCGTCACCGCGAAACTTCTCGTCTCCTCCGGGAATCCCCTCCACGAAAGTTGCGGTGACGTGTCCGAACCGCCGGCCCCCAAGATCCCGCTGAGTTGCGCGGTACCCAGACTCCCGCCGTCGACGAAATCATCCGAAGTCACTTCGAAACACGGAACGTCTGGCAGATCCCCGTACGGGTTTCTCGACATAACAATCTCCCCTCCAATGCTTTCGCACGACGATGACAGCGGCCGCATTGAGCGGCCGACGCTTCTGGGGCCACTCTAGTAATTAGTGCCGGCCTTGTCCCACGCCCTCCCGGAGTCGGCCCCTCGTCGCAGGTCTGTTGCGTCAAAGCGGTCACCGGGGCCGTCCCTCGCTGGTCCAGCGCTCAACCTCTGGCGGCGCGCACGAATTCGCCCAGGATTCTCCGCAACTCCACCGTCGTCTTGTCGGCACGGGTGTGGACTTCGGCGGTGATATCGAGTGGTAACTCCAGCACCTCGTAGCGTGACTGCAACTGCAGATCCTCGTTCACGACAGCAATCTCGAAGTCAATGGCGTCACCCATCCGTTCCTCAGATCCGTCGAGGTCATCGCGCCAGAGGCTCGAGTAGATGCGCACATGCTCGTCGTTTACCGGCGTCAGGAAGAACCCAATGACGTTGGTTCCACCGGAGTCGAGGAACTCAATCGCGAGCTCGAGGTGAAAGGGTGCGGTGTAGCGGTACGTGAGGCGGCGCCGCTGCAGAAGCGGGCGAATCCCCTCTTCGACGCCGGGGTCCTCCCGATTGGCGAATTCGTGCTCGTAGGCAGCGGTGAAGGCATAACCTTCGCGCGCCACCGAATAGTTGGGCACTTCACGGGCTTCGCCCGCGCCAAAGGTTCCCGAGTGGATGAACGGAAAGTGCGCCATATCGAGGAAATTGTCCGCGAGTAGCCCGGCGCTCGCGCGAGTCTCGATGACCGGAAGATCACCCTTCTGGAAGGCCGGGTCGTACGCCGAATCGATTCTGGGAACCGGCGTCAACGGAGTCTCGGGCGCGACGAACACCATGCCGTGCGACTCGGTGACGCCGTGCGGCCTCGTCAACTTCGCGCGCGCGGGCAGCGCGACGTCCTCGCCGAGTGCGGGTATTTCAACGCAGACGCCATCGGCATCGAAGACCCACCCGTGGTACACGCATCGAAGGTTCTCCCCCTCGCAGCTCCCGAGCGAAAGTGGTGCGAATCGATGGGGGCAACGATCCAGGAAGACGCGCGCCTCGCCCTCGGGCGAGCGGTAGGCGACGTAGCGCTCGTCAAGGAGCGCGAACGAACGAGGCGTGTTCGAGAGTTCGCCGGAGCGACACAGGGAGTGCCACGCCTGGCGAAGTGCCGGGTCAAGGTTGCGGAGCCCGTTGGTCATAGCGACCAAGTTAGTTGAGGCCCTTCCCACTATCCGTGGCGAGGACTCTGAGCCTCGTGAGCAGGGGCCGGTGGGCAGCCAATGCCCTCTCCCCTCGGAGGTGGCCCGAAGGGAACGCGGCGCTTCGGTAGCTAAGAGTTTCGTAAACAAGGGGTCGAAATGACCTTCGGCCATTGCACGTCTTCGACCGCAACGCCTATAACTAGAGAAGACGGAAGAGATGGAGCGTGTATGGGACCATATCAATACGAGCACGGCGGAGGCAATGGCGGCGCGATTCTGATGCTCATCTTCCTGATACTGATCATCGGAGCAGTCATTTGGGTGGTGACGGCCCTCGTGCGCGAGCGCGATTATCGACTTCACGGTCACCTCGACAAGCGGGTCCCCGGCGGGCCCCCGGCTCCCACAGAATCGGACGCGATACGAATCCTGGATGAGCGGTTCGCGCGTGGCGAGGTCGATGCCGATGATTACCGTCAGCGAAGGGATCTTCTGCGCAACCATCCGTAGCAGAGACGGCGAGGCTCATTCGGGCATTCGCTTATTGAGCGGACCCGCCGCACCAGTGACTCGCATCCGAGCACGTTGGCTGGTGGAGTCATTCCCAAGCCACCGTCTCAGTGCATTCCCAAGATAGGCCGCCAAAGGACGTCGCACCCGCGAACGGGTGCGCAAGACTGTGCTCGTGGTCAACGCGACGAACGAAGATGACGAACTGACCCTCGCTCTCGCGGCTTCGCTGCCGGTCGATGATGTGACGGCGCGCCTCTCCAGTCGCAGCGACGGCTTGACCTCCAGTGAGGCGAGCGAGCGACTCGCCACGGTCGGTCCGAACCTGCTGACAATCCACAAGGTCCACGCACTCTCGGTGTTGTGGCGTCAGGTACGCAACCCGATACTGCTCTTGCTGCTGGGCGCGGCGCTGGTATCCGGGCTCACGGGCGGGGGCACGAATGCCATCATTATCGCCGTGATCGTCGCTCTCAGCGTCGGACTCGGCTTCTTCAACGAGTACGCCGCCGAAGTCGCGATGGCGTCGCTTCGCTCGAAGATCAGCCAGAACGCCCAGGTTCGTCGCAACGGCGAGATCACTGAGATTCCCGTCGCCGATTTGGTGCCGGGCGACGTCGTGTCACTGCGCATCGGCGCGATCGTGCCCGCGGACCTTCGCCTCATCGAGGTGACTGAACTCGAATGCGACGAAGGCGTGCTCACGGGTGAGTCACTGCCCGTCGAGAAGTCTGTCGGGGCGATGACCAGCGGCTCGCGCGAGCTGGCGAGTTGCGCCTACATGGGAACGATCGTCCACCAGGGCTCAGCGGTGGGCGTTGTCGTCGAGACCGGCGCGCGCACGGCGTTCGGACAGATCGCCGCCGGACTCTCCGAGCGGCCGGGGCAGACCGCCTTCGAAGCCGGCCTTTCGAAGTTCTCGCGGTTCCTCTTCCTCGTGGCCGCCATCCTGACCGCATTCGTCTTCGCAATGAACATTGTCCTGTCGCGTCCCCTGATCGAGGCGCTGCTCTTCTCGTTGGCCATCGCAGTAGGTATCGCCCCAGAGATGATGCCCGCCATCGTGACCATCAGCCTCGCGTCAGGCTCTAAGGCGCTCGCGGCAAAGAAGGTACTCGTAAAACGCCTGGTCGCGATAGAAGACCTCGGCAACATCGAGATCCTCTTCACGGACAAGACGGGAACGCTCACCGAGGGATCGATCACCTTCGAGCACGCTCTGGACCAGGAAGGCTCGGAGGGTGACCGTCCATGGCTGCTCGGCCTTGTCTGCAACGAAGCCACGCTGAGCGAGAACGGCCCCACCGGCGGGAACTCGCTCGACCAGGCCCTCTGGGCGGCGCTCGACGGCGCGGCGGCGAACCCTCTCGCGAGCGCAGCCGCGGGGTTCAAGCGCAAGGCAATCCTGCCCTTCGACCACGAACGCCAACTCGTCTCCGTGCTCGTGGAGGACGGCTCCGGGACAACCCAGATCATCACCAAGGGTGCCCCGGAAGTCGTGCTCGATCGCTGCGAACAGGTAAGTGACGCCACGCGAACGCTCTTGCAGGAACTCTTCTCCGAGGGCGAACGCGTCATCGCGATTGCCAGCCGGTCCTGCCCGGCGGGCACGAGTGCCCTGGGCGCTGATGACGAGCACGGGCTCGGCTTGGAGGGCTTCTTGACCTTCGCCGACCGCGTGAAGGATGACGCCGGCGAATCCCTGTCGAAGCTCGAGCGACTGGGCGTCGAGGTGAAGATCATCACCGGCGACAACGGACTCGTCGCCGCCAAAGTCTGCTCGCAGATCGGCCTCGTGAGCACGGGTCTCTTGAACGGCGTCGATATCGAGTCCATGAGCGACGACGATCTGTCGAAGGCGATTCTCCAGACGACCGTGTTCGCTCGAATCAGCCCGGATCAGAAGTCACGAATCATCAAGGTCGCGCGCCGCACGGGCAAGGACGTTGCCTACCTGGGCGACGGCGTGAACGACGCGGTGGCCCTGCACCACGCCGACGTGGGAATCTCGGTGGACTCGGGGACCGACGTCGCGAAGGACGCCGCCGACGTGGTCCTGCTCGACAAGGACCTCGGGGTGCTCGCCGAGGGTGTCACCGAAGGTCGAAGGATCTTCTCCAACACCATGAAGTACGTGCTCATGGCCACCTCGTCAAACTTCGGGAACATGTTCAGCGCCGCCGGAGCATCCGCGTTCCTCTCTTTCCTGCCGATGCTCCCTTCGCAGATCCTGCTCAACAATCTTCTCTACAACTCCGGTCAGCTGGTGATACCGACCGACCGAGTCGACGCCGAGACGCTCACTCGCCCCGCGGCGTGGGACATGAAGTTCATTCGGAGATTCATGTCGATCTTCGGCCCCATCAGCTCGATCTTCGACTTCGTGACCTTCTGGGTGATGCTCTCGGTGCTGCACGCCGACCACGTCGAGTTTCGAACCGGGTGGTTCGTCGAATCAATCGCCACCCAGACACTCATCGTGTACATCATTCGAACGAGACGGGTGCCCTTCTTCAAGAGCCGGCCGAGCCTCGCGATGATGGCCGTGCCCACTGGCGCGGCGCTCGTCGGAGCCGTGCTTCCGTTCACCGGGCTCGCCCACCTACTCGGATTCACCCCGCTGCCCGGGATCTTCTTCCTCTGGCTCTTCGCGATGGTCGTTGTCTACCTCGTCCTGGTCGAGGTCGCCAAGACGTACTTCTACCGTTCGATACGGGCGCGCGCGCCGCGCGCCGCCAGTCCCGTCCAGCGCGTCGAGCGCCAGATACGTCGTCGCGCATCGCGCTTCGTCGGGCACGAGGCTCCGGGCTTGCGCCGCTCCTCGAACAGGAAGAACTAGATGCTCGACCTCGTCGAGCGACCGGTTCCTTCCCCGCTCGACATCCGGGCCGCGAAGGCAATCGGGATGAGGGTCAGGAGCACGACCCCCACGACCACTGCATTCACCTCGGGGAGCTGCTGACCGAGTCGGATGGCGCCGAAGATCCACAGGGGGAGGGTGTTCTGCGCTCCCGCGGTGAACGTGGTGACGATCACCTCGTCGAAGCTCAGGGCGAAAGCGAGCAGCCCCCCCGCGATGACGGCCGTCGAGATCGTCGGCAAAGTCACCAACCGAAAGGTCTGGAGAGGACTCGCACCGAGATCGGCCGAGGCCTCCATCAGCGACGTCGACGTTCGTCGCAAGCGCGCGACGACGTTGTTGAACACGACCACGATGCAGAAGGTGGCGTGGCCGATCACGATCGTGTAGATGGAGAAGGGAATCCCCACCAGATTGAAGGCGGACTGCAGGGCGAGTCCAGTGACGATGCCGGGCAACGCGATCGGCAGCACGAGCAGGAGCGATACCGTATCGCGACCGAAGAATCTGTATCGATGTATCCCGAAGGCGACCATGGTGCCCAGAATGAGCGCGATCGCGGTCGCGAGCACTCCGGCCTTTACGCTCAGCCAGAGGGCGCTTCGAACCGCGGGGTCGTGCCAGGCCACGGAGAACCAGGACGTCGTCCAGTGATGAATCGGGAACGTCTGCACATTCGAGGCGTCAAAGGCGAACAGCAGAATCACGAGCAGCGGTGCTATGAGAAAGAACACGACGCAGGCCGCGAAGGTCGCCAAGCCCGCCCGAGTAAAACGCGAGAGCTTCATAGCGCCTCGAATGCGCCGGCGAATCTCGCCAGCAGCAGGTAGATAGCCATGATCGCGATGGACACGAACGCGAGCGCGGCGGCGAACGGGAGGTTGCCGCCGTTGAGCGCGCTGTCGTAGATGGCGTTTCCAATGAAATCGGAGTTCGAGCCGCCGATGAGCAGAGGCGTGATGAAGTCGCCGAGCGTCAACGAGAAGGTGAAGATCGAGCCGGCGACGATTCCGGGCAGGACCATTGGTAAGAGGACCCATCGAAAGGTGATCCACGAGCCAGCGCCGAGGTCCGAGGACGCTTCGAGGAGCGAGTCGGGCACCCGCTCGAACGCGCCGTAGATGGGAACGATCATGAACGGAAGCCACAGGTAACTGAACACGATCCACATCGCGATGTTGGTGTACGCGATGTGCGTCGGCGCAATACCGAGTTTGGATTCGATGCCCGGCAGCACCCCTTTGTTCGACAGGATGTTGATCCAGGCGTAGACCTTGGCGAGGTAGCTCGCCCAAAGAGGCATCAGCAAGAGCCCCAGCAGCAACTGGCGCCATCGGCGGCTCACGACCTTGGCCAGAAAGAAGGCGAACGGCAACGCCAGCAGGATGTCCGTGATCGTCACCGCGATTGCCATAAGCAACGTGCGCAAAATGATCGATCCGTATACCGATTGGGTGAGTATCTGCGAGAAGTTCGACCACGTCCATTGGTAGACGACGTTGCCGGTCAACGAATTCACCGTGAAGAACGCGGTGACGAGCATCACCACCAGCGACGCGAGGTAGATCACCAAGAACCAGAGCAGTGGGGGCGAAAGCGTGAGGACGCCACGAAGCCAGGGGCGGCGCCAAAGCGCCGCCCCTGCCCGCTGGCGGAGTCCTCTATCGGACAAGGCGTCTCCTAGCCAATGATCTGCGTCCAGGCCTGTTGCCACTGAGTGAAGTCAACACAGTTCGACTTGCCGTTATCGCAAGTCGAGAGTGGGGTCTTCCAGAACTTGATGGTCGAGAAGTACGACTCAGGAGCATTGGCGTGGTATGCGGCGCAGCCACCCTTCTGGAGGGTGTTCATGATCGAGCACGCCTGGGTGTTCGCAGGTGTCTCGCCGAAGTAGATCGCCTCTTCGGCTTGAACCTTCGGTGTCGAGGCGTACGCCATCCACTTGTAGGCGCAGTTCGGGTGGGGCGCGTTGGTGGCGAGGAGCCAGGTGTCCGCCCAGCCGGTCGCGCCTTCGCTCGGGATGGTGTCGGCGACCTTCGCGCCGGCGGCTTGGAGGGTGTTGGTCTGGTACGGCCACGCGGCGCCGGCAACTACCTCACCGTTCTGGAACAAGGAAATCTCCTGGCTGGCGAGGTCCCAGTACTTCTTGATCAGGGGATGCTGAGCCTTCAGCAGGTTTACCGCCGCGGTGAACTGGGTCTGGGTCAGTTCGTAGGGGTCGGTGATCCCGAGGCTCGGCTTTTCCTTTGATAGGTACAGCGCGGCGTCGGCGATCTGAATGGGGTTGTCGGGAACGGTGATCTTTCCCTTGTACGTCTTGTTGTAAAGGACCGACCACGAGGTTGGCGCGGTCTTGAAGGTCTTGGTCGAGTACAGCAGGACGTTCGGCCCGAACTCGTAGCTCACGCCGTAGTGAACGCCATTGATGGTGTTGAACGACGGCGACTTCAGGAACGGGCGGAACTGGCTCGACGATGGAATGAGCTTCATGTTCACGGGCTTCACGTTGCCGCCGTAGATCAAGCGAAGGTCGGCGTCGCCCGAGGCCGACACCAGGTCGTACTGGTGTCCCCCGCCGTTCGCCATGAGCGACACCATCTCGCTCGAGGAGCCGGCGTACTTGACGTTCACCTTGCAGCCAGTCGACGCGGTGAACGGCTTCACCCACTGGGGTTGGGCGTAGCCCTCCCACGCGATGAGGTTCAGAGTTCCCTCGCCCTTACCCACTGACTGGAGGGGCTTGACGCCCTGGGTCGGTGGCGCGCTCGTCGCGGCCGTGGCCGAACCGCCAAGGGCCGCCGGGACGACGACGAGACTGAGGACGAGCGCAACGGCGCTGCCGCTTGCCCACCTACGGAACCGTGAACTGTTCATGATGCTCCTTCTTTCATTGTCCCTACTGGATCTCAGTTGCGGACGTGGTCTTCAGAGGAAAAGCGTCGGCGACGTTCCACGACGCCGTGACAACATCGCCCGGCGCGAATCGCCCATGCTCTCCGTCCGTCGAGCGGTTCTGCTGCACGGCGGTGATGAGCCGTCCGTCGCCCAGTTGCACGGTGTAACGCGTGACCATCCCGAGGTAGGCGACGTCAGCCACGTGGCCGGCGGCACCCTCGCGGTCCGAAGAGACCGGCCCCGTCGAGAGTTCGACCTTCTCGGGTCGAAGGACTGCTCGGCCGTGTTGGGTCATGATGACGTTCGAAGTTCCGACGAATCCTGCAACGAACTCCGTCGCCGGATGCTCGTACACGTCGACCGGATGTCCGATCTGCTCGATCTGGCCGTCGCGAAACACCGCCAAGCGGTCGCTCATGGTCAGCGCCTCTTCTTGGTCGTGCGTGACGTAGATGAAGGTGATGCCGATTTGGCGTTGAATGCGCTTGAGCTCCACCTGCATCTCCTGGCGCAACTTCAAGTCGAGCGCGCCCAGCGGCTCATCCAAGAGCAGCACCTCGGGCTCGTTGACGATGGCCCTCGCCAGCGCGACACGCTGACGCTGCCCGCCAGAGAGCTGCGCCGGCTTCCGGTCGGCGAATTCGGTCATTCGAACCATCTCCAGCGCCGCTCGCACCCGGCTGTCGCGCTCGCTTCGGGCCACTTTTCGAACGCGCAGCCCGTAGGCGACGTTTCCGGCGACCGTGAAGTGGGGGAAGAGCGCGTAGTCCTGAAACACGGTGTTGACGCCGCGCTGATAGGGGGGCTTGCTCGTGACGTCGACGCCGCGCAGCGAGATCGAACCCGCGTCCGGAACCTCGAATCCGGCGATGAGCCGCAAGAGGGTGGTCTTGCCCGAACCAGAGGGACCGAGCATGGTAAAGAACTCACCGCGCGCGATGTCCAGATCAACTTCGCGAACGGCCGCGTGGTCTCCGAAGTGCTTCGATACGCCGCGAAGCACAATCCCGTCCTGGCTGGCAGTGGAGGGAGAAACGGGCACGGTCAAACTCGACATATTCCTAGTTCTCCCCAAACATAAGAGGAAGACTACACCGCCAAAATCACACGAGCCGGTTGAGCCGACTTCCGACTGGCAATTACCTCAACAGGGCCCGATCATCCTGATGGCGAGCTTCATCCTCATAGTTGCCAACCTCCATCGAACGACGCGGAGACGACCCCAGGTGACGGACGATCAGTGACGTCGATCCGCGCGACACGGTGATAGCGAGTTGGGCCGTTGCGAGTTGGGCCGGTGACTTACGCCGACGTGCGCGACGCTCTTGAGCGTCGGACGAACGGCACGTTCGACGGGCCTTCCCCGACGACTAAGAAACCTCGTGTCGCCGAAGGATCCGGACTGCCGCCACGCCGTCGCTAACGAAGGGCCGCATCGAGCGTAATGGTGGTCCCGGTCAGCGCCTTGCTCACCGGGCACTGGGCCTTGGCGTCATTGGCGACCTTCTTGAAGCCCTCCTCGTCCATGCCTTCCACGGTTCCTCGCACGACGATCTCGATGTTGGAGATTCTGAAGCCACCCGCCGGGTCCGGCGAGAGCTCCACCGTCGCGTCGACTTCGAGCCCGACCGGCGTGCCACCGCCCGCGGCGATCAGGGCCGAGAGCTGCATTGCGTAACACGATGAGTGAGCGGCGGCGATCAGTTCCTCGGGGCTCGTGGTGCCGGACGCATCATCGGCGGCGCGCTTGGGAAAGGAAACGTCGTACGCGCCTGCACCGCTGCTGGTGAGCGTCACGTGACCAGAACCGTCCTGCAATCCGCCGGTCCAACTAGTGTGAGCACTTCGCTTGGGCATCAATCCTCCTAGATAGCTTCCAGCTCAGTGTAAAGGGGCAGGCGGGGACTGGCCCTCGTCACCACCCGGCGCCTAACTTGCTGGAGGATACGGCACGGCATCGAAGGGGCCCGAACCAAATAGCGAACTATTGGATCCGTTCACCCTGGTGTAGTGACCGTTTCGGATCCGGTACGCGGAGATCGTGACCGGTGCACTCTCCCAGGTGCCACCCGCACAGTTCGGCGTGCAGTCGTTCCACGACCCGATGCCAGTGGCGCCAGCCGTGGCGCTGCCCCAGTTGCTCCAATGCAGATCCTGCACCATCGTGTTCGCGTCGGCGCACGTGAGCACCAGCGTGGAAGGCGCGGTCGAACCATGGCTGGAGCAATCAAAGATGGTGATCGAACTCATGTGGGCCTGGTGCCAGGACAACAGTCCCGCTCCCGCCGAGGCAATGGTCAATACGAAGAGGATCAGGTAAGGGATTGAGCGTCGCACGTTTCAATAGTACGCCCATCTCAAAAGGCCCCGATCAGGAGCTTTCGCACTCAGGCGTCCAGAAGGGCCCGGCTGGCCGTAGTAGCGACCATTGAAATCCACCTTCGTTACAGTTGTCACTAATGGCACGCACGAGGATCCGTCCAACATCAAGCTTTCGCAAGTCCGAACTCCTGACGACCATGATCGTCGCTCTCATGGCCCTCGCCGCCCTGGTGGTGGGTTCACATTTCCAGAGGTTTCACGGCTCCTCGTCGCACGCAAGACTCGTCGAGTGGATTTCGGCGCTGATTCTCCTGGTTTCGGGGATTCTGACGGTTCGACGTGTCGCCGCGATCCTCGGACGGATCATTACCCGCCAATCGGTCAAGTCCGCCGGGGCCGCGGTCCGTCTCGTCTCGACGGGCGTTGGCTACGTAATAGTGCTCTTTGCGATCTTTGCGGTGATCGGTGTCTCCGCCCAACGTCTGCTGATCGGCGCCGGCGTCGCTGGTGTCGTGCTCGGCATCGCCGCCCAACAAAGCCTGGCCAATATCTTCGCGTCACTGGTTCTTCTCTTCGCCCGGCCGTTTGGCGTCGGTGACCACATCCGGATACGTTCGGGAATGATTGGAGTTCTCGACGCCTGGGTCGAGGGCATCGGGCTCACCTACGTGACCGTGCGTACCGACGACGGAATACTCATGATTCCCAATTCCGCGATGCTCGCATCGGGAATTGGCCAGCTCGCGACGGTCTCGGAGAAGACCATCGAACGCGAGGACTGACTCAAGTCCGATACCCGGGTTGAGTCGTACCGCACGGAAGCTGATCGGACTGCGTGATTCATCGCGTATGGGGCCGTCGGGAAACTAAGAATGTTGTAAAGGGCGTCGGCTAAACCGTCATACCTCAAGAGAACAGAATGTTCCTCCTTATACTTGGAACCGGCGCAGGTATCAGGCGAAACGCATCCTCGGTTTCTACTCTGCTCATCTCGCCATCTCAACTTCGAAGCAAGTCTTAGATAGCGGAGCACCACATGAAGTTCCCACGCGCAGCACTCCTGATCGCCTCGTTGGTGACCGTGTCGATCGCCGTGCCCGCCTACGCCGCCACCAACCCCGCGTGGCACGGCGCCAGACACGCCGTGCTGCCCACCGGCGCAACGGGCGTGTACGGCGGGTTCCTCCCGTATCTGTCCTGTCCGTCGGCCAGAAACTGCGTGGCCGGAGGCGTGTACGTCGACTCCGCCGGCAACGATCTCGGGCTGCTTCTCAATGAGGTCAATGGCGTGTGGCGGTCGCCAACATCGTTGACGCCACCGGCGAATGCGGTGGTGAAGGATGGCGTGTCGATTTCGGGCATCTCGTGCGGATCGATGGGGCGATGCAGCGCGGTGGGCACCTACTACGACGCGGCGCTGAACCAGTTGAGTTTCATCGCCGACGAAGTGGGCGGGAAGTGGCTCGCGGCGAAGGAGGTCGCGCTGCCCGCCAACGCCGCCAAGAGCGGCCAGGCGTCGGCGCTGCGTTCGGTCTCGTGCAGCTCGCCGGGCTACTGCAGCGCGGTAGGCACCTATGACGTCGCCGCCAGTCCCTCTCCCACGATCGAGGGTTTCGTCGTGAACGAACTCGGAGGAACCTGGTCGGCGGCCAGCGAGGTCGGGCTCCCCGCCGGCATCGGTGCGAATCCCTACGTGTCGCTCAACCAGATCGCCTGCGGATCGACCGGCAACTGCAGCGCGGTGGGCTCGTACATCGACGCCAACAACGTCACCCACACCCTCGTCGTAAACGAGGTCGCCAGGTCCTGGAGGCCAGCGATCTCCACGTCGCTGCCGGGAAATGCCAGCAGCTTCGCGGGAGCAGCCCTGAGCGAGGTGGCGTGCGCGAGCGCCGGCAACTGCAGCGCCGTGGGGACCTACAACGCAACGGGCGCTGGCGTCGAAGCCCTCGTCGCCAATGAAGTCCACGGCGCGTGGGCCCGAGCGAGTGGACTCAGGATGCCCGCAAGCGCCGGGGCGAATCCCCAAGCGCTCCTGTTCGGGTTTCAAGGAATCTCCTGCGCAACGCCCGGCAACTGCGCCACCGGCGGGCAGTACCTGGACAAGACGGGAAAGTACCAAGGGTTCCTCGTGAACGAGATAAGCGGCAGATGGCAGGCTTCGACCGAGCTCGCCCTGCCCGGCGGAGCCACGCAAACCAGTCACAACGGAGGCGTCGTTTCGCTGTCGTGCCAGTCGCCCGGCAACTGCAGCGCGGGCGCCGCCTACCTTGACGCGGCCGGAAGATACCAGGCGATGATCGTCAACGAGACCGGCCACGTCTGGAAGGCCGCCAGCAGGCTCGCCCTGCCATCCAACGCCGCCGGCGTGGGCATCGGCGGCGGCGTCTACGCCCTCGTATGCCAGAAGAGCGGCGTCTGCGATGCCGTCGGGAGCTACTTGAGCGGTGCGACCAACTATTCGGCCTTCACGGTGGGCGCGCCGTAACCCGCCTGCGGCCATCGGTCGCCCCCCTGCCAAGCTGCTGTTTCGCGCGAGATTCGAACGCCTGAGAGTCGATCAGAACTATTCGTCCTCTTTTAGCCATTAACTCGAAAGGTTTCATTCAAATACCACCTTTCGATAGCGCGGCTTTCACCTTGCGGTAACCCAACCTCTTTACGTTGGCCTCATGACACGTGATCGACTGCGCTCTCCCCGACCAATCCGATCACGTGTCACGTTCGTTGCCTTCGGCCCGGTTTCTCAACGAGGTAGCCATGGCTGATCCGGAGGGTCGCAGCGTTGTGATGGTCGTCGAAGACGAAGAGAGCTACCAGGACGCCCTCAACATCGGGCTCACTGTCGAGGGCTTCATCGTGGTGGCGGCGAGCACCATCACCCAGGCCCGCGAGGTGATGAACAACTCCAAGCCCGACTTGGTCCTGCTCGACGTGATGCTTCCCGATGGCTCGGGCATCGACTACTGCCGCGAGATCTACGACACCTCACGGATTCCCGTCATCATGGTGTCGGCGCGAACCTCTGAGGTGGACGTCGTGCTCGGCCTCGAGATCGGCGCGGCGGACTACGTCACGAAGCCGTACCGTCTTCGCGAGCTGGTCGCACGCATGCGAGCGGTCCTTCGACGGCCGTTGACCAACACGGACGACGAGATCATCACCTTCGGCGACCTGCGCATCGACTTCATCCGCCGGACCGTCACCCGACGGGGAATCGAAATCGAACTCAGCCGCAAGGAGTTCGATCTCCTGGCGCTCTTCGCCTCACGCCTCGGCCAGGTGGTGACCCGCGAGGTCTGCCTCGACACGCTGTGGTGGGGCCTTGAGCTCTCCGACACCCGAACCCTCGACACCCACGTCAAGCGCCTGCGTCAGAAGATCGAGGACGATCCCGGCAATCCGGGCCACCTCATCACCATCCGTGGGGTGGGCTTTCGCCTCGACGCCTAGTGTGTCCGTATGCAAAATGGCGACCTCGTTACCGACTTCACACTGCTCGATCAAACCGGGACGCCACGCACGCTCTCCACGCTCCTCGAGTCGGGCCCGGTGGTGCTCTTCTTCTACCCTGCCGCGATGACCAAGGGCTGCACCAAGGAGTCCTGCTACTTCCGGGACTTGGCATCGGAGTTCGCGGCCCTCGGCGCGCAGCGCGTCGGCATCTCCATGGACAGCGTCGACCGTCAATCCCAGTTCACGTCGCAGAACAACCTGGACTACCCCCTGCTCGCCGACACCGATGGCGTCGTCGCGAAGCAGTTCAACGTGAAGCGGGCCGTCGACTTCCTGAAGGTGAAGCGGACGACGTTCGTTATCGGTCAGGATCGGCGAGTGATCGACATCGTCACCAGCGAACTGAACATGAACGTCCACGCCGAGCGCGCCCTCGAAGCGCTGGCCAAGCTGAAGCCCTAGCTAGCCCGCCAAGAGCGCGGTAGCCGGGTCCTGAAGGAACCTGCCAATGTGCGAAAGCACCGCTGACGCCATGGCCCCGTCCACCTGACGGTGGTCGAAGGACATCGCGACCTCCACCACGTGGCGCACGACAACGGCGTCGTCGACGACCCATGGCGCTTTCGCAATCTGGCCAATGGCGAGGATTGCCCCCGTGCCTGGAGGCAAGATGGGCACTGCGGCGTCCACGCCGAAAGGACCAACGTTGGTAATCGACAACGTCGTGCCGATCATCTCGTTCGGTGTCGTGGTCCCGTTGCGGGCCTTGTCCACGAGCACGCTCAGCGCCTCAGCCATTCCCACGAGATCCAGTTGATCGGCGCCCTTGATATTGGGCACGATGAGACCTCGCGGAGTGTCAGCAGCGATTCCCAGATTCACGCAGCGACGAACAACGACCTCGTTGGTCGATGAGTCGAAACTGGAGTTGATACCTGGATAATGACGAGCGGCGTCACACACCGCCAGCGCGATGATCGTGAGCGGCGAGAGTCGCAGGGTCGCCATATTGGGGTGCTTCTTCAACGCGGCCAGCAGTTCGACGGTCTTGGTCGCGTCAACGCGCACCCACACCGCGGCGTGGGGGGCGCTGAACGCGCTCTGCACCATGGCGTCGGCCATCGAGCGAAGTACGCCCCTCACGGGGATTCGCTCTTCCTTCGGCCCGCTCGACCACGACTCGAGATCACGCCCCACGAATCGCGACGTCGCATTCGGCCCCGTGATCGGCGCGCTGACCCGAGATGGCGCGGGGGCGAGCGCGCCCGCCGGGTTGCCCACCGCGCGCTCGACGTCGCCGCGGGTGATCAAGCCGTCACGGCCCGAGCCGGTCAGCGAGCTCAAGTCGATGCCATGCTGCTTGGCGTAGAGGCGAACCGGTGGCGTGCTGCGAGGGGCGCCGCCGGAACTCACGAGTGCGATCGCGGGCGGCGCCGAAGAGGCTAACCGCCCGGTGCTGGTCGTGCGCCGGTGCTTGCGGGTGGCCAGTCCGTCCTCGTTGGCTACGCCGTAGCCAATCAAAACCGCCTCGCGGCCTTCACCGACCGGCGCCTCACCATTACGCGGTTCAGGCGTTGGGGCACCTGCCTCACCGCCCACCTCAAACGTGATGAGCGGCTTGTGCACTTCCATCACGTCACCCACGTCGCCGTGCAACGCCAGTACTCTTCCCGCGTACGGGCTCGGCAACTCAACCGTTGCCTTGGCGGTCTCGATGTCCACGAGCGGCTGATTCAGGATGACGACGTCACCGACTTTCACCTTCCAGGTGACGATCTCTGCCTCGACGAGCCCTTCGCCGACGTCCGGCAGGAGGAAGATCTCCTGGCTCAACTTTCAAATCCCATCACTCGGTCGACCGCGTCAAGGATGCGGTCGACAGACGGTCGGTAGTCGTCTTCGATCCGCGAGGGCGGGTACGGAACGTGGTAGCCGCTCACGCGTATCCCCGGGGCCCGAAGCGAGTAGAAACAGCGCTCCGTGAGTTCCGCCACGATCTCGGATCCGACCGAAGCCGTGTGCGGCGCCTCTTGCACGACCACCAGATGACCGGTCTTCTCCAGGGACTTGATCATCGGAGCGATGTCGAGTGGCGCGACTGATCGGGCATCGATCACTTCCATCGAAACGCCCTCGGTCGCGGCGGTCGCGGCGGCGCGAAGGATCGTCTTCACGCTCGAGCCGTAACCGATGACCGTGACGTCGTTTCCCTCGCGGCGGACCACGGCGTCGAAGAGTCCGTGGGGGGCGTTGTCGAGATCGACTTCGCCCTTCTCCCAGTAGCGGCTCTTCGGCTCGCAGAAGATGATCGGGTCGTCGTGCTCGATTGACTGCTGGATCATCCAGTAGGCGTCGTTAGGGGTCGAGCACGACACCACGCGAAGTCCGGCCGTGTGGGCGAAGTACGCCTCCGGACTCTCCGAGTGGTGCTCGATGGCGCCGATGCCGCCCTGGAAGGGCAGGCGAATCACAAGCCCCATCGTGTACGCGCCTTCCGATCGCTTGCGCAGTTTCGCCACCTGGGACACGATCTGGTCGAACGCGGGATAGACGAAACCGTCAAACTGTATCTCGCACACCGTGCGGTACCCACGAATGGCGAGGCCCACCGCGGTGCCGACGATGGCCGACTCCGCGAGCGGCGCGTCGATGACGCGGTCCTCGCCGAAGTCCTTCTGCAGCCCGTCGGTGATCCGAAACACGCCGCCGAGCTTGCCGATGTCCTCGCCCATGAGAAGGACCTTCTTGTCCTTCTCCATCGCGCGGCGAAGCCCCTCGTTAAGCGCCTTCGCCATCGTCATGGAGGTCGTGGCCATCAGCGCGCACCTCCGCTGATCCCTAGTTCGATCATCTCACGGCGTCCCTCTTCGATGAGCGGGTGCGCGCCGGCGTAGGCGTTGTCGAACATCGTGATGGGGTCGGGGCGGCCCATGGCCAGCACGTCGTCGCGCAGTTTCAACGCCATGGCGTCCGCCTCGGCGGCGACTTGGTCGAACGCCGCGGCTTTGAGGTTGTGCCCTCGCACGAGCAGGGCCTTCACGCGCTCGACTGGATCACGGTGCTTCCACACCTCGACCTCCGCGTCAACTCGATAGCGCGTCGGGTCGTCCGACGTCGTGTGCGCACCCATGCGGTAGGTGAATGCCTCGATCAACGTCGGACCGCCGCCCACGCGCGCATTCTCAAGTGCGCGCTTGGTGACTTCGTACACGGCCAGCACGTCGTTGCCATCAACACGGATCCCGGGGAATCCGAATCCTTGAGCGCGCCGGTAGAGGGGGACTCTCGACTGGAGCGTGGAGGGCGTCGAGATCCCCCACTGGTTGTTCTGGCAGAAGAACACGACCGGAGCGTTGAAGGATGCGGCCCAGACGAACGACTCAAGAACGTCGCCCTGGCTCGACGCCCCGTCACCGAAGAACGTCATCACGGCCTCTTCGGAACCGTCGCGTTGAACGCCCATGGCGTAGCCAACGGCGTGTAGTGCCTGATTACCGAGGACAATCGTTGGAAGGGCGTGACGGTACCTCTGGGGATCCCAGCCACCGTTGCTCACCGCGCGAAACACGCGCAGCATGTCTTCCGGCGGAACACCCCGGCACCACGCGACGCCGTGCTCGCGATACGAGGGAAACGTGAAATCCATCGGGGCGAGTGCTCGACCGGCGCCGATCTGCGCGGCCTCTTGACCCTGCACCGGAGCCCAGAGGGCCAGTTGCCCCTGGCGCTGCAAGGAAGTCGACTCATTGCAGAGACGGCGAACGATCACCATGTCGCGATACAGACCGAAGATCTCTTCGTCGTTCAGCGAGCTTTGATACTGAGGATGCGAAACCCGCTCGCCTTCGGGTGAAAGTAGCTGGACCAGTTCCTCGTCGATCATCGACTCTCCTTAGACCACCAACCCCTATGGAACCATAGTCTCCTACGAAGAACGGGTGCCCAGGCTCTTCGTCGACACGCGACCCCTGCGGGAGAATCGCAACTTCCGTCTCCTGTACTTCGGACAGTTGGTCTCTCTACTCGGCAGTAACCTGACCATCGTCGCCGTTCCCTATCAGGTGTACCACGAGACCCATTCGAGCCTATGGGTCGGACTCGCGAGCGGTATTCAACTCCCCTTCCTCATCGCCGGCTCGCTTTGGGGTGGCGCGATGGGCGACCGTCTCGACAAGCGGACTCTCCTCGTGCTGGGTTCATTCGTCTCGGCGCTATTGAGCGCCGGGCTCGCGCTCAACGCGCAACTCCATCGCAGCCACCTGGTAGTCCTGCTCGCCCTCGCGGCGGTCGCGGCCGGAGTGGCGGGCTTCGTTGGTCCGATTCGCAGCGCCGCGATTCCCAAGATGGTGAAGCCCGACCAGCTGATTGCAGCGTATTCGCTCAATCAAGTCCTGATGAATCTGGGAACCGTCCTCGGCGCGGCGCTCGCCGGAGTTCTGCTCGCCGCCGTGGGACTCTCGTCGTGCTACGTAATCGACGCGCTGACCTTCATCGCCTTGGCGGTCTTCACCCTCTTCATGTCAGCGATGAAGCCGAGCGGCGAGCACACGGGCACCGCCATGCTGCGAGCGATCGGCGACGGATTCCGCTACGTGCGCACGAACGCCATCGCCCAGGCGGTCTATCTCGCCGACCTGAACGCCATGGTCTTCGGCCTGCCCCGCGCGCTCTTGCCCGCGCGGGCCATTGCGGTGTATCACGGAGGTCCTCGAACCCTCGGTCTCCTTTACGCCGCGTCGAGCGTCGGTGCGCTCGTCATGGCGATCTTCACCGGCTGGATCGACCGCGTGCGTCGACAGGGTCGTCTCATTGCGGTCGTCGTGATGGCGTGGGGAGCCTCGATGGCGCTCTTCGGGATCGTGCACGTGCTGTGGGTTGGGCTTGGGTGCCCCGCGTTCGCCGGCGCCACCGACGTCATCTCGACGATTCTTCGCAACTACGTTCTTCAGAATGCAATCACCGACGAGTTCCGAGGTCGGATCTCCTCGGTGCAGATGGCGGTCGTCACCGGAGGCCCGCGCCTCGGAGACCTCGAGTCGGGCGTCGTCGCGGGCCTCACCACCGTGGAGTTCTCGATTGTTTCCGGTGGCGTCGCCTGCATTGTCGGCATCCTCGCCTTGATACGTGGGCGTCCGGCGTTCTGGAAGGACGAGGCGGCTAGGCCGACCTGACGGGGATTGACCGGCGCTTGGCGTTGGTGACGTTGGCGAGCTGTCCGCAGGCCGCGTCGATGGAGCGACCGCGGGTGTTGCGCACCGTGACATTGATCCCCTGCGCCTCGAGTCCGTCGCGAAAGTGGCGAACGCGATCGGGCGGTGACCCTCGAACGAGGTAGCCCGGCGTCGGATTGAGCGGAATGAGATTGACGTGGGCGCGCAGCGAATAGGCGTAGCGCGCGAGCTCGTCGAGGGCCTGATCGGTGTCGTTCACCTGGTCAATCAGGGCCCATTCGAAGCTCAGCCGGCGCGATGTGGTCTCGATCCAGAACTCGCACGCCTCGTGGAGCCGCTCGAGCGGGTAGCGCCGGTTGAGGGGCACCAGTTCGTTGCGTGTCTCGTTGTTCGCCGCGTGCAGGCTCACCGCCAGCGTCAGCGGCAGTCCTTCCTTCGCGAGGCGCTCAATCGCCGGGGCGACGCCGACGGTGGAGACCGTGAGATGGCGCGCGGAGAGCCCGCGGTACTCGTGGAGCCGCTTCACCACGTTCACGGTCACGTTGTAGTTCGCGAGCGGCTCCCCCATGCCCATGAACACGACGTTGGAGAGCCGACGAGGCGACGCCGCGCGCGCCGCGAACATGACCTGTTCGAGGACTTCACCAGCGGTCAACTGGCGGGTGAATCCGGCCTGTCCGGTCGCGCAGAACGTGCAGCCCATCGCGCAGCCGGCTTGGGACGAGACGCAGACCGTCACCCGGTCCTCGTAGCTCATCAAGACCGTTTCGATGGTCGAGCCGTCGTTCAATCGAAAGACCCACTTGCGCGTGGCACCACGATCACTCTCTAGGTCGTTCACCACTTGGAGGCCCGGCGCGAACTGCTCGCTCAAGCGAGCGCGCAGGGACTTCGGGATGGTCGTGATACCGGCGATCTCCTGGGCCTCTTCCCAGAGGCCGTGCCACACCTGATCAACGCGGTAGCGCGGTTCGCCCGCCAGCAGTTCGGACAACTCTTCCTTGCTGTATTCGTAGGCGGATGGCATACCTTCACGCTAGGACACGAAGCACACCCCTCATTCGCCCAATTCATGTACGTCTCTCGCGCCTCTTAGCGAGTGGCTCCATTCTTAGCAAACCCTTCACCGCGCCTTGACGGACTTTTGACCAGGGACGGGACACTTGATTCAGGTAACCAATCAGAAGGAAGGCCATCATGTTCACAGCAATTTTCTCCGTCAGCCTCATTACCCTCGCCATCGCATTCGGCGTCGCAATCCCGTGGCTCGGGCTCCACCTCGAGCTCATGAACCAGCGCAAGCGTGCCCACGAAGCGACCCTGAAGGCGCACCTCGCGACCATCAAGGACCACGAAGCGACCATCGGCGCCTACCGCCAGGCGATCGACTTCACCATCGACGAGCTTCAGGCCGTCCCGCAAAGAGGCTGATTGTCCGGCGGATTCGAGAGCGGTTGAGGAGTTGATCTTCCGCCCTCGTTTTGTCTGCTTTACTCAAGTACGGTCTGGCAGACCTTTGCCGACCCTAGGACAGGGGTATCTATGGAACTCAAGAACACATCGGCCGTCGTCACCGGCGGGGCGTCGGGCCTCGGTGAGGCCACCGCGCGACTGCTCGCATCGCGCGGCGTAAAGGTGGTCGTCGCCGACCTCAACGACGACCGCGGCAAGGAAGTCGCGAAGGAGATCGGCGGAGCCTACGTGCACTGCGACGTTACGAACACTGACCAGGTCGTCGAAGCCATCGAGGCCGCCAAGGCCATGGCTCCGATCTGGAGCGCGGTGAACTGCGCGGGCATTGGGTGGGCGACGCGCACCATTGGCAAGGACGGCGAGTACTCGTCGGCCCACGACCTCGACCTCTACAAGAAGGTCATCGAAATCAACCTCGTCGGCACGTTCAACGTTTGCCGCCTGGCGGCGACGGCGATGAGCCACAATACGCCCGACGTCGACGGCATGCGCGGCGCCATCGTGAACACCTCGTCGGTCGCGGCCGAGGACGGACAGATCGGCCAGGTCGCCTACTCCTCGTCCAAGGGCGGCGTGGTCGGACTCACTCTGCCGCTGGCCCGCGACATCGCGCCGATCGGCGTTCGTGCCAACTGCATCCTGCCCGGACTGATCGACACGCCCATTTACGGCACTGGCCCCCAGTCAGATGAGTTCAAGGCCCGCCTCGGCGCCGGTGTGCTCTTTCCCAAGCGTCTCGGCTATTCCGAGGAGTTCGCGTCGCTCGCCGTCGAGTTGCTCTCCAATAGCTACATGAACGCCGAATCGATCCGCATCGACGCCGGCATCCGCATGCAGCCCAAATAGTCAGTCTCCACGACCTGATCGGACCCCAACGCTCTCGCCTCGTCGGCCTTCGAAGAGACCCGACCCCTCGTCACTCGCCCTTGAGTTCGGCAGCAAGATGTGATGGTGCGTAATGGGAGCAGCTGCCGCGGCTCCCGTGAGTCCATCTCATCAAGGTGGGTTTCTGGAACAAGCAGATTCTCAGGGGGTGAGCGAGATCAACGAGCTCGAGAGGACACTCCGTCGTCTTGTCGACCCGGTGTCGACCGGACTGACCCGAGCATGGTGCGGCTCATCCCTATATCGATGGGCACGACGCCACGGAGTCCGGGTTCTGACTGAGATGCCCAAGTCGCGTCGCACCCCGCGCTAGACGGAGATGAACGTTCGACCGGCCGGGTCAGCGATCGTTAACCGCCGAAGCAGAACGGCCCGCTCTGCTTCGGCGGCGCCGACGGACTTAGAAGTGGTCTTATGCACCATCCATCTCACCTTGCTGCCGAACTCATTCGCCCTTGAGGTCCCGTCGCGCAAATGCGCCGAGACCCAGGAGTGCCGAGAGAGCGCCGATGGCGACCATCACCGCATTCGTCGTCCAGTCGACGGGCACCGAAGGAGCCGCCGCCATCTGATGGAACATCGAGGTGTCAATCATCCAGTGGTTCACGTTCACGACTCCACTGGTGATCTCGACCAGGAGCGACCAGACGAGCACGGCGTAGGTCACGGACACCGCGACTCTCGGCAGCGCCCCGTATACCGCCACACCTACGCCCAGGAGCAGGAGCGCCGGCGGCACAACGTTGATGCTCGCCCCGATCATGGGCGAGAAGCGCACCCCAGCATGGTTGGCGGCGGCGCCCGCCCACGTCGACAGGCCGGCGAGAAGGCCGCCAGCAACCAGGATCCCCGTCGCCAGGGCGACCCGGCACCCGAGCCACGAGGTCCGCGAGAGCGGGCGGACGAGGAGGTATTCGAGCCGGCCGGACGACTCTTCGGCTCTCGTCGCACTTATCTGTCCGGCGGCGACGAAGCACAGGGCCATCGCCATGACCAGGAGTGCGAAACCGAGATACGCCTCCGCTCCGGTCACCCCGAGCCGCTCAAAGACGAGCTGCATGCTCGGTGAACTCGTCATGATCTTGCCCCCCGACTTCGCGATGCTCCCGAGCAGCAGGCCGTAGGCGATGATCGCCGCGGCCCAGCTCACCAGCGTGGGGCGCATCAAACGCAGTGCGAGGCCGGCCTGTCCGGAAAGGAGGCGCAGATGCGCCTTGGAACTCGAACGGTCGGGCAGGGTGCTCGCCCCGAGGTCACGCCGCCCCGCCAAGTAGACAGTGAAGAGGACGGCGACGGCAGTCAAGACCGCGATCGGAACCAGCGCCAGCGGATTCGGTCTGGTCAGTGGTCGGAGCTCCTCGATCCACCCGAGTGGGCTCAGCCATCGCAACCAGCCGAGGCTCGTGTCCGAATCGGCGACCATGCGAATCGCGTAGCTCGCCCCAAGCAGCGCCGAGGCGTACCCCGACGCCTGGCGCCTCGTGGAGGAGAGCTGACCAGCGAGCGCCCCCAGGGCGCTGAACATCGCGGCACCAGCAACGATCGCGAGCGTGAGGAAGAGCGCCCCGCTGGTGCCCATGCCGATATCTGATCTGCGGCCCGTCGCGACGATGATGACGCCCGACGTGATGAAGAGCACGACCAACCCTGCTCCCATGCCAACGAGCGCTTGAGTTGCGGCTCCGCGTCGGGTCGTTTGACCAGCGAGCAGGAGTTCCCACCTCCCGGCGTCCTCCTCGCCTCGCGTCAGTCTCGTGCTGCTGAGGATGCCCCATACCGCTGCAGTGATGGCGAGGACGGCGAGGCACTTCCACGCCGTGTATCCCGGAACCGTATCGAGTTGGGTCGCCGGCCCGACCAGTGCGCTGACGCCGGGATTGGATCCGAACTCCTGCACCAGGAGTTCACGCGACGCGACAGTCGGGTAGCTCGTCGCGTAGGCGAGCGCCTGGGTTGCAACGTAGAAGCCAAAGACCAGTCCCCACCCGAACCCCGACCGGACCGCCTTGCGCGCGGTGACACGAGCAATCACCGTGCTCGAGACTGCGCCCGAATCGCTCGACGCCTCGGACTGAACTTCAACAAGCATTGCTCGCGTCGCTCTGTCCGGTGGTCGCCGAACCGTAGTGGGCGAGGAAGAGCTCTTCGAGTGACGGCTCTCGGCTCAACAGTTCGCGAACCCCCGAGTCGGCGAGCACTCGAAGAAGCGGCTCCACGGTTCCGCTCACTTGACACTTGACCGACGAGCCCAGAACCTCCACCATCGTCACCCCCGGAACGCGTGAGAGGTCCGGGACGGCGCCGTCAAACGTCGCCTCCACCGTCAGCGCGGAAAGATGACGCATCTCGGCCAGTGTCCCCATTTCAACGAGCACGCCCGCGCGCAGGATGCCGATCCGGTCACAGAGCACCTCGACTTCGCTCAGGATGTGCGAGGACAGCAGCACACTCTGGCCTTGCACTCTCGCTTCGGCGATGCACGTTCGAAAAGCTTGCTCCATGAGTGGGTCGAGTCCACTGGTTGGCTCGTCAAGAACCAAGAGGTCCGCCCGCGTCATGAGGGCCGCGACGAGGGAGAGTTTCTGACGGTTTCCTTTGGACAGGGCACGGACCTTCTTCGTCACGTCAAGTTCGAAGCGCTCGACCAGCACCTCTCGATACTGGGTATCAACCCGACCCTGAACCTGCCCGAGAAGGTAGAGGGTTTCCGCCCCCGTGAGTGTCGGCCATAGATTCGATTCGCCGGCCACGTACGCCAGGCGCCGATGGGCTTCGACAGTCTGGCTGTGACAGTCCAGACCGAAGATCTCTGCACGGCCGGCGGAAGGCATGAGCAGTCCGAGCAAGAGGCGGATCAGCGTGGTCTTTCCCGCCCCGTTGGGTCCCAGGATTCCGACGACCTCTCCCTCGCTCACCTCCAGGTCAAGGTCCTTCAAGGCCTCCGTGTCGCCAAACCTCTTGGTCAGAGCAAAGGTCTCGATTGCGTGACTCGCCACACGCCCTCCTCGGAGCTGGACATCTCAGTGAGGCAATTCTCCCACGAGCGTGCAGGGCACTAAGGCCTTTCTTCCATCGTCGGATCGAGCCGTGGCCGACGCCACCCAGTCTCGCTCCTCTCAAACGCCCGGCGCGGCGCCTTCGTACGCGCCAACCGCGGTCCCTTGATCAAGGGCGGTGGCCGTCACCGGGTTCCTCTTGGGACGTGAGGGTCTTTGGCTGTTCGCCGAAGCGGACCTCTGATTCGCTGTGGATGTACTTGGACCCTCTCGACCAGGATGCCGCGGCGGCGATCAACAACACTGCGACACCGAAGATGAACGCCGACTTCAAACCCGAGTGGAAGGGAGCGGAGATCAGATTGGGGAAGTATGAGTGCCCGATCAGATCGGTCCGGTTCGCCGCGGAGAGATGCGCGAGGACCCTGGCGCCCACCAGCGACCTGATGGGGTTGTAGCCGAGGAAGGCCGCGAAGAGGATCGACACGGGCGGCAGCCCGCCGATCTTGGTCGCCACCGCCGCAGGCACGCCGTGCACGATCAATCCGTGCGTCAGGGTCACCGACAACGTCGTCGAAAGCCCGATAATCATCAGGGTGAAGAAGATGCCGATCGAGAGCACCTGCGCGGAACTCTGAAACGTGGCGTTCATCCCCCCGCCGGCGCCGCGGTCCCGGGCCGGCAGGCTGTTCATCACCGCGGCCCGGTTCGGCGAGGCGAACGCTCCCATCGAGATTCCAAAGGCCAGCAGGATGATCGCGAACCCCCAGTACGCGAAGTTCACCGGAAGCATCATCAGGAATACGAACGCCACCGCGGCTCCGAGCATCCCCCCGGTCGCCAGATAGCGGGCGCCAAACTGGTCGGACAAATAGCCCGACAGCGGCCCCGCAATCAGGAATCCGAGGGTCAGCGGCAGCATCAGTATGCCGGCCCAAAGCGGCGTTCTCGCGAAGCTATAGCCGTGCAGGGGAAGCCAGATTCCCTGCAGCCAGATGATGAGCATGAACATCAGCCCTCCGCGGCCCACTCCGGCGAGGAAGGTCGCGACGGTGCCGGCAGTAAAGGCCTTTATCTTGAAGAGCGGGAGGCGGAACATCGGCTCGACGACCCGCGATTCAAAGATCACGAACGCGATCAGGGTTGCGATCCCCACCCCGAGCTCAAGAATCACGGGCACGCTGGTCCAGCCCATGGCCTTGCCGTTGGCCGGCTCGATGCCGTAGGTGATGCCGATCATGACCAAGATCAACCCGACCCCGAAGGTCAGGTTGCCGGCCCAGTCAATCTTGGCCCGGTGGCGCTCGCCGAGTTCTTTCAGGTTGATGTACGACCAGATGGTTCCGAGGAGTCCGAAGGGCACCGAGACGAGGAACACGAACCGCCAATCGATCGCGCCGAGCACCCCGCCGAGGATCAGACCAATGAATGATCCGCTGATCCCCGCGATGTTGTTGATTCCGAGCGCCAGGCCGCGCTGATTCGATGGGAAGGCGTCGGTCAGGATGGCGGCGGAATTGGCGATCAGGAACGCCGCGCCGACCCCTTGAAAGAGGCGCCCGATTATCAGCCACAGCGCGCCGGACTGACCCTTCAGGGGGTCGACGGTGAGCACCAAGGATGACAAGGTGTAGATCACGAATCCGAGGTTGTACATCTTCACCCGGCCGTACATGTCGCCGAGTCTCCCCAGGCTCACCACGAGCACGCTGCTCACGATCAAGAAACCGAGGATCATCCAGAGCAGGTAGAAGCTGTTGCCCGCGGCGAGCGGATTCAGTTTGACCCCGCGAAAGATGTCGGGCATCGCAATCAACATGATCGACGAGTCGATAGTCGCGAGCAGCACTCCGATCGTTGTGTTCGTAAGGACCAGCCATTTGTAACGTGGCGAGACCGCCGGCGGAACCATCAAAGTCGTTTCTTCCTTCACGAGTCGGTGATCCGCCTGATGATGCCCGAAGCAGCTGAGAGGATCTGACGCTCGTCGGGCGAGAGTTCCTCAAGCTTCGCCTTGAGCCACGCGTGGCGGCGGCGGCGGGTCTCTTCGATGAGAGCCACGCCTCGTGAGGTGGCGACCAGTATCACCTTGCGACCGTCCGTCGAATCATCCATCCGCTCCACGTAACCCGACTGCTCCAGGAAGTTCACCGTCTGATTCATCGACGGGGGCTTGACGTGCTCGTGGTCGCTCAACTCGCCGAGAGTGTGGGGACCATCGCTCACCAACAGATTCAGCACCGATCGGTGGGTGTCGCTGATCTGCCCATCATCCCTCTCAGTTCGCAGGCGTCGGTAGAGCCGCGCAACGGCCGCGGTGAAATCGGAGTTCAACTCTTCGCACGCCACGTCAAGGTCGAGGGACTCCCCGCCAGTTTGTCCTGCTGATTGATGTTCGCTCATGGACCCGTTCGGTCATAGTTAGGTAACCTAATTAGGTTACCTAACTATCGTGACCGTTGCAACCTCGCGAGCCCCTGACGCCATCGGTCCCAGTCACGAGGGTGCCTGGCGCAGACGTCAGGTCCTTGCCGCGAAAGGCCTTGCCCGCTAGATCTCGCGGGCCTCAGCGACGTTGTCAAAGCGGGCAAATTCGCCACGCCAGGTCAGGTGCGCGGTACGCGTTGGACCATTTCGGTTCTTTCCAACGATGATCTCGGCCTCGGACTTCTTGTCATTGGCCACCTCGCCGTACTGCTCGGGACGAAACAAGAACAGCACCACGTCGGCGTCCTGCTCGAGCGAGCCGGACTCACGCAGGTCGCTCATCATCGGACGCTTGTCCGCACGATCTTCGAGCTTCCTCGACAGCTGCGAAAGCGCGATCACCGGACACCCGAGTTCGCGGGCCAAGATCTTGAGCGATCGACTCATATCCGAGACCTCGACCTGCCGGTTCTCCGCTCTCCCTCGTGAGCTCATCAACTGCAGGTAGTCAATGATCACCACGCCGAGGTCGCCATTCTGCTGCTTGATCCGCCGGGCCCTCGCGCGCACGTCCATCACCGTCAGGCTCGGGTTGTCGTCGATGAACACTTTCGCGGACTGCAGGAATCCGAAAGCCTCGTGCGCGCGATTCCAGTCCGAGTCGCTCAGGTCCCCGGTGCGCAACTTGGAGGAGTCAATGCGCGCAGTCGACGCAAGGATGCGTTCGGCCAGTTCCTGGCGGCTCATCTCAAGTGAGAAGAACAACGCGGGCCGTTGCACCACGGCTCCGACGTGAACCAGGATGCCGAGGGCGAACGCCGTCTTACCCATCGCGGGACGAGCGCCGATGATCGTCAGGCTGTTTGGCTGCAAGCCCTGCAGCACCAGGTCGAGGGATTTGTAGCCAGTCTCTAGACCATTGAACTGCCCGCGCGTCTCACCACGCTCCTCGAGGATGTCCGCCTCGTTCAGCAACAAGCGCTGCAGCGGTGAGACGGTGTCGGACTTGCGCTCGTCGCCGATCTGGTTGATCTTGCGCTCGGCCTCATCGATGAGGCCGACCACGTCATCAGTCGCGACGTACGCGTCGTCGACGATCTCACCCGCGACCGCAATCAAGCGCCGCTGCTGGGCCTTCTCGCGCACGATCTCCGCGTAGTGCTGCGCGTTCGATGCCGACGGAGTGTTCATCTGGAGCGAGGAAAGCACACCGAGCTCCACCGCGACGGCGCCTCGCTCCTGCAGCTTCGCCTGCACGGTTACGTAGTCAACAGGCTCGCCCGCGTTCGCGAGCGCAATGATCGCACTGAAGATCTGACCGTGCAATGGACGATAGAAATCCTCGGCCTGAACATTCTCGTACGCGATGCTCACGGCCTCTTGTGAGAGGAGCATCGCGCCGATCAATGACTCCTCAACTTCGATAGCACTTGGTGGGATTCGTCCACCACCCGGGGCGGTGCGGCTACGGTCTGTTTCAATCTGCGTCATAAGACCTCAACGGTTGTCGATAATGGCTGTGTGTCGCAAGAACAACAACATGGGGAAAATCCTGTGCCTAACTTCCATTATCAATCTGCCATGGAGCTGTGACATGAAGACTGCCGGGGCGCGAGGCCCCGGCAGTGTCAAGATGCATCGAGACGGTTGGCTACTTCGCCACAACCTCCACGTTGACGGTCGCGACGACACCATCGAACAAGGTCGCGGTCACCGTGGCCGTCCCCAGCTCCTTCAGATGTTCGGCCATCGAAATCATGTGACGGTCCAACGAGATGTTGGTGGCGCTGCGAATGGCGTTCACGATGTCTGCCTCGGTCACGGAACCGAACAGACGACCGTTGGCGCTCGCGCGAGCCGCCACGGTAACCGTGGCCTTCTCGATGAGCGAACGCTGCGTCTCGGCGGCTTCGCGACTCTCGGCATCACGGATGTCGCGAGCCTTGCGCATGGAGGCCGCTTGGACCTCCATGGTGGCGTTCGCCTTCAGCGCCGCGCCGGTGGGCAGCAGGAAGTTACGGGCGTAGCCAGACTTCACTTCAACGATGTCACCACGACGGCCTACGCCGGTGACGTCGCTGCGTAGTAGGACTTTCATTCGCTGACCTCCCCGGCGAGCTCGGTCTTGAAGACTTCAGCCGCTTCGCTGGCGTCGTCTAGAAGAACGTCGGACTCGACACCCGCGCTGACGGGTGTCTCGGCATTATCGCGGTCAGGACGCGGGCCACGGGGGCCACGGTCGTCACGGTTGCCGCGGCCGCCGCGACGCTCGGTCACGGTGCGCTGGGTGTAGGGCAGGAGCGCGAGTTCACGCGCCGTCTTGATGGCGTCGGTCACGTCACGCTGGTGCTGCTGACAGTTGCCAGACACCTTGCGACCACGGATCTTGCCGCGGTCCGAGATGTACTTGCGAAGTTGAGCCAGGTCCTTGTAGTCAACGGTGCCGACACCGTGCTGGCAGAAAGAGCAGGGCTTCTTCTTGGCGCCGCGACGAGTGTCAATCTTCGGAGCCCTCTTGGGCATGGTTGGCATATTCTTACGTGGCATTAGAAGGGCTCCTCATCAAAGGCGTAGGTACTTGGTTCGTTGGAACGCGGGGCGGCGGCCGGTCGATCGTTCGACTGGAAGTTTCCACCCTCGGCGCGGGGTGTCCTGGTGACGACTGCGGTGGCGAAGCGAAGCGAAGGCCCGATCTCGTCGGCGTTGATCTCGACGATCGAACGCTTATCGCCGTTCTCGGTCTCCCAACTGCGCTGCTCAAGGCGGCCGGACACGATGACGCGGGCACCCTTCTGCAGGGAGTTGGCGGCGTTCTCCGCAGTCGAGCCGTAGGCGACGACCTCGAAGTACGACACGCGCTCTTCCCACTCCTGGGTCTGGCGGTTCTGCCAGCGACGGTTCACGGCGATCGAGAGACGCAGTGCGGCCTGCCCGCTGTTCAGAAACTTGAGCTCGGGGTCGCGGGTTACGTTCCCCACGACGGTAATGGTGTTGTCAGCCATTTCTTCTCCTTAATTCGCTATGCGCCCGAACTTACGCTTGCGCCGTAACACGGCTTGCGCTTGTTCGATCGTTGCGACGAAGAATCTTGAAGCGAAGGACTTCGTCTGACAGGGTCAGGATTCGGTCAAGCTCGACAACAGTCGTCGGCTCGCCGCTGAACTCCACCAGAACGTAGTAACCCTCTTTGCGCTTGTTGATCTCGTACGCCAAGGGACGCTTGCCCCAACGGTCGATGGTTCCGGGGCTTCCCTCGTTGGATCGGATGGTTTCCAATGCTCGGTCGAGAGCGATCTGGATGGACTGCGCGTCGACAGCAGTGTCGAACACAATCATGGTTTCATAAGGCCTCATGGCCGGGTTCCTTTCCCTCTGGACCGGCTAGGCCGGGCTCTGCGGAAACAGAGCAGGGTTCATTTCACTCTTCCCACGCTTGTGGGAAAGACAACTCTACTGCACGGGGCCAAAATTGGCTAGTTGAGCAGCTCGTCAGGGTTGTCGTACGCCTCAGCGAGGTTCGGAAAGTCGCCGCTTCGCACGTCACGGGCGAAGTCGCTGATCGCACTCGTTATCAGGGAACCTAGGTCCGCGTACTGTCGAACGAACTTCGCTGGAGCCCGGCTCGTCATGCCGAGAAGATCGTGGAACACGAGGACCTGGCCGTCGGTGTCTGGTCCGGCGCCGATGCCGATCGTGGGGATTTCGAGGGCTTCGGTGACCCTGGTTCCCACCACGCTGGGGACGCCCTCGATGACAATGGCGTAGACGCCCTCGTCTTGAAGCACCGTGGCATCCTTGATAAGCCACTCCGCCGCCTCGCGGGTCTTCGCCTGGACCTTGAAACCGCCAAAGGCCAGCACGCTCTGCGGAGTCAGGCCGAGATGGCCCATCACCGGAATCTCGGCATCGAGCAGCGCCCGAACTACCTCTCGCCGAACCCGACCACCCTCAAGCTTCACGCTGTGAGCGCCCGCCCGCACGAGCGCGCCGGCGTTTCGAACGCTGTCGGCAAGATCGACGTGGTAGCTCATCCACGGCATGTCAGCGACGACGTGGGCCCGCGGCTTCGCCGCGGCGACCGCACGGACGTGGTGGCACATCTCCTCCACGGTGACGTGCAACGTGTCGTCGTGACCCATCACCACGTTGGCGACCGAGTCGCCCACCAGAATGATGTCGACCCCCGCCGCGTCCACGTAGCGAGCACCCGGCTCGTCGTAGGCAGTCACCATGACGATCGGCGCCGCGCCGCTTCGGCGCTTTCGCGAGCGGATCTGCAGGGCGCTCGTGGTCATTCGCCGACCTTTCGCTGCTGGCGAACCGGCGCGCGTCGGGCCCGGCGCCCTCCAGCCGCCCACTTTCGAACCAGGTGGTGGAACGAGCACGCCACGCACGCCTCGACCGCGTAGCACTGCACCGGCTCCTCGCGGCGCTCGAGTTTCAGGAGTTCGGCGCGCGACGTGGGACACGTCCCTCCGGCGGGCAAACGCGCGCCAAAGACGTAGGTGACCTCCACCAACTCGGCCTCACTGCACACCGGGCAGGTCTCGCCGGTCGAGCGACCGATATTCTTCGCCGCACGCAGCAATTCGGGATGCGCGTCGCAGATGTCTTCGTAACGAATGATCCCCTGGGCGAGCTTGGCCAACAGGGCGTGACGGACCAGGCCAAACTCAACTACCGCTCCGTCGGCGGTGCTGGTGCGAAAACTCTTTTCCATTAGGGGTGACACTACCGCCCCCCGGTAATCTGGAGATTGATTGCAGACCGTCACGTTCGATATATCGAAGTGATATGATGAATCGCGTGTTAGATATCGCTATCCTCGGACTGCTCATGGACCGCGATCACCACGGCTACGAGATTCGCACCCAACTGCGCGACCGCTTGGGCGTTTGGGCCAACGTCTCGTTCGGCTCCATCTATCCGGCGTTGGCCCGTCTCGAACGTCACGGCTTCGTCGAAGCGGTGACGTCAAGCGAACCTCGTGTGAGTTCGCTCTCTACCGGCTCGCTCTCGGGTGAGCGCGCCTCGCTGCGCTCGCTTCGAGCGACCCAGGGCTTGGGACGCCGCGGCCGCAAGGTCTACCGGATCACCGAGCTGGGGCGCCAGGAGTTCGTGCGACTGCTCGGCGACACCGCGACGCTCGACGACAGCAAGAACTTTTCCCTACGCATGGCGCTCGCCAAGTACCTCACCCCGAACCTTCGCGTCGGGCTCTTGGAGCGACGCCGGACCGATCTCGTTGAGCGCCTCGTCGAAGTGCGCGCCGGAGCGAACAACGAACAACTTGACACCTATGCCCGCAGCGTGATGGATCACGCGGCCAAGGGCGTGGAGTTGGACCTCGCGTGGATTGACAGCCTGTTGACCACCGAACGCAGTAACCAGCAAACCTTCGCGCGAGAAGCGAAGTAGGAGAGGAGAGCCATGAAGAAGATTCGCGTGGCGATTGCGGGCGTCGGAAACTGCGCTAGCTCACTTATTCAAGGCGTGACCTATTACAGGGACGCCAAGCAGGGCGACAACGTTCCCGGCCTGATGCACGTCGAGCTCGGCGGCTATCACGTCAGTGACCTCGAGTTCGTCGCGGCCTTCGACGTTGACGCCTCCAAGGTCGGCAACGACCTCGGCAAGGCGATCGACGGTGGACAGAACAACACCATCAAGTTCGCCGAGGTTCCCTCGCTGGGCGTGACGGTGCTGCGTGGGCCCACCATGGACGGTCTCAACAAGTACTACCGCGCCTCGATCGAAGAGTCGCCCGCGGAGCCCGTCGACGTCGCGCAGGCGCTACGCGACGCCAGGGCCGAAGTGCTCGTCTCGTACCTGCCCGTCGGTTCGGAGGAAGCCCAGCGCTTCTATGCCCAGGCCGCCCTCGACGCCGGCGTTGCCTTCGTCAACGCAATTCCCGTCTTCATCGCCTCGGACCCGGTGTGGGCGAAGAAGTTCACCGACGCCGGCGTGCCGATCATCGGCGACGACATCNNCGGCGCCACCATCGTCCACCGCGTTCTCGCGCGACTCTTCGAAGACCGCGGCCTTTCACTTGATCGCACGTATCAGCTCAACGTTGGCGGCAACATGGACTTCAAGAACATGCTCGAACGTGATCGCCTGGAGTCCAAGAAGATCTCCAAGACCCAAGCCGTGACCTCGCAGCTCGAAATCAGCAACATGAGCCCCGACGACGTGCACATCGGACCCAGTGACCACGTGCCGTGGCTGCTGGACCGTAAGTGGGCCTACATCCGCATGGAAGGCCGTAACTTCGGTGACGTGCCCCTCAACGTCGAGCTCAAGCTCGAGGTGTGGGACTCGCCGAACTCGGCTGGGGTCATCATCGACGCCGTTCGTTGCGCCAGGGTTGCCTTGGACCGCGGCATCGGTGGACCGCTCATCGGGCCATCGGCGTACTTCATGAAGTCGCCTCCCGTGCAGTTCCACGACGACATCGCCCACAACATGGTCGAGGAGTTCGCCGACGGGGGAACTGCGAACCCGGTGTGGCCGTAGAACGGTTCTGCTGGAATTGAGACGCACCAACCGATTCGACTCGAATCGGTTGGGTGTTGGATGTAAAGGCCTCTTGTACGCTCACTTTCCTGAGGCCAAGAAGCCTTTCCCTCTTACGATCCATCAGTCACGAACGAACCGCGGACCGTCTCTTCACTTCGGCTGCTCGGCCCACCATTCGCGCAAACGCACCGCGGCTTCGACAGGAGTTATCTCGCCTTCATCGAGTCGAATCTCCATCAGGAAATCGAGCGCCCGACCCACCACCGGACTCGGCGCAATGCCGAGCAGCTCCATGACGGCGACACCGTCGAGGGCGGGGCGGAGCCGACTCAAATCCTCCTGCTCGCGAAGCTCTGCGATGCGGATTTCGAGTTCATCCATGCGGTGCGCCAGCGTCGCAGCCTTGCGGGCATTGCGCGTCGTGCAGTCACAGCGCGTGAGTTCGTTCAACTCGTCGAGAAGCGGCCCGGCGTCGCGCACGTAGCGCCGAACGGCCTTATCGCTCCAACCCATCTTGTATGTGTGGAACCGCAGGTGCAGTTCGACCAGCATGCTCACGTCGTCAATCAGCTCCTGAGAGTACTTGAGGGCGGCCATTCTCTTGCGCGTCATTTTCGCGCCCACTACCTCGTGAAAGCGGAACGTGACGCCCTCCTCGGTGATGGCTCTCGTGCGGGGCTTTCCAATGTCGTGGAAGAGCGCCGCCAACCGGAGCACCAGAGTCGCTGATGTCTTGTCCACTACGGCCCACGTGTGCCTCAACACGTCCTTGTGCTGATGGATGGGGTCTTGTTCCAGCTGCAGCTTCGGAAGTTCCGGGAGGAAGTGGTCCGCGAGGCCCGTGCGCACGATGAAATCAAGCCCCAGCGACGGCTGCTCGGTCAACATCAGCAGGTCAAGTTCACCGCGAATTCGCTCCGCCGACACGATGGAGAGCTTTTCCGCCATCTTGGTCGCTGCCACTTCGATCGCTGGGTCGATTGTCAGATGGAAGCGGGCGGCGAAGCGGGCGGCGCGCAGCATGCGCAGCGGGTCGTCGCTGAAGAGGACCTCCGGATTGATGGGCGTTCGCAGAATACGTTCATGAAGGTCATTGAAGCCGTTGTAGAAGTCGAACAGAGTCTGAACCCCGGGGGTCTGCGCTTCGAGAGCCACGACGTCGAGCGCCAGCGCATTGATGGTGAAGTCGCGTCGGCTGAGATCGGCTTCGAGCGAATCACCCCACTCAACCGAGGGCTTGCGCGAATGGTCAACGTACGCCTCTGAGCGGAACGTGGTGATCTCGGCCTTGATCCCGCTTCCACGTAACCTCCCGCCGATCGTACCGAAGGCCCGTCCTTGTTCCCACAACGCGGTGCACAATGGCTTCATGAGCCGAGCGATGTCATCCGGGCGAGCGTTGGTCGTGAAATCGATCTCGTAGTCCTCGCCTCGCTCCCGGCCGAGCACCGCGTCACGCACCGAGCCGCCCACTGCGTAGAGCGAGAAGCCCGCGACCGCGAAGGCGCGGGCGAGCGGAGCCGACAGACGAGCGATCTCGTTCAGCCGTTCGGACACTTGTTCAAACGAAGTCATTGCGAACGAGGGTAGTGCGCCGGACTTCAAGCGAAACCGAAGGTAGCCTGTAGCAGCATGTTCCACCGATTTTCGACCTGGTGGCGGGCGCTCAGCGTCGTACTCCTCAGCCTCGCAGCGGTGACGTGGCCTTCGGCCGCGCACGCTGGGACGACGCCGTCATTCACGGTCCTGCACCAAAGCGCGGTCGCGCGCCTGTCCCCCAAGGGTGATTCCCGCTTTAACGTGACCCTAGGGATCAAGAATTCATCCACCAAGCCCCTGGTGCAAGTCTCGATCTATCCGCGCATCATCGAGCGATCAGAGCTTTCCCCGATCTTCAGCGGTTTTGGGGCCAGCGGATCCGTCATGTCAAGGACGGGAAACTTCGGCCTTGACTGCGTTGCTCGTGGCAAGGCCACGTTCACAGTGTCGATGTTCGCCAAATCGATCGGCCGCACCTCCTCAAACTGCCAGAGCCGGCCAGCGCGCCTTCGCCTGGCCTGCGCCAGCGGGCAGTGCGACGGTGTCTATCCCCTGAGCTACTCGGTCACCATCAACGGCGTCACCACCACCAAGTGGTCGCTGCTCGCCGTGGAGGTGGCCCGCGTCGTGCGACCGCTGCACGTTGACCTCGTCAGCGCACTCGATCCATCGTCGCTGCGGCGAACTGGGAGCGTCACTGCCGTGCTGAAGGCTCTCGCCCAGCACCCGACGCTGCCCCTCACCCTTACCGCCGACTACCGCACGCTCGCGGCAATCGAGCAATCGACGACCAGCGAAGCGGCCGCGTGCCGCGCGGCCCTCAACCAAGCCGTCGCGAGCCCCCTGCACCGCGTGATCGCTGCGCCGCCCAGCGATATCGACTTTGGCGGGCTGGCGAGCAACGGATTCCCCTCACAGGTTGCCCAGCAGGTCTCGCTCTCGACGCAACTACTGCGCTCGGTGACCGGGCGTTACGCCGATACGACGGTCCTGCTTTCCGGATCACCGACCCTGGCTGCCATTAAGGCCCTGGCGAATGCCCACATCAGCGATGTCATCGTGCCCGACACGTCCCTCAACCCCTCCCCCTCCACCACGCTCAATTGGGGGGCTCCCTTCCACTTCGCGGGAGCCATGAGCGTCACCGCGCTCAGCACCGACGACCCCCTCGAGCAACTCGCCACCAACGACGCCATTGAGCCCGGCCGGCGGGCGACGCTCACGCTTGCGACCCTGGCGTTCCTTCACTTCGAAGCGCCCAATGCGCCCGCCATTCGCACCGTCGTCCTGCTGCTGCCCGTCACGCGAATGAAGTCCAGTTACGTGAACGATCTCCTCAATGGGTTCTCCGGCAATCCTTTCGTCGTCGCCGCCAGCCTCACGCCCTCGTTCAACTCCTCGCTCGTCGCCACCAACGGTGCACCGGCCACGCGAACCCTCGTGAACACCGCTTCTTCTTCCGCGTGGTCTTCACACAACGTCAGCTCCCTTCGCACGCTGATTGGCCAGGTCAACTCGTTCAATCAGGCGGTGAGCTCGCCGGAAGTGACCGACGCGCTCAGCGTCGCGGTGGCGAGAGCCGAGATGATCGGTGACCCGCTCGTACGAGAGGCGGCGCTCGCGAACGCCAGCGCGGCGCTCAACGCCCAGCTCAACAAGTTTTCCGTTGATCAGAGCTCCATCACGCTGACCGGCCCCGGGACCGCTCTCCCCATCACGTTGCTGAGTCGCGCAAACTACGCGGTAACGGCCGTTGTCCACCTCATCACCGACCGGCTCGACTTCCCTAGGGGCAGCAGCGTCACCGTCGAGCTCGACTCGTCCACGAAGTCATTACGCGTGCCCACTTCCAACCACCGCGGTAGTGATCTCACCCTGCAGGTGATCGTCACGACGCCCAACGGACAGCTGGTGCTCGCCAGAACGGCGATTCAGGTTCGCATCGCCGGCAATTCAGTCGTTGGCTACCTCTTGACCCTCGCGTCACTCGTCGTGCTCGCCTACTGGTGGGTCCGCACGTACCGACGCAAGTCCAAGGGACGACACGCACGATGAGCGAAAGCCAGTCGCACGGTTCGCGGGTCTTTTCGATGGCGACCGGGACCCTCGCCTCGCGCCTCACCGGTCTCTTCAGGGTTCTCGTGCTGGCGTGGGTGCTCGGGTTCTCGCCGATCGCCGATGCCTTCAACCTGGCGAACACCGTGCCCAACATGTTGTTTGACCTCGTGCTCGGCGGTATAGCCAGCGCCACCTTCATACCGGTGTTCGTCGAGCGCCTCGCCATTGACGGCGAGCGACGGGCCTGGAAGTCAATCTCGAGCGTGATAACCGGTTCGCTGGTAGTCCTCGTCGTCGCCTCGATCGCCGCGTGGCTGGCAGCTCCGTGGATCATCGACGGCTTCACCTTGCTCCAGCACGCATCGACGACCCATTCGATCGACTCGCTGCACCAGCAACGCGCCGTCGCCACGTCGCTCCTTCGTTGGTTCGTCCCGCAGATCTTCTTCTACGGCGTGATCGGCATCGCCACCGCGCTGCTCAACGTCCGCCACCGCTTCGGCATCGCTTCGTGGGTCCCGGTCGCGAACAACATCGTCTGCATCGCCGTGCTGGTCTGGTTTCACCTCGTCGACCCCACGCCGACAATCAACGCGCTCGCGGGTTCGCACGATCTTCTCTGGCTGGGACTCGGCACCACGCTCGGCGTCTGCGTCCAGTTCCTCTGCCTGCTGCCGTCGCTCGCCAAGAGTGACCTGTGGCGCCTTTCGTTCCGCTTCGACCGCCGGGACCCCGCGGTACGCGCCATCGGTCGACTCGGGAGCTGGACGCTGCTCGTGGTCGTCGCCAACCAGCTATCGCTCTACGTTATCCTCGCGTACGCCTTCGGCATCGGGGGCAAAGGGGGCTACGTCAGCGCGTACACCTACGGCTGGTCGTTCATGCAGATGCCCTACGCGGTCGTGGTGGTGTCGGTGCTCGGCGCCCTCACCCCCCAGCTCGCGGGTCTCGCGACGGCCGAGGACTACGCGGGGCTCGCCGAGCGACTTCGCTTCGGGCTTCGACAATCCCTCGTCATCATCATTCCCTGCAGCCTGGTCTTGATAATCCTGGCCCAGCCCATCGTCGGAATCTTGCTGAACCACGTGCGGGCGGGGCATCGGATCTCCGCAGGCACCGTACTCGCGGTTCTCGCCGCGGGGCTCCCGGGATTCACCGTGTTCCAGCTCTGCGTGCGGGGGCTCCAGGCGATGCAGCGCGCCCGCGAGGTCTTCGTTCTCTACTTCCTGCAGAACGCCCTCACCATCGCGCTCTGCGTCGCGCTCGGACGCCACTCGATTGCGGGACTCACCTCCAGCGTCTCGATCGCCTACAGCGCCGCGGCCGTTGTGGCCGTCATGGCCCTTGCGCGCCACCAGGTCAACATCACGTCGGCGGTCTGGTCGTTGCACGTCCGGCGCAGCCTCCGCGCCTCGCTCGCCGCGGCCCTCGTGATGGCGCTCGCCTACTCCGCACCAGCGTGGAACCGCGGATTGGGCCTAATCGCGCGCTTTTCACTCGCTCTGGTGCTCGGATTCGTGACCTACGCTGCGTTCGTGATGATCTCGCACTACAGCATTGGCCGTCGAGCACGAAAAGATGTAAGGCTTGAGCAGTTCGAAAGGGGGGGCCGTGGCTCGAATTCGAATTATCAGTGACAGCGCTTGTGACGTGCCCGAGGATATCGCCCGTCGGCTCGACATCGACATCGTCTCGCTCAGCATCCGTTTCGGCGACGAGGAATTCACCGACCGAGTCGACCTCACGCCTTCGCAGTTCTGGGCCAAGTGCAAGAAATCGAAGACCTTGCCCGAAACCGCCGCGCCGTCACCCGGGGCATTCCAAGCCGCCTACGAGCGCGCCAAGTCCGATGGCTGCGCCGGCGCTATCGTGCTGACCCTGTCCGCGGCGCTCTCCGCGACCCATCAGTCGGCCACGCTCGCCGCCCAGGCCGTGGCGAGCGAGATCGCCGTGAAGGTCGTCGACACCAAGGCGGTGTCGATGGCTCAAGGCCTCCTGGCGATCGAGATCGCCGAGCTGGCCCAAGCTGGGGCGACCCTTGACGAACTCGTCGAGCACGCCGAGGCTTTGACGTCGAAGGTTGGCGTCATCGCGATGCTCGACACGCTCGAGCACCTGGTGAAGGGTGGGCGGGTGGGCGGGGCGAGGGCCCTTCTGGGCCAGGTTCTCTCCATCAAGCCCCTCCTTGAACTGAAGGACGGCGTGGTCGCCGAGGCCGGCCGCCAGCGCACGAGGGCCAAGGCGCTCGCCGCGATCGTCGAGGTCACGAAGTCCCACGCTCCCCTACGCCGGCTCGCCCTGGTTCACGGCGACTCCAGCGAGGTCAAAGCGCTCGAGACGCTCGCCGCTGGAATCTCAACCGATCACCCGATCATCGTCACCGACATGGGACCGGTGGTCGGCACGCACGGAGGACCCGGGATCATCGCCCTCTGCTGGATTGAGGCTTAGGGCCAAAGCGCCGCTAAGTTCTAGGTGTGAGCGAAGAGAACAGAGAGCGCGAACCGGACTTCGTCGACAAGGCCCTCCATTCGTTCGATCACGTCCTTGACGTCGTGCACGACCGCGTGCTGCGTCCGCTGCTCATCGCGGGAAGGACGGTCGCCTTCGGATTCATCTTGATTCTCATGGCGCTCGTGATAGTCAGCGCGCTGATCATCGGCCTCGTCCGTCTCTTCAATGTCTATCTCTTCGCCGGCCGCGAGTGGCTGACGTACACGGTGGTCGGTGTGATCTCGTTGATCGCAGGGCTCGTGATCTGGCGTCGCCGTCGCCCCGTCAAACTGAGGAAGTGATGCCCCAGCACACCCGTGTCCTCATCGTTGGTTCCGGCCCCGCCGGCCTCACCGCCGCCATCTACAGTGCTCGCGCCCAATTGAACCCGATCGTCATAGAGGGCGAACCATCCTCAACGACCGATCAGCCTGGTGGACAGTTGATGCTCACCACGGAGGTCGAGAACTTTCCCGGGTTCCCCGATGGCATCACCGGTCCCGAACTCATGGCCAACATGCGCGCGCAGGCCGCCCGTTTCGGAGCCGACCTGCGAGTCACCAAGGTGCAGAAGCTCGATACGTCGAGCCGACCATTTCGCGCTTGGCTTACCGACGACACCGGACCCAGCATCAGCGCCGACGCGGTGATCCTCGCCACCGGCGCGCGCTCGCTCATGATGAACGTGCCGGGAGAGGAGCGGCTCTTGAGCCACGGCCTCTCGACGTGCGCGACGTGCGACGGCTTCTTCTTTCGCGGCCAGGACATCGCGGTCGTCGGCGGGGGCGACTCCGCAATCGAAGAAGCGACGTTTCTCACCCGCTTCGCATCAAGCGTCACCGTCGTGCACCGGCGCGATTCGCTTCGCGCTTCGAAGATCATGCAGGAGCGGGCCTTCTCGAACGAGAAGATCCGTTTCGCGTGGAACACCCAGGTCATCGAGGTGCTGGGCGAGGAACGGGTCGCGGGCTTGAGAGTTCGTGACGCGCTCACCGGCGAGGAGCGGACCCTTGACGTGTCCGGCGTGTTCGTCGCCATTGGCCACATCCCCAACACCACCTTGGTGAATGGCCAACTCGACCTTGAGGAGAACGGCTACGTTCGGACCGGAAACGGCTCCTTTACCACCGTGGACGGTCTTTTCGCCGCCGGCGACGTGCAGGATCACGTGTATCGCCAGGCAATCACTTCTGCCGGCTCGGGTTGCATCGCCGCGATCGATGCCGAGCGTTGGCTCGAAGCGCAGGGGATCTAGTTCCCGGTCGCTAAGGTGGAGCCTGCGACGCCGCGACGACGGCGCCTTTTGGAGGTAGATATGAGCGACCAGATCACAACCCTGACCGACGCCACCTTTGACGAAGTCATTGGCGCCGCTGACAAGCCAATCCTTGTTGACTTCTGGGCCGAGTGGTGTGGACCGTGCAAGATGATTGCTCCGATCCTCGAGGAGCTGGCCGTCGAGCAGTCCGAGAAGTTCGTCATCGGCAAGCTTGACGTCGACGTGAACGTCGCAACCGCTACCAAGTTCTCGGTCATGAGCATTCCAACGCTGTTGCTCTTCAAGAACGGTGAAGTTGTCGCTCGCCTCGTGGGTGCCAAGCCCAAGGGTGCTCTGCTGCAAGAGATCACCGCAAACCTGTAGGGCAGCCTCTGCCTTTCAGCACGCTCCGACACGGCGCCGCGGGAGAACGCGTGCGCGATCTTCACGAGAGATTGGCTGACCTTGGCCACGCCCCGCTCGTCGAGTCCCTGAACACTTACGGCGACGAAACCGTCGCCCTGGTTGAAGCATTTCAACGCGCTAGAGGCCTTGTAATCACTGGTGAAGTTGATGAGGTCACTTGGGCCCGCTTGGTCGAGGCGGGATGGAGGCTGGGACAGCGGCTCTTGTATCTGGCTCGTCCGAATCTTCGCGGCGACGACGTCGCGGAGCTTCAAGTCCGTCTCGCCCAGCTCGGATTCAATCCCGGGCGAATTGACGGAATCTTCGGCCCCCTCCTTGAAGACGCTCTGAGCGAGTTTCAGCGCAACTGCGGGATCAAGGTGAATGGAACGCTCACGCGAGGTACGTTGTTGGAGCTCGCGCGCGTCACGCCTTCAAAGTCAACGCGCAACCTCGTCACCGACGCTCGTGACCTCGCTGGGTTCTACGAGGACTCTTCCGGTCCGGTAGTTCTCTGTGGCTCGAGTCCGTTGCGCGCACTCGTCGAGGTTTCAATCGGAGGGATTCGAGAGGTGGCGCCACTCGACGGCGCGAGCGACGCCGAGATCGCAAGATACGCCAACGAAAGCAACGCCGCGCTGGTCCTCTCGTTCGAGCAGATCGACGGGCTCGACGGTGTGCACCTTCACTACTGGGCGAGTTACCTTTCCTACTCGCGCCAGGGTGAGAGGCTGGCCAGCGCAATTGCTTCGGCTCTCTCGCAGAGGGATCTATCGATTCGCGTGGAGCTGACCGGGATGGCGTTACCCATACTTCGCGAAACCAGAATGACGACCCTTCGCATAGAGCACGGCGTGAACTCGGTCGAAAGTCTCCAGAGCCTTGCGGACCTTATTTGCAACGTTTTTGGCGAAGTTATCCACAGGTAGCCACGAAAACCGGCTGTCGAAAACCGTGGCCTGCCTGCAATTACCCTTGTTTTTCAGGTAAATCTGAAGTAACCCACAACTTCATCCACAACTTGGGGATAACTTCAAGATGAGGGTGAGGTTGAAGGTTGAAGGTTACTTCGTCTGTGAAATGGTGATATAGATCCGCTCGAGGTCATCAAGGTCGGCGAAGTCAATAATTATACGGCCATTGCGACCCTTGAGATCGACGTGCACTCTGGTGTCGAGATAATCTTCAAGTAATTGCTCTAGTTCTGCAACGCTCGCATCTGGCACGGGTCGTAGCCGTGGCTTCTCCGTCACGCCTCGAGAAACAACCTCCGCGCCACTGACCAACTTCGGTTCAAGGAAGGCCTTAACGGCTTCCTCGGTCGCGCGAACCGAGAGTTCATTCTTGGTGATCCTTGCAACCATGGTGGCCTGCGCATTCGGATCACTGATGGCCAGGAGCGACCTCGCATGGCCTGCGGTGATCTGCCCGGTCGCGAGTGCGGCTTGAGCGGTCTCCCCCAGTTGGAGGAGCCGAAGCGTGTTTGTGACGTTGGCACGACTCTTTCCGACGCGCTGGGCAACTTGCTCGTGCGTGAGGTCAAATTCACCAATCAGTTGCTGGTAGGCAGCTGCTTCCTCCAGTGGATGAAGATCCACTCGGTGCAGGTTTTCCACTACGGCCTGCTCAAGCGAGAGTCGATCATTCACGTCATCCTGCACAAGTACCGGCACCATCTCAAGGCCGGCCAACACGGCAGCCCGCCATCGTCGCTCGCCAGCGATCAACTCGTACTCGCCTTCGTTGCCCTCAATGGGACGTACGATGATCGGCTGCAGCACCCCCAATTCACGGACTGACGACGCCAAAGCCTGAAGGCTCTCATCGCTGAAGGACTTTCTTGGCTGGAATGGATTGGGGCGGATCGCGGTCACCGGAACTCGGCGCAACGGCCCTTCGACTGAAGCCTCAACCACCGGTTCAATCTCAACAGTTCCTTCTGGGATGAGGGCTCCAAGCCCCTTTCCTAGACCTGGTTTCCTAGCCATTGTTGATCTCCTCTGCTAGAGCTCGGTATGCCTGGGCACCCTTGGATGATGGGTCGAACACGGTAATTGGCTGGCCGAACGAAGGGGCCTCGGCCAGGCGTACCGTGCGGGGAATCACTGTATTACAAAGTTCGTTCTCGAAGTGACGGCGAACCTCTCTCGCCACATCTTGCGAAAGGGTGATGCGGGAGTCGTACATGGTGAGGACAACCTTCGAAATGCGCAGCGTTGGGTTCAGGTTCTTCTGCACGAGATCAACAATCCGTTGAAGTTGTGTCAAACCCTCCAGGGCGTAGAACTCGGTCTGGACCGGGACGAGAATGTCTGTCGCTGCTGCGAAGGCGTTTATTGTAATCAGACCGAGAGATGGTGGGCAGTCGATGAATACATAGTCAAAGTCACCCTCCACCGAGGCAAGGGCCTTCTTAAGGCGAAGTTCCCGAGAGATCACTGCGGTTAACTCCTGCTCAACGCCCGCCAAATCAAGGGTTGCGGGCGCTACAAAGAGGTTGTTGAAGCCAGTTGGCTCGACAATATCAACCATTGGCGTGTCATTCAGCAATACGTCATAGACAGACTTTTCGAACTGTCGACCATCCACACCAAGTCCGGTTGTGGCATTCCCTTGGGGATCCAAGTCCACGACCAAGACACGTTTGCCCAATTCGGCCAACGCGGCACCGAGGGACGTAGTGGTCGTAGTCTTGCCCACTCCACCCTTCTGGTTGGCTACAGCAAAAACCCTCATTGTGCTGGCATCCGCCATGAGCCTCTTTCCGACTTAAAGAACATCCCGACACCACGTCGAACCCTGCTATTCAACACCGTTTCTGACAGGACGTCAAGTACTAATGTTTCACGTGAAACAGACCGCCTCAAGTTGGCAGCCCTCTTTCACTGACATAATTTTAGACCATTTCCTCATCAGTACTCAGTGTTTCACTTGAAACATTCATATCGACTTCGCGCAGCGAGCGAAGATGTTTCACGTGAAACATTGGAACAAAGGCATCTTCCCGAAGTTCCCACCTCGCAATCGCTCCTTTGGCGTTGAGCAGAATCTCGCGAGAATGAGGGCTATGACTATCCACATCTGGCGACTCCCGGAGAAGTACCCGAACCGACCCGTTACCAACTGGAGTGGTCTAACGCAGCCAGCGAAATCGTGACCGGGCGCTGTCGCTGTAGCTCCCTCATTACCCACCTGTAACCCAAGCAGATTCTGCCGCACGCCCAAGCAGTGCCTCAGACCCCCCCACCGGGACTGCCTGATCCGCTCTGACGCCAGAATCAGGGATGAAACTGGCATCGATTGCGCGTTCCTGCGGCCAGTTCCCAAGTGCCATGCGTCCCACTGGCCGTCAAGATCTCCATCTATACCTTGTTTGCGGAATACCACTCAGTTGAGAAGATCAAACTTAGGCCTCCTGAAGTTCCCTACCGAGTGAACTCCATGGATGTCTGGGACATCCATGGAACTATCGATCGGCTTGTGACTACCGATAAGTGGCGGCCCGATGTATCGGACGAACGGCTACGAGGTAGTCAATTGCCGCCGAGATGCCGAGGGAGAACATCGGGACAATCCACAGATGGCTTGTTTCCGTCAGCCTCTTGAAAGGCGTTAGCTGACCAAGACGCCGCGACAATAGGGGCCAAGAGCGGCGGACTAAGCAACACGACAACGAACCTGAGAAGAATCCGGCAGCACCATTGCTCGCCGAAACCGTGATCGCCTGCTTCTTGTCACTCCCGATGGCGGTACCTGGCAAGGCAACTTCTTTACAGTGATACGAGAGTCCTGCTCGGGAATTGTACCCATGACATTCGAGCCTCTGGGCAGTCAGGAGAATACTTGACCGAAATCCACACTAAATGCCGCGCCATTGTTCTAATGTTTCACGTGAAACATCAGAACAATGGCTTCTTCCCCGGAGTTCCCACTTCACGGGGAAAGCCTTTTGGTGTTGGACGAAGCTTCACGAGAACACGGTAGGCCGCACCGTGGCGAATACGTCCATCATCGTGCAGGCCCAACTTCGTCAGGGCCTTATGGTTCCATCGACTTCTATCAGTGTCATCGGGGGGTTCCGAAACCACCAACACTCCCCCAACTTTTAGGAATCTGACAGCACACTCAGCGACAACCGCGGGTGGGCCGAACGATCGGGCGGTAACGAGATCAAACGATGCCTCAAACTCTGGATCCCTGGAGAGCTCCTCCGCCCGACCGGTGATCACCTCGCCACCGGATGGTGCCCCCGCCCATTCCAGTACTTCACGTAGGAACTTCGTACGCTTCTCCATGGAGTCAACGAAGACCCCTCTGCAGCCCCAACGCTCTAGAAGAACGAGACCGGGCAACCCTCCGCCGCTGCCGAGGTCAAGGAACGATTCGGGTGGGGTGGGGGAGTGTCCTTCCCAGCAGAGGGCAAAGCCCTCCGAATGGGTGATTTGGAGCTCTATGGCTCCCGGACCTAAAAAGCCCCGCGCCCTCGATTCCTCGAGGGCGCGGGGCAACCAGTTATTTGTCACTGAACAATTATGCCGGAGCGACCACCACAAAGCGGCGAGGCTCCTCACCTTCTGAACGAGTGACCACCTGATCGTTGTCGGTCAAGGAATCGTGGATGGCTTTGCGGTCTGCAGCTGACATTGGCTCAAGGGCGCGCTCTTCTCCCGTTTCGACGACCTCCTGGGCCACCTGCTGAGCAAAGCGCCCCAAGGCAGCGACGCGTCGCTCGCGGTACTGCGCAACGTCAACCAAAATCCGATCGGTCCGGCCCGGACTCTTCGACTGGACCACCGTACGGGTGACCTCTTGAAGGGCCTGGAGCGTCGTGCCGCGAGGACCAACGAGAACGCCGAGTTCCGTGGGGGGATCAGCGTTAACTAACAGCTCCACGGTCTCAGCGTCGAGTTCCTTAACCGAAACCTCCGCCTTGATATTCATCGACAGCAGGAGTCCCTCGAGGAACTCCTTGGCAATCGAACCTTGCTCGGCTAGAGAAATTCCTTCAGCCATGGTGTCCTCCTTAGTTGAACCCTTTTCAGATCTTGGGCCACCGCTTGGTGGACCCTGCTTGGGGCGCTTGGCGCCGCTCTCCTTGTTTTCCTTCTCCTTGCGCGGTGCTTCGCCTTCCCCTGCCCTTGGGGTACGAGACTTCTCGCCACGGGTTCCACTCTTTTGCGGACGGTCTTCACGGCCACCAGCGCGCCTTGAGCGCTTCGGCCGGGGCCCCGAGGGGCGGACACGAGCACGAACGCGGGCTTCGCCCCGAACGCGCCCAAACAGGCCAGCCTTGGGCTCTTCCATTACTTCGACTTCGGCGTCATCTCGGTGAACACCGAGGTGAGCCAACGCCCGATCGGTGGCCTCATCAATTGATTTTCCAGTAGTTTCTACCCAGTCCATGGGTTAACGCGCCTTTCTTTTACGCTTCGCTTTTGAGCGAGACTTTGTTTGGGGCTTGAGGGTTGAAGGTTCTTCCTCAACCTTTGTTTCCTTTGTTTCCGGAGCTGGAATTGCGCGTACACCATTCTTGTGGGGATTGGACACGCCAGCACGGAACATGAGGTCTTGAGTAATTATACGAATAACTGTTGAAATAATCATATAGAGCACAACGGCTGCCGGAATGACCAAGTAGAAATATGCAAAAATAATCGGCAGGAAGCGTTGCATTGCCTGCTGTTGGCTGGGCATCGCCTGACCGGTCTTCCGGTTTCGGTTGTTCATCTGAGCCATTTGGAAGTACTGAAGGGCCACGGCCACGGCCACGAAGATGAAGAACGGCACTTGAGCGGCGAAAGAACTGTGCGTGCTGAATGGCTTCAGGTTCAAGTCCATCCCAAATGCCTTGATTTGGCCATGCGACACGATCAGGCTCTTGTACATCTTTGAGGTCGTTGGGATGTAGCGAGGGAGCGCATGCAGCTTGCCGTGGATCAGAACCTTGTTGGCCAGACCCTTGATGACGCTGTAGAGAATGAAGAGGAACGGCGCCTGGAGTAGCACCGGGAGGCAGCCGCCCACCGGGTTCGCACCCTCCTCGCGGTACAGCTTCATCATTTCTTCGTTCAGCAATTGACGGTTTTCGGGGCCTTTGTACTTCTGTTGCAGCTTCTTGATCTCAGGTTGAAGCTTCTGCATGGCCATCATCGACTTCGTGCTCTTGATGGTGAAAGGAGTGAGCGCGCCCATGATCACCACGGTCAGCATGACGATTGCTATGGCGTAGTTCGGAACCAGGCCGTAGCAAAAGGCCAGTATCCAACCAAAAAGATGAAATATCGGTTGAAAAACTGAGCCAACGGCGTGACTAAAGGATTTCATGAATACGTACTCCTAGCTTTCTTTGGTTCAGGGACGAGGTCCACGCCATGGGGGCCCAGGGGACGGCACCGACTGAGGCGACGAAGGGCGAAAACGGTTCCGCGCCCCGCCCCGTGCTTCTCAATGGCCTCAGCCGCATAACTCGAGCACGATGGATAGAAGCGACATGGGGAAGGACGTCCAGACGTAAGGCGCTGGTACGTGGTGATCGCCCTGATGAGCAGCCGGGCACCCAGCGGTGTCTTAGAGGGCACCGGCTCGACCCAATGCTTGGTGGAGGTGGTGTCGGAGTTCGTCATAAGAGAGGTTTCCTGTCTCTAAACCACACCTGACCAGGTATATCCCTGGGTGTGGTTGAGGGTTGAGGTCGTCCACGAGTGCCCGTAAGCGGCGCCGGATTTGGTTGCGAACAACCGCATTTCCGACCTTCCGACCGATCGCGTATGCCACACTCACCGAAGACTGCTGACCAGATTGGGCTACATAACTAATTCGTAGTGGCCCGCTCTGACCTCGCCCCGTAGGTGAAGCGAAGAGCGCGAACTGCCGTCGGGTTCGAACCCGACCAGGCACGTGCGGCTCAGACCGTTAGCTCGCGGCGACCCTTGTTGCGACGGGCCTTTAGAATGGCACGCCCTGCACGGGTGCGCATACGAGCACGAAAACCGTGCGTCTTAGCCCTTTTCCGCTTATTTGGCTGATAGGTACGCTTCACAAAAACCTCTTCTCAAACTGTATTGATGCGCTTCGCGGTACCCCCTGGGGGTCGCTGGCGCGCTACTGGGAGCAATCTTACCCGACGGAGGCACACCCTTGGTGAGAGCAGGTGATTAGGTGTAGGGTTGCTCTCCCCGAGTGATGCAAGGTCGATTCTGATCCAAAACTGCTTGTGGATAATGTCAGTTTGTGGCTGTGGAGGAAAATTGTGCAGAGTGGTGAGGAGATCTGGTCGGCACTACGTGACTCCTTACGTGGCAACGCTTCTGAGGCAGTTTGGTCGGCGGGACTTAACACACTTCACCTTGTGGATTACCACGACAACCAACTTGTGATCGGTGCACCGAACCAAATTCAACTCCTTCGTATTCAACAACGCTTCCTCCCATTCATCACCGAGCAGGCCCAGCAGATTGTCGGCTCACAAGTAACGGTTTCGTTAACGGTGAGTGAAGCCCCCGGTGTAGCTGGCGTCGCGGAGAGGACGCTCGAGGCTCCCGACATAACACCGCCGGCCACGATCTTCTTACCGAGCGTTGATCGACCAGCCCGTCTCGATCCACGAATGACATTCGATTCGTTCGTTCCGGGATCATCGAACCGCCTCGCATTCGCAGCGGCGCAGTCAGTGGCTGAAACACCTGGTCGCGCCTATAATCCATTGATGATTTACGGGAACTCGGGTCTCGGTAAGACTCACCTCCTGCACGCCATTGGCAACTACGTGCAAGAGAACTATCCCGGCCGAAAGGTTCTCTACGTGTCAACGGAGACTTTCTTGAACGACTTCATACGCGCAATTCAGACGCGCACCCAGTTGGCACTCCACGACCGCTACCGTGAGAACGATGTTCTACTGATCGACGACATCCAATTCATGGAGACTCGTGGGGAGACTTTTCACGAGGAGATCTTTCACACTTACAACGCGCTGCATGGTGAAGGAAAGCAGATCGTCCTAACGTCGGATCGCTCGCCTCGAGACCTCGCCGGTCTTCAGGAT
>PMLJ01000020.1 GCA_003158855.1 Acidimicrobiaceae bacterium
GGTTGTCGTGGTTGTCGTGGTTGTCGACGTCGACCGACTGGATTCGTGCGACTGATTGTTTGCTCGCGACCAAAGGATGGTCACCGCGACTACCAGAGCGATACCCAGGACGACTGCGACAAGGGTGGATCGTCGCATCAATTTGCTGAGCGCTTCCGTCGCTGCTCAGCGCACGGAAGCATCATCAACGCTCGGACCATCCGGGTAACGACACCCTCTCGCTCTCACCATCGTTGTGGGCCTCGTAACGACCTCGGGATCTGAGCACTTCGGCGAGTTCGAATCGTGACGTCACTCCTAGTTTTCGATACGCCCTAGAGAGGTGGCCTTCAATCGTCTTGACGTTGACGAAGAGTTCATCGGCGATGGACCGGTTGGTCGCATTGGCAGCCGCCATTGTGACTGCTCGCAATTCGGCAGGCGTCAATGAATCGACGCCAGTCGAGCCCAGTCGGCGAGGCCGGGCCCCCGCGGCACGCAGGTGCGACCGTGCGACATCCACCAAACCGTGTGCCTTGCACGACGACGCAATCGTCGCTCCCTTTCTCAACAAATCCCTCGCGTTGTCGATGTCCCGTCGATCGACGAGTGCCGCGCCGAGGTCGACCATGGCCTCGGCTGTATCGAGCCTCGCGTACGAACCCTCCAGCACCTCGACCGATTCGCTCAGCCAGGCGATTCGCTCGTCGAGATCTGTCGATGTCGCCGCCATGGCCCGAAGTGCGGTGCCGAGACTGCGGCGAGCTCCGAAGGCCCGCGCGAAGACGAGGTGATCTTCCGCAATAGCGTGTGCTTCGTCCCAGCAACCCAGTGAGGCGAGCGCGTGCGCCGTCGGTGGACGCCAGCCCACGAGGACGGAATTCGTAACACCCCCACGTTCGGCGATCTCGCTCGCCCGCTGGAATTCATCCAGGGCCTGATCAACCTGCCCGCACACCGCAAGAAGCCGACCGTGCTCCACGTGGGCGGTGGCACGTTCAAGCGGCTCGTCAATATCTTCAAAATCGCGCGACGCCAACTGGTCAAGAGCCTCCCCGGCTCGGCCCTGGGCAACGAGAAGATCAGCGGAACCTATGACGGGTTGGGAAGTCCATGCGCCGCCGAGTTCGTAGTGGCGAAGATAGGCCTCTTCCGCCTCGTCGAGCGCCCCCTGCCAGAACTTGGAAAGGACCATCAGTCGTAGCGCGTTGTCCTCACTGTGCGAGTCACCAAGCGAGCGGGCTCGCCGACGCGCCGCCTCGAGGATGTTGTCAACACCCGCGAACTGATCAGCGTTGAGCAGCATTCGACAGGCCCTGGACTGAACAGTCTCACTGGAGAGATCACCCATGAGTATCTCTTCTGAGTCCAGCACCGGCCCGAGTAATTGGATGATTTGTTGAGCAGATACGTCCGGATCGGACTCGAAACGACGGATGTCGAGGAACGCCCGGGCGACCGTTGTGGCCGCCGATGCAGTGTCCACGCGGGCCAAGAGGGCTTCAATCTTCGCCGCACCATCGCTACGCTGTGCGGGATGCCCAGCCAAGATTGTCAAGCCGAGCACGAATTCGAGTTGGAGAGAGGGATCGCCGGCATCAATACTGGCGGACAGTTTGCGAAGCGCCGTCACCGCCTCGACCCTCAACTCTGGCCAGTCGCGTAGAGGGCGCATCAATTGGACGGCGACACGCAGCGCGTGGTCGTCATTCGACACGCCGAGCGCTATCGCCCTTTGGAAGGATGCGACTGAGTCTTTGAGGCCAAGTTGGATTTCGCAGGACGCGAGGTCGAGCCACCAAGACGCCTCTTGCCTGGTGATCGGACTTTCGCCGATGGCCCGGCGAAGGCACTCCGCCGCGCGCCTGAAGTCATCGTGAGCTACGAACTCCCGACCGGCGGAAGCCAGCCGCGAAGCTAGCTCGAGATCCCCGGAGGGCTCGGTCGACAAGAGATGCTCAACGACAGAAGTCTCGTCGGCTCCGGTCTCGGAGAGGTACTGAGCGGACTGAGCGTGAAGCTGGGAACGCCGGGCCGATGGGATGTCCTGCAGGAACACCCAACGGACAATGGGGGCGGTGAACGTGAGCGGTCTTCGGTTCTGGAGAAGCTCGGCGCGTGCGGCGGAGTCCGCGGCACCCTCGGCCATCAGCGGGTCGATCTTCGCCAGGTGGCAAGCCGAGGAGAGATCGGACGTGTCGCCAAGGATTGCGCACGCTTCAAGGAGGGACGACGCGGGCTGGGCCAGTCGTCCCAACTTGGAGAGCACCCTTTGGGAGATTCGCGGAATGGGCAGGGCGCTGAGGCTTACGGCCAACTCGGCGATGGGAGCAATGCGCTGAGCGCGACAAGCCTTGATCAGCTCGATCGCGAATTCTGGTCGGCCACCGGTGGCGTCGAGAACCGCTTCGACGAATTCTGGATCAGGTGCTTGCTCGGAGTACTCCGAGAGCAGCGAACTCACGTTCTCAGCGTTCAATGGTGTCAGAACGAAGTGTCGCACGTGCTGGTTGATCAGTAGATGGTCAATGGCCCGAGGACCCATGCCGGGAAGCCGTGACGCGGCCGAGAGGAGCAGCCAGATCTGCTGGTCATCGATCCGGTGGAACGCGTACTCCAACGTCATCAGGGTCGCTTCATCAACTAGGTCGGCGTCGTCGATTGCCACGAGCACCGGACCCAGACGACGGACTGCCGTCAGGAGTCCGTAGAAAGCGGCCCCGAGTTCACTGAAGTTCCGCTCGCCGTGTTGGTCGATGAGGGTGAAGACCGCTTCAATGCGATCAGAGATTGCCTGGTCCGCGTTTCGTAGCGAGGCCACGACTTCAATTATCCGCAGGAGCGCTCCGAAGGGTGCGTGCTGTTCGAGGTCGCCTCCCCTTGCTCGAATGACCAAGCACGACGATCGATCGGCAATGAGACACGCCGCGTTCAGAAGTGCGGTCTTGCCCATGCCCCAGCCACCTTCGATGGAGAGGCAGCCGCTGTGGGAGGGGACCGAACGGCTGAAGACCGATTCAAACTCTTGAAGGAATTGCCCTCGATCGAAGAGCTTCGTGGCACCGCTGCGGTGCACAAAGTGGCTCGCCGACGATGTCGGGTCCCGTTCTTCGATCTTCACCAGCTTCCCTCCAACATGCGATGGCCAAACCAAGCGGTGTAATCGGGGGTTTCCCCGCGCTTGATTTCAAACTAACCCAAGGCCCTGAAGTCGTTCCGTGCACTCCCTTCGGCGTCTAGTGATGATAACGCCATACAGGATATTTAGCAATATGTCGGAGGTCCCTAAGTTCAGCGACAACAGTTTCCCGGCCACTCGACCTGGACTCTGCGCATCTTGTGGCGCAGGATTCATCTGTATTTCCCCTCGAATCTTGGGAGAGTTCGACGAACAAGACGGTGCTGACCAGCTGCTTTCGCCATCTTGATCCGTTCGGCGATGTCAACGGCCATTGGGTTTGGTGTGCGCCAATCCGCAGGGGACAGACGAGTCAACACCTTGAGGTTGCCACGAGTGGTGTCCGGTGGCTTACAAACTCAGAAGTTCGCTTTCATCTGGTCGAGGAATTCGATATATTCCAGTGCACCACTTTTGTTAGTTATTTTGTAGGGAAAGGTCATGAATGTGAATGCACTTGATTCTTTCACAAGGGAGAAGATCCTTGACGTTGCTTCGGCGATGATCAAGGAAGGCGGAAGCAAGGAGCTTCGCGTTGACGAGGTTGCCGAGAAGGCCAACGTCGACGCTGCCACGATCGAGTACTTCTTCGATTCACGAACTCAACTGATCGCCGAAGCGCAGATGTCGAATTACTTCGAGATGATCGAACCCCACCATCTCGTGTTGGCGCGCGCGGAGACGGCGGCAGCCATTGAAGACGAGCCCGGCTTCTGGTCCGCGATTGAAGAGAACTTGAGGCTGGCGTGGTGTTCGGGCCAGGTGGGCGACAAGTGGGGAATCATCAACTTGCTCCACGACGTTTGGTCGGACCCCTTTTCGAAGGGCCACTTCTGCGAACTACTGGATATCCAATTCGAGCGATGGATCAACGTCATTGAGAATGCCAAACGCCTTGGTTGGATTGACCAAGAGATGGACGCCAAGGCGATGATCACGGTCTTCTGGTCGGCATCGGTGGGTCAGGTGATCACCGCCGGGTCGACGGTCTTAGACCTGTCTCCCCAGACCACGCGCGACTTTCTCATGGGGGTCATTCGTGGACGAAGCCATCAGGAGTCATCCTTCAATTCGTAGTCAGTGAGTTCTTCGGGCGTGTATCCATGGGGACTTCACTGGAGTTCTCGATTTTGCACGAAACCGTGCGCCTCTCCACGGGTTGCCGACGGTGTGCTCGTGCACGAGTTTCTATTCACGGGCCGAAGTCAGAGACGTCTCGCAACAACGCACCAGAGCCACGCGACTTTGGTGGGAGTAAATGCCAGGAATTGTCGACCACTCTTGGCGGCGACATGCTTCGATGGACTTGGTCGCTGCGACCGTGGCCAGAACCACACCCGTCGCGAACTGCGCCATTCCACGGTTATGCGCGTGGACGGCGGCACCGTCCATCGACGAGTGGTGGCGACCGACGAGCTCGGTACCCATGGCTATTTTGTAGGTCCCTCTTGGCCACCTATCAATGGTCCTGCGATGGTGAAGCGGCCGATCATCGAGCCGGCGGAAGCCGCGGTTGGCCGAGTTTGAACTGCGGGAGATTCGCCTTGCAACTGCCACCTGTCGGACCGTTGCGATGCGTCAGCGCGGCCGTGGGGCCGGCATTGCCGCCTCGAACCCCCCTCCGATTTGGTACTAGGTTGCGCTCATGAATGTCAGGGTACTCTCAGTGAGATTTGTCGCCTGGTGTGGCGTCTTGTCTCTCGTTCTCGGCTCCATGATCGTCACTGCAACAGTTGCTTCGGCGGCCACGATCACCCAGTCCGCACCGCTAACGGGCAGCACGACAGTGGGCACGTCGGGCGCCTTCACCGACCAGCTCGGCGTCACCGGCAGCACCGGCACCCTTGCCTTCACCGCGACGGGAGGCGACGTGACGCACCTTCTGGTCAGCGGTCCCGGCGTGATCACGACGTCGGGCGCGTTGGCGGCGGGCAGTTACGTCATCTCGGGCACCGACAGCGACACCAGCGGCGACACCGGTGCGTGGAGCTACACCCTTACGGTCGGTCTCATCACCCAGTCCGCACCGCTAAC
>PMLJ01000049.1 GCA_003158855.1 Acidimicrobiaceae bacterium
TGAGGACTTCGACGTCGGTGGGAGCGCGGTAGTGATCGTCCTCGAACTGGGCGATGAGACGATCCTTCGCGCTTACGATGGCGGTGGTGCACTGCGAGAACTCGTCCATTAGGCGCTGCGAGACGCTGGCTACTTCCCATTTTTGGACGGTGCTCGAACGCCGGGCGTGGGCTTCCCAGTCCCAGCCCAGTTCAGCGGTGAGTAGGTCCGAAAGAACGCCCTGGTGCATCTCGGAAAGCATCACTGTTGAGGCGAAGAGTCCCCGGCTGTCGAGGGTCCGCCAGACGCCATCATCTTTGGCTTGGACCCGGTTGAGGACGACCACGTGGTCGTGCAGCTGGGGATCGCCATCCCGGGAGTCGAAGTGGGTGAAACTCGCTGCCACGATCCCCACGATGTCCTCCTCGACGCAGCCTTGGCTTCCCGTTCGAGTGTGGAATACCTCGCGCTCGGCGTAGGCGAGGACCTCGGCGATGGCCTCCTGATGGCACCGGTAGATGACTTCTCGGGTTTCCTTGTCGGCCAGTGCCCAGGCCACAGACACGCTCTTCGAAGGACTGAACGTCAGGTCGAAGCCACCCACCGCCTTTGTCCTCGGGACCCGGCCGAGCACCTCGCCGGTGATCGGATCGGCGCAGTCCTGGAGCATCCGCTGGAGGTTCTCCGCGGTGACCGACTGCCCGACAATGACGCCCCGTCCGTGGTCGAGACCGACCAGTCCGGCTCCCAGAAAGACGCCTGGGGGAGTGCCGGTCTCTGAGTAGTAGCGATCGATAGACGACTTGTTGGTCCCTTCGGGACCGTCGCCAACCGCGATGGATTTGAGCAGGTACTTGTAGCCCGCTCCGATGCTGAGTCGTCGAATGGTCATCATGTCGTTGGCACACCCATGCGTCACAACAGTCGCATCAGATGCAACAAAGGACGCGGTTTGGCCTCAAGTGCCAGACGTGTGAGACAAGGATTACGAATAGGGGAGGAGTGGGGAGGAGTGGGGAGTAGAGAGCGTTTCCGATTGAGAGTCTGAAGTCCGATACCGGCACAGGACTTGGTGACGACGGAATCGGAGGGGGGGTATCTTGAGGTCGAAGTGGCGGCTGGGAGCTCAGAGAACACTGAATCTGGAGTCCTCTCGACGCAAGTGTTGGCGAATCGGTCCGATTCTGGAGATTGATCGATCGGACCTTGATGTCTTTTCGAGATGCAATTGTTGATGCGGAACTGGACCTTGTGGCTCACGAGTGGCGATACCATTCGAACGCTGTAGTCGTGAAGGTTGGAGCGCTAACGGGACAACCGTGAGCACTCGGCACGCGGGCGCACCGAGCACATCATCACTGTGGGACGATCTCGAAGGACCGATGTCCCGGATTCTTCGTTCCCTGTCAAATGGAGACGTACGACGCGAGTTGAATCAACCAAGCTTCTTGATCGATGTTTCCAAAATGTTTCAAGTTCGCCACGGTTATTCAACATCGCGTGCACCACTGAGTGGGAATCACCGAGCGTGGCGGATGCTAGAGTCCGGGTGAACAAGTCCTCGGGAGCGTTGATGGGTCGCGGCAGTTCTGGCACGAGGCGCCACATACTCGACGTTACCGAGACCATGCTCTCCAACTGCGAGAGCGTTAGAGTGCGTATTTCTGATGTCGCCAAACTGGCGAACGTCGGCGTTCCGACGATCTATTACTACTTCGACTCGCGGGATCAGTTGATCGCGGAGGCCCAGGCATCGACATACCTCAAGTTGATCGAACCACTTCACGAGTTTCTCGTCATCGCTGAAGCAGCAATCACCGCCGAGGAACTATCGACGTTCTTGTCAGCGCTCGGAGACAATCTCGTCATGGCTTGGTCCTTCGGGCGACTTGATGGAGGTTGGAAGATCTCAAAATTGCTTATAGATGTGTGGTCGGATCCAACGACCCAGCGTGTGTTTTGCGAGTTGCTGGATGCCCAGCTGGATCGGTGGATCAAGGTGATTGAGAGTGCGAAGACGCTTGGTTGGATTTGTCAAGAGATCGAAGTGATCGCCCTCATCACGTCGTGCTGGACCGGCTCGATCGGTCAGGCCATCTTTTCCAACTCGACGAAGCTGATCTACTCGCCCGAGAGCATTCGCGACTACTTCATGAAGACCATTGCCGCAGGGGCTTCACAACGCGGGGTCGAATTCACATAATCGAGCTTCTTCGATGGGGTCTTGATTGCGTGAGGTTCGCTCGATTGTCCCGAATTGTTAGCAACAGTGCGTAGATTCTTGCCTCGATGGAATCCTTGACCTTGGAAGCCGCACCCATTCTTGGGTCAGTTTGACGAAGAGCGAATCCTAGCGACTTAGCGCCGAACCCCGAGCAGTTCGACGCACGCATTCCAGGTGCCCGAATCATGTTTAAGAAACTGGTTCGGTTGTGTGTCCAAATCAATCTCGTTACAGTTCCGCTGGTGAATCCGCAACCGCCTCCGCCGGCTCGCCTCGCGTTTGTCGAAGCAATTCAGAAACTTCGTAGAGAATCCTAAGAAATGAGAGCGTCGATGGAGTCTCTGCATTCGCTGAAGCGTGCCAGCGCGGTCGTCGCGGCGCTCGTGGTGGTCTCGCTATTCGTTGAGTTGTTGCCAGCCGCAGCCCTCACGGCGCAGGCCGCACTGACCGTGACCTCGACATCGGGCACGTTCGGCGCCGCGCTCACGCTGACCACGTCGGGAGGTTCCGGTACCGGTGCCGTGACATTCGCCTTCACGAATGGCACCGCGACGGGTTGCACGGTGACCAGCGGCTCGCTCTCCAGTACGAGCGCCGGTACCTGCACCGTTACGGCAACGAAGGCCGGCGACGCGACGTACAACCCTGTCAGCTCCAGCGCCACGACGGTGACCTTGGCGGCGGCCACGTCGACGACGACGCTAACGTCGTCGCTCGCCTCGCCTCGCAACGTCGGCACGTCTCTCACCTTCACCGCCACCGTCTCCAAGATCGGCTCCACCTACGCAACCGGCACCGTCAACTTCACACTGGGGGGCGCCTCCTTGACAGGGTGCTCCGCCAAGGCCCTCAGTTCGGGCGTCGCCACGTGCATGACGACAGCGCTGGTCGCGGGTACGAACTCCGTGATTGCCACCTACTCGGGTGACGCCAACTACGCCACATCGACGTCGTCGACGTTGAGTTTCGTCGAACTGACCGGGGGAACCATCTCGGCGCTCGGCGCTCTGAAGCAGACTGGCGGCACCGGGAAGACCACGCTCGCGGTGAGTCCGCAACACGTGGGCGACGCCCTGGTGCTCGCCGTGGGAGTCTTCTCTTCGGGCAGTACGGTCTCTTCGATCAGTGGAGGAGGCTCCGCATGGCAGAAGGCCTCGGCCACGACCGCCGGCGGCGGCGACACCGAACTATGGCTGGGCGCCGTGACGGCCACCGGCAGTTCGACGATCACCGTCACATTCTCGTCGAGCGTTTCGTCGAAGACCACCGAGCTGGATGCACAGGAGTACCAGTACAGCTCCGCCACGTCAACGACCTGGGCCCTGGATGTCGCGGGCAGCGCCAGCACCACCGGATCCTCGACGACCGTCACGCTGCCGCCGCTCACGCCGACGGGCACCGGTGAGCTCTACGTGGACTACACGCCCGTCGACAACCAGGCCGTCGCCGGTTCTACCAGTGGCTTCACCTACGACGCGACATCGTCGGCGAGCCTCTACGCATTCGACCCGACCGTCTCGGCGACCGTCAGTCCAACCGCCTCGCAGACGCCCGCTGGCGCCTACGTGGAAACGGCCGCGCTGTTGACGGCGACCGGTTCGTCGACGGCCGCCTCGACGACGACCCTCACGGCGTCACCGGCGTCGCCGCAGAACCCCGCCACGTCCCTCACGCTGACCGCGACCGTCACCTCGGGGGCCACCGGAACCGTGAACTTCCAACTCGGCGGCACCTCGCTGTCGGGTTGCTCCGCCAAGGCCCTCGCCTCGGGCGTGGCGACCTGCACGACGACCGCCCTGGCGGCGGGCACCAACTCCTTCGTTGCGGTCTACTCGGGGGACTCCGGCTACTCCGCGTCCAGCTCCTCGACGCTCACCTACGTTGGCCTGACGGCTCAGGCCACCCTCACGGTCACGTCGACCACCGGTACCTACGGCACTGCGCTGACGCTCACCACGGCGGGCGGTTCGGGCACCGGGGCCGTCTCCTTCGTCGTCACCAACGGCACCGCGACGGGATGCGCGGTGGGCAGCGGGTCGCTCTTGAGCACGAGCGTCGGCACCTGTTCGGTGACGGCCACCAAGGCCAGCGACGCGACGTATCAGTCGACCAGCTCCAGCGCGACCACGGTGACCCTGGCCGGTGGCTTGGCTTCGACCGTCAGCCTGGGAGCATCGCCCGCTTCGCCGCAGAGCGTGGGAACCTCCCTCACGCTGACCGCGACCGTCACTTCGGGGGCGACCGGGACCGTGAACTTCAAACTCGGCGGCACCTCGCTGTCGGGTTGCTCCGCCAAGGCCCTCGCCTCGGGCGTGGCGACCTGCACGACGACCGCCCTGGCGGCGGGCACGAACTCCTTCGTTGCGGTCTACTCGGGCGACGTCACCTACCTCACGTCGACATCGACAACTCTCAACTACACGGGCCTCGCCACTCCCGGCGCACCCACCAACGTCACGGCAATCGCGCAAAACGGGAATGCCGTGGTGAGTTGGACCGCCCCCACGGTGACCAACGGTTTTGCGATTCTCGGTTACACCGTGACCGCGAGCGCCGCCGGGCCCAACGGCATTCCAACGTGCACGGTCGCCGCTCCGAGTACGTCGTGCACCGTGCCGAATCTGGGCGCTGGCGGGTCGGTGAGCTTCACCGTCACGGCCACTAGCGCGGGCGGTACCGGACCGTCCTCCCTCAGTTCCACTGCGCTGACTCCGTCGCTGACCCCGTCGACCACTGCCCTGAGCGCCCCTCTTGCCTCGCCCCAGAACATCGGGACCCCGATCACGTTCGTCGCCCAAGTGACGACGGGAGCCACCGGCACGGTCGACTTCGAACTCGTCGTAGGGTCGACGGCCACCCCGATTGCGGGCTGCCCTACGCAAGCGCTGAGTTCGGGCTACGCGAGTTGCACGACGACCGCGCTGGTCGTCGGTGCGACCGCGAACTCAGTCATCGCGGTGTACTCGGGCGACACCAACTACGCAACGTCAACGTCGAACTCCTTGAACTTCGTGGTTGCGCCTGCCACGCTCTCGAGCCCTGCCTCGTCGCTCGTCATCACCTCGACGGCGGGCTTCTACAACGTGGCGCTCCCACTCACGACATCAGGCGGTTCGGGTACCGGGGCAATCACGTACAGCGCCACCAACGGCACTGCAACGGGCTGTCTTGTCAGCGGGAGCAACCTCACCGTGAGCAGTTCGGGAACATGCCAGGTCACGGCCACGCAAGTTGGTGACGCGACGTACCTCGGACAAAGCTCGAACGTCACCGTCGTAAATTTCTACTGGTACTACGCCGCGACCCTGGTCGTCGTCTCTGACACGCCTGTCTTTGGAGACGTGTGGGCGCAGGTCGGAACGGACAACGTGTACACGCAAGAGGACGTCTGCACGGTGTGGGACAGCTACTACGCCGGGCAGTGCGACCAATACACCCTCGAGGAGGTCCTGACCGGGACTACTCCGGTGATGGGATGGGTGTACGAGTACATCGGGGACGATGTGGTGTACGGCTACACCTGTCCCAATGGTGGTGGCAACTCCATGACACCACCCACCATGTGCTCTTTGTCGGGCGCTTCGGGCCCGAACGTGCGTGCCGCGCACGCGACGGTGCCCGCGGCCACTCTGCCGACCGAAGCGCCGCTCGGGAGCGCTTCGAGCGTCTTGACTCCAGTGGCGAAGTTGTCGTTCTACGTGAAGCCGAATGACGGTTCACCGGGTGTCGTGAAGGGATCATCGTGAGTCGTCTTGGTGTGGGCAAGTCGGTACGGAGGTTCGGCCGGCTGCGCGCGGTCTCCCGAGGTCGGAAGGTTGTGGCGACCTCACTGGCAGTCGTGACTTCGATTGTAACGATCGCCACAGTCGCGGTCGTGGCCGTCGGAGCGGTGAACGTGCTGTCGTCCACGTCGTCACCGTCGCACCTGAACGGCGTCGACGCGGGACGTTGGGTGGTTGCCCGCGACCAGAGTGGAGCTCCGGTGGTTCCCTCGTCCGGTGGCGCCGCTGGCGGCGCCGGAAGCTTCAACGCGGTGTCCTGCCCGAGCGCCACCGAGTGCGTGGCCGTGGGCGGTGACGCCAACCTGGGCGGGGTCGCGTCGACATCGCTCAACGGCGGCGGCACCTGGAGCCAGGGCGCGATGGAGGCGAACGAGCCGCAGCTTGACGCCGTCGACTGCTCCACCACGTCGGTCTGCGTGGCGGTCGGCCAGGGCGCGACGGTGCGCTCGACCGACGGTGGCAAGACCTGGACCTCCAACGCCATCCCGACGACCAACACGACCCTGCTCGGCGTCAACTGCCCGAGTGCCACCACCTGCGTCAGCGTCGGCGTCTCGCCCAATGCAACTGGTCCGTACGGGGGCCAACTGCTCATCTCCTCCAACGGCGGGACGACCTGGTCGGTGCCGACGCTGCCCGCGTCCATGGGGGCGCTCGGGTCGGTTGACTGTCCGACCTCGACGTTCTGCGTGGCGGTCGGCTCCTCGGTCGTCGTGAGCAACGACGGCGGCAAGACCTGGGCGCAGCGCACGGTGAGCGGCGGCACGGGCGTGCTGCGCTCGGTCTCGTGCCTGTCGACGACGACGTGCGTCGCGATCGGCGCCAATCCTGGCGTCGCGCAGGATCCCAACGCCGCCGCGTTCGAGACCGTGACCTCTGACGGCGGCGCCACGTGGAGTTCGGTCGCCATGCCACCAGGTTCGGCGACCCTGGACGTGCTCTCGTGTTCGAGTTCCGGCTGCCAGGCGGCGGGATCGGCGTTCAAGGGGACGGCCGCCCCGGTCTTCGTGAGCAGCAGCGGCAGCACGTGGACCGCGAACCAATCGCTCGGGGCATCGGTGACCGCGATCAGCGCGATCAGCTGCCCGACCGGCACCAACTGCGTGTTCGTTGGCGAGAAGGGCAAGAGTCCCGTGACGGTGTCGACGGTCAACGGCGTCGCGACGAGCGGCGGCCCCGTGATCGCGCAAGTGCGAGCCCAGAGGGTCGTGGCGCGATGAGGACACCAGTATTCGGGTTCACCGCGAGGCGAGTCGCGGCCGTCGCCGCCCGACTCGCGACCTGCGTGCGTCGGACCGTGGTGCCGCTCGCGGTCACGATCGTCATCGCCGCGATCGTGCCCGCGACCATCGCGGGCGCAGCCACGGCGAGCGCCAAGCCTTCGCCGAGTCGACTCTACGTGGGTCACTCCTTGGGCGTCGGAGGAAGGCTCACGTCAACGTCGGGCGTCTACGTGGCGCGGTTGGTGTCCGGGGGACGCATCGAGATCCTGAAGCGCGGCCGTGCGGTCTGGACGAGCAGCGCCGCCACGGGCCTTGACAGCGTCGTCACCCGCGAGTCCGACGGAGCCATCAGGCTCACCACCCCACGGGTCGCGGCTCGCGTCAGTGGTTCTGCCAAGACGCCGGGGCCGTCGTACCTTACGGTGCAGAACGACGGCGATCTGGCCCTCGTCTCGACGTCGGGCGTGCCGGTGTGGCACGGCGGTCTGCGCGCCAACGTGACCGGTTCGCCGGTCGCCCCCTACACCCGCGGGGCCCTCTTCGGTGGCACGAACCCCTCGGTACTCTGCTACACGTGCCAGGCCGCGAACATCACGGGTTCCGCACCGCCGTCGGACACGCTCGACTCGGGCACCGACGTCAACAACATGACCGGAGGCTTCTCCACGTCGAACACGCTCTTCGATGCCCCGGCGATCGGCGGGGACCTCACCCTCTCGCTCGGCTACGACGCGCAACTCGCCCAGTCGCAACTGACAAACGGCATGAGCGGAGGGCCCTTCGGCGAGGGCTGGAACTCGAACTTCAGTTCCTCAGTGACGACGGGCTCCGATCCGTTGTCGGGCATGCCGTCAGTGACCGTGAACCAGGGGAGCGGCGCCGAAGTCACCTTCACGCAGTCGGCCGACAACGGCACCTCGACGTCGTGCCAGTCATCGGGCGACCCGTCGGGCAATCAGTATCCGGGCGACTACCCCTTCACCGCCAAGTACACGGTGAGCGGTTCCTCCGAAAACTTCTGCGCGCTCGACAGCGTCCAGGGCCAGCTCAGCGAGATAGGGAGCACGGGCTTCACCTACCAGCGGAGCGGCGGGCAGGCGATCCAGGACTACGGATGGACCGGACAGTTGGAGGAAACCACCACTGCGACGGCGTCGTCGGGTACGCCCGCCCTGGGCCTGATCTTCTACAGCGCGACGGCTGGGACCACGTCGGTGGGGGGAGTCACGCTCGCCAACGCGTGTCCCACGACCGCGAGCTCCGGCTGCACCATCATCTACACCAACGACGGCCGCGACATCGTCGAAATACTCACCAACCTCGCCCAGGTCGGCCAGGTCATCGACCCCTCCGGCAACTCCTACGTCCTGACCTACAGTTCCACGACATCGGCATGGAACAACCTGACGAGCATCGCCGAGCCAAGCCCCGTCGGGTCGGCGACCGCTACGTGGAACTACGTCTACTCCTCGGCGGCGAGCCCCTACAGCAGCGACCTTGTCCAGATCGATGATCCCGACTACAACGCCTCGGCGTCCACCGTGGCGCACACGACGACCATCAACTACGCTACGTCGGCGGATCCGGGCATGGTCTCGTCGCTCGTCGACGGCACCGGAGCGACGACCACCTACTCCTACGCGCAGCCCTGCGCGACGGGCCTGTGCGCGGGCGCTGGCGCGTCACAGACGACGACCATCACGTACCCCGGTGAGTGCCCGAGTTCCACCGCGGGCTGCGCGACCACGCTGCCGTCGACGGTCACGGCCGACATTCCGCGCGAGATCGACCAGTACAGCAACGGGCTCGAGACCTCCACGCAACTCGGCTCGCAGACCAACGCGAGCGAGAGCGAGACCTGGCTCTACAAGTGGGTCCTCGGCAACGGCGTCGCCAACACCTCCGAAGTCATCACGTACCCGAACACCCTCGCGGGTTCGAACCCGGTGGCGCGCAGCGCCACCATCGTCACGGATCCCGCGGGCAACATCGTCTCGACCACCAACGCGCTCGGCGACGTCGCGACGTCGGCGTACAACGAGACGACGTCGCTCAACCTGCCCGAGCTCACGTGGAGCTTCCCGGGGCCGTCGTCCAACTCGTCGTCGAGCCCGCCCGCGGGCGCGTCGACGTACTCGTACAACGGCTTCGGCCAGGTGGTCACGGCCACCGACCCGCTCGGCAACACGACCTACTACGGCTACTACAGCCACTACTCGCTGCTTTGTTACCAGGTCTCGCCGATCCTCGGTGCCGCGTTGCATTGGACGACGGCGACGACGCCACCAAGTTGCTCGAGCACCGCGACCACCTACGACACCGGAGCGGTCAGCGCCCCCGTGGGCTCGACCACGTATTCGTACGACGTACAGGGTGACATCGTTTCCTCGACCGTCGATGCGGGTGACACCGGCACGAGCGCCGACCCCCAGACGACGACCGCGTCGTACGACGCGATGGGTAGAGTGCTCTGGTCGATTCCACCCGCCGGACAAGCGGGAGCGCAGTCGTCGTCGAACCCGTACGCCACGTCGACGTCCTACGTCGCCGGCACGTCGCTGCCGGCGACGCTTTACCAGCCCGACGGGATCACGACGCTCTACACCTACGACGCCGCAGGCAACGTGACCAGCAGCGGCAACCGCGGTGTCTCCACCATGTGGGTCTACACGACGACGCTCTACGACGGCGACAACCGGTCGTGCTATCAGCTCCAGGGTTCGGGCAGCTTCGGCGCCACCTGCAACGCCAGCTCCCAAGCCGGCTCGACCATCACGGCCTACGTGCCCGGTAGCACTGCCATCTCGTCGGTGAGCGACGGGAGAGGGAACACGACGTCGTACTACTACAACGACCTGGCGTACCCGAACTCCGCGACCGAGGTCCAGGATCCCGGAAGTTCCGAGATCCAGTTCAGTGCCTACGACGACTACGGCAACGCGTGCGCTACGGGTGACGTGGCGCCGACCCTGGGTTCCACCCAGTGCACCTCGCCGCCGAGCGGGGACACCGCGACGATGTACGACGCGCTCGGCAACGAGACCTCGATCACTGATCCGAACGGTAACGCCACGGCGAACTACTACGAGAACTCGTCGTACCCGACGCTCGTGACCCGCACCGTCAACGCGATGGGTGCCGTCACGAAGCACCTGTACAACGCCGACGGCAACGTGGTCACCACCGTGAACCCGGACGGCACCGGCGTCACGACCAACTACGACGCGAACGAACGGGTCTGCAACAAGGCGCCCACGATCGTGCCATACGCCTGCGGACAGGGCCCCAGTACGGCCGGGGTCACCCTGTACGGCTACAACAACGCGAATGAGCTCACGACAATGAGCGACAACACCGGAAACCCGGCGACGCCGACGCTCTGGAGCCAGACCACGACCTACGGCTACGCCGCCGGTCAACTGATGAGCACGACCGACGGGAACGCCAAGACGGTGACGTACTCGTACAACGACGCCGGCCAGGTGGCCTGCGTCGGGTATCCGGTGAGCACGACGACGAATTGCGGGTCGCCCGCCTCGTCGACGAATACGATCGTGACCAAGTCCTACGATCCGCTCGGGCGCCTCTCGAGTACCACCGACTGGCTCGGCAACACGGTGGGCTACTCCTACGGTGACAGCTGGTCGCCCAATTCCGCCACGACCGTCACGTACCCGTCGGTGACGGGCGTGACCGCGTCCTACGGGATCGACGGCGCCGGGAACGTGAGCTCGCTCGCGGCGTCCTCGACGGTGACGTCGGGCACGCCGATCAGCGACACGTGGAGCTACAACGTGGACGAACAGGTCTCCGTGAGCTCGATCAACGGCGCGACGTCGGGATCGCAGAACTACAACGCGAACAAGCAGATCACCCAGGCGGCGAACCTCGCCACGTCGACGAGTAACGACAACTACACACTGGCGCTCAACGGCGAGATCACGGGCGACGCGGCCCCCTCGGGAGCGACTGTCGCCTCGACCTACAACGGCGGCGACGAGCTGTGCAACACCGCATCCACGGTGGTCGCCTGCGGGACGACGCCGACTACGGGCACCAAGTACGTGTTCACCACTAACGGTCAGCGTTCGAGCTCGACGCCGTACACAAGCGGCACGGCGAGTACGGCGACGAACTACAACTGGAACGCCTACGGCCAGTTGTGCAGCACTGGATCCTCGTCAACGCCGACCGCGACGACGTGCGGGAACCTGCCTACCGGCGGCACGAGCTACCAGTACAACGGGAACGGTCTGCGGATGTCGGCGACGACTGCGACGTCAACGACGGCGTCCACGTGGGACAGCGTGTCGGGCGGGAGCATCCCGCTCAACATCAACGACGCGACAACGACCTCGTCAGGCACGACTAACACCAGCTACCTGTACGGAGACCTGGTCTTCGGCGGGACCGCACCGGTCGAGCAGATAACGACGTCATCGAACGCCGCCTCAGTCTCGTACCTGGTGAGCAACCAGACCGGGGTGCAGGGCGTATACAGCGGGAACACCGGCTCGCGTGGCGCAGTCCAAGAGATGGCGATCTACTCCGTCTACGGGAATCAGACGTTGAGTTCGGGTTCAAAGGTCACGCCGTTCGGATTCCAGGGCTCGTATACCGACCCAACCGGACTTATCTACCTCATTAACCGCTACTACGATCCGACGACCGATCAGTTCCTGAGTATCGACCCACAGGTCGCTACGACGAACCAGCCGTTCGTGTTCACTGACGACGATCCTCTGAACTCAACAGATCCACTTGGACTCTTCTGTCTGTTCGGACATGTGAGTAGTAAGAAGAACAGTCCTTGCCGAGGTTCGGCGGAGGCGAGCGCCGTAGTCAAAGTCGTCAAAAAGGTAGTGAAACCGGTCGTCCAGGTTGCCAAACCGGCTGTAGATGCTGTCGTGAAATCGGCAGTAAAGGTGGCGAAAGTGACCTCATGTATAGCTGGCTCTTTCTGGCCGACAAGCCCATCACTAGGTGCGGCCGGAGTGACGACTGGCGCAGGCGCAATGGGGGCTGGTGGATTTCTCATTGCGGGTTCGGGAGTTACAACTGGAGTTGCTGCGGCAGGAATCGCGACTGGCGGCGTGGTTCTCGTGGTCGCTGGTGCTGCTGCAATAGGATACGGTGCATATGAGTACTTCAAAGAGTGCTAGTCGGAAGCGCCACGCTCTCATTAGGAATCGAGCGTTGCGTTTCAGTTTTAAATTGTTTTTGGTGGTGTTGGTTATTGGGCTGGTTTTCGCCATCGTAGGAATATCTACCGGTTCACCACCGATTGCCGTGGGCGTTGTAACGGGGCTGTGCGCCGCAGTTGTTGCCCTTGTGTGCAGTTTCAAAGTGAGATCGTCGATAAGAAAAGATCTTGAGAATCGAACGAAAGAAAATCGCCCTTTCAAGTAGTCAGACCAAACCAAGAGCCTCAGGAAATTGGCGGTATCAAATTGGGGAGTCGGAGTTCACTCCGCGCTCGATCCCCTTCGCCAGCAATGAATTCCAATGTTGCCAAGAAATATCCTGGTCAAGTTGGGTTTGGCGTTCCTGCGTGTACGTCCCTTCGTGAGATCGCAGAATCAACCGCTACTACGATCCAACGACCGATCAGTTCCTGAGCGTCGACCCTGACGTTGCTTCGACGGACCAGCTGTATATATTCACGAATGACAATCCGCTGAATGGACAGGACCCAACGGGAATGGACCCTTGCGAGAATGGCTTGGGACAGATCTTGAACGAATGTCCGGGTAACCCAGCGACCTACTACATGAGTTCGCAAGGCTCTCCTTCGTCGGAACCGAATTATTGTTCAGTGCCTACGGTGACACCGAATCTGCATCTCACGTTCGTGGAAGCCAGTATTACTGCGAGGGAGGGGAACTTCAACAAATTGAAGGATTCTTACCTCAAACAGAATAAATTGAACGCGGAGGAGATCAAGAAGGACATTCTTGGCGACAATGCAAGCAAATACGACATTTACACCAACAAGAATACCGGTGACCTGTATGTCGGTCCAAAAGTCTTGAAGCCGGATAGTGAACTTCAGCCGATTGGATTTAGAATCCGGAATGGGGACTTGACCGAGGGATTCCCTCTCGATATTCCGCCATTCTTAGATGAAGGACTTGAGTGATGAATGATTACACAAAAGTTACCGAGTGTAGAGTCACGCTCTCAGTGTTTAGTCGTACACGTGAATTGGGCTACGTCTCCGAAGGACTTGGTCTCTCGCCGACCAAAGAATATTTCAAGGGCGAGAGAGTGCCCCCGCACGTCAATGGTCTTGCTTCTGAGAGGATCTCAGAATTCAACATGTGGCTATTCAAGGTTGACATTGATGATCTGCGTTCTCTCGAAGATCATTTCTCTGCCCTCATAGAGCTGCTCAATGACGAAAGGGTCGCGCAACTACGAGCAATTTCCTCCGAATGCAGGGTCACTATTGATGTCTACATCATTAATGAAGCCGGGATTGAAATCTCGAATGATCTCATGGCCGTTCTGTCCAGGTGTGGCGCGTCGATGTCGATTGACGTTCAGAATTGACGGCGTGTGCGATGACAAGTAACTGTTGATGAGTTCGTCTATGAGAGTTTCTCAGCGCAGCCTCTCCAGTTCATGGCTACTTTTCTCTGCATGCTGCTGGCCGTGTTTCTAGTTTGCCTAATGTCTTATGGCTTGATTACGACTGTGAAGAAGAAGCGAATTGCTATTGGAGCCCGCGCTTCGTTCTGATGTCAAGAGACGTAAAGAAAGCGGGAGCGCGTCTAACTTGCCTTCACGGATTGCACTGGTTGTACGGGCGCCCGTTCGCTAGGTTCGTGGACTTCGATGACTTGCGCAAGGGCCATCTCTCCAATTCTCGCAATGATCAAATGCGTTTGTGATGTCATCGAGATATCAGAAGGTTCGCGATTTTACGTAAGTCGATCGAAAACTCCCGATAATCAGCGCGAAGGGCGCTTGCGCGAGCGAGGTCCCTCGCCACCCCGACGGTGCTGGTGGGCGGCGAGAAACGCGTCGAGCAGCATTCGCACCGCCTTCTGCTCCTCGGCGTCGAGCAAGACGGTCGCCTCAAAGGCCAGTTGCAGTCCCGGGGTACTGGCCAAGCGATCCTTACCGCCAAAGACCAGGTCGTCACAACTGACCGAGAGGGCAATCGCGAGCTGGCGAAGTACCCCGAGCGACGGCTCGCTTCTTCCCGATTCGTAGAGGCTCAATTGGTTCGGGCGAACGCCGATTCGTTCCGCGAGAGCCGCCTGGGTGAGTCCTCGGGACCGACGCAGTTCGGCTAGATGCTCTGGAAACCCCACCACCCAAGATTACTTCTTGCGCGAGTCATGAAATGATGTATAGTGAATAATATACTTATGACTAAAGGAGTTTCATGGCCTCCGATGTCTCATTCTTCGACCGGAGATTCGAGTCGCTCGCCGTCGCTTCCTTCGACGCGGAACTACTCGAGGCGGTCATTGATCACTGGCACGACTGCCTACTGAACGCGCCCGAGCGTGATGTGGTCTTGAAGGCATTGGGAGTCTCGCTGTCGCTCGCCACGTCGCTGCGCCTGGGACTCTCAGACCGGTCGCTCGGGCTTCGCATCCCTGGCCGACGCTGGAAGGCGGGTCTCGCGATGCGCACTCGATTGAGCGAGTTCGGCGTTCTGCGCGACACCGGCCACGAGGCCTTCCGCGGTTGCGTCGTCGTGCCGATCGTGAACGAGAAGGGTGTCGTCGCCCTCTACGGACACCGGCTCGAGCGGGGCCGCGAGGACGTGTGGGCGAGTGGACTGGCGGGATCGATGTTCGAAGTCCGACGCGGCGGCGTGACCGACGACGCGGAGCGTCGTCCGGCTGCGCCTCGTTCGCGCGCGATTCTGACCTCGTCGATGCTGGACGCCCTGGCGGTGCTCGGCGCCATGGACACTTCGCGAGCGAATGACGACGAAGCATTGAGTGCGGGTAGCGCTGTGTCGCCGTTGACGGTCGTCGCGCCGGGCCGCCCCCGGGGCTACTCCGCGAAGGACCTCCGGGACCTCGGTGCGCGCTACGACGACATCATCCTGCTCGGGCGCGACGCTGTCACGCTGGCCGACAAGCTGCGCCAATGGGGAACGACCGTCGCGCTCGCCGGCGAGGAGTGCGACGTGGCGCGCACCATCACGTCGTCGGACGGGCCCGCCCGCGTGCTGGCGGCACTGCTCGACGCGGCGTCCGTACTGGGGGACGACGACACCGACGGTGGCGAGGTGCCCGCCGGCGCGACCACGACCTCGACGCCCGGTCGCGACGAGGTGTTCGTCGCGTTCGCCACTCGCTCGTGGCGGATCCGCGGGGCGAGGGCCCGGGCCAACGTCGACGGCGACCGGCTCGGCGTCGCGCTCTCGGTGAGCGACACGATGAGCGGTCGTTTCCACCTCGACACGCTCGACCTCTACCTGGCGCGCCAGCGCGCCAGCTTCCTCGACGCGGCGGCGAGCGAACTGGTCACCGACCGCGACGGGCTGACTGGCGAGATGGCCGAGGTCCTCAACTGCGCGGAGCGCAGCCGCGACGACGTGCGGACCTCCTCCGAGCCGGCGCAGATGACCGAGGACGACCGGCGAGCGGCCCTCGCCTGGCTGGAAGGTCCGCAGTTGCTGGAACGTCTCGCGGTCGATCTCGCGCGCACCGGAGTAGTCGGCGAGGCGACGAATCTGCTGGTCTGCTACCTGGCGACGATCTCGCGCAAGTGCGAGCGGCCGCTCGGCGTGCTGGTCCAGTCGTCGTCGGCCGGTGGCAAGTCGACGATCCTCGACGCGGTCTGCTCGCTCGTGCCCACCGAGGACCTGCTGTCGCTGTCGGCGATTACCTCCCAGGCCCTCTACTACCTCGGGGGCAGCGGTCTGCGCCACAAGGTGCTGTCGGTCGCCGAGGAGCACGGCTCGAGCCGCGCCTCCTACGCTTTGAAGCTCCTGCTCAGCGAGGGACGCCTCGCCATCGCCTCGACCGGCAAGGACCGCACCTCGGGACGCCTCACTACCACGAGCTACGAGACGAACGGCCCGCCGGCGCTGCTCATGACGACGACGGCGACCTCGATCGACCCCGAACTTGAGAACCGCCTGGTGGTGCTCGGGGTGAACGAGGAGCACTCGCAGACAGCGGCCATCCTCGACGCCCAGCGCCGCGGCGCGTCGGTCGACGGACTGCGGGCCCGCAGCGACCTCGAGGAGCTTCGTCGTCGCCACGCGAACGTGCAGCGGCTCCTTATGCCGATACCGGTCGTGATCCCAGCGTTCGACGCCAACTTCCCGAGTTCGGCGACCCGGCACCGCCGCGACCACGCGAAGCTGCTGTCGATCATCGCGGCGATCACGCTGCTGCACCAGTACCAGCGCGATCGCCGTACCGCCCAGGTCGCCGGCGAGACGATCACCTACCTCGAGGCGACCGGTGAGGACGTGGAATTCGGCCTCGCGCTCGCACGCCAGGTGCTCGTTCGCTCCAACGAGAGCCTCGCTCCCCAGACGTCACGCCTGCTCGAGGTCGTGCGCGAGCACTGCGTCGAGCTCGCCGCCACCGACGACCGCGCGCCCACCGAGGTGGAGGTGACGAGGCGCGAGCTGCGCGAGCTGCTCGGCTGGTCCGACACCCAGGTGCGCGTCGCCACCGACCGGCTCGTCGCCCTCGAGTACCTGGTCGTCGCCGGCGGAGGGCGCGGACGGTGCCGCACCTACCGGCTGGTGCCGGAGTTCGCAACGTCGAGACAGGGTTCCCCGACGTCACCCACGGTCCCATCGAGGAGCGGGGTTCGTGCAGTTCGCGCCACCGGGGTGCGAACTCCATCACTGTCGTCATCAGGGGAGAACGACCGGTTCGTCGGGTTCGTGAGTTCGAGCAACGTCGCGACGGGCGCGCAGACCCAGAGCGCGTCGTACGGGCAGGCCGCGAGCGGAGCCCCGTCGTGAGCGCGCTCGACGAGGCCGTCGCGGACTACCTGGTGTGGCTGGCGGCCCACGGCTACTCGGGCACCACCGTGCGGGCGCGGCGCTACTACCTGGCGGGGCTCGTGGCGTTCCTCACCGAGCGCGACGTGGCGGGTCCGCGCGAGGTGACCCCGGCCCTGCTCGACTCCTACCAGCGCCACCTCTTCCATCACAAGAAGCGCGACGGCGCGCCGCTGTCGTTTCGCACCCAGGCCCAGCGCCTCGTGCCGGTAAAGGGCCTCTTCGCCTGGCTCGCGAGCGAGGGCGCCATTCCCTTCGACCCGGCCGCGTCGCTGGTACTGCCCAAGACCGAGCACCGCATCCCCGAGGCGGTGCTCAGCGTCGAAGAAGTCGAGTCGGTGCTGGCGGGACCGGACACCGCGACGGCACTGGGCGTGCGCGACCGGGCCATCCTCGAGGTGTTCTACTCGACGGCCATTAGGCGCGCCGAGCTGATCAGCCTGCACGTGGCCGACGTCGACTTCACGCGCGGTTCGCTCTTCGTGCGCCAGGGCAAGGGCGCGCGCGACCGGTTCGTGCCCATCGGCGCTCGCGCGCTGCACTGGATCACGCGCTACCTCGACGAGGTGCGTCCCACCCTCGAACGTCGTCCGCGAGAGGCGACCCTGTTCCTCAGCGCCTACGGCGGCTCCCTCGCGCCCGACGTGCTGTCGCGCATGGTGAGCGCCTACGTGCGCGCGGGCGCCACCAAGCGCGGGAGCTGCCACCTCTTTCGCCACACCACCGCGACGTTGATGCTCGACGCCGGGGCGGACGTGCGCTACATCGCCGAGATGCTCGGCCACCAGAAGCTGGAGACGACCATGGGCTACACCCGGGTCTCGATGGCGAAGCTCCACGAGGTCCACGCGCGCTGCCACCCGGCCGAGCAGTCGGTTCGTGGATCAGGGGTGTGACGGTGACCAGTAGGTCCTTCATCCCGGTGGGATTCTCACGGCCCATAATATGAGGAGCTAGGAAGACTGATGAAGGCAACCCCCGGCAAGGCGAAGAAGAAGTCCGACGCGGCGTTCTCTGACGCCCGCAAGGTGGTCATCGACCGGATGGTGGCGAACACTCGGGTCGTCAAGGTTCCCTCCAGTCTGCGACTTCATAAGTCTTCTGAGTAGCCCTCGTGCAACAGTCGGTTAGTAGAGTGAAGTGCATGGAACGGTCCTTCACCGCCACTTCGCCGCTCGGGCGACTGGTGCTCGCGCACCGAGACGCGGTACTCGCCATCTCCGCGCGCTACCACGCGCGCAACGTCCGTCTCTTCGGCAGTGTCGTTCGCGGTGAGGAGACCCCCGACAGCGACGTGGACTTCCTCGTCGATTTCGACGAGCGCGCGCACCCGCTCGACATCCTGGCGCTGGGCTGCGAGCTCGAAGAGGAGCTCGGCGTCAAGGTCGACGTCTGCACGCCGCGGGGGCTGCGTTCCTCGGTCAAGGACGAGATCGTCGCCGAGGCCGTCAGTCTGTGACTCGACGCGACCTCGAGTGGTTGAGCGACATCGAAAGTGCCATCGACGCGATCAATGACTACGTCGCTCGCGGCGACCTGCACGACGGTCTCGTCTACGACGCGTGCCGCGCGCGTCTCATGGAGATTGGTGAGGCGGTCAAGCACCTCGATCCCGAACTCCTCGCCACCGCACCCGACATCGCGTGGAATCAGATAGCGCGCATGCGCGACATCCTCGTGCACCACTATCACGACACCGACTTTGCGGTCGTCGAGGCCGTGATCGGCGAACGGCTGCCACCCCTTCGCGAGGCCGTCGCGGTATTGAAGGGCGTCGCCGAGGGCCCGCAGTAGCTCGGTAGCTAGCGTCAGTGCCAGTCACCGCTGTGCTCTCGTCGCCGAAACACGGGACTGCGACGCTTCTGGATCTCAACGCGACCTGAAGGGCAAGCGGGCGTCGTTGCCAAGACCAAAAGTCGCGATCATACGTGAGACGCATGATTTCCAAATATCCTCTAGCTTCGAAGGTTGTGGTTGTCGAAGAACCTGATCAAGATAGTTTTCACTCGCCTGCTTTGACACAATTCCACGAGATCGCAGAATCAACCGCTACTACGATCCGACGACTGACCAGTTCCTGTCAGTCGACCCGATGGTCGATCAGACGGGCCAGCCATATGT
>PMLJ01000033.1 GCA_003158855.1 Acidimicrobiaceae bacterium
GCTCTGGCCGTGATCGCTTCGTACGCACGGGCCAGACGTAGCATCGACAGCTCGCCCCACGGCGCTCCGACGATCTGGAGGCCGACGGGCAAGCCGTCCGACAGGCCGGCCGGGATCGAAACCCCGGGCAGGCCGGCCATGTTTACGGGCAGGGTGCATGCGTCCGAGAGGTACATCGCGACCGGATCTTCGACCCTCGCGCCGAAGGGGAATGCGACGGTCGGGCTCGTCGGCGCGCAGATCGCATCGAAACCGGCTGCCCAGACGGCGTCGAAATCCTCCTTGATGAGAGTTCGCACCTTCTGGGCCTTGAGGTAGTAGGCGTCGTAGTAGCCCGCCGAAAGCGCGTACGTGCCGAGCATGATCCGCCGCTTGACTTCTGGGCCGAAGCCTTCGCCGCGGGTGCGCAGGTAGTCGGCGATGAACTCGCCGGAGCTGCGGTCGGCAAAGCCGTACTTGACGCCGTCATAGCGGGCCAGGTTGGAGCTGCATTCGGCCGGGGCGATGATGTAGTAAGTGGCGAGGCCGTATTCCGTGTGGGGCAGTGACACTTCCTCGACCCTGGCGCCCGCGGCTTCCATGGCCGCCAGGGCCTCCCGGACCCGCGCCGCCACGCCCGGCTCCATGCCCTCGACGAAATACTCGCGCGGCAGGGCGATGCGCCGGCCACGCAGGTACGAGGCCGCTTCGTCGTCGCCGTCGGGGAGCGCGAGCAGCTCGTCGGGCACGGGGATCGGAGCCGAAGTGGCGTCCCGCTCGTCGCGGCCGGAAACGGCGTGCAGCAGCAGCGAGGCGTCGCGGGCATCGCGGGCGAAAGGCCCAATCTGATCGAGCGAACTCGCGAACGCGACGATGCCGTAGCGACTGACCCGGCCGTAGGTGGGTTTGAGCCCGACGACGCCGCAGAGCGAGGCCGGCTGGCGGATGCTCCCTCCGGTATCCGTGCCGATCGCCAGCGGCGAGTGGAAAGCGGCCACCGCGGCCGCGGATCCGCCCGAGCTGCCGCCGGGAACGCGGTCGAGTGCCCACGGGTTCGCCGTGGGCCCGAACGATGAGTGCTCGGTGGACGAGCCCATGGCGAACTCGTCGAGGTTCGTCTTTCCCACCGGCACCGCGCCGGCCGCAATCAGGCGGTCGATGACCGTCGCGTTGTACGGGGGCCGCCAGCCTTCGAGGATCTTCGACGAGCACGTCGTCGGAATGCCGGTCTGGCACATGTTGTCCTTGATGGCGATGGGCACACCCGCGAGGGGCCCCACGACTTCCCCGCGCGCGACGCGCTCGTCGATTGACGCCGCAGTCGCGCGCGCGCCTTCCTCGTCGACGTAGAGAAAGACGTTGAGCTCTTCGTTGCGCGCGCGGATCGCGCCCAGCGAGTTGTCGAGCTCAGCGGTCGCCGACGACTCGCCACTCTGAACTTCGCGCGCGATGTCTTGGGCGGTCTTCACGGGGCTTCTCCCATGATCCGGGGAACGGCAAAACGTCCCTCTTCGGTGTCCGGGGCCATGGCGAGCACCACGTCGCGATCGAGGCTAGGACGCACGACATCGTCGCGCACGACGTTGATCAGACCGAACGGGTGGGCGGTCGCGATGACGTCATCCAGATTGAGCGTGCTCATGTCGTTCGCGTGCTCGAGGATCTGGCCGAGCTGAGTGGTGAACAGGTCGAGCTCCTCGTCGGTCAGGGACAGGCGGGCAAGTTTAGCGACCTTGGCCACGTCTTCTCGACGTAGGGGCGACGTCATGATTTCAAGACGGAATCGAGAAAGGACACGGTGGCCGACTCGACGAGTTCCTGGTCGTTGTCCATCGTGGCGACGTGGTACGACTCCTCGAGCCAGATTCTTTCCACCGGACCAGCGACCTTCGCGACGATGTCATCGCCGTTGTCGGACGTGACGACGTGGTCGTCGCGACTCGAGAGCAGCAGCGACGGCGTCTTGATCTTCGACAGGCCGGCGTTGACGCCCTTCACGGCCTCGAAAAGGCTCTGCGCGCAGGCGAGCGGGGTCGCGTCGTAGGAGGCCTCCACCGAACCCTCCTTCTTGATGTCCGAACCAATCGAATCGATGGTCTCGAGGCCGGCTTCGAGGAGCGCAATCAGACCGTCGACCATCTCTTGAACGGGGGGCTTCACCAGGGGATTGATGAACACGCAGCAGGCGACGTCAGGTCGAACCTCGGCGACATGGGCTGTGAGCCCACCGCCCATCGAGAGTCCGACGACGGCGACCGATGCACAGCGCGAGCGAAGGTCGTCGTAGGCGGCCTCGGCCGCGCCCGACCAGTCGGTCCAGGTCGTGGTCATCATGTCCTCGATGGTCGTGCCGTGCCCCGGCAGGCGCGGAAGCTCCACGCTGTAGCCGGCTCCGGCGATTCGCTCGGCGAGCGAACGCATGGAAGCGGGATTGCCGGTGAACCCGTGCAAGACCAGCACGCCCAGCGGGCCATTGTCGGCGGAATACGACTCGCAACCGGGCATAATCTCAGTAGTCATAGGGTTCAAGACTACCGGCAGAACTAGCGCGAGCGTTGCGCGCGTTCGCGAGGGACCGATCGGATGAAGAACGCCGCGATCACTCCCACGGCCCCGACGCAGGCCCCGATCAAGAACGGCAGTTGGAAGGTCTCGAGCAGTGCGGGTCCCGGTTTCGCGTTCACGAGACCGTGGCGTCGAACGAGCGCCTGCTGCACGGTCTCCAGTATCTGAATCCCGGCGACCTCGCCCACCTGGGTAGCGAGCATCTGCGCGGCGGACATGACGCCGAACTCGCTGGTGAGAACCTCGTTGGCCATCACGGAACTCGTCGACGGCATTGCGGTGCCCATGCCGAGCCCCGAAAGACCCAGCGCGATGGCGATGAACCACGCACCCGAGCTCGGATGGAGCATCGCGAAGAACGCGAGCGAGGTCGTGAGAAAGGCCGCCCCCGCGAAGGCGCTCACGCGCTCCCCGATTCGAATCGCGACGTAACCGGCGATCGGCGAACAGAGCGAGAACGTGATGGGGCGGGCTATCGCGAGGGCTCCGACCCGGGGAATCGAATAGCCGTATCCCTGCTCCATCAGTAGGGGAAAGAGGAAGAAGGCCCCGAAGTAGGCGAAGTTCGCCGACCCGCGAAGGATCATCGGCATGACGAAGTTGCGCCGGGCGAAGTAGCGCGCCGGAATGAGGGGGTTCTCGGCGTGGCGGATCCGGTGCACGAAGAGGGCGGTCATCGCGGCCGAGACGGCGAAGCAGCCGATCGTCAAGGAGCTGCTCCATCCGGCCGATGGCCCGATCGAAAGGCCGAGCATCAGTGTGCCCACGGCGAACGAGAGCGACCAGCTTCCTATCCAGTCCATCTTCTTGAACTGGAGCCGGGCCTCGGCCTTCTTCTGGACCTCCTCATCGTCGAAGCCGCGCCGGCGCGGCAGGAGGATGACGACCACGATCAGCGCCAGCGCGATGAGCGCCAGCTGGAACCAGAACAGCGCCCGCCACCCGAAGGCCGCGATGATGGGCGAACCCAGCGAGACGCCAATGACCGGACCGCCCGCACCGATCAGCGACCACCACCCCATGGCCTTCACGCGTTCTTGGGGGCTGAAGACCATGTTGATCAGCGCGCCGGACGCGGTCCCGGTCGCCGCGCCCTGCACGCCGTCGAGGGTTCTGGCAAAGAGGAGCATGTCCACGTTGTGCGACAAGGCGGTCAGGATCGCCGACACCATCGCCCCCACGAGACCGAACAGGTAGAGCCGGCGGTGCCCGTAGATGTCGCCGGTCTTGCCGAGGATGGGGGCGGCGAGCCCGTACGCGAGAAGCGGCCCGACCATCGTCCAGGTGAGCACCGTCACGCTCGTGTGGAACTGCGTCGCCACCGTTGGCAGGGCGACGATGAAGACCGTGAACGTGAAGTTGAGCGCGAACAGGCCCGCGAGCAGCGACCACAGCACCCACCACTGGTACCGGCTCGACCCCTCGGCCCTCGCCTGCACCCTCGCTCGCAGGAGCAAGATCCAGTTGAGGTCGCTTCCCGCCTCGGTACCCATGGTGCCAAAGGCAGCGCTGCCCGGGTCGGTTCGAGCGTTGAGAAGACCCTCGGCATCCTCGCGGTCGAGATGCGCCCGTGGACGCGGTTCGCTCACGTGAGCAGCGTGGGCAGCTGCCGGGCGAGCTCGGCGACCTCCCAGCGGTCGTTCTTCTCAAGGGTCTCGGTCATGGTCCAGTTCTGGAACCTTCGGACCGTGCCGCCCTGCACGAAGAACACCTGACCGGTGAACTCGCAGTCCTCCATGGCGAGGGTCGCGACGAGTGGCGAGATGTTCCCCGGATCCCAGACGTCGAAGACCGCGGCGTCGGCGGGCTTGACGACGTGGTCGGAAAGGCCCGGGGTCGATTTGGTCATTCGAGTCCGCGCCGCCGGGGCAATGGCGTTGGCCCGCACGCCGTAGCGCCCGAGCTCTTCGGCGATGATCACGGTGAATGCCGCGATGCCCGCCTTCGCCGCCCCGTAGTTCGATTGGCCGACATTGCCAATGAGCCCTGATGTTGACGACGTGTTGATAATCGAAGCCTTGACGGTCTTGCCAGCCTTGGCCTGCTCGCGCCAGTGGTTGGCGGCGTGGCGGGTGGGCACGAAGTGACCCTTCAAGTGCACGTGGATCACCGAGTCCCAGTCATCTTCGCTCAGATTCACGAGCACGCGGTCGCGCAGGATTCCTGCGTTGTTCACGAGCACGTGCAGGTCGCCGAAGGCGTCGAGCGCACTCTGAACCAGGCGGGCGCCGCCTTCCCACTGCGCCACGTCATCGTGGTTCGCCACCGCGTCGCCGCCCATGGCCTTAATCTCGGCGACGACCTCTTCGGCCGGTGAGGCAGACATCACGGATCCGTCGAGGGCCCCGCCCAGGTCGTTCACGACAACCTTCGCTCCTTCAGCGGCGAAGAGCAGCGCGTGTTCCCGGCCAATGCCTCGTCCCGCGCCGGTGATAATGGCCACACGACCCTCAAGTGCGCCCACGGTGATCCCCCCAAGAAAGAAAGTCGTGCCTCGATTGTAACGACGATTGGAAGAGTTACGAGGGCCTAGCCGCGACGACGGAAGTAGGGCCGACGCGCGTGAGCGTGATAGTGATCGGGAATGTTGCGCATGTGATCGTCGAGGGACCAATTGCCCTCACCGAGCACTCGGTCGGCCACGCGGCCCAGACTCTCTTGAAGCGTCTGCTTCACATCCTCGGGCGGCGTGGGGCTGTGAACGCGCCACACCACCATCGGCACGAGGCAGATCTCGCAGTCGGCTATCCAGCAGGTTTCGTCCTCGAAGTAGCGCGTGCTGATGATCGCCGCTTCACAGAGGTCGCAGTCCGCGCTCATTCCCTGACGTTCAAGATCACCGTCGAGTGCCACTTCACCATGGTGCCCGCGGCCGGAACCGTTGAAACGACCGACTTCCACGCTGTCGTACCCGCCCCCGGTCCCTTCGTGGAGAAGTAGAGCTGCGCCTTGCGCATGGCGGCGTAGACCTGAGCCTGGTTCATCCCGGCGAGGTTGGGCACCGCACGCGGGCCCTCTCCCGCGAGGGTTGTGGTTGTCGTTGAAGTCGACGTCGTGGTCGTGGTCGGCGGCGTGGTCGTGGTCGTGGTCGGCGTCGTAGTGGTCGTGGTCCCCGAGGAGGGTCCGGGTCCGGTGCTGATCACGAGGCTCAACCTCGAGCCCGCCGGCACCGCCAACGGATTGACCGTCTTGCCGAAGAGGACCTCGGCGATGACTCCCGATGCGACGCGCGTGCTCGCCATGGACGTCGCGCACGTCGCGCTGATCTGCAGCGTCTTCAACTTCGCGGTGGCCGCGGCGCAGGTTTCGCCGATCAACGACGTGGGCAACGTCTCCGATGCGGGACCCTTTGACATGTCGACCGTGATGGCGAGTCCAGTTTTCGCACTCGTCCCTTGCGCGGGCGACTGGGAGACGATCTGGCCCTTGGGCACCGTGGTCGAATTGACCTGCGTCACGGTGAGCACGAACCCGTCGCCCTTCAGTTTCGCGGATGCCTGAGCAAGGGTCGAGCCGACGAGTTGGGGAACGGTGTGCTTCTGGCTGAAGACGCCGAGCTTCCACGCGGTGCCGCCGCCGACTCCGGCGAGAACGATGAGGATCGCCGCGGCGACGAAGGCGATGCGTTGCTTTCGGGGCGGGCGCGACGGTGGAAGCGCGTCAAAGCCTCTTGGTGCCGATGGGCGCGTCGACGCGAAACTACGCGCAACCGAGGCTGGCTCGGTCCCGGGCCGCGGGGCCTGGGGCCTGGGGAACTGCGGCGTCGTCGCCTGCACGGACCGCGTTCCGACGATCTGGTCCGGCGAAGGCGGTCGAAAGCCGATGGACGTCCGCGGCTCAGCAAGCGGGAACTGCGCCAAGAGCGGCATGTCGCCTTGACGCGTGCGCACGACGAGCGGAGCCGAGTCACTGACGACCGCACTGAGCCGGCTCGAGAACTGCTCCGCGGTGAGGCGCAGCCGCGAATCCGACACTGCCGCCTGGGCGAGAAGCATGTCAAGGGTGCCGAGTTCAATGCGCACGGGGAGCGGCGTGTTGATCCGCGCGCGCAGCATCGCCTCGGGAGTCGTACCGTCAAACGCGGACGAGCCCGTCGCCGCCTCAAAGAGGATGAGCGCCAGCGCGTAGACGTCCGATTCCGGTCCAGCTTTCTCGCCCACCGCCTGTTCGGGACTCATGTAGCGCGTGTCATCGAGAGTCAGTTGCTCACGATAGGGATTTCCGAGACCCGCGAGGGCGATGTCGCTCACGCGCACCCGGCCCTCGGCGTCGAAGAGCAGCTTGCTCGGCGAGAGCTCACCATGGACGAAGGCGTTGGCGTGAACGTAACTGAGCGCGCCCGCGACGTCGCGGCCAAGGCGCGCCACGTCATCGATATCGAGCGTTCTTCCGGCGCGCAGAACATCTTCCAGCGAGCCGCCAGAAAGATACTCGGTGATCATGAAGATGGCACCCGACTCCTGGCCGCCGTCAAAGACCCGGGCGAGGTGCGGATGGCTGAGGGTGGCGGCACGCACGATGCGATCGCGAAACGCCCGGCGGACGTCCTCGTGAGCCGCCAGGGAGGGCAGGAGGACCTTCACCGCGACCGTTCGGCTCAGTGAGAGGTCCTCGGCGCTGTAGACCTCCGCGGTCTGGCCGACGCCCAGCAACTCGATGATGCGATAACGACCCGCGAGGTCGTGTCCGGAGGCAAAAGTTGAAGGAAGCATTAGCGCTACTAACCCTAGTAAGGACTGGCTAGGAGGGGGTGGTTGACCACGTCCCGGTCTCCAGGAGCTCCCTGAATGCGGCTCCGGACACCATGGGAATCCCCAGTTCCTGCGCCTTGGCGACCTTCGAAGCCCCCGGCGCCTCGCCCACGACGACGCAGTAGGTCCTTTTCGAGACCGACCCCGGCGAGGTGCCCGCGCGAGCGACGATCGCTTGTTCAGCTTCGTCGCGCGAGAAGCCTTCAACGGCTCCGGTGACCACGACGGCCCGACCCGCCAGCGTCGCGGCGAGCGAGGTGACCTCGGGCTCGGTGAGGGCGAGTCCCGCGGCCTTCAGGCGAACCATGCGTTCGACATTCTCCGGGTCGCGACAGTAGCGATGCACCGACGCGGCAATCACCGGACCGACGCCGTCCAGCGCGTCGAGCTCCTCGAGGGGAGCCTTGGCCAAGGCGTCGTAGGAGCGAAACGCCGAACTTAGTGCGCGCGCGGCGACCGGGCCGACGTGGCGGATGCCGAGTCCGATCAGCACGCGGCTGAGCGGCGCCGTCTTGGAACCGTCTATTGCCTCGACCAATGAACTCGCCGAGAGCTCGCCGAATCCCTCGAGTGACGACAGGTCCTCGACGCGCAGCGAGAACAGGTCGGCCACGTCGCCGACTAGGCCTTCGCCGAGAAACTGGGCGACCCGCTGCTCGCCCAATCCCTCGATGTCGAGAGCGGCGCGCGATGCGAAGTGCAGGATCTGCTGGAGCAGTTGCGCGGGACACGCGGGGTTGACGCAGTAGGTGTCGCTCTCCTCGCCCGCGCGTTCGAGTCGACCCCCGCAGTCCGGACACTTCGTCGGGAAATGCCAGGCGGCGCCCCGCTTTCGCCCCGGCTCATCGACGGCGCCGACGACCTCGGGGATGACCTCGCCGGCCTTGCGCACGATCACGAGGTCGCCGGGTCGCACGTCCTTGCGGGTCACCTGATCCTGATTGTGCAGTGTCGCCAATGAGACCGTGGAGCCCGCCACCACCACCGGCTCGAGCACCGCGTAGGGGGTCGCTCGGCCGGTGCGCCCGATGGAGACCTCGATCGAGAGGAGCCGGGTGGTCCGCTCTTCGGGCGGGAACTTTCTCGCAATCGCCCAGCGCGGAGCCCGGCTGGTGAATCCGAGCACCTCTCGCCGGGCGAGGTCGTCGACCTTGATGACGACGCCGTCGATCTCGTACTGCAGGTCGTGGCGATGCTCTTCGAACCACGTGCTCGTCGCGACGATCGCCTCGCCGCCGTGCACCAGCCTGGTCTCCGGCGCCGTGAAGAAACCCCACTCGGACAGCTGATGGATCGTGTCGATGTAGTTGACGAATGACATGCTCTGATCGAGATCGACCAACTGGTAGGCGAGGAACGAGAGAGGGCGCTCGGCGCTGACGGCCGAGTCCTTCTGGCGAAGACTCCCCGCTGCGGCGTTGCGCGGATTGGCGAACTCCTTTCCTTCGAGGTCGCGTTGGCGTTGGTTCAGCGAGACAAAGTCGCGCTTGGCGATGAATACCTCGCCGCGGATCTCCACGCGTCCGCGCGCCGTTCCCTTCAGCCTCGTTGGCAGATTGCGGATTGTGCGCACGTTGTCCGTCACGTCCTCGCCGACTCGCCCGTCGCCTCTCGTGGCGCCTTGGGTCAGGACGCCCTCGACGTAGGTGATCGAGAGCGCCAGGCCGTCGATCTTGGGCTCCACGGCGAACGTCAGGTTCGAGATGTCCTCGTCAAGGCCCTTCGCCACTCGATCGCCCCACGCGCGAAGCTCTTCTTCGTCAAAAACGTTGTCCAGGCTGAGCATGGGTTCGGCGTGCGTGACCTCGCTGAACACCGTTGACGTGGGCGCCCCCACCTTGGTCGTCACCGACGATTCGCTTCGCAGCTCGGGGTGCTCCGCTTCGAGTGCCCTCAGCTCTCGAATCAGGCCGTCGTAGTCGGCGTCGGGGATGAGCGGGGCATCGTGGACGAAGTAGGCATCATTGTGACGCGAGATCTCCGCGCGCAGGAACTCCGCGCGCTCGGACTCCTTGCTCATCACGGCGAAACGATCGCCGCGCCCTCGACGATCGCCGGCTCATCAGCCCGGTAGAAGACGACGGACTGGCCCGCGGCGACCGGGCGCGCGGGCGCGTGGAGCTCGAGCCACCAGTCGCCCTCGAAGCGAACGGTCGCCGGCTGCGCCTTGCCGTGCGCGCTCCACTGCGCCAGCACCACCGAGCCGTCCTTCAGGGGCCCGTGGGCGAAGCTCAGCGAGGACGCGTCGAGGCGGATGACGGTGATGAGTACGTCATCGAGTCGCCCCACCTCGATGCGGCCCGCGCCGATATCGACCTTCGCGACGTATCGCTTCTCACCGTCGCGACCGGGAAGCACCCCGCGGCGCTGACCAACGGTCATGAGCTCGGCGGCCTCCGTCTCGCCCACGACTTCGCCGGTCGCGCGGTCGACGATCTTGGCCGTCGTCAAGGCAATGCGCTGACGTAGAAAGACCTCGCGGCCCTTGGACGCTTCGATGAAGCAAACGTCCTGGCTGTCGGGCTTGTCCCACGTTCGAAGCCCGAGGCGCTCGGCGTGCGATCGCACCTCGCTCTTGTTCATGCTCCCGATGGGCAGCATGAGAACGCCAAGCTGGTCCTCGCGCAGATAGCCAAGGACGTAGCTCTGATCCTTCTGGTCGTCGGCGCCTCGCACCAGGTAGTGGACGCCGTCACGCGAAAGCACCCGGGCGTGATGACCGGTCGCCACCGCATCAAAACCAAGGCGCTGCGCACGTTCAAACAGCAGATCGAACTTGATGTGGCGATTGCATTCGATACACGGATTCGGCGACTGTCCGGCGACGTGAGCGCGCACGAAGGGTTCCACCACGTGGCGTTCGAACTCCTCGGTGTAGTTGAATACGTGGTGATCGATACCGAGCATCTGCGCCACGCGCCGAGCGTCGTCGACGTCAGCGACCGAGCAGCAGCCCGAGTCCGAGACGCCGCCCCACAGTTTCAAGGTGGCGCCGACGACCTCGTGCCCCTCGTCGATGAGCAGTCCGGCCGCCACCGACGAGTCAACGCCACCGCTCATCGCTACAAGGACTTTCATCGGACCAGTCTGCCAGCCCGAAGCGACTTCTATGCCCCGGTCGTCAAGCGGTAGACGACAGACGACAGAATGCCAATCAGGGCAGAGACCTCCTCTGAGGTGGTCTCTGGACCCATGCTGAGTCGGAGCGATCCCCTCGCGCGCTCGAGCGACATCCCCATGGCCGCGAGGACGTGGCTCGAAACCCCGGCTCCGCTCGAGCAGCTCGACGCCGCCGACACGCAGACACCCTCTTGATCCAGCAGGAACAGCAGTTCGTCGCTGGCGATGCCCTCGAAGGTGACGTGCACGGTGCCCGGCACCTTGCCCGCCCCCGGGGCCGTGATCTCGCACCCGGGCAGGAAGCTCAGGGCGGCGCACAGCTGAAGTTGGAAGTCGATGACCCGATCGTTCACGTCGGCGAGCTCCTCCGCGGTGATCCGCACCGCCTCGGCGAGCCCCACGCACGCCGCGACATCGACGGTGCCGCCACGGTGGCCGCGCTCCTGGCCCCCACCCGGCACCATCGCGTCGAGCGCGATGTCGCTTCGAAGAATCAGGGCGCCACTGTTGACCGGCCCACCGATCTTGTGAGCGCAGAGCGAGATCATGTCGGTCGTCGCCGTGAGCATCGGCAGGTAGAGCCAAGGGGCCGCGGCGACCGCGTCGGTGTGGGTCAGCACTCCGTTCGGCACCGCGTTCGCCAGGGCGCTCACGCCATCAAGCGGCTGACAGATCCCGGTCTCGTTGTTGACGCTCATGACGCTCACGATCGCCACGTCGGTGTCGAGCGCCTGGCGGAGCGATTCGAAATCGAGGAGTCCCTCGTGGTCGACGTCGACGTAGCGCACCGAGACGTTCTCGAAGTCGCGCGCCATCATCTCGGCGGCGTCGATCACGGCGTGGTGCTCGATGCGCGAAATCACAATCGCGCTCTTCTCGTGGGTGCGACGGTGGTGGTGGGTGACGCCCGCGATCGCCAGGTGGCACGATTCGGTGCCGCCGGCGGTGAAGATGACGCCGCCGGGCTTGGCTCCGACGAATTCGGCGACCTGATCCCGAGCCTCTTCAACTGCCCGGCGAGCCTCGCGGGCGGCGCGGTGACTTCCCGAAGGGTTGCCCACGACGCCGTGCATCCATGGTTCCATCGCCGCCACCACTTCATCGCGGCGAGGCGCGGAAGCGGCGTGGTCGAAGTAGTACTGAGCGCTCATGCGACGTAAAAGGACTTGGCGTTGGTGAACTCGCGAACTCCGCTGAGAGAAAGCTCGCGGCCGATTCCGCTGTTCTTGGTCCCGCCAAAGGGCAGCTCGGGCATTGAGACCACGACAGCGTTGGCGAAGACCATGCCCACCTCCAGCCTCGAGAGCGCCGCCTCGATCTCTTCATCGTCCGTAGCCCAGATTGAACCGCCCAGGCCCCACGGCGTGGCGTTGGCGAGGCCAATCGCCTCGTCGAGATCCTCGACCACGCTCACGACGGCGACCGGGCCGAAGAGCTCCTCGCAGCCCGCCTGCGAGTCGGCGGGCACGTTGGTCAGCACCGTCGCCGGGTAGTAGTAGCCAACGCCCTCGAGGGCCGCTCCACCGGTTCGAGCCACCGCGCCCTCGGCGACCGATGACGAGACCTGCGCCGCGAGAAGATCGAGTTGTGACTTGCTCACGAGCGGGCCGAGCACGGTCGAGGGGTCCATGGGATTGCCGACGGGCACCTCGGACATCGCCGCGACGAACTTCTCGGTGAACTCCTCGGCACGCTCACGCACAACGATGAAGCGCTTCGAGGCGATGCACGCTTGGCCGTTGTTCTGGACCCGCGCCGTCACCGCCATGGCGACCGTCCTCTCCATGTCCGCCGACGAGGCGACGATGAACGGATCGGAGCCACCGAGTTCGAGCACGCACTTCTTGAGGTGCGCGCCGGCGAGCGCGCCGACGGACCGTCCGGCCTGCTCGGATCCGGTGAGCGTGACGCCGGCGATCCTGCGGTCGGCGATGATGCCGGCGATCTGGTCCACCTCGACGAACAAGTTGGTGAAGACGCCGTTCGCAAATCCGGCGCGTGTGAAGAGGTTCTCGATGTACAACGCGCATCCGGGCACGTTGGGCGCGTGCTTCAAGACGGTGACGTTGCCCGCCATGATGATTGGAGCAGCGCAGCGGATGATCTGCCACAAGGGAAAGTTCCACGGCATGATCGCAAAGATCGGGCCGATCGGCTCGTGGCGAACGCCGCTTCGCGAGCCGCTCGTCGTGATGTCTTCGCTCTCGAGCATCGCGGCGGCGTGCTCGGCGTAGTAGCGCATGGTCATCGCGCACTTGGCGGCCTCGCCCTTCGCGGCGCCGAAGGTCTTGCCCATTTCGCTCGTCATCAGCTCCGCAATGACGGGAATCTCGCCCTCGAGGAGTTCGGCGGCGCGGTTCATCAGCATCGCCCGATCCTCGACCGCGACGTCGCGCCACACGTGGTACGCCGCGTCGGCGGCGCCCAGCGCCGCATCAACCTCGAGGGGCGTGAGGCTCGGGTACTCGGCGATCACTTCTTCGGTAGCGGGGTTCACGGCGACAAAAGGCATTCATCTAGTCTGCCAGTAAATTCACCCGCTCCGACGGGGGCAGTCCGATCTCGGTCCAGAATTCGGGCATGAAGATGCTCACCGCCAGGAGAACGAGGCCCATGACCGCCGCGGCTCCGAGCGTCACCGCCCTCACACCCCACACCGTGGCGATCGCCGACTGGATCGTCGCTCCGAGGGGATAGAGGATCGACAGCGAGAGGGTGTACAGGGCCAGGATCCGGGAGCGCTCGCCCACGGGGGCGTGCAGCTGCACCGACGTGTTGAGCCCGCTCAGCGTCCCGACGTACGCTCCACCGAGCAGCGCCAGCGCGAGAATCGAGAGCGCCAGCGTCGGGGCGAGCGCGTAGAGAGCCTCGGCGAGCGCGAGCGCCCAGATCGAACCGCGCAGCACCGTCAGCCGCGACGTTCGCTTCGCCACCTCCGGAAGCGTCACCGCGCCGATGACGGCGCCCACGCCTTGGGCGCCGACCAGCCACGCCGTGCCGACCTTCCCAGCGTGCAAGGTGTGGACGGCCATCGCCGGGACCAGCGTGATGAACGGACTCGCTATGAGCGCCACGGTGCCGACCCCGATGATCGGATTGCGGCAACCCTTCACCGACCAGGCCACCCGGGCGCCCACGACGGTCTCGGCCCAGACGCGGACCTTGGTCAGCACCTTCTCTCGGGCGGGGCTCTTCACGAACGAGAAGATGACCACCACGAAGATGAACGACGCGGCGTTGAGCGCGAAGCACCAGCCCGTCGAGCCCACTCCGATCGCGACGCCGGCGAGCGCCGGACCGATGATTCGTCCGAGGTTGAACTGCGCCGACGAGAGCGAGACCGCGGCCAGCACTTCGTCCTTGTCCACCATGTCGCGCAGCAATGACTGCCACGCGGCCCACGACATCGAGCCGCACAGCCCCTCGACGATGGCCAGATAGCACGCGAGCTGCAAGCTCAGATGATGGGTCAACTCGGCCGTCGCCAAGAGGCTCGCGGTGACCGCCATGACGAAGTTGTTTGCCTGGATCCACCGCTGGCGGCTGAAGCGATCGGCCATCACGCCGCCGAGGGGCGAGCCGACAATCGCCGGCATCCACGCCGCGAGCGTCAAGAGCCCCAGCCAGATGTCGTTGTGCGTCTTCTCGGCGATGTACACGCCGAGCGCCACCGACTGCATCCACGTTCCCGCTGACGAGACGAAGGATGAACTAAGCGCGAGGGCGAAGCTTCGGTGTCGGAGGGGAGCAAACGAAGCGGAAGCCATCAATCAACGCTAACGCCAGCGCCCGGCGAGCGCGCGAGACCACGTGCGAACTTCGCGGAACTACTCTTCGCGCTTCTTCTTGCGCGGACGCAGCGCAAACCACCACACCGAAATGATCGTGGCGAGCGCGCCCACGACCCCGATGGTTGACTTGACGCCTTTGCCCTTCGAATCCTCTGCCATACCTCCATCGTAACGAGCAAAACGCCGGGGGCCAAAGCCCCCGGCGTCTCGAATGCCCGAAGAACTGCTTAGTTGGTTGCCAGGACCTTCTGGTGGGCCTCAACGGCGAGCTCGATGACGATCTTGTTGCCGACGACGAGGCTGCCGTTCTCAAGGGTTCCTTCGAAGTTGACGCCGAATTCACGGCGGTCAATCTCGGCGCGAGCTTCAAAACCAGTGACCGAAGCGCCAGGAGTCATGCTTGGGCCGGTACCGAGGTACTCGAGGTCGAAGTCGACCGACTTGGTGATTCCCTTGATGGTGAGATCAGCGGTCAACACGTACTTGTCGCCACCCTTGGGGGTGATCTTGGTTGACTTCAGGGTCAACGTGGGGTAGGTCTCCTCTTCGAGGAAGTCCCCACTCTTCAGGTGGCCGTCACGCATTTCGTTGTTCGTCGTGATGCTCGCGGTTTGCACGGTTGCCTCGACTGACGAATTCTCGAAGCTGTCGCCGATGGTGATCACACCGGAGAAGTCGGTGAAGTTACCGCGGACCTTGGCGGCCACGAGGTGACGCGCGACGAAACTGGCTGTTGAGTGGACTGCGTCGACGTCGTAAACGCCGGGAGCGGGAAGGTTGCTCATTTTGAATCTCCTTTTTCTAGACACTTGCTGTGCGACCACCAGTATAGTTGCATAAACAACTATCTGTCAAGCAGTAATTGCAACATAAGATTTCTGTTAGAATTAGACTATGCTTATTCAACCCAGTGCCTGCCCATCGGGCGACGAGCGAGTCGTTCTTTTCGGTCTCTTGCTAGAGACCAACGCCCGCCTGTCGAAGAGCCTTGGTCTAGAACTCGAATCGACGTGCCAGCTACCCCTCGCCTGGTTCGAGGTTCTCCTTCAGTTGAGAAAGTCCAGTGACGGACGCCTCAAGATGAACGAGGTTGCCGACGCCATTGTCCACTCGACCGGGGGGACGACCCGCCTTGTTGACCGCCTCGAGGAGGCCGGCCTGGTGGAGCGTCGGGACTGCCCGAATGACCGCCGGGCCATCTACGTGGAGATCACCGAGCTCGGCAACCGGAAGCTCGATGAGGCGTTGAGCATTCACCTCGACTACCTGCAGGACAACATGGCGTCGCGGCTCAGCGACGACGAGCGTCACACGCTCGCGGCGCTGCTCACCAAACTGAACGCACCGCGCTAGACCTTCAGGGCCCACGCCTTCGCGTCGCGGCCATCATCGAGCTCCAGCGCGGTCCCCTCGCCCGATCCCTCGCCGACCAGCACGTGCGTGGCGAGCACCTCGCTCGCGAGCGTGGGGAATCCGTCGCTCAGGTCATCGATCCCGGTCACGTGCAGAACGATACGATCGGACACGTCAAAGCCGGAGTTCTTTCGCAGGTCCTGCACCTGGCGAACGACGTCGCGAAGATAGCCCCTGCGTCGAAGTTCATCGTTCAACGCGAGGTCGAGGGCGATCACCTCGCCGCCTTCGCGCGACACCGCGAAACCGCCCTGACTCTTCACGCGCAACTCGAGGTCCTCGCTGCCCAGTTCGAACGTTCCCGTCGACAGCACGACCTCGACCAGTCCCCCCGCTTCGAGCGTCTCGGCGGCGCTCACCGAGTCGAGCTTCAAGAGCGCGGGCTTCAGTTCCTTCACGGCCTCGCCCAGGCGCGGGCCGACGTTGCGGAAATTCGGGACCAGTTCGAACGTCAGAACCTCGGCGAGTTCGGACCCGTATTCGAGCTCGTCGACATTCAGCTCGTCCTCGACGATCCCCGCCGGCGGCATTGGTGATCCGGACGGCAAGAACACCAGAGCGCGCGCGAGCGGTTGGCGGACCTTGACACCCGCTTCGGCACGCGCGGCGCGCCCGAGCGACGTAAGGCGCCGGGCCACATCCATGGACTCCTCGAGCTCGACGTTGCGTCGCGAGGGACTGGCGACTGGCCAGTTCGCGAGGTGCACCGATGCGGCGTCGTCGACGTCGAAGAGTTCGCTGTAGAGGCGCTCGGACACGAAAGGGCAGAACGGTGCGATGAGCAGGGTCACTCGCTGAAGGACCTCGAGCAACGTGGCCTGGGCCGCGAGCGAATCAGAGCGAGGCGCGCTCGGATCGGTGCGCCAGAACCGTCGGCGGCTGCGGCGCACGTACCAGTTGGAAAGATCGTCGATCAACTGGGTCAGCGCATCGGTCCCCCCGAGCGGCTCGTAGCCGTCGAGGGCCGTCGTCACCGCCGCTGTGACGCTCTCGAGCCTGGACAGGATCCACTGATCGATCGCGGCGCGGTTCTCCGGCGCGGGGATCTCCGGATCACCCGGATCGAACTTGTTGAGCGACGCGTAGGTCGTGAAGAAGCTGAAGGTGTTCCACAGCGTCGCGAGGGTCTCGCGCAGCGAGGCGTCGATCGCGTTCAGCCCGGCACGGGTCGACGTCCACGGCGAACCCTGGGAGAACATCCACCAACGAAGGGGGTCGGCGCCACGAGTGTTGAGAACCTCCCACGGGTCGATGACGTTGCCCACGGACTTGCTCATCTTCTTGCCGTTTTCGTCGACGATGTGGCCGAGGCACAGCACGTGCTCGTACGGCTTCTCTCCGAATACCAGCGTGTTGACGGCGAGCAGCGAATAGAACCAACCGCGGGTTTGGTCAATCGCCTCGACCACCAGCTGCGCGGGGAACTGCATCGCTTCCTTGCTGCCCTCGACGTGGGGGAAGCCCACCTGGGCAGCGGGCATGGCCCCCGAATCGAACCACGCGTCGATCACGGGCTCGACCCGGCGCGCGGGCTCTGCGCACGTGCGACACGGCACTATCACTTCATCGATCGCGGGACGGTGGGGATCAATCTCGCTGAGGTCCTCGCCCGTCAGCTGCGATAGCTCGGCCCTCGAACCAACGCAGGTGAAGTGGCCCTCTTCGCAGCGCCAGATCGGCAGCGGCGTGCCCCAGAAACGGTCGCGGCTGAGCGCCCAGTCCACGTTGTTCGCCAACCACTCACCGAAGCGGCCGTCGCGGATGTGCGCGGGGTGCCAGTCGATGGTGGCATTCTCGGAGAGCATCTTGTCCTTGAACTGGCTCGTCGCCACGTACCAGCTCGGCTTTCCCCAATAGATCAGGGCCGTCCCGCATCGCCAGCAGTGGGGCAGCGAGTGGAGATAGTCGAAGCGGCGCAGCAAGATACCGCGGCGTTCGAGCTCGTCGTTGATGGCGTGATTGGCGCCGCGCACGCCCTGTCCCTCCAGCCAGGGGACCTCCGAGGTGAAGGTGCCATCGGGGCCGACGGGATTCACCGTCGGAAGCGAGTTGTCACGCGCGACCTGTCGGTCGATCTCACCGAAAGCGGGTGCCTGGTGGACGAGCCCGGTTCCGTCTTCGGTCGTCACGTAGTCGGCGGCGACGACGTAGCAGGCATCGACGCCCGCGGGAAGCTCGACGTCGCCAAAGGGGCGCTCGTAGTGGACGCCCACGAGTTCGCTACCGAGGAACGTGGCGGTCGCCTTCGCGCTTTCGCCGAAGACCGACTCGACCAGCGCCTCCGCTACCACGAGGCCGTTGACGACGGCGTACGTGACCCCGGGGTTCACCGCGATGGCGACGTTGGAGAGCAGCGTCCAGGGCGTCGTCGTCCACACCGTGAGGTGAGTCGCCCCGTGAAGGCCGGGGTGCAGCTGCGCGTCGGTGATGCGCAGTTGCACGTAGCAGCTCTCGTCGCTTTCATCGGTGTAGACGCCGGGTTGGCCGAGTTCGTGGCTCGAGAGGGCGGTGCCGCATCGCGGGCAGTACGGGACGACCTTGAGGTCCTCGTACAGAAGCCCGCGGTCGAAGAGCTGCTGAAGTTGCCACCACACCGATTCGACGTACGAGGGATGGTAGGTGTAATACGCGTGCTCCATGTCTGTCCAGTAGCCGATGCGCTCGGTGAGCCGCTCGAACTCCCCGACGTACGTCAGCACCGATTCGCGACAGAGCCGCGTGAACTCCTTGATGCCGATCTGCCCTTCGATGGCCTTCTTCCCCGAGATGCCGAGCTGCTTTTCGACCTGGACTTCGACCGGAAGCCCGTGGGTGTCCCACCCGGCCCGGCGAGCGACGAAGTGGCCCTGCATGGTCTGGTAGCGACAGAAGAGGTCCTTGTAGACGCGCGCCCACACGTGATGAAGGCCGGGCATCCCGTTCGCGGTGGGTGGGCCTTCGTAGAAGACCCAGGGCTCGGCGCCCTCGCGCTCCTTCATCGAACGAGCGAAGACGTCGTTGGCCTTCCAGCGCGCGAGTTCGGCCTCTTCGATGGCCACAAAATCCAGTTCAGCGCTGACGGGGCGAAACACGGTTCTCCTTCAATGAATCATTCCATCGTACTTAACAAGTGACGATGTTCGTCGCGCCCCTACTCTGGTTGGGTGCTTTCACTCACCATCACCGACGAACCATTCGATTCGAGCGGCGCGTTGAGCGTGCTGAACGCGGCGACTGACGAACTGAATCGACGCTACGGCTCAGTCGAAGACGACATGGCCACCCGCCTCGACGAGTTGGGACCCCCACGAGGGGCCTTTCTCGTTGCGCGCAGCAACGGGCACCTCGCCGGAGGCGTGGGCGTTCGCGCGATCAGCGATCCGCAGCAGCTCCTCGGCGAAGTGAAGCGTCTCTGGGTCCGCCCCGACCTTCGCCGCGGCGGCGTCGCTGCGTTGCTGATGGGAGCGATCGAGGAGAGGGCCCGCGAACTCGGCTATCGTCAACTCTACCTGGAAACGGGTCCCGCCCAACCTGAGGCGTTGGCCTTCTACCCCAAGCACGGTTGGACCCAGGTGGCGGACTTTCCGGCGGATGCCTTTACGCACCCCATCGCGTCGCGCTTCACCAAGATCCTCTAGATCGCAAACCTCTCGTCGAGCCACTCGGGGCGAAGCTCTTCGAGCGAGCCCAGGACGAGTTCGGCCAAGGAGAACGCGGGCTGCCAGCGATCCTCGCTCGTGGGCACCGCCACCACGCACATCTGGCCGGCCTTCGCCGCCAACACTCCGGCGGCGGAATCCTCGAAGACGAGGCAGCTGCGCGGGTCGAACCCCAGCGACTCGGCCGCCGTGAGAAACACGCCAGGGTGGGGCTTGCCGTAGGCCTCGAATTCCGCCGAGTGCACCGAGGCGAACCGGGAGCGAAGCCCGAAATGATCGAGACAACGAAAGATCAGCTGCAGGGGCGTGGAACTGGCGAGCGCGATGGGTCCGCGATCGCTGGTGAGGTCGAGTGCCCGAAGCGCCCCGGGAAGAATCCGTCCTTCCCGCTCAACGAGCTCACCTACCCGATCGAGGAGTCGATCCACCACCTCCTCGGCGCTCGGGCCGCTCCAGGGAAAGCGCGAGTTCCAGTAGTCGACCACTTCGGCGACGAACATGCCCTTCGTGGAGCGGTCCTCGGCTTCCGAGATCGGCACGCCGAGCCCGCCGAAGATCTCGACCTCGGCCTTGTGCCAAAGGATTTCCGAATCTATGAGCAGCCCATCCATGTCGAACAACGTCGCGCGCAGTGTCACCCCGCAACTCTGGCACATCGCACCCGCTACGGTTGGCCCGTGACGCCGGTACGAGAACTCCACGATGGTGACGACGACGAGGTGGTGGCACGCGTCGAGGAGCAGCTGGGACGAGACGCGTCGCTCAATCCCCTGGTGAATCCCGAACTCGACCGTGCGCTGCTTCGCGACTCATTTCGTCACATCGGCGACCCCGCCTGGGTCTACGACGCGAACGAGCGCATCGCCGGACATCTCTACGGAGCGCTGCTCGCCGACAGCACCTGCATGTCGGTTTGGACGGGACCTGATGGTGCCTCGTTCGACGACGCCGAGGTTCTTTCAGAGCTGGTTGAAGCAGCGATCGCGACATGGCGAGTGAGCGGCGCCAAGGCGCACTACGTGTGGTGCCTGGACGAACCAGCCCGCATCAAGCGCTGGACCGACCTGGGCTACGCCATGTTGTCGGTGCGCGGCGCGATGACGCTCGACCGAGAACACCCGCGGCCATTGCCCGGCGGCTACTCCATTCGACGCGGCACCTTCGCTGACCTCGATCAAGCCATCGAATTGGACGCGGTGATCGACGCGGCCCAAGGGGTCGAGGCGAAATCGATGACGCGAGTTGAGCGAGAGGCGAATCGCGAGGAACTCACGGATACGCTCGATGACCCAGAGACGCATCACTACGTCGTCGAGTGCAACAAGCGGGTCATCGCGCAGTGCGTCACGTTCCCCGCCCCGCCCCGACGAGGTTCCTTCGACGCCACCCTGCACCTCAGCGAAGTCGTGGTTGATCCGCGCCACCAACGCCGTGGCGTCGCGAACGCCATGCTCGACGCCGCGTTCGCGGACGGCCTCGCCCACGGTTTCCGGTTCGCCGAGACCCAGTGGCGAGTTTCCAACCTGGGCGCGACGTTGTTCTGGACGTCCTACGGCTTCCGGCCCACCTACGTGCGACTTCAACGCACGCTCTAGCGGCTTAGCTGAGCGACGCCTCGATGGCACTCACGATCGCGGGGTCCTCGGGAGTGACCATGGGAGCGAAGCGCGTGACCGTACCGTCGGGTCCCACGAGGAACTTCTCGAAGTTCCACCGGATGTCGCCGGTATAGCCCTCGGCGTCGACCGACTTCGTGAGTTCGGCGTAGATGGGGTTCTGACTCTCGCCATTCACGTCGATCTTCTCGAAGAGCGGGAAGGTCACGCCGTAGGTGGTGGAGCAGAACGTCTGAATCTCCTCGGCGGTGCCGGGCTCTTGACCCATGAACTGGTTGCACGGGAAGCCGACGACGCTGAAGCCGCGATCGCCGTAGGTCTCCTGCAGCTTCTCGAGTCCCTCGTACTGGGGCGTGAGGCCGCACTTCGAGGCGACGTTGACGATGAGCACTGACTTTCCAGCGAAGGGAGCGAGTGAACTCTCTTCGCCGTCAAGGGTGCGGACTGGAATATCGAAAATTGTCATTCCCGCACCCTATCGGCGCGTCGGCGCACGATGTCGCCGTAGGCTCCTTGGCATGCAAGCAGTCGTGATTACCGACGGAAATCTGGAGATTCAGGAACGCCCGACGCCCGAGCCCGGTCCCTACGACGTGGTGGTCAACGTGAACGCGGCGGGTATCAACGCCGCCGACCTTCTCCAGCGTCAGGGCTTCTACCCCGCCCCGGCGGGATGGCCCGCCGATATTCCAGGGCTTGAAATGGCCGGCGTCGTTGGCGCGGTCGGCGATCGGGTCGGCGAACCGCTGTTGGGTCGAAGGGTCTGTGCGATCGTTGGCGGTGGTGGACAAGCCACCCACTGCCTGGTGCCTGCCGAACATCTCATCTTCATCCCCGACGACGTCAGCTGGGCCGAGGCGGGCGGCTTCGCGGAAACCTTCACCACGGCGCACGACGCTCTCGTCACCCAGGGCCATCTCGAAACCGGCCAGCGCCTCCTCGTCTCGGGGGCGAACGGCGGGGTTGGAACGGCCGCGGTCCAGATAGCGCACGCCCTGGGCGCCCACGTGACGGCGGTGACGCGCACCAACGAGCATCACGGACAGCTTCGCCTGCTCGGCGCGGACGAGACCATCACCACCGACGAGGTGGCCTCCATCGATCGAGTGAATCTGGTGCTCGAACTGGTCGGAGCCGCGAACCTGAGCCGGGCTCAGAACGTCTTGGCCCCTCACGCTCGCATCGTCGTAATCGGCGTCGGTGGGGGAAGTCGGGTCGAGATCGATCTACGATTCATTATGGCGCTTCGGGCAACGCTCACCGGATCGACGCTGCGCGCGAGGTCCCGTGAAGAGAAGGCCGACGTCGCTGCGCGCGTGAATCAGTCGTTGGTTCCAAGGTGGACCGACCGCGAGTTACGCGTTGCGGTCGCGAGGTCGTTCGATCTCGAAGATGCAACGAAGGCCTATGAGTACTTCGCCGAGTCCGGAAAGTTCGGCAAGGTCGTTCTGCACGTAGATCGGTAGCGGCAGTTAGGTTGAATCGGTGAGTTCACCCCATCTGCGACCGCATCCATCACGGTGCGACCCATCGCGGTCGGACTACGTGGAGATTCTCAAGGCTCACGAAGATGCGGTTGCCGAAGGCGAATCCTGGTACCGCGACCCGTCATCGGGTCTCCTCGTCCTCACCGCAGTGGCCCACATCACGCGCGGAGCGTGCTGCGACAGCGGATGCCGCCACTGCCCGTACTTAGCCGACTAGGTCGCGAGCACGACCTCGTCGTGTTGGCCCAGATGGTGACGGTCGATGTTGACCAGCAGGAAGAAGTGCAGCGCGGCGAGCAGGAGCATGAGCGAGCCGAAGCGAAACGCCAAGTCAAAGCCGTGGACGTGCGCGGCGCTTACGAGCGCTGCCTGGCCTGAAGCCGTGTCGGGGCGGTGCACGACCGCGGCCATGAACGCGCCTGCGCTCGAGACGAAGATGGTGTTCTGTATCGCCGTGCCGAAGGAACCGCCAATCTGCTGAGCGGTGTTGAGTACCGCTGACGCCGCACCCGTGTCCTCGGGGTGAACGTTGAACAACGCCGACGAGGCGACCGACACGAACGATATTCCCAGTCCCAGACTTGTGAGGATCATTGCGGGCATGACGTGGGCGACGTAGCTGCTGTCGGGCTTGATGAGCGAAAGGAACAAGAGCCCGAGGGCGCCCATTGTGCAGCCCACCGTTGCCAAGATTCGCGGCCCGATCCTGGGCAGCAACTGACTCGTGGCTCCGGCGGACAGGATGATGCCAACCGAGAACGGCATGAAGAGCAGACCGGTCTTCACGGCTGAAAAACCGTGGACATCCTGGAAGTAGAACGTCATGAAGAGGAACATCCCAAAAAGACCAAGACCGATGAATATCTGCGCGAGGAATGCTCCCGCCCTGACTCGATCGGTGATCAGGCGAAGCGGAAGCAGCGGTGACTTCACGCGAGTCTCAATAAGGAAGAAGACAAGAAGTAGCGCGGCGCCCAAGGCCATGTAGGGCCAAGCGTTCGTGGAGCCCCAGCCGCTGGTTGAAGCCTGTGAGACGCCGTAGACCACGCTGACCATTCCGGCGGTTGCGCTCAATGCTCCCGGGACGTCGTAGTGCGGATGTCCTTCGACTTTGGACTCGTGAATGTTTGGAACGGCCAGCAAGAAAGCGAGGATTGCCATGGGGGTATTCACGAAGAGACACCAACGCCAAGAGAAGTACTGCGTCAAGAGACCTCCCGCGATAAGGCCAATGGCGCCGCCCACGCCTGAAAGCGCTCCGTAGACACCGAACGCCTTGGCGCGTTCCTTCGAATCGGTGAAGGTGACCGAGATCAACGACAGCGCCGCAGGCGCCAGCAACGCGCCAAAGACGCCCTGGAGAGCCCGTGCGCCAAAGAGCATCTGTTGGTTTTGGGCGAATCCGCCCAGCAGCGAAGCACCCGCAAATCCGATAAGGCCCACGAGAAAGGCCCTCTTACGACCCATGTAGTCCCCAACGCGTCCCCCGAGGAGCAAGAAACCACCAAACGTGAGCGTGTAGGCGGTGACCGCCCACTGGTAGTTCTTGGGAGAGATGGCCAGTCCACCGAGCGCCTTGGAGAGCGAAGCGTGGGGCAGGGCGATGTTGACGATCGAGGCGTCGAGCACCACCATCAACTGGGCAATGCCGATGACAACCAGGGCGAACCAACGTCGTGGATCAGGATTTTCGGCGTGAACGACGTTGCTGATCGAAGAGTTTGACATGTGAATCCCTTACTTGTGATGCGCAACGTCAACAACCCGTGGTGCAGTGGTGCACCGTTCGTCGTGGACCAGTCTTCGATACTCTACAGAAAGCTCCGAAGCGGCGTGTACTGCAGACTCAGCGAGTCCGCGACCGGTCCGTAGGTGACCGAGCCGTCAACGACATTCACTCCCTCGGCGAGCGAGTCGTCCGCGAGCACCGCCTCTCGCCAACCGTGGCGAGCGAGCTCCATCACGTATGGCAAGGTGGCGTTCGAAAGCGCGTAGGTGGAGGTGTGAGGAACCGCACCCGGCATGTTCGCCACGCAGTAGAACACCGAGCCGTGCACGACGAAAGTTGGATCGGAGTGCGTGGTCGGGCGGGTGTCTTCGAAGCACCCACCTTGGTCGACCGAAATGTCCACGAGCACCGAGCCCGGTCGCATGCGTGAAACCAGATCGTTCGACACCAGTTTCGGCGCCTTGGCGCCGACAACCAGTACAGCGCCGATCACGATATCGGCGTCCAGGCAGGCCTCTTCGAGGGTGAGCGTCGAAGAGGCGATCGTCTGCACCCGTCCATCGAAGTGGATGTCGACTTGACGCAGGCGATCGAGGTTCCGATCGAGGATCTTCACGTTGGCGTGCAGGCCAGCCGCCATCGAGGCCGCGGCCAGACCCGCGACTCCAGCGCCGATGACGACGACATTCGCCGGATGAACACCGGGAACCCCGCCGATCAACGTGCCCCGTCCGCCGCCGGGACGCATTAGGTGGTACGCGCCCATCAGTGGGGCCATGCGACCCGCGACCTCGCTCATGGGCGTCAACAGCGGCAGCGAGTTGTCACGGAGCCGAACGGTCTCGTAGGCGATGGCGACGTTCTTCGCCGCGACGAGCGCGTCGGTGCACTCCTTGGACGCGGCAAGGTGAAGGTAGGTAAAGAGGACCTGATTCTTGCGCGCCGAGAGGCGCCGGTACTCGTCGGCGATCGGCTCTTTGACCTTGAGCACCAGCTCACTCTCGGCCCATACGTCATCGACGGCGTCGACAATGGTTGCCCCGTTGGCCACGTAAACCGCGTCACTAATTGAAGACCCGACACCGGCGCCACGCTCGATGAGCACCTTGTGCCCGGCGCCGGTCAACTCACGTGCTCCAGCCGGCGTGAGCGCGACCCGGTTCTCATCCTTCTTGATTTCCTTGGGAACCCCGATGATCATCGATGATCATCCTTTCAACTAGTCGGTCTCTCACTACGGTACTCATCCGACTGGTCGCCCGGCGGGCCTCACGGTGAAGGCTGAACCCGCCGGCGCCGGTCGAAATTCTAGAATTCGATGTTGTGCATGACGTGCTTGATGCGGGTGTAATCCTCGAAGCCGTAGACCGAAAGGTCCTTGCCGTAGCCCGAGCGCTTGAATCCACCGTGGGGCATCTCGGCGACGATGGGGATGTGGGTGTTCACCCACACGCAGCCGAAGTCGAGGTCACGCGTGAAGCGCATGGCCCGACCGTGATCGCTCGTCCATACCGATGAAGCGAGGCCGTACTCGACGCCGTTGGCCCATTCGAGGGCTTCGGCATCATCGCTGAACTTCTGCACGGTGATAACGGGGCCGAAGATCTCGTTCTGGATCATCTCGTCATCCTGGTGGAGGTCGGCGACGACGGTCGGCGAGATGAAGTAGCCGGTGTCGCCCACCCGCTCGCCGCCCGCGGCCAATGTTGCGTGGCTGGGCTTGCGGCCGAGGATTCCGGTGACCCGCTCGAACTGATTGACGTTGTTCACGGGGCCAAAGAGCGCGTCGTCGTTGTCGGGCAGGCCAATGACGGTGTTCCTGGCCTGCTCGGAGAGGGCGTCGACGAAGTCCCCGTAGGCCTTGGGACCCACGAGGACACGGGTCGCCGCGGTGCAGTCCTGGCCGGCATTGAAGAAACCGCCGATGGCGATACCCTCGGCGGCGGCGGCGATGTCCACGTCGTCAAAGACAACGACCGGGGCCTTTCCGCCGAGTTCGAGGTGCACCCGCTTCAGCGTCTTTGACGCGCTCGACGCCACTTCCATGCCCGCGCGTACCGATCCGGTCACTGACACCATCGCGGGAATCGGGTGCTCGACGAGCGCGCGGCCGGTGTCGCGGTCACCGCAGACAACGTTGAAGACACCAGCGGGAAGAACCTCCGCCATCAACTGCGCCATGAGAAGGGTCGAAGCGGGCGTTGAATCACCCGGCTTCAGCACCATCGTGTTCCCGGCGGCGATCGCGGGTGCCCACTTCCACGCCGCCATCATCATGGGGTAGTTCCACGGCGTGACCGCGCCGCAGACCCCGACGGGCTCGCGCCGAATGTAGCTCGTCATGCCTTCCATGTACTCGGTCGCCCCACGGCCCTCGAGCAAGCGGGCGGCACCCGCGAAGAACCGAATCTGATCAAGCATCGGAGGGATCTCCTCGCTCCTGGTCACCGAGATGATCTTCCCGCAGTTCTCGGCCTCCACGGCCACGAGCTCGTGCGCGTGCGCTTCGAGAATGTCGGCGATCTTCAAGAGCGCCGAACTGCGCTGCGAGGGCGTCGTCCTCTTCCACGTCTGGAACGCTTTCGCGGCGGCTTTCACCGCATCATCGATATCCACATCATTGGACACGGGCATCTCGGCCATTGGTTGGCCAGTTCCCGGATTGATCAACTCGACGTACTTCGCGCTCTTTGGCGCAACTGACTCACCATTGATGAAATTGGATAAACGACGCATAATTCCCCTCCAAGGCACGGCGTCGTTACGCCTGTGCTCTCAGCCACTCTGCCAGAGTATTCATGGCCCTTGCAACTCAAAAATAAGAAAAAGCGCACTAATTCGAGAGAATACGCCTCATATCGTCACGAATTGACCCTATGATGTCTCTATCCGCAGCCTCGGGGCCTCTGGCATCCGAGCGGGGAGCGACTAATGCCAGCAGCCAAACCACAACGACAGAGTTCAAAGAGCGCCGAGCGTTCGAACCTGGAGACGGTGTCGGCTTCGAACGGACTCGACAAGATCGACCGTCAGATAATCGGACTCTTGCAACGTGATGGTCGACGACCATACGGCGCGATAGCCGAGGAAGTTGGTCTCTCCGAAGCTGGCGTGCGTCGTCGCGTCCAGCGTCTCCGGGATTCCGGTGTGATGCAGATTGTTGCGATCACCGATCCGCTGCAGTTGGGCTACGGCCGCGAGGCGCTCATTGGAATTCGAGTGCACGGGGACGTTCGTCTGGTGGCCGACAAGATCGCCGCCATCGAGGAGGCCAACTACGTGGTGATGACCGCGGGGAGCTTTGACATCATCGCCGAGTTGATCGCGGTGGACGACAACGCATTAGTGCACCTGTTGAATGACTCCATCCGGAGTATTCCTGGGGTGACTGAAGTTGAAACATTTCTGTATTTGAAACTTTCAAAGCAGACATACGCATGGGGGACCAAATGACGCTTCACGAGATCTACACAGACGGAGTCACCGTCGGAGATGAAGCAACACCAAGTCACAATTACTCCGAGCGAGCACGGCGCCATTTGTGGCTCCAGATGTCGCGCATGGGGGCATACGACGAGCACAACGAAATTCCAATCATGGTGCGCGGCGAAGGAACTCGAGTCTTTGACGCCAACGGCAAGGAGTACTTCGACGGGCTCTCGGGGCTCTTCACGAACATGCTTGGCCACGGCCGAACCGAAATCGCTGAAGCCGCCGCCGAGCAGATGAACACCATGGCGTTCTTCCCTCTGTGGACCTACGCCCATCCCAAAGCCATCGAACTCGCCGAGAAGATCGCGAGCTTGGCGCCGGGTGACCTCAATCGTGTCTTCTTCACCACCGGTGGAGCGGAGGCGAACGAGAGCGCCTGGAAGTTGGCACGCCAGTACCACAAGATGCGCGGCGACATGGACCGTTACAAGGTCATCAGCCGCGATGTGGCCTACCACGGCACAACGCTCGGCGCATTGACGATCACCTCGCTCGAAGGCTACCGCAAGCCGTTCGAGCCACTCGTACCGGGCGCCGTCAAGGTTCCCGCAACGAATTTCTACCGGGCCGAAAAGTTCGGCGACGACTTCGAGGCCTTCGGCCTTTGGTCGGCGCGACAGATCGAGGAGGCGATCCTTCGCGAGGGACCTGAGACGGTCGCCGCGGTCTTCCTCGAGCCGGTGCAAAATGCCGGAGGGTGCTTTACTCCCCCGCCGGGTTACTGGCAAGAGGTCCGGGCGATCTGCGACCGCTACGGCGTGCTGCTCGTCTCGGACGACGTCATCTGCGCGTTTGGCCGTCTCGGCACTTGGTTCGGTGGCCAGAAGTTCGATTACGTCCCCGACATCATCTGCTGCGCCAAGGGAATCACCGCGGGCTACGCGCCGCTAGGCGCGATGATCGTCTCGGATCGGATCGCCGAACCCTTCCAGCATGGCGACAGTTCGTTCATTCACGGCTTCACCTGGTCGGGTCACCCGGTCTCGTGCGCGGTGGCGCTCGCGAGCATCAAGATCATCGAGGACGAGCACGTTCTCGAGAACGTGCTGGACAACCAGGACTACTTCCGCCAGGAACTGCTGGCCCTGAAAGACCTGCCAATCGTTGGTGACGTTCGAGGCACCGGCTACTTCTGGGGCATCGAGCTCGTCAAGGATCAGGAGACCAAGGAAACGTGGGCCGGGGTGGACGCCGAGCGCCTGCTGCGCGGCTACGTCTCTCCAGAGATCTTCCGTCGGGGACTCATCTGTCGTTCCGACGACCGAGGCGACCCCGTTGTGCAGTTGGCTCCGCCGCTGATTTCCACGCGCGCCGACATCGACCTGATGGTCGGTGTCCTGCGCGAGGTCTTCACCGGAGCCACCAAGTTCCTCGACGAGTGAAGCCGCCGCTCTCACTGTGGTGGGCAACGCTCGACGAGCCGGTGACGCCCCGCGCGTCGTTGCGACACGACCTCGACGTCGACGTCGCCATCGTCGGCGGAGGCTTCACGGGACTCTGGACCGCTCGGGAGCTCAAGAGACGTGATCCCCAGCTTCGGATCGCGGTGCTCGAGAAATCAGTGTGCGGTTTTGGCGCCTCGGGGCGAAACGGCGGGTGGGCGTCAGCCCTCTTTCCGATCAAGAACGACGCCATCGTCTCGCGCTACGGCATCGACGCCTTCACCCATCAGCGCAGAGTACTAGAAGGAGCGGTGCGAGAGCTTGGCGAGGCCATCAGCGACGACGGCATCGACGCCCGCTTCGTCCAGGGCGGTACGCTCACCTTCGCGCGCAGCGAACTCCAGGCGGCAAGGCTGCGGGACGAAGTACGCGCCTCGCGTGAGCTCGGCCTCAGCGAGGACGACGTGAGGTGGCTCGAAGTGAGCGATCTCTACGACTTCGGCTACGTGCGCGGAGCCCACGGCGCGATGTACTCGCCGCACTGCGCGAGAATCAATCCCGCGCGGCTGGTTCGGGGCCTCTGCGATGTCGACGAGAAGCTGGGCGTCGCCATCTTCGAGGATACGAGCGTCACCAGAATCGTTCCCGCACGCCGCGGTCATCGCCCGCGGGTGCTGACCATCGGCGGCACCGTGAGCGCGGACTACGTCGTGCGCGCGACGGAGGCCTTCACCCCGACCTTCCCCGGCGAGCGTCGCACGTTGGCGCCGATCTACTCCATGATGATCGCGACCGAACCACTCTCGGCTTCGTTCTGGGACGAGGCAGGATTCCGCGACTACGCGACGTTCACCGATGACCGCAACCTCACGATCTACGGGCAGCGAACAAGCGACAATCGAATCGCCTTCGGAGGACGCGGCGCACCGTATCACTTTGGATCCACCGTCGAGGAGCAGTTCGACCACGACTCGAAGGTCTTCAGCGCGCTCGAGACCACCCTCCGCGAGCTGTTCCCAACCCTCGAAGGATCGATCACCCACCGGTGGGGCGGGCCGGTGGGAATGAACCGGGACCTCTCTCCCTCGGTGATGGTCGACTACGAGACCGGGCTCGCGAGCGCCGGCGGCTACACGGGCGACGGCGTGGTGCTCAGCCGGGTCTGCGCGACCGCGATCGCCGATCTCCTGACGGCGCCGTCAACCGAGACCTCGCACACAAGCCTCCCGTTCGTCCAGCACCAGGGCAAGCGTTGGGAGCTTGAGCCATTGCGCTGGCTGGGCATCAACGTGGGTATTGGCCTCGCGACGTGGGCGGACCACAGCGAGCGACGCCATAACCGTCAGAGCCGGGCCAGCCAGTGGCTCCATCGACTCCGCGGATAGGCCCGACGGCTATTTCAAGATATTGACCGCGCGCGCCGCGACCACGGCGATCGTGATGAGCGACACTATTGATTCCAAGGCGAAGAGGGTCTTGGCCTTCAGGGTGAGGGGCATGGCATCGGCAGGGGCGAAGCTCGTCCCGTTGGCGAAGGATGTGTAGAGATAGTCGGTGAAGCGTGGTCGCCACTCCTTCGGCGCCAACTGCGGATTCTCCATCTGCGGGAACTGGATATCGGGGAAGCCCGTCTCACCACCCGCTCGCAGATGGGGGCCACCCCGATCCACCTCCCAGAGCCAGAGCCCGTAGACAATCACGTTCGTGAGCCACACCGACACGGCCGAGTAGATCAGATTGCGGCCCTGCGAGACGTTGGCCACGAGGAGGTGATGGACCAAGAGCGCCATCGACGCGATGTTCGCGAGCGTAATGATCCCGATCAGGGTGAGGGTCAGTCTACGCACCCAAGGCGCCTCGTTGGGATGACGGTGCCTGGTCGCCGACAGAGGTATGAGCGGCAGCGCGATCAGCACCGGCAAGAGCCACTTGGGCCCCACGACGAGCCGGTTCGGCAGGACAATATAGAGCACGACGCACACCACGAGCGCCAACGAGGCCGGCCAGCGTGGTTCCGGGCGGGGCGTCATGTCACTCAAGTTAGCTGAGCGTCGTGCTTCCCAATGACGTCAGGTTCTGGGGCACGAGCAACGAGGCGATGGGTGTCGAGCCGAGCAGCTTCTCCAGGAATTTGGCATCCTCGGACTTGACCTGGCCCGCCGGTGGCGCCTCGATGCGCGCGGGCTGGTTGTACGAGAGCACCGTTGCCGTGATCTCGGTCATGGACTTCTTGCTGGAGATGACGAGCGAGCTCGCGGTGACTTCGCCCTGGCTTCCGGTCGTGATGCTCCATTCGAGCGAGCCGACGCCCGGGAGTTCCCCTTTCACGGCGCCCAGCCTGGTGACCGCCACGTTGTCGCGCGAGAAGTCGTAGGTCGTGTAGTCGCCATTCTTCGTGATGGTCTTATGGCTGAAGCCGCTGATGAGCGGAATGTCCGGCTTCACGAATTCGAGCGAGTACCCGAAGAGCGAAGGCAGCGACATCTTGGTGCTGAGCCACTTCGTCCCGATCACCGACGAGAGGTTTGGGGTCGAGGCGTAGAGACGGTGGTCCACCATGCGAAGATCGAAGTCAACGCTCGAAAAGACCAGGGGGATTTGAAGCCTCGCTTCAATACGGTTGGTCTGGAAGTTGATGTTCACGTTTGATTGCACGCTGTAGGCCTGTCCCGTTGAGACCACGACCTCGAGGTCCGCGGACTTTGGTGGATAGCCGTGCAGCGCGAAGGGATCCTTCAAAAGGCCTGATGGATACGGGTCCGTGGCGGCGAGCACAACGCCGGTGATTGTGAGTGCGCTGGCGACCACCGCGAGGACCGCGGCCCCGGTGCGCTTGGAGACTGCCATGAAGCAACCCTACCGCCCGGGGTAGACGGCGAGCCCCGCCGACTAGGCCAAGGGCTCTTGCAGGAGCGCCAGGAATAGTTCGTGCGAGATATTGCGCCCGCACGCGATGAATCCGATGCGCGAGGTGACGTCATCCACCAGATTGGCGGTGATCGCGGCGTAGGAGGCGGCGGCCGACCCTTCGAGAACCAGCCCGTTGCTCTCGGCGACCTCTCGAACAGCGCGGCGAATCTCGATCTCCTCGACGAGTACCAGGGGGACTTCGTTACGCGCGATCAGTTCGTTCGTCACCGCCCCGTCATCGCCGCCGCCCGCGAGACCGTCAGCGATGGTCGGACGATGGACGATTTCGGCCATGTTGGCGCCACGAAGCACGTGGTACATCGCCGAACTCTCCTCGGGCTGCACGCCGGTGACCCTGATATCGGAACGCCCGTGGTCCTCGCGCGACATCAGCACGCCCGAGATCAATCCGCCGCCGCCCACCGAAACAACGATGTGCTCGAGATCGGGAGCCTGCATGAGCATCTCATCGAAGACCGTGGCCTGGCCGGCGATGACGTTGGTGTCGTTGAAGGGCGAGATGTAGCGGATGTCCCGGCTCTCGGCGAGTTCGAGGGCGCGGCGTTGAGCATCGTCATAGGAGGATCCGAACTGGATCAGTTCTATGTCGTACTGGCGGAGTTTCTTCACCTTCGCCGCGGACGCGTTGGCGGGCACCACCACGGTCGCGGGCACGCCCAAGAGCGCGGCGGCGTGGGCAATGCCGAGCCCGTGGTTCCCCGCCGACGAGGTGATGACCGCGCCGCGCGGGTCTTCACGGCGTGCCGCATCGATAGCGCTCAACGCGCCACGTATCTTGAAGGCACCGGTGATCTGAAGGCTTTCCAGTTTGGCGAGTGCGGGGCGCCCGCGAAGCGACAAGGTGACGGTCGGCGTGGGAACGAGGTAGTCGGCAATTACTCGTCGCGCAGCTTCAAGCTGCTCGGACGTCGGGGGCGAGACGTGGCGAATCATGGAAGGCAATCCTACTCGGCCCTTTTTCAGGGACTTTCGTACTGCCAAGTAAGGTCGGCCACGTGCATTCGCTCTACGCGGTCATCGTTGTGGCCACTTTGGCATTCGTCGGCACGATGCTCGACAACTTCTTCGCGTTCGCGGCGCAGCTCGCTCTCACCCAGCGCGACCGCTTCAAGAGAGTGAGCGCCGCACAGGCGCTGGGCGTCGCGACGCTGGTGGTGCTCGCGGCAGGCGTCGGAACGCTGCTAGAAGAGGTTCCCACGCGCTGGATCGGACTCCTGTGTATCGCGCCATGGGCACTCGCCATTCACGGATGGCGTCATCGTGCGGCACCGGCTCACGAGCAGTATCGCCGCGGCGCGTTCACCACCCTGACGCTCTGCCTGGCCCTTGGAGGCGACAATCTAGCGGTCTGGATTCCGCTGCTTCGCGCCAACGGATCGCTCCACGAGGTCTTGACGATTTCGGTCTTCGCGCTGTGGGAAGCGGTATTCGTCTTCGCCGCCCAGTCGGTCGCGAGCCATCCCCGCGTGATCTCCTGGGGCACCCGATACGGACGAACGCTCATACCATGGATCTACCTGGGACTGGGTGCTCTGATCTTGATCGAATGCGGGACTTTTTCCTAGGCCACCAGACCCGTACCAGGTCGGCCACTAGCGTGATCGTCGTGCCAAATTCCACGCCCCAGCAAACGCTTCGCCGCCTCACCATCATCGTGGCGATCCAGTGGATGGGGGCAACGTTGGGCCTTCCCCTGCTTCCGCTCTTCCTCGAGCACCGAGGGGGAACACCGCCCATCATTGGCTTGATCATGGCGTCGTTCTTCATCGCCGGCGTCGTCACGCAGTTCTTCCTCGGCCACCTGGCCGACAAGTTCGGCCGACGCCCGGTGCTGATCCTCAGCCTGGTCGCCTACGGACTCGCCTCGATGACGTACCTCTTGCCGGTCGCGGCGCCCTGGTTCGCGCTGACGCGCGTCGTGCAAGGAGCGTCGGCAGGCGCGATCGAGGTGGCGTCGATGTCCGCAGTTGCCTCGCTCTTCTCCGAAGCCCAACGCGGGCGGGCCGTGTCGCAGATCCTCGCGGCGCAGCTGTTCGGGATCGCGATCGGACCGGTGGTCGGGGTCGTCGCTTCGGTACGCGAGCTCGGCCTCGCCTTCTTCGTCACCGGCCTCGTGAGCCTCTGCGCAGCCCTGGTCGCCTTCAACACCAATCTCGGCGACAAGGCGTACGACCGCACTCCCCTCCCCAAACTGCAATGGAACTCCCAACTGACTGGAGCACTCTTCGCCGCGAGCGCGAGCGGGCTCACGATCGGGGTCTACGAGGCGTGCTGGAGCCTTCTCATGCACTCCCACCACGCGAGCACCCTCGAGATCAGGTTGAGTTGGACAATGTTCTCGATCCCGTGGGTGGCCCTGAGCCGCGTGGGAGGCTGGCTGGCCGACCACGCAAACCGCCGGCTCATTGGCCTCGCGGGCCTCTTGAACGGGGCGATCTTTCTCTCGCTCTATCCTCACATCCACAACAACGTCGTGATGCTCTTCGTGGGATCGCTCGAGTCAGTGGGCGCGTCGCTCTCGGTGCCTTCAATCTCGTCACTCATGAGCCAGGGGGCGGTCAACCGCGAGCTGAGCCGCCGCCAGGGACTCTACGCCACGTCCAACACGGCATCGCTCGCGATCGCCGCGGGCGTCTCGGGATTCCTCTTCACTATCAATTCCGCGTTGCCCTTCACGCTGATAGCCGTCGTGGCATCGCTGCTCGCGATCACGACCCTCTGGTGGTGGCGAAACGTGAACGGCAATATCAGCCAGGCCGCATAGGCCTCTAAAGCAAAAGAACGGCGCCGAAGCGCCGCTCTTTTGGATGTTCAAGACGTCCGGCTAGTGCTTCCAGACCTGGTCCCAACGCGACGAACCTCCGTCGAAGGTGAGGGAACGAGTCCTGCCGTCGGCTGCCGTGCTGACCGCCCAGTTCTGCACGTTGGTGCGCGCCGCGAAGGCGGTGACCAGCGTGTCGAGGAACAGGTACGGAATATCCTTCGAAAACTGCGCATTGATTGCCGACCATCCAGCCTTCTGGGCAGCCGAACCAGGCCGAGCGGCCAGTGCAGCCAGCATCGACGATTCAACCACGGGGTCTCCCAGATGGGAGAAGTTGACTGCGCCGGCGATGAACGTTCCAGCCGGCAACGCGGACATGCCCAGTCCACCGGTCGTCGGCGACGTCGTCGCAGGCAGGGAGAGGAACCACACGTAGTTGAGCGACGGGTCAACACCGCCGAACTGGTTCCATGTCGCGCAGTCGTACTCCCCGTAGATCACGTTGTTGATCAGCGTGCTCTGGACAACTGGACGCGGCGTCACCGAGATACCCACCGCGGACAGTTGCTGCTGGAAGAACGCAAACTGCTTCTGCGCCGACGAGTCACCCGACACAATGTCGATGACGAAGCCGACCGTGGACACGTTGTTCGCGGCCTTGTAGGCATTGACCAATGCCTTGGCCTTGCTCGGGTTGTACGCGGGGTAGCCCGGGTTCACGTAGAACGGCGAGTTCTTGCGGTAGATGCCATCGGAAATCGCGCCTACCCCGCCGTCGATGTCCTTGAAGAACGTTGTGCGGTTGATGGCCATGGCGCACGCCGTGCGGATGTTTACGTCGTTCACCACGGGCTTCAACTTGGTGTTCCACGTCAAAGTCGAAGGGTCAACTGCCCCCAGCGTGCCCTCGTAGTCGGCCAACTGCACCTGCGTGGGCGGAGCCTGGCCTTTCAGGATGTAGCTGAGAGAACCGGGAATACCCAGGGCCGAGGCGAATTGGCCCGCCCAGAGGAAGTACTGGTTCAGAGTGGCCGTGGTGTTCATGATCAGGCAGTTGACCGAGGGGTCGCGCGGGTCATTGACGTCCGTGCGGTAGCTGATGCCCTTGATCTTCCTCAACGCCGCGATGCTCGCGCCATCCTGCTGCAGGATCATGTCCACGCTGCCCGACTGCAGGGCCGAGTTACGAGTCGGGTTATCCGGGATCGTCTTGAAATTGATGCCCGAAAGGTACGGCAACTTGCGTCCGGCCGAGTCCTTGCGCCAGTAGTGGCTGTTCTTCGTGAACTGAGACTGAACGCCGACCTGCCATGACTTCACCTTGAAAGGTCCGGTGCCGATCGGATTGCCGGTGTAGCCGGCGACCATCGAAGACGGGTGGGCCATGTAAGCGATCTGCTGCTCCGCGAGGTTCGTAGGGTACGTCGAGAACGGGATCACCATGTTGTAGTCCACGGTGTAGTCGTCGACTTTCGTAACCGACTTGATGATGGGCTGAATCGCCAGTCCCACCGTGGGGTCGGCGGCGGCGGCGGTGTAGTTGGCCACCACGATGTCAGCGTTGAAAGGGTCACCGTTGGTGAACTTGACCCCATGGCGCAGCTTGATCGTCCAGACCGTGTAGTTCGAGTTCGGCGTCGCCGATAACGCCAGCATGGGCAGCCACGACGTGCCGTTGTACGCCATGACGAAGAGTGGATCGTAGAGCGCGTTGGCAACGCAGAATCCCGAGGCGTCCATCTTGCCCTGCGATCCGTTGAAGATGTGGTAGTTCGGCACATCAGAAATCAACCCAACGGTGAGAGTTCCGCCAAGCTTCGGCTTGCCCTTACCTATGCCGGTGGTCGCCCCCGCGACACTTGCGAGCAAACCGTCTACGACGGTGCCCGCCATTGCAACGCCACCGATGGTCGCAGCTGAATGTGTAAGGAACGATCGACGATCGAACGTGGATGACATCTTGATCCTGCTTTCCCCCCGAAGAAACCACCTTGTGTGGAATCTCCTCTGGGGGAAACATAGCAAGAAGTCGGGGGGACGCAAGAGCTACTTGATTACTTCTTCTTCACATTCAACAGGCGACGATAACTCTGCTTCTTCAGGGCCCAGGCGCAAAGGGGAGGACGCCTGGACCCTGGAGAAGATGGAACGCCCTATCTACTTGACGTGGTCAAATGAAGGGCCGGGCCGAAACCGCCACCCTGGGGGCCAGGTCCATCGTGGTGGCGGCCGCCGGGTTGTCCCTGATGAAGGGGCACGCCGATGCCGACGCTCGTGGCGTCAAGGGTCGTGGTGCTGCCCGGGGCGAAGGTGCCCTGAGCAAATAATGAAGCGCCCACCGTTACATCGGCCAGTGCGGCACTCGCACCACTCTTCGTGTAACTGGTAGCACCGCTTACGACAACGGTCTCGCTCGTGCCGTTCGGACCAGTGACCGTGATCGTGTCACCGCTCACTACCGTGACCTTTCCCATAACACTCGGCTGTTCGATATCGATACTCTGGGCAGTCGTGGAACCCGCCGCGGTGGGAATGATCCGGACCTGATCGCCAACGACGAGATCCGAAATCGAGGCGCTCGCGCGATCCTTGGTGACGGTCGTCGTTGCAGTGATGGCGAATGTGGTCGCTGCGCCGCTTTGATTCCTGACGGTGATGGAAGAGCTGGTGACGGCGCTTACGACCCCACCCGCTCCTCGAACGCACATGGCGTCGTTCGTCGCCGACGCGTGCGCGCTCGCATTGGGCGCGACCACGGATGACGTGCCCTTCACGTGGGACGCCGAGGCACTTGCCACGCCGACGCCGGTGGCGAGCGTGCCCAGGACAACTGCGGCCGAGATGCCTGCTCGTCTTACGAGCCTCTTCTTCGTTGTGCGGTACATGGGGGAAGCCTTTCTGACTGCACCTCGAGTCATTTCGAGACGTATCCATCTTGGCGACCCACTTTTTGAACGCTCTAGGGAGACGCTAAGAACCCGCTAAATAAGAAAAATGTCACGAAGCGGACACATTGGAGCCAGTTTCGCCAGTTATTTCCGACATACTGGGCGCGTACGACTGGCACCTCACGGGGTCGTATCAGGTGAACACCATCTATTAGGGAGGACCACTCAAGTGGCATCAGCATTGGATTTGCACGACGGATCGTCGGGAGACCCGGCATTCCACGTCGAAACGCACGGCATTGACTTCATTCCAGAAAGCGAACGATGGGCAACCCCTCGCAATATCGGCGCTCTGTGGACGGGCTCGGCGATCAACGTTGAGTATTTCGTGTACGGGGCGCTGCTTATGGGCTTCGGGTTCAGCTTCTATACGGCGCTAAGCATCATAATTGTCGGGAATCTCTCGTTCTTCCTGCTAGGTATCGCGTCGCTGCAGGGGCCCGAGACCGGCACCACGGCCTTCGCGATCAGCCGCGCCGCCTTTGGATCGAGGGGCTCGAGGCTCGTCAGCTTCTTCAACTGGATCACGCAGTTGGGCTTCGAGACGGAGGGCCTCATACTCATTGTCGGAGCAGTCATCGTGCTCTGCCAGATGGCCGGCATCCACGTGTCGTCCCCGCTGAAGGTGGTCTTCATCATCCTGGCGGCGGCCATTCAGGCTGTGATGCCGTACCTTGGCCACGCGACCATGGTGAAGGTGCTTCGCGCGCTCATCATCCCCTTCGGCGCGATCTTCGTGGTGCTCGCCATCTACGACATAAGGCACGGCAGCGCGAGCGACAAGGGTTTCCTTGGAGGATGGCAGCTCTACTCCGCCGGCCTCGCCTTCGTCTTTGCCCTCTCGGGCCTCGGTTGGACCGAGTGCGGCAACGACTACACCCGGTACGTGCCGCGTAACGCCAGGAAGGGTGCAATCGTCGGGTGGATCTTTCTCGGCACCGCGATCCCCGAAATCCTCATGATGATCCTCGGGGCGCTCACCTTCACGTTCCTCTCCAACAGTGCCGTGTGGAACGGCGCCAATCCGTTCGAGGCCTTTCGCAGCCAGCACTTCATCCCGAGTTGGATCGTCGTGCTCTTCATGCTGTTCGCGATCGTCCAGCTCTTCGGGATCAACTCCCTCGACCTGTACTCATCGGGCGTGTCACTCCAGGCGATGGGCCTCCGATTGAAGCGCTACCAGGCGGTCGTGCTCGACAGCTTCATCGCGTGCGGGCTCACGATCTGGGCCGAGTTCCAGTCGACGTTCTCGCTCTACATGAAGGAGTTCGTGGGCGTCATCATCCTGTGGATCGCGCCATGGTTCGGGATCTACATAATGGACTGGTTGATGCGCAAGTACCGCTACAACGCGGCCGAACTGCAGCGTACCGACAAGGACGGCTTGTACTTCGTTGGATCCACCGGCATCAACTGGAACGCCATCATCGCGTTCGTCACCGGAGTCGTGACGGCAACGCTCGCCTTCTCGAAGGCGCCGCCGCCCGTTGGCTTCCCGTTCCACTGGATGACGCCGGTCTCCAACCACTTCAACGCCTTTTACTGCGCGGGAACCAAGGCGGCCAACTGCGGTCCAGCCGGCTGGTTCGGCGGCGCGGACTTCTCGGTGCCGACGGGCATCATCGTCGCGGGACTCGTTTACTTCTTGCTCGAGAAGGCAACGGGAAACGTCGCGAAGCAGGTCGAGCGCCAGAAGGAGCTTGAGCCGAACCTCTAGGCGAGCGAACAATGACCAGTCCCCTGGCGACGTTCACTCGAAGCCAGGGGGCTTGTCATTGGCGACCTCGCCGTGCCCGGCACGGGCTCGATCGAGTCGCGTGCAGCATCAACCAGGTGAGGCGTCGTGAGCCCTCGTGGCGTGGGATCCAACTGGGCCAAGCACATCCCGGCACGTCCAGCGGAGCCTCGCACCAACGAGGCGCTCGCCGAGATGAATGTTGACAAGATCGTTGCGCAGGACGACGCCCGGTACGACTCGATTGCCGAGGCCGACGAGACGCCTCCTAGGTCAATCCCGGCCCGAAGGCGCGCTTCGTTCACTTCCCTCGAGGACACCGGCCGCAGCATCGTCACCGTCGAGGAATTCCCGCCGGCCGACATTCTTCGCGCGAGCTTCGACTAACCAACCCAATCTTCCACGAGCCCGCCCAAGCCGTCCGGTCGAAAGACAGGAATGGAACCGAGCGCCCGCACCTTCGTCGCATCCTCGCCCAGAGACTCGCACCATAGCGACCCTTCGGTCACGAGGGTTCCGATTGCGACGATGTTCGCGCCCACGCCGCGCAAAAGCCGCAGTGCCGTCCCGGTGGAAGCTCCGGTCGAGATGACGTCATCCACTATTGCGACGCGCCTTCCCTCGACGTCCTTGATGCGCGCTCGGTCAAAGAGCAGCACCTGATCGGCGTCGGTGGTGATCGAGCGCACGTGCTCCTTGACCGCGTCCGCCAAGTGAATCTTGGGGGTCTTGTGAAGGATGACGTATTGATCGAGTCCGAGGTGCCTCGTGACCTCCACCGCAACAGGGATACCCATGGTGGCGACCGTCGCGACGATGTCGACGTCGTAGGGGCGAAGGATGTCCGCCAACTCCTCGCCGGCCTTGGACATGAACTTGACGCCCATGTCGACCGTTATGAGCAATGCGAGGGCCAGCTGGTCGCTGAGCGACACCACCGGCAGATCCACTCGCTGCGTGCCTATTTCAACTGAGTACGTCCGTTCGTCCACGATGTTGGAGCATACTTATCCCATGAGTTCGCCTCGGACACCACTCGACGTCCAACTTGCCCGGAGCATGCTGGTCGCGGCCTACGACGAGGCCGTGAAGGGCCTCAACGAGGGCGGGATTCCCATTGGTGCAGCGCTGTTCTCGCGCGACGGAACCCTCCTCGGTTCAGGTCACAACCGCCGGGTCCAGGAGCACGACGCCTCGGTGCACGCTGAGACCGACGCGTTTCGCCGTGCGGGGCGACGACGCGACTACGCCGACACCGTGATGGTGACTACGCTCTCTCCGTGCTGGTACTGCTCGGGTCTCGTTCGCCAATTCAACATTGGCGCGGTCGTCATCGGTGAAACCGAGAATTTCTACGGAGGCCATGACTGGCTCGGCGAAATCGGCGTGGAGATCGTCATCCTCAACGACCGCGCGTGCACGCAACTCCTGTCGACGTTCATCGAGGGGCACCCCGAGTTGTGGCACGAGGACATCGGGCTCTAACGGACCGGCGGTCCAAACAGGCGGTCGCCGGCGTCACCCAGACCCGGCGTGATGTAGCCAATAGCGGTGAGCTCGGCGTCGAGGGCGGCAGCGACGATCTGGACATCGGGGTGATGCTCCCTGACGAAATCGACGCCCGGCTGCGCGGCGATGAGGCACAGCACCGTTATCTCTCCCGCGCCGCGGGCGCGCAGCATGTCGAGCACGCAGACGAGTGATCCACCCGTTGCGAGCATCGGATCACACAGTACGACCGCAGCTCCGTCGAGCTCGTCCGGCAAGCCGTCCAGGTAGACGTCGGGCTTCAGGGTCTCCTCGTTGCGGCGAAGCCCCACGAGGCAGACGCGATGACGGGGAAGGACCTCCTGCACCGCGGGCGTCATGCCGAGGCCGGCGCGAAGGATGGGCACGATCACGAACTGCTTCTCGATTCGAACCGCCGGAGCGCCCTTCAGAACGGGCGTGTCCACCGTCGTCGCGGTGACCGGCATGTCGCGAAACGCCTCGTAGGCGACGAACCTGGAGATCTCACCGGCCAGGCGGAGAAAGTCCGCGTTCGACGTGGCGGCATCTCGGAGTTGACGAACCTTGTCCGCCACAATCGGGTGATTGACGATGTGAGGTGAAGGCACGAGGCCAGACTACGCCGTCGCTCGTTTCAACGCCGATAGTCGGGCGACGACTCCCGAAACGCGATTTCGCTTGACCGGTACGATTCATCAATGGCTGCTTCGCTCGATACCGGTAGTACAGACGGTCAAGAGCAGGTTCTGGCCAACCCCCTGGGTGGCATCCGCTCCAATTACCCGGGGCCTCACGCCGAGATCTCTCGCGACCGGAATCTCGCTTGGTGGCGACGGATCCTCCCGATCATCGCGTCGCACCGCCTGACCTTCGTCACCTCGATTGTCCTCTCGTTCGTGAGCCTCGTCTTCCAGACACTGGTACCCAACATGTTGAACGGGGCCATTGACAACGCCCTCATCAGGCATTCGGGCGCCCTGAATAGCGACGTGGTGCATATCTTGATCGTCGGCGTGATAGCGGGGGTCACCGGCATCATCTCGCGCCAGTACGTTTACTACACGGCCTACAACGTGGAGGCGGACCTGCGCTCGCTGATCTACGAGCACCTCACCTGGCTCTCGTTCAGCTTCTACGACCGGGTGCAGTCCGGCCAGCTCATCAGCCGCGCGAACAGCGACATCCGCAGCGTGCAGATGTACTCGACCTTCGCGCCGCTCATCATCGTGCAGTGCTCCATCGGCGTCCTGGCCTTCGGTTTCATGCTCCACATCAACGCCCCGCTGGCCTGCATCGCGATGACCATCATGCCGATCCTCTACTTCGTCGGCATCCGCATGCGCCGCGTGCTCTTCCCAATTTCGTGGATCACCCAGGCCCGCCTCGCCGACGTCGCGACGATCGTCGACGAGAACATCAACGGCGTGCGGGTGGTGAAGTCCTTCGCCCAGGAAGAGGCCGAGGTGAACCGACTCGCCGACGCCGCCGAACGCGTGGCCTGGGCCTATATCAAGGACGCTCAGATCCGAGGCTTGTGGTCGCCCTGGGTCCAGAACCTCCCCCAGGTCGGACTCGCTCTCGTGCTCTTCTTCGGCGGATGGATGGTGCTCGACGGACACCTCGGCATCGGGGCCATCCTCAGCTTCAACATCTATCTCCTAATGCTCCAGGCGCCCTTCATGATGCTGGGTCAGCTCGTCATGATGGGACAACGCGCGAAGGCGAGCGCCGAGCGCATCTTCGAGGTCCTCGACGAGAGTCCCGACATCGTCGAGCGGCCCGGCGCGTTCGACCTCGTGGACGTGAAGGGCGCCATCGACTTCAATCACGTGCGCTTCGAGTACGCCAATGGGGCCGAGATCCTCACCGACTTCGACGCCCACATCGAGCCCGGCGAAACGGTCGCGATCGTGGGGCGAACCGGCTCGGGCAAGTCAACCGTGGCGCGACTGGTGACACGCTTCTACGACGTCGCGGGCGGATCGGTCTGCATCGACGGCAACGACGTGCGCGACGTCACGCTGCCCTCGCTTCGGGCCAACGTCGGCGTCGTGCTCGACGAGCCCTTCTTGTTCTCGATCTCGATCCGCGACAACATCGCCTACGGACAGCCCGACGCGCCGATCAACGACGTCGAGGCGGCGGCGAAGGCGGCGAACGCCCACGAGTTCATCGTGCGCTTGCCCCAGGGCTACGACACGGTCGTCGGCGAGCGCGGCTACACCCTCTCGGGTGGGCAACGCCAGCGCATCGCCATCGCCCGGACGCTCCTCGTGAACCCCCCGATCCTGATCCTCGACGACGCCACGAGCGCCATCGACGTTCACGTCGAGGCGGGCATCTACGAGGCGCTCGGGCAACTGCTTCGCCAACGCACCACTATCGTCATCGCGCATCGCATCTCCACCATCGCACTCGCGAGCCGGGTGATCCTGCTCGACGGGGGCCGCGTGGTCGCCTCCGGCACCCACGAGCACCTGCTCGCCACCACACCGCTGTACGCCGAGGTGCTCGCCCAGACAACGTCGGGGGACGAGTAATGGCGTGGGGCGGATGGGGCGGCGGCGGCGCGATGTTCGGGTCCTCGACGAACACCGGCCTTCCCTTCGGGGGCATCCCCAGCGAGTTGATGGAGGAGGCGACCAAGCTGCTCGCCACCGAACCCCACCACGAAGCCTCCGCGATCAAGTTCCAGCAGCGTCCGAGCGAGAAGGAGCGCCAGCGGCTCACGCTGCCCCGGATGCTTCGCGCCTACCCGGGCTACGTGGGCGTCGGTTCACTGCTCGTCATCGTCATCAGCTTCGTGATGCAGGCGGGTCCGAAGCTCACCGAGTACGCGATCAACAACGGTATGAGCGTGGGCCATCGTTCGCTGACGGTTGTGACGGTCTGCGGTCTGCTGTATCTCGTAATAGCCCTCGCGAGCTCCCTGCTGCAGCGCGCCCAGGTCGACGTGACCGGAAAGCTCGCTTCGAGGGTGATGCACGACCTTCGCATCCGCGTCTTCGTCCACTTCCAGCGGCTCAGCCTCGACTTCTTCACCGAGGAGAAGGCCGGCGTGCTGATGAGTCGCATGACGAGCGACGTCGAGAACCTCCAGCAGCTGATCCAGGACGGCATCAGCTCGTTCGCGCTGCAGGGCCTCACGATGATCGTGATCACCGTCGTGCTCTTCACAACGAACGTCGCGCTCGCGACGTGGACCATCGTGCTGATCGTGCCGCTGCTCTTCGCGTTCTCCATCTGGTTCCACCACGCGTCGGAGAAGGGCTACCTGCTCAGCCGCGACCGAATCGCCAATGTGCTCGCCGACCTCTCCGAGTCGCTCTACGGCATTCGCGTCGTGACCGCCAACAACCGCCAGAGGCGCAACATCCGCAACCACCGCCACGTGGTGGGCGCCTACCGCGACGCGAACCACTACACCGGGCGGGTGAATGCCGTCTACGGCCCCTCGACCAACATGATCGGCATCCTCGGCACGGGTCTCCTGCTCGGCATCGGCGGGCACATGGTGATCGAGCACAAGTTGAGCGTCGGGGCGCTCATCGCGTTCTTCTTGTACCTCAACCGCTTCTTCGCGCCGATCCAGCTGCTCGTCCAGCAGTACAACTCGCTTCAGCAGGGACGGTCCTCGGTGATCCGGCTTCGAGAACTCCTCCAGACACCGCCGAGCGTCGACGAGGACGAGCACGCGACCACGCTGCCAACCATTGAAGGCCGGATCACCTTTGAGAACGTCAGCTTCGGGTACAACGAGGACAACCTCGTGCTGCACGACGTGAACCTCGAGATCGCCCCGGGCGAGTCGGTTGCGTTCGTCGGACCGACCGGCGCCGGCAAGTCAACCATGGCCAAACTGGCGAACCGTTTCTACGACCCGACGTCGGGTCGAGTGCTGCTCGACGGCATCGATATCCGAACGGTCACCATACATTCGCTACGATCCCAGTTGGGTGTCGTGCCCCAGGAAGCCTTCCTCTTCGCGGGTTCGATCCGAACCAACCTGAGTTTTGGCCGCACCAGCATCACGGACCAGGAAATCGAGGAGGCGATCGACGTCGTGGGGCTTCGCGACCTCGTCGAACGCCTGCCCGACGGTCTTGACACCATCGTCCATGAGCGAGGCCAGACCTTGTCCGCCGGCGAACGCCAACTGCTCGCGCTCGCCCGGGCCTTCCTCGCCCGTCCGCGCGTGTTGATCCTGGACGAGGCGACTTCGTCGCTCGACCTCCAGAGCGAGACCGTCATCGAGCGGGCCCTCGACCGTCTCCTCGAGGGTCGCTCGGCCATCCTGATCGCCCACCGATTGACGACAGCCCAACGGGCCGACCGCATCGTCGTCATCGACAAGGGAGGCATCGTCGAAGTGGGTACTCCTCGAGAGCTTCTCGCGAGGGGCGGGGCGTACGCCGCGATGTACGAGGCGTGGCTGGCTTCCGGTGGGCGCGACTCGACGCGTGACGATGAGTAGTGCCGCGACTGCGGATCGAGAGCCAGGGAGCCCCTGATCGGTGGAGTGCTCAAGGGCACTTGCGCCCGACCATTCAAAGCGAATCCCACCCCCTCAAGGGGAGCGAGATTCTGAGATCCGCGTCGATCCAGGGGCCTCGTTGGCCGAGGCACGACTCATTGTTCGCCAGCGGCGGAGTCCATTGGCGCGAAGAATACGTCCTCCATGCTCGGCGGCCGCCACGTGAGCGATCGCGTCTCCAGCCCCTCGAGGGTTCTAGATAAGTTCCTTCACGGTCGCAATGAGCGACGCCGCGCTCTGGCCGGCTTGGGGCATCGGGTGAACCTGGAGGTGGGTCACGCCCGCCTCCTTGAAGGCGGCGATGCGCTCTTTGACGTAACTCTCGGGTCCGCAGAGCGTGGTGAGCTCGAGGAACTCCGCCGGGACTGCAGTCTCGGCCTCCTTTTTCTTGCCCGAGAGGTAGAGGTCCTGAATGACCTCGGCTTCCTTCTCGTAGCCGTAGCGGATAGCCAGTTCATTGTAGAAGTTCTTGCCCTTCGCGCCCATTCCGCCGACGTAGAGCGCCACCATCGAACGCTGCATCTCGCGCAGCGCAACGACGTCCTCTCCTTCGCCAATCGCGAGCAACCCGCCTGCCGTGATCATCATCTCGCCGAGGCTTGAGTCACGCTTGGCCCTGCCCGCGCGAAGCGGAGCACCCCACACGTCATTGGCACGCTCGGGGATGAAGAGGATCGGTATCCAGCCGTCGGCGATCTCGGCCGTGAGCTCCACGTTCTTCTCGCCAAGTGACGCGATCCAGATCGGAATCTCGCTGCGCACGGGGTGCGCGATGATCTTGAGCGGCTTACCAAGACCGGTCCCCTGCTCGGGCGGCAAGGGAAGGGTGAAGTTCTTGCCCGAATGCACGAGGGGCGCCTCGCGTTTCCACACGTCGCGACAGATCTCGACGATCTCGCGGGTGCGCCCGAGCGGATTCGTGTAGGGAACGCCGTGGAAGCCCTCGATCACCTGGGGGCCGGACGCGCCGAGTCCCAGATTGAAGCGGCCGTCTGAGAGCGCGTCGATGCCGGCCGAGGTCATGGCTATGAGCGTCGGAGTTCGCGTGTAGATCGGCAGGATCGCCGCGCCGATCTCCACCTTCTGCGTCAGCGCCGCGAGGTAGCCCATCAGCGAAGGGCTGTCGAAGCCGTAGGCTTCGGCGACCCAGACCAGATCAAGACCGGCTTTTTCCATTTCCACCACTTGATCAGCGGCTTGTTTGAAGCCTCCGGAGTAGCTGAGCATCGTAGAGATCTTCATGGGAGCCTTTCGAGGTGGTGCGTTGCAAAAACAGTATCTGAAGCGTCCGGGACTGGCGCGTGATCGGGTCGATACTGTCGTACGCTGGTCAATGGGAGCAACGTGCCCCCACCTAGTTCAAAGGCTGGTGACAACGTGGTCACGCGTCCGAACGAGGCTCCGAGTCGCGATTTCAACCCGTGGCTGCGAGTGACCTCTCTAATTGAAAACGCCGGAAAGATCCTCGGCCTCAACGAGGGGATGATCAAGCGAATCGTCACCCCCGAGCGAGTGCTCGAAGTCGCGGTGCCGGTGCGAATGGACTCCGGCCAGATTGAGATGTTCGCCGGTTGGCGGATCCAGCACGACACATCGCGCGGCCCCGGCAAGGGCGGCATCAGGTTCCACCAAAGCGTCAACGCCGACGAGATCGCCGCCCTGAGCGCGGACATGTCGATCAAGTGCGCCGTCGTCAACATCCCGTACGGCGGAGCAAAGGGTGGCGTCAAGGTCGACCCCTCGACGTTGTCGCGCGCCGAGCTCGAGCGGCTCACGCGGCGCTACGCCTTCTCGATTGCGCCAATGATCGGACCCGACCGCGACATACCCGCGCCCGACATCAACACCGACACCCAGGTGATGAGTTGGATCATGGACACGGTCTCGATGCTTCGCGGACAAAACACGCCCGGCGTCGTCACCGGCAAGCCCCTCGCCATCGGCGGCACGCTCGGCCACGCTGGTGCGACATCGCTCGGCGTCACCATCTGCACCGCCGCGCTGCTCCAGCGCCTCGGCCGTCAGTCGAACGAGCAACGCGTGGTCGTCCAGGGCTACGGCAAGGTCGGCGCGCCGCTCGTAAAGCTCTTGAGCGACCGCGGCATGAAAGTGGTCGGCATCGCCGACGTGAAGGGCGCCATCCACGTGCCCGAGGGCATCAACCACCTGGCGCTCGCCAAGCACTTCGCCGAAGCCGGCACGGTCGTTGGCTACCCCGGAAGCGACATCGTCCCCGCTGACCTCTTTTTCACCATCCCCTGCGACATCGCCATCCCCGCCGCGTTGGGCGGCGTCATCACCGAGAGGGTCGCGACTGAGATGGCCGCGTCGATCATGGTCGAAGCGGCCAACGGCCCGACGACCGGCGAAGGGGCCGCCGTGCTCGCCAGCCGGAATATTCCCGTCATCCCGGACGTGCTCGCGAACGCGGGCGGCGTCGTGGCGTCGTATTTCGAATGGGCCCAGGACATGCAGGGATTCATGTGGGAGACCGAACTCTTCCAGCAGCGTCTCGAGAAGTTCATGCACGAAGCCTTCAACCACATCTGGACCAGGCACGGGGATCTGAACCTTACGCTGCGCGACACGGCGATCGTCGCCGGAGTCGAGAGGATCGCGGAAGCCACCGAGCTGCGCGGACTGTTCCCCTGATTACTCCAAACTGACACCGGCCGGCCTTCACAACGTTGCGGCGTGTGACGGCCCGTCGGTCAAACGAGCCGGACGGCGTCGATCACGACGGCCTCGATGTCCTTGATCTTCACGGGTCGACGCGCAACGGACTGTTCTCGCGGATCGAGAAGTCCGCGTGCTTGGCGACCTCGATGGAGCCCAACTCGTCGTCGCACTTGATCAGATACGCCGAGCCCATCATCATCGCGTTCACCGCCTGCAAGGGGCGGCTTCGATGAAGCCCGGCACGATGACGCCGTTGACGTAGCGATCGCGTCGTGAACATCTATCGCGCAGCGTCCGGACAACCTCGCCGTAGGTCCCCACGTGAAGGATCCGCTCGTCGAGCACCGCGACCGCCTCGGCACCGGGGCAGTTGCTGTCCAGAGTGTCAATCTCACGGGCCCGGCAGACGGCGATGGGCAACAATTCCCCTCTAAATTTTAATGCTGAACGTAGCCATCGCCAATGATCGGTCCCGGGGGTCGCGGTCAGGGAATACTAGTGGGATGACCAACGTCTCCTCAGAGCGGCGCGGTGAACTCAAGAGGCCGTCACAGGCGCGCTCGATCGCAACCTTCACGAGCATTCTGGATGCTTCGACCGACATCATCGTCGAGCGCGGGGTCCAGGGTCTCAACACCAACGTCGTCGCCGAGCGCGCCAGGGTCAATATCGGAACCGTGTACCACTACTTCCCCGACAAGACGGCAATCCTGATCGAACTCTTTCGAATTGATCAAGCGCGGCGCATGGCCCATCTCATGGAGAAGCTTCGCGAGGTCTCCGACACACCGGACCTGGACGCGTGGGCGCAGGACGTGTTCAATCTCGCCATTGAACTGAGGACTGAGCATCCCGCGACCGCACATCTACGCAGGGCTTTTCGAGCGGTACCTGAGCTCGTGGAACTGGACCGCAAGGAGACCGAGGAGTACCTCGGGTTCTTCGCGAAGCAGTTGACGTCCCGGTTCCCTAGCATCTCGGCGAATCGAGCCCGGGCGGCCGCGCTGATCCTCATCGAGTTGACCGCCATGATCCTTGACATCGGCGAGGAGTCCGAACGAGAGTCCGAGGAATTCCTCTCCGAGGGCTTCACCGCCCTCAAGAGCTACATCCGCACCCTTGAGCTCTCATGAAGCAATAGCCACGACGGCGACCACGACGAGCAGGGTCACCGAGCCGTCGTTAGTCTCCAGATGACTGGAAGCCGCACGCCCGCTGCCGGCACCACTATGGATCGACAACGTGTCCGAATTATGAAGAGCGCCCGACACCGCCTGGATGTTGCCAAGAGCGTTCATGATGTTCATTTCCCTCTTCTTTGGCGGCGACCACGAGAGTTGTGCGAACCTGAGTAGGTGAGCACTCCACAGCCAACGCGGTCAGAACTCGAAGAGCTGATCGCCACCCTGCGCGAGGAGGTGGCGCGGCTCAAAGAAGAGATCCGCCGCCTGCGCCGCGATAACCACGAGGTCCCGCCCCACTATCTGTAGGAGACCTTCGCTGGCGGCGAATTGGTGGAAAACTTGGCTATTACGATGGACGGTGTTCGCAACGTCGAGGTGAGAAACCCATGCCACAGTTAATGCCGGCCGCCTTCATTGGCCACGGAAACCCCATGAATGCCCTCGAGCACAACCGCTACACCGACGCATGGAACGCCTTTGGCGCGTCGATGCCCAAGCCCAAGGCCGTGCTCGTGGTGTCGGCCCACTGGTACGTGAACATCACCGCCGTCACCGCCATGCGCATGCCTCGGACCATCCATGACTTCTACGGCTTCCCGCAGCAGCTCTTCGACGTGGAGTACCCGGCGCCGGGAGACCCGGAGACTGCGCAGCGGATCGTCGACGTCGTGAGGCCGACGTACGTCGGACTCGACGAGGACAGTTGGGGCCTCGACCACGGGACGTGGTCAGTGCTGGTGCACATGTTCCCGAAGGCCGACGTTCCGGTCCTGCAGCTCTCCATCAACGCGGAACTCCCTTTCGACTATCACTTCAACCTGGGCACCCAGTTGCACGCTCTACGCGACGAGGGCGTGCTGATCATCGGCAGTGGCAACGTCGTGCACAACCTTCGCCTCGTTGACTGGAACCAGCCGGGTGAGGGCACCGACTGGGCCCACCGGTTCGATGACGACGTTCGATCGATCATGACGAGCGATGCGTCCCAGCTCGGCGCGGCGGGCGCGCACGCGGACTACCAACTGGCGGTGCCCACGCCGGATCATTTCTTGCCTCTCGCCTATATCGCGGGCCTCTCGGCAAAGGCCGGCATGCCGACGCGAACGCTCGTCGACGGCTACGAGATGGGATCGCTCTCCATGACCGCCTACGAGATTCCCGCGACCTGAGTTACTTTCGCGCCGCTCGCTGAGCCCGGAAAACCGATACGCCCAGGGCGACGATCGCCAGGAGCGGCAGCGCCGCCACGGCGATCGCGTTCAACTGCCACACGATGCGAAGCACCGTCACCGCTGCGACGATGACGAGGGCAGCTACGAAGAGCTCCGGCGTGTCACCCACGAGAAAGTCCCACCAGAACATCCCGAAACCCTTCAGCAGTCGAAGGGCGAGCGGCGGCTGGTTCTTCTCCATCACGCGACATTCGCCGGGTCGCCGGCGCCCTCGCGGCGCAGCACCAAGACCAGCGTCCAGGTGGCGAGCGCGTACAACGCGACGAACACCAGCAGCGTGACGTCGGCCCCGGGCCATGAAACCTTCAGCCCCTCGCCGGTCCAGAAAGTACCGTAGCTCACGAGCAGGACTCCGACGCTCATCTTCATCGCGTTCTCGGGAACCTTCGAGAGTTGCTTGGCCACAATCGCGCCGACGACACCAATGATTACCACAGCGCTCGCCGCGGACACCGAGGCGAGACCGAGACGATGGTCCGACGTGCCCAGCGTGATGACCAGGATCACCACCTCGAGACCCTCCAGGAAGACGCCTTTGTACGCCACGACGAAGGAGATTCGATCGCGCCTGGGGCCCGTCGCGAGCTCGGACAGTTCCTCGACCGTCTCATGGTAGATCGCGTCCTCATCGTGCATGGCCTTCAAGCCGCTCGAGCGCAGGATCGCCTTTCGAAGCCACTGCATCCCGAAGATCATGAGAATCGCGCCGATGACGAGATGCAGGGCATCGGTCGGCACGCGCACCAACGTCGACCCGAAGCCCGCGACCAGGACGGCGAGTGTCGCCAGCGCCGCGCCCACGCCCTCGAGCGCAGAGCGCCATCCCCTCGTTTGGCCGACCGCCAGGACAATGGTGAGCGCCTCGACCATCTCGACCGCCGAAGCCAGGAACACCGCGACGACGAGCACGAGCGCTCCCGATGAGACTGTTGTGGCGATCACGTTCCCTCACAACTCCTCACGGCGCACCCGAACCCGGTGGTCCGGGTCATCCTTCAACCTGCACTCTAAGTGTTGGGGTGTGGCTCAGCGATCTCGACGGCGCAGTTCGTCCTCCACCGCGGCCGGATCGAGCCCGCGACTGCGCAACAGCAGCAACGTGTGAAACCACAGGTCTGCCGCTTCGCTGACCACCCGCTCATCGTCCTCACTCAAGGCCGCCACCACCACCTCCACCGCTTCTTCGCCAACCTTTCGAGAGATGAGCGGCGTGCCCTCACGCAGCATCGTCGCGACGTAAGACTTCTCGTCGCCCTGCTCCTGTCGCTGGAGGATCCGGCGCCAGAGCCACGGGGTGAAGCACGAGGTCGCGCCGTCGTGGCACGTTGGCCCGTCGGCGTTGGCGCGAACGAGCACCGCGTCCTCGTCGCAGTCGAGGATCACCTCGACGACACGTAGCGTGTTGCCCGAGCTCTCACCCTTTCGCCAGAGCTTCTGGCGCGACCGCGAGAAGAAGTGCACGAGACCGGTGGAGCGGGTAAGGCTGAGCGCCTCCTCGTCCATCCAGCCGAGCATGAGGACGCGTCCGGTCGCGTCGTCTTGGATAATGGCGGCACGGAGTTCCTCGCTCACGCTCGCTCCTTTATTGGTCGTAGTTGGATCCCCAAGCTTTCGATCTCGCGGCGAAGTCCGGGCAGTCCCGCCGGATTCTCGTGAACAATCGATGCGATTAGCGCGGCGTCGGTGACCCGCAGGGCCTCGGCGATGTGCTGGGCCGAACCCGCGCCCCCCGATGCGATCACCGGGATGGAGACCGCTTTTCGAACCGCCGTCGTCAGCTCCAGATCGAAACCCGTGCGCTTGCCGTCTTGGCGAATGGAAGTCAGCAAGATCTCTCCCGCTCCACGCTCGCACGCCTCGACGGCCCAAGCGAGGGTCGGAGTGGTCGTCGCCACCCGTCCGCCGTGCGTGTGGACCACTCCTTCGCCGGCGTCGATTGCGACGACCACCGCTTGGCTGCCGTACCGATCGGCGATGGCGGTAATGAGCCAAGGATTGGAGAGCGCGGCGGAGTTGAGCGAAACCCGGTCCGCGCCCGACTCGATGATGCGGGTGGCGTCGGCGACACTACGGACCCCGCCGCCGACGGTGAAGGGAATCTCGAGGACGTCAGCCACCTGGGCGACGACCGAGGTCATGGTCTCGGTGTCGCCGGGCGTCGCGTTGATGTCGAGGAAGACCAGCTCGTCGGCGCCGCCATCGCTGTAGAACGTCGCGAGCTCGACCGGGTCGCCGACGTCGCGCAGCCCCACGAAGCTCACGCCCTTCACCACTCGTCCGTTCGCCACGTCGAGACAGGGGATCAAACGAGGGAGAGGCATTTTTCCAAGAAATCAAGCCCGGCGTCGCCGCTCTTTTCCGGGTGGAACTGAACACCGAGGAACGAGCCGCGCTGCACGGCGACGGTGATGCCCTCCGAGGTGGCGATTGCGTCGGGCGACTGGGCGGCGAACGAGTGGGCGAAGTAGTAGGTGTCGCCCCACGGCTCGACCATGGCCCAGCCCAGTCGCGGGACCCTTCCCGACGTGAGACGCACCGCTTCACCGCTCAACAGCCCCAGACCTTCAACCCCACCGTCCTCTTCGCTCGCCTCCAACGCCAGTTGCATTCCGAGGCAGATCCCGAGGGTCGGGCCGTCGGCGTCGAAGCGGTCGCGAAGCGCGGCTGCGGCACTGGTCTCGTTGAGGTGGGCCATGGCGCTCCTCGCGGAGCCGACGCCCGGGAGCACGACGTAGGACGCGTGGGTGATCTTGGCGGGATCGGCGGTGACTTCACTGGTCCGGCCCAGGTGCGTCAGCGCCGCCCGCACCGAACGGGTGTTGCCCGCGCCGTAGTCGACGACGATCACGTCGGTCATAGTGAACCCTTGGTGGAACGCACGAGCGAGCCATCACGGGTCATCGCCTGGGCGAGGGCGCGCCCGACCGCCTTGAACGACGCCTCGGCGACGTGGTGGGCGTTCTTGCCCGTGGCGGTCACGTGCAGCGTGATCCGCGCTGTCTGGGCGAGTGATTCGAACGCGTGGGCGGCCATGCCTGGATCGGGCGAGATCGAGATATTGGCCGTGGCGCGACCCGACAGGTCCACCACCGCGTGCGCAAGCGCTTCATCCATGGGAACTCGCGCCTCGCCGTAACGGGTGAGGCCGCGGCGGTCGCCGAGCGCCATGTCGAGCGCCTCGCCGAATGTGCGCATCATGTCCTCGACGGTGTGGTGGTCGCCGGTCTCGAGGTCTCCGACACCTTCGAGTCGAAGGTCCATGCCTCCGTGAAAGGCCAACTGGGTGAGCATGTGGTCGTAGAAGCCCTCGCCGGTGTGGACGTAGACGCGCCCCTCGCCGGGAACCCGCAATCGAACGGTGAGAAGGGTTTCGGCGGTGGCGCGACGGTGGCGCAGCGACGGCGTCGGCATGGCTTCGCCCTTCAGCTCGGCACGCAGCGCGTCGAGCAGCACGTCGTCGTCCAACTCGTCTCGGACACTGATGCGCAGACCGCCTGAAAACGCCCGCACGATCACTCCGTGGGGCATCAATCGGTCGACGATGTCCTGGGGGTTGTCCATCGGGATGTAGAGGAAGTTCGTGTACGAGCGCAGCGGCACCAGCCCCAGCGCGCTGAGCTCGGCCGACAAGCGCTCACGCTCGGCGATCTGGCCCGAGACGTCGACCGGCGTGGCGAGCGCGGCGAGCGCGAGTGACGCCGAGAGCGACGATACCGAGAGCGGGGCCTGGCGCGACGTGATGACCGCCGTCAGCTCGGGAGTGGCGATGGCGTAGCCAACGCGCGCCCCGGCCAGGCCGTAGGCCTTGGAGAACGTGCGCAGCACGATCGCCCCGTCGACCACCCGGTCGAGAGCGTCGACGCCCGCGTACTGGGCGTAGGCCTCATCGATGATGAGCTGTCCCGGCACGTCGGGAATGTCGGGCAACTCGCCGGTGGGGTTGTTCGGGCGGCACACGAACACGAGGTCCGCCTTCTCGGGATCGTCGATGACGGTCGCCCCAGCCATCAGCGCCGCGTAGCGGTACATCGAATACGACGTCGTCGGCACCGTCGCGACCGTGCCGCCCTCGGCGAAGATGCGAGCGAGCAGCACGATGAACTCGTCGCTGCCGGCCCCGAGCGAGATCTGGTCGAGTCCGACGCCGTGGTGGGAGGCGATGGCTCGGCGAAGGGGCTCGTAGCGACCACGGTCGTATTCGTTGATGTCCGCGAGCGCTCTCGCGAGTGCGGCGGGCCGGGCGCTCGCGGGCGGCGTCGGCGGGACGTTGCCGTCGAATCGGATGATGGAACGAGCATCGATTCCGACCTGCGCGGCGATGACTTCATTCGAGGGTGGCCACTGGTAGGCGTCGAGGGCGACTGGCTTGTTCATCGACGGGCCGTCGCCTTGTGCGCGGGCATTCCCTCAAGTTCGGCCAAGGCCTCGATGACCGGAGCCAGCCTCTCAAGGCCCTCCTTCGTCACGCGCTGCACGGTGACCGTCTTCATGAACGCCTCGAGCCCGAGACCTCCCGTCGACTTCGACCATCCTCCCGTCGGCAGCACGTGATTGGCGCCAGTCGCGTAGTCGCCGGCGGGAACGGGCGAATAGGGACCGACGAACACAGCGCCGGCGTTGCGGATGCGTCCCGCGAGGGACTCCGCGCGAACGCCGAGCAGCGCCACGTGCTCGGCGGCGTAGCCCTCGATCGCGGCGAGCGCCGCATCGAGGTCCTCGCCCACCCGCACTACGAAAGCGCGCGAATCGGGTCCGTGCTCCATCTGGGCGGCCAGTTCCTGCTGAATGATCTTCTCGTCGAATCCCTCGTCGGCGACCACGACGACCTCGCTGGGGCCAGCGGGCAAGTCAATGGCGACGTCACGACTCACCAGCAGCTTCGCAGTGTTCACGGCTCCTCCTCCGGGGCCAAAGATCTTGTCAACCGGCGCGATCGACTCGGTGCCGTAGGCCATCGCGGCGATGGCCTGCGCCCCGCCAATGGCCCACACCTCGTCAATACCGAGCAGCGCCGCCGCGGCGGCGACCGCCGGCGCTCCGCTCGGCGGCGTGCAGACGACGATTCGCTCGACGCCGGCGACCTGGGCCGGAACTGCGCCCATGATGAGCGACGAGACGAGGCCCTTCGGCACGTAAATGCCCACCGATCGAAGCGGGGTCCAGCGCCGCTCGAGCGTGACGCCGGGCGAAACTTCGAGCATCAGGTCGCTCGGACGCTGGGCGGCGTGCCAGACACGCACCGACTCCGCCGCGGCGAGTATCGCCGCGGTCGGAATGTCCCCGTACGCGACCGCCCTCTCGGGCTTGGCGGAGGTGGTCGCGTCAAAGAGCTGCGACCACTCGACGAGGGCGGCGTCGCCACGATCACGGACGTCCTGGACGACCTCTTCAATTGAGATCTTCCGGTCGGTCTGCACAGGTTTGCTCATGGCACCATCCGTTCAACGGGCAGCGTGAGAATCGATCTCGCGCCGCAGGCCTTCAGTTTCGGCAACAGCGACCAGATATCGGCCGAGGGAACGAGCGCGTGCACCGCCACCAGGCCCGAGGTCGCGAGGTCCATCACGGTAGGCGAGCCCGAGGTCGGCAGCAGCCCGAGAACGTCGCCCAGGCGATCCTTCGCCACGTTGCAGAGCAGGTAACGGTTCGCGCGCGCGTTGATGACTGACCCGAGCACTGTAGTGAGCGTGCTTCGAGCCTCCAAGTCGGTGGAGCCCTTCTTGCCTACGAGCACCGCCTCTGATTCGAAGAGAACGCCGAGCGAGCGAAGGCCATTCGTTCGTAGCGTCGAACCCGTCGATACGAGGTCGATGATCGCGTCGGCGAGTCCCAGGCGTGGGGAAATCTCCACGGAGCCCGCTACCCGCACGAGCTCCGCCGTTATCCCGCGCGCGGCGAGCATCTTGGCTGCGGTGCGCGGGTGCGAGGTGGCGATGCGTCGCCCCTCGAGGTCTTCGATGCTCGTCGCACTGTCCTCCATGGATACCGCCGCCTGCAGCGAACAGGTTCCGAAGCCGAGGCGAAGGAGGACTTCGACGTCGCTCTCGCGCTCGGAGACCAGGTCCAGTCCCGTGATGCCGCAGTCAACGACTCCGTCCTCCACGTACTCGGGCACGTCGTCGGCGCGCACGAAGAGCAGATCAATATCCGCGTTGCGACAGTGCGCCTGGAGGACCCGCTCGCCTGGTTCCTGGGGGGCGACCCCGCTCGCTTCAAGCAGCAGCCACGACGGCTCGCGCAGGCGACCCTTCGACGGCAGTGCCATGGTTAGACGACGACTCATTTGCGACCTCGCTTCAGAACGACCTTGTAGCCACCTTCGCCGTAGCGGAGCCAGTGGGCGACCCGCGTCACCGTGGCAGTTGACGCGCCGGTGCGCCGGGAAATCTCCTGGTAGGGGACCGCCTCATCGACGAGGCGCGCGACCTGGAGCCGCTGGCCCATGGCGTCGAGCTCGGTCGTCGTGCACAGGTCGCGCAGGAACGCGACGACTGTCTTAGGATCACGTAGGCGAACGAAGGCGTCGACGAGCTCGTCGAACCGCTCGGACGTTTCGGGGCGCGCTTGCGCTTCTTGTACTTTGCCACTGGTCATGCCCTCATGCTAACGTGCTACTACGCTGCTATGCAAATCATCCCCGCCCTCGACCTCCTCGGAGACTACGCCGTCCGCCTGGAGCAAGGCGACTACGACCGCGTCCTCTTTCGCCAGCCCATCGAGGAGTTCATGGGACGGATTGTCGCCACCCGTCCTGAGCTGATTCACATCGTGGACCTCGAGGGGGCGCGCGATGGCGCACTGCGCAGCGAGGTGGTTCGGCGTTGCGTTGCGCTCGCGGATTCGATCCCCCTGCAGGTGTCGGGGGGAATCCGCTCGATCGAGAGCGCCCGGCTCGCACTCGACGCCGGAGCGTCGCGGGTCATCGTCGCCACGGCGGTGTGGAGCGAGCCAACGGCGCTCGCCGACTACGTGAAGGCGCTCGGCGAGCAGCTCGTCGTCGCTTTGGATGTGCGTAATGGACAGCTTGCCGTGCGCGGCTGGTTGTCCTCGACCGGCCTCAGCGTGGACGAGGCGCTCGAGCGATGCATGGTCAACGGGGTCACCCGCCTTCACGTCACCGCGATCGAACGCGACGGAACCATGAAGGGTCCCGACCTCGCCCTCTACGAGAGGGTGTGCGCGAGCGGGCTCGCAGTCGTCGCCGCGGGCGGGGTTCGCGACGACCGCGACGTGGTCGCGCTCGAGCGGGTCGGTTGCGAGGCGGCGGTGATGGGGCTCGGGTACCTGTCCCGGTTGGGCCTCTCGCTCGACCCGTGATTCAAGTGAATACTCCCTTATTAAAGGGACCTTTTCCTCTACGAGCCTTTGCTGACACTGCGCAAGAATGGACGAGTGGCAATTGAAAGGAACTACGTATGAGGCGTAAGACATTGGACCTTCTACTCAACTGGGTTGGGCTGTTACTGACGGTGATGCTTCTCGTCGCCGGAACCGGGTTGGTGGTGGGCTACTCCTTTACGAGTTCCCAAGTGAAGTCACAGCTTCTTGAACAGAAGGTCTTCTTCCCCACGTCGACCCAGTCCGACTACCGCGATCTCGTGAAGGCCAACCAGACCAAGCTGGCGGGCGAGCAAGTTCTCACCGGATCGCAGGCTCAGATCTTCGCCAACGACATCATTGGTGTCGACACCACCGCAATTGCCGGCGGAAAGACCTACGCTCAACTCAGCGCAGCTTCGTTGGCCGACCCCTCGAACACCGCTTTGGCTAACCAGGTGAACCTCGTCTTCCGTGGCGACACCCTGCGTGGACTGCTCTTGAACGCCTACGCCTTCGGGTTCATCGGCGTCATTGCTCTCTACGCGGCCATTGCTTCGTTCGCACTCGCGATACTGATGCTCATTCTGACTCTCCTCGGTGTGCGTCACTACCGCCAAGGCGATCCGTCAGACGTTGTTTAACATCGTCTGACTTTCCCCAAAAAAGCCCGGGCCCCCCCGCCCGGGCTTTTTTGCCGTCCCTGGACGTTTGCCGCCGCAGTAACGAGGCCTTGGCAATGAACTCCATCCTGAAAATGCTCTTGGACCCACGTCGAGGACACGTGGCTAGCCTCGATTCATGACCCGGCTCGAAGTCACCACCAGTCGTGCGGCGACGGTTGGCGCCATGTCCGTTCGCCGGGCGCTCCCTCGAAAGGGGCATCGCACGGTCGGAGCGTGGTGCTTCGCCGACCACATGGGACCGGCGCAGGTGACCAAGGAACACGGTCTCGACATCGGACCCCATCCCCACATGGGGCTGCAGACCGTGACGTATCTGATCAACGGCGAAGCCCTTCACCACGACAGCTTGGGCACTGAGCAGCTGATCACTCCCGGCCAGTTGAACCTCATGACCGCCGGCGATGGCGTCTCGCACTCCGAGGAGGCAACGAGGCAGTACGAGGGAACCCTGCAGGGCATCCAGCTCTGGATTGCCCAGCCCGACGCGACTCGTCATCTCGCTCCCGCTTTCGAGCACCATGGCGACCTGCCCCGCATCGAGTTGAATGACACGAGCGCCACCGTCCTGGTGGGCGAGTTCTGCGGGGTCACGAGCCCCGCCCGCCACGACTCCGAACTGATGGGAACCGAGCTCAAGGTCAGCCGGCGTGCGAACTTCCCGCTTCGAACCGACTTCGAGTACGCGGCGATCGTTCTCGAAGGATCGCTGATGCTGAACGGGATCTTCCTCGAGCCTGGACGCCTTGGCTACCTCGCTCCAGGGAGTGATCAGATCGAATTCGATGCTCTCGAACCCTCGAGGGTGATGCTTCTCGGGGGCGTTCCCTTTGAGAGTGAGATTCAGATGTGGTGGAACTTCGTCGCGCGCAGCCGCAGCGAGATCGACCAGGCATTCAGTTCGTGGCGCGACGACGATGGCCGCTTCGGCACGGTTGCGAGCAACTTGAACCGGGTCGACGCTCCCGCTCCGTTTTGGCGAGCACCCGAGTAGACCGGTGGTTCCAATCGCCTCAACGAAGGTGTTGTCGAGTTCTCCCTGGGAGGCTCACCGGGCATCTGGCAGATTCTTGGCCGCCCACGCGCTCAGTTCAAACATCGCGGGCATCAAGGCCCGGCCGGACTCTGACAGTGCGTAGGACACCGAAACCGGGGGTCCCGACTCGACGGACCGCACTATGAGGCCGGCCCCCTGCAGTTCAGCGAGCCGGTCGCTCAACACCGAGTCGCTGATTCCCTCGACGCGTCTCTTCAGGTCGGCGAATCCCGACTCCCCGTTCGCCAGCGTTCCGAGAATTACCCCACTCCACCGCTTGCCCAAGAATCCGAAGGCCCGGACCAGTGCCGCGTCGCAGTGGCGCAGCGACTCCTCGCACCCGGCCGGACCGGACAGCGTCCTGGTCCCAGCGGCGGTCTTGGGCGGCGGATTCACGTTCCCAACAGTAGTTCTGTGTCGACAGACCAAGTAACTCTGTTTTTCGAAGTTACATGTATAATACGAGTAATAGTCGATCAACCCTGAGGAGTTACCCATGTCCCTTTTCCGCCTCGATGCCAGCATTCGCCCCGAAGGCTCGGCGAGCCGCGCCATTGGCGACATTGTCGAGAAGACGTGGCGCGAATCCCAGCCTGACGCGACCATCACCCGACGGCACATCGGTCTGAATCCCCTGCCGTCAACCGCATGGGCCAACGCCGTATTCGCCAGCCACACCCCAGAGAGCGACCGTACGCCCGACCAGCGCGAAGCCGTGGCGCTCGCCGCGACCATCGTCGACGAGCTCCTTGACGCCGAGGCAATCCTCATCGCCGCTCCGCTCTACAACTTCGGCATCTCCCAGCACTTGAAGGCGTGGGTTGACCTCGCGCTCACCGAGCCTCGCCTGGCGAGCGGCGCCGGCCAGCCTCTCGCCGGGAAGCCCGCCGTGCTCGTTGTGGTTCGCGGCGGCGCCTACGGACCCGGCACCCCTCGAGAGGGCTGGGATCACTCGACGGGTTGGATCCGGCGCATCCTCGAAGACGTGTGGGGACTTGACCTTCGCATCGTCGAGCGCGAGTTCACGCTCGTGGGCCAGAATCCAGCATTGGACGAATTCACCGAGCTCGCAGCGGTCATGCGTCGTGACGCGGAGCACCTCGCCAACCACCACGGGCGCCACCTCGCATTGGCCGGAACGAAGTAAGGGGCTCGAGCCCCGAAAGCAAGGCGAGTGAGCGACGCGGCGGTTCCAACGCCGAAGTGGAGCGGGCCCGACGATCCAGCGGCGCCCCTCTTGGCGCTGCAGCACGGGCGAACTCCAACGAGGAGGACATGGCGGTCAACGGGTCGCACGTGTGGGCCACGATCCACGGCGGTAGCTCGATCACCGAGCTGAACGCTGGCGACGGAGCGTTGGTGCGCGTCATCACGTAGCCCGTGCTCGTGCGGGAACGTCGTGACGGCGTCAGATCCTCTCCGGCACCATCTCGATCGCGCCGCACGGGCATTCCTTCACGCAGATTCCGCAGCCCTTGCAGAAGTCGTAATCGAATTGGTAGCGCTGCGACGGTCCCAGCTTTATGACCGCGTTGTCGGGACAGACGCCGAAGCAGTTGTCGCATTCGAAGCAGTTCCCGCACGAGAGGCAGCGGCGGGCCTCGAAGAGTGCGTTGCCCTCGTTGAGCCCCCCGATCACCTCTTCAAAGTTGGTCTGGCGGCGTATCTTCTCGAGTTCTGGACGCTTCGTGCGTGGAGCGTCCGCGTAGTACCAGGTGTTGAGTCGATCGAACGTGGCGAGTTCGTGGCGCTCCTTTGGCACTGACGTGCGGCCCATGACGAAGTCGTCGATTCCGTGCGCGGCCTTCTTGCCGTGCCCGACCGCGACGGTCGCCGTGCGATCAGCCGGCACGGCGTCGCCACCGGCGAAGATTCCACTCGCACCGGCCATCATCGACTCCATCACCTCGACGACGCCATCTTCGACCTTCACGTCGCTGGCCCGATCGAGCAGCGAGAGGTCCGTGTCCTGACCCAGTGCCAGCACCAGCGAATCGGCGTCGAGCTCCTCGAATTCGCCCGTGGGTTCTGGGAAGCCCTCGTCGTTGAGCCGCATGATCTCGAGCACCATGCGGTCGCCATCGAACTTGTTGACCGTCGAGAGCCAGCGCACCGTGACCCCTTCGCCCAAGGCCTGCTCGAGCTCTTCGCCGCTCGCGCCCATGCGCTCGCGATTTCGCCGGTAGACCACGACCGCGTCGGTCGCCCCGAGACGCCGCGCGGTGCGCGCAGCGTCGAAGGCAGTGTCACCGCCCCCGTAGATCACCACGCGCCGTCCGAGCAGCGGTGGATCCTCGTCGGCGACCTGGTGCAGGAAGGAGACGGCGTCGATGACGCGCGACGAGTCACCGGCGGGAATATTGACCCGCTTGCCGAGCTGCGCCCCCACGGCGAGGAACACCGCATCGAAGCCGCCTTCGCTGCGTTCCTGTTCGATGTCGTGCACGACGTGGCCGAGTTCGACGTCCACGCCCATCGCGACGATACGCGCGATCTCCGCGTCGAGTACGTCGCGTGGCAGGCGATACGAGGGGATGCCGTAACGCATCATGCCGCCGAGCCGCCGAGCCGAATCCACGAGTCGAACGTGGTGCCCGAGTCGGCGCAGGTGGTACGTGGCGCTGAGCCCGGCGGGACCGGCGCCGACGACGAGGATCCGCTTTCCGGTGTCCGGTCCGGCGTCGGGTAGCACCCAACCCTTCTCGATGGCCAGGTCCCCGAGGAACCTCTCGACGGCGTTGATGCCGACGGCCTCGTCGACCTGGACGCGGTTGCACGCCGTCTCGCAGGGATGGAAGCAGACCCTGCCCATGATGGCGGGAATGGGATTCTCCTCGACCAGTTTGCGCCACGCCCCTTCGTAGTTGCCCGACTCCGCCTCGTAGAGCCAGCCCTGGATGTTCTCGCCGGCGGGACACGCGTTGTTGCACGGCGGCATGCGGTCCACGTAGACCGGCCGCTCCACCCGCCACGAGCCCGTGTGGTTGGCGCGACTGGTGCCGACGTCCAGGGTGATTGCAAAGGGAATCTCCATTACTGCGCCATCTCCTTCGAATCGGCTTGCTCGTCAACGAGCCCGTAGCGGGCGATATTCTGATCGGCCATCGCCTGAATGCGCGCCACGACGTCGGGGCGCGGGTGCTTGCCGAAGAGATGTGCGTAGCGCCGCTGTATCGACAGGTAGTCCTCGACGGGAACCTGGCGGCGAATCTTCGACACCGAGGTCACCACGCCGCCCTCCGCCTCGAAGACGGGAAAGAGCCCGGACTCCTTCGCGAGACGCGCGACATGAATTGTCTCGTTCGACGCCGATCCCCAGCCGAGGGGGCACGGGACGAGCACGTGGAGATAGCGCGCCCCGTGGATCTCCATGGCGCGCTCGACCTTGCGCTCCAGGTCGTGCAAATCGGCGACCGTCGCCGTCGCGACGTACGGAATGTCGTGCGCCATGGCGATTCGGGGAAGATCTTTCCCCTGACCGAAGGTGTTCCCGGGTTCGGGGCCGACGGCCTCGGTGGTGGCGGTGCGCGCGGCGGGTGGAGTCGCCGCCGAGCGTTGCACGCCGGTATTCATGTAACCCTCGTTGTCGTAGCAGATGAAGAGGACGTCGTCGTTTCGTTCGAACATCCCCGAAAGGCATCCGAACCCGATGTCAACCGTCCCGCCATCGCCCGCCTGGGCGACGACGCGGACATCCTTCTTGCCCTTCACGCGAAGGGCCGCGGCGACGCCGGTCGCGACCGCGGGAGCGTTTCCGAAGAGCGAGTGCAGCCATGGGATCCGCCACGAGGTTTCGGGGTAAGGAGTCGAGAACACTTCGAGGCATCCGGTGGCGTTCACCGCGACGATCTGTCCGTTCGTTGCCCGCATGGCGGCGTCGAGCGCGTAGCGCGCGCCCAGCGCCTCGCCGCAGCCCTGACAGGCCCGGTGCCCGGAGTCGATCGAGTTGGCCCGGTCCAGGTTCGACTGAACCGTGCGTTCGCCATCGCTGAGCAAGCGGTTCCCGACCGCGAAGCTTCCGATTTGGTAGAAGTGAACGGGTTGGGTGGTCATGCCTGCTCCTTCACGGGCGCAGTGACCGCGGCGCCACGGTCGCGCAGAAGGTTCTCCGCCGAGGGGCCAGAACGCCGCGTCTCGCTCATGCGGGTCCGCTCACGTTCGACCGCGCCGTGATCGAGGTCAAGGAACGTCAAGGCCTCAAGCTCGCCTCGTCCAGCCGTTCCGATCAGCTCTTCCAAGGAGCGGCGCGTGATCGACCTTCCCCCGAGCCCGGCGACGACCGTGCGTAGCCTGGTCTCGACGCCCTGCATCGCCATGGCGACGTCGGTTGACAGCACGCCGCCGAATCCGATGCTGAAGGCCTTCTCCACGACCACGACCTGGCGGGCCTCGCAGAGTACCTCACGCACGGCTTCTGCCGGGAACGGACGGAACGACGTGATGCCGACGACGCCCACGCTCTCACCCGCTTCCCTTCGAATGTCCACGGCGTCCTTGATGGTCCCGAGCACCGATCCAAGGGCCACGATGATGATGTCGGCGTCCTCGGTCCGATACGGGCGCACAAGCCCCCCGCTGTCGCGTCCCGTCGCGTCCGCGAACTCCTTCGCGATCGCCGGGATCCTCTCCAGGGCGTCGAGTTGACGCAGATGCGCGAGGTACTTCACCTCCTCGAAGGCCTCCGGACCGACCATGGCCCCGATGGAGACCGGGTCGTTGGTGTCGAGCACCTGGCGGGGCTCGTAGGGAGGGAGGAACGAGTCGACGAAGGACTGGTCGAGGATGTCGACGCCCTCGACCGCGTGGGTGAGGATGAAGCCGTCCATGCAGACCATGACCGGGACGGAGAGCTCCTCCGCCAGGCGAAAGGCCTGGACGTGAAGGTCGGCCGCCTCCTGGTTGCTCTCGGCGAAGAGTTGAATCCAGCCCGAGTCACGAACGGCCATCGCGTCGCTGTGGTCGTTCCAGATATTGATCGGCGCTCCGATCGCCCGATTCGCGAGCGTCATGACGATGGGGAGCCCCAGCCCGGCGGCGTTGTGGACGGCCTCCATCATGAAGAGAAGTCCCTGACTCGCGGTCGCGGTGTAGGCGCGCGCACCGGTCGCCGACGCCCCAATCGCCACCGACATCGCGGCGAACTCGGATTCGACGTTGATGAACTCGCACGGTGCGAGCTCGCCCGCCTTCACCATCGCGCCGACCGCTTCAATGATGTGTGTCTGAGGTGAGATGGGATACGCGCACACGACCTCAGGCCGACAGAGGGCGACCGTTTCCGCGACGGCCCGGGAGCCTTCAATCTGTCGAAGCACGAGTCAACACCTCTTCCTTCGATGTCACATAGCTGAACGCGGCGGCCGCGGCGGCGACGTTGCGCTCACCCACCAGACCAGCGAAGCGCTCCCGCACGGCCTTGTCGATGGCCTCCATGGTGATCTGTCCCGTCAGGGCGGCGAATCCGCCAAGCAGCGCCGCGTTGGGCAGGGGCCTTCCCACGTGTTCGAGCGCGAATTCCGTCGCAGGACACGTCATCAAGCGTTCCGGCCGGAACTTGTCGAAGAAGTCCCCGAATCCCAGCTCGTCGAAGGCCCGCGACGTATTCACGAGGACGTAGCCATCCTTCGAGAGCCCCGAGAACAGGTCCACCTGATGGATCAGTGTCACGTCTTGGATGATCACGGCGTCGGGTTCCATGACGGGCTCGCGAGTTCGAATCTCGCGGTCATCAATCCGACAAAACGAGACCACGGGAGCGCCGGTGCGCTCGGACCCGAAGCTCGGAAAGGCCTGTGCTCGTCGGCCCTCGTCGAACGCCGCGACCGAGAGGATTTCGGCGGCAGTCACCACGCCTTGTCCGCCCCTTCCGTGAATACGAATCTGAAACATTCTCTTTCCAATCCCTGGCTCTCGATTGGCGGCGCCAGCACAAGACGTGGGTCGAAGCAGTGCCTCGGCTCGCCGTCCTTTGATCAGTTTGGGTCAATACGGGTGATAAAACGACCGTATCGCAACGAGAAGCCTGCCGTTTAAGGCCTTTGGTCACGAATAGAAGGACCCGAATGATCTTCGCGCAGCCCTCGAGATGACGGTCGTCGCGGGCGCCCCGAGGTGCGCGAGTCGAGCGATCAGGACCTCACCCAATTCGTCCACCGACTCGAACAGTTCGATCCCGTCATCTCCATTCAGCTCATCCGGGCCTTCGTGACGCGCCGAGGATCGGTCCGCCTTCGCCTGGATTCCTTGACCGGTCACCTCCGAAGGACGATCACTGGAGATAGCGCTCGACCGTGTCCGCATCACGCACGGTGGCGCCATTGGGGTCTTGTCCGAACTCCCGCAGCGCTCGGCGGCGCCGCAGCAGATCCCAGCATTGATCGAGGGTCTCCTCGACGTGGACGAGTCGCTCGGCGTTATCGGGCGTCTCGTCTTCGCGCAGACGCTTCTCTTCTTCAACAAGCCCTTCGATTCTCGAATAGATCGCTTCGTCAACCACTTCATTCTCCTCTCCTGGGTGGTGCGCCGACCTCACGCGCTACCGGTCTTCGCTGCGACTTCATGGGCACTGGCGTCCGCATGATTCCCAGCTCTTGCCCGCATCATAGGTGCGGATCGATCAAGAGCGGTTCTCAGGAATTCACCGACTGGACGGCCGCGTGGCGAGCCGCGTGAGCTCGAATCTGCGCCTCGCGTAACGAAGCTGGTGCTCCGCCCGTCACGCGGCCAGATTCACGATGGCGACCAGGAGAGAAGAAGCTGAATGGTCCGCCCTCGAGCGTCAGATGCCCGTGTGCTCGGCTCGAATCGGGTTTGGATCAGGAACGTGGGGCATGAGCGCATTCGCCGGAATCTCACCGAAAAGACCCGCCTCAAAATCCTCGAGCGCCCGCATGATCTCGTCGCGGGTGTTCATCACGAATGGACCGTAGTGCTCAACCGGCTCACGAATGGGCTCACCTCCGAGAATCAGCAACTCGAGATGGACAGTGCGCGAGTCCTGACGATCGCTGGCGCGCACGCTTATCCAGTCGCCGGGGCCGAACGCCACCAGTTGACCGGCGTCAACCGGCCGCGTCTCGCTGCCCGCCCAGCCCGACCCGGCCAGCACGTACGCCAGGGCGTTGAAGTTGGGATTCCATGGCAGTTCCATCATCGCTCCGGGCGAAACCGAGGCGTGGACGAGTGCCATTGGCGTGTGGGTCGAACCCGGACCCTGATGTCCGCCGACCTCGCCGGCGATGACCCGCATCAGGGATCCGCCATCACCCGAGGACAGCAGGACGACCTCGTCGGCGGCGAGCCCCTGGTACTTCGGCGCGATCATCTTGTCCTTGGCCGGCAGATTCACCCAGAGCTGAACGCCGTGGAACAGCCCACCCGACACCACCAACTCCTCCGGAGGCGTCTCGATATGCAAGATGCCCGCCCCGGCGGTCATCCATTGGGTGTCGCCGCCGGTGATGAGCCCGCCGCCGCCGTGGGAGTCCTGATGGGCAAACGTGCCGTCGATCATGTAGGTCACCGTTTCGAATCCGCGATGGGGATGCCAAGGGGTTCCCTTCGGCTCGCCGGCGGCGTACTCGACTTCACCCATCTGATCCATGTGGACAAACGGGTCCAAGTCACGCATGCTCACGCCGGCGAAGGCCCGGCGCACCGGGAATCCTTCCCCCTCGAAGCCGCTCGGCGCAGTCGTCACCGATTTCACCGGCCGTTGAATCGACCCTTCCACGTTTGGACTGACCACTCGGGGCAGATCAAGCCAGTTGTCTGGCGTGACAGTAGGCATAAATAACTCCTCTTCTGGAACCAGTACCGAGTATGGCACCGGCGTTGCACGCGCGTCGGGTGGGCAGCGAGGCCACTCGGGTCCGATCGTGAACCGTGGTGCCTCGTTCGGCGCCGAAAAGGACCCGCACCAGGATTCGCGACCAGCTGGACGCACCCGGTCATCCGCTAGCACCTGGCGACCGGGGCGAGCTTGACTTGGGAACTATGCGGTCGGTCCAGGTTCGCGTCCGTCACGGTGCCATTGAAAACCCTGACGGGCTCCGACTTTGTCCCTCCCTCTCGTCTGGTGGCCTACGCACCGGCGAGAGGAATGGGTGGGCGCGACATGAGCGGTCCCTACCGAAGTACGAGTAATAATGGCTCCACTGTGACTATCTCTCTCGTTCCCCAGACGGAGGAGCTGACCGAAGTCCTGCCATCTGAGCGCCTCTTGACGAACGGAATGGCGATTCCGGAGCTCCGGAAGTCATTTCGCCACATCGAGAACTGGCGCAACGTCCGAGCGGTGACGATGGTCTGGCTCTGGACCTCACTTCTCGCCTATCTCGGCGTGCACCTGGGGATCATTGCCGCCGTCGCCGCGTTCATCCTCATGGGTCCGATGCATGCGCGCTTCGCGATTCTCATGCACGAAGCCGCGCACAAACTTCTCTTCACCAACAAGACAGCCAATGACTTCGTCGGCAAGTGGCTGATCGCCTACCCGGCGTTCGTGCCCATTTCGCTCTACCGGCGCAGCCACTTCGCGCATCACCGCGAGGAGTTCGGTCCCGAAGAGCCCGACATCGCCTTCTATCATGGTTACCCTTGCGAGCCGGCCGGTCTCGGCCGGCGGCTCTTGCGTGACACCATCGGGATCTCGGGCTACAAGAACTTGAAGTCGCTCCTCGTCGCCACCACCAAGTCGTCGAGCCGGCGCGTGGCCTCATCCATCCTCGGCGTCCAGGTCTTCATGGTGGTCCTCTTCTGGCTCCTCACCGGGGCCTGGTGGTCGTACATCGTCTTCTGGTGGTTGCCGTGGATGACTCAGTGGCGCGTCCTCAATCGCCTGCGCGCGATCGCCGAGCACGGTGGGATGTCCAAGAGTGACGACCGTCGGCTCACCACTCACAACGTCCGCCAGCACTGGTTGGCCCGCTTCTGGTTCGTCCCCTACAACACCGGCTGGCACCTCGCCCACCACGTCGACATGGGCGTGCCGTGGCACAACCTGCCGGCGTACCACCGCGAGCTGGAGCGGGCCGGTTACGTCACGGACAGGATCACGTTCAACAACTATTTCGAACTCTGGCGCGCGGCCGTCACCCCGACCCTCAGCTGAGCGAATTGTAATAGTGCCTGCTAGGGCAGGAATTGCGAAATTCTGGAGACACAGCGGCCGGTGCGGAGCCTTTCAGTCCCCCAACGCCTCACATCGACAGCAGATCTGGCAGTCGCTCGACAGGGAAGCCAGGGCTGCGGTGTCCATCGCGGCCGATCATTGTTCGCCCAGCGACGAGCACGTTCACCACAGTCTCCTCGACGCATTGCACGACTGCCTCGTACAGACTGTCCATCAGTCCCCATGGAACGAACTCCAGACTCGGCAGTTGAGTGATATCAACTGATTGGTCAATACTGCTGTCAAGCATGCCAACGTTCGTAGCGGAGAAAGCAAGAAAGAGATCTCCAGAAAAGTGGCTGCCGGTCGTACCGGTGCGAGCCAAGCCAAGAGGTACCCGGCGGGCCAGAGCTTTGCATTGACCGGGCAAGAGCGGCGCGTCGGTGGCGACGATCGCAATACACGATCCCGCCCCGGGGGGCGCAATCCAGTCATTGTCCTCCATCGGATTATCCTCTCGAAGTTGCTCACCCAGCCGATGGCCGGCAATTGTCAGCTCTTTGCGGCTACCGAAATTAGCCTGCAATAGGGTGCCGACGGTGTAGGTGCGGGCTCCGACCCGCACTCGGCGTGACGCAGTGCCCGTGCCACCTTTGAACCCGTAGCAGTTCATGCCAGTCCCTCCGCCGACCGAACCCTCCATGATCGGACCGCTAGTCGCCGCGTTCAGCGCACGCGAAGTAACCGCGGGCGTGACGTGAGGCCCGTTGATGTCATTGAGGTAGCCGTCCCAAGTCTCAGCCACCACCGGCAAGTGCCACCGTGGTGCCAACTCCGGTTTAGTCAGAATCGACCAATCAATAATGCCGCGGTGCACGGCGCCAATCGCGTGCGTGTTCGTGATCCCGACCGGCAGCGACAGAGCGCCTGCTTCATCCAGCCAGGCCGTACCGGTCATCTCTCCATTGCCGTTGAGCGAGAACCATCCAGCTGGGCACGACCGGCCCACGCCCTCCCTCCCGAGCGGCAGAACCACGGTGACCCCGGTTCGCACCGGTCCGGTACCGACGAGCAGGTCGCCCTCGCCTTCAACTAGCGTCGAATACCCGACCTCAACGCCTGGCACATCCGTGATCGCATTCCACTCCCCGGGCGTGCCGTCAAATTCGAAGCCGAGGTCTCGTGCTCGAGCACCATCGGTCGCGGGCGTCATTCCACCACCGTGTCATGCGTTCCAGGCGGATCGATTTCCAGGGCCGGACCCATAAGCAGACCGCCCGGCTCATTAGTGGCGTGCGCATCGCGCGGCGCCAGCGGCATGGTCCAACGCGTTGACCGCCGCGAGTAGAGGTAGGCGTAGTAGTACGCGTACCCGATTCCAAGTGCGATAGCCGCAATGGCCACTTGCCAAGGGTTCGACTTCCATAGTTCGTAGGTGACATATACCAAAGTAATTATGACGAGCACTGGCGCAAGCGGCCACAAGGGCATCTTGTAGTGCGTGTGCGCCGTCGTGCCGTTTCGACGACCAACGATGGCCGACAGCGCAACGAATAGATACACAGCGACGACCGTGGCCCCAGTTGCAACAATCAACGCGCTCAGTGGAACAATGGCGGCAACTGCCGCTGCCACGCCTCCGGCAAACAGAGTGGCTGGAACTGGAGTCTGCAGTTTCGGGTGCACGTAACTAAAGAGGTTGCTCACCGAGTCAGGAAACGCCCGATCGCGCGCCGCACCAAACAGCGTTCGTCCCGCTTGTAGCGTGATCGCAATAACGGCATTAATGATCGCGATCGCGATCGCGAGGCTTACGGCCGTATTCAACCCACTTCCGCCGCGTGCGGTTACAAAGTATTGCATCGGCGTGGAGCTGGATAGCAGATTCTTCATGCTGGGTGTGCCGAGAATTACCGCTGTCATTGGCACCAGTTCGGCGATAACGGTGATTGCTAGCGACCACAAGACAACTCGTGCGATCCCGCGAGAGGCATCGCGTGTCTCCTCTGCGAAGTACACAGCAGCACCGTAGCCGTTGTAGGCGAAAACGGCGGTGGCCATCTGAGCCGTCATAAGCCCGAATGCCACTCCCTTCAGAACACCGTTACCGCCGACAGTCTGGGCGTGGAACAGTGTGGACAGTGGCTGTGTAACGTGGAACAAGCCAAGTGCAGTCAACACAACGAGTGCGGCCATCTCCAGCATGAGAAACGTACCGGTAACCCACGCATTAGTTCGGATATTAAGCACCGCGACGAAAGTGCAGACCACAATGACCACGACTCCGACCCACTTGGAGTTCGCACCGGAAAATGCCGCAGCCAGATATTGTCCGGTACCTAAAGCAATGACCCCAATGATGAGGATGAGGCTAAGGGCGTTCATCAGGAACAGAGCGAAGCCTGTGGCTTTGCCCAGCACACGTGCCGTAAAGGAATACTCGCCGCCAGCAATCGGGAACGCCGAGGAGAGTTCGGCGTAACAATACGCCATGAAGATGCCGACGACAGCCGAGGCGACGAATGCGATGAACGATGCGCCACCGATTGCGGAAAGGACGAATGGAATAATGATGAAGACACTGGAAGCTGGCGTAACCGACGACAGCGTAATCATCACGTTTCCCCGCAGCGACAGCGAGCGAGACAGTTCCTGTTTGTAGTGGCTTGCTTCCACTGACTTGGTTGCGCCCTCTGGCACTCTAGATACTTCGTCGTTCATTGGTCCCCCCCCTTAGTTGTTCTCGATATTGAGAACTCTTCGATACCTCTTGCTTCAACTGTGGCTGTTGCCATCTACTGCATCAATCGCCTTCTCGGTCGCTGTCGCGCTCGAGAATGCAAGCGAGGCATGATGCTGGCCAATGTTCCGCCATCGACTCATCACCGCTTAAACTCGAGTGCCAAACTCCACACCAACACTTTGTTCGACAACCACCTGCAGCCCGTTGCCTGTGAGCATGGCAACTCCGCTGGGGCCCAACGCGACTCTGCGTTCACCGTCCTTGACTTCGGCGAGAACACCGACTGTTGTCATCAATCTTCTTCCTTCTGCAATCCCACGAAGTTCGCACACGTTGAGGCAGAAGTGTAAGTGATTTCACCCAGATCAGCAACATACAATCTGTCGTAATTTTGCCAATTTTCCCTCTGTTCTCTTTACAATCTGTATAGGCTGGTCCGTCATGGTCAACAGGTCGATAGCCAACGAGACTGAGTTCGATTCAACCGACTTCCGCTTGCCAACAATCGCAGAGATTCTGAAATTGCCGGAGGTGCGAAGAGGTCGTCCAACGATTGAAGCAGCGAGGGACTTCATCGACCGTCCTGTGCGATGGGTTCACGTGAGTGAGCTGGCCGATATCGGCCACTTGCTACTAGGTGGAGAGCTCGTCTTGACGACAGGGGTCGCACTTCCGAGTGGAGACGATGGGCTGGTTCGCTACATCAACGATCTTGCAGCCGCCCAGTCGACGGGAGTTGTCATCGAGTTAGGTCGGCGCTTCACCACCCTTCCTCCTGCATTGATCAAGAGTGCAATAGCTCAGAACTTGCCGCTGATTGCGCTACATGTCGAAGTCCCTTTTGTGGCGATCACCGAAGCGATTCACTCGATGATTGTGAACGCCCAAGTCCGACAACTCCAGCTTGGTGAGGCAGTTCATCGAGTTTTCCGCTCTCTCGCAGTCGAAGCGTCGTCACCGCAGGACATTGTCCACCAGGTTGCCCAACTTGCGGGTTGCCCTGCTGTCTTCGAGAACAGCGCTCACCACGCCCTAGTTTTTGATGGATCGACAACGGACGGTACACATTTCCTCGACAATTGGGAGCAGCGATCACGCGAGGCGTCTTCCACAGGAGAGACCATTCTCATTGATGGAGAGATCTGGTTCGCAACGCCGGTGGGCGCTCGTGGACAGATGTGGGGACGGCTCGTACTGCTTCCTGAGTTTCCCACGAAACCCCTTCAAGAAACGATTCTCGAATTAGGAGCAACTAATCTTGCTCTCCACCTTCTAATTGAACGTGACGAACAACTCCTTGAGCACCAGACTCATCGAACCCTGATTACCGACATTATCGAGCGCAATTACACATCACCCGATGAAATCCACACAAGAGCGAAGTCGCTTGGCATGTTGACGCGACGACAGACTCTTGTCGCAATGATCGTGCGCAGCGAACGCGATGTGCTTCTCTCGGACATCGCGCTTCACGCCAGTGCGCGAGATGAGGTGACGGCCGTATCGAGAGCACTTACTGACTGTTCCGTTAACGGCCTGGTCGGTCTACTAGAGCCCGGACGGCTCGGCGTGGTGATCTCGACATCCACTCCGACTCAGATGAGGAACACCCTGGACGTGATCGCTCGAGCCATTCACGATCGGACCAGCAAGTTAAATCCGTCGAGTTTCACCGCAATCGGCGTCGGTTCGTCAGTGAACTCCATCGACGATCTCCGCCAATCATTCGCCGAGGCAGACGAAGCTGCGGGTGCTGCGGGGAGTCTGCCCGGGAATCACCTGTTCGTCACCACCGCCGACATTCGACTGAGGGGCCTAATTCATCTCCTACGCGACGACCCCAGGCTGCAGAGTTACGCAGAGCGTGAACTTGGGCCGCTCGTCGCCTACGACGAACGTCACCACACCGATTTGCTTACGACTCTCGCGGCCTACCTTGAAGCCGGTGGAAACAAATCTGCTGCTGCTGTGGCGTTGTTCATGAATCGTGCCACTTTCTACCATCGACTCTCACGCATAGAAGAAGTCTTGAACTGCGAGCTCGAGTCTCCAGAATCGCGATATTCGCTCTACGTCGCTTTAGTCGTACACCATTCTTTCCAGAAGCGAAGCCCTGGCGATCGACCATTTCCATCACGTTGATGCCAGAAATAACACCCCTTCCCTTTCGGGAGGGGGTGTCTTACCTAGTGG
>PMLJ01000028.1 GCA_003158855.1 Acidimicrobiaceae bacterium
AGCATCCGCACTCTCTTTCAGGCTCGTTTTCGAAGAGAACCTCTGGGGCTACTACTGCATGGCCACTGCCGTAACAGTCATCGTTCTCGAGGCTACAGCCGGCCGCATCCGACCATATCTGTGCTTATGGTTAGCACTGGTGATGTTGGCATTTGACCCTTTACGGTGGGGCCACGATCCTCTGTGGCACGCGGTTCCATATTGGTTTTGGCAAGCGCTGCTCGTTCCATCGATTGTCGCATTGGCTTCTGGCCCACTCTTGGCGTTACGACGAAATGGTCATCCACAAATTCCTGCAATGATCAGTTGAGTCACATTTCTTCCACGACATCCGGTGCCAATGGCCAAACCAAGTGCTTGGCACCTTAGGACATTAGTAACGAAGCGGCCTGCTGAGCGCAGACCCAATTCAGTTGCCGGAACTCCACCAGATTTCCGGGGAACCGCAATCGAAAAAGTGGGAAAGGTAGGGCCGGTGGGGATCGAACCCACGACCGAGAGATTATGAAGTGGCTGCAAACTGTCGGGATGGTCTTGTGACGTGGGAATCGTCCGAATTTCAAGGGGAATCCCGTCGTGTGATGTCGGCCTCGTCTTGTGGAGTCGAATTGGCATGTGGGATTTTCCGTGGGATTTTCTTCCAATCAAAGCGGCCGCGTCAACGACTCGCCTGAGAGTACCCCTATGAATTCGCAACCTTCGGCGTCAGGCGCAGAGGATTTGCAAGGCTGCCTTCACTCGTAGTCTGGTGGCAACATCAAACCAAACCCAAACCCGATCAGCGTCGTTTGACAGCCGCAACTGGAAACCTCGGAGTAACTTCACGTCGTCTGCTATGAGGCTCTGGCGAACTTCCATTGGATCGTCGATAATCGAGATGAGTCCTACCAGATCTTCGCCGTGTCGAGGCTAATCGACCGTCCTTGGGTCAACCATTGCGTACCCCTTCACGACAATGGCCCCCACGAGGAGCGGGACCCTCAACTCGACATCGGCGGCGTCATTGCTGTAATGAATTCGAACCAACTCTGACTTCTGCAAAGCGCGCCGGCCGCCGGGAATCGCGAGGCTTCGAATCTTCCCGACAATATCGAGGTCCGCTGGATTGGAATCTTCTGGGCACAGCACATCAATCTGAGCGAGGTTGCTAACAAAAGAACAGAGCGACTTTGTCATTGTCCCAGGCATCGGAGGGGATTTCATATCCAGCTTGCTGAAGAGTCCAAGCCACGTCTGCGAGGGTCTTCGGGTCCGCGCAGATGTCAACGAGTACGTCGGCATCCCTTGTCTGCTGTGCCCTTGGAAGAGTCCTCCCAATGTCACGACTTGCGATAAGTACCATCATGCCGCCGACTAAGCACCAGTTCTCAGTTGGACCCTCGTCGCAAGTATCTTGAGACCTCGAAGAGACGCCTCGTGTCGAGGAAGCAAGTCCGACGTGAGATCAATCTCACGCATGAAGGCGGCCTCCGACGAGTCTGTCCAGCAGAGTGTCGGCTGCTCGGTCTTGACGATCAGCAAGATCCAGCCACGCTACAAATCCATCGACGAAACGGCAGTTCTGTTCAAAGGGCCACGCCTCGCTTCCGACAACATGAAGGAAAAGGTTCGCACCCACGAATGTTGGATGAACGGCGTAGTCTTTTTCAAACGAGAAGCGCTCCTCCTCACGGATGTAAACATCGAGCGAGTCCGATGATTCGACTGGGGCACCGACGTCGCTCGCGGCTAACCGGCCTCCAACTACACCTCGCTGGTCTTTCTCAACTCGCTTCAGCAATCCAGGGTGCACGTAGCAGTCAATGTGACACGCCCTTGAACGCAGTCGGCGGCGAAGGCGATCAAGCTCATCCTTGCCGGACCTCTGATGCGCGCCAAGTCCCTTCCGAATTATTCTCCAAGACGAAACTTCGCTTAAGGGTCTGCCAGCTGAACGCAGCCCATTGTTTTCGAATGCTCGTAAACACTCAACCGGAATCGCCCATTGCCACCCGAGTCGATTTGCGGGTATCTGGCCAGCCTGAACCATCGCTTCAACCCGACGACGAGACACATTCAACCTCTTGGCGACCTCGGTCAAAGTGAGAAGTTCATCAGAGATGAATTAATTATACCAAAGTTGGAATAATAAATCTATACACCAAAATTGTCGCTCATCAGGAATTTCGCCATTTCTCGCTGTCGAAGTTATTCTCAGAAGCACAAGAGTGGCCACCCGGGAGAATTCCTTCATTGGTTGGATTCATCTCGGACGGCCACCGTGCGCAAGATCCGTTTGTGGTGGAGTGCAGCCCCGTCAGTATGGCGGCACTAGTTTGTCGCAGAGTCGTAGTAGCGGTTGATTCTGCGATCTCGTGACATTGTGTCAGAGCGGGCGAGCGAAAACCATATTGATCGGGTTCTTCGATCATCACAACCCTCGAACTCAGAGGTCATCCGGAGATCTTGCGTCCCACGTATGATCGTGACTCTTGGTCTTGGCAGCGATGCCCGCTTGCCCCTCAGGTGGCGTTGAGATCCAGGGACGTCGCAGTTCCGTGTTTCGGCGACCGGAGCACAGCGAAGACTGGCGCCGACGCTAACTACCGAGCTACTGCGGGTTCGCGGCGATGCCCTTCAATACCGCGACGACCTCGCGAAGAGGTGGCTGTCGCTCACCGATCACAGCCTCGACGACCGCGAAGTCGGTGTCGTGATAATGGTGCACGAGGATGTCGCGCATGCGCGCTATCTGATTCCACGCGATATCGGGTGCGGCGACGAGGAGTTCGGGATCGAGGTGCTTGACCGCCTCACCAATCTCCATGAGACGCGCGCGGCACGCGTCGTAGACCACACCCTCGTGCAGGTCGCCGCGAGCGACGTAGTCATTGATCGCGTCGATGGCACTTTCGATGTCTGTCAATTACTCGAGGTCGCGTCGAGTCACAGACTCACGGCCTCGGCGACGATCTCGTCCTTGACCGAGGAACGAAGCCCACGCGGCGTGCAGACGTCGACCTTGACGCCGAGCTCCTCTTCGAGCTCGCAGCCCAGCGCCAGGATGTCGAGCGGGTGCGCGCTGTCGTCGAAATCGACGAGGAAATCCACGTCGCTGTCCGGCGTCTCCTCGCCGCGAACCACGCTCCCGAAGAGACGGACGTTGCGCGCGTGGTAGCGCGACGAGATGGCAAGCACCGCATCACGGTGCGCGAGCACTAGCCGCCCGAGCGGCGAAGTGGCGGTGAAAGACCGTTCCATGCAATTCACTCTACTAACCGACTGTTGCACGAGGACTATTCAGAAGGCTTGCGAAGGCGCAGACTGGAGGGAACTTTGACGACCCGCGTCGTCGCCACCATCCGGTCGATGACCGCCTAGCGGGCGTCGGAGAACGCGACGTCGGACTTCCTCTTCGCCTTGCTGGACGTTGCCTTCATCAGTTCTCCTTCATTGTCAGAATACGGGTCATCGGGATAATTCGTAGTAGCGGTTATTTGGATACTTTCATCACTTCATGCCAAATTTTTTCCAAGGTGTGGGATTAAACGTGGGATTTCAATATTCATCGGACCGTTGCGAGGTCACGATCAAGATGTATTGGTGATAGTCCCTGGATTTCTCGTACCCCTATTATGGTACGATAAATGGTACAACTTCTGGAAAGGACAACTGCACTATGTCCATTACCGCAAGTGAGGCTCGAAAGAACCTTTTTCCGCTCATTGAGCAAGTGAACGAGAACCGTGAGCCGATTGAGATCACGTCAAAACGGGGAGACGCAGTTCTTATGTCGCGCGCCGATTTCGACGCACTCAACGAGACTGCATTGCTCCTGCGGTCGCCCGCCAATGCACGTCGACTCCTTAAGAGCTTGGCTCAAGCCAATGCCGGCGAACGCAGTATTCACAAGCTTTCGTAGTGCGATTGGTCTTCACTCCTATTGGGTGGGAGGACTATCTCTCTTGGCAAGCTAACGACAAGGCGACGCTCAAACGCATCAACCGCCTGCTCGAGGAATCGGTGCGTAATCCATCCGAAGGAATCGGCAAGCCTGAACCGCTCCGACACGTGTTGGAAGGTTGCTGGTCTCGTCGGATTGGCGAAGAGCATCGCCTGGTTTACCTCGTCGATCGTGATGACATTGTGGTGCTGCAAGCGCGCTACCACTACGGAAAATGACACTTGGTAGGGCCGGTGGGGATCGAACCCACGACCGAGGGATTATGAGGTGGCTGCATTCGGTCGGAATGGTCCGGTGGTGTCGGATTCATCCGGATTTGAAAGAAAACTCGTCCGGTGGTGTCGGATTCGTCCGGTGGTGTCGGTTTGGTATGTGGGATGAAACGTGGGATTTCTCTTCCGAAATTCCCGCACTCCCCTCGTATGAACCGCGTCAATGACCATCAGCATTGCGACGTGAGAGGATGCGACGATGGATTCAGAAGACTCGATTGATGTACCGGGTGCAACTGTCTATTACAAGGTGAGGGGATCAGGCCCCGTCGTACTTATCATTCAGGGAGGTGCGGCTGATGCGGATGGTTCCGATGCCCTTGCAACTCACTTGGAAAGTGACTTCACGATCGTAAGTTATGACCGACGGGGCCTCTCGCGGAGTGTCCTCAAGCCTGGTGCGCCTCCCGTTGACGTCAGAAGACACGCTGAGGATGCATCAATGGTTCTGGAGGAAGTCACTTCGGAACCGGCCTTCGTTTTTGGCGTCAGCATCGGTGCGCTAATTGGACTTGATCTGGTCACAACCCACCCCACTCAGATACGCACGCTCGTAGCCCATGAGCCGCCGCTAAAGCAGTTGCTCGCACCGGACGAATTTGAAAAGGCGCTTCACGAGCAAGAGGAAGTTGAGGTCGCATTTAGGGACGAAGGTGTGAGAGCTGCCATGATGAAGTTCCTTCAGCTCTCGGGCGTCGACTTTGGTGATAGAGAAGCAGATGCTCCCACGCCCCAACTCTCGCCCTATATGACGGGCAACCTACAGTTTTTCTTGTCGAACGATGCTCCAGCAGTACGGCAGTATCAAATCAACCTGTCACTTCTTGAAAAGGTGAGGTTCAAAGTCATTCCCTCCGCAGGAGAGACTTCCACTGCCAACTGGCCGAACCGCTGTGCAGCAAGGTTGGCAGAACAGCTGCGTGTCGACTTAGCGCATTTCCCTGGTGGACATAATGCCTACGGAAGTCGACCACGTGGAGTAGCGGACGAATTGCGCGTGTTGCTCCGAACCGAATAGTTCAGCCGCAAGCCCATTTCAGAATCAGTACATTCGAAGATCCAAAATGGCCGAATAAATGCAAATAACTTAAGTGAGTCGACACTAGTAGGGCCGGTGGGGATCGAACCCACGACCGAGGGATTATGAGTCCCCTGCTCTAACCACTGAGCTACGGCCCTTTGAATTACAGAATTCTTGGCAGTTCAGTTGAACCGACGTTCAACGTACACAAGGTAGCAGGAGCCGCGGAATCGTTCCCCACCATTGGAGCTATGCGGCTGTGACTGAACTCAACGCTCCAAAGACTTCGCCTCTCAATTGCGAGGTGGCGGGCTCTTTGCGACAATCCCTGGCGTTGCCTCTGAGCCAATGTCAGCGTTCGAGAGGGACCACTCCGTCGCTTTCTCGACGGATGCGTCGTTCTATCCGAGACTTATGACTTGGCAAATGCCGCCAAGTCTCGTGCGGTGTCGTGACTGATCTCGGGACAGAGGATAGGGATCAGCTCAGTCGCGTGCATGGTGCCCAACACTTCACGTCCCCGCGCCGAAACTCCGGCGGAGAGAAGAAGCCGATAGAAGGCAATGCCCTCGTCACGAAGCGGGTCGCATTCGTTAACACTGATGACAGTTGGCGGCAGTCCCGCCACATCCTCTTTCGTCGCGAATCCGGGCCAAGCAAGTGGGTCGCGGGCCCTGTAGGCCTGAATTCCGTAACCCACCGCCCCGCGATTCCCCTTCACGTCGATGAAGATTCCGTTATTCTCCACTGACGATGGATACCTGTCGTCAGGCCACATCCCGTTGATGTACGGGCACATCGCGTAGAGGCCCTTCACAATGCCCAGCTCCCCGTCGAACTTCAGTTTGAGACCCGTTGCCAACGCGAGGTTTCCCCCGCCGCTTTCACCGGCAACGATGATCCGCTCCGGATCGATCCCGAAGGCTGCGGCATTGTCGTGCGTCCACTTGAGGCCCGAAATACAGTCGTTGAGACCCGCTGGGTACGGCTCGACTTCAGGCACGCCCGTGGCGAGGATCGAGTTGCGGAACTCCACCATGACTACGGCCACCCCGTTCGCAGCGAGGATCCTCGCCCACGCCCGGTAGTTGCCGTAGAAGCTCGAGAGCGTGGCCATGCCACCGCCGTGGATGTAATAGACGCAGGCGACAGTCTCGTCGTTGTCAGGTCGAACAATCTGCAGCTTGATGGTGTTACCGTCGGGCGAGGAGATGACGTCCTTCGTCTCGAAGCGCAGGCCGCGCGACGGAGCGACCTCTTCGCTATCGCACATATCGGTGAATCCGACCGTGACGGCCAGCGCCGCTGTCGCTTCGGGCGTCGTGACTTCGGCCAGCATCTCATCTCGGCTCTCCACGTCGGTACTTTCCGAGAGAGGCATGAGAGCGAGCAGCTCGCTGATGCGCGGATCGAGCCGAGTATCGGCTTGCGAGTCGTGGGACACGACGCCTCCTTCAGGGACAATGCCGTCACAGTAGCCGCCTCTGACCCGGTGCGCTCGATCAACACCTCTCGGACTTGCATGGCGGGGGTCGGCCATCCTCCAGAGCTTCATTACGGTTTCGACTTTGGCCAATCCTCGTTGCGACCTCGATTCCACATGGAAGGGTTGCGGCGATTTCGTACGACTGAAACAACTTCTTGTCAATATTTCCGCAACAATTGACGCGCTGACTCACTCCTTGGGTGATAAGAAAGGACCGTGAAGAGCACGGCTACGGTGATTCTCGGTCTGGCGGCTGTCGCAACGGGACTCTGGGTGGTTTCCGCTGTCCACGTACTGAATTCGGCCTGCACTATCAGTGCGGATACCGCCGGTGGAGGGACCTGCGTAAGCGGGATACCGTACTACATCTTTGGAGTGGCGATCACGGCGATTGGGGTGATGAGCATGATGCTGACGCTGTTCGCAATGCTTCGAAGTAGGCACCGCGAATCGGCTCTCGTGGATCAATCACCAATCACCGTTCTGCGCCATCACGAATCCGAGACACTGCGCGACGTCGCGTAACGCTGGCATCTCGACGACTGCCTGGTTGATCAACTACCGAAAACCGATTGAATCGTCGTTGGATTGCGTCGGGCGCCAGTGGCGTGATTCGGTTCTTCCGATCTCAAGATTTCCCTACTCGCAATACCTGGACGCCGAGGGGCTCTCCCCCCGCTCGATAGCCAGTTTCGAGCAACTGGCCGCGTGATCTGGTCCGTTCTTCGCTGCGTCTGGCAAATCGACCTGCCCCCTGAGCAGTTACCGGTTCCGGTGTCTGCTCTCACCGTCAAGTGCCGGGGCTCGAACCTGCAGACCGGCGATTTACGGTCACACGCCTCCTCGGCCCGTCGTGCTCACCCACTCCTTGCCGCGCTGACCTGGGTCAACTCACTCGCGGGGAATGACCGTGCTCTCATCCACGGATCCGACGCAAGGAATTCACGGATTCCGTGGGGAGCGGAGCAGTTCATCGCAGACACTTCCCGGAAGGACTCTGATGGAAAGACGAATTCAGCAGTAGCGTTGACTGGTGATTAGAAGGCTCACGCTCTTGCTGAGTTTGGCTGCCGTGGCTGTCGGAATCTGGTTGATTACCAGAGTGGGTCCGTTGAACGCCGCTTGCAACACCAGTGGCTCCGCGCATCCGGGAATTGGCGTGGACGCCAAGTGCACCGACATCGTGGCTTCGTACTTCATGGGGTTCGCTCTCTCAATTGGCGGCGTGACCGTCTTGCTGCTGGCCCTGATTGCAATGAGGCGCCAGCCGTTCAAGTTCTGGGGAAAAGAACCGCCGCCGAAGGCCAAATTGACTGATCACGAGATAAGACGGATGTCGCGAGAACGCGATGGTGAGTGAAGGAATCTGCTGGCTCCCATCTGCTGGCTCCCAGAGCAGGACTCGAACCTGCAACCTAGCGATTAACAGTCGCTTGCTCTGCCAATTGAGCTATCTGGGAATGCACCCGAGGGCAAGGCAACATTAGCACCCAGCGCCAACCTTACTGTTGGCGAAACCACTCTTGAAGGCTCGCCGCTTCTGGGCTCTCACGCACCGCTCGACGGCATCGTTCTATCCGCTTCGTCATTCCCTGACGGGAGATGCCATGCTCGCGAGCTATCTCCTCTATTGACATGGTCCGAAACGTGTACTGCCAGAAGGAATCGAAGTCGTCACCGCACAGTCGACGCAACTCGTCTATGACCCACGAAGGCGCGTCGCCCTTGTCGGTCGATTGCTTCACGTCGGCAACTTCATTGAAATCGGTGGGCTCGAATCGTCGCGACGAGAGGTCACGGTTCATCTGGATGACCTCAGTGGCCTTGGCTTGGGACACGCCCAGCGCCACGGCCACGTCCTTCTTCGTCAGTCGCTTGGAGGGATTGACCCGCTCGAGCTTCTGAAGTCGCAGGATGAGACGCATCTCGCCGTCGGTGAGGCCGGCCTGCTGCTGGATGGCCTGGTTGACCAGTTTCATGATCCAGTAGTTCGCGTAGGTCGAGAACCTCGTACCCTGCTCCGGATCGAATCGGCGAAGCGCGTTGACGAGCCCTTCGATGCCCGCGGCCTCCAGGTCCTCGTTGCCGAATCGGTAGCCTCGCTCGAGCACCCTCGTTCGCACCAGCCCGCACGTCGCGCGAAGCAGCAGCGATTCAGCCTCCTGGCCCGCCTGGCGCTGACGAAGGAGTCGGCGGCGCGTAACGGGGTCCAGCTCCGCTTCGTTGGCCAGCGCCATGGTGCCTTCGCGGCCGCGTTGAATCACGGGATAGAGGCGACGCTCCTCTTCCACGCTGAGTGGCGCCAGCATCTTCAGTCCCCCGATGATCCCGTACGACGATCGGTTCACGGCGTCGAGACGCTTCGCGTCAGCAACCAGCTGCGCAGATCCCTCTCGGCGACCTCGCCGTGCGAGGTCTCGAGCAGGAACACCCGCTCCTTCACGTCGCGGATCGTCGCCATCGCCACGTCCGGACTTATCGAGCCGCCTCGGAGTTCACGTTCGACGTTCCGGAGCTCTTCGCCCACCGCGCTACGCAGCAACTGCGAGACCACCGCCGTCACGTCCTCGGAGGTGTACTCGCGATCGAGCTCGTCGACGACCAGTTGGCTGAGCACGCTCGCGGCCTCCTCTTCACCGCTGCGCTCGAGCGCATCGATCACCTCTGATACCGGTGAGCCGGTGGCGAGTCCCTCGAAGATCTCGCGCTGGATCTCGTTGACGAAGTACTGGGCAATGAACCGCTCACGAGCCTCGCCGGGAAAGTGCAGGTAGAGGCGGAGGGCCTCGAGCCCCGGACGCGGCATCGGTCCGCTCGTGATGCTTCGCCGAGTCGACGCTTCCTCGTGGGGCGGCTCGTTGGGGATCTCGCGCCGCACCGGATTGCGAGCGAAGTCGGCGACACGGGGTCGCAGGGCCGACGGCTCAAGGCGCAGCCGGTCGGCGACCTGCATGAGGTACTGGTCACGGACGAGCTCGCTCGGGTGCTCGGCGAGCACCTGCATCGCGGCTTCCGCGGTCCGGGCCCGGCCCTCGGGCGTCGAAAGATTCGCCGCGTCGAGTACGCGATCCAGACGAAACTGAAGAAACGGCACCGCGGTCGCGATTGACTGGCGGAGTCCTTCGGGATCGTTTTGCGCGAGTTCCGCGGGATCGCTCCCCTTCGGAAGCCGTGCCACGAGAACGTCAACTTCGTGCTGGCGCTCCCACTGGTACACCGACGCCGCGGCGCTCTGGCCCGCCTTGTCTGCGTCGTAGGCGAGGACAATGCGCGTGGCGAAGTTCCTCATTGTCTTGAAATGATCCTCGCCGAGCGCAGTCCCGCACGTGGCGACCGCCCGGGGCATCCCGGCGCCAAAGAACGCAATCACGTCGGTGTAGCCCTCGCAGACGATGATCTCGCCCGACTTGATAATGTCGTCCTTCGCCCAGTTGAGCGCGTAGAGGGTCTTGCGCTTCGAGTAGATGGTGGTTTCCGGGCTGTTCTTGTACTTCGCCTCGACCCGGCCGTCCTCGCGGGCGGGCTTGTGGGGATCCGGGGGCAGGATTCGCCCGCCCACCGCGATCGCCCGGCCCGCGGAGTCGAAGATTGGGAAGATGAGGCGTGCGCGCAGGGCGTCCTGGCGACGATCTCGCTTGTTGACGAAGCCCAGACCGGTCCCCGTAAGGATCTTTTCGTTCATCTTGAGCGTGTTGCTCAACGCATCCCACTCATCGGGCGCCCAGCCCAGTTTGAACTGGCGGGCCGTCTCCCCGCTGATGCCGCGAGAGCGCAGGTAGTCGCGGGCTGGTCGGGCGTCGGGCGAGCTGAGCAGGCGCTCGTGATACCACACGACGGCTTTCTCCATTGCGGCCAGAAGTTCCTGGCGCTCCTTTCGCGCCGGACCGGCATTGGCATCCTCGTGCAGCTCGATGCCGGCGCGGTCGGCGAGCAGGCGAACCGCGTCAACGAAGTCCAGATGCTGCATTTCGCGCACGAAGGTGATTTGATCCCCGGACGCACGGCACCCGAAGCAGTAGTAGCGACCCTCTTCGGCATTCACCGAAAAAGAGGGCGTCTTCTCGCCGTGAAACGGACAGAGCCCGGTCCAACGCCGGCCCGTTTTCTTCAGGGCCACGTACTCACTAATCAGAGCCACAATGTCAGTCGCCGCACGGATCTGTGCAATCTCACTGTCCGAAATAGCCATAAGTAGAAGGTACCCGCTCGATGCATCACGGGATTCAGTACGGCGGGGTTGTCTCTAAACTGCGCGTTATGTCCGATTTCGCCGTTGAGGCACTGAATATTGTCCGCACCTTTAAAGACGGCGAGGTCCGCGCACTCGACGACGTCACGCTGCACGTTCCGCGCAGCGAGGTCTTTGGGCTGCTGGGACCGAACGGATCGGGCAAGACGACCATGATCCGCATCCTTTCCACGATCATGGCCCCAACCTCGGGCACCGCTACCGTCAACGGCTTTGACGTCGTCAAGCACCCCGACGAGGTTCGCCGCAGCATCGGCCTCGCCGGCCAGTACGCCACGGTCGATGAGAATCTCACGGGCTACGAGAACCTGCGGATGATCGGAAGCCTCAACCACCTCGAGAAGAAGTTCGTGATCAGCCGCGCCCGCGAGCTGCTCGAGCAGTTCGGACTCGCCGACGCGGCCAACCGGACGTGCAAGACCTATTCCGGTGGAATGCGCCGGCGCCTCGACCTGGCGGCGGCCCTGGTTGCCAATCCCCCCCTCCTGTTCCTGGACGAACCGACCACCGGTCTGGACCCCCAGAGCCGTCAGGACCTCTGGGCCATCATCGAGACGCTGGTCGAAGGAGGCACGTCGGTGCTGCTCACCACCCAGTACCTCGAGGAGGCCGACCGTCTCTGCAAGCAACTCGTCGTCCTCGACCACGGCAAGATCATCGCCGAAGGCACCAGCCAGCAGCTCAAGACCAGTCTCGGCAACACCGTCCTCTCGTTGAGCTTCACCAGCACCGCCGACGCCACCCGAGGCGCCGCGCTGCTCGAAGGAATCTCCTCAAAGCCCGCCAATGTTGACGGCACGGTCGTGGAGCTCACCGTCGAACAGGGGCCCTCCTCCGCCGCCGACGCGCTACGCCGGATTGACATCGCCGAGATCACGCTCGCCGGACTCACTCTCCGAGAGCCCAGCCTCGACGACGTGTTCTTGAGCCTCACGGGCCACAAGGCCGAAGAGGCCCTCCTTTTTTCCACTGATGACGCGCCCAAGGGCGGTCGCACGCGAAAGGCCCGTTCATGAGCCTCGCTTCCGCACCGACCGCCCTACCAATACGGGCGAAGAAGGGCTCTCTTCGATGGGCGATCAGTGACGTCTTGACAATTGCCCGACGAGACATCCTCGCCCTGGTGAGGATTCCATCATCGCTGGTCTTTGCGCTCCTGCAGCCGGTGATGTTCGTGCTCCTGTTCCGCTACGTCTTCGGCGGTGCCATCCCGATTCCCGGCGTTCAGTACGTCAACTACCTGATTCCCGGGATCTTGGTGCAGACGACGATATTCGGCGCAGTAGGCACCGCGATTGGACTCGCCGAAGACCTCCAACGCGGACTGATCGAACGTTTCCGTGCGCTTCCGATGGCTCGAATGGCCGTACTCGGGGGACGAACCGTCTCCGACCTCGCCCGCAACGTGATCGTTCTCATGATCATCACGGTGGTGGGCATAGGGGTGGGATTTCGCCCCCATGGCAGCATCGTCGCGTACGTGCAGGCATGCCTGCTCGCACTCCTCTTCGCCTACTGCCTCTCGTGGGGCTTCGCCTTCGTGGGGCTCGCGGCACCTAACTCGGAGACCGCCCAGGCCATGACGTTCCCCTTGATCTTTCCGATCACGTTCGCGTCATCGATCTTCGTGCCGATCACGAAGATGCCCAGCTGGCTGCAGGGTTTCGCGACCTACCAGCCCGTGAGTGAAACGACCAAGGCGGTCCGCGGGCTCATGAGCGGCACGCCCCACGGCGACGCAACGTGGATTTCATTGGCGTGGGCCCTGGGGGCGATTCTTGTGCTCGCGCCTCTCGCCATCTCGAAATACCGCAAAGCCGCCTAGTCGCCGTGCCAGTTCTAGACGTCGGGCAGCTGCAGGAGATCCTTTCGGCATCCTTTCCGGAGGCCGAGGTGGCGCGAGTTGAGGAAGTGGACGGCGATACGGTCCTCTTGTGTCAGCCGGTGACGGACCGCCACGGTCGACCCGGCGGAACGCTCTCAGGCCCGACCATGATGATGCTCGCCGATACCGCGGCCTGGATGGCCATCCTCGCGCAGATCGGCCCGGTGCTCCTGGCGGTGACGACGAGTCTGCACATCGACTTCCTGCGCAAACCCGGCATCAGCGACCTGATGGCGCGCGCCACCGTCTTGAAACTTGGCCGCAAGCTGGCCGTCGTCGACGTCGCACTGTTCTCACGCGGCCACGACGCGCTCGTGGCGAAGGCCCAGGTGACGTACTCGATTCCCTCCACCCCCGCGTAGCCGGGGCCCGAGGACAGCACTTGCCCACTCGAACCATCTCGCGATCGCTGACCTTCATCATGGCGGTCGCGATCGGCGTCATCGTCGCCAACCTCTACTACCTCCAGCCACTGCTGCACCACGTGAAGAGGGATTTCCACACCAGCACCCTGGCGGCAACAGCGCTCATCACCTTGATGCAGGTCGGGTACGCCGTCGGCCTCGCGTTCGTCGTGCCCCTTTGGCGACCTGATCCCGCGCCGCCGCCTGGTCGTCGCGATCTTCGCCCTGGCCGCCGCCGCCATGCTGCTCGGGAGTCTGATCCATTCGTTCGTCGTCTTCGCGATGCTGACGATGTTCATCGGACTCACTTCCGTTGGCGGCCAGACAATAATTCCCTTCGCCGCCGACCTCGCCGACGAGGACCAGCGCGGGCGGGTCATTGCCCGCTTGATGACCGGGCTACTGAGCGGGGTCTTGCTCTCGCGGACGCTTTCGGGCGCGGTCTCCGAGGCCGTTGGTTGGCGCGGCGTCTACGTCAGCGCCGCGGCCCTCCTGCTTGTGATGGCCGTCGTGCTGCGACTGGTGCTGCCCACCGAAGCACGACGAGAGCACGTTCCCTACCATCGCCTGGTCTCGAGCTCGTTCGCCCTCTTGGGAAAGTTCCCCGAACTGAGGCGCCGGGCGTGGTTCGGAGCCACCGTATTCGCCGCCAACAGCGTCATGTGGACGACCCTCGCCTTCCACCTCTCGGGCGCCCCGTTCCATTTCTCGAACGGGGTCATCGGCCTCTTCGGGCTTCTCGGCGTCGCCGGCGTTCTCGCGGCGAACGCCGCGGGTCACCAGGCCGATCGCAACCGGAACGAACGCTCCACGTTCGTGGCCGCTGCGCTGGTGGCCGGCTCATTCCTCGTGCTTCTGCTCGGGCACGCCACGGTGTGGATCCTCGGGCTGGGCATCGTCCTGCTCGACGCTGGCGTCCAGGGAATGAACATCACCAACCAGTCGATCATCTACACCCTCGCGCCCGACATGCGCAGCCGTATCAACAGCATCTACATGGTGTGCTTCTTCACGGGAGCCTCGTTGGGCTCCCTCGGCGCTGGCTTCACCTACTCCCACGACGGTTGGACGGGAACCTGCATTCTTGGCCTGGGCATCGGTGCCGCCGCGATAGTGCCCGCCCTGCGGTGGCGAACGCCGTCGACTTCAGCGCACTGATCGCGTCGCGACCGTCCCTCGAAGGGTCATCGGGACGTCGACGACGCCACCGACGGCGATTCCTTCAACCCGCCGTCGCAGCTCCTCTTGCATGGCGAGCCGATCCTCGTCGCTCTTCACCAGAGCGCCCGAGTACGTTCCAAAGACCGAAATCAACTGATCCGCCGTGCGGGGCCAGACCCAGTGAAGCTCGATCTCGCGGGCATCGACGAACTCGCCGTCGTCGAGAAACGTGGCTTTCCAGCCACGCGGGCGGGCGTTCTCGTCATTGGGATTCTCGCGAAGCTCCGTCAGCCTCTCCAGCCACGCAACGTCGCGGCTGAAGACGTTCCAGAGCACGTAGAGCTTCCCGTGATCACTCAGGACCCGGGCCATCTCACGGGTCGCCCTCGGTTGTTCGAACCAGTGCCAAGCCGATGAAACGACCACCACGTCAAAGGACGAATCCGCCACCGGGAGCATCTCCGCGGTGCCTGGAAGGGCGCGAACGCCGGGGCTGCGTCGCTCCAGCACGGCGCGCATCTCGTCGTCGGGCTCGACAATCGTGACCGAAGCGCCGAGTTGGAGAAGGAATCTCGTCCACAGACCGGTTCCCGCCGCCACCTCCAAGAGCTCCACGCCGTGCAGGTCAGCGAAGATGCTCGCGGCCTCGGGCGGTGGCGAAGGTCGGAACCGGTCGTACTGCTCGGCGACCGAGCCGAACTTCAACCCCCGTCCGTCGTAGGCCACGCCTAGATCTGGCCCGTCCGCGAGTGGAGCTCGCGAAGGAGATCGTCGATCTTCACGCGGGTCTGCTCGGTCGTGTCGCGGTCGCGCACGGTCACGCTGTGGTCCTCGAGGGTGTCGAAGTCGACCGTGATGCAGAACGGCGTCCCGACCTCGTCCTGGCGGCGGTAGCGCCGGCCGATCGACTGGGTGACGTCGTAGTCGCACATGAAGTTCGCCTGGAGCTTTGCGAGCACCTCCTTCGAGACGCCTTCGAGCTCGGGCTTCTTCGACAGCGGCAGCACCGCGATCTGATACGGCGCGAGGCGCCAGTCGAGGCGCAGGACCGTGCGGACCTCGCCATCGACCTCATCCTCGTGGTACGCCGCGAGCAGGAACGCCATCATGGCGCGCGTCGCACCCGCCGCCGGCTCGATCACGTAGGGGGTGTAGCGCTCGCTCGTGGCCTGATCGAAGTACTCGAGCTTCACGCCCGACGCGTTCGAGTGCTGGGTCAGGTCGTAGTCGCCGCGGTTGGCGATGCCCTCGAGCTCGTCCCAGCCCCAGGGGTAGGCGAACTCGACGTCAGTCGTGCCTCGCGAGTAGTGCGAGAGGTCTTCCTTCGCGTGTTCGTGCAGGCGCAGCAGCTCGCGGGAAATGCCGAAATCCAGGTACCAGTCGTAGCGGGCCTGGACCCAGTACTGGTACCACTCGTCGGCCTCGGCCGGCGGGACGAAGAACTCCATCTCCATCTGCTCGAATTCGCGGGTGCGAAAGACGAAGTTCTGCGGCGTGATCTCGTTGCGGAACGACTTGCCGATCTGGGCGATGCCGAAGGGCGGCTTCTTTCGCACGGTCGCCAGGACATTCGCAAAGTTCGTGAACATGCCCTGGGCCGTCTCGGGACGCAAGTACGCGGTCGCGCCTTCGCCCTCGACGGGGCCGGCCTGGGTCTTGAACATCAGGTTGAATGCCCGGGGCTCGGTGAACTCGGTCGATCCGCAGTTCGGACAGACGCCGTTGATCTTGTCCTCTCGCCAGCGCTCCTTGCACTTTCGACAGTCGACCAACGGGTCGGTGAAGGTCTCGAGGTGACCCGACGCGGCCCAGACCGCGGGCGGGCCGAGGATGGCGGCGTCGAGGCCGACGATGTCGCTGCGCATCTGGACCATGGTGCGCCACCATGCCTGCTTCACGTTTCGCAGCATGTTGACGCCCAGGGGGCCGTAGTCGTAGGTCGAGCGGAATCCGCCGTAGATCTCCGCCGACGGAAAGATGAAGCCGCGCCGTTTGGCGAGATTCGTGACCTTATCGAGCAGGTTGGGGTCCGTGGCGGGTGTTGATTCCATTCGCCAAGGCTACCGGACTAACTCCCGCTCCTTAGACGGACGATCACTTGATTCGCGAGCAGACGACCCTCCGGGGCGAGCGTCACCTGGCCATCCCTGACGCGCACGAGATGGGCGATCTCGTCGAGGGAGTCGAAGGCCTCGATCGCGACCCCGCGGCGCGTGCGAAGAGCGAGCGAGTCGCGTTCGAACTGCTGGGTGTTCTCGTCGAGCACCTCCTCGCCGCCGAGGGGTCGCTCGCCGCTGCGCACCATCGCGATGTAGCGGTCGGGCGTTCGGACGTTCCAGTACCTGCGGCCGTGCTGGTGCGAGTGGGCGGCGGATCCGAATCCCACGTAGTCGTCGTGGTCCCAGTACACGTGGTTGTGGCGGCACTCGTGACCGGGCTTGGCCCAGTTGGAGATCTCCTCCCACTCGTAGCCGTGTTCCTCGAGCGTCAGTCCCACCAAGTCGTAGGCGTCGGCGGTCTCGTCCTCGTCAGGGTGACGCGAGGGATCCTTGCCGAGTGGCGTCGCCGGCTCGGGCGTCAGGGCGTAGCAGCTGATGTGCGGCGGCGCGAACTCGAGCTCCAGCAGGTCGTGCAGCGTGGCTCGGACGTCATCGAGCGTTTCCGCGCGCGACCCGACGATCAGGTCCATGTTCCACGTCGAGAAGCCGGCACGATGCACCGCCTGGGAGACCTCGACGTGGGCCATCGTTCCGTGCCGGCGCCCGAGGTCGGCGAGGACCGCCGGCCGGGTCGACTGGACTCCGAAACTCATCCGGTTGACCCCGCCCTCGCGGTAGGCGATCAGCCGCTCGAGGCTCGCGTCCTCGGGGTTGCATTCGACGGTCACCTCGCAGTCCGGCGTTCGAGGTATCGCGTGCAGGATCCGCAGCAACTGCTCCGCGTCGAGACGCGAAGGGGTCCCGCCGCCAAAGAACACCGACGTCGCCGGGGCCAGGCCCTCTTCCTTCGCCCACTCGATCTCTCTGATGACGCAGTCCACGTAGTCATCCATGAGATGGTCGCGATCGGAATACGTCGCAAAGGCGCAGTAGTCGCAGCGATGCGCGCAGAACGGCACGTGCACGTACACGCCAAAGGGCCGGCTCACGAGCGAACCTTAGCGAGTTCGCGCGCCTCGGCGAAACGGGCGAGCGTCTCGTTGCGTCGCGCGCTCGAGTCGACGATGAGCGTCAGAGCAACCCGCCCGTGCGAGCGTGACGCCGCCGGCGAGAGGGCGCAGTTATCGGCGAGACGCAGGTTGCGCCACAACCAGGAGATGGCGGGGATGTCTGACACGGTTCCTCGTAGTAGTCGTTGGCACCTTAATGGTCGGCGGGCAACGGCGAGAGCGGTGCCGTCGAGCGCACCGCCCGCAGGCGCCGTCCGAAGTGCTGTTCGATGGAGTCGTGGGCGAGCGTCATCACTTCGCCCGCGCCCGCTGGCTCGCTCTCCTTCAAGACGCCGGCCAATTCCCCGCCGAGGATGCGGCGAACGAGTGCCAACGCCTCGGGCGAGATCGAAGAGCCCGAACGGCACTCGGCGCAGAGCGTGCCCCCGACCGCCGCGTCAAAGGCGACGAGCGGTCCTTCGCGCCCGCAGTTGACGCAACTGTCCACGACTGGCTCGGATCCGTCGTGGGTCAGCAGCTTGAAGAAGAAGGCGGCGGGCACCAGCGCGGGCTCGAAACTCTCGTTGTCGAGGGTGAGCAGCACCCGGGTCAGGAGCTCGAAGATCCCCTCGTCGGCGACGTCATCGGAGGGAATCGCGTCGACGACTTCGACGATGGCGTAGCCGGCGTTGATTCTCGCGTACGAGGATCGAAGGGTGGTGAGGCGCTCTCGGTGCTGGACCTGGCGGACGATGTACAGGTCCCCGCGCGACTTCACCAGGTTGACGTTCACGTACGCGAGCGGTTCGAGGTTTCCCCCGAGTCTGCTGGTGGTCTTGCGGATGCCCTTCGCGAGGGCGCGGACCTTCCCGTGGCTGCGCGTCCAGAGCACCGCAATACGATCGGACTCCCCGGACTTGTACGTCCGCAGCACTACGGCGTCGTCGTGGAGTTCCTTCACCGATGTGACTCGTCGTCGTGGTCTTTGAAGTGCTGGCTGCGCGGCGTGATGCCCATGAATCTGTTGAGCGCCACCCCTGCGGCCACGAGGACCGCGAGGACGACCGGAATGAGCAACGGCGCCACCAAGCTCGTCACGCCGTTGGCGGCGAGCACCCACAGGAACACGTAGAAGAGGGCCCCGAGCACCGCCACCGCGCGGGTAAACCTCACTTGTCGACACCTCCGAAGCGGCGCTCGCGGCGCTGAAACACCTCAATGGCTTCGAAGAGGTCCTCGCGTCGGAAATCGGGCCAGAGCACCTCGGTGAAGACCAGCTCCGAATAGGCCATCTCCCACAGCAGGAAATTCGAGATGCGGTACTCGCCCGATGTCCGGATGACGAGGTCGGGGTCGGGCAGCTCGGGGTGGTACAGCCTCGAACGGATCGCCTTCTCGTCGATCTTGTTCGCCGGCACTTTGTCGCGCACGAGCTGCTGCACGGCGTCGACGATCTCGGCGCGTCCCCCGTAGTTGAAGGCGATGTTCAGGGTCATTCTCTTGTTGCGCTTCGTGAGCTCGGCGGCCTCGTCCATGTTCTTCGTCACGCGCCTCGGAACGCGCCAGTCGCGCCTGCCCGAGAAAGTGATGCGTACGCCTTCGTCGTGCAACTCGTGCTGGCGTCGCTGCAGGAGGCCTTGGTTGAAGTCCATGAGGTAGCGCACCTCGTCGATGGGTCGGCGCCAATTCTCGGTGGAAAAGGCGTAGACCGTGAGGGCCTTCACGCCCACCGCGAGGGCGCCGTACGTAACGTCGACGAGGGCCACTTCGCCCGCACCGTGGCCCTCGGTCCTCGCGAGCCCCTGGCGCTGGGCCCAGCGGCCGTTGCCGTCCATGACCACCGCGACGTGGCGCGGGACATTGTCGTGCTCCAACGAGTCGGGGATGGGCGTGGGGCGTGGATCGGACACGTTGAAAACTTAGTTCAGCGTTTCTGAAGGTTCATTGAGGAGAACATCTAAAGTCGTCTGGTGGAATCTTTCGACCCCGACGAGCTAGCGCCCTACGTGGAGCCCGATGAAGCCGGCGGCATACAGCTCGACGACGACATCGTCTCGATCGACGTCGAGCGCGCCCTCGCGCTGCTCGAGACGATCACCAACGATCTTCCGGGCGGCGGCGAGGTCCGCGAAGGCCAGCGCCAGATGGTGCGCAGCGTCGCCGAGGCGTTTTCGCGTCGCCGCCACACCATCATCGAAGCCGGCACCGGCGTGGGCAAGTCCCTCGCCTACCTCGTGCCGGCCGCGATGGCCGGCCAGCGCGTCGTCATCGCCACCGCAACCAAGAACCTCCAGGACCAGCTCGCCACGAAGGACGCCCCCACCGTCAGCGCCCACGCGCCGCGCGTGAAGGTCGCAGTGCTGAAGGGCAAGAACAACTACCTCTGCCGCAACCGCGCCCACTCAGTGGGCGGGGGCCAGATGAGCTTCGACGACGGCACCGAGGTCCCCAAAGGCGTCGCCGACCAGATGCGGCGGGTCCTCCAGTGGTCGAACGAGACGACCACCGGCGACCGCGACGAGCTGCCCTTCGAGATCGACCAGCGCGCGTGGCGCGGCCTGTCGGTCACCCCCCAGGAGTGCCTGGGCCGCGTCCAGTGCCCCCAGGGCCAGGCCTGCTTCGCCGAACTCGCCAAGGACCGCGCCGCCGAGAGTTCGCTCCTCATCGTCAACACCCACTTGTACGCCGCCCACCTGGCGTCGGGGTCGATGCTGCTCCCCGCCCACGAATTCGTGGTGTTCGACGAAGCCCACGAGGTGCTCGACATCTTCGCGTCGCTGCTCGGAACGTCGCTCAACGCCTCGCGGCTGCGCGCGTTCTCGGGAATCGCGCGAACGCTGCTCGGCACCGAGTTCGCCGAGCAGTGCCTCGAGCTCGTGAACTGCGCCGACCGCTTGGCGGCGACGCTGCAGATCCAGTACGAACGTAATGAACTCACGGGGCTCGACGAGGACTGCCGGCGCGAACTCGGACGTGCCACCGAACTCGTGACCCGCATCGTCGAGGCGCTTCGCACGCTCGAAGCGAAGGACCCCGACAGCGACGCGCGCAAGATCCGGACCCTGGGCCCGGGCGTGCACCTCATGAACGACCTCGAGCGCGTGAACAGGGTTCGAGATGGCGAGCTGCTCTTCCTCGCCAAGCGCGACCGCGAGGTCGACATCGAGGTCTCGCTCGTCGACGTCGGCCCGCGACTGCGCGAGGACCTCTGGGGTGCGGTGACCGCCGTGCTCACGAGCGCCACCATCCCCGACAACCTGGCGAAGAACCTCGGCCTCGACGGCGACTGCGTGGTCGAGCATTTCGACAGCCCCTTCGACTACCAGAGCCACTCGCTGCTCTACGTGCCCGACAAGTTCCCCTCGCGCAACGCCGACGGCGCGGAGCAGGCGATCGTCGAGGAGCTCGTCGAGTTGATCACGGCCGCCGGCGGACGAACCCTGGCGCTCTTCACCAACCGGTCGGTGATGAACCGGGTCGCCGAGGCGGTGGCCCCGCGCATCGACACCGAGGTCCTGGTCCAGGGCACCCTCTCGCGCCAGCGAATCATCGAGGAGTTCCGCGACAACGCCGAGGCGAGCCTCTTCGCGGTGACCAGCTTCTGGCAGGGCATCGACGTCCCCGGACACTCACTCAGCCTGGTGACCATCGACCGGCTGCCCTTCGCCGTGCCGAACGATCCCCTCGCCGAAGCGCGCCGCAGCCGCTCGGACCGGCCCTTCTACGAGGTGGACCTACCCCGGGCCGCCATGTTGCTCGCCCAGGGTGTCGGCCGACTCATCAGGACCAACACCGACCGTGGGGTCGTCGCGGTGCTCGACACGCGTCTCGCCGAGGCGAGTTACAAATCGACCCTCTTTCGCAAGCTTCCACCGATGAAGAGGACGCGCGACAAGGCGCTGGTGCACGCCTTCTTGAAGGAACTTCGGCGCTAACGGCCAACGAACCGCTCCCACGAGCCGTGTGACCATTAAACTAGTATTTCACTAGGAATACTCGTAAGGGACGACCGCCCATGAACTTTGACCTGCCACTCGTCTTGGGCAGCGCCGTCGTTGGTTTCCTCGTGGGCCTGACCGGTATGGGTGGCGGCGCCCTCATGACACCGATGCTGGTGCTGCTCTTCGGCGTGACGCCGTCGGCCGCCANNTCGCGGCGCTCTTCATGAAGCCGCTCGGCGTCGCCGTCCACTGGCGACGCGGCACCGTGCACGGCAAGATCGTCAAGTACCTCTGCCTCGGTTCGGTCCCGGCGGCGTTCCTCGGCACGTTCGCCATGCACCTGGGGGGCCACAGTGTCACCGCCGAGAAGCGGCTCGAGCTGCTGCTCGGCATCGCCCTCATCCTCGGCG
>PMLJ01000048.1 GCA_003158855.1 Acidimicrobiaceae bacterium
ACCGAGATCGACCCGATCTGCGCCCTGCAGGCGGCGATGGACGGATTCCAGGTGACCACCCTCGAAGAGGCTCTCCCCTACGCCGACATCATCATCACCGCCACGGGGAACAAGGACATCGTGACGGTCGAGCACATGCAGTCGATGAAGCACCAGGCGATCCTCGGCAACATTGGCCACTTCGACAACGAGATCGACATCGCCGGGCTCGCCGGGCTCGCCGGCGTCAAGCGCGAGAACATCAAGCCCCAGGTCGACAAGTGGGTAATGCCGAGCGGGCGCTCGATCATCCTCCTGTCCGAGGGCCGCCTCTTGAACCTCGGCAACGCCACCGGGCACCCGAGCTTCGTGATGAGCAACTCCTTCACCAACCAGACCATGGCCCAGATGGAGCTCTTCGTGAACAACGCGCAGTACGAGAAGAAGGTGTACGTGCTGCCCAAGTACCTCGACGAGAAGGTTGCCCGCCTCCACCTCGATGCGCTCGGTGTGAAGCTCACCAGGCTCTCGAAGCAGCAGGCTGACTACATCGGCGTCTCGGTCGAGGGTCCGTTCAAGCCCGACACGTACCGCTACTAGACCTCAAGCACCCAAACGACAGCACACCCGGGCCACTAGCCCGGGTGTGCTGTCGTTTGACCGTCTGAATCCGTCGCCTCGTCGGTGCAGCGTCCGTCGCACGACGACGGACGAAACGTCGCACCAACGGCGCGAAAGTTTGCCATGATGAGTGAAGAGGGCGAAGTGCGTGGTGCGACCCAATGGTTCACTGCCGAGAGGAGTCTCAAGGTGTCGTCATACCGTCACGGATCAACCATCCTGGATGCCATCGGGTCGACGCCGCTCATCGAGGTGGACGGCGTCATGCTCAAGCTCGAGTACCTAAACCCCTCCGGCTCGATCAAGGCCCGCATGGCCCGCTACATCATCGAGCGCGCCGAGCGCGAGGGCCTTCTGCGACCGGGCGACACGATCGTCGAGGCGTCGAGCGGCAACACGGGAAACGCGATGAGCATGGTGGCGGCGGTGCGGGGCTACAAGATGATCGTCGTGATGCCCGAAGGCATGAGTCCGGAGAGGGCGGCCATCTCCACCGCCTTCGGGGCGCAACTCATCAACGTCGGGAACTTCCACGTGAACGAGGCGCTCGCCCTCGCGAGCGAGCTCGGCGACCGCAGCGGCTACTTCGCGCCGCACCAGTTCGAATCCGAGTGGAACGTCGAGGAGAACCGGACGTGGCTCGGCCCCGAGATTCTCGCGCAACTGCCCGAGGGCAGGCCGCCCGACGCATTCATCATGGGCGTCGGCACCGGCGGGACGCTCATCGGCGTCGGCCAGGCGATGCGCGAGGTGAACCCCAAGGTGCTCATCGTCGGCCTCGAGCCGAGCGAGTCGTGCACCATCATGTGCGGCGACACCGGGCTCCACAAGATCGAGGGCATCGCCGACGGCTTCGTGCCGCTGATCTACCAGCGCCACCGCGAGATCGTCAGCCACGTCGTCTCGGTGCACAGCGACGACGCGGTCGCCGAGATGCGCCGGCTCGCGCGCGAGCACGGCCTTCTCGTCGGCCCGAGTTCGGGCGCGAACATGGTCGCCGCCCGCCAGCTGCTCGATCGGATCCCCGAGCTGGAAACGGTGGTGACGATCTGCTGCGACGAAGGCGAGAAGTACCTCAGCGAGTACTTCATCCCCGCGGTCCATCCGATCGACTACCCCTCGGCGAACCACGTGGTGGCGGACCTCTAGAAGCGTCTCGCCCTCGCGCCGCGCCCTCAGAGGGGCGTGACGTACGCGCCGGCGAGGCCCCCGTCGACGAGGAACGTCGAGGCGGTCATGAACGATGAGTCGTCGCTCGCGAGGAACAGCACCGCGCTCGCGATCTCCTCGGGCTCGGCGAAGCGGCCCATCGGCACGTGGACGAGGCGTCGAGCGGCGCGCTCGGGATCCTTCGCGAAGAGCTCCTGCAGGAGGGGCGTGTTCACCGGTCCCGGGCAGAGCGCGTTGACCCGGATGCCCTCGCGGGCGAACTGCACGCCGAGCTCGCGGCTCATCGAGAGCACGCCGCCCTTCGAGGCGGTGTAGGAGATCTGCGAGGTCGCCGATCCCATCACCGCGACGAAGGAAGCCGTGTTGATGATCGATCCGCCGCCGCGCTTCTGCAGGTGGGGAATCCCGTAGCGACAGCAGAGGTAGACCGAGGTCAGGTTCACCTCCTGCACGCGACGCCACGCGTCGAGACCCGTCGTGAGGATCGAGTCGTCGTCCGCCGGCGAGATGCCCGCGTTGTTGAAGAGGATGTCGATCCCGCCGTAGATGTCCTCGGTGGTCTTGTAGAGGGCCTCGACGCTGGCCTCGTTGGCCACGTCAACGCTGACGTACGTGCCGCCGATCTCGGTAGCCGCCTCGATTCCCTCCTTCTCCGCGAAGTCGGCCACGACCACCCTCGCGCCCTCCGCGGCGAAGCGTCGCGCGGTGGCGCGGCCAATGCCGCTCGCGGCCCCGGTGATTACTGCGACCTTGTTGTCGAGACGACCCATCATTCCTCCGTTGCTATGAAAACATTCTTCTCTTCACTGAAGCCCAGAAGGGCGTCGGGTCCGAGCTCGCGTCCGATACCGGACTGCTTGAACCCGCCGAACGGCGTCGAATAGCGCACCGACGAGTTCGAGTTCACCGAAAGCGCCCCGGTCTCGACGCCACGGGCCACCCGAAGGGCCCGCCCCGTGTCGCGGGTCCAGATGGATCCCGAAAGCCCGTAGGGGCTGTCGTTCGCGATGCGAACCGCCTCGGCCTCGCCGCTGAACCTCACGACGGACACGACCGGCCCGAAGATCTCCTCGTTGAACGCCCGACTCGAAAGGTCGGGCGTCTCGAGCACGGTGGGCGCGAACCAGTAGCCGGGGCCCTCCGGCGCGCTTCCGCGGAACGCGACGTTGGACTCATCCACGTACGACGCGACGCTCTCGCGCTGGGCCGCGGTGATGAGCGGGCCCATCTCGCTCGCCTCGTCGGCGGGGTTCAGGACCTTCACGCCCCTGACTGCGGTTTCGAAGAGCTCCATGAAGCGGTCGTAGGCGGTGTCCTCCACCAGTATTCTCGACCGGGCGCAGCAGTCCTGGCCGGCGTTGTCGAACACCGCGTAGGGGGCGCTCGCGGCGGCCTTTTCGAGATCGGCGTCGGCGAAGACGATGTTCGCGCTCTTGCCGCCGAGTTCCAGGGTGACGCGCTTCACCTGATCCGCGCAGCCCGCCATGATCGTTCGCCCCGCGGCGTTGGAGCCGGTGAAGCAGACCTTGCGAACCAATTCGTTCGTCACGAACCGGTAGCCGACCGACGATCCATCCCCGGTGATCACCTGGAAGACGTCCTCGGGAATGCCGGCCTCGAGCGCCAGCTCCGCGAGTCGAATGGCGGTGAGCGGCGTGAGAGTCGCGGGCTTCAGGACAACGGTATTGCCCGCGGCGAGGGCGGGACCCAAGCCCCACCCCGCGATGGGCATGGGGAAGTTCCAGGGAGCGATAATCCCGACCACGCCCAATGGCTCGTAGAACGTGATGTCGACGCCGCCGGCGACTGGAATCTGGCGCCCCGAGTGTCGCTCGGGTGCACCGGAGTAGTAGTTGAGGACATCACGCACGTTGCCCGCCTCCCAGCGCGCGTTGCCAATAGTGTGCCCGGAGTTCGCCACCTCCAGCTGGGCCAGCTCCTCGATGTGCGAGTCCACGACCGCGGCGAAACGCCGCAGCAGTCGGGCCCGGTCGGCGGGGGTCACCGCCCGCCACGCACCCGCGGCCTTCGCGGAACGCTCGATCGCCTGGTCGGTCTGCTCGAGGCTGAGCATCTCCACCGTCCCGATCGACTTCTCGGTCGACGGGTTGATGATCGAAAAGGTCTTGCTCATAGTCTTTCGAACCCTCGGCAGCGTTCCCAGTCAGTCACCGCAGCGGCGTACGTGTCGACCTCAACGTGGCCCGCGTGCACGTAGTGATCGACGACCTCGTCGCCGAATGCGTCGCGCGCGACCCGACTGGCGTCAAACAGCGCCACCGCCTCCCGGAGATTCGTCGGGACTCGTGGGGCGTCGGCGACGTAGGCGTTCCCGGCGAAGGCGGGCGCGAGAGGGAGGCTCTCCTCGACGCCGCGCAGGCCCGCCGCGACGAGAGCCGAGACGGCAAGGTACTGGTTGACGTCGCCACCGGGTATGCGGCACTCCACGCGTATCGATGATCCGTGACCGACGACCCTGAACGCACAGGTGCGGTTGTCGATCCCCCAGAGCAGCGCCGTCGGCGCGAAGGATCCAGCGACGAAGCGCTTGTAGCTGTTGATGTTCGGCGCGAGGAACAAGGACAGCTCGCGCGAGTACGCCAGCTGGCCGGCGAGGAAGTGCTCGAAGACCTCGGAGAACCCGTGGGGACCGTCGCCGGCGAAGACCGGCTTGTTGTCATCGTCGCGAAGCGAGAGGTGGATGTGACAGGAGTTGCCCTCACGCTCGTCGAACTTCGCCATGAACGTGAGACTGCACCCTTCTTGAGCGGCGATCTCCTTGGCGCCGAGCTTGAAGAGTCCGTGCTCGTCGCACTTGTCGACGAGCGTGTGATACTTGAAGGCGATTTCGTGCTGGCCGAAGTTGCACTCGCCCTTGACGGACTCGACAACCATGCCGGCGCCGCTCATCGAGCGTCGAATCCGACCGAGCAAGGGCTCGACGCGCGAGGTCCCCATCAGCGAGTAGTCCACGTTGTACTGGTTCGCGGGCGTTAGATTGCGGTAACCCGCGGTCCACGCCTGCTCGTACGTGTCGTTGAAGACAATGAACTCGAGTTCCGTGCCGGTGAGCCCCGACCAGCCGCGCTCGGCGAGCCTGGAGACCTGTTGCTGGAGTATCTGGCGGGGCGAAGGCGCCACCGGTTCGCCGACCACGGTCTCAACATCGGCGAAGATGATCGCAGTCTTCTCGTGCCACGGGACCATCCGGATGGTGGAGAAGTCAGACTTGAAGGCGAGGTCACCGTAGCCCCGGTCCCACGACGTGAGGGCGAAGCCGTCGACGGTTCGCATGTCGACGTCAGACGCGAGCAAGTAGCTGCAGCCCTCCACCGGCGCGTCACCAATCTCGTCGGCGAAATACGTCGCATCCAGTCGCTTTCCTTGCAGCCGTCCCTGCATGTCGGTCATCGCGAGAATCACCGTATCGATTGCACCGCTCTCGATCCGTCCAAGGAGTTCGTCGCGCGTCAGGCGACCGGGGGTTAGTGACTGCACTCGATTCTCCTCAGGGTTTGATTGCCGCGAATAGTAACCGTCGGAACTCAACTTATCTAAAACCGCACCCGCGGTATCTCGACGCAACTGGGCGCGTGCCGGCGAACCGGACGGTTCAGAATCAACCCTGTGACGACGCTGCGCTGAATGCTTTCTTACCCCTCGCGCCAATGACCCGTGCTCAAGGGTCAAGTACTACTGCGCGGTAGGTGAGGACTGGATCGATGGAGGTATCGAGACTGCATCCCCCCATTTTCAAGGAGAAGATCGCAACGTGGCTCGCCGTGCCCGCAGAGCGGTGCGTCGCAGAATCCATGCGCGTTAGCGTTCGAGACTTAATAAGAATCATGCCGCTTTCGAGCACTCCAAACGTTTGACATGGTTGCGCGCACCGTGAATACTGGTCAAAACTCCGAGGGGGCTGATGAAGATGGGCGGTCGGATTGCCGACAAGGTCTGCGTAGTCACCGGAGCCGGCTCGGGTATCGGACGCGCCACGGCCATCAGGCTGGCCGAAGAGGGCGGCCGGGTTCTCTGTGCTGATATCGACTTCGCGAGCGCCACCGAGACGGCCCGGCTCGCCGGGACCATCGGCGGTGTGGCCAGCGCCCGAGAGGTCGACGTCAGCGATCCGAGGGCGGTTGACGCCATGATCGCTGACGCCGTCGAACGATTCGGGCGGCTCGACGTCCTCGTGAACAATGCGGGAGTCAACATCCCCGGCGTGCTGCACGAGGTGACCGACGAGGTGATCGACCGGACGCTGGCCGTCAACGTCAAGGGCCAGATCTACGGGTGCCGGGCGGCCATCCCTCACATGCTCGCGGGCGGCGGCGGCTCGATCATCAACATCTCGAGCGTCAACGGCATCGTCTCGGAGCCGTACCTTGCGGTCTACTCCGCGTCGAAGGGTGCCTCGGTCATGCTGACCAAGGGGGTGGCGCTCGACTACGCCAAGCGGGGAATCCGCTGCAACGTGATCTGCCCGGGTTGGGTGGATACCCCGATCAACTACGCCCACGCCGAGATGCTCGGCGGCCTGGCCCACGTCTACGAGACGATCGACTCCTTCCAGCCGATCGGTCGGCCGGGTGAGCCGCGCGAAATAGCGCACGTCGTCCTCTTTCTCGCCTCGGACGAGGCGAGTTTCATGACCGGGAGCATCGTCCCGGTCGATGGGGGGATGACCTCGCAGTAGAGCAGTCGCGAGGTCGCATCCAAGGTCAGCGCAGTTGAGAAGAAGCGACCCCGGTCGCAAAGGAGAAGAAGAATATGAGCATCCAACCACCGCAGGGTGGAGTCGAGACAGTGAGCGACGAAGCCAAGCTCCACCAACTTGGCTACGCGCAGGAGCTTCGCCGTGGCATGTCCGGCTTCTCCAACTTCGCCGTTTCGTTCACCATTATCTCCATCCTCTCGGGGTGCCTGACCCTCTTCGCCTTCGGCATGAACACCGGGGGTCCGATGACGATGATCTGGGGCTGGCTCCTCGTCGGCGTCTTCGTGATCCTGGTCGGACTCGGTATGGCCGAGGTCTGTTCGAGCTATCCGACCGCCGGTGGCCTCTACTACTGGTCGGCCAAACTGGCGGCCAAGAACAGCGCGCTGTGGTCCTGGTTCACCGGCTGGTTCAACCTGCTCGGCCAAGTCGCCGTCACCGCGGGCATCGACTTCGGTTGCGCCTTGTTCATCGAGGGTTTCCTCCAGTACTCGGGCGCGCTCTCACCAAACGTTACTTTTCGCACCGTCCAGCATGAGGTGGTACTGATCACCCTCATCCTGCTCTTGGTGCACGGTCTGCTCAACTCGTTCGGCGTCAACCTGGTCGCGAAGCTGGCCGACATCAGCGTCTGGTGGCACCTCGTAGGCGTCGCGATCATCGTGGTCGTCCTCGCCGTCGTGCCGTCGCACCACTCGAGCGCCTCGTTCGTCTTCACCCACTTCGTGAACAACACTGGATTCGGCATCCCGATCTACGTCTTCCTGATCGGCCTGCTCACCGCGCAGTACACGCTGACTGGCTACGACGCCTCGGCGCACATGACCGAGGAGACCCACAAGGCCGAAACCGCAGGACCCAAGGGCATCGTGATGTCCATCGTCGTCTCGATCGTCGCCGGATGGATCCTGATCGTCGGCGTCAGCTTCGCAATCCAGCCGGGCAAGTACACAACCGAGGCTGGAGCTCTCGTCGCACCTGGGCAGATCTTCATCGACGCCCTGGGCAAGACCGGAGGCCTCTTTCTCCTGCTCATCGCCATCGTCGCCCAGTTCTTCTGCGGCATGTCGAGCGTCACCGCGAACTCGCGAATGATCTACGCCTTCTCGCGCGACGGTGCCATCCCGGGCCACGCCACCTGGCACAAGATCAACCCGCGAACCCGGACACCGACGAACGCCATCTGGTTCGCGGCGCTCGGCGCCTTCATCCTGGTCATCCCGTACTGGTTCAACACCGCGGCCTACGCGGCGGTGACCTCGATCGCGGTGATCGGGCTCTACATCGCCTACGTCATCCCGGTCTTCCTGAGGGTGCGGGCCGGAAAGAACTTCCAGGCTGGTCCTTGGAACCTGGGCAAGTGGGGCGTCCTCAACGGGACGATCGCGACAATCTGGACGGTCTTCATCTGCGTCCTCCTGCTCCTGCCGCAGTTGAACCCGATAACGGCGATGAACTTCAACTACGCGCCCCTCGCGGTGTTGGCGGTCATCGGCTTCGCCACGATCTACTGGCTCGCGAGTGCGCGCAAGTGGTTCACCGGACCGAAGGTCCAGGGCACACCCGCAGAACTGGCTGCCATCGAGCGCGAACTCAAACTCGAAGAGGCCGAGGCCGAAGAGCACCTGGAGGAACTGCTGCACCACCCCATCGAGACGATCGAGCACGATCGGCACGAACACGGGGAGCACGACGGCCACAGCCACGAGTAACGAATGAGCAGCCGAGCCTGACCCGCGGAGGCGGGATCCACTTCGGATCCCGCCTCCGCGGCGACTCTGGCTCTTTCTGGTCGCGCCACCTCCAAGAATGGAATGGTCTTCGATCCCCGAGGGTCCGCTGGGGACGATCCTCGCCGTTCGGTCCCGACCTTGGCGGCCCCTAGCGGTAGCCGGCGAAGATGTCGGTGACCACGCCCTCGAGATTCTCGGGATTCGTCACCCGCACAAACCATTCGTGGCCCATGGCCTGCTTGAACTCGGCGCGGTCCATCTTCATCCAAAACGAATCGCCGATCTGAGACTGGTGGGCGGCGAGCGCGTCGTACTTGGCGTCAGAGACGTCGGCGACGTCAATGATCGCCGAGATCTCCTCATCGGGGGTGCCCATTATGATCTCCTCGCGAGCGCTCGGCTCGTCGATCGTTCGCGTGATGCCCTTCGCCTCGTCGGCCTCGCGCTGGTCTCGTTCTTCCTGCTCCCAACGCGCGCGAAAGCGCGCCATGACCGAATTAGGAATTGCGTTGTAGTACAGGGTTGGCTCGTAGTCGATCATGTCGAGCGCCGCCAGCGTGATCCGGTTGGCCTGGATGTGGTCGGGATGCCCGTAGAAGCCGACCTCGTTGTACGTCATGATCACCTGGGGACGCTCTTCGAGAAGAATCTTGGCGAGCTTCGCGGCGGCGTCCTTTACCGGCGTCGCCCAAAAGGATTGGGGGTCCTCGTTCTGCGGCCAGCCGATCATTCCCGAATCGCGGTAGCCGAGGCGAACCAGGCGGCTGATGCCTAGGACCTCGACCGCGCGGTCGAGCTCGACGGCGCGGAGTTTCGCCACCTCGTCGCCGTCGTGGTGGTCGGCGTCGGGCTTGGCGCCATCGAGTGCGTCGCCGCACTCGCCGTTCGTGCAGGTCACGAGCACCGTGCGCACGCCCTGGCTCGCGAGAAGGCGAAAGAGCCCGCCGGTGGAGCTCGCCTCGTCATCGGGGTGGGCGTGCACGGCGAGGAACGTCAGTTGCGGCATCTACAGTCCTCCAAAGAGATCGGCTTCGTCACCGCTCGGCGCGCGGCGGCTCCAGGCACGCTGGTAGTACTCGGTGCCGAACAACATCGTAAAGAGCTTGCGCGACATCGTGACCAGATCGGCGTTGTCGATCTGGGACTCGTGCGCCGCAATCGCCTCCTGCTTGCGCCTCGAGTACTTCGTCACGTCCATGATCGTCGCGACCAGCTCGTCGGGGGTGCCCGGTGCGGCGTCGACGACCCAGGCCGGCAGGAAGATGCCCTGGGCCTGGGCGTCGCTCGTGAATCGCTCGAGCACGCCGCGGGGCACGACCGGGTAGTAGAGGCGCTGCGCCGCCGAACTCATTTCGATGGCCCGACGGGTCAACCGGTTCGCCATGATGTGATCGGGGTGCCCGTAGAAGCCGTTCTCGTCGTAGGTGACGATCACCGACCCATTGACCTCGTCGAAGAGCGCCGCGAGCGTCCGCGCCGCCTTCTCGACGTCGACCTTCATGAACGCACCGGATTCCTCGTTCTGGCGCCACCCGGTCATTCCCGAATCGTTGTAACCGAGGGTGACCACGCGATTGAATCCGATCAGCTTCGTCGCGCGTTGGAGCTCGCCCGCGCGGGTCGACGTGGTTACCTCGACGTCGTGGCGGCGGTGGGAGCCGGGACGCCCCTTGTTGTCGATACCGACCCGGCCGTTGGTGCAGGTGACGAGCACGACGTCGTAGCCCAAAGAGCCGTAGTGCGCGCTTATCCCCGCGGTGAAGAGCGACTCGTCGTCGGGGTGCGCGTGGACGCAGACGAGGGATCCGGGGGACTTCATTCTGACGAGACTACGAGGTCGCGAGCTGGATGATGCGAACGGCCAGCAGCGCACCAGCGACGAGCAGGTACGTTCCGACGCAGCGCAGCAGGATGCGTCGGGCGCTCGACGTCGGAAGCGGCGCCAGCAACGTCAGTCGCGGGGTTCGCCAGTCCCGCTTGTCGATGCTGTACTCGAGGGGCGCCGCGGCACGGCTCAGGCCAATGGGCAGACCAACGACGAGACCGACGCCGGCCAGGACGCCCAGGTACGTGAGCAGCTTCACCACGTTGATCGAGGTGAACAGCGTCGAGACCATCATCGTCACCGACAGCACCACGAGCAGCGAGACGATGATCGTCGCGGCAACGTTGAGCCATCGTCCGTTGACCCAGGGACCGAGAACCTCGCGGTCGTTGCAGAGCAGCAGCACGAAGATCGTCGTGCTCGGCAGCATGAGCCCGCACATGGCTTGGACCGCCAGGGTGATGACCCCCAGCGGCGCACCCGGAATGAGCGTGACCACTCCCGCCACGACCAGGAGCGCGGCGAACGCACCGAAGAACCCCTTGGCGTCACGCATGCGCGAATCAAGCGACTGGCGCGAGCCTCCCGCGAGGTCGCCCAGCGCGTACGAGCTGGCGAGCGTGACGGCGGCCGCGCCGATCACCGAGGCGTTGAGCAGGATGATGGCGAAGAGCGTCCCCGACCCGTGGCCGACGTACGTGCCGAGGCCCCGGGCGACCCCGAGCGCCGTGGTGAAACTGTTCGTCCCCCCGTGCCCGGCGAACCCCGCCGCGCAGGCAGCGATCAGCGCGGACGCGCCGATAACGACGATGAACGAGCCCAGGATCGTGTCGACCCGCTCGTAGTTGAGCCATCGCGGGGTGATCTTCTTGTCGACGATATTGGACTGCTGGAAGTACAGCTGCCACGGGGCGACGGTGGTGCCGATGATCGAGATGATGAGCAGCACCGCGCTCGACGAGGCGCCACCGCGTATCCCTGGGACGACCGCGTGATGCACGACCGCGGCGAAGTGGGGCTTGGTGACGAGGATCAGCGGCACCACGAAGAGGTTGATGGCGACGAAGAGCATCATGAACCGCTCCCAGCGCTGGAACGATCCCGACGCGGTGACGGCGAAGAGCAGCACCACGGCGATCGGCACCGATATGTAGGGAGAGACGCCGAAGTAGTCCATGGAGAGCGAGATGCCGATGAACTCGGTGATGATGATCAGGAAGTTCAGCAGCAGGATCGAGCTGATCGAGACGTTGCCCCAGTGGCGGCCGAAGCGCTCGCGGATGAGTCGTCCGTGCCCGACGCCGGTCACCGCGCCCAGGCGCGCCACCATCTCCTGATTGATGATGAGCACCGGTATGAGCAGCGGCAGCGTCCAGAGCAGCGAGTACCCGAAGTTCTGTCCGGCCTGGGCGTACGTGGAGACGCCGCCGGCGTCGTTGTCGCCGACCATGACGATGAGACCGGGACCGATGATGGCGAGCAGGGTGAGGAAACGGGCGCGAACTCCCTTGCGGTTGCCGCTGTCATGTTCCTTTATCGTTCCAAAGGCCCCGCTGATCTTCTGATCTGTTGACTTCTCGCTCGGCACGCCCCACCTCCTTTCGTCTCGTTGTGGTCGTTAGGCGAAACAACCACGCAGAGACTGGAGGCGGCTAGCAGCCAGTCCTTGAGGTCAAGCGAGGTTGTGTCGGTACATAAGTAGCCGTGAGGCTGGTACTAGGGGGTTTCAGAAGGACCCCCCTTGAACGTGACCCGGGACGCGGCGGCGCATCGTTACTCCTCCACCGCGCTCATGCCGAACTCGCGGCGCCAGCCCTGGGGCAGAAGCTCTTCGAGTAGGTCGTCGACTGTGATGACGCCAATCATGGTGCTGTGTTCGTCGTCGAGCACGGGCAGCACCGTGAGATTGAAGTCGCTCATCTTGCGTGAGATTCGGTGAAGGTCCCAGTGGGGATGCACGTGGGTGAGTTGGGTGCGCGCGACACTGAGCGCGAGCTCGGTGCCCCGGGCTCGAACGAGCGGGGCGATCGACGCCGCCCCGACGGGCTGGCCGTTCTCGTCCATGACGAAGACGGCGTGCAGGGACTCGGCGGGAACCGTCGAGGTGCGAATCGCCTCGAGCGCGTCGGCGACGGTCGCGGTCGCGCGCACCGACACGAAGTCGGTGTTCATGAGTCCGCCCGCGGTGTCGGCGTTGTAGGAGAGGAGCTGGCGCACCTTCAACTGCTGGGACGATGGCAGGTGCTCGAGAATCGGCAGGCGCCGGTCCTGATCGATCTCGTTGATGAGGTCGGCCGCGTTGTCCGGCTCCATCCGTGACAGCAGACGGGCGGCCTCGACGTCGGTGCGCGACTCGAGGAACTCCAGCTGGTGGGTGGTGTCGAGCTCTTCGAAGACGTCGGCTTCGAGTTCGCGGTCCAGTCCCACCGCCTCGATGATCTCCTCACCCTCCTCGTGGCTCGCCTGCTCCACGAGGTCGGCGATCTGCGCCGGGTGAAGCTTCGAGAGCTTGCGGTAGGGAATGCGAAGACGCGCCGAGGGAACGTGGGCGACAAAGGGTTCGATGGATGCGAAGTCCACGATGGCCTCGGCCTTGACGCGCTGGCCCATCTTCTGGCCCAGCACGCGGCGAAAGAACGGACGCCGACCGGGATCGACGCCGACCACTTCCCAGCGGCCGTCGATCTCGGCGATCTCGATCTCGTTGGCGATGATGAGGCGGCCGCGCACCAGGTTGATGAGGTGGCGCGCCAGGAGGTCCTCGGCGAGAAGCAACTCGCCGGGCCTGCGCTCGAAACGTCGCAGGTCGACCTTGCGGCCCTCGAAGGTCATCCGGCCCTGCTCGAGGCCCCCGATCTTGCGGATTGGCACGAAAAGGTTGCGACCCTCGATACGGATGACCGCGCCCACGATGGGAGGGTGCGCGTCGTCGCCGAGGCGAGCGACCAGGTCTTGGACGCGGCCGATCCGGTCACCGTCCTGATCGAAGATCGGGCGGCGCAGGAATGTGGAGAGGTGAAGAATTTGAGTCATGGCAAGCCCTGCGGGCTCACCAAGGCTAGCCCCTTACGCCAATCATTGACCAGCCGAAGCGTGAACTTCTGGCGAACGGTGTTCGAATTGCGCGTGCGTCGACGTCAGCTGGCCGCGGGCTTGAAGCTCTCGAGCACTTCAGCCACGAAGTCGACATCGGCGTCGCTGATTCCCGCGTGGGTGACGAATCGGATTCGCCGAGGCGCCAGGGTGTCCCCCTCGACGCCAAGGGCGTTCAGCTCGCCCACGATCTGACGGGCTTGCGGGTGATCGAAGGCGACGATGTTCGTCCGACACGTCGTGGGGTCGTATCGCGCCTCGGGAAAGGCCTCGCTGAACAGCTCGGCGATGCGGCGCGCGCGCAGGTGGTCCTCGCTCAGTCGGTCGATCATGGTATCGAGGGCGACGAGACCCGCCGCGGCGAGGAAACCCGCCTGACGCATGGCTCCGCCGAGACGCTTGCGCTCGATGCGTGCGCGTTCCATCAGCGGTGCTGGCCCGGCGAGCAGGGAACCCACGGGTGCGCAGAGTCCCTTGGAGAGGCACGCCATGACCGTCGTGGCGGGCTCGGCGAACTCAGCCGCCGACGTCCCCGTCGCGACGACCGCATTGAAGAGGCGCGCGCCGTCCAGATGAAGGGGCCGCTCGCCAATGGCCTTGGCGAGCGAGCGAAGATCGTTGACGTCCCACGGAGTGCCTCCCGAGGGCATGTGCGTGTTCTCCACCGACACCATCGACACGTGGGGCTGGTGATCCTTCTCGGCGTCAATGACGTCGAGAACATCGTTCAGATCAAGGACGCCCGCGGAGTCGTTGACCAGCGCGAACTGCACCGAAGAGTTGCGCGCCGATGCTCCCATCTCGAAACTCACCACGTGCTGGTTGCGACCCGCGACGATCACATCGCCGGGCTGGGTCAGCACCCGTACGGCGATCTGATTACCCATGACACCCGAAGGGAGGAAGATTGCGGCTTGCTTTCCCACGAGCGCGGCGAAGCGTTCCTCGAGCTCGTTGACCGTCGGGTCCTCACCATGGCCGTCGTCGCCCACCACGGCTGACGCCATTGCTTCGCGCATGGCCGGCGTTGGTTGGGTCACGGTGTCGCTTCGAAGATCTACGCGTCGGGTCATAGCCAAAGGCTACCGGCACGCATTTAGACTCGGCATATGAGTGAAGACAAGCCTCGACTGGTTCCCCCGCACGACAACGTCAACGACTTGCTCGGCGTGAAGACCGTGCTCATGACGCCGGAGAAGGTCATCCTGCAGGTCGAGGTCGGGCCCAACGTGCACCAGCCCTACGGAATCCTGCACGGCGGAGTCTCCGCGCTGCTCGCCGAGGGCGCCGCCTCGGCGGGCGGCGCCGTAAGCGTGGCCCCCGATCACATCGTCGTTGGCACCGAACTCAACTGCTCGCACCTTCGCTCGATGAGCAGCGGGACCCTGACGGCGACGGCGACCCCGATCCGCAAGGGTCGGTCGGTTCACGTGTGGGCCATCGATCTCACCGACGATCAGGGCCGCCAGATATGCGTCGCGCGCTGCACGTTGCAGGTTCTGAACGCACTTCATCCGCCAACCCCCTAGCCCCTAGACTTGGCTTAGGACGAGCCAACAAAGGGGCCGACGATGGGTGTTCGCTTCAGAGGTTGGGGAATCGCCGTGCCCGACCGCGTTGTTACCAACGCAGAGTTGTCGCTCACCCTCGACACCTCCGACGAGTGGATCACGGAACGAACCGGCATCCGCGAGCGTCGAATCGGCGGTTCTGCCAAGACACTCGGGGTGCTCGCCGGCCAGAGGGCGATGGACGACGCCGGGATGAGCACCGCGGACATCGACTTCCTCGTCCTCGCGACCACCACCCCGGACCGCATCGCGCCCGCTACCGCTCCGATGATCGCCAACGAACTGGGTCTCACGTGCCCCGCCATGGACGTGAACGCGGCCTGCAGTGGTTTCATGTACGCGATTCGCACGGCCTACGGTCTCCTGGAGACCGGCAACAAGCGCATTCTGGTGATCGGCGCGGAGCACTTGTCGCGCTGGGTCGACTGGAGCGACCGCAACATGGCGGTCTTGCTCGCCGACGGCGCGGGGGCGACCGTGCTCGAGTACGACCCCAACGGAACCGACCTGATCAGCTTCTGCCTCGGGGCTGACGGCTCCGCGGCGGACCTGCTGACCTGCGAGCACGGGGGTTACTTCCAGATGAACGGCCGCGAGATCTTCCGCCGCGCCGTGCGCGTGGTGGTCGACTCCGCCGAGAAGGCCCTCGCGACCGCGGGACTCACCGCGGACGACCTCAGCCTCGTGATTCCCCACCAGGCCAACATTCGCATCATCCAGGCAGCCACCCAGCGCCTGGGCATTGAAATGGAGCGAGCGGTGATCGTGCTCGATCGCTACGGGAACACCTCGAGCGCCTCGATTCCCTTGGCCTATGACGACGCCCGCCAGAACGGCCGGATCAAGCCTGGCGACTACGCGCTCATGACCGGCTTCGGAGCCGGATTGACCTGGGCCTCGGCGATCGTGCGCTGGTCGTGATGAACGGTCCGTCCCTCGTCATCCTCGCTGCCGGGCGGGCCCGTCGATACGGCGGAGGCCTGAAGCAGCTCGCCCCGATCGGGGTGCACGGCGAAGGCGTCATCGATCTCATCGCGTCGGACGCGTTCGGCGCCGGATTCGACGACGTCGTCGTCGTCGTCAATCCCGACACTGGCGAGAACATCCAAAAACACGTCGAGGAGTTCTGGCCCAAGGAATTCAAGGTCTCCTTCGCGGTCCAGGAGACGCCGCGCGGCACGGTCGACGCCGTGCTCGCCGCCGAGCCCTTCCTCGACACCGCGAAGCCGTTCGCGATCTCGAACGCCGACGACCTCTACGGTCGAGACGCGTTCGCGAAGTTGGGCGCGCACCTCTCGACCAAGTCCACGTGCTGCTTGATCGGCTTCCAGCTCGACCGGGCTCTGGTCGGAGATCTTCCCGTCACGCGTGGCCTGTGCCACGTCGTGAACGGCCACCTCACCGAGATCACGGAGCGTCGCCAGGTGCACGCCTCTCGCGACGGCTTCGTCTCCGACGACGGACTCTCACCAGTGCTTCTCGAGCCCGAATCCATCGTCTCGATGAACCTGTGGGGTTTCCAGCCCGCAATGTGGCCTCTCCTGCACAACGAGATGGAGACCCACGATTTTGAGGCCGAACCCGAAGCGGTGCTTCCGGTCATGGTGGGAAGGATCCTGCACCGCGTTCCCCTCCGATTCGACGTGCTGCCCACGGTGTCGCGTTGCGTGGGCGTAACCCACGCCGACGACCTTCCCCTGGTGCAAGCCGACGTGCGCCAGCAGGTGAGCCTGGGTGAGCGTCCCGAGCACGCCTTCATCTAGGTGCCGCGCCTCGTCCTTCGCCAGCGACCGCTCGTCACCCCGCGTTGGCTCCGATGACCGGGCGTTCGACCCGCTGAGAAGCACGGTCTGTCGAAGGAGTGCGAGTGACGCGGTCGTTGAAATCAACGGTTCCACTCAACCACGGTGACTTCCCATTCGACGAGGGCGCGACTCTCCTCGTCGAATGGGAAGTCACCGCCAACCCGGCCGTTTCTGGCCGTTGGCGCCGAGCCGGGTCGGGTGGCCTATTTTGTTCTGATGGATACGGACAAGGCACCCAGGTCCAGTAGGTCCACGGTCGGCCGCGTCGTCGCGGTGGTCGTCATGGGGTTGACGCTCTACATCGTGCTTCCGGCCCTGGTGCGCGTCATCGCCTCGTGGCCGCGCCTCTTGAAGCTCGAGCCCTGGTGGCTGGTCGTCGCGGTGGTCACCGAGATTGCGAGCTTCTTCTGCTCCATGGCGCTGCTGCGCCTCATTCTTCGATCGGACGGCTGGTTCCCCGTGGTGACGTCAGCGCTCGCGGGCAACGCGGTGACCAACACGCTGCCCGGAGGCGACGCGCTCGGGGCCAGCGTGCAGTTCCGCATGCTCTCCGCAGCGGGCATCGACTCCGTGCAGGCGGCGAGCGGTCTCGCCGTCTCGTCGATCATCGGTATCGCCGGGCTGCTTTCGCTGCCAATATTCGCGCTGCCGGTGGTGTTCGGCGGCGTCTCGGTGAGGCCCGGACTCGTGCACGCTGGCGAACTCGGCGTCTTCGGTTTCGTGCTGATCATGGTGCTCGGGATCGTGCTGCTCACGACTGACCGCACGCTCATCACCGCCGGTCGGGCCGTTCAGTGGCTCCTCAACAAGTTGCCCCGCAGGCCCCGGACCACGAATCTTCCCGACCGCCTGATCGCCGAAAGGGACATGGTGCGCACCGACCTCGGCAAGAACTGGTGGAAGGCCGTGCTCCTGATCGCCGGGCGGATTGGACTCGACTACTTCAGCCTGCTCGCGGCGCTGAGGGCGACCGGGGCCCGGCCGAATCCTTCGCTCGTCTTGCTGGCCTACTCGGCCACCGCGGTCATTGCCCTGCTTCCGCTCACCCCGGGCGGACTCGGCATCGTCGAGGCGAGCCTCAGTGGGCTGCTCGTGCTCGCCAACGTGCCAAGCGCCAGCGCCGTCGTCGCCACGCTCGCCTTCCGCGTTGGTTCGTACTGGCTGCCCACCATCGCGGGAGGCGTCTGTTGGATCCTGTTCCGCCGCCGTTACGGACGCCTCACGGTGAGCGAGAAGACCGCCTAGCCAGGTGACGGGCGAGGTACGGTCAGTTTCGACGCGAGCATTGAGGCGCCTCGGGCGTGCACCCCGCGGTGACCGGACTCCCTCGTGCCTAGAGAACTCCCGCGACCTCGTGCACCTCGCCGCAAGGGACGCCGAGCGCCGCATGGTGGCTACGCACCGCTTCAACGTCGGGAGCTTCGAGCAGGCAGTAGACCTTTCCCTCTGAACTGTGGAAGAGCTCGATCTGGCGGACACCGAACTCGTCGACCTTGCCCTCCTTGGTCTCGCGCGTGATCTGTTGAATCGCCTCGCTCGGCAATTTGAGGTCCTCATGAAAGTCCATGAACTGGGGCATCGAATCTCCTTTCGCTACCGGTCCGACTCGTACGTGCGCGGCTCCGAAGACTTCCGTCTCTTCGCGACCCTATTCCTTCGACGGGGTTTACGCAATCGAGAATCAACCGGACCCCGACGGACGAAATCTCGGAATGAGTTCAACCGGCGGCCGGCGTGTGGCCAGTCCATTCATCCCCGGCTTTCGCTCGGGCGCTAGCGTAACGCTGAGTCCAACGACAGGGAGTTCGTCAGGCATGTCAGACCAGTCGGATCGCGACACAGACGCCGGAGAGACCCGCCGCGCCAAGATGTTCGAGCGTGCGCAGGCAAACAACGTCCCGCTCAAGACCATCTTCGTGACGATCCTCTCGATCGTCGCGGTCTACGGGCTCAGCAAGGTCCTCTACCGACTTCGCGACGTCCTGCTGCTGATGCTCGTAGGCGGATTCGTCGCCCTCGTGCTCAATCCGTTGGTCGACGCGCTCGAACGATGGAAGTTCCGCCGACGCGGAGCCGCGGTGGCGATCGTCTCGCTCGGCGCGGTGCTCGTCTTCAGCGTGCTGGCCTTCGCCTTCGGCGACCCGCTCGTCAACAGCCTGACCCACCTCGCCAATGACCTGCCCTCCTACGTCAACAAGGCGCAGCACGGCAAGGGCTGGATTGGTCACCTCATCCGTCACTACCACATCCAAACCTGGTTCAACAAGAACTCGTCGAAGCTGATCTCGCTCGCGAAGGGCCTCAGCAAGCCCGCCCTGGCGCTCGGCAAGGGTGCCGTTTCAATCCTGTTCCTGGCGGTCACCATGTTCGCCTTCGTCGTGCTGCTGCTCCTGGAGGCTTCGAAGATCCGCTCCGCGGTGCTCGGCCTCTTGTCCCCCGCGCACGCCGCCAGGCTGAAGAAGGTCAGCGCCGAAGTCAGCCGCGCCGCCCTCGGCTACGTGCTCGGCAGTCTGATCATGTCCATCGCGGCGGGTTTCGCGGTCTTCGTGACGCTCTCGCTGCTCGGCGTGCCGTTCGCGCTGCTGTGGGCCTTGTGGGTCGCGCTGGTGGACTTCTTGCCCCAGGTCGGCGGGGCGTTGGCCGGATTCCCGACGGTGCTGTTCGCCGTCGGCCACTCGCTCACCGCCGGCGTCGTCACCCTGGTGGTCTTCTTGGTCTACACGCTCGTGCAGAACCACGTACTGAACCCGATCATCATGAGCCGCACGGTGAAGGTGAACCCCTTGACCGTCTTCGTTGCGATCCTCGTGGGCGCGGAGATCGGCTCGTGGGTTGACGGCATCTTCGGCGGCTTCGTGGGCGTCCTGCTGGCCGTTCCCCTGGCCGCGACGATTCAAGTCATCCTCAAGGAGTTCTGGAACACCTCGGGACCCTCGTTGGAGGCCACGTCCGGCCTGACCCCCTCGAAGTTGAAGGGGCCCCCGACGGACTAAGCCGGCCCGGCTAGTTCGCCAACGTCTCGCGAAGGAACGAAAGCACCGCTTCGAAGATCGCTGCGGGCTGCTCCGGGAGCATCGCGTGGCCGCAGTTGGGCAGTCCGACCACCCGGGTGTTCGCCCGTCGCGCCACGAGGTTCCAGGCGTTCTGTGGCGGCGCGATCACGTCGTCGAGACCCTGGATCACGAGGCCCGGCGCCGTGCCCCCCATGCCGAACTCATCGAAGTCCGTCGCCGCCACCACTTCTCGTTGATACTGCGCGAGTTCGGGATGCCATCCCTCGCTCCATCCGTCCACTTCATTGTCCGGGGCGAAGAACACCGTCTTCACCGCTCGCAGGTGCGTCTCGGGGTCGATCTGATCGTAGAAGCAGTTGAGGAAGTGGGTGAACACCTCGGGATTCGGGTTGACGTCACCCCCGCAAGCGAGCAGGATCAGCGCCGTGACGTCGTCGGGGCGCGCCGCGGACGCCGCGCGAACGACCCGATTCCCGAAGGCGTGCCCGATCAGGATCACCGGGTCCAGCTGCTCGGCGTCGATGATCTTCCAGAGATCGTCCGCGATATCCCCGAGGATCTTCCACGAAGGCTCACCGAGCGCCGTCGCGACGCCGGGCGGGTTGATCGCGATGGCGTGGTAACCGCTCAGCGCCAGGTCCTGGGCGAGCTGGTGGAAGTCGGTTCCCGGGCGCCCGAGCGAAGGATAGAGGACGACGGGGTCGCCCGATCCGTAGTGGAGCAACTGGTACTCGGTCGCGTCCACCCGCATGTTCTCAATCCGAGGAAGCACAAGTTGAACGTTAGCCAGACTTCGGGAGGCCGGCATCTGGTCACCCTTTCGTGCCGCGCCGGGCTTACGGGAGCATATGCCAATTCATCAGGTATTTCTTCATATTTGCTCGACGTGGGGCGTACAATTCGTAGCACAGAGGCAGGCCGACCATCAGACTTCGTTCGATCGCCCTGCTTCAACCAGTGGTAGGGAGTTGACTGAGATGGCCATCTGGATCCGCATCCTCTCGGGTATTGGCGGCCTGGTCCTGCAGTTGCTGGTGCTCGACGCCGCCATTCGGACCTTCCTCCTGCCCCGGGTCGCCAACGTTTCGCTGAGCCGGACCGTCGCGCGGGCCGTCGGTTGGATCTTCCAGATGCTCGCCAGTTCGAAACGCTCCTACGCGGTGCGTGATGCGATCCTCTCGCTCTACGCGTCCATTGTCCTGCTCACCTACCAGGCCCTCTGGCTCGCCCTCAGCATCATCGCCTTCACCCTGGGTTTCGTCGCCGCGGGCGTGCCCAGTTTCCTGCGAGCCTTCGAGATCTCGGGCTCGTCGCTGCTCACCCTCGGGACCTCCTCGGGTCATGGCGGCGGTCAGGTGGTCCTCGGTTTCGTCGAGGCGGGAATCGGGCTCACCTTGCTGGCCCTGCTCATTGCCTTCATCCCCACCCTGTATGCAGCCTTCCAGCGGCGCGAGGTCTCGGTCTCGAGGCTCTCGGTGCGAGCGGGCGTTCCCGCGACCCCCTGGGGCGTGCTCGAAATGGCCCAGAGCGTCGATTCCTACGAGCGCCTCGACGAGCTGTGGCGCGAGTGGGAACAGTGGTTCATCGAAGTGGGCGAGACCCACACCACGCTCACGATCCTCAACTACTACCGCTCGCCGTCACCCGACCAGACGTGGATCGGTGCCGCCGCCGCGGTCCTGGACGCCGCCGCGCTCTTCAACGCCGCGGTCGACATCGCACCGTCGCCGACGGCCGGACTGTGCATCCGCTCGGGCTGGCTCACCCTTCGACGTCTCGCGGACTACTACCGGGTCCCCTATCCCACCACGATCGACCGCAACGTCTCGATCTCCATCTCGCGGGCCCAGTTCGACGGGGTCCTCGACCGGCTCGCACGAAGCGGCGTGCCCCTCCTGACTGACCGGGAGGCCGCCTGGTGCGACTTCAGTGGCTGGCGCGCGAACTACGACGCGATCATCGAGGCGTTCTACAAGCTCTTCACCTGCCCGCGCACCGATTGGAACGAGGCGACGATCCAACCGCTCTTTGGCCCGTCGAACAAGCGCGGCACCTGAACCACCGCTGCTGAGACCTCCGCATCCAAGGGACGCGGGCGTCGACTAGGTGGGCGGTACTGTCGTCGTCGTGGTGGTCGTCGAGGTGGGAGTGGAGGTTGTCGTTGTCGTTGTCGAAGTAGTGGTGGTCGTGGTCGTGGGAGTGGTGGTGGTCGGAGCGACGACGTAGCCAGGCCACCCATTCCACTGGACGCTCGTGCCCGTCGGGGTGGTCGCCACCCTCATCTTCGACCTGATCGACTGGGCCAGCACCAGGGCGAACTGGCCGGCCCGATCGATGGCGTTCGCGCCCTGCACGCCGAGCACGACCGCGTAGGTGGTGATGACCTTCTTGTTCAGCACGACGTTGATGGCCATGACGTCGCATCCCCCCGCGGGCGTCGTGAACCCGGACTTCACGCCGACCACCCCGAACTCGCCGTCGTACGGGGTGTAGGAACCCACCACCCCGGCGACGGGAAGCTTCACGCTGGTCAGCGCGACGATGCTTCGAACAATCGGCTCGTTGGCCATCAGTTCGACCGCGATCACCGACTGTTCGCGCGCCGTGGAGACGTCGCCGGGCGAGATCCCCGTGTAGTCCACGTAGCGCGTGCGCTTGAGTCCGAAGGAGCGGGCCGCTCTGTTCATCGCCGCGACGAACTGGGCCTGGCTCATGTGCAGCATCGTCGTGAGCAGCTGGGCGTAGTCCCCGGCCGAGTGGACCAGCATGCCGCGAAGCAACTGCCCCTCGCACAAATTCTCGCCGAGCGCGATCTTCACGTTCGACTGCCCCGTCTCGACGTCGTGCTCGTAGAGCGCCATGTCGTTCGCGTTGACGATGAGGCACGGACCGCGCTTGGAGTAGGTCAGGGGAAGCTTCTGCAGCACCACCCACGTGGTCATCATCTTGGTGAGGCTGGCGACGGGCACCGTGGGCTGGACCGGCGAGGACGCGACGATCGAGAGGTCGGGCACCGCGACCGCGGCGCTGGCCCGGCTCGGCCACGGCAACTGCAGCGCCTTCGGAATCGGGCCCGGCGTCGTGGTGGTCGTCGTGGTAGTTGAGGTCGACGTCGTGGTCGAGCCGTCCGCGGTGGTCGTCGTCGACGTCGAGGTGGACGTCGACGAGTCAAACGGGTTGTTCGACGTGGCGAGCGCTGGCACGGACGCCAGGACTGAGCCGGCGACGGCCACGCCCAGGACGAGCCCGAGCAGCGGTCGGCGACGCAGCCATCGGTGCGGGGAGAACTTCACTGCCGGCAACTTTAGTTGGTCGGGAATTTCACCCCGGGCTCTTCATCTCCGGATTGGCCGCACGGCGTACCTCTCCGGCTCCCGTCAACGCTCGCTCGGCGCCAATCGTGGCCTCGCTGCACCCGTGGGCCCTCCCAATGCCGCGGGGCCGCCGGGAGGAGCGGCCTCCGTAGTGAGTATCCTCGGCTTCGTGCGGGGCATTGCGCCGCATCGAAGAGTGAGGTCATTGATGCCATACGAGTTCTCCCCCCAGGGCCTGGAGGTCCAGGAGTCCGTGAAGCGATTCATGGATTCGGTGATCTACCCGAACGAAGAGATCTACTACCAGCAGCTCGAAGAGGTCGGGGCCGACGGGTATCCGCCGGTGCTCGACAAGCTGAAGGCCGCCGCCCTGGAGCGCGGACTGTGGAACCTGTTCCTGCCGCACCTTCGCCCCGGCAGCTCCGGCACCACGCTGTCGAACCTCGATTACGCGCCGATCTCGGAGATGCTCGGCAAGGTCCCCTTCGCCTCCGAGGCGCTCAACTGCAACGCGCCCGACACCGGGAACATGGAGATCCTCCACCTCTTCGCTTCGAACAAGGTGAAGTCCGAGTGGCTCGAACCGCTGCTCGCGGGAGAGATTCGAAGCGCCTTCTCGATGACCGAGCCCGACATCGCGTCCTCGGACGCCACCAACATCGGCCTCTCCATCGAACGAGACGGCGACGAGTACGTGCTGAACGGTCGCAAGTGGTTCAGCTCCGGCGCCAAGTCGGACCGCTGCAAGGTCCTCATCGTTATGGGCAAGACCAATCCCAAGGCCGCGCGCCATCTGCAGCAGTCGATGATCGTCGTTCCCAAGGACACCCCCGGCGTCGAGATCGGGCTCGACCCCCACGTCTTCGGGTACGCCGAGCGCGGCGGGCATCCCGAGGTGATCTACCGCAACGTGCGCGTTCCCGTCGGCAACCTCCTCGGCGACGAGGGCAGCGGCTTCTCCATCTCCCAGGCGCGCCTCGGGCCGGGCCGGATCCACCACTGCATGCGCTCGCTCGGGGTCGCCGAGCGAGCCCTCGAACTGATGGTGATCCGCTCGCTCGAGCGCAGCACCTTCGGCACCAGCCTCGCCCACAAGGGGCTGATCCAGGACTGGATCGCCGAGTCGAGGATCGAGATCGACATGGCCCGCGAGTACGTGTTCCGCACCGCCCACCTGATGGACACGGTGGGCAACAAGGCCGCCGCCACGGAGATCTCCGGCATCAAGGTCGCGATCCCGAACGTGACGCTGAAGGTGATCGACCGCGCGATCCAGGTCCACGGGGCGGCGGGCGTGACCCAGTTCTTCCCCCTGGCCCACATGTACGCGCACCAGCGCACGCTGCGTATCGCCGACGGCCCCGACGAGGTGCACAAGATGACGATTGCCCGGCGCGAGATTCTCAAGCACCAGCCCGGCTTTCGGATGCACCCGAGCGCCGAGAAATAGCCCGGGCGAAGAGCGTGCGGGCAAGACCTTGGCTCACGTGAATGCCGGGTCCGCGCGACGGCGGTACCGGCGGAGCACAAGCGCGTCAGTGACGCCCCCGCGGGGCGTCACTACGAGGATCGCCGTCGTGGCCGTCACCATCCTCTCCACGCTGGCGATCACCGCCGGAACCAGCTTGGCGGCGTCGATGGCCGCGCCCTACAACCCTCCCGCCAACATCAGTCCCACTCCCGACGTCATGGACAGCGGCACGTGCACCGGCTCACCCGGCGCCTACACGTGCGCCAACCCCTGCGTCACGCCCCAGCTCACCTGGCCCGCCTTCACCAATGGCGTCTCGTGCACGAACTACGTGCTGAAGGCGATCAACGCGGCGATGGCCCAAGAGGGGGCGGGCCCGATGGTGCTGCCATCCAACTGGTACTCGCTCACGGTGCCCGAGCAGCTCTTCGTCGTCGCCGACCTCGAGCGCGTTCTTCGCGGCTACCCCCCCTACCTCGGACTGAACGCCGCCCTCACTGCCGAGGCTCAGAACGCCGCCGCCAAAAACGCCGACCCGGGGCTCGCCTCCGGGTTCGACGTCGGCATCGATGCCGCGGGCGACTACGGGTCGGGAGGATCCTGGTCCCAGGGTTTCAACGTGCTCGTGGCGGACTACTTCTTGATGTACGACGACGGCTGGGGCGGCAGCGCCGCGAACACGGCCAATATCGACTGCACGTCGGCGACCGCGCTCGCGTGCTGGGCCCACCGCGACGAGCTGCTCGGTTCGGACCCCGCCTTCAACCCCGGTGTCGGCCTCTTCTGCACGACCTGCGAGATGGGCACGGGCTACGCGATGCTCAGCCAGGCGTCCTACGTTGACCTGATCGAACTTCCCGCGGGTGCGCCGCCGGCGATGACGTTCACCTGGGCGAGCGAGAGCGCCTACCTCCCGGGTGCCAGCGCTTCGACCACGACGACGACCGCCCCGTCCTCGACCACGACATCATCGACCATTGCGACGACAACCACGTCGACGACCACCCCGTCCACGACCACGACCACGACCACGACAACCGTCCACGGACCGGGCGGACCGACGAACGCCTCCATTACCCGCCACGCCATCAACCTCAGCACCGTGAACGTGCGCTGGCTGAGTCAAGGAACCAAGCGAGTCGCCCAGGTGATCCTCGTGACCTACCGGGGCACCTCCTGCCGCGATCGCGTGCGCACCTGGAGCGAGCGCTACGTCGCGTCGCGCAACGTCACGAGCGGAACCATCGTGGGGACCAAGAGCAGGGCCTACTCCCCCGCCGGACCGTATTCGGCTTCGCTCATCGTGCGAAGCCAGGGTGGCGGGTCGTACAGCGGCCGCTGCTACCCGCTGGGCCGCAGTTAGCCACCGCCGGCCGCTCGGTCACGCCAGGAATGACGCCAGGTCCCTGAACGCCTGGGGGTCCTGGAAGAAGAACAAGTGCCCGCCCTCGTAGAGCTCGAACCTGGTGGCGTTGGTCAACCGGGCGATCGCCTCCGCGTTTCTCGGTGGCGCCAGAACGTCGAATCGTCCCGCGCCCACGCAGACCGAAATCTCTCGAAGGACGTGCGGCCGGTCGGCGACGTCGTGGCGAGCCCGCGCCTCGAGCTGCTTCAGGGCCGCCTCCATCATCTGGGGGACTGCCCGTCGTCGTCGCGGCGCGCTTCGACGAGCATCCGGTCCCGCGGGTGACTCTTCAACCACTCGTCGTCGAAACGGCTGTCGAGAAGCCTCAGCGCCATCGCCTCTTGTTGCGCTGGCGCCATCTCGGCGAGGGTGTCGAGCGCGAACGACGAACCGGCGGTCCCCCGGCGCTCGTCGACCACAGGACCAAGCAACGGATCCGCCCCGGAAAGCGTACGGCCAGCTTCTGGGCGACCATCCCTCCGAAGCTGATCCCCAGCAGATCGAACTCCCCGATTCCGATCTCGTCCATGACCGCGAGCGCGTCGAGCGCGTAGTCCCCCATCGACCACGGGCCGGCGGGTGACCAGGAGTCCCCCATGCCCCGGTGATCGAGGGTCACGAGCTGGTCCAGCCCGCGAAGCCGGCTCAGGAGCGGCTCGCTCGCGTCGATCCCGTGCCGCTTCGCTCGACGTTCAGTTCCACGCCGTTCTCGTTGATGCGCAGGTTGGCGACGCCGTCCATCACATCTCTTCGAGCGAATGGCTCTTCGCTCGTCCTCGCGGGGCCCGCTTCCGCGCCCGCCTACCCTTCGGCGTCCACGCGCAGCCCGTAGAGGTCGGGCCGGCGCAGCTCCAGCACGGAGATCTGGGACCGCCTTCGAGACACTTCGTCCAAGTCGAGCATCGCGACCAGGACGTCCGGCGCGTTCGACGTCGACTCCGCGATCACTTCGCCCCACGGACCAACGATGATCGAATGCCCGTACGACGAAAGGCCTTCCTCCGTGGTGCCCGCCTGCGCCGCCGCCACCACGAACGCGTGGTTCTCGATGGCGCGGGCCTTTATCAGCACGTCCCAGTGGTCGGCTCCGGTCACCGCGTTGAACGCCGACGGGATGGCGAAGACCGTCGCCCCGCGAAGCGCCAGGCTCCGGTAGAGCTCGGGGAAGCGCAGGTCGAAGCAGATCGACATGCCGAGGTCGAACCCGGGGAGTTGGGCGACGACGACGTCGCTGCCCGCTTCGATCGCCCTCGACTCCATGTAGGAGACCTTCCCGGGCACCTCGATGTCGAACAGGTGCGCCTTTCGGTACGTGGCGCCCACCGAGCCGTCGTCGTTGATGATCACGCTGGTGTTGAAGCACTTCTCGCTCCGAGGAGACTTCTCCAGCATGCTGCCGAGGTGGATGGTGACCTTGCTCGACGAGGCGATCTCACCAAAGCGGTCGGTCAGCGGCCCGGGAATGGATTCACCGATGGCGCCGTAGTTGGCCGTCGGGCCGTAGTAGTTCAAGTATTCGGGCAGTTGGATGTACGAAGCCCCCTGGCCCGCGGCGTCGAGGACGAGATCGATGGCGGTGTCGACGTTCGACTCCGTGTCAGAGCCCGAGCTGAGCTGCACCGCGGCGACCTTTATCTTCGAAGCATTCATCGAGAACGCACTTCCTTCACCGTCTTCGTAGTTCTTGCAAGTTACCTGCCTCGACCTTCAATTCCTACCGCTGGGGCAATCACGTGGCTCGAGAGCCGGCCGGCTGACTGGACCACGACAAAGTCGTGGTCCGGCCTAACCCTCGGTCCGGCGAAGCAGTCGCTTGAGTGCCGGAAGCGCAGCCCGATCCTTCTCTCGATTTGACGCCTCTTTGGAGTGAACGATGTCGCCCAAGCTCGCAACCTCTATGGTCACTCCCTCTATCGTCAGCGACGTCGATCTCTTCACAATTTCCGAGTAACTGCCCAAGCCCGCTGGGGACATTACGACGTCGAGGTCGCCGAACTTGGTGGTCAAATTGAGCATCTCCATCTTCTGAAGAAAGTCCGCGTCGGGCGAGAACGCGAGGTCCTCGCCGCTGCCCTCCGTTCGGATCTTGGCTTCCAACTCCTTGAGAGCCCCCGCCAGCCTCTCCAAATTCTCGGTGTCTCGCTGAGGTGTGACGTCGATGTCCATCGTCACGAGATCGGATCCGTAGAGGATGGCCGCCATCCCCCCGATCAGGACGAACGAGACATCGTGTCTCTTCAGAACTCGCAGCAGCCCGCTCGGATCAAACACTCTGATGCCTGAGGGCGCGTCGACCCTGCTCAACGAAGCGCGCCGCAGCGACGGCGTTATCCCAACGCTGCTGGTAGTCGAGCTTGAGGTTTCTTTCTATCGCCGAGTCGTCCCAGTCCCGTTCGACGATCGATACGTCGAGGAAGAGTCCGAGGGATTCGAGCAACGAGGCGACCCGATCGAACGACGGTTTCGATGCCCCGCTCTCCAGCCGCGAGATGGCCGACTGTGTGGTCCCGACCAGATCGGCCAGCTCTTTTTGGCTGAGACCCCGTTTTGCCCGGGCACTTCGAATGATTGGAGCGGCAAGGGAACTCGACATGGTTAGAATATAGCATAGTTGCTATATTCGCTCTCGCGAACGGTACAGAAACTTTGGCGACACTCGCTTGTGGTGCCCTAATGCCAGTCCCTCGAGGGCGCCGTGGCGCCGAGACTGAGCGGCTCGACGAACTCGACCATCAACGCGAGCGTGCCCTGGCCCCGCTGCAGCGAGCCCCGTACCAGCAGCGCCGGAGATCTTCGCGCCACCGGCGACCAGCGGGCCCACGCCCCCTTGGAGAAGATCACGTTGACGTGCCCGGTCTCGTCCTCGAGATTGAGGAACACCGCGCCGTTCGCGGTCTCGGGGTGCTGGCGGTGGGTGACGACGCCTGCGACCGTGACCCGCGAGCTCTCCGCACCCGCCAACCCGTCGGCGCGCGTGACCCCGCGCGCGTGCAGCTCGCCGCGCACCAGCGCGATCGCGGTTGTTTCGGGCGTGAGGCCCATCGACCAGAGGTCGTCGGCGACCCTCTCCATCTCGGTCGTCGCGGGAAGCTCGGGGGCGACCACCCCGGTCACCACGCTCTCCAGCCGGTCGGCCGTTCCCTGGGCCGCTGGCCCGGCCGCCCACGCGAGTGCCCGGCGGCTCGTCCCGAAGTCGTCGAGCGCGCCCGCGGCGGCGAGGGCCTCGAGGTGGTGCTGCTGGCAGCGCGCGCGGCGCACGAGGTCCTCGGGGCCCCGCCAGGGAGCGCCTTCGACGATGCGCCCGGCGAGCTCGGTGCCTACGGCGCGAAGCGAGCCGAGCCCGAGGCGCACCTCGGGGTGCTCGAGCGAGCCCTCGAGCGTGGCATCGACGCCCGACCTGTTCACGTCGGGGCGCAGCACGGCGACCCCGTGGCGCTTCGCGTCGGCGACCAGGCTCTGGGGTGACCAGAACCCGAGGGGCTGGGCGTTGAGCAGCGAGACCAGGAACGCCGCCGGATAGTGGTACTTGATCCACGCCGAGCAGTACACGAGGTGGGCGAAGGAGACCGAGTGCGACTCGGGGAACCCGAAGTTCGCGAACGCCGCCAGGGCGTCGAAGAGCTGGTCGGCGCCTTCCCCGGTGATGCCGTTCTTCGCCATGCCGGCGTAGAAGCGGCTCTTCAGCTTCAGCATGCGCAGCTCCGAGCGCTTGGCGGCCATGGCCTGGCGCAGTTCGTCCGCCTCGGCCGGGGAGAACCCCGCCACGGCGACCGCCATCTCCATGAGCTGCTCCTGGAAGAGCGGCACCCCGAGGGTGCGCCGCAGGATTGGCTCGAGGCGCGGGTGCAGGTAGGTCACCGGCTCGTCGCCGCGGCGCCGGCGGATGTAGGGATTCACCGCGTTGCCCTGGATGGGGCCGGGGCGGATCAGCGCCACCTCGATGACGAGGTCGTAGAAGCAGCGCGGCTGCACCCTCGGCAACGTCGCCATCTGGGCGCGCGACTCGACCTGGAAGACCCCGACGGTGTCGGCCTCGCAGAGCAGGTCGTAGACGCAGTCCTCCTGGGCCAGCTCGCCCAGGTCGATCGTCACCCCGTGAAAGTCCGCCACCTGATCGACCGCGCGGTGCAGCGCGTCGAGCATCCCGAGCCCCAGGAGGTCGAACTTGACGAGGCCAATGGCGGCGCAGTCGTCCTTGTCCCACTGCAGCACCGTGCGCCCGGGCATACGGCCCCACTCGACCGGGCAGACCTCGATGACCGGCCGGTCGCAGAGCACCATGCCGGCCGAGTGGATCCCGAGGTGGCGCGGGCGGGTGAGGAGCTGGTTCGCCATGGTGAGCACCAGCTCGGGCACCTCCTCGGAGGTCGCGGTCATGCTCTGGCGGTCGACGCCGTCGCGCAGCTTGTTCGCCTGCTCCTCGGAGAACCCGAAGGCGCGCGCCACGTCGCGCAGCGCCGAGCGGGGCCGGTACGTGATCACGGCCGCCACCTGGGCGGCGTGGCGGCGTCCGTAGCGCCCGTAGACGTACTGGATCACCTCCTCGCGCCGTCCCGACTCGATGTCGACGTCGATGTCGGGGGGTCCGTCACGCGCCGGGGAGAGGAACCGCTCGAAGAACAGATTGAGCTTCACCGCGTCGGCGTTCGTGATGCCGAGCGAGAAGCAGACGGCCGAGTTCGCGGCCGACCCCCGGCCCTGGCAGTAGATGTTCTCGCGCCGACAGAACTCGGTGATGTCCCAGACGGTGAGGAAGTACCCGGCGAAGCCCAGCGAACCAATGACCCCCAGCTCATGGTCGATCTGGCGCCACGCGCCCGGCACCCGCTCGGCGTCGCGCGGTCCGTAACGAAGCGTCGCGCCCTTTTCCACGAGCGCCAACAGGTAGGACTGCTCGTCCATTCCCGCGGGGGTTGGGAACGCCGGCAGGTTTGGCGCGACGAGGCGCAGGTCGAAGGTCAGCTCGGCGGCGAGCTCACCGGCCTGGTCGACGACCCCGGGCCAGCGCGCGAAGCGACGGCGCTGCTCGGCGTCGCTGCGCAGGTGAGCAAGCGGCGACGCCGAGAGCCACCCCTCCATCTCCTCGAGGCTCCGGCGGGCGCGAATGGCGGAGAGGACGTTCGCCCTCGCGAAGGCGTCGGGCGTCGCGTAGTGGACGTTGCCTGTCGCGACCAGCGCGACGTCGGCGTTCACGGCGAGCTCGGCCAGCACGTCGTTGCGCGCCACGTCGTCGAACCCGCCGTGGTCCCAGATCTCGGCCGCCACGTTGTTGCGGCCGAAGGCGTCGACGAGGCGCGCGAGTTGGCGCCGCGCGCCGCGCGGGCCCTCGTCCATCAGCGCGCGCGTCAGGGGCCCCTTGCGACATCCCGTAAGCACCATCCACTCGCCGGCGTTCTCCGCCACGTCCCCGAGGGTGAAGCGCGGAGCCCCCTTCTCGCCGCGCGCGAGATGCGCCTCGCCCAGCATCGTCGCGAGGCGGCGGTAACCCCCGGGAGAGCGAGCGAGCACCACGAGGTGGTCCCCGGTGGGGTCGGGCATCCCCACCCGATCGTCGGTGGCGTCGAGGGAGATCTCCACACCGAAGATGGCCGGCAGTGCGAAGGCGCGAGCCGCCTCGGCGAAACGGACCACCCCGTAGAGGCCGTGATGGTCGGTGAGCGCGAGACCCGAGAGGCCGAGCCGGACGGCCTCAGCGACGAGTTCTTCGGGGTCGCTCGCTCCGTCGAGGAAGCTGAATCCCGAGTGCGCGTGAAGTTCGGCGTAGACCGTCATCGGTCGCAGATCCCGGCTGTCCGCCACTGGCAGGCGCGCGCGCCGTCGCAGTCGATTGAATCAGGAATGACGGTGAAAACCGTCACGGTGAGGAAACTCGCCCAGCCACGCGAGGCGAGGCTGGGCGGAGTCGCTTCGTCGAAGTCGATGCTGATGGTTGTCGCAAGCGTGGTGGTCGTGGTGCTTCGCCGCCACCCGATGTTTGGACTCGTTCCAGCCGCGTTCAGCGCGAAAACTCGACTAATAGTTGCAAAAATGAGTACACCATCATCGCTGGTCGTACCGTGAATCTTGTAATGGCTCGACGAAGGGCAAATCGCAGCAGATATGCCGTTATCGCTGGTCGTACCGTGAATTTCGTATTTGCAGGCCAAATGGTAGGGAATGGCGACGGAACTCGACGAGAAAACCGTCGCGATCCGGACGATCATGCCCCCGTGCGAAGTGGAACTCGCCGGGATGACCTCGTCGAAGTTGGCGTTAAGGGTGATGGCGAGCATGGCCGTCGAGCCGTTGCTCCGACCCCCGATATCGAAGCCCGAACTGTCCGTGCTGAGCGTGAAGGTCCTGCTGGTCGCCACCGTCGGCGCCGGGACTCGAGCGGCCCCGGCAATGAGCACTTCGGGGTCGCTCGCTCCGTCGAGGAAGTTGAGTCCCGAGTGCGCGCGAGGTTCGGCGTAGACCGTCATCAGTCGTAGATCCCGACGACCCACCAGCGACCGAGTTCGGCGACGAGCAGGACCGCCTCGCCGGTCGCCAGCACCACCTGGAGATGGGCGCGCCGGCGGCTGAGCGCCCACCACCGCTCCACGAGCGGCCAGGGTCCCGCGTGCCAGACGACGTCGCGACGGGCCTGGCTCGAAAAGAGCAGCGCCGAGGGAATCCCGCTGAGCAGTCCCCGCGACCCCATGCGGATCTGCTGAGCGTTCTCGTCGTGTAGCTGCACCGCCACCCGATGCTGGAACGTCATCGCCGGCGCGGGGGCGCGGAACTGACCAGGCCACGGGGCGTCGTCGGTAACTCTGCCCACGGGCGATCCGAACGGCACCAGCGTGGCGCGGTCCTCGGGGACCCGCCCCCCGCGAAGCGACGCGACCATCACCGCGTCAGCGCCGAGACGATTGCGCACGCGATACGCGGCTACCTGGGCGCGGTCGTCGCCCGCGCCGCGCTGACCGAAAAAACCAATCTGCTCGTCCGTCAATTCGCCGCCGCCGCGTAGCGATCGAAGACGCTTGGCGAGGCGCGGGTCGCGCTGGCCGCCCAACTCGCTCGACTCGCCCCTCGCCACGCGGTGCAGCTGGAGCACCGACGTGGAGAAACGCTCCGCGACCCGGGCCCGCTCGAGGTCAGCGAACGCTCCGAGCGTGTGAAGGCCCAACCGTCGGCACGTGGTCGCGAGGTCCTTTCGCCCGAGGGCGCTGAGCGGCTGAGCGCGGCGAAAGGACTCCGTCTCGCCTGCAGCCACCACCACGCCCGCTCGGGCGGCGAGCTCGGCGCAGAACAGGCCGTCGGCGACGCCGAGTGACGGCTCGCAGCCAATAAGGTCGTGGACGCTCTGGCGCACGGTCTCGAGCACCGCCGTCTCGCCGCCGAAGAACCGGCTCGGGCCTCGCACGGGCAAGACGAGCAGTCCAAGCCGTACCGGCTCGGTGAAGGGGCAAAGAACCGTCAGCGCGTCGAGCACCGAGAGATAGCCGCGCAGCGACGAGCCGTCCGGCTTCTCCTCACTGAGCGCCTCAATCCATACGGCAAGGAGGCGTTCCACTAGCCCGGCGCCGCCCGACCTTTTCGATTGGGCAGCACCACCACGTGTTCGCCAGCGCGCTGCGCCTCGCCGCGCCCGCCCACCCGGACCGTGAGGTAGCGGGCGTCGAGGCGCGACGACGTGGCCCACTGCGCGTGGGTGATGTCGAACGAGAGGTCGACCGGCAGGGGCCACGGCGCGCCCGGCTCGCAGAGCACGATCAGCACCGTGCCGCGCTCGCGCACCCGGTCCATCAGTTGGCGGGCGACCCTGTGCGCGGTACGCGAGGGCGGACGCACCACCAGGAGGTCGACCCCGTCGAGCAGGTCCGCCGCGGACTCGGCCCACGCCCCGCGGGGTCGGGGCACGAAGAGCACGCGGCGCAGGTCGACCCCGAGGTCGGCGATCGCGACCACCCCGGGGTCGTCAACGCCCACCACCGCGACCCAGTGGCCCAGGGTGCTGGCTTCGGTGACGAGGCTTAGGGCCAGACTGAGCCCGCCCGAGCCGGGCTGCGCCTGCACGAGAACCGTTGAGCCTCGTCGCAGCCCGCCGTTCGGCGTCAACGCCTTCCAGGGCTCGCCGAGCGGCAGGAGACGGCTTTTCGCCATGGTGACGGGACGTAGCGTGGCGACCAGATCATCGGAGAGTTGGGGTCGTGAAGTTGAAAAAGCGAACATATGTTCGTAAGAGTAGCCACTCCCGGTGACACACGCCAATGGCCTTTATCGTGAAGGGTGAAAGGAGATTTATGTGCGGTCGCGTTGCTCTCTTCACTCCCCCGTCTCGCCTCGCGAAGCTGCTCGACGCGCAGTTGGCGGCGGGCATCGACCCCGAAGGCCACCCCAGTTGGAACGTCGGACCTTTGCAACGGCTCTTCGGGGTCGCCGAGGTTGGCGGCGCGCGCACCCTCGACCGCTACCGCTGGGGCCTCATCCCGAGTTGGTCGAAGGACCCGTCGATCGCCAACCGGCTCTTCAACGCCCGCGGCGAGACAGTGGCGGAGAAGCCCTCGTTCCGCAGCGCCTTCGCGAAGCGACCGTGCGTCATCCCCGTTGACGGCTTCTACGAGTGGGACCACCGCAGCGGCCACGAGAAGCAGCCTCACTACTTCGTCCGCGCCGACGGAGAGCCCCTCCTCCTCGCCGGTCTCTACGAGCGCTGGCACGACCCGAACATGCCCGAAGACGCGCTAGCGCTACAGACCTGCACCGTGATCACGACGAGCCCCAGCAAGGACATGGACGACCTGCACGACCGCATGCCCGTCGTGCTCGCGCTCTCGGACGTGGAGATCTGGCTCGACGTCGAGGTCTACGGGCCCGATGAACGGATGCAGTTGCTGCGCCCCGCACCCCCGGAAACCTTGCTCCACCACGGCGTCGACAAAGCCGTCGGATCGGTGCGCAACGACGGGCCGGAGTTGATCGAGCCCGTCGAGCCCCAGTCGTTCTTCTAGCGAAAAAGCCGAAAACCCCGAGTGACCAGGGAGTCGAAACTCACCAGCCCCTCGGGGTTCCCGAAGGCACGCTATCCGTTGGCCCGTGTCGGACAGGCCACCGTCTAACGGCAGGTACTTCACGCCATTCGTCTTACGAACAGCGGACCGAACTCCGCTGCCCGGTGAGAGCTTCCGTTCCTCTTGCGAGGCCCCTCCACTCTCCACCGATCTCCCCTTGCGGTTCAACCGACTTCGACAGGTACTGCGTGAACTACGAGTGTTACTGTGCCACACCTCACGTGACCGAAGTCGGGATAAATGGGATTTCAGAAGCTTTTACCCAGTCTTTCTCCTAGTTATCCACCGATTTCCACTTTCAAGTGAGAAATTTCAACCAGAAAGTGACATCTTTCCAACAGGTACGTTCTCACCCTTCGCCACCAAGGGGCTCCCACGCTTTCCCTTTCCTGACGTGGTGATCGATCTCATAGCGTCAACTTCGAACGGCCGGATGATCCCGTCGTGCAGCGGGTGAATGGGGCCGGCGACGCCAGCCAGACCGAGGACCAGAATTGAGATCAAGACCTCGATGAGGGTGTCGCCACGCTCAGAGGCGGATTAGACCGCTCGGTGGTTCTTTCGCGCTTACACCAGTTGATCAATTCACGAGACTGCTTTGAAGGTGCCGAGCAGGGAACTGCCATACCAGTTTCGTGGAACTGTGAGGAGCCCGGCACCCCGCTTCAAACCACGCGGGGTGAGGTCACCAGAAGCCGGCACTACTCGTCAGGCAAGCCCTTCGTCTTGCGCCGCTCGCCCTTGCGCCGCTCGCCCTTGCGCCGCTCGGTACCACTAGGCGACCCCGAGTCGTGCTTGCGGCGATCGTCATCACCCCGGCGATCACCGCTTCTTCGCTCGACGCCGTCGGAAGGATCGGAGTCTTGGCCTGTCGCATCGTCGGTCACTATGCATGCTTAACACCGCCGTCGCCCACATCGACGCATCGTGACCACCCAGAAGATCGAGATTCCCGGTCGCTCCTACCTCGCTCCAGCTCGAAGCGAGTTCGACCCCTTCGTTCGAGCGTTGCCAACGGGGCCGAGATCTGCGGCTCTGGTCTTCGGCTCGGACACCCTCGGGCGTCACTCGGCAGTTGTCGGGCCGCCGGGGTACGTCGCTCGGTCCCAGTCGGGGAAGATGACGACGCTACGTTCGAACCGCCCGTGCCAGCCGGACCCGTCAGTGGGACGTCGTGAACATGAAGTTCGGTCCCAGGTCGTAGTTGATGGCTGACAGACCGTTCTGGCTCAGGGTGTAGAACCAGTTGGGCTCCAACATCACGCTGGTCATCGTGAGTCCGCCAGGACCGTTGCCGTCCATGGCCACGTAGCTGATGGCGGGATTCACATCCGAGGCGACCAGCGCGGGTGATGCCACGTAGTAGTTCGTGAGCGAAACCCAGGCAACTGAATAGGTGTCGCTCTTGTTCAGTGTGACGGGACTGGAGAGCGCGGCGTACCGGTAGACACCGGTCGGCGGGTCCGAGGAGCTCACGTTGACGCTACCCAGGAGCGTATGCGAGCTGATGTCGTACAACGCGACTGGCACAGTGACGAAGCTCTCGGAGCCGTTGGCCAGCGACGAGAGGTTCGAGTCGTACGCACCGAGTTTGGTGATTGAGATTGAACTGTTGGCGGTGAATTCGAACCCTTCGAGGTAGCTGCCCTGGGTGTAGTTGAACCCGCCGCTACCGGAGACCGGGACGGTGAGGGCGACGTTGCCGGCCCCCGTGGGCGCACTGCTGGTCGTCGTCGAACTCCGGTGTGTCGTCGTTGTCACCGCCGAATGGCCGCCACCACAGCCCGAGAACAGAAGTGCGAAGGCGAGGGCGCCCGCCGCCACACCAGAAACGCCCGACAGATACTTCTCCATAGTGATCTCCTCGCTCTGGGATGCGCAAACGGAGATTCAAGGCGCCCCAGAAGATCGCACTCACGGCTCCTTGCACCAAAACGTAACGGTCCACCGCGGTGCGGGATAGTGCCAAAGGTCCCTTGGGCCCCGACTGCTGCTGGCGTGTGGTGCCGAGAACCTTATCCGTGCCTGGCTGGCCAGGACTTCTTCTCGCCAAGACGACACGAAGCAGGCTGCACCGCTCTCGACCAATGTCTTGCGGATTTGCCGTTGAACGGCTTACCCGCGCAAGTTCGCCGTTTGGTCTTGGTGCCTGGGGAATGCATTCATTATCCACGCACTACCGATGCGTTGAAATTCGGTGGAGGTGATGGGATTCGAACCCACTGCCTCTACATTGCGAACGTAGCGCTCTACCAATTGAGCTACACCCCCGAAGGAGTACCAACTTTAGCCCAAGGCGTAGCGTGCCGACGATTCTCGGCGCCACTGGCCTTCGGCCTCGGCTTCGTAGAACTCGGATTCTTCCCCTACGTACCCATGTGGGTACAGGGGCTCGATCGTTGCGAGGCCCCGAGGTCCGGGTCGACGAATCGGCAGCGAGGACTCGTGCAGGTAACCCTGGCTGACCGCAATCAGGGCCGCGGCGACAAAGCCGACCAGGCCCAGCCAGAAGAGAATCGCAAGATCCTGCACCAGGGACGAGCTCATGACGAAGTCGGACGCGGTGAAGAGCAACGCCCCAGCGACAAGGCCCAGGAAGATCCGGGTGCGGCGAACCTTCATCGAAAGGTGACGGCGTGACGGCTCCTGGTACCGGACCGCGTCGCGCTCGTTGTACCGGACCGCGTCGTGCTCGTTCGGCACTGACGAGTACGCGGCGGCGTAACGGTTCTTCGCCTCTTCGCGCTGGCGCGACCTTTGATCGTGGTCGTAGTCGTAGTCGTCGCTCCACTCCTCCCACGAATTGCGCGATTCGAGTGAACGGTACGTGTCGTCAGCGTGGACAACGGTCAGGCGCGGACGCTCGCGTGTGTCGTGGCCCTCGTCGTGCTGGCGCTGGGCGAGATCAAGGCGATGAGCGGGCGCAACGGAGTATTCGTGGCGGCTCAGAACGTCGTGTTCCGCGTGGAAATGCTCGATGGAACGCTCGTTTCCGTGCTCACGAAAATGGCGCACCACGATGGGAACAAGGATGGCGATCCACACCAGAGCGAGGACTACCAGCAGCATCTCACCATTCCCTGGATCGAGTGCTTAGACATTGACGTCAAATGTACAGCGATATACCCAAATGCTGGTGGATATCAAGCCTCGTGCAGACCGCACTCCTCCTTGTCGGCGCCGACCCAGCGGCCCGAACGCCGGTCGCCGGGACTGGCGGGCTTCGCGGTGACCGCCGCGCACCCGATCGAGGCGTAGCCCTCGGCCCAGAGCGGATGCTCGGGAAGGTTGTTCGCCCGCAGGTAGTAGGCAACGTCGTCGTCGCTCCAGGTGGCGAGAGGGTTCACCTTCACCAGTTCGAACTTCTCGTCCCAGTGAACGGTCTTCATCTGGGCGCGCGTGGGCGCGTCAACGCGCTTCACGGAAGTTATCCACGCCGAGCGGCCGCTCACGGCGCGCTTGAGCGGCTCAACCTTCCTCAGCTCGCAGCACCTCTCGGTTCCGCAGGGCCAAGCGTCGGCTTCAGCCGTTGGTACCGTGCGCGTCAGGCTCAACTTCCACTGGTCCTCAATGCGCGAGGCGAATTCGAGGGTCTCGGGAAAGTGGCCCAGGGTGTCGAGGAAGATGATCTCGGTGCGGGGACGAAGTTCGTGCACCATGTGCAGCAGCGCCAGATCCTCGAACGAGCAGGCCATGGCGACGTCGTCGTCAAAGCGCTCGAAGGTCCAGTTGAGGATCTCGAGGGGCGTCGCTCGCTCGAACTCCGCGTTCTTCGTCTCGAGTTCGTCGATTAAGGTTTGCGTCGGTGCATTCATAGTGAATTCAGCCTAATGTTTCGTTCCCCTAGTGGTTTAGTAGGGTATTAGGAACAACTTCTCCCTTATGACCACCAACACTCCTCAGGCCCCCCACATGACCGATCACTTAGATCTCCTTGAATCACACGCCATTTTCATCCTGCGCGAAGTCGTCGCCGAGTGTGAGCGACCCGTGCTGCTGTTTTCGGGCGGCAAGGACTCGGCGGTGCTGCTCCACCTCGCGGCGAAGGCCTTTGCTCCCCAGCAGCTTCCCTTTCCGGTGATGCACATCGACACTGGCCAGAACTTCCCCGAGGTGCTCGAGTTTCGCGACCGGGCCGCCGAGAGGATCAACGCCCGACTCATCGTCGCGAAGGTCCAGGACACCATCGACCAGAACAAGGTCGCCGACCCCGGTCCCATGGGATCACGCAACCGGCTCCAGACCATCACCTTGCTCGACGCGATCACCGACAACAGCTTCGACGCCGCCTTCGGCGGTGCTCGGCGCGACGAGGACAAGGCCCGGGCCAAGGAGCGGATCCTTTCGTTCCGTGACCACTTCGGCCAGTGGGACCCGCGCAAGCAACGCCCCGAACTGTGGCAGCTGTACCAGGGGAAGGTGAATCCCGGCGAGCACCTTCGCGCCTTTCCCCTCTCCGACTGGACCGAGCTCGACATCTGGCAGTACATCGAGCGCGAGGAGATGGACCTGCCCAGCATCTACTTCGCCCACGAGCGCGACGTGGTACTGCGCGACAACATGTGGCTCGCGGTCGGTCCGTTCGTCGAGCCGCGAAAGACCGAGACGGTCGAGCGCCTAACGGTGCGCTTTCGCACGGTCGGCGACGCCAACTGCACCGGTGCGGTCATCTCCGTGGCCGTGACGTTGTCCGAGATCATCGACGAGGTCTCCGTCGCGAACGTCTCGGAGCGCGGCGCCACGCGCGCCGACGACCGTTTCAGTGAAACCGCCATGGAGGACCGCAAGCGTGAGGGCTACTTCTAAATGAAAACCGCCCACAAGGATCTCCTTCGCCTCGCGACCGTCGGATCGGTCGATGACGGCAAGTCCACGTTGATCGGCCGACTGCTCGTCGACACCCGCCAGCTCTTCGACGACCAGCTCGACGCGGTCGCGGCCGCGTCGGAGAAGCGCGGCGTGGGCGACCTCGACCTGAGTTTCGTCACCGACGGACTGCGCGCCGAGCGTGAGCAGGGCATCACCATCGACGTTGCCTACCGCTACGCGACGACGCCGTCGCGCAAGTTCATCATCGCCGACTGCCCGGGCCACGAGCAGTACACGAGGAACATGGCGACGGGCGCTTCCACCGCCGACCTGGCGCTGGTGGTCCTCGACGTCGCGCACGGCCTGAAGGAACAGTCGCGCCGCCACCTCTGCATCGCGGCGCTGCTCGGCGTGCGCACGATCGTCGTCGCCGTGAACAAGATGGACGAGGTCGACTGGTCCGAGAGCGCGTACCTGGGCGTCGTCAATGAGATCGAAATCCTCGCCAAGGAGCTCGGATTCGAGTCGGTGACGTCGATCCCGGTCTCGGCGCTGCTCGGCGACAACGTCGTCGAGCACTCCGAGAACACGCCCTGGTACACCGGGCCGACCGTGCTCCACGCCCTCGAAACCTCCGAAGCCGGTTCGTGGACGACTACCCACGAGGGCGCCCGCCTGCCCATCCAGTGGGTGCTTCGCCAGCCCGGCGGGGGCCGAACCTACGCCGGCATGCTGAACGGCTCCTCGCTGCACGTCGGCGACCGGATAAGGCTCCTTCCCGCCAACATCGAAACGACGATCACGGCGATCAACTCGGGCTCGGGCCCGACGGACACCGCGACCGCCGGACTCTCCATCGACATTGCCTTGAAAGCCGACACCGACGCCGGCCGCGGCGACATGCTCGCGACCCTGCCGCTGCCAACGATCACCAAGGACTTCGAAGCGACGATCTGCTGGTTCGGCGACGCCCCGCTCCACGTCGGCCAGCGGCTTCGCCTGAAGCACACGACCAAGGTGACCCCGGTGCGGGTCAACGCCATCGGCGGCGTGGTCGACATCGCGACGCTGAGCGTCAACGAGACGGCGTTCCTCAGCACCAACGAGATCGGCATCGCCACCCTCCACACGGCTGACTCGCTGGTGGTCGACGACTACCGCGACAACCGGGTGACGGGCAGCTTCGTGCTGATCGACGAGGTCACCAACGCCACCGTCGCCGCCGGGATGGTCGGGCGCGCCGCGTTCCTCTAGAACTGCACCAGCATCGTCACGAACGCCGCCGCGACGATGGCGAGCAACGTGTCGATCGACAGCACCAACTTGCGCCCGCGCTCGGGCGACGCCACGCCGTCATGGGCAATGACCTCACCGAGCACCCGCTCGAGGGGCAGGGTGCGCGCCTCCAGGTGTCCGGCGGCCGCGAGGTAGCAGAGGATGCCAAACCCGATCCAGGGACGAGTGAGCGACACTGAACGGTCGCCACTCAGGGACATGACGAGCCCCGTGACCGGCAGCAGGTGCAGCACCCGGGCGGCCCAGTTACGACGGTTCGGGAATCGGGCCCGCTGGGTCGCGGCGTCCGCGCCACTCGCCACGGCCCGGGCGGAACTGCGCATCGCAACGAACACGACCAACACCGTTACCGCCGACAGGATGTGCACCAGGAAGACGAGGTCGTAGGCGACCGAGGTGGCGATCATGACTCTGAGAGCAGCTTCGCCGCCGCCCGGTAGGGATCGGTCGCGCCGGCGAGCAGCGCGTCCACTTCCCTCTCGTACGCCTCGCCGTGGGACAGGTCCTTCACCTTCGAGCGCAGCATCGCCGAGAGCACCTTGTCGAGTTCGCGGCGCATCCCCTCACGGCGGTGCTCGTCAAAACGGCCGTTCTCGAGGTACCGGCGGTGCTCGACGATCGCGTTCCAGAGGTCGTCGGTGCCAAAGCCCGTGCTCGCGATCGCCTCGACGATCAGGGGACGCCACTCGTGCGTGCCCAGGTCCAGCATCTGCTCGAGGTCGCGGCGGGTCTCGCGCACCCCGGGGCGGTCGGCCTTGTTGATGACGAAGATGTCCGCCACCTCCAAGAGCCCGGCCTTGCTCGCCTGCATGGAGTCCCCCCAGCCCGGATTGGTCACGACGACGGTGGTGTCCGCCGCCGAGGCGATGTCGACCTCCATCTGTCCGACGCCCACGGTCTCGACCAGCGCGAAGGTGAAGCGCGCCGCCCCCAGCACCCGCAGGGCGTCCGGCACCGCCAGCGAAAGTCCCCCGAGGTGGCCCCGGGTCGCCATCGAGCGAATGAAGACGTGCTCGTTGGTGGCGTGGTCCTGCATGCGGATGCGGTCCCCGAGGATCGCGCCGCCGCTGAAGGGCGAGCTCGGATCAATGCACAGCACGCCCACTTCATTGAATCCGTGCCGGCCCTCGAACGAGCCCCTGGCGAGGGCCGTCGTGATCAGCCGGTCGGTCAGGGTCGACTTCCCGGCCCCCGGGGGCCCGGTGATCCCCACTACGTACGGCGAAGGCGCCCGGTAGGCCAGCGAGGCCGTTTCGGCGTGGTTCTCGCCGCTCGACTCGACGTAGGTCAGCAGCCGCGCGAGCGCGGTGCGCGAACCATCATTCGCGAGCGCCATCAACTCCTTCGGGTCGCGCGCAATCATGCGACCCGCTCGACGTTGGCGCCCAGTGCGCCCAGTCGCCCGAGGAAGTCGTCGTAGCCGCGCTCCACGTGCTCGACCCCGCTCACCGTGGTCTGTCCCTCGGCGACGAGCCCGGCGAGCACGAGCGCCGCGGCGGCGCGGATGTCGGTCGCCCGCACGGTCGTGCCGACCAGGTGGTCCACCCCGCGGATCATGGCGTGGTGGCCCTCGGTGGTGATGCGCGCGCCGAGGCGCACGAGCTCGTCCACGTAGCGAAACCGCCCCTGGAAGAGGTTCTCGGTCACCACCGAGACCCCGTCGGCGACGCTCAGCATCGTCGTGATCAGCGGCTTGTAGTCCGTCGCCACGCCCGGATACGGCAGGGTCGCCACGTCACAGGTCTGCACGCGGGCGGGCCCCTGGATGGCGATCCCCGGGCCCGCGAGGTCGAGGGTCGCGCCCATCGATTCGAGCTTTCGAAGCAGCATCTCCATGTGGTCGGGTCGCCCGTCGACGACCCGCACGTGGCCGCCGGTGATGAGGCCCGACGCCAGGTACGTGGCGGTGACCACGCGGTCGGTGATGACCTCGTGGCGCGCGGGCTTCAGCTCACGGACCCCCTCGATGCTGAGCCGCGACGTGCCGAGGCCCTCGATCTTCGCGCCCATCGCGATGAGCTGGCGAGCCAAGTCCTCGACTTCGGGCTCGCGGGCCGCGTTGTCGATCACTGAACGCCCCTCGGCGAGGACGCACGCCATCAGCAGGTTGTCCGTCGCCGTGTGGCTCGGGTACTCGAGCGTGATGTGCGCGGCTCGAAGCCGCGATCGGCTCGTCGTGGCGTGGATCGTGTTGCGGTCGTTCTGGAACGTCGTGCCCATCGCCGAGAGGCCGTCGGTGTGGAAGTTGATCGGCCGGTGCCCGAAGTCGTCGCCGCCCGGCAGCGCCATGTGCACCTCGCCGCAGCGCACGAGCAGGGGGCCCAGGATCACGATGGAGGCGCGCATGGCCTCGAAGAGGTGGGCCGGGGCGATCGGATGGATGTCCGTGGCGTCGGGAACGATGATGAGCAGCTCGTGGTCCGCGGGACGCGCCACCGAGCAGCCCAAGGCCTCCAAGAGCTCGATCATGATGTCGACGTCGGTGATGTTCGGGACGTTGGTGAGCTGGTGCACGCCCGTCGCGAGCAGACACGCCGCCATCTGCTTCAGCACCGCGTTCTTCGCGCCGAATGCCTGGACTTCCCCGTTGAGAGGACCACGGGGCTTGACGACGACGGAGATCACCCTACAAGTATTGCCGGTATCGCCAATTGGATCGGTTGTCCCAGGTCATTCGCCAGATCCCAGAGTACTCTGGCACCATGAAGCCACCAACACGACCGGACCGCAATATCGCCCTCGAGATGATCCGGGTCACCGAGGCCGCGGCGATCGCCGCAGCCCGCTGGGTGGGCCGGGGCGACAAGATGGCCGCCGACGCCGCGGCGGTGGACGCCATGCGCTTCGTGCTCGGCGGCATCGCGATGGACGGCATCGTCGTGATCGGCGAGGGCGAGAAGGACGAAGCCCCCATGCTCTACAACGGCGAGCGCATCGGCAACGGTCGTCCACCCAAGGTCGACGTCGCGGTCGATCCCATCGACGGCACGACGCTGACGGCCATGGGCCGCAACGGCGCCATCGCGGTGATCGCGCTCTCCGAGAGCGGGACGATGTTCAATCCCGGTCCCTGCGTCTACATGAAGAAGGTGGCCGTGGGGGCGCGGGGCCGGGGCGCGGTCGACATCAACGCGTCCGCGACCGACAATCTGAACGAGTTGTCCAAGCGCCTGAAGAAGCCCGTCCAGGAGCTCGGCGTCGTCATCCTCGACCGCCCCCGCCACGATCTCCTCCTCGAGGAGGTCCGCGAAGCGGGCGCGCGCGTGCTGTCCATCTCCGACGGCGACGTCGCGGGAGCGATCGCGACGGGCTGGCCCGACTCGGGGGCCGACATCCTCTTCGGGATCGGCGGCACGCCCGAAGGCGTCATCGCCGCCGCCGCCCTGAAGGGGCTCGGGGGCGAGATACAGGGCGTGCTGCACCCGAGGGACGACGAGGAGCGTCGCGTCGCCGAGGCGCTCGGCTACGACTTCAACCGCGTGCTCTTCACCGACGACCTCGTGGCGAGCGACAACTGCTACTTCTCCGCGACCGCCATCACCGACGGCGACTTCCTGCGCGGCGTGCGCTTCTACGACTTCGGCGCCACCACCCAGTCGCTCGTGGTCCGCTCGCGCTCGGGCACGGTGCGCACGATCGAGACCTTCCACCGCCACAACAAGCTCCAGGAGTTCAGCACCACCGGCTTCTAGCTCAGCGCGGCCACGAAGACGCCATCTCACAGTTCGTGCAATGGTTCACGACCGGCCGTCTCTCGTTGCACGAGGCCCCGCCTGGTCGTAGAGTCCGAATTAGAGCATGTGCCTCTTTTTCGGCGCAACAACGAGGGGGAACCGTATGAAGGTCAAGGATCTGCTGGCAGCCAAGGGCCACGACGTCGCCACCATCTCGCAGGAGCGCTCGGTCACCGACGCCCTCGCCCTCTTGAAGGAGCGTGGAATCGGGGCGCTCGTCGTCACCGGCCCCACCGCGCCGCTCGTCGGCATCTTCAGCGAGCGCGACGTCGTGCGCGCGATCGCGTCCCACGGGGCGCAGGCGCTCGACCTCAAGGTCTCAGCGCTGATGTCGAGCGACGTCACGGTCTGTGACGAGGCGACGTCGGTCACCACCCTCATGGGGCTGATGACCGAGAATCGCATCCGCCACATTCCCGTCGTCGTCGACGCGAAGCTCACGGGGATGATCTCGATTGGTGACGTCGTGAAGGCCCGCTTCGACGAGCTAGAGCACGAGAAGAAGGACCTGCTGGACTACGTGACCGCGCGTTAGGCGTTACCGCGACGCCGCACGAAGACGCAGCTCGGCACGTTCGAGCGCCGCTTGGGCGAGGAGTTGTGTGGCCTGCTCGCCCGGCTCGCCACGGGACGTCGCGAGTTCCGCTTCGGCCGCTTCCTTCGCCGCCTGGGCACGCGCGACATCGATTTCCGATGTCTTCTCCGCCACCCCGGCGAGCACGGTCGCCCGGGTGACGCCTTCGTCGACATCGGGACCGACCTGGAAGTAGCCGCCGTGGACGGCGAAGGAGAACTCACCCTCGCCCGTCTCGACGCGCACGACCCCCGGGACGATGTCGCCAACGGTCGCGGTGTGCTGAGGCAGAATCGTGAACTCGCCGTCTGACGATCGGGCGATCAAGGCCGTGGCCTCGCCCGCCCACAACGCCGCTTCGGGCGTCACAATCTCAACCTTCATCGTGGCCATGGCCTAGTCCCGCTGCAGCTCGGCGGCTTTGCGCTCGACGTCCGAGGCGCCACCGACGTTCAGGAACGCCTGCTCCGGGAACGCGTCAAGGTCGCCCTTGACCAAGTGCTCGAACGACTCGATGGTCTCCTGCACCGGAACGTTGATCCCGTCGATGCCGGTGAAGATCTTCGACACGAACATCGGCTGGGACAGGAAGCGCTGGATCTTTCGCGCACGCGACACGGTGATCCGGTCGGCTTCGGACAGCTCGTCGAGACCGAGGATCGCGATGATGTCCTGGAGCTCCTTGTAACGCTGGAGGATCTGCTGCACCGAACGGGCCACCGCGTAGTGGCGGTCCCCGACGATCTCGGGGGCGAGGATGTTCGACGTCGAGGTGAGCGGGTCGACCGCCGGGTAGATACCCAGTGCGGCGATCTGACGGCTCAACTCGGTCGTCGCGTCAAGGTGGGTGAACGTCGTGAACGGCGCGGGGTCGGTGTAGTCGTCCGCGGGCACGTAGACGGCCTGCAGCGAGGTGATCGAACGGCCTCGGGTCGAGGTGATGCGCTCCTGGAGCTCACCCATCTCGTCGGCGAGCGTGGGCTGGTAACCCACCGCGCTCGGCATGCGGCCGAGCAGCGTCGACACTTCGGAGCCGGCCTGCACGAACCGGAAGATGTTGTCGATGAACAACAACACGTCCTGGTTCTTCACGTCGCGGAAGTACTCGGCCATCGTGAGCGCCGCCAGGGCCACGCGCAGGCGCACCCCGGGTGGCTCGTCCATCTGGCCGTAGACCAGCGCGGTCTTCTCGATAACGCCGGATTCGCGCATCTCCAACAGAAGGTCGGTGCCCTCGCGGGTTCGCTCGCCGACGCCGGCGAAGACCGACACGCCCTCGTGCTGCTCGGCGACGCGGCGGATCATCTCCATGATCAAGACGGTCTTGCCGACACCGGCACCACCGAACAGGCCGATCTTGCCGCCCTGCACGTACGGGGCGAGGAGGTCGATGACCTTGATGCCGGTCTCGAACATGGTGGCGCGGGGCTCGAGCTGGTCGAACGCGGGCGCACTGCGGTGGATCTCCCAGTGGTCCTCGACGGCACCGATGTCGTCGGTGTCGAGGGGTTCGCCGATCACGTTGAACACGTGACCGAGCACCGCGTCGCCGACGGGCACGGTGATGCCGCGCCCGGTCTGGCGGACAATGGCGCCGCGCACGAGTCCGTCGGTTGGCTTCATGCAGACGCAGCGGACGCGGCCTTCGCCGATCTGCTGGGCGACCTCGCCGGTCACCGTGACGCTGACGCCGTCGATGACGATGTCCACCTCGACGGCGTGGTTGATCTCCGGCAGCGAGTGCGGCGGGAACTCAACGTCAACCACCGGTCCGGCGATTGCGACGACGCGTCCTGTCTCGAGATTGGTCCTGTCAGGAGCAATGGTCATTGGTGTCTCACTTTCCCGAGCGGAGCGCTTCGGCGCCGCTCACGATTTCCATGATTTCGGTGGTAATCGAGTCCTGGCGGGCCCGGTTCATTATTCGACTGAGGTTCTGGCCGAGATCGTCGGCGTTATCGGTAGCGGCGGCCATGGCTCGCTGCTGGCTGGTGTGGAACGATGCGGCGCCCTCCAGGAGCGCGGAGAAGATCTCGCTCTCGAGCGCCCGCGGGGCCAGGTAGAAGAGCAGATCCTTGACCTCGGGCTCGAATTCCGTGTAGCCCTTCAGGGGCTTGGGCGTGTCGTCGATGACCGCGTCGGGCATCGAGAGGGGCAGCAACTGCTCCACTTCGACGACCTGGCTACCGGCCGAGACGAAGCGCGTCGAAACGAGCAGCACCTGCTGGGCCTCGCCGTCGATGAACGGCGCGGCGATGGTGCCGGCGACCGAACGGGCGTCGCCGAAGGTCGGACGGTCCGCGAAGCCGACGAAGCTGTACTCCACTTCCATGCCGCGGAAGCGGAAGAAGCCGGCGGCCTTCTTGCCCACCGCGAAGAGGCGGACGTTCGTCCCCTCGCCGCGCAGTTTCTTCACGAGGCGCTCGCCGGCGCGCAGCACCGATGAGTTGTACGCGCCGGAGAGTCCCCGGTCACCGGTGATGACGAGGACGATCGCGGTCTCGACGTGCTCGGGCGTGGCGAGCAGCTTCTTCGCGGCCGCGGGGTCGCCGAGGGCCGCCTCGATGACGATCCGCTGCATGCCGTGGCGGTACGGTCGATTCGCGCCGATGCGCGCCTGGCTCCTGGAGATCTGGGACGCAGCAATGAGCTCCATCGCCTTGGTGATCTTTCTCGTGGCCTGCACCGACTTGATACGTCGACGCAGGATTCTTTCCTGTCCACCGGCCATCGCTACTCCTTTCTCGCTCGGTCTTTACGTTCGTTACTTGCTCGGGGCGAAGCCGTCGAGGAACGTGCGTAGCGCGTCGTCGAGCTTGCCCGTGTCGGGCAGGGTCCCCGAGTTGCGGATCTGGTCGAGCAGGTCGGTGTGCTTGGCGCGAAACGCCGTCAGCAGCTCGGACTCGAAACGACGGACGTCCTCCACCGGAACCGTGTCGAGCCAGCCCTTGGTGCCGGCGTAGATGACGATGCACTGCTCTTCGACGGGCACCGGGGCGTTGAGGCCCTGCTTCAGGAGCTCGGTCAGGCGGTAACCGCGGTCGAGCTGCTGCTGGGAGGACTTGTCGAGCTCGGAGCCGAAGGTCGCGAACGACTCGAGGTCACGGAACTGCGCGAGGTCGATCTTCAGGGTACCGGCGACCGACTTCATGGCCTTGATCTGCGCGGCGCCGCCCACGCGCGACACCGAGTTGCCGACGTTGATCGCGGGGCGAACACCCGAGTAGAAGAGGTCGGACTCGAGGAACACCTGGCCGTCGGTGATCGAGATCACGTTGGTGGGGATGTAGGCCGAGATGTCGCCGGCCTTGGTCTCGATGATGGGCAGCGCGGTCAGCGAGCCGCCGCCGAGCTCGTCGCTCAACTTCGCGGCGCGCTCGAGGAGACGGCTGTGCAGGTAAAAGACGTCGCCGGGGTACGCCTCGCGGCCCGGTGGGCGGCGCAGCAGCAGCGAGATCTGGCGGTAGGCCTCGGCCTGCTTGGACAGGTCGTCGTAGACGACGAGCGCGTGCTGGCCGTTTTCCATCCACTCCTGGCCAATGGCGCAGCCGGCGTAGGGGGCGAGGAACTTGAACGGCGCGGGGTCCCCGGCCGAGGCGACGACGACGACCGTGTACGCGAGGGCACCGTGGTCGTCGAGGGTCTTCACGGTCTGGGCGACCGACGAGTTCTTCTGGCCAATGGCGACGTAGATGCACTTCACGCCCTGGCCCTTCTGGTTCAGGATCGTGTCGATGGCGACGGTGGTCTTGCCGGTCTTGCGGTCGCCNNCTTGATGCCGGTCTGCAGCGGCTCACAAACGGGCTGACGACCGATGATGCCGGGAGCCTGCACTTCCATGCGGCGGGTCGAGGGATTCACGAGCGGGCCCTTGCCGTCGATGGGCTCACCGAGCGCGTTCACCACGCGTCCGAGCAGGGCGTCGCCCACCGGCATCGAAAGGATTCGACCGGTCGCGCGCACGACCTGCTCCTCTTCGATCTGGTCGACCGAGCCGAGCACCACCGCACCGATGGTCTCCTCGTCGAGGTTCATCGCGAGACCGAGCGTCCCGTCCTCGAACTCGAGCAGCTCGTTCACCTTCGCCAGCGGCAGTCCGGACACGCGGGCAATGCCGTCACCGACTTCCACGACGCGTCCGACCTGCTCGGCGCCCACGGCGGGGTTGAATTCAGTGACGTACTTCTGCAGCGCGTCGGTGATCTCGGTGGCACTAATGGTGAGCTCAGTCATCACAGTTTCCTTTTCCTTAGTCGTTTCGATTGAAAGCGGATTCGTACAGCCGGCCCGACGCCACGGCGTCGTGCAGCGCGCCCAGGCGCCCACGGGTGGTGGCGTCCAGGCGCAGATCGCCGACCTCGACCAACACGCCGCCCAACAAGGCGGGGTCCTCGGCGATCTGGAGTTCAACATTCCCTCCGGTCAACGACGTGAGCGAGCCCACGAGCTCGGACTGGCTGGACTCGTCGAGCGCACGCGCGGTGTACACGCGCGCCACGCGCCAGTTGCGGGCCTTGGCGACGTAATCGACCAGGAAGTCGAGCGTGCCCACGACGTCGCGGGGACGTCCACCCTCGATCACGTAGCACGCGAGGCGCAGGGTGACCGGGCTCACCTTGTTCGCCAGCAACTGTTTCGTGAGGCCCACGCGGGCCTCGAGCGCGGCGTCGCGGTCGAGCAGCAGTCGGCGAAGATCCTGGTTCTCCTCGACGGCGCGGGCCCAGCTGAAGAGGTCTCCCTCGATCTGGGCGAAGTCGCCGGCGTCGAGGCCCTCGAGCAGGGCGTCAGCGAACCCACCCACGCGCTTGCGCGCGGCGAGGAGTCCCAGGGTCGCGTGGACGAACTCGCCGGTCGCCTGCAGGACCTGGGCGGCCACGGCCAGCTCGGCGATCGAGTGGTCGACTTCCTGCGCGGGGGCGGCGGTCGCGGCGTAGACGGCGAGGCGAAGCGTCGTCTCGTCCAGCTTTCCGTCGAGCAGGTCGTGGAGGATCCGGCCACGGGCCACTCCGGCAATCGAGGTGTCGCTCAGGACGGCGCGCAGGTCGGAACGGCCGAGGATCGTCTGCTCGAGCCTCGTGAGGTCAGCCGCCACCGTGGCGAGCGCTGTTGCGTCGAGCGAGCCCAAGAGGGCGGCGGCGTATCCTTCGAGCTTGGCCAGCATGATCAGCGGTTCGTTTCCCTCTGGGCTTCGGCGTTGAGCGCCGAAACGGCCTCACGGATGAGGTCCTGGTGGGCGTTCTGGTCGACTTCGCGCCCGACGATCTTGGTGACGAGGTCGAACACGATCTCGCCGATCTTCGCCGATGCTTCGTCGATGGCGCGCTGACGCGCGCTCGCGACTTCGTTCTGCGCGTTCGCGACGATGCGGTCGTACTCCGCCTGTCCGCGTCCCCCGGATTCGGCCTTCACCTGGTCGGCGGTCGCCTGGGCGGCGTCGACGATCTCGCGGGCCTGGTCGCGCGCGGCGCTCAGGACCTTCGCCCGCTCGTCGCCGGCGGCGTCCGCCTCGGCACGCGCCTGGTCCGCCGCCTCGAGCGCGGCACGAATTTTCGCCTGACGACCCTCCATGGCCTTGTTGAGCGGCGGCAGGATGAACTTCGTGACGAGAAACAGGATCACCGCAAAGACGGCGAGCTCAACGAAGAACGTGCCGTTGGGGATGAGGAAGATTGACCCGGTGAACATGTCGAATGACCTTCTTTAACTAGAGGGAGTTACGTCGCCCGGTCCGTTCGCGGACCGCGCGACGTCGGAACTATTGCGCCTTGAAGACGTAGACAAAGACGACCATGAACAGCAGGTTGATGAAGTACATGGCTTCAACCAGGCCGACGGTCAGGAAGAAGTACTGACGCGCCTTGTTCTCGATCTCGGGCTGACGGGCGATCGCGGCGATGGTCTGGCTACCGGCGAGACCGTCACCGATCGCCGCACCGATGGCGCCCCCGCCGAGGGCGAGTCCGCCGCCGACGAGTGCACCGGCGATTCGAACTGCAGAACCGATGTCTGATGGATTTGCCATTTTCTATTTCCTCCTGGGTTGGATTAGTGAGAGGTCTCAAGTACAGCTTCGTGTTCCTCGTCGTGGCTCATCGCCATTCCGAAGTACAAGATCGTCAGCAACATGAAGATGAACGCCTGGATCGCTCCGAGCAGTCCGGTGTCGAAGAGCTTCCAGCCGATCTCGGGGATCGGACTGAGGTAGATGGGGAGCAGCGTGGTCATGACCGCCACCATCAAACCGCCGGAGAAGAGATTGCCGAAGAGACGGAAGGTCATCGTGATGGGCTTGGTGACCTCTTCGACCATGTTGATCGGCGCCAGGGCCGCGTAGGGCTGGGCGTAGTGCTTCAGGTAGCCCTTGACCCCGCGGGCGCGAAACGACTCGAAGTGGACCCAGACGATCACGAACAACGCCATGGCGAGGGGTAGGTTGACGTCGCCGGTCGGCGCGGGCAGGATCGGCCCCGACACCCCGGGGTGCATCGCCGACGGGATGAAGTCGATCCAGTTGCAGATCAGGATGAACAGGAAGATGGTCACGCCGATCGGCACGAACCGGCGGCCCTTGGGTCCGATCGCCGACTGGGCCAGTTCGCTGACCTGCTCGACGAGGATCTCCCAGAAGAGCTGGAGCTTGCCCGGCACGCCGTCGGTGACCTTTGCGCGCATGCGCAGCCCGAGATAGAGGAAGATCGCCGCGGCCAGCAAGGTCGACAACATGATGTCAACGTCGAAAGTGAGCCCAAAAAGATGGACCGTGGGGTGCACACCGACGGTGATCGTCTTTGCCGCGTACAGCGTCTTCACTACATTCCTCCCTGGTTTGCCACCACGCGCATGACGTTGATGACGAACACAATTTGATAAAGCACGAGCCCTGACACAATACCGATTCCCAGAGGTGCGTTCAGCCACACCACCGCCAGCACTATCACCGTCATGATTGCGAGCCGTCCGGTCGTCTTTCCGCCGAGTTGGCGACGCACCGCCTTGGCGTTCTGCTCGCCGCGAAGTTCGACCCGGGCCGCCTGGCGGTCCAGGTAGCGCAGGTTCAAGATCGCGAGGCCCACGCCCAGGACGACGCCCAACGCGCTGAGCGGGGGCGCGATGAGAAGGGCCACGATGAAGCCCAAGAACCCTACGACGATCGCCGAAAGAGTGGTACGACGCAGCAAGCGTGGCAGGGTGGTTGGGGAGAGGTTTTCGAGCACGAGCATTGGGTTTCTAGAGGAAACGCCGGACTTGCTTGACAACGCTCACCACGGCGGCGACCGTCCCTAACACTATCCCGATTAGCAGACCCCCGGGAGCGCTGCCCCACGCGTGGTCGGCCCAGAGGCCCAAGAGGACCCCGGTGCCGACGCACGTCGCGATGGTTGTCCCCATGACGGCAAATGCAGCCAAGCCGGGAAGATCGGAACGATCAGGACTTTCCGGATCCTTCCCTTCTTCGCCGGGGCCGTCGCTCATCGGGTCGCGTTCTTCCGCGACGGGTCCTGGGCTTCATGCTTCCCGCTGGTTCGGTTGAGCAGAGGACTGAACCACGTGAAGAGCACGATCAGCATGAACGCCACCCCGAAGGGAATGTAGACGTTGGTGCTCGCCTCGAAGATGGGCAGGAGCACGAAGCCGCACAGCAGCGCCGTCCAGAGCCAGAGGATGATCACGGTGCGCCGCTGGCCGTGGCCGAGGCGCATGAGGCGGTGATGGACGTGGTTCTTGTCGGGGGTGTGGAAGCCCTGGCCCGACGCGGTGCGGCGAACGAAGGCCCATATGGCGTCGAGCAGCGGCACCCCGAGGATGAAGACGGGGATCAGCAGGGGCGCGAAGAAGAAGAACGTCTGGCCGCTCGCGGGTGGGGTGCGCCCGCCGATCACCATCGTCGAGGCGCTCATGAGAAGCCCGAGCATCAGGGCTCCCGCGTCGCCCATGAACAGCTTCGCGGGGTGGAAGTTGTCGCGCAGGAACCCGAGGCAGATCCCGCAGGTGAGCGCCGCGATGAGGGGGCCGACGTTGGTCGCTGGCAAGAGCCCCAGGTCCTCGAGCCGCAGCCCGTAGACGCAGAGCGTGCCCGACGCGATCGCGACGATCCCGCCGGCGAGCCCGTCGAGCCCGTCGATCAGGTTCACGGCGTTGGACAGCGTGAAGACCCATATGGCGGTGATGATCGGCAGCATCGAGGGCCCGAGCACCACGAAGCCTGCGAACGGCAGCTTCAGCTGGTACATCGTGCATCCGCTGAAGTAGAGGATCGAGGCGGCGAGGAACTGTCCGGCGACCTTACCCGGGGCGCTCATCTCCCGGAAGTCGTCGATGACGCCGACGACGAAGATCACGCCCGTCGCGAGCAGCACGCCGAGCATCTCGTGCGAGGAGGTGATGATCGTTCGAAGCGACGGGATCAGGAAGGCGGCGAGCAGCGCGATGCAGAAGCCCACGAGCATCGCGGCCCCACCCCCGTAGGGGGTCACCGTCTTGTGGACCTTTCGCACATCGGGCTGGGCGGTGTAGCCAATGCGCATCGAGATTCTTCTCGCCGGTCCATTCGCCACCAACGTCACCAGTGCTCCGACGAGGAGCACGACGGCGTAGGAACCGATGCCGCGCATGGGCTACTTCGCGAAGTTCGCGTAGGGGTTGAAGTTCGCGCAGAGTTCGCCGACCTCGCTTCGCACCGCCAGCAGGGCCGCGTCGTCGTCGCGCTGGCGAAGCGCGCGGGCCATCAGCGCCGCGACCGTGACGAACTCCGCCTCCTTCAGTCCGGCCGTGGTCTCGGCGGCTGTTCCCACGCGCAGGCCCGACGTGATGAAGGGGCTGCGGGGATCGTCGGGGATCGTGTTGCGGTTGGTGGTGATGCCCGCGCGGTCCAACGCCTCCTGGGCGACTTTTCCAGTGAGCTCGGCGTCGAACTCGTTGAGGTCGAGCAGCACCATGTGGTTCTCCGTGCCGCCCGACACGATGCGGAACCCCTCGCTCGCCAGCGCCGCCGCGAAGGCCACCGCGTTCTTCACGATCCGGTCGGTGTACACCGAGAAGCTGGGCTGGGCGGCTTCCTTGAACGACACGGCCTTCGCGGCGATGGCGTGCTCCAGCGGACCACCCTGCTGACCAGGAAAGACCGCCGAGTCGATCTTCTTCGCGTGCTCTTCGCGGCAGATGATCGCGCCGCCTCGGGGACCGCGCAGCGTCTTGTGCGTGGTGAACGTGACGACGTCGGCGTAGGGAACGGGGTTCGGATGCGATCCACCGGCGATGAGACCGGCGACGTGCGCCGAGTCGAACATCAACAGGGCGCCGACCTCGTCGGCGATCTCGCGGAACGGCGCGGGGTCGATGCGACGCGCGTACGCGGTCGCTCCGGCGACGATGAGTTTGGGCCGGTGCGCCAGCGCCAGGTCGCGCACGTTGTCGAAGTCGATCAACTCGCCCGGCGTCGCCGGGTCGTCACAGCGCGGCGTCACCCCGTAGGAGACGAAGTTCCAGATCTTCGACGTCATCGACGCGGGCGAGCCGTGCGTGAGGTGACCCCCCTGGTCGAGACGCATCGCGAGGATCGTGTCGCCGACGTTCAGCAGGGCCTGGTAGACCGCCACGTTGGCGTTGGCGCCGCTGTGGGGCTGTACGTTCGCGTGGTCGGCACCGAAGAGCGCGGTCAGGCGCCGACGCGCGAGGTCCTCGACCTCGTCGACGATCTGGTTTCCTCCGTAGTAGCGCCTGCCGGGATAGCCCTCGGCGTACTTGTTCGTGAGTATCGAGCCGGTCGCCGCCATGACCGCAGGCGACGCGAAGTTCTCGCTCGCGATCAGCTGCAGGGTCGAGGTCTGGCGCTCCCACTCTTGGCGAAGCAGCGACGTGACCTCCTCATCGTTGGTGATCCAGCTGTCAAATGGTGAAGAACCCACGGTGGTAGGAACCTTTCTTGCTTAATCGTCGACGTGCTCGTCGAGCAGGAACAGCTTCTCTATTCGACCGAGGTGCCGGCCATCGCCCGGCGTGGCCTTCAGCCATGCTTCAAGGGCGTCGACGGCGACCGACGTGCCGACGAGGCGCGCGCCAAGGCAGAGCACGTTGGCGTGGTTGTGCTCGCGCGCGAGGCGGGCCGAGGTCACGTCGTGCACCAGCGCGGCGCGGATACCTGGCACTTTGTTCGCGGCGATGGAGATGCCGATGCCCGAACCGCAGACCGCCACGCCCAGGTCCGCTTTCCCCGAACTCACCGCGCGTCCCACCGCTTCTCCGAAGTCCGGATAGTCGACGGAGTCCTGCGCGTTTTCCGCGCCGAGATCGAGGACCTCGTAGCCCCATTCGAGAAGCGTCGACGCCAGCAAATCCTTGAGGTCGTACCCCGCGTGATCGGATCCAAGGGCAATGCGCATTAGCACCACCCTACTGGTCGTACTTGCGAGAGCCAAGGTGCGAGAGCCCGCGACACCGGGGTTGACGCTCGCGAACTTCGGATGGACCCGGGTCGGTTCCACGATCACCCGAGCGCGACGACATGACCGGCGACTGGGTGGCGGGCACCCGCTCTCGCGGCACGAATCCTTAACTCGCCGGTAACTAGTATCGGCACATGAAGCAAGTCCTGCTCGCGCCTCCCCTCTCCTCGGCCCTCGACACCTCCTCAGAACAGTTTCAGAAGAACCGCGAGGACATGCTCGAGCAGTTGACGATCATCGACGGGCTCCTCGATCGGGCCGAGGCCGGCGGCGGCGAAAAGGCCATGGACCGGTTGAGGTCCCGGGGCAAGCTCCCGGTGCGCGAACGCATCGCCGCCGTCCTCGATCCCGACTCTCCCTTCCTGGAGATTTCCGCGCTGGCGGGCTACGACTCGGACTACACCCTGGGCGGGGGCATGATCGTGGGCATCGGCGTGATCGCCGGCACCGAGTGCGTGGTGATGGCCAACGACCCCACGGTGCTCGGCGGGGCGTTGACCGCCTATTCAGCGAAGAAATGGGCCCGGGCGCTCGAGATCGCGCGCGACAATCAGATCCCCTACGTGAGCTTCGTCGAGTCCGCGGGGGCCGACCTGCGCGTCGGCGGCGGCGGAGGCGGACGCATGCACACCAGCCACTTCGCCGAGAGCGGCCGGTTCTTCTACGACCTCATAGAACTCTCGAAGATGCGCGTGCCGACCGTGTGCGTGGTCTTTGGCTCGTCGACTGCGGGCGGGGCCTACCAGCCGGGCCTCTCGGACTACAACATCGTCGTGAAACACCAGTCGAAGATCTTCCTCGCCGGCCCGCCGCTCGTGAAGATGGCGACCGGTGAAGAGTCCGACGACGAGACCCTCGGCGGGGCCCAGATGCACGCGGAGGTCTCGGGCCTGGGCGACTACTTCGCCGAGGACGAGATGGATGCGATCCGCATGTGCCGCGAGGTCGTGTCGCACCTCAACTGGAGGAAGCACGGTCCCGCGCCGTCGCTCGCCAGCGACGAGCCGGTCTACGATACCGACCAGCTGCTCGGTATCGTGAGCCGCGACCTTCGCCAAGCCGTCGACGTGCGTGACATCATCGCCCGGGTGGTCGACGGCTCGCGCTTCGAGGAGTTCAAGGCCCGATACGGCAACACGCTGATCTGCGGCTGGGCGTCCGTGCACGGCTACCCGGTCGGGATACTCGGCAACAACGGCGTGATCTACCCGCACGCCGCGGAGAAGGCCGGGCAGTTCATCCAACTCTGCAACCAGATCGACGTCCCGCTCGTGTTCCTGCAGAACATCACCGGCTACATGGTCGGCAAGGACGCCGAGGCCGAGGGCATCATCAAGAAGGGCTCGCAGATGCTGAACGCGGTGACCAACTCGACGGTGCCCCATCTCACGGTGATCGTCGGCTCCTCCTACGGGGCGGGCACCTACGGGATGTCGGGCCGCGCCTTCGGGAACCGCTTCACCTTCCTCTGGCCCACCGCGAAGGTCGCGGTGATGGGACCCAAGCAGATCGCCGGCGTCATGTCCCAGGTCCGCCGGGGCCAAGCGGCGCGCCACGGAGTCGAATTCGACGAAGAGGAGGACCGCAAGATCGTCGAGATGGTCGAGGAGGCCCAGGAGAGGGGCTCGCTCGCGCTCGCCGCGACCGGTGCCATCAGCGATGACGGCATCATCGACCCGCGCGACACCCGCACCGTCCTCGGCATGTGCCTCTCGGTCGTTCGCAGCCGGCCCATCGAGGGCTCGACGAGCTACGGGGTGTTTCGACTGTGATGTTCTCCACCCTCCTGATCGCCAATCGCGGCGAGATCGCCCGTCGCATCGTTCGAGGCGCCAACGAGATGGGCATCAGGTCCGTCGGCGTCTACGTCGACGCGGACGCCAGCGCCCCGTTCATTGGCGACTGCGATGAGGCGGTGCGCCTCTCGACGGGTTACCTCGACGGCGCCGCCATCCTCGACGCCGCGAGGCTGACCGGGGCCGAGGCCATACACCCCGGCTACGGCTTCCTCTCGGAGAACGCGGAGTTCGCCGCCCAGGTCCAAGCGGCCGGGCTCATATGGATCGGACCTTCGCCCAGCGTCATCGCCGCCGTGGGCGACAAGCTCGCCGCGAAGGAGATGGCGCGCAGCGCCGGGGTGCCCACACTTCCCTCGAGCGAGGATCCCTCGGACGCACGGAGCATCGGGTACCCGCTCATGGTGAAAGCCGCCGCGGGCGGCGGCGGCAAGGGAATGCGCATTGTCCACGACGCCGAGCATCTCGAAGAAGCTGTGGCGGCGGCGCGTCGAGAGGCGCTGAGCGGTTTCGGCGATGACCGGGTCTTTCTCGAGCGTTACGTCGCCGCCTCGCGCCACGTGGAGATCCAGATCCTGGGCGACCACTACGGGAACCTGATCCACCTGGGCGAGCGCGAGTGCTCGATTCAGCGCCGCCACCAGAAGTTGGTGGAGGAGTCGCCATCGCCGGCCGTCGACGAAGCGATGCGCGCGGCCATGGGCGCCGCGGCGCTCGAGTTGGCGAGGGCCATTGGCTACCACTCGGCGGGAACCGTCGAGTTCCTGGTTGACGACGACACCCGCGACTTCTACTTTCTCGAGGTCAACGCCCGTCTCCAAGTCGAACATCCCGTCACCGAAGCGGTCACGGGAATCGACCTGGTGCGCGAGCAGCTGCGCGTCGCCGTGGGAGAGCCGCTCGGCTACGAGCAGGACGACGTCGAGTTCGACGGTCACGCCATCGAGGTCCGCCTCTGCGCGGAGGACCCGAGCGCCGGATTCCTGCCCGCGACCGGAACGCTCGTGGCCTTCGAATCCGCGTTCGATCCCTGGGTGCGCTGGGAGTCCGGCGTCGAGCAGGGTTCGGTCGTCACCGTCTCGTTCGACCCGCTGCTCGCCAAGGTGATCGCCCACGCGCCGACTCGCCTCGAAGCGGCCTCGACGCTGGCCCTCGCGCTCGAGCGCCTGCACCTGGGCGGCGTCGCCACCAACCGTGACTTCCTCGCCGCCACGCTGCGCCACGAGGGTTTCCTCGCGGGCGACACCACGACGAGCTTCATCGAGCGCCACCAGCCAGCGCGCGTCCTGGCCATGGGCGCCGACGAGCTGGACTGGGCCGCGACCGCCGGCGCGCTGTGGCTGCAGGGCCAGAACCGCTGCGCGACCCCCGTGCTTCAGAACGTCCCGAGCGGATGGCGCAACGCGCGCCTGCCCCGCCAGCGGGTGACCCTGCGCTGGAACGACGAGCCCGTCGAGGTCACTTACAACGCTCGCCGCGACGGCTCGTTCAGCGTCGGCGACCACGGACACGCGCGCGTGCACCGTTGGAGCGACCGCGAGATCGACGTCGAGGTGAACGGGCGACGAGCGACGTCGCGCGTCACGCGCGCTGGCGAACTGCTCTTCGTCCAGACGCCGCACGGCACGGCGAGGTTCGAGATCGCGCCGCTCTTCGTCGTACCGGGCGGCGCGGCGGCGCTCGGCGGGCTCAGCGCGCCGATGCCCGGCGTCATCATCGACGTGCGCGTGTCGGTCGGCCAGCACGTCGAAGCCGGCGAGACGCTGGTCGTCATGGAAGCCATGAAGATGGAGCACGTCATCACCGCCCCCACCGCGGGCACCGTGGGCGAGGTCCTCGTCGCGAAGACCCAGCAGGTCGACGGCGGCGCGGTGCTGCTCACGATCGAGGCCGACGGCGAAGGCACCGACGAGGACGAGGACTGATCGTGGCGAACCCCCTGCGCATTGCCAACTGCTCCGGCTTCTACGGCGATCGACTTTCGGCGGCGAAGGAGATGGTCGAGGGCGGCCCCATCGACGTGCTGACCGGTGACTGGCTCGCCGAACTGACGATGCTGATCCTCGCGAGAACGCAGGCGAAGCATCCCGGCGGCGGCTACGCCCGGAGCTTCGTGACCCAGATGGAGCAGGTCATGGGGACCTGCCTCGACAAGGGGATCAAAGTGGTGTCGAACGCCGGCGGCCTCGACCCCGACCACTGCGCCGAGGCCGTGGCCCAGGTTGCCGCCAAGCTCGGCCTCTCGCCCGTCATTGCCTACGTGAACGGCGACGACCTCCTGCCGCGACTCGGCGAGCTGCAGGCGGCCGGCGTCGACCTCGCGCACTTCGAGACCGGCGAAGCCGTGGGCGACATCTCGCGCTTCATCACCGCCAACGCGTACCTGGGCTGCTTCGGGATCGTCGAGGCGCTGAACATGGGCGCCGACATCGTCATCACCGGGCGCGTGACCGACGCCGCGGTGGTGTGCGGACCCGCCGCGTGGCACCACGGATGGTCGCGCGACGACTGGGACGCGCTCGCCGGCGCCGTCGTCGCCGGGCACGTCATCGAGTGCGGGGCCCAGGTGACCGGCGGCAACTACTCGTTCTTCACCGAGGTACCCGGCATGACCCGCGTGGGCTTTCCGTGGGTGGAGATCGCCGAGGACGGCTCGTCGGTCGTCGGCAAGCACGACCACACCGGCGGCGAGGTCTCGATCGGCACGGTGACCTCGCAGCTGCTCTACGAGATCGCGAGCCCCACCTACCTGGGCCCGGACGTCTCGGCGCGCTTCGACACGATCCGCCTCGACCAGGTCGCCAAGGACCGCGTGCGGATCAGCGGCACCAAGGGCGAGGCGCCCCCCGCGACGCTGAAGGTCGCCATGAACGAGATCGGCGGTTTCCGCAAGGACCTCAGCGTGGCCCTCACGGGTCTCGATATCGAGGCGAAGGCCCGCCTCGTGGAGGACGCCTTCTGGGCGGCGTGCCCGTACCGCCGCGAGGATTTCGAGAGCGTGACCACCAGGCTGATCCGCACCGACAAGCCGGACCCGCCGACGAACGAGGAGGCGGTGGCCCTGTGGCGTATCTCCCTGAAGGACCACGACGAGCGAAAGGTCGGACGGGCCCTCGCCGACGCCGCCGTGGAGATCGCCCTCGCCACCGTTCCAGGATTCTTCATGGTCGGAGCGAGCCCCTCCGCGGGCTCGCCCTTCGGGGTCTACCGGCCGGCCGTGGTTCCCGCCGACCTCGTGCCCCAGTACGTCGTCGTGAGCGACGGCGCGAGAAGCGTCGTCGATTCGGTGGCGCCCAAGGGCGTGACGGACGTCACGCCCGAGCCCGGGCCCATCGCGAAGGCTCCCGCGGGCGAGACGACACCTGCGCCCCTGGGCCGGCTCTTCGGAGCCCGGTCGGGCGACAAGGGCGGCAACGCCAACGTCGGGATCTTCGCGCGCAGCGACGAGGCGTGGGCCTGGTTGGACCAGTTCCTGAGCGTCGAGGAGATCCGCCGACTACTGCCCGAGACGGCGTCCCTGGCGATAGACCGCTACCGGCTGCCGGCACTGCGCTCACTCAACTTCGTCGTCCACGATCTCCTGGAGGAAGGCGTCGCCGCCTCCACCCGCCAGGACGCCCAGGCCAAGGGCCTCGGTGAATGGCTGCGCAGCCGCGTCGTCGAGATCCCCACGTCGCTGTTGGGCCCGTCATGAGCGGCCTCGACGAGATCCGCGCGGACCTCGTCGCCCAGCAGGAGGCGTTGGACGGTCTCGTCGCCAACATCGCCGACGACCAGTGGCTGCTCGCCACGCCCAGCCCCGGATGGAACGTGACGGACCAGATCGGACACCTCGCGTTCTTCGACGCCGCCGCAACCACCGCGATCACCGACCCCGAAGCCTTTCGCGCCGGGGTCAACGAGCTCTACGAAGGGTCGGTGTCAAAGGGCGTTGACGAGTACACGCTCGGAGCGTTTCGACAGCTGGCGCCGAGCGAACGACTCGCCGCCTGGCGACGGGGTCGCGCCGCGCTCGCGCGCGCCGCCGAGACGCTCCGCGACGACACCCGTATCGCCTGGTACGGGCCGTCCATGGGGGCCAAGTCGTTTCTCACCGCGCGCCTCATGGAGGTCTGGGCCCACGGTACCGACGTCGCCGGCGCCCTCGGCATGAAGCTTCCCGCGACCGACCGGCTCCGCCACATCGCCCAGTTGGGCTACATCACGAGGAAGTGGTCGTACACGGTGCGCGGCGAGGAGCCTCCCGCGGGCGAGGTGCGTCTCGAACTCCTGAGCCCCTCGGGCCATCGATGGATCTGGGGACCCGAGAATGCCGACGACACGGTCATCGGTTCAGCCGAGGAGTTCTGCCTCGTGGTGACCCAACGCCGCCACGTTGACGACACCTCGCTCAAGGCCGGCGAACTCGGGCGCCACTGGCTCCTGCGGGCCCAGGCTTTCGCCGGAGGCCCGACGACCGGTCCCGAGCCCCGGGGGGCCTGATGGCGTTGATCGTGACGGCAACCGCGAGCGGCGTCATGACGCTCACCCTCGCCGACGAAGAGCGACGCAACGCGCTCAGCCGCGAGCTGCTCGGCGAATTCGTCGAAGCCATCGATCTCGCCGAGCAAGACCCCGACGTCCGCGTCGTGGTGGTGACGAACCGGGGCGGGGTTTTCTGCGCCGGCGCGAATCTCACCGAACAATCGTCGGATCAGACCACCGGCCGCGAGGCGCGCACCATCGAACTGAGCGAACTGTTCGAGCGCATTCGCCACTCGCCGCTGCCCTTTGTCGGGCGCATCAACGGGCACTGCGTCGCCGGGGGCGTGGGGCTCGCCGCGGTGATGGACATCTCGGTCGCCGTCGACACGGCGCTGTTCGGCTTCACCGAAGTCCGCATCGGGGTCGCCCCCGCGATGATCTCGGTGGTGTGCCTGCCGAAGATGCGCCTCGCCGACGCCCGATCAGCCTTCCTGCGCGGAAACCGGTTTCCCGCCGGCGAGGCGGCCCGCATGGGACTCATCAACGAGGTCAGCTCGGGTGACGAAATCGACGCGGAGATCACCGCCATTCTGAACGACCTGCTCGCGGGCGAACCGAACGCTCTGGCGGCGGCCAAGAAGTTGACCGCCGCCGTGCCGTCGATGCCCGTGGACGAAGCCTTCGCCTGGACGACGAAACTGTCGGCGGGCCTGTTCGCCAGCGACGAGGCCCGCGAAGGCATGACGGCCTTCCTGGAGAAGCGCAAGGCGTCGTGGGTCCAGCGAATCCCCGGCGCGCCTGATTGACTGAACCTGCAAGAGCCCGAGGGCGGCGAATGCGGCATCGATGCCCTTCGCGCATGCCCCGCCGACACCGAGCTGATCACGCGACCGAACCGACCGTTGCGGATTGGCTCAACGCTTGCGACACACGAGTTCGCCCTTGCCGATCGGGACGACCAGCGCGGAGACCCGCGGATCCTTGAGGGCCACGTCGATCATCGGCTGCAACGTCTCGCGATGGTTGATGGCGTTGTCGGCCACGAGCCAACCTCCGGGAACGAGGCGCGGGACGACGACCTCGTAGCAGGCCGCGTACATCTCCTTCTCCGCGTCGAGAAAACAGAACGCGATGTCCTCAAGGCTCTGCGCGGCGGCGAGGAAGTCTCCTTCGACCAGCGTGACGACGTCCCCGACGCCCGCATCGCGGAACGTCTCGCGCGCCAGGGCGGCCTTGGTTGCGAGAACCTCGTACGTGGTGAGCATCCGGTTGCGCTCACGGGCGGCGAGGGCTATCCACAGAGCCGAGTAGCCGGCGCTGGTGCCGATCTCAATCCACTGGCCCTCGAGAGCTGAAGCCGCAATCAACGAGAGAAACTGACCGGTCTCTCGAGGAACCTGGCGCAGTCGGTCCATCCTCGCGGTGCCGTCGGTGCGATCCCGCGCATCGATCGCCTCCAAACGATCCATGACCGCTTGGATGGCCGGGTCAATATCGTGAAACACGCCGCCTCCTCGCGCCGCCTTCTCCCGGACGCTCGCCACTCCAACAACCTACGGTCTCGGGTCCGCGGGTGGGAGCTACGGATCCCCGCGCCAAGCGGATGAGAAGACCTGTTCCTCCACCGCCTCGTCAGCGACGATGGGGCCCGGCGCGACCCAGAACCGCCGAGATCTCCGCCGCGCCGATCGCCCCTTCGCGCACGATCCGCCACGAGTGATCGTTGAGCTCCACCACCGTGGATACCCGACCGCCGCGTTCGCCCCCGTCGACCACGCCGGCGAGCTCGTCACGATCGGCGAAGGCGCCCTGGACCTGGGCCGCGCTCTGGCACGGCGGCGCTCCATGCTCGTTGGCGCTGGTCACGCAGAGAGCACCGCTGCGCGAAAGCAGGCTGCGCAGGGGCGCGTCGTTCGGAATACGGAAGCCCGCGTTTTGAGACGTGCTGCCCACCAGATTCGCGATCTTCGGGGGAACCGGCACCACGATGGTGACCGCGCCGGGCCAGAACGCCCTCGCCAATTGACGGGCCTGCTGGGGCCACACGACTCCGTGGGCCTCGATCTGCTCAACCGAATTGACGAGCACCGGCAACGCCAACGAGCTCGGGCGCCCCTTCAGCGTGAAGAGCGCGGCGACCCCCGACGGGTGGGCCAATGACGCCGCGACCCCGTAGACGGTATCGGTCGGCACGGCCACCACCTTGCCCATCAACAAGAGCGTCACGGCCTCGTCGGGGTCGATCACGTCGACCATCAGCGCCGCGCCACCATGATTCGCGGATGGCCCGCCAGGTCGTCGAGGTCCTCGACGGACGCGAACCCCGCTTCGAGCGCGCCGGTCACGACCGCGTCGCGCTGGGTGTTCGCGTGTTCGCAGACCAGCACGCCGTGCGTCGACAACCAAAGGGGCGCCTCGCGGATGATGATCGCGAGATCGGCGAATCCGGCAACGCCCTGCGCGTCGGGGGCAACGATCGCGCCGTGGGGCTCGTGGGCGAGCACCGCATCGAGACCGGCGAACTCCTCACCCCCGACGTAGGGCGGGTTCGCCACGATGAGGTCGATGTGCCCCTTCAGCGAAGCGTCCACGTCGTCGAACCACGACGAGTGCACGAACGAGACGGCGTGCAGCTGGTGCTTGAGCGCGTTTCGCCGGGCGATCACCAGGGAATCGAGGGACTCGTCAACGGCCACGAGCGTGGCGGCGACCCCGCGTTCCCTCAGTTCTGCCAAGAGCGCCAGCCCGATGGCGCCCGATCCGCAGCCCAGATCCATGATCGCCGGAGCGACCACGCCCATCTTGGCGAGTTCGATGAGCGCCACGCCGACCAGCTCTTCGGTCTCCGGGCGAGGTATCAGGACCCGGGGATCGACGTCGAGGTCGAGTGAACGAAAGGGCCAGTGCCCGATGATGTACTGCAGCGGCTCACCGTCGAGACGACGTCGGGCGGCGGCCTTGAGGGCGGGAACGGAGTCGGGGTCGCCTCCGAGGACGAACTCCTCCACCAACCAACGAGCTTCGCGACGGTCGATGCCCCACGCGACGAGCTCGGCGACGAGGTCGCTGTTAACGCCCGTCACTCTCGGCCAATTGGCGGGCGCGCTTATCGGCCAGCAACGCGTCGACGTACGGATCGAGGTAGCCGTTGAGCACGGCGTCGAGGGTGTACGTCGTCATGTTGATCCGGTGATCGGTGACGCGGTTCTCTTTGAAGTTGTACGTGCGGATCTTCTCGCTGCGTCCGCCGCTGCCGAGCTGCGAGCGCTTCAGGTCGCCCAGCTCGTTCGCCTGGGCGTCCTGGGCGGCCTTCAGCAGGCGCGAGCGAAGGACGATCAGCGCCTTAGCGCGATTCTGAATCTGGCTCTTCTCGTCCTGCATCGACACGACGATGCCGGTCGGCAAGTGAGTGATGCGAACGGCCGAGTCGGTCGTATTGACGCTCTGGCCCCCGGGACCCGATGAACGGTAGACGTCAATCTTCAGGTCGCTCGGATCGATCGCGACGTCGACCTCTTCGGCTTCGGGCAGCACCGACACCGTCGCTGAGGACGTGTGCACGCGGCCCTTCGCCTCGGTCGTCGGCACGCGCTGCACGCGGTGCACGCCGGCCTCGTGCTCGAGTCGGGCCCACGCGTCCTCGCCCTTGATGAGGTACGTCGCTTCGTCGAGGCCGCCCTGCTCAGACTGTCGCTCCTCGACGACTTCAAGCTTCCATCCGCGAAGCGCCGCGTAGCGCCGGTACATCTCGGCGAGGTCGCTGGCGAACAGATTCGCCTCCTCCCCGCCCTCGGCGCCGCGAATCTCGAGGATGACGTTGCGGCCTACGTTGGGATCGCGCGGAAGCAGCAGCGTCTCGAGCTTCATCTCCAGGTCGGGGAGCAGCGCCTCGGCGATGTTCATCTCCTCGCGCCACTGCTCGCGGTCGTCGCCGCTCGTGCCGTTGAACATCTCCTTCGCGGTGGCGAGGTCTTCCTGGGCGGCCTTCAGCTCCTGCCAGGCGTGGTTGATCTCGGCGAGCTCCTTGTGGCGGCGCGACAGGTCACGCAGGCGCGTGAGATCGCTCGCGACGTCGGGCTCGGCGAGGGCCGCTTCGACGGAGTGGAGTTCGTCCTGAAGAACGTTCAGGGTCTCGTCAACAGAGCGCACGAAGGTTGGTGAGCGCTCGGAGGCTTACGCCTTGGGAGCGCGCGCCTTGTTGGTCTTTTGCGCGTAGCGACGCTGGAAACGCTCGACACGTCCACCGGTGTCGACCAGCTTCTGCTTACCGGTGAAGAAGGGGTGGCACTCGTTGCAAAGCTCAACGGTCATGACGGCCTTGGTCGACTCGGTCGTGAAGGTGTTGCCGCACGAGCAGGTGACGGTTGCCTCGCCGTACTTGGGGTGAATATCTGGCTTCATGAGTGCTCCTTGTTGCGAAGGTCAAGTTTACAGGAAAATCAACTGGTCGGAGCGGGGCCCCCGGCGATCTCGGCCAGGAACTCGTCATTACTGCGTGTGGACTTGAGTTTGTCGATCAAGAGCTCGAGTCCAGCGGCCTCGCGGCCCTCGGACGCCAGGCCGTTCAGCACGCGGCGCAGCTTCCAAACCTGGGGCAGGGCGTCGCGGCTGAAGAGCAGCTCCTCGTGACGGGTCGACGAGGCGTTGACGTCGATCGCCGGGTAGAGGCGACGCTCGGCGAGCCGGCGGTCGAGCTTCAGCTCCATGTTGCCGGTGCCCTNNCCCTTGAACTCCTCGAAAATGACCTCGTCCATCTTGGATCCGGTCTCGACGAGCGCGCTCGCGAGGATGGTCAGCGAGCCGCCTTCTTCGATGTTTCGCGCGGCGCCAAAGAACTTCTTCGGCGGGTAGAGCGCTCCCGAGTCGACGCCGCCGGACATGATGCGTCCGGTCGCCGGGGCGGCGAGGTTGTAGGCACGCGCGAGGCGTGTGATGCCGTCGAGGATGATGACGACGTCACGGCCCTGCTCGACGAGGCGCTTGGCGCGCTCGATGCAGAGCTCGGCGACGTGGGTGTGCTCCTCGGCGGGTCGGTCGAAGGTCGAGGCGATCACTTCGCCGCGCACGCTCCGGCGCATGTCGGTCACTTCCTCGGGACGCTCGTCGACCAGAAGCACCATCAGGTGCACTTCGGGGTTGTTCTCCTCGATGGACTGCGCGATCTGCTTCATGACCGTGGTCTTGCCGGCCTTGGGCGGCGACACGATGAGTCCGCGCTGACCCTTTCCGATGGGCGCCAGGAGGTCCACGATGCGCGGCGTGAGGTCGGTCTTTCCCGCGGGAGTCTCCATCTTCAGCTTCTCGTCGGGGAACAACGGCGTGAGGTCCTCGAAACGCGGCCGCAGACGCGCGACCTCGGGGTCGACTCCGGCGACGCTGTCGACACGGAGCAGCGCCGGGTACTTCTCGTTCGACGCCGCCGGACGGAATCCGCCAACGATTGCGTCGCCCTTGCGCAGGTGGTAGCGACGAACCTGGTTGATCGAGACGTAGACGTCGTTGGGCGACGGGTGGAAGCTCTTCGTGCGCAAGAAGCCGTAGCCGTCGTCGCGAAGGTCGAGCAGACCCTCCACCTCGACGAGCTCGCCCGCGTAGGGCTGGTCGGCGTTGGGCATCGCTTCACCGCCGAAGCGCTCGCGGCCGGTCGGGCGGTTGCGACGGTTGCGACGATTGCGTCCGCCGGGCTCGTTCGAGAAGTCGCGGGGCTGGCGCTCGCGGGTCTGGTTGCCCTGATTACCTTGGTTGTTCTGGTTGCCTTGGTTGTTCTGGCGAGCCTGGCGCTCGACGGGGGCCTGGCGCTCGACGGGGGCATCGCTGGAATCGGGCGCGGCCTCAGCCAACGCGGAGCCGGTGACGCTCGAGGCGTCATCCTTGCCGTTCGACTTACCGTTCGACTTGGCGTCCGGGACGAACTCGCCGAGCAGGGCTTCGAAGTCATCCTCGGGGGTCGCCACCGTGCGCCGCGAGCGAACGGACCGGGTGCTCGGCTGGTCGCTCGACGCGGACGAGGCGCTCGGCTTGGACGAGGGTACGTCGCCCATGATCGACTCAATGAGTGCGGCCTTGCTCGCGCGCGTGGATACTTCCACGCCCTTCACTTTGGCGATTGTTTGGAGATCTTCGCGAGTCTTCGACTCGAGATCTGAACGGTCTGGGGTGGGCTTTGCAGCCATTGGTGTTCCTTTCTCACCGCTCGCAGAAGTTCAGTAGAACGGAGAAGAAAAACAAGAGATGTCGAGTTAGGAAGAGTTCCGCACGTCGGCGAGAGGCCGGACGCGTACGACAATTAGAAGTGTAGCCGACGTTCGAACGAACGCAAGCACCCTCGCGATTCCTAGGAAAGTTCCCCGAGAAGGGCCTTCAGCGTGGCGTCGACGACCACGGGCTTCTCGCTCGTGTCCACCGCGGTGTCGGGGTCCTTGAGACCATTGCCCGTCAGCACGCAGACGACCGTCGAGCCCTTCGGAACGCCGAATTTCAGGATCCCGGCGACCGACGCGGCCGACGCGGGCTCGCAGAAGATCGACTCGTAACGCGCCACGTATCGGTAGGCGTCGAGGATCTCGTCGTCAGTCACGGCGCGGATATCGCCCAGCGACTCGTGGATCACCTCGAGCGCGGGCACCCAGCTCGCGGGGTTGCCGATGCGGATCGCCGTGGCGATGGTCTCGGGGTTCGTGACCGGGTGTCCGAGCACGATCGGGGCGGCGCCGGCCGCTTGGAAGCCCCACATCCGCGGCAGCGTCTTCGCGTTGCCGGCGAAGTGGTACTGCGTGAAGCCCCGCCAGTAGGCGGTGATGTTGCCCGCGTTCCCGACGGGGATCGACAGGATGTCGGGGGCCTTGCCGAGCACGTCGACGATCTCAAAGGCCCCGGTCTTCTGGCCCTCGATGCGGTCGGGGTTGATCGAGTTGACGATGGTGATCGGCAGGTGCTGGGTGAGCTCGCGCGCGAGGTTGAGCGCCTGGTCGAAGTTCCCGCGGATCTGAATCACCTGGGCGCCGTAGACGATCGCCTGGGCGAGCTTGCCCATCGCGATCTTGCCTTCGGGCACCAGCACGACGCAGTCCATGCCGGCCTTCGCGGCGTACGCGGCGGCGGCGGCGGACGTGTTGCCGGTCGAGCCGCAGATGACGGTCTTGGCTCCCAGGGCCTTCGCCTTGGTGATCGCCATCGTCATGCCGCGATCCTTGAACGAGCCCGAGGGGTTCAGCCCCTCGCACTTCAGCCAGACGTCGGCCTCCACGCGCTCGGAGAGGCGCTCGGCGTAGAGCAGCGGCGTGTGGCCCTCTTGGAGTGTGACGACGTCGTGCACCCCTTCGAGGTCGAACCACTCGGCGTACTCCTTGATCAGACCCTTCCAACCAATCATGCGGCGCCTCCATCGATCACGCGAAAACAAGCGCCCACGGAGTCGACCGACTCCAGCTTGGCCAGATCATCAATCGTGGCGTGCACGTTCTGCGCGAGAGCCGAGTGGGTCAGGAACGACAGGCGCGCCTCGTCGCCGAAGCCCGACTGCTCCATTGACTGGATCGACACGCCGTGGTTCCCGAAGATGCCCGCGACGCTCGCGAGCACTCCAGGCTCGTCCAGCACGTCGAGACTGATGTAGAAGACGCTCTTGATGTCGCCGGCGCTGACGCTTTCCAGCCGGTCGTCAACGCTGAAGGGAACGTCGTGGCGGCCGCTGACGCGGTTGCGCGCGGCGTGGAGCACGTCGCCGAGCACGGCCGTGGCGGTGGGTTCGCCGCCCGCGCCTTGCCCGAGCCACATGAGCGGGCCGCTCTTGGCCCCCTCGACGAACACCGCGTTCATCGCGCCGTGTACCGAGGCGAGCGGATGCTCCACCGGGACCATGGCCGGATGGGCGCGGCGCGAGATGCCGTGCTCGCCCACCCGCTCGGCGACGCCGAGCAGCTTGATGACGTAGCCGGTTCGCCGGGCGAAGTCGACGTCGATGGCACGCACGCCGGTGATGCCCTCGCGGTAGATCTCTTCGCCGCTCAGCTCGGTTCCGAACGCCAGGGACGAGAGGATCTGCACCTTGGCGGCGGCGTCGAAGGCTTCGACGTCGGCGGTCGGGTCCGCTTCGGCGTAGCCGAGGGCCTGTGCCTCGGCGAGCGCGACGTCGTAGTCGCAGCCCTCGCTCGTCATCTTCGAGAGGACGAAGTTCGTCGTGCCGTTCACGATGCCCATCACGCGCTCGATGCGCTCGCCGGCGAGCGAGGTGCGAAGGGCCCGCAGGATCGGGATGCCTCCCCCGACGGCCGCCTCGTAGAAGAGGTCCGCGCCGTGCTCGTGGGCGATCTGGCTGAGCTCGGTGCCGCACTCGGCCATCAGCGCCTTGTTCGCCGTCACGACCGAGACCCCGCGGCGAAGCGCCGCCTCGATGTAGGTCCGCGCGGGCTCGACGCCGCCGACGAGTTCGACGAGGATGTCGAGGTCCTCGCGGTTGGCGAGCGCCAGGGCGTCGGTGGTGAGAAGGGCCGGATCGATGCCCGCGCGGGGCTTCTGCGCGTCGCGCACCGCGACGCCGACGACCTCGAGCGATGCGGTCGCCGCGTCGAGCAGGGCAATGTGGCGAGATTCATCGCTCAACAGCTGGACGAGGGCGCCGCCCACAAATCCAGCCCCAATGACTCCGACGCGAATTTTCGGCGTGTTCATTGAATAAGGCTAACCGCAATCACGATATTGAGAACTTCACGCCTCGAGGCACGCGAGGTCGTCGAAGGTCTCACGTCGAAGCACTTCGCGGGCTTTCCCGTCGCCCACGAACACCACCGCGGGGCGCGGCACCCGGTTGTAGTTCGAGGCCATCGAGTAGCCGTAGGCCCCGGTCACCGGCGTCGCGATGACGCTGCCCACACCTGTTTCACTGGGCAGCCACGCCTCGTCGATGAGCACGTCGCCGCTCTCGCAGTGCTTGCCCACGAGGCGCACCTCCTGGGGGCGCGGCGCGAGCGGGTGGTCCACGTCGAACGCCTCGTAGCCCGACCCGTAGAGGACGGGCCGGGGGTTGTCGCTCATGCCGCCGTCGACGGCCATGTAGGTGCGCTGGGTGACCGGCTTCACCGCGCCCACGCGGTAGAGCGTCACGCCCGCCTGGGCCACGATGGCCCGCCCGGGCTCGGCGAGGAGACGAATCCTGGCGTCGAGTCCGACCTCCTCGGCGGCCCTTCGAAGAGCAGCGGCCCACTGCGAAATCGACGGCGCGCGCTCGTCCGCAACGTAGGCAACGCCGAGGCCTCCGCCAATGCAGAGCTCGTCGAAGCCGTCGTCCTTCGTGAAGTCCCAGAGAATCTTCATCGTTTCGAGGTAACCGTCGACCTCGAAGATCTGCGAGCCAATGTGCGCGTGCACGCCGTGCAGGGTGACCCCAGGGATCTCGCTCACGAGCGAGATCGCCTTGCGCGCGTCGCCGGTCGCCACCGAGAACCCGAACTTGGTGTCCTCTTGGCCGGTGCGCACGAACTCGTGCGTGTGCGCCTCGACCCCGGGCGTGACCCGGATCAGGCAGTCGAGCGTTGCGCTGGGGGTGACCAGCGAGCGGATCCGCTCGATCTCGTCGAAGCTGTCGACCACCAGCCGATGCACGCCGACGGCGAGGGCGCGCTCGAGCTCGTCGTGCGACTTGTTGTTGCCGTGCACGATGATCCGGCTCGCGGGGACTCCGGATCGAAGCACGATGTCGAGCTCGCCCCCGGTCGCCACGTCGATGCAGAGGCCCTCTTCGAAGGCCAGACGGGCCATTGCCCCGCAGAGGAACGACTTCGACGCGAAGGCCACCCCGTCGTCAAAGGCGCTCGCCGCCTCGCGGCAGCGCGAACGCAGCGTCGACTCGTCGTAGACGAACAGCGGCGTGCCGTAGGTCGCGGCGAGATCGCGCAACGAGACCCCGCCGATCGTGACGTCGTCACCGCGCAGCGTCGCGGTGTCGGGCATCAGCGAGGCGAGTATCGGTTCAGCGCTCATACGTGCACCTTAGAAGTTGACGTGGTGCGCCAAGGTGGGCATCGCAACCTAGTCCGGTAGGCTGGCTCGGAAGCCCTCGTAGCTCAGCGGATAGAGCATTGGCCTCCGAAGCCATGTGCGCAGGTTCGATTCCTGCCGGGGGCACCACCAAGACGGAGGCCTGACCATCGATTGGCCAGATTTGTAGGAGTTTTGGAGAGTTGGCCACCGTTCCATTATGTCCCGCCAAGTTCGGTGAGCTCGACGCCAGCGTGGGCGCCCCGTGGGCAAAGACACCAACCGCCGACTGCAGCGCTCGCGCCGGCCGTCGTCGTCGTCGCGCCGATTCTCGTCCATAGCGCGATCTCTCTCAGCCGGGTGCCGACCGTTCGTGTTCATGCTTGCGCCGGTGCACGTCGGCACGGGGGTCCGTCACGCCCGCCAGGTACGTCAGCAACCTGTCGGGGAACAGAACATCTAGTTCTCGATGATGACGATTCTGTCCTCGGCGCTGCTGCGCCCGGCCCTGCGGATTCCTCTTCCAGCCTCATTGAGCTGCAAAGTCTTGTAACCCAGCGAGTGGACTTGCGCGAACAGATAGTGACCCACTTCGTACGCTCGCTGTCCACTTAGGACGTCGTTGAAAACGTGACTGCCCGCGCTATCGGCGTATCCCGTCACAGTCAACCGACGAATCCTCGAGTTGACCACGGCCTTGGCCAGTCTCTGCAGCGCGTGCTTGTCAGCGGTCGTGAGGGCGAAGGAGTCGAAGGCGAATCTGGCTGTGACCACGATCTGACCAACTGCGGTCCTCGACGAGCCCGATACCCCGCGAGCAGAAGAGCCCGTCGCATTGATTGCAATGACCGAGAAGCGGTAGGTCTGTCCGGCATTGAGACCTTTGACGGTGCAACTGGTCTCGCCGTTCGTGGTGCAGTGCAATTTCCCCGGCGACGCGACCACCTCGTAGCGGACAATCTCTGAGCCACCGTCCGAGGATGGAGCATTCCAGGTGACCACCGCGCTCAGGTTGTTGATCGATACGTCGACTCCTAGCGGCGCCGAGGGAACCGACGATGGGATTCCTGTTGCCGGGAACGTCGTGGTGCCCGCAAATGAACTGCCCTCACTGTCGAGGGCGACAACCGAGATCGTGTACGTTGTGGTGCTGAGAAGTCCCACCAGCGTGCAGCTGGTTGCCCCTTTGGTTGAGCAGGTAGCACTGCCCGGTGACGCGGAGACGGTGTAGCCGACAATCGGTGATGTCCCCAAACCAGCGGGAGTTGACCACGACACCAACACTCCACCTCCGGACGCGTTGGCAGTGACATTGAGAGGCGCCGAGGGGACTGTCGCACTCGCGGTGGCGCCAACCTGAACATTCTGCTGGACCTGGCTGGCGGGCAGGTAGTTCGAATTCCCGGCCTGGTTGGCGTCGATCACACAGACTCCAGGGCTTCGGAACGTGACCGTCGCCCCGCTCAAAGTGCACACCGACGAGCTCGACGAGTCAATGGTGAGCACGACCCCGAGTTCGGCGCTCGAAGTGGCAACCGGCGCGTAGGTGCCACCCACGACGACGCCACGGGGAGCTGACGAGGTGAACATAAGACTCTGGGATCCCAACAGGGCGACCGTTGTCACGACGGAACTCGCGCTCGCGTAGTCCACGTCATCGGCCTTCATCACGGTGACCAGGCACGTGCCCGGACCGGTCGAGCGCAGGACTCCGGGACTGGGTTGTGCGCAGGCGGCGGTTCCATCCGCCACCAGATACGTAACCGCTCCGGTGCCCGAACCGCCGGAGCTCGTGAGGGTCAAATCCGTTCCCGACGCGCCCGAGAGTGAAGTCAGGGTGAGTGCGCGTTGGACGGACTGGCCCACGTCAAAGGAAAGTGGGGGGCTCGTCGACGTCGTGAAATTACCATCGCCCGAATAGACGGCCGTTAGTGACTCCCCGGACCCTGCGGGTGTCGCGGTCGTCACGCACTGTGCGCTGCCCGACGACACCGTTACAGCCCCACACGATCCAATGGTCGCGCCCCCGGCCTCGAAGTTGACGGTGCCGGTGGCCCCGGTCGTCACCGTCGCGGTAAGCGTCACCGACTCACCGAAGGTGGATGAGGAAGGGTTTGCGCCAAGTGAAGTGGAGGACGCCGCCTGGTTGACCGTGAACAATGTGCTCGAAGATGACACGGGGTTGTAGTCAGCGCTTCCAGCCATGGTTGCCACGAGTGAGCAACTACCCGATGAGCCATACGTTAGGAGAGATCCGGTCACTGAACATCCGGCGGAGTTGCCCGAAACCCCCACAGCGTACGTCACCACTCCCGAAGTTGAGCCGCCCGTGGTGGCCAAGGTCGCGGAATTATGGGGACTCGGGGCGAAGGTCGTCGAGAGCGAGGCAATCGAGAGAGCGGCCTGGCTGGCCGCGCCCACCGTGAAACTTGTCGACGAACTGGTAGATGACGCGTACGTCGAGTTTCCCGAGTACTGGGCCTGCAGTATGTCAGTGCCAACCGCCAGTGCCGACGTCACGCACTGTGCGCTCCCCGACGACACCGTTACAGCCCCACACGAACCAATCGTCGCGCCCCCGGCTTGGAAGTTGACGGTGCCGTTGGCCCCGGTCGTCACCGTCGCGGTGAGCGTCACCGACTGGCCGAAGGTGGACGAAGCGGGGTTCTCAGCCAACGTCACTGTCGAAGAGGCCCCCGGAACAACCGGGATGAGGGGCGACGATCGCAGACTGTACTGCGAGTGGATGTTTACGGACTGAATTGATATGTAGTACGTCGTTCCATTGCTCAGCCCACCCAACGTGCAACTAAGACTCGACGTCGTGCAGGTGGACATTTGAGTTCCGCCAACGGCGGCGCTGAACGCCGTGACGGTGTAGCTGGCAATCGCCGCGCCATTGTCATTTGGCGCGAGCCAACTCACGGTCACGTTTCCGCTCCCCGCGACGTAACTCGTCGTGGCGTTCGACGTGGCGTCGGGCGCGGCGTACGGCATTCCCACTTCACTGTTCGAAGGCGCTCCCGCGCCACTGGCACTAAGCGCACGGAGCTCAACGGTGTACGACGTTCCGTTGGTCAGGCCCGAGATTGTGATTGGCGAGCTCGCCTCCGAGGCGGCCTGCCAACTACTTCCGCCGTCGGTCGAATACTGGTAGGAAGTCACGGGATTGTTGCTGTCCTGGGTCCCGGCGCTGAACGGCACCGCAAGGTACGAATTACCGGCGGTGAGGGCGGAAATGGTGGGCGCTCCTGGCAGCGCTACCGGCTCAGCGGTGACTCTCGGGTTGGAAGGGGCGCCGGCGCCGGCGGCGTTCGTGGCGATCACCGAGAAGTAGTACGTCGTGTCGTTGGTAAGTCCCGCGACAACGCAGGACAGGGCCGACGTGGTGCATGTTGCGATCGCGCTGCCGCCCGAAGAAGTGCTAAACGCTGACGCGGTGTAGCTCAATACCGTGGCCCCGCCATTGCTCGCCGGAGTGCTCCATGACACGTGAGCCAACGACGGGCCGCCGGTCGCCACGACCTGCGTCGGCGCGTCAGGAATCGTCCGCGGCGTCGCCGACGCCGGGGTCGAACTGGCGCTCGATCCAACACCGTTATCCGCCCGGAGTATGACGTTGTAGGCGGTGCCGTTGGTCAGTGAAGAGATGGTGAAGGGATCTGACAGCGTGCCTGCGTTCACCCATGTTGCGCCGCCGTCAAGTGAGTAGTCGATCCCCGAGATCGGCGATCCCCCGTCGTTCGCCGATGTGTACGGTGCGTAGGTGATTTGAAGAGTCGAATCACCCGGCGTGATGTGCGTGATCGATGGCCCTTGGGGTGCGGTCAGCGTGACGCCCACTTCGTAGACCGATCCAGGACCCGCTCCATCTGTGTTGAGTGCCCGCAACTCGACGCTATAGGTCGTGCCATTCGCGAGCCCCGTGATGGTGAGTGGTGACGAGGTTCCCGACGCGGTGGTCCACGCGCCAAACGCCTCGGTTCCGGCACCGACGCTCGTCGCGTACTGATAACTGGTGATGGCTGAGCCGCCGCTGTAGCCGGGAACGAACGCCACCGTGAGCGAAGTGCCGTCGGATCCCGGTGTGATGGTCGTGATGGTCGGAGCGCCCGGAAGGGCGCTCGGGGTCCCCGTGACGGGAGATGAGGGGGCGCCGGAGCCGGCCGAGTTGACCCCGCGAAGCTCCACTGAATACTCCGTCCCGTTCGTGAGGCCACTGATGACCAGAGGTGACGACGTCGCACCACCCGAGACCCACGTGACTCCTCCGTCAAGTGAGTACTGATAGTCGAGTAGTGGAAGTGCCGAAGTCGCCGCGTTGAATGACGCCGAGAGCGATCCGTCCGAGGGTGTCAGACCCGTGATCGTCGGGGCACCCGGAGGGCCCGACGGGGCAACGGGGGCTGACGGGGACGAGTAAAGACCCTGACCGATCGAGTTCACCGCGGCGATTCGAAATTCGTAGTTCGTTCCATTGACGAGACCGGTTACCGTGCACGAGGTTGCCGTGCCCGTGCACATTGACGCGGCGGCCCATGAGGAGTACGGACTCGTCGAATACTGCACCGCGTAGCTGCTGATGGCCGCGTCGCCGCTCGACGAGGGCGCCGACCAGTAGACGTTCACCTGCGAATTGCCGGGCGCTCCATTGACGTTAGTTGGCGCCCCCGGGGCTCCGGTCGAGTACGACAGCACGACTGAACCGTTGGCGTTATCGTCGCTGTAGTAGCCGTACTGCGAGCCGAGGCCACTGAGTCCGCCGGTCGAGTTCTCTCCGGGATTGCCGCCCAGCCCAAACCATTCGTCCGACGTTCCTGATCCAAACTCCACGAATCCGGCAGATCCCCCCTGCGCGCCGCCGCCCCCTCCGGCGCCACCGCCCCCATCACACTGCTCACCGGTGACCTGATGGCACGCGGTGTACACCGACTCGCCGTCTTCACCGGTCGTCGTCGTCGCGTCGGGGCGCGCGAAGAATGTTGGAAGCGAGATTTGACCGAGTGTCGGGGAGAACTGCCCGCTGCCACCCGAGCCGCCCGAGCCGCCCCCCACAATTGTCGCCACGCTCGTGGGAGCGCCTGCCGTGCCGATTTCCACCACCGAAGCGGCGCCGCCCGAACCGCCATAGCCGGAGCAACCTGAAGCGCCCGGCGCTCCGCCGGCTCCTCCCCCGTAACCACTCAGGGGATTCGTCCCGCCCACCGCATCGCTGGGGTCTCCCGTTGGCTGGTTGGCTCCCGTCGAGCAGCTATTCCAAACAGGCGAGTTGGCGCCACCTTGGCCCACTCCGATGGTCAGGACCTGACCCGGGACCACCGAAATCGTCCCGGTCACCACTCCCTGGTAACCACCGGCCGGGGCGGTGCCCGACGAGTCTCGTCCACCCCGTCCGCCCTCGGCGCCTGTGACGGTCAAGGTGAGCCGTGTCACGTTCGCCGGCACCGTGAATGTTTCGGTAGCACCCGTGTAGCTGTACGTATTGGTCAAGGTCGTACCGGACGTCACCGTGGTGACCGCGCCAGCTAATGAGGGAAGCGTACCCAGAGCCAGGAGCGTCACGAGCGAGCTCGTCACTACGCCCTTGCGGATTTTCGATAGCCCCTGCAGTCCTCGACGCTTCATGATCTCCCCCGAGTGACACGACAGAAGATTCGTGCCCTTTTCCACTTTTGCCACTCACGGAGAATAGATGTTCTGAATAACTAATTGGAGGATGCCTGCCAAATCAACGGATGACGGCTTGTCCTTCGATGCGAGATTTTAGACTGAGCCGAAGCGCCGACCACGCGGAGATCGACGTGAAGTGGTTGTCAGGAGTTTCGTCGAACTACTCCTGGATGAGCATGAGAGTGCGCCATCAACCACCGCAGTCGCCCGCCGTTGCCAGCGTGTTCAAAGACGCCGTCTCGATGAGGGGCGTGACGTGGCCAGAAACGGGACTTCGCGAAATCCTGGCGAAGAATCGCTCACCAGGGCCTCAATCAAGTTCAAGAAAGGCGTGGTCCTACGCCGTGTGCCTGGGTTCGACTACCCGGACACCACCAGGGTCAAGGGACGATGACCATTCGAACGGTGTCGGTGATCGCGGCGCCACCCGACTGCGAACCGGCCATGATCACGACGGGGTCGCCCGATTGGGCGATGCCCGCCTTCATGATCTGGGCGATGGCGAAGTCGCAGAGCTCGTCGATGTCCGTCGAGGGCGACATGAAGACTTCCTGGACACCCCAGGAGCTCTTCAGCTGGCGCGCCGTTGACTCGCTCGGGGTGATCGCGATGATCGGCATCGGCGGTCGGAAGCGCGAAATGGCCCTCGCGGTCATGCCCGATCGGGTGCACGCCACGATGGCGACGGCCTTCTCCTCCATCGCCGCGCGCCAGGCGGCGCCGGTGATTGCCGCGGTGATCCGTGTGGACTGGGTGCCGGTGCCCACGATCTGCTGCACGCCGAGCGACGATCCCCACTTGGCGTAGTCGAACGACTCCTCGGCGCGACTCACGATGCGGTCCATCGTGATCACGGTGCCGACGGGGTCGTCACCAATCGCTGTTTCACCGCTCAACATCACGGCGCTCGCGCCGTCGAGAACGGCGTTCGCGACGTCGGTCACCTCGGCGCGGGTTGGCACCTGCGCGTGGGTCATCGACTCGAGCATCTGGGTCGCCACCACGACGGGCCGCGCGTAGCGGATTCCGTGGCGCACGATGAGCTTCTGCAGGTGGGGAACCTCTTCGATCGGCATGCGCACCCCGAGGTCGCCGCGGGCGACCATGATGGCGTCGGATACGGCGATGATCTCGTCGAGGTTCTCGACGCCTTCGCCGGTCTCGATCTTCGCCATCATCATGACGTCGTCGCGAGACAAGACGGTGCGCACCGACACCACGTCGAAGGCCGAGCGGACGAACGAGACCGCGAGGATCTCGAACTCCTCGGAACGAAGCGCCTCGAGCCGGGCACGGTCGTCCTCGGTGGGCAGGCGGTCGTTGAGGATCGAGGAGGGAAGCGAGAGGCCGGGCTTGCCCATGACCGCTCCGCCGGAAGTGACCAGCGCTTTGGTGACCTTGCCCGACGCGATGACCTGGAGCGACACTCCGCCGTCACCGATGTGGATGCGGTCGCCCGACTTCAGTTGGGAAAGGATATCGACGCGCTCGACGGTAATCCGCTCGGAGGTGGACGTCTCGCCGAACGCCTCGCACAGCTCCATCTCGTGGCCAACGGTGAGGGTGACGGGAGTCGTGCCGAAGGAGCCAGCGCGGATCTTCGGTCCGGGAATGTCGACCATGATCGCCAAGTCCGGAGCGAGGGCCCGCACGCGACGCAGCCGCTCGATGCAGGAGGGAATGTCGCCGTGGGCGAAGGACAGACGAAAGACGTCCACCCCGGCCTTGACCAGCGCCAAAAGGACTTCGTCGCTGTCTGAGGCCGGTCCGATGGTGGCTACGATTCGCGTGCGTCGCACGTCTTTCCCTTCGCTGCTTTTGCCAAGTCTATTGGAAAGCAACGTCGCGCCCGTCTGGCATTTGCGATGAAGCACTCGCCTCACGTGTCATCGGCGTGAACTTCATCGATACCAGCGGGTAATCACCCTGCGCCGGCGGCTCCCGCGCGGTCACGGAGAAATAATGTCAATCAATGTCGAACGGGAACGACCACGTCGCTGCCATCCACGTCGACGACGCGCAGGTTCATCCCGTACCGTTCGGAGAGTTCGGGGCTACGAACCACCTCGCGAGCGGCACCGTCGAGCACGACGTTGCCCTTGTCGAGCAGCACCAGGCGGTCCGCGAACTGGCCCGCGAGCGTGAGGTCGTGCAGCGTCGCCACGACGGTGAGCCCGCACTCTTGGACCTCGGTCTTCAAGAGCTCCAGGATTTCCATCTGATGGCGCAGGTCGAGTCCGGTGATCGGCTCGTCGAGCACGATCACCATGGTCGACTGGGCGAGCGCGCGACCGAGCACCATGCGTTGACGCTCGCCCCCCGACAGCGTCACGACGTCGCGATCGCAGAACTCGAGGAGGGACAGCCGCTCGAGCACCGTCTCGACGATGCGACGGTCGCCGGCGCTCGGCGCGCGCAGCAGCCCGTGGTACGCGACGCGCCCGAGCGACACGTAGTCGCGCACCGTCATGCCGCTCGGGACCTCGGGATGCTGGGGCACGAGCGACACCAGGCGCGCGCGCTCGCGCTCGTGGAGCGAACTGAGCGAGTGGCCCGAGATGGCGATCGAGCCTTTCGCGATGCGCCGCAGCCCGGCGACCGTTTCGACGAGGGTGGTCTTGCCCGCGCCGTTCGGCCCGACAATCGTGCACCAGGTGCCGGACTCGATGTTGAGCGTGACGTCCGACACCAGCGTCGCCGAACCGGCCTTCACCGTCAGGTCACGTATCTCCACCGCGTTCATCGGACCACCGGCCTTCGAAGGCTCAGGATCAGGACGAACACCGGCGCGCCGATGACCGCGGTCACGACCCCCAACGGTAGCTCCGAGGGGGCCATCACGGTTCGCGCGATGGTGTCGGCGAAGACCAGGAACATCGCGCCGAACGCGACCGAGATCGGCAGGATCCGCCGGTACGAGGTGCCCACGAGCAGGCGCACGATGTGGGGCACGATGATGCCCACGAAGCCAATGAGCCCGACCGCCGAGACGATCGCGGCGGTGCCGAGCGACGACGCGGCGATCACGACGAAGCGAACCTGACGCACGCGGATCCCGAGCGACCTCGACTCGTCCTCCCCCACGCTCATCACGTCGAGGGCCCGGCCCGACGCCACGCAGATCAGCGTGCACAGCGCCACGTACGGCAGCACCATCGTCACCGAGTGCCAGTTCGCGCTCGCGAGCGAGCCCAGCAGCCATATGTAGACCCGCGCGATCGAGTTCGAGGACGACTGCTGCTGCAGGAACGTCTGCATGCTCGTGAGCAACGCCGACACCGCCACGCCCGCGAGGATCAGCGTCGAGGCGTTCGAGCGCATTCCCCTTCCGCCGATCAGCCACGTGCACGACACCGCGACCATGGCCCCGAGGAAGGCCAGCAGGGGTGTCCAGGTGGGCGTCGCGACGCCCGTTCCCGCCCCCACGATGGCGAACGTGGCCCCGAGCCCGGCGCCGGCGGCGACGCCGAGCAGGTAGGGGTCGGCGAGCGGGTTTCGAAAGACGCCCTGGTAGGTGCCGCCCGCGACCGACAGCATCGCCCCGGCGAGCAGCCCGAGGACCATCCTCGGCGCGCGAAGCTGCCAGATGATCGTCGACTGGAGCCCGCTCAACGTGCTGTGGCCGATGCCCACGTGGCTGAACACGTCGCCGATGACCCGCCAGGTCCCGATGGACGTTGGCCCGACCACCATCCCGCAGACCATGGCGACGACGAGACCCGCGACGGTCAGCGTCGCCACTATCGCCATCCGGCGACGGGTCGGAGGCTTGGCCACCACCGTGCTACTTCCAGGCCTTCGGGTCCTTCAGCACGCCCTTCACCGCTTTGGTCAGTTCGTTCATCAAGATGCCGAGGCGCGGCCCCCAGCGTGACGCGACGTCGTCGTTCAGGTTCACGACGTGGCCGTTGACGACGGCGTTCACCTTGGCGAAGCCGGCGCGCTTGGCGACCTTCGCGGGGGTCATCTTGCAGCACACGGTGTCGGCGAGGAGGATCAACTTCGGGTTCGCGCTCGCGATGTACTCGGCGCTCAGCTGCGGATAGCCGGCGTCGGCGCTCGTGGACTCCGCGTCGGCGACGTTGAGCGCCCCGAGGTCCTTCAAGAGCGAGCCGACGAACGTGTCGCTCGTGAGCGAGTAGTACGTGGGATCGAGCTCGTAGTAGATCGTCACCCTCTTCTTCGGGTGCGCGGGCATCGACGCGACGTCGGCCTTGACGGTCTGCTTCAGCGACGCCACGAGGTCGTCCGCCCTCCTGACGTGGCCGGTGAGCGCGCCGAGCTGGGTGATCTCTGCGTAGGCCCCCGCGAGGTTCGACGGAGCATCCTGCTCCACGACTTTGACGCCGAGTCCGGTCAACTTCTCCTTGATCTGGTTCGCGTCGTAGGAGATGATCACCAGGTCCGGCTTCGTCGACGGGTGCGACGCCGAGGTCTTGCAGATCCCTATGACCGCCTCGACGCTCGGGTTGAGGGCGTTGATGCGCTTGGCGGGCAGGCCCGACGTCGGAAAGTCAGAGTCGGAGTCGACCGCTTGGACCTGGGGACCCGCGCCGATGGCGAAGAGGGTCTCGCTCGCCGTGGGCGAAAGCGAGACGACGCACTGCGCGGGTACGCTGCTCGCGCCCGCCATCGGTGCACCGAGCAGGGGCAACGCCACAACACTCACGCCGAGTGCGAGGAATAACCGGGGGAACTTGAACATGGATATCTCCTTTCCGTCGAAGTGGTGTGGGCGACGGATGGATATCCGAACGACCGCTCCTTACCTCGAGAGCTGTCTTTCAAATCTCCTCGCAGCAGGCGACCTGGCTACATGGTCTTCAATCGAAGGCCACTTACAGTTGCGGGACAGCGTTGGAATCGCACCAACTTCGCTGCCGCGAGGCACCGCCGACCTTATCGCACCTTCGGATTGGCGCCCGCAAGGCTTGCCCGGCTCCGCACGGCGTTGGGAGGCCTGGCTTCAAAGAACCGGTACGTGCGCCTGTTCGACGAGCGCTGCGTCGCGAAGGACCACCCGCCGGGTGGCGTTCACGAGGTCCGCGTCGCGATGCGAGATGACGAGCACCGCTCCGTCTCGGTAGTGGTTGACGATCGACGCCATGACGTTCGCCGCGGTCTCCTCGTCGAGGCCCTCGGTTGGCTCGTCGAAGATGACGACCGGACGACGGAGCAGGAGTTCGCGCGCGACTCCGAGGCGGCGCTGCTCGCCACCGGACAGTCCGGTGCTGGCCCCACCCAGCTGGGTGTCGAGCCCTTGGGGCATGGTCGAGAGCAACTGGGTGAGGCCCGACGTCTCGACGGCGGCCTCGAGCTCCTCGTCACTGGCGCCCGGCCGGGCGATCCGGAGGTTCCCGGCGAACGAGGTCGCGAACACGTGCGGGGCGTCGTCCACGAAACCGACCAGCTCGCGGACCTGGCGTGATTCGAGGTCCTCGTAGCGCGACGTCCCGATTCGAAGGGAGCCCTCGCTCGGATCGAGGAACTTGGCGAGCACTCGCGCGAGCGTCGTCTTTCCCCCGCCGCTCGGTCCCTCGAGGACGACGACGTCGCCCTTGGCCAGTTGCAGCGACACGTTGGAGATCACTCGATGCCCCTCGAAGCTCCGCCCCACTCCGTTCGCCACGAGTTCGCGGGCGCCCCCGTCGAGCGCGCCCGCCAGTTCAGGCTCCTTCACGGGCGCCTCGATGTCTGAAAGGTCCTCGAGTCTCGACCGGGCTGCCCGGTCGCCGCGAAGGCCAACCAGCGAGGGCGCGACCCCGCCGACCAGCTCCAGTGCCGTGACGCTCAGCAACGCCGGGACCGCCAAGAGCGCCGCTCCCACCTCGCCGCGGCGAAGCGCGACCGCCGTGAGAGCGACGACCCCGATGACGCAGAGGCCCGAGACCATGGTCGTGAGACCGCCGATCACCCCCATCATCGCGGTTCGACGATGAAGGGCCCCGTCGAATCGGTCCTCGAGGGCGTTGAGTTCGCGTTCCAGCGAGAGCGACGCGCCGCTCATCACGTACTCGTCGCCGCCCTGGGCGATGCGGTCGAAGAGCGAGACGATCTCGCTTCGCACCCGGTCCATCTCTTCCTCGCTGGCCTCGCCGAGGCGCGACGCCAGCAGCGGCAGCGCCACCGCGCTCACCACCAACCCCGTCAGCAAGATCAGCGCAGTCCACGGGACAACGACGCCCGCGACCGCGACCGTCACGAGACCGGCGACAGCGCTCGTGATCAGCGGGCCCGCCACGGCGGTGAGCAGGTCCTGGACTCGTTCGACGTCGCCCAGCACGGCGTCGACCACGTCGGCGCTGTTGGGTCCCAGCCCCGAGGGCACGAGCGGCTCGAGCAGACGCGCCACCGAGGCGCGGACGTGTCCCATGACGCCGAGCGCCGCCCGGTGCGTCTGGGTCCTCTCGAGGTAGCGACCGGCGGCCTTGGAGAGCGCGAAGAGTTGCACGAGCCCCATCGGGACGGTCAGCGAGAGCACCACCGGCTCCTGCGCCGACCTGACGATGAGCCACGCGGACGTCCCGCTCAAGCCGATCGTCGACAACGTGACCGCGAGACCGGCGAACAGGGCGCGGCGAATTGCCGGACGCTCCTGCTCCAGCGCGCGGCGGACCACTCCCCTAGTTGGCATTGGTCACCGCCGCATCGAGCGAGATGGACTGGTCGGCATCGAAGGGTCGATGCGTCGCGACTATCCGGGTCATGGAGAGTTTGGTGATCGCCTCGATGACCAGCCGAGCGTTCGGCGCGTCGAGGTGGGCGGTCGGCTCGTCAAGCACCAGCACGAGGGGGTTCCTCACGATGCAACGCACCAGGGCGAGTCGGCGGCGCTGGCCCGCTGAGAGCTCGGTCGAACCTTCGCCCAGCGGACGGTCGAGGCCGAGGTCGAGTCCCACCTGGTTCATCGCGCGCTCGATCGACGAGTCGTCGATGCTGTCGTCGCCCATCTGGACGACGCCACGAACCGTGTCGCCGGGCAGCACCGGATCCTGGGGCAGCCACGCGACTCTTCGCTGCCAGGACCCGAGGTCGATCGACGCCAGGTCCACCCCGTCGACGAGCACCGAACCGCTTCTCGGTTCTGCGAGCCCGCAGAGCACGCGCAGCAGCGTCGACTTTCCCGAGCCCGATGGCCCAACGACGCTGACGAGGCTTCCGGCGTCGATCGTCGCGCTGATCGGGGCATCGGAGGTCGCGTGCCTCGAAGCGTGGGTCAGGACCACGTCACGTATCTCGATGGAGGGCGCAGCGGCGGGCGCCGGCGCCACACCACGGTGTTGGGGTTCTCCCAGGCTCGCCAGCAGATCCGTCGCCGCGGCGATTCCGTCAGCGGACGCGTGGAACTGCGCGGCCGACCGGCGAAGGGGAAGAAAGACCTCCGGGGTCAAGAGCAGTACGGCAAGGGCGGTCGACAGGCCCAGCGAGCCATTGAGCAGGCGCAGTCCGAGCACAAGGGCGACGAGCGCCGTCGCGAGCGAAGAAAGCAACTCGAGGGCGAAGCTCGACAGAAACGCCACCCTCAGGGTTCCCATCGTCGTGCGCTGCAGCGCCTCGCCGACTTCGTCGAGGTTCTTCACGGCGTCGCTCGACCGGTTGAAGGACTTCAGCACCGTCATGCCGCGAACGACGTCTCCGAAGTACCCCGCCAGTTCCTGCTGCTCGTGCCAGCGCTGCTCCATCTTCTCCTTGGCCTCAAGGCCCAGCAGGATCATGAAAACCGGGAGCAGCGCGACGCTGACGAGCACGATGGATGCGCTCCATAGATCGTGCAGCGCCAGCCATCCGAGCACCAGCACCGGAGCCATCGCCGCGAGCACCAGCGACGGCACGTACTTGGCGATGTAGTTCTCGATGGCGTCGACGCCGCGGGTGCAGAGTTGAACCGTCGCGTCCACGCTCGACATTGGCCCACCCGCGAGCACCTGTCGTAGCGCCCGGCGCCGAAGCTCGCGCCGGATCGGGCTCGCGATCCGCGACGTCACCGGCTCGGCCAGCCCGACCGCGAGCATTCGCACCGTCGTTGCTCCAGTGAAGTCAAGCGCCTCACGGAGGACGCCCGCGTGCGAGTTGTGGAAGAGCGCCCCCAGGAGCGACGCCAACGCGACCGCCTGGCCAATGATCGCCGCCGTCGAGACGAGGCCCAGGACGACCGCCGCGACGAGCGCTCGCCGCACCAACGGCGAAGTGCGGCGAAGTCGTCCGACCAGGGCCGAAGGCCGTTCGGCCCTGGTCATGGATCAGACGTTCGTGGCGGTGTGGTGCGTCTCGTTGGCTTCACCGGGACGACTCACGCGCTTCTTGAAGATCCAGTACGTCCAGCTCTGGTAGAGCAGCACGAGTGGGGTGAAGATCAAGGCGACCCAGCTCATGACCTCCAGCGTGTAGCGGTGCGAGGCCGCTGCCACGATGGTGATGTCGAAGTGGGGGCTCACCGAGGAGATCAGCACGTTGGGGTACAGGTTCAAGAACAGTGTCGTGAAGAACGCCACGATGACGAGCGCCGTCGCGATGAACGCCCAACCCTCGAGATGCTCGCGAACGAGCCAGCCCACGCCAGCGAGGGCCAGCAGGCCAACGATGGGCAGCAACGGAGGGACGAGGCCGACGTGGTGCATCGTGTGAGCGGTCTGGTACGTCCATGCGAGGAACGCGGTCACGGCCACGAACGTGAGCGGGGCAAGTCGCAGCGCGATCTTGTGGGCGCGAACGCGCACGTCGCCCTCGGTCTTGAGGCCCAGGTACGTGGCGCCGTGAAGGGTGAACAGCAGCAGCGTGCTGAGTCCTCCGAGCAGGGCGTACGGCTTCACGAGATCGAAGAAGTTACCGGTCCACGTGGCGTTGGCGGCGACGGGCACTCCGTGCACGAAGTCCGCGAAGGCCACGCCCCACAGGAGAGCCGGCAGCGCCGAGCCCCAGAAGATGGCCCGGTCCCACCACCTCACCCACTTGGCGTCCTCGCGCTTGTGGCGGAACTCGAACGCCATTCCGCGAAAGATCAGCGCCGCGAGAATCAGGAAGAGCGCGAGGTAGAAGCCGCTGAAGACGGTCGCGTACCAGAGCGGGAAGGCGGCAAAGGTCGCCCCACCCGCGGTCAGCAGCCAGACTTCGTTGCCGTCCCACACTGGGCCAATGGTGTTGATGACCACCCGGCGGTCGAGGTCGTCCTTCGACACGAACGGCATCAGCGTGCCGACGCCGAAGTCGAAACCCTCGAGGAAGAAGTAGCCCAGCCAGAGCACGAGGATCAGGAAGAACCAGAGCTGTTCGAGTCCGCTGGGTGAGAGTGGGTGAATGGTGAGCAACATGATGTCTCCTAGTAGATGAGCTCGGGAACGCGCTCAGCTTCTTCGGGCGTTTCGATGACGGGTGGGATCTTGGCGAGTCGAAGCATGAGTCCGATTTCAATGACTGCCAAGAGTGAGTAGATGGCGGTGAATCCAATGAGACTGGTTGCCACGTATCCCGGTGAGATAAGCGTGACCGCCTTGGACGTCTTCAGAAGTCCGTAGACCACCCACGGCTGACGGCCGACCTCGGTGAAGATCCATCCGAAGGAGTTGGCGAGGAACGGCGCCAACAGCATCCAGGTCGCGAAGCGCAAGAAGCGGGGCGACTTTTCGAGCCGTCGCTTGCGCACGAGCCAGAGGGCAACGCCGCCGAGGATGAAGAGCAGGATGCCGAGTCCGACCATCAGGCGGAACGACCAGTAGCAGACCCAGATGACCGGGACGTAACTTCCGGCGCCGTACTTCTTGGCGGCCTGCTTCTGGATCTGGTTGATGCCGAGGACCTTGCCGTCCCAGGTGTTGGTCGCGAGGACGCTCAAGATGTGCGGGACGCGGACCTGGAAGACGGGGTTGTCCGACAGGTCACCGATCGTGAGCAGCGAGAAACTCGCCCCGCTCTCGGTGTTGTAGAGCGCCTCCGCGGCGGCCATCTTCATGGGCTGCTGCGCTTCCATCTCCTTCGCCTGGTTGTCGCCGAGGAACATCGTGGCGATGGCGGCGATGACGGTGACCACAATCGCGACACGCGCGGCCTTGCCAAACCCGGCGAGGTCGTGACCCTTGCGAAGGTGCCACGCCGCGATGGCCAGCATGAAGACCGAGCCCGTCAGGAACGCCGACGCGAGCACGTGGCCGTAGGCGGCGATGAAGGTCGAGTTCGTCATGACGGCCCAGAAATTCGTCATGACCGCCTGGTGCGTCTTTGCGTCGATCGTGTAGCCCACGGGGTGCTGCATCCAGGAGTTCGCGGCGACGATAAAGGCTGCCGAAAGAATTGTGCCGAGGCTGGCCATCCAGATCGATGCGAGATGGATGCGCTTGCTCACCCGGCCACGACCGAAGATCCATATCCCGAGGAACGTGGACTCCATGAAGAACGCCAAAAGGCCTTCGATGGCGAGCGGCGCGCCGAAGATATTGCCGACGAACACCGAGTAGCGAGACCAGTCCATACCGAACTGGAACTCTTGGACGATCCCCGTGACGACGCCAATGGCGAAATTAACGAGGAACAACTTTCCGAAGAACTTGGTCATCCGGTCCCAGGCGACATCTCCGGTTCGATACGCCGCCGTCTGCAGCACCGCCACCAACAGACCGAGGCCAATGGTGAGCGGTACGAAGAGGAAGTGAAAGACAGTGGTGATGCCAAATTGCCAGCGAGCCAACGACAAAGTGGATATGCCTGCAATAAACGTTTCCATAATCCCGACCTTAGAATTCGCTAAACATCGTCAGTTCAGAAAAAATGGGGACTTAAGTCACCAAAAATGTCGTTTGGGTCCAAACGACATCGAGTATAGAGAATGCCGATGTGGGCAATCTTCAAGAGTGATGTTTGACTCTCGCGGTGTCGGAATCGAGACCCGAGCGGCCCGCGAAATGATGTGAGAAGTCGAGGCTTCGTTGGCAAGACCGCCTCGACGGATGTGGAGCTCCGGTGTCTCAACGACCACGAAGTCGAGCGAACAGACCTCCGCTGGCGTTCGGCGCCGCGCTGTTCTGGGCGCAGGTGCACCGCTGATTCTTCGGCACGCCGGCCAGAGCCTGTTCAATGTGCTTCCCACATCCCTTCCAGGTGGCCTTGCTGCACTTCTTACAGGTTGCCTTGTGGCACATCGGTGTTGCCTTTCTCTCTTGGTGTATTGATAAATCTTGTCCGTTGCTCAGCTAACGGGTTCGAGTTCGATCGACGCGGGCGAGCAGTGCCACGTCCGGTAACCGCCGTCCAGGTTCTTCGCATGCAAGCCGAGTTCGTTGAGCAGCATCGTCGCCACGTGACCGCGCTGACCGACCTGACAGTTGACGACAATGTCGCCGTGGCCTAGCTCGCCGGCTCGCTCGCGGAGCTCGTCGACTGGGATGTTGATCGCCCCGGGTAAAGTGCCGCGTGCGAACTCCTCGGGCGTGCGAACGTCGACGAATTGCGCACCTTGTGCGCGATACCCGTCAACCTCGTGCCACTGGACTGTCTCGACCAAACCCGAGAGGACGTTCTCAGCGATGTAACCGAGCATGTTCACGGGGTCCTTCGCCGAACCGAACGGCGGTGCGTAGGCGAGTTCCAGGTCCGCGAGTTCCGGGGCCGTGAGTCCGGCCCGGATGGCGGTCGCGATTACGTCGATCCGCTTGTCGAGGCCCTCTTTGCCAACACCCTGGGCACCGAGGATCTTGCCCGTCGACGGCTCGAAGAGCATCTTCAGACACATGGATTTCGCGCCGGGGTAGTAACCGGCGTGCGAAGTGGGGTGAGTGTGGACCGCGAAGTATGAGCGACCCTGGGCGATGAGTCTCTTCTCGTTCCAGCCAGTTGTCGCGATCGTGAGGTCGAAGACCTTGACGATGGCGGTGCCAATGGTGGTGCGGGGTCGCACGATTCGTCCGGCGATGTGGTCCGCGACCACCCGCCCGTGGCGGTTGGCGATATTGGCGAGGGGTACCAGGGTGGCTGATCCGTCGAGGGCGTCCGTCTTCTCGGCGGCGTCACCGACCGCGTACACGTTCTCGACACTCGTACGGTTGAACTGGTCGACGGCGATGCCGCCACGCTCGCCGATCGCGAGATTCGCCAGTCGCGCGAGTCCGGTCTCGGGTCGAACACCAATCGCCACGATGACCAGTTCCGCGGGGACGAACTGACCCGACGCCAGTCGCACGTGGGTGGGCGTGATCGCCTCGACCGAGTCACCGAGGTGCAGCGTCACGCCGTGTCGGCGCAGCTCGTCAGCAACCGGCGATGCCATCTCGGGGTCGAGCGGCGCCAGGACCTGGTTCGTCGCCTCCACGAGCGTCGTCGCGATGCCGCGGCGCATGAGGTTCTCCGCGAGTTCGACGCCGATGAAACCGGCGCCGATGACGACGGCGGTCTTGGGCGCGCTCTCGACCTCGCTCACGAGACGCTCAACGTCCTCCACGGTTCGAAGGGGCATCGCGCGCTCAATGCCGGGAATCGACGGGACGACGGGCGACGCGCCGGGACTGAGGACCAGGAAGTCGAAGCTAATCTCGTAGGTCTTGTCCTTCACCAGGTCGCGCGCCGTGACCGTGTTCGTAGAGGTATCGATGGCGACGGCCTCGGTGTCGACGCGCACGTCGAGGCGGAACCGGTTGAAGAGCGACGCCGGCGTCTGAAGCAGCAGCGAATCCTCTTCTTCGATCACGCCACCGACGAAGTACGGCAGGCCGCAGTTGGCGTAGGAGACGTGGCCGCTACGTTCGAGCACGATGATCTCGGCCTCGTTGTCGAGCCGGCGAAGCCTCGTCGCGGCTGACATTCCCCCGGCTACTCCCCCGATGATGACGACTTTCACTAATCTCCCTTAGGCCAAGCTCAAGAAGAGCTTCTGAAACTTCTCGGTCATTGGACCACTGTCGACGTCCGGATCGACCAGGCATTGCTTCAGACTCGCCGATATCAGGCTGAAGGCGGCAGTATTGACGGCTTTGCTCACGGCGGCCATCTGGGTGACGATCTCTTCGCACGAGGAACCTTCGTCGAGCATGCGAACGACCGCGCCCAATTGCCCGTGGGCCCGCTTCAGTCGCTTATGGATCGCAATGAGCTGCTCATTGTCGTCAAGCGTGTGCGATGCGGTCGAAACCATGATCCACTACCTTCCAGTCCGTGTTGGTGCACTGTCTTCGCGCCGGGCGCGAGCGAGCGACATGGGTCTATCGACCCTTGAGCGGCTGGCCCACGAATGGCGCCAGCAGACACACGTTGAACGCTCCGGCCAAGAAAGGAATCAACCCGACGATTGACAGCGTCAGCCAACCGCCGCCGAGCGCGAAGCCGATGACGATGAGAGCCAATCCGGCGATCACACGGAGCAGGCGCCCGGCGCTCGATGACATGAACTTGATGAGACTCACGGGTCCTCCTTCTGGAGCTGGGCCGAAACCCTCGCTCGACCGGCGCTGTAACCGGTTCACCTGACTCAGTATATACCCCCTAGGGTATTATTGCAAGTCGACGGGGCGCTGTGTTCTCTAGGTGTCGAGGGTGCGGGCAGTCGCGACGGAAGGTCCGAGATCCGGACTCGATCGTGAGGGCCGAAGTCGCGAATCGTCAAGAGTCGCTCACTCGCGAGTCAATGTCATCCGGACGAGCCGCCGCGCGAGCCAGCGTCAACGAGCCAACCGGTCCCCCGGTCGAGAAAGCAATCCTCTTCCACCCCGATAGAAACTCGATTACGACGGCAGAAACTCGTTGGCCCGGTTCGCCACCGAATGCAACTCCCTGTCGACTTGCTCACGCGAGCAACCATTCATCGACCCTTCTGCATATACCCTATGGGGTATCTGCTACAGTCGGTCAATACCCACCCGGCCACACTGCAACCCGTAGTCGGCCTCATCGACCACGAGGAGATTTCCGTGATGAATAGCGACGTCGGACTTCCGCCCACCCCAACACCCTCTGACCGCCACGCGCCGGCGTCGCGCGAGCGGGTCAGCGCCTTTGCGCGCCTGGGCCACTGGACGGCGACCCGTCTGCGTCTGGTACTGCTCTCGTGGCTCGCCATTCTCGTGGTCTTCGGCATTTTCGCCCCGCAGGTCGAAACCGCCCTCTCCGGAGCGGGGTGGCAGGATTCGTCGAGCCAGTCGGTCCACGCGCGTGACATCATCCAGCACGATTTCTCGGGACTCGGCTCGGCGGCGCTCGAAGTGGTGGTGGTGGACCATCGCGGACCGATCGCCAGCGACCCCGCCGCGCTCGCGCTCATGAACAAAGCGGCAGCGCTGCTGCGCGCTGACGCGCACGTCTCGAAGGTCGTCATGCCCAGCGCCGGCACGTCCATCTCTCGAAACGGCCGCACCGCGATCATCACTGCGGGCTCGGCTGCGGGTACCAACGTCATGGTGAAGGCCGCCAACGACCTCGCCGGACCAATCCAGGATCTCTCGGGGTCGGGCGTGACCCTCACGCTCAGCGGCGACAGCGCGCTGTGGGCGGACTTCAACAACGCCAACCGCTCGGCGATGCTGCGCTCGGAGATGCTGTCGTGGCCCGTGACCATGATCATCCTCGTGATTGCGTTCGGAAGTCTCGTCGCCGCCGGGCTGCCACTGCTGCTCACGATGGTGGGTTTGCTAGTCGCGGCGGGTGCGTTGGTGATGCTCACGCACGCGTTCCCCGTCTCGATCTGGGCACTCAACTTCGCGCTTATGTTCGCGCTCGCCCTCGGCATCGACTACGCGCTCTTCATCGTCGTCCGGTTCCGTTCGGCCCTGAAGCGTCGAGGCGCGACGCCGGGTGATCGCGACGTGGTGATCGCCTCGGTCGCCGAGGCAATGGACACTGCGGGCAAGGCCGTGGCGTTCAGCGCGATCACCGTGCTGGCGTCCCTGGCGTCCATCCTCCTCGTGCCGAGCCCGGCCTTTCGCAGCATGGCGCTGGGCATCATGCTGTCAGTCGTGGCCGTACTCGCCGCGACGCTGACCCTGCTGCCGGCGGTGCTCGGTCGGCTCGGCATGCGGATAAGCAGCGGACAGGTGCGACTCTGGCGACGTCACCCCGATCCCGAGCACCCCGGTCGGCTCGACATCATGCTCCACTCGTGGGGGCGGACCATGTGGCGCCACCCGGCGTGGCTGGGTCTGGGCGCCCTCGCGGTATTACTGCTCGCCGCGTCACCGGTGATCGGACTTCGAACAAACATGCCCTCGATCACGATCATCCCTCCGAGCGCCAACGCCCGTGTTGGTTACGGCGAGGTGGCGTCGGCGTTCGGGGCCGGCGCCCCCGGCGCCCTGCAGGTACTCGTGCCCGCTGCGCACCAGAGCCAGGCGCTCGCCTCGCTCGCGACGACCAAGGGCGTCGCGGGCGTGTCGCCGGGGCCCACCAACGACGGCTGGAGCCTCGACCAGGTCATCGCGACGACGGGTCCCTCGACGACCGCGACCGAGGCGACCATCGTGCGGGTGCGCTCCGTGCTACCGGCGGCATCGCTGGTCGGCGGGGCCGCCGCGGAGAACTACGACCTTCAGCAGTCGCTGTCGCACTACACCCCCATTGTCTTCGGAGTGCTCATCGCGCTCGGCTTCATCCTCCTGCTCATTGCGCTCGGAGCTCCGCTGATCGCGGCCGCGGGAGTGCTGCTCACCGCGTTGTCGGTCGCTGGCGCCTTTGGCGTCGCCCGACTGATCTTCCAGAACGGCGACCTCTCGGGCCTTCTGCACTTCCAGTCGCAGGGCTTCGTCGACGCGTGGGGACCCCTCTTCTTCGGTGCCATGGTCTTTGGCGTCGCGATGGACTACACGCTCTTCATGTTGTCAGCGGCGAAAGAGCACTACGAGACCCACGCGCACCCCGAACACGCGATGATCGGTTCAGTGCGCAGTTCGGGCCGCGTGGTCCTGTCGGCGGCCGCGGTGATGATCGCGGTCTTCTTGACCTTCGCGCTCTCGGGTCCCCTCGCCCCGAAAGAGATGGGCGTGATCCTCGCCGTCGCGGTCGCCCTCGACGCGCTCGTGGTGCGACTCGTGCTGCTGCCGATCATCCTGCGCTACGGCCAACACCACAGCTGGCATCTGCCCAAGTGGCTGGGTCGATTCCTGCCCAAGGTCCGCTTCTCGCACTAGACCTCCCTCCCAGAGCACCGACCACACTTTGGCGCTCTGGGACGCAGAGCGATCAAGTGACAATGCGTGGGTCTGTTGATTAGGGCATACGAACCAGCCGAGCGCGAGTGTCCGCTCGACAATGACCCCGGCCTTCACTTCGCTTCGGGACCGGGCGCCTGGCGCTCGAGTTCGCGCTTCACCTCACGCGGCGTCGGGTTGCGCATGGCGGTTGCCCCGACGACCACCGTGGGAACCGTCTCGTCGCCCCCGTTGACGGACCGCACGAACGCGGCGGCGCTCGGATCGCTCCAGATGTTCAACTCTTCGCTCGCCACGTTCATTCGCCGAAGGCCCATCCGCAGACGTATGCAGTAGGGGCAACCCGGGCGCCAGTAGACGACGACCGCTGGGGGCCCTGCGCTCTGTGCGCCGTCGCCATTCACTTGGCCGCTCATCATGCGTCGCGTGGCGCGACGTCCCACCAGATCGTGGTCAGTTCTCGGGCCGCCGGCGCCTGGTGCGACGTGAGAAAGTCACGGACCTCGTCCTCGCGCGACTCGGGCAGGCAAAGGCGGATGCGCATGAAATGCGCCGCCTGATCGAGGTTCTGCTCGACCCGCATCCGACCCCTCCATTGTTCGCGATGCGCGTCGATGTTGAGCTCGTGAAGGACGTCGAGCAGGTCCGATGGCGTCGGACCTTCGGGACGCTCGAGTTCCCAGAAATGGCGCCACGCCTCGGACATCGACGCGAGCGGATGGTGATCGGGCATCTCGACGACCACGCGGGCCCTCGCGTGGTCATCCAGGGCTCGAAGAAACGGGACGATGTCGGCGACGTTGTAGACGACGTGGTGCGCGGTCACGACGTCCGCCTCGGGGGTCCGGTCCGCGACCGACGGCCAGAAGCCCTCGACAGCCTCGCAGGTGACCCCACGCCTGGCGGCGTTCGCGCTGAACATCACCAACATCTCCGGCTGGTGGTCGACGCCGATCACGTGGGCCGCCGGAGGAGTCAGGGCGAAGGCCGCGATGCCACCTCCGCAGCCCACGTCGAGAACCGTGGCGCCCGGCGACAGGACTTCGCGCGCGCGATCGTGCGATGGCGACGGTGGAATCTGGTCGGGAACTTCGAACAGCACGGGCGGGTGAATCCACGGGCTTTGCGGTGCCGAGTTCACAATCTCGTCGGGCAGCGCCCACGCGTCGAGTGCCTGGCGCCAGTTCTGGGCGGCCGAGGTCACGGTCGGCGTCCTAGAAGACGAGCGACGGAGCCCTCAGTCGAATCCGAATTCGACGATGCGGCGAAGTCCTGATCGCACGTGCACCGCTCATCCTTCGGCACGCCATCGAGCGCCTGCTCGATATGACTCCCACATCCGCTCCACGTCGGCCTGCCGCACGTCTCGCACGTCACTTGATGACACATTGTCCTTACCTCTCTCCTTGTCCATTCTTCTCGAACTGAGCGAGCCAGCGGAACCTCACCGACTGCATTCGATGTTGGTGCCTTCCACGCTGGCACCGCGCGCTTTCTGAGCAACGCGCCACCATCGGTGGCGCAACCACCCTTCGCCCTGTAGTATATACCCCTAGGGGTATCTGCTCGACGGCGTCAGCGGAACCAGAGGAGGAGCCATGGCAACTACACAAATGACAGAGCAGAACTTCGAGGAGATCGTCGCGTCCAACGAAATCGTGCTCATCGACTTCTGGGCGGCCTGGTGCGGCCCGTGCCGGTCATTCGCGCCGACCTACGAGAAGGTCGCAGGAAAGTACCCCGACATCGTGTTCGCCAAAGTCGACACCGAAGTCGAGCAGGGTCTGGCGGCGACGTTCAACATCATGTCGATCCCCACGCTGATGATCATCCGCGAAAACGTAGTGATCTTCAGCCAGGCGGGCGCCTTGCCCGAGCGCGCTCTGGACGAACTCGTGGAGAAGGTGCGCGACCTCGACATGCAAGAGGTCCACCGTCAGGTGCTCGAACAGCAGAACGCCAACTCCTAGGCTGTTTCGCGTTCGTCTCCCCGCTCACTGACATCGCACGATCTGAACTCACTCCCACTCGTCGACGCGGAACCCCAGTTGAGCGGGCGTCGCTCGGGTGAGCACCAGCAGCAGCGTGATCATCACGACGTGCACGCCGGTACACCACAGACAGATGTGGCCAATGATCAGCACTTCGGCAGTAATGAGCCAAAGGACGAAGATCACGCCGGCAACCGCGAGTAACGAGCGCGTAAGCGCCAGCCATCGCTCGCTGCGTCGCCAGACCCGTGGCCAGACGAGGATGCTCATGACGACGAAGAAACCGAGCCCGAGCAGCGCGACGGGGATTCCCAGCACGCGTGACTGGGGTGACGTCGTGACCGCGGTGCAGCTGAGTTCACCACTCCCCGAGCACGCGAGGATCGTCGCCTCCGTGAAGTGTGCAATCGTCATGTACGTCGACAGGCCCACACCAACCAGGCTCAGCGCGAACGCCGCCATGCCGACCCAGCGCGTCGCTGGCGTCAAAGGAGAGCTGGCGACCGGGGTGGACTCGTCAAGGGAATCGGCGCCGCCGGGCTGAAGCCTCAACTGACCTGTTCCCTCTGTGGTCGCGCCACGACCGACATTCCTTGCGGCCGTTCGGGCATCAGTGGTGCGCCCTCGTCACCATCTTCATCATTCGAAAATTGAACGCGATGAACCGCGTTGCCTGATAGCCGAGGCTCTTTCGACGCCGGAGCGTCTTCACTGTGGGCAAAGGTGCCTCAGCGATGCTGCGATCCACGTCACTCATCTGTTCCATCTTTTCGATCTCCATCTCTCACGTCAATACTGATCATTCGGGGATAACGAACCAACCGAAGCGGGCCTTCGCCTTGTAGATAAACAAGTAGTGCAGGAGCAACTTCGTCCAGTGCCCGCTGAGCCCGATCTCTCCCGAGGTCTGGGTGAGGTCGCGACCGGAGCCCGGAAAGCGACGCCGGTCGGGGATGATCGGATACATGGTGATTGCGGCGGCGCTCCCCTTGCGAAGTCCGGTTCCCGCCGACGCGATGCACGCGGCACCCATGGCCGCCATCGAGGCCGTGCGCAACGTCGCCTGGTCCCCGCGTCGTATCCGGTCCGCGATCGAGAGCGCTACGGTGCGTCCTATGACGCCCGAGGGCATACCCGTGCGCGGAGGCGCGGGTGAGATGACAGTGCCATTCGGGCTCTTCCTCGGTTCCGAGATGGCGTGAGGCGGCGCGAAGGCGATCCCGACGCCGAAGATATTCGCGTAGCGCGGACACTGGTAAGTCTTCGGCCAGTCCTCGGGGGCCCACTGCTCAAAGGGCTTAGTCTCGTAGTCCGCGTCGACCCTGAGGAACCCGTTGGGAGCGAAGAGGTCCTCGGTGATGTCTTCGCCGTTGCTCGCATAGGCCTTCATGTCGACACCGCGAAACGGCGGCAGGAGCATGGCAAAGTCGAAGTCGAGCGTGTGGCGCGAGCCGTCGAGCTCCTCGTAATGGATCACGCCCGGATCGACCTTCTCCACGTGGGCGCGCAGTATCGCGCGCACCCCGCGCTCGCGAAACAGTGATTCGGTCCAGAGTTTGCTGCTCGTCTCAAAGCCGTTCTGGGCGAAGATCATCCCGCCGACGCCCAGGTCCCCGAGGTCGTACTCGTTGGACAGATAGACCACGTCGGCGCGTTCGCGCACGCCGCGCTCCCTGAGTTCGTGCTCAACGTTGAAGGTGTACTCGAAGGCCGCCCCCTCGCACGTGCAGGTCCCGTGACCCACGCCGATGACGAGCGTCTTTCGCTCGCCGGCCTTCAGTGCCTCGATGATCGTCTCAAGCGCGGCGGCCGACTGCTCGGCGTGTCCCGCGGTGCAGACCGACCAGGAGTTGGCGTCGGGCCCAAGCCCAGGGGTGGCCGCAAAGTTCAGTTTTGGTCCGGTCGCGACGATGAGGTAGTCGTAAGTGAGCTGCTCCTCTTCACCTACCCTGGTCGGATCGGTGTAGACGATGTCGACGAAGCCTTGGGGATTGTCAGGGCTGCCCTCGGGGTGGATCGCCACGGCCTTGGCCTGGCGAAACCCGATGTGCTTGCGCTTGTAGATCGGCGCCAGAGGAAAGGTCACCTGGTCCTTGGTCATCTTGCCGACCCCGACCCAGATATTCGAAGGTATCCAGTTCCAATTGGAGTTGGGCGACACGACGATGATCTCGGCCTTACTCTTCAGTTGACGCTGCAGGTGTAGTGCCGCGGTGTGACCCGAAATACCGGCACCGAGGATTACGACGCGAGCCATGGCAACCTCCCCGCCTTCATTGCGGCCTGGCGCCCCGCGAGAACCCCTGTGACACGGTGCCGAGACTCTGATCTGACCAAGTTCATTGACTCCCCATTTCCGATGCAACCGCCGGACCGACGTGTAACCACCCCTGTAACCACCTGTAGTATATACCCGTAGGGGTATTTCTTCAATTTGAAGCAAGTGATTCGACAGAATCTCGGTGATACTGAAACGAACTAGATCAGCCAAGGAGAACTCATGGCCACCAAGAAGACCCCGCATGTCCTCCAGGACCAGTCGCAACTTGAGAAGATCACCAAGCGCGTCAAGCGCGCGCACGGTCAGATGGGGGCCATCGTGCGAATGCTCGAAGAAGGTCGCAGCTGCGAGGACATCGTCACCCAGATGGCGGCGGTCGCCAAAGCCGTGAACACCGCCGCGTTCACGCTCATTTCAGCGAACTTGAAGGAATGTCTCGTCGATCCCGAGAACGACACCGATGAGATCGTGACCCGATTGCAGAAACTGTTCCTGAGCCTCGCCTAGCGGGCCCTCGTCCGAAATTCAGCACACCACGACCGCCGGTCGCCTCGTCGTCCTTTGCTCGTGCGGGCTCGGGGGGCCCGGGTGCCGCAAAGCCCAGCGCCCGATCGCCCGCCGAAACACCAATATCCCGATCTCGGCGGCGCGACGAATCACGCAGGTGGCCGTGACACCGGCGTGGAAGGGTACAAACTCGAAACTCGAGTGAGGGCTAGGAAACCGTCATCCCACCGTCGACCGCGATGTCGGCGCCGGTGATGGCCGATGCGGCGGGCGAGCAGAGCCACGCGATCGACGCCGCGACTTCGTAGGGTTCGATGAGGCGGCCGATGGGCTGGCTCTTCGCGAACTCCTCTTCGCTCGAGAGCCCGTACACGTCCGCCGACGCCTTCAGGATCGCGGTGCGCGTCGAGCCCGGGCTCACCGCGTTCGCGGTGACGCCGTGCTCCGCGAGGTCCATCGCCACCCCGCGGATGAGGCCCACGACCGCGTGCTTGGCGGCCGAATACGCCGCCAGATGGTAGAGGCCGGTGCTGCCCGCCGCCGAGGCGACCGCGACGATGCGACTCTGGGCGTCGCGACCGTTCGCGATCAGCGTGGGCGCGGCGGCGTCAATGAGGCGCCTGGTGCCGAGCACGTTCACCGACCACACGGCGTCCCACGCGGCGTCGGAGATCTCCCACAACGGCGCGCCCGCGCCAATGACCCCCGCGCAGGCAACGACCGTGTCGAGGCGACCGAAGTGGCGAGACGCCGTTTCCACGGCGAGCTGCATGTCGGTGGCGCTTCGGACATCGCCGACGAGGCCGAGCACCGCGTCGCCGTGTCGCGCCACCACGCCGTCCAGATCCGCGGGCGTCGCGAGCGCGTACGGGACGTCGAGGATGTCGCGACAACGGTCGACCGCGACGACGTGGTAGCCGTCGTTCACGAGCGCGTCCACGGTCGCCGCGCCGATTCCCCGGGCGGCCCCCGTGACGATGGCCACGCGGTTCACGGGCCCAGCTTTCGAAAGAAGTCCGCCGGCGCGACGACGTCGTCGCGGCTCAACTCGCTGATGCTCGATCTTCCGAGTCCGAGCAGCGTCGAATCAATGCCGCCGCGCAGCACGTCGAGCACGTTCTCGACGCCCGCCTGGCCGTTCGCGGCGAGCCCCCACAGGTACGCGCGCCCGATCATGACCGCGCGCGCACCCAGGGCGAGCGCCTTCACGACGTCGCTGCCGCGTCGAACGCCGCCGTCGAGGACCACCTCGATCTGGTCGCCCACCGCGTCGACAATGGCCGGCAGCGACCGAATCGGCGCGGGCGTCCCGTCCAGGTTGTTGCCGCCGTGGTTCGAGACCGACAGCGTCGTCGCGCCCAGGTCGACGACGCGCTTCGCGTCGTCGATGCGGCTCACGCCCTTCACCATGAACGGTCCGTCCCACTGGGCGCGCAGCCACGCCACGTCCGGCCAGCTCGGCAGCACGCTCTGCATCCACTCGTAGTAGGCGCCGAAGAAGGTGGGTGGCTTCGTGCCGACGGGCGCCATGTTGGGCGTCGTCAGGTCGGGCAGGTGACCGGTCTTCGCGAACGACCACAGCCAACGCGGCCTCGCGATGGCCTCGGGCGCCAACTTCACCGCGTTCGTGAAGTTGATCTTCTCGGGGATCCAGGGGCTGCCCCAGTCACGGCCGTTCGAGAACGACCAGTCGAGGGTCAGGATGACCCCCTTGGCCCCGGCGGCCTTGGCCCTCTCGAGGCGCTGGACCATCGTGTCGCGGTCGCCCGACCAGTACATCTGGAAGAACACCTGGTTGTTCACGGCGCAGACGTCCTCAATGGAGCGACTGGCGAACGAGCTGAGGCCCATCGCCACGCCGCGGTTCGCCGCCGCGCGCCCGACGGCGACCTCGCCCTCGGGGTACACGGCTTGGACGCCGGTCGGAGAGATGATGACCGGCATCGAAACCGACTGGCCCATGACGGTGGTGGCCATCAGGCGCTCGCTCGAAAGCCCGGCGATGTGGGGGGCGAAACCCAACTGATCGAACGACTCGAGGTTGTCCTTCGAGGAGAGCCCCTTTTCGGAGCCGGCGATCAGGGCGCCGTAGACCGACTTCGGCAGGCGCTTCTCGGCGCGACGCTGAGCAACGGCCACTGTCTCAAACCATTTACTCGCCACGTGCCCCCCAGAAGACTCATTGCGACAATACAGGAGCCTTCGAAAGACCGGTCCTTCAGCGCGACGTAATCGCGACCGCCACCCTCTTCGAGTGGTCGGGCGACGGGGTCGGGCGAATCGTGAGCCTCTTCTTCTCGAGCGCGACCTCGCCGTGACCGAAGACGCACTCGGGATCGGGGTCGCTCATCTCGAGTCCCGTGAAGAACTTGGCCGCCATGCATCCCCCGCGGCACGCGTCGTAGGAACCGCACGACCCGCACGCTCCGGGGTTTCCCGGCTCGCGCAGGGACCGGAACAGCTCACTCGCGGTCCACACCTGCGCGAATCCGGCGTCGCGGACGTTGCCGGCCTTGAACTCGTCGTGAATCACGAAGGGGCAGGCGTACACCTCGCCCACCGGATCGATGAGGCACACCACTCGTCCCGCGCCGCAGAGATTGAGGCCCTCGAGCGGGTCCCCGAGGGCCGAGAGATGGAAGAAGGAGTCGCCCGTGAGCACGTTCGGTCGCGCCAGCAGCCACTGGTAGAGGCGCCGGTTCTGCTCGCGCGTCGGGTGCAGCTCCTCCCAGACGTCGACGCCGCGCCCCGAGGGACGAAGCCGCGTGAGGCGCAGCTCGGCGCCGTAGTGCTGCGCCAACGTTTCGAACTCGTCGAGCTGCTCGATGCTCTCGCGCGTCATCACCACCGAGATCTTGAACTGGCCGAAGTCCGCGGCCTGCAGGTTGTCCATGGCCCGGCGGGCCTGGTCGTAGCTTCCCGCGCCGCGGATCCGGTCGCTCGTCTGCGCGTCGGCGCCGTCGATCGAGATCTGGATGTCGAGGTAGTCGATCGCGGCGAGACGTCGGGCCGCCTCCTCATCGATGCGCGTCCCATTCGTCGAGAACTTGACGCCGACCTTCTGTTTGACGGCGTGCTCGATGAGCTCGAAGAAGTCGCGGCGGATCATCGGCTCGCCCCCGCCGATGTTGATGTAGAAGATCTGCATCGCGGCGATCTCGTCGATGAGGTCCTTCGCCTCCTTCGTCGAGAGCTCCATCGGGTCGCGCCGGCCCGAGGACGAAAGACAGTGGGTGCAGGCGAGGTTGCACGCGTAGGTGAGCTCCCAGGTGAGGCAGATCGGCGCCGCCAACCCCCGCTCAAAGCGGTTGCGAAGCGAGAAGTCAGCGCCCACAGAGGATCTCCGAATTGAGCAGCGACGACAGCGCCTGGACGTAGCGCTGATGCTGCCCGGAAGCGACAACCGCATCGATCGCCTCGTCGGCGCTCGCGAACTCCTCGAGACTGCGCACGAGCGCTACGAGCTCAGGTGACTTCAAGAAGACGAGACGTCGGTTGCCGTGGTGATAGGCGAGCGCACCAAAGGCCTCGTCGCGCAGCGAGACCTGATTACTCAACCTCCAGGGACTCGACGCGTCAAAGACGTGCACCGCCGAAGGCATCACGATCTAGTAGACGCCGCAGAGTCCGTCAATGGAGACTTCCTCGACGAGCAACTCCTCACTCTCCCCGATCTCGACTACCTCTTCATCAGCAATGAGTGTTTCTGTTGGCACGTACCCTCCTGGTCTCCTCCTATTCTGCCGTGTCCGAACACCCCGCGCGACCACGCCATGGCAAACTGCCTGCGTGGCCGACCTCATCCCCTCCGCTCGCGCGCCCGTCGCCGCGCCGGTGCCCGCCGGGACGCTGGTAATCCTTGATGAGCAGGCGCAGTTCCTTGATCGCGACTACGTCGCGGGCGGATCGCCGTGGCGCCTCCTTCGCCTTCCCGGTGGATCGAGATCGGTGGCGGATCGTTGGAGGGGCGGCGCCGCGGTGCGCGCCGGCGAGGAGCGGTTTGCGAGGACGCTCGTGCAACAGGGGCTGCTTCACCCCCTCTACCGTGGAGCGCTCAATGTCGAGAGCATCGACGTGGTCATTCCGGTTCGCGACGACGTCGCCTCGCTGCGGCCACTGCTGAGCCAGCTTCGGGGCCTGCACGTCACCGTGGTCGATGATGCCTCGCTCAATCCGATCCTCGTCGCGCAATGCGCCCGTCAGTTCGAGGTCGCGCTCATCCGCCTGGAAGCGAACAGGGGGCCGGGCGGAGCCCGCAACGCCGGCGCCGATGCCACGACCAGGCCGCTGCTCTGCTTCCTCGATGCCGACGTTTCCCTCGATGACGCCGCTGACGTCCTCGGGCGACTCAGTGCCCAGTTCCAGGATCCACTCCTCGCGGCCTGCGCTCCACGGATTCGCGGCGGGACGGGCGCCTCGGCGCGCGCGAGGTTCGAGCGAAAGTTCAGCCCTCTCGACATGGGGGCGAGGAATGCCCTCGTCGTTCCCGGTGGGCCGGTCAGCTACGTCCCGAGTGCCTGCCTCGTGGTCCGCAGGAGCGCATTCGGATCAGGATTCGACGAGCAGTTGCGAACCGGAGAGGATGTCGATCTGGTCTGGCGCCTGCACGACCGGGGCTGGCTCGTTCGCTACGTCGCGAGCGTGGTCGTGACCCATGAGGCCAGGGGTACGTGGCGCCACTGGTTCTACCAGCGGATTGCGTACGGGGCGTCGTCGGGCGAGCTCGCGCAACGCCACGGGGATCGCCTGGCGCCGGTTCGCTCCGACCCCTGGACCCTCGCCGCATGGTCATCGGTCCTGCTCGGACAACCCATGCTCGGTGCGCGAGTCGTCCGCGTCACGCGCGATCACCTTCGAGCGCGCATCGCCAACGAGGGCGGCGACGTTGGCGAGGTCGCGAACAAGGTCGTCAACAAGGCGATGGTCGGAGCCGGCGGGCCCTTGGCCCGGGCCCTGGTTCGAACGTTCGGGCTGGGGATCCTGGCCTGCGCCCTGCACCCGAGGCTGCGACGCCGGGCCCTCATCGTGTTGGGCGTCGGCACCGCGTGGCGCTGGCGCCATGAACGGTTTCACCCGGGCGACGTTCCCCTGGCGCTCGCCGATGACGCCGCCTACGGCGTCGGCGTCATCAAGGGCGCGTGGCGCACCAAGTCCCTCGCCTCGCTCACTCCGCGCATCACCAAGTCATCGGTGCGCGTGCGCGACGTGCTCGGCCTCTCGAAGGCGAAGTAGATCCCGCTCCTCTAGAAGCGGATGACTCCTCGGAGGTTCTCGCCCGAGGCGAGGTCGTCCGCGGCGTCCTGCACCTGGTCGATCGTGTACTCCTTGGTGACCAGTTCGTCGATGAAGAACTTTCCCTCGTGGTGCAGGCGAAGCAGGCGCGGAACTTGGATCCGGGGGTTCTCCGAACCGAAGACCGTGCCGCGAAGCTCCTGGTTGGACATCGAGAACATCATCATGTTGATCTCGACGCTCGTGAGGGTGTTCGCCGCCAGCGATGTCGCGACGATGACGCCGCCCTTCGCGGTGATCGACCTGGCCTGCTCGAGCAGTTCCGAGGTGAGGTTGTCCACGGTGATGATCACGACGTCGCAGTTCTTTCCCCACGTGAGTTCAGGCAAGATGTTGAACGCGGCGTCGAGGGTCGTCGCGCAGCCGTGCGTGGCCCCGATCTTCAAGGCCCGGTCGATCTTCGACTGGTTGGTGTCGATCGCGATAACGGCCCGCGCGCCCGCGAGGGCCGCCCCCTGGACCGCACCCGACCCGACGCCGCCGCAGCCAATCACGGCCACCGTGTCGCCGGGCTTCACGTCGCCGCGGTTCACGGCCGAGCCGAAGCCCGTCGAGATGCCGCACGAGATCAGCGCCGCCGCGCGAAGGTCGTACCAGGGCTCGATGCGGATGAGCGAAGCCTCGTGCACGACGATGTACTCGGAGAATGAACCGATCTGGCACATCCGGTTCAGCACCTCGTCGCCCAGGTGGTGGCGCCACGTGGCGTCAGAGATCATCGGGCCCGCGAGGATGGTCGAGCCCATGTCGCAGATGTACTGACGACCCGACAGGCAGTATTCGCACGTGCCGCACGACGGCACGAACGAGACCGCGACGTGGTCGCCGGGCTTCAGCGACGTGACGTCGGGACCGACGGATTCGACGACTCCCGAACCCTCGTGCCCACCAATCGCCGGGAACATCGACTCTCGCCCGGAGATCATCGCCATCACTTCGGGGGCCATGCCGATGTCGCCGTGGCGCAGGTGCTCGTCCGAGAAGCACAGACCCGAAAACGCCATCTTGACTTTGACCTCATTGGCGTGCGGCTCGTCGATTTCGATGAGCTCGGTGTGCCATGGTCCGTGTGCTTCAGTAACAATCGCGGCCTTAACCTGCATGATTCCCCCCGGGTGCCTTTGTCGCGCTCCGCGCCACGGTTCGTACTCTACAGACCAGGCGCCGTGGCCCGCGAACGTGAAGCGACTACATCTGATCCGGGGCTTCGATGCCGAGGAGCGAGAGCCCGAGGCTGAGCGCGCGGGCGCTCAGCTCGCACAGCGCGAGACGCTCGTCGCGCAGCGCGCCCTCGGCGGACAGCACCGGGCAGGCGTCGTAGAAGGAGGTGAATCGCTGGGCCAGATCGAAGAGGTACACGCAGAGCCGGTGCGGCTGCAGCGGCGCGAGCGCCAGCTCGAACGCCTCGGGGAAGGCCAGCAGACCCAAGGCGAGTTCGCGCTCCGCGGGCGCTTCGAGCGCGAAGCTCGCGGCGCTCGGGTCCCAGAGCGTGCCGAGCCGGCGAAAGATCGAGCGAACCCGGGCGTGCGCGTACTGCAGGTAGGGACCGGTGTCGCCTTCGAAGGCGATCATGCGGTCGAGGTCGAAGATGTAGTCGCGCTGACGCTCGGTCGAGAGGTCGGCGTACTTGACCGCGGCCCGGGCGATCTGCGTGGCCAGGTGGAGCTTCTCGGGCTCGGAGAGGCCACTGCGGCGCCCCTCGAGCGCGGCGTGGGCGCGCTCGGTCGCCTCATCGAGCAGGCCAATGAGCTTCACCGTCTCGCCGCTGCGGGTCTTGAACATCTTGCGGTCGGGACCGAGCACGTTGCCGAAGGCCACGTGCTCGCAGCGCACGTTCTCGGGCAGCCAGCCCGCGAGGCGGGCCACCGCGTAGATCATCTCGAAGTGCTGGCCCTGGGGGGCGCCCACGACGTACAGCAGTTCGTCGGCGTGCAGGTTCCTCACCCGGTCGCGAACCGCGGCCAGGTCCGTGGCGGCGTAGCCGAAGCCCTCGTCGCGCTTGCGCACGATCAGGGGAAGCGGCTCGTTGTCGCGATTGGTGAACCCGGGCGGAAAGACGCAGAGCGCCCCGTCGCTTTCGACGAGGAGGCCCGCCCGGTCAAGATCGCGCACGACGTCCTCGAGCATGTCGTTGTAGTAGGACTCGCCGACCACGTCCTCGGGCGCCAGCGTGATGTCGAGCTTCGCGTAGACCTCGGCGAAGTACGCGACCGACTCGTTGACGAGGATGCCCCACAGCCGACGGGTTTCGCCGTCGCCCGCCTGCAGCGCCACCACGCGGGCCCGGCTGCGCTCCTTGAACGCGTCGTCGGCGTCGAACTTCTCGCGCGCCGCGCGATAGAACGAGTCGAGGTCGCCAATCGAGAGCGACGCCATGGCCTCGTCCTCGCCCAGGTCCACCAGGTGCTCGATCAGCATGCCGAAGGGCGTTCCCCAGTCGCCAACGTGGTTGCGCGCGATGACGTGATGCCCCGCGAACCGGTTCATCCGGGCCAACGCGTCGCCGATCACGGTCGAGCGCAGGTGGCCCACGTGCATCTCCTTCGCGACGTTCGGAGCCGAGTAGTCAATGACCACATTCTTCGCCGGGCTGGCGACGGCGACCCCCAGGCGGGCATCGCCGAGCATCGTGCGCAGTTGGGTGTTGAGGAATGGCGGGCTGATCGTGAGGTTCAAGAATCCGGGGCCCGCGATCTCCACGGTCGCCACCTCGTCGAGGTTGACCAAGCCCACTATCTCCTCGGCGACGTCACGGGGTGGGCGTCCAACCTGCTTGGCGAGCGACATCACGCCGTTCGCCTGGTAGTCGCCGCGCTCGGACTGTCGCAGAACGGGGTCGGCGCCCGGGGCCACGCGATCAAAGGCCGCCTGCAGGCGTTCGAGCAATACGTCGTACGTCGAGGTCATGGCGCCAGTCTCCCACTCGGGCCGGGCGCGAAGGAATCGGGGGCCGTAACGCGGCCCGCGTCGACACGGCAGACTAGGGGGATGACCACTTCCTCCCTCAACTCATTTGGCTCAAAGGACACCCTCGAGGTTGGGGGCCGTTCGCTCGTCTACTACTCGCTCCAGGCGAGTGCCCTTCGCGACCTCGGCGTCGACCGGTTGCCGTACTCCATCAAGGTACTGCTGGAGAATCTCCTTCGCCACGAGGACGGCGTGAAGGTCCGAGCCGCCGACATCGAAGCCCTCGCGCGCTGGGGCGAGACCCCCACGCGCCACGGCGAAGCGGCGGGCGACGACGCCCAGGAGATCGCCTTCACCCCCGAGCGCGTCCTGATGCAGGACCTCACCGGGGTGCCGGCGGTCGTCGACCTCGCGTCCATGCGCGACGCCATCATCGCCCTCGGCGGCGACCCCAACAAGATCAACCCCCTCGTGCCGGTCGAACTGGTCATCGACCACTCGGTGATCCTCGAGCGCACCGGGACGCCGGAGAGCTACGAGGAGAACGTCGCGATCGAATACGACCGCAACGTCGAGCGCTACACCTTCTTGAAGTGGGCCCAGAGCTCGTTCAAGCTGTTCCGAGTGGTTCCCCCGGGGATGGGCATCTGCCACCAGGTGAACCTCGAGCACCTGGCGCGGGTGGTCTTCGAGCACGAGGGCGTGGCGTACCTCGACACCGTCGTGGGCACGGACTCGCACACCACGATGGTGAACGGACTCGGCGTCCTCGGTTGGGGCGTCGGCGGCATCGAGGCCGAAGCCGGCATGCTCGGCCAGCCAACGTCGATGCTGATTCCGCCCGTCGTGGGACTACGCCTCTCGGGCGCCACCCGTGAAGGCGTGACCGCCACCGACGTCGTGCTCACCATCACTGAACTGCTGCGCCGCCACGGCGTCGTGGGCAAGTTCCTCGAGGCCTACGGTCCCGGCGTCGCCTCGCTCTCGCTCGAGACCCGCGCGACGATCGGCAACATGTCGCCCGAGTACGGGGCCACCTGCGCCATCTTTCCCATCGACCAGGTCACGCTCGACTACCTGGCGTTCACGGGCCGCCCGAAGGCGCAGCTCGAGCTCGTCGAGGCCTACGCCAAGGCCCAGGGCATCTGGCACGACGCCCACGCCGTCGAGCCCATCTACTCCGAGTACGTCGAGCTCGACCTCGCGACCGTCGAGCCGAGCCTCGCCGGACCGAAGCGTCCCCAGGACCGCGTCTCGCTCTCGGGCGCCCGGGCTGCGTTTCGCAACGCGCTCGGCCGCGAGCCCATCGAGGTTCGCGGGCTCGACAATGCCGACCACCTGCGCGACGGTGACGTCACCGTCGCGGCGATCACGTCGTGCACGAACACGTCGAATCCCGCCGTGCTCGTCGCCGCCGGCCTCGTGGCCAAGCGCGCCGTCGAGCGCGGCCTCGAGTCCAAGCCCTGGGTGAAGACGTCGCTCGCCCCGGGAAGCCGCGTGGTCATGGACTACCTCGAGCGGGCGAACCTCGTCGACTCGCTCGACCAGCTGGGCTTCTACCTCGCTGGCTACGGCTGCACCACCTGCATTGGCAACACTGGACCGCTCCTCAACGGCGTGTCCGACGCCGTCATCGAGCACGACCTGTCGGTCGTCTCGGTGCTCTCGGGAAACCGCAACTTCGAGGGGCGCATCCACCCCGACGTGAAGCAGAACTTCCTCGCGAGCCCGCCGCTGGTCGTCGCCTACGCCTTGGCGGGAACGATCGACATCGACCTCAGCTCCGAACCGCTCGGCACCGACAAGGACGGGAAGTCCGTCTTCTTGTCCGACCTCTGGCCGAGCGACGCCGAGGTCGCTGACGCCGTTCGCGCGTCGCTCAGCCCCGAGATGTTCGAGGAGCGCTACGCCAGCGCCTTCAGCGGCGACGAGCGTTGGCAGGGCGTGCCCACGACCAACGCCGTGACCTACGCCTGGGACTCGAAGTCCACCTACGTGAAACTGCCTCCGTACTTCGAGGGCCTCACGATGGGGCTCGACGCCGTGAAGGACATCGAAGGCGCGCGCGTGCTCGCCAAGCTGGGTGATTCGGTGACGACCGACCACATCTCACCGGCGGGCAACATCCGCCCCAACGTTCCCGCGGGTCGCTACCTCACCGACGGGGGCGTCGAACAGGGCGACTTCAACAGCTACGGCACCCGGCGAGGGAACCACGAGATCATGGTCCGCGGAACGTTCGCCAACGTGCGCCTGCGCAACCAGCTGGCCCCCGGCACCGAGGGCGGCGTCACGATCAAGTTTCCCGAGGGGATCCAGATGTCGATCTTCGACGCGGCGATGGCCTACGCCGACGAGGGCACGCCGCTCGTGATCCTCGGCGGCAAGGAGTACGGCAGCGGCTCGAGTCGCGATTGGGCGGCCAAGGGCACCAAGCTGCTCGGCGTGAAGGCCGTGCTCGTCGAGAGCTTCGAGCGCATTCACCGTTCGAACCTGGTCGGCATGGGCGTCTTGCCCCTGCAGTACGCGGCCGGGCAGTCGGCGCAGACCTACGGCCTCGAGGGCACCGAGATCTTCTCGATCACCGGCCTCGAACCGCTCAACCGTGGCGAGACGGTTCCGCTCGTCACCGTCACGGCGACGCGAGAGAACGGTGAGGCGGTCACCTTCGAGGCGCGACTTCGCATCGACACCCCGACCGAGGCGGACTACTACCGTCACGGCGGCGTGCTCAACTTCGTGCTGCGCCAGTTGGCGTCGAGCTAGTTCTTCGAACCATCCAGCGCGTCGGTCGCCGCGGCGTCGACACTGTCGAAGAGCTTGATGTGGCGGATGGCCTTGTCGGTCGACTTCGCCAGCTTCGACTTCACGTTCTCGTTCGCGCGGGCCATCGACACCGACACGTGGTCGTTCGTGAGGTCGTCGACGATCCGGCTCAAGGCCACGAGCGCCGTGTAGTCGATATCCGACATCGCGACGGCGTCGATGATCAGGTGCTTGGTCTGCGGGTTCTTCTTGATGTGATCGTGCAGGTCCCGGCGAAAGACCCCGGCGTTCGCGTAGAAGAGGTCCTCGTCGAAGAAGAGGGCGAGGATGTGGTCGACGTGTTCGACGGCGTGCGCGTCGTAGGACTCCCAGCTGGTGGTGCCCTTGCGGCGTCCGATCTCGACCATGCGCGGCCGGGCCGCGTGCCAGGTCTGCTCGAGGATCGCGAGTCCGACCGCCAGGGCGAGGCCGAGTTCCACCCCGAGGAATACCACGCCGAGTCCCGCGATCGCCGCGAGGGCGAACTCCGCCCGGCTCGTTCGAAGGACTTCCTTCAGCTGGCCGATCTTTACGAGTCGACCGGCGACGAAGAGCAGCACCCCCGCGAGAGCGGCCAGCGGGATGGCGTGGGCGTAGGTGGCGAGTGGGGAAAGCAGCAGCGCGAGAATGCCGGCGGCGAAGCCCACCATCTTGGTGCGCCCACCCGCCAAGCGAGAGATGGTGGTGCGCGCCGGACTGGCGTTGACCGGAAACGAACCGAGCACCCCCGTCGCGATGTTCGCGAGCCCGATGCCCACGAAGTCCCGGCTGAGGTTGTCGGCCACGCCGATCTCGTCCGCCGAGGTGCGCGCGGTCGCCGCGCTTTGGCTCATGATGACGACGAGCAGCGTGAGCGAGGTCGTGACGACGACGCTCCAGTCGTGGGTGCTGAACAGACGAAGGCGCCACGTCGGTGACCCGACGATCACCGTGCCGAGCTGCTCGACGCCGTGGGCCGAGAGCGACAGCACCGAGGTGAGCACCGTCGCGACCAGCACTGCGGCGAGGGCCCACGGCAGCTGGGCGTTCACCTTCTCGCCGATCAGCATAACCGCGAGCGTCCCGAGCGAGATGATCACCGACCACGCGCTGATGTGACCGAGATGGCGGGCGAGCGAGTCGAGCCTCTGCATCACCGAATCCCCGCCGGAAGTGACGCCGAAGACCCGTGGGAGCTGGTGGACGATGATGATAATCCCGATGCCGCTCAAGAAGCCCGCCACGATGGGCGCGGAGAGGAAGTCCGCCAGCCAACCGAGCTTCAGCACGCCGACGGCCATGACCAGGATCCCCGTCACCACTGCCGTCGCGGCGACGAGCGCGTAGTACTGCGACGAGGCCGGCAGGGCGAGCTTCAGCAGAGCCACTGCGAACAGGGGCGCGATCGTCGAGTCGGCGCCCACCGAGAGAATCGGGTTCGAGCCAGCGAAGGAGAAGACGAGCGTCGCCGCGATGAAGGCGATCATCGCCGCGAATGCGGGCACGCCCGCGAGTTGCGCGGTCGCCAACTGCTCGGGGATTGCGATGGCGAGCAGCGTGACGCCGGCGAGAAGTTGGCTCGGGAAGTTCTCCCGGGTCAGGCCGACGAATGTCTCGTTGATCCCCCGCGCGACGACCCGGCGTTCAATTGGCGTGCGCTCGATCTCGTGCCTCTTGGAGCCATGACCCATAGCGACACCCTACGACGCCGAGATTTGAGGTCGCGCTAGTTCGTCGAGATGACTTTGTAGCCTTCGGCCAATCGGCCCTTGCCGAGCCCGGCGTCCTTGGCCGTCTTGCGGGCCCAGAGTCTCAGCATCGCCTTGAGGTCCTTGCGATGGCCGACCTGGCTCTTGTGCCTGGCGAGTGCCTTGTACTTGCGCTTGAACACCTTGGTGATGTCCACGACCATCGTTGGCTGCGCGCTCGACACCCAGACCACCCACACCGCATGGGGTTCGAGGCCTTCTCGAAGCAGTTCGGGAAACGCGTGGGGATTGCGGGCGTCGGGATAGACCGCGCGCATCGTCGCTTCCCCCGTCGCCAGGTGGTCGGGGTGGCTCGCAAAGATGCGCTCCCAGTTGCGCTCGGGGTTCTGCGTGATGACGAGGTCGGGCCTCTGGATGCGGATGACGCGCGCGATCTCGCGGCGAAGGAGCAACGTCGGCTCCACCTGTCCGTCGGGCCAGTGCAGAAACGTGAGCTTCGTGACCCCAACGACCGCGGCCGCCTCGGTCTGCTCGGCCTCTCGGATCGCGACCCGCTCTTCCTTGGTGTGCTCCGAGTCATCGCCGCCGGCGTCACCCGAGGTGACGAGGCAGTAGGAAACCTCGACGCCTTTCTTGGTCAGCGTCGCGACAGCCCCTGCGGTGCCGAATTCGATGTCGTCGGGGTGCGCCACCACCACGAGCGCCCGCTTGATCGACTTGTGATATTTGAAGACGGGCAAGGGCGTCTTGGACTTGCTCACAGTACGGACTCCTCCTTGGTCGGGTCCCAGCTGGCCAGGTCCTTCAGGCGCGGGTCATTCGAGAATACCTCGATGATCGGCCGCTTCAGTGCCAAGCGACGCATGATTATCTCTGCTTCGATCGTCTGATTCCAGAGCAGCAGCGACACGACGACGCCGGTGGACCCGGCGCGCGCGGTGCGCCCCGAGCGGTGGATGTACGCCTTGTGGTCTTCTGGCGGATCGAAGTGCATGACGCAGTCGACGCCGTCGATGTGCAGACCGCGCGCGGCGACGTCGGTCGCCACCAGCACCGCGAGCTTGTCCGCGCCGAAGTCGGCGAGCGCCTTCTCGCGCTGGCTCTGGCGCAGGTCGCCGTGGATCGCGGCGGCGTCAACGCCTTCCTTCTGGAGCTGTTCGACTAGGCGGTCGGCCCCGCGCTTGGTGCGACAGAAGATGATGGTCTTGTCGAACGACTTGCAGATCGTGGCGGCGACCTTGATGCGGTCCATCTGATGGACGTTGAAGAAGTGGTGCACCATCAGCGACACGGTCTGGGTGTCGCTCGCGACTTCGTGGAAGACCGGGTCGGTGAGGTAACGCTTCACCAGGCGGTCGACCGCCCCGTCGAGGGTCGCCGAGAACAGCAGCGTCTGATGCGGGTGCTCGGCGATGCGCCGAAGGACCCATTCGACCTGGGGCATGAAACCCATGTCGGCCATGCGGTCCGCTTCGTCGAGCACGAGGACGTCGAGGTTCTCGACGTTCAGCTCGCCGCGGTCGCCGAGGTCGATCAGTCGACCGGGCGTAGCGATGATGACGTCACAGCCCCTTCGAAGCGACTTCACCTGGCGCTCGATGTCGGCGCCGCCGTAGACGGCGTTCACGTGCAGACCGAGCGCCTTTCCGAGGGGTTCGAGCACTTCGTGGACCTGGACGGCGAGTTCGCGGGTCGGCAGCAGCACCAGCCCGCGCGGGCGCGCGGGCCCGCCTTCGCCAGTTGAGAAGGACTTCCCGGCGGCGATGCGCTGAAGCATCGGGAGCCCGAAGCCCAGGGTCTTGCCTGATCCGGTCTTGGCCTTTCCACAGATGTCGCGTCCGGCCAGGGCGTCGTGGATGGTCATGGCCTGGATCGGGAAGGCGGTCGTTATGCCCTGCTTCTCGAGGACGGCGCAGAGTTCTGCTTGGACGCCGAGGCCGGCGAAGGTCATATTGGTTGCGTATGAGTCCTGTGAGGACGTCACAGGCTCGAGGGTTTCACTACTCACGGGACAAACGGTCTTTTCTCGGTTGGACCCGGAACCGGCGTTCGAAAGTGTGGGCCCAAGCTCAATTCGTAGAGCTTCCCCTCTAGTCTACGTGAGAGATTCCCTTGTTCACCAGAAACTTAAGGAGCACCATGGCACGACTCGAAGCGGGCGCGAAGGCCCCCGCCTTCACCCTGGAGGACCAGAACGGCAAGAAGGTCGCGCTGAAGGACCTCGCGGGCGAGCGTTTCGTCCTCTACTTCTACCCCGCCGACGACACTCCGGGTTGCACGAAGGAGGCGTGCCAGTTCAACGACGAGACCACCCGGTTCAAGAAGCTCGGCGTCACGGTGCTCGGCGTGTCACCCGACGGGGCGGAGAAGCACATCGCCTTTCGAAAGAAGTACGGGCTCGGCTTCGACCTGCTCAGCGATCCCGGCAAGAAGGTCATGGAGAAGTACGGGGCGTTCGGCGAGAAGATGATGTACGGCAAGAAGGTGCTCGGCGTGATCCGCTCGACGTTCGTCATCGGGCCGACCGGAAAGATCGAGCACGCCTGGTACGCGGTGCGAGCCGACGGCCACGCCGCCAAGGTGCTCAGCTCGCTCGAGGGCTAACTAACTCGCGTTGTGGCGACGCACCGTGCGGATGCGGTGCCAGAGGCCCGCGACCAGCACCAGCACGATCAGGATGATGATCGGGTACTGCGCGTAGTGGAAGTCCTTGCTCACGCGGTCCCAGTTACTTCCCGCCGCGTAGCCGAGGCCCGCGAGCAACGCGACCCACGCGGCTGAACCAATCGTGGTGAGGATCGCGAAGGGTCCGCGCTTCATCTCGGCGAGTCCCGCCGGCACCGAAATGAAGCTTCGCACCACCGGCAGCACCCTTCCGACCAGCACCGAGATCGCGCCGTACTTCTCGAACCAACGCTCGGCCGAGTCGAGGTCCTTGTGCGTGAGGAGCAACCACTTGCCCCAGCGGTCGACGATGGTGCGTCCCGCGCTGCGCCCGACCTCGTAAGCGATGATCGCGCCGACCAGCGAGCCAATGGTGCCGTCGACGATCACTGCCCATACCGAGAACTGCGCATGGCCCGTCAGCGCCGTGGTGCACAGGGCCCCCGCGAACCCGTAGGCGACCTCGGAGGGTATGGGAAGGCAGGCCGAGGAGAGCACCGAGAGCACGAAGATGGCGAAGTAGCCGTAATGAGTTATGAATGACTGCATTCGTCCATTCTGACTCATGGCCGAGTCCGCCGCGGGCCCGCCGTTTCGGGCAGACTTCAGGCGGGGGGTGTCATGAACAAGGTTCCACAGATCGCCGACGTCGAGGCCTCGTGGCTCGCGGCCCGACTCGGTCTCGAAGGCGAGTTCGAGCTCGACGTTGAGCCGGTGGGATCGGGCCAGGTCGCCAACTGCTACCGGCTCACCCTCACGGACCGCGACGGTGCGGCGACGAGCGTCATCGCCAAGGCTCCTTCGTTGGACGAGACGAGCCGGTCCACGGCGTCGATGCAGCATCTGTACCTGCGCGAGACATCCTTCTACCACGTGCTCGCCCAGAACGTCGCGACGCGCACCCCGAAGTGCTTTTTCGTGCAACACGACGAGGACGACAACTTCCTGCTCCTGCTCGAGGACATGTCCCCCGCGCGGATCGTTGACCAGTTCGACAGTCTCGACCTCGAAACCGCGAAGAACGGACTCGAGCATCTGGCGGGGCTGCACGGACCCACCACAGGGCTCGACGAACTGCACGGCGCCACCTGGCTCGGCGGGGTCGCCACGTCCCTGAAGCCACTCTACGAAGCCGTGCTGCCCGCGCTCTTCCAGGAGTTCCTCGAGCGCTACGTGAACGAGATCGACGACGAGACGGCGGCGTTCATCCGTCGTCTGGGCGAGAACCTCTCGGCGTTCAGCGACTACGACGCCTACGCGCCGTGCGTCGTCCACGGGGACTTTCGCACCGACAACCTGCTCTTCGACGCCCGCGACGCCGAGGTCGCGCTCTGCGTCGTCGACTGGCAGACCATCGGGGTCGCCAGTCCCATGCTCGACGTGGCGTACTTCCTCACGACGAGCTTGAGTGTGGCGGACCGCGAAGCCCACGAGGAGGAGCTCCTCGCCTTCTACCTGGAGCAACTCGCCGTCTTCGGCGTGGATCTGCCCCTCGACGTCGCTCGAAGCGAATTCGCCCGCTACACGCTGCAGCCGGTCGTGATGCTGGTCTGCGCCGCGGGGCTCGTCGAGCGCACCGAGCGCGGCGACCGGATGTTCCTGTCGATGATCGATCGAGGCATCCGCGCCGCGCGCGCGTGGGACGCGTTCGGCGAGTTGGAGCGACATGCTTCTGCCTGAAGACGACTATCCGCTGCACCAGAGCGCGCGGCCACTCGCCCACGCCATGGACGGCCACCCGAACGCCTACGACCGCTTCTGGTTCAACGGCTACAACGAGGAGTTCTACTTCGCGCTCGCGCTCGGCCTCTACCCGAACCGTGGGGTCATTGACGCGGCGTTCTCCGTCGTGCTCGCCAACCACCAGTATTCGGTCTTCGCGAGCGACGCGCTCGTCGGGCGCCCGACCGCCGTGGGTCCCGTCAGCATCGAGATCATCGAGCCGCTGCGCGTGAACCGTATTCGAGTCGACGCGCCCGAGCAGGCGATATTCGCCGACTTGGTCTACCGACAGCGCTCCGCCACGTGCGAAGAGCCCCGCCAGACCATGTACGACGGACCGAGGATCTTCATGGACGTGACTCGCGCGACCCAGCTCGGCACGTGGTCGGGATGGATCGAGACTCCCGAGGGACGCTTCGAGCTACCCGGCGACGTGGTCGGCACGAAGGACCGCTCGTGGGGAGTGCGCCCGGTCGGCGAACCGCTCCCCGGGGCGCCGAGCACCCGGGCGCCCCAGCTCTGCTTCTTGTGGGCGCCGCTCAACTTCGCCGACCGTGGCCTCCACTTCATGACGTTCAATGATTCGAGCGGCAACGCGCTCAGCCGCTCGGCGTCGCTCCTGCCGTTGCGTGACGACGGGGAAGCGGTCGCGACGTCGGGATCGCTCGAGCTCCGTCTGCAGCCGGGAACGCGCTGGCTCAGAAGCGCGCTGCTCACCATGGGCGCGGACGAGATCGAACTGACGCCGATCCTGCGCTTCCAAATGCGCGGCGCGGGCTATTCGCATCCGGAGTTCGCCCACGGCCGTTGGCACGGCGGGCCGGTGCGGGCGGGCGAGGTCCTCGCCCTCGATGAGCTCGACCCGCTCGACTACGCGAACATCCACGTGCAGCACGTGGTGCGCGCGACGTCGTCGCGAGGCACCGGCCTCGGCGTGCTCGAACAGTTGATCATCGGGCCCTACGGGCCCTGCGGTCTCGAGGGCCTCCTCGACGGGGCCTAGGGCTGGTGGACCGAGCACCAGTAGGTGGTTCGCCCACCCACCGTCGCCGACAACATGCTGCCCCCGTCGAGCGGGCAGTGCCCGCCGGGGAAACGCCCCTCCATGTGCTCGCCGGTGTGGGACCCGCCACGGCGTTGGAGGGTCCGCATGGTCTGGGTGAACGCCTTGTAGAGGCGATTTCGGTCGTCGGTCGATAACAGCGCCGTCGGCGTCCTCGGATCGATGCCCGCGCGAAAGAGGATCTCGTCGCCGAGCAGGTTGCCAACGCCCGCCACCACCGACTGGTCGAGGAGGCGCGCCTTGATCGCCGGCCCTTCGCCTCGCGCGATGCGCAGGACGCCCACGAACTCCTTGCGGGTGAGCGAGAGCGCGTCGGGCCCCAGCTCGCTGAGGTCCGGGTCGATCTCGCACCTCGCGAGCCGACGCGGATCGTGCAGCACGAGCTTGCGGCCGTCGTCGAACTCGAGGCCGGCGCGCACCCAGTCGGACTTGTAGGTGTGGGGGCCGTAGAAGAGCCCGTCGATGGCGGCGTCATCGTCGATGAGGAGCACCCCGGTCATCCCGAAACGCATGCCGAGGGTGACCCCGGTGGTTTCGAGCAGCATCAGCTTGCCGCGCCGCGAGGTCCCGGTCACGGTGAGGCCCTTGACGGTACGCGCCCACGCCGACGGCGACGTCAGTTTCTTCGCGGCGAAGACGTCCGCCCAGCCCCGCACGACCGTGGCGCCCACCACGCGATCGGCGAGCATTCGATACGACTCCACTTCGAGGACTTCGGGCACGGGCGCAGCGTACCCCCAACTCAACTTCGAGACGTCCTTACTAAGGTTGGACCATGGCTTTAGAGAAACCGCAATGGAAAGAGCTCTTCAGTGAGGTCGTCACGTCCGGACTCTGCACGGGCTGCGCGGCCTGCGTGGTCGCGTGCCCCCACGACGTGCTCGACTACGAGTCGAACGACGGGATCTACAAGCCCTGGCACCTCGACATCGACGGCGGCCGCGAGGACTGCACCCACGGCGTGAAGGGCTGCACGATGTGCACCAGGGCCTGCCCGCGCTTTCGCAACTGGGAAGGCGAGATTGACACGCACCGTTTCGCGCGCGAGCGCACCGACGACGAGGTCTGGGGCATCGGCGACGTGCTGCTCGCGCGCTCGAGCGACCCCTCGGTCCTCGAGAACGGGCAGGACGGGGGCTTCGTCTCGACGCTGCTGATCTACGCCCTCGAGCACGACGTCATCGACGCCGCGCTCGTGAGCGGGCTCGAGGGCGACGGCTCGACGTGGCGCGCCACGCCGCGCGTGGCGCGCAACCGCGACGAGGTGCTCGACACCGCGAAGTCGCGCTACACCTACAGCGCGAACCTGCTCGCCTACCCCGAAGCCGTCGAGGGCGGCGCCGAGCGCATCGCACTCGTCGGCATGGGCTGCATGGCGTCGGCGACCGGCGCGATGCAAACACGCAAGGCCGGCAAGATCGCGCGCCGACTCAGCCTCACGATCGGGCTGCTCTGCTCCAAGACCTTCGACGACGCGATCTTCGAGGAGCTCTTCGAGGCGAAGTACAACATCAAGCGCTCCGACATCAAGAAGATGAACATCAAGGGCGTCTTCCAGATCTGGACCCACGACGGCAACTTCCACGAGGTCCCGCTGAAGGAGGCCCACGCGTACACCCGCGAGGGCTGCACGCAGTGCCCCGACTTCGCGGCCGAGCACGCCGATATCTCGACGGGGGGCATCGGGGCCTTCGGCGACTGGACGCTCGTCATCGTGCGAACAGACCAGGGCCGGGCGCTGATGAGCGCGCTGGTCGAGCACGGCCTCATCGAGACCCGCCCCGGCGACGACGACCCCGGTGCGGTGGCCCTGCTGCACAAGCTCGCCCAGCTGTCGCGAAAGCGCTGGCCCGCGGACGCGAACCCCGGTCCGCGTCGCATCCCAGTGAAGATCAACTAGGCGAACGTTAAAGTCGTTCCATGGCGTCATCCCCTTCGTTCACGACGATCCTCCTCGTACGCCACGGCGCGACCGCGACGACCGGCACCGTGCTGCCCGGAAGAGCGGCGGGTCTGCACCTCGCCGAGAAGGGAGTCGCCCAGGCGGAGGGCGTCGCCCGGCGAATCGCCGAGCTGGGAAAGAAGCCCGTCGCCGTGTACGTCTCGCCCCTGGAGCGCGCCCGCGAGACCGCGGCGCCCATCGCCCAAGCCCTGAAACTGCGTCCCGTCGCAGAACGCGGCCTCCTCGAGTGCGATTTCGGCTCCTGGACCGGGAAGAAGCTGGACCTGCTTCGCCGCAAACCCGAATGGAAGACCGTGCTCAACGCCCCGAGCACCTTCCGGTTCCCCGAGGGCGAGTCGTTCGCCGAGATGCAGCTTCGGATGTGGAGCACGCTCGAAAAACTGGCGCGCACGCACCGGAATCGGACCATCGTGGTCGTGAGCCACGCCGACACCATCAAGGCGGCCGTCACCTACGCCATGGGGGTCCCCCTCGACCTGTTCCAGCGCACCGTCATCTCGACCTGCTCGGTCAGCGCCATCGCGTTCACCAACTCCACGCCGGTGGTCTTGTGCGTGAACAACACCGGTTCCCTGAAGGAGCTCGCACCGTCATGAACTACGTCTTTGACGCCCCCGACAAGGTGATGGTGGGCGTGCTCGGCGAGGTCGGCAACCGGCTCTTTCTGTTGCAGGCCCGCCAGGGCCGCCGCCTGGTCATCGTGAAGTGCGAGAAGCTGCAGCTGAGTGCCCTCGCCGAGTGGCTGGCCCAGGTCGTCGGCACCCTGGGCCGCCCGGGACACCTCCCCAGCGACTTCGTCCTCGAGCCCGAGTACGAGGAGGACTTCGTGGTCGGTGACATCGCGATCGCCGTCGACGAGGAGAACGAGACCGTCGAGGTCTCGCTCGAATCGATCGAGGAGGACGACGCCCTCGAGCTGACCCTCTCGAAGGAGTGGGCCGGCGGGCTCGCCATCGCCATCACCCGTCTCGTCGAGGCCGGACGTCCCCCGTGCCCCCTCTGCGGCGGACCCCTCGACCCCCAGGGCCACGACTGTCCCCGCACCAACGGACACCGGCCACCGATCCGCTAGGGCCGGATGAACCGCGACGAACAGCGAACACTCCTGAGCGAGGGTTCCATCGCGGTCGAAGGTCGCGTGGCGGGGTCGTCGAACCAGGCGCTGCTCGTGACCGTCTCGCTCGGCGGGTCATCGGCGCTGGCCTGCTACAAGCCCGAAGCCGGTGAGCGCCCGCTCTGGGACTTCCCCGACGGCCTGTGGCGCCGCGAGGTCGCCGCCTACGAGCTCGACGTCGTGCTCGAGACCGACCTCGTGCCCACGACCGTCGTTCGAGAGGACGCGCCCTTCGGAATCGGCTCGCTGCAGTGGTGGGTCCAGGACAACCTCGAGGACCACTACTTCACGCTTCGCGAACGCCCCGAACTCTACGACTGGTTCGCGTCGTTGGCGGCCTTCGACGTGGTGGCGAACAACGCGGACCGCAAGGCCGGCCACGTCCTCTTCGACGGGGTGCGCTGCTGGGCCATCGACAACGGGCTGTGCTTCCACGAGGAGGAGAAGCTGCGAACCGTCATCTGGGAGTACGCCGGGCTGCAGATCAACCCCCACCTGCTCGAGCGCATCGACCGGTTCGCCCAAGGTGACGTCGGCGCTCTCGCCAACTTCTTGAACGCCCACGAGCTCGCCTTCGCCCAGATGCGCGCGCACAACCTCGTCGAGAGCTCGCAGTACCCGACGCCCGACGACGATCGCGACTGGCCGCCCTATCCCTGGCCGCTCATCTAGGTCAGGGGAACGAGCTCACCCTCGAACTCGGGCACCCCTGACTCGAGCATCAGGAACGTGAGCACCGCCCCGACGCCGAAGAACGCCGCGGCCCACCAGAAGGCCACCGCGTAGCCGTGCAGCGTCGCCTCCGTGGCGTAGTTGCGCACCACCGTCGCATCGTTGGATCTGGGCAGCTTCGAAAGGGACCGCACCGTCGCCGACACGGCGATGGTGTTGAGCAGCGCGGTCCCCATCGAGCCGCCCACCTGCTGGGTCGTGTTCACCAGTGCCGACGCGGCGCCGGCGTCGCGGTGCTCGATCGACGCGGTCGCGCTGGCGATCGCCGGGGCGAAGATCAGTCCGAGGCCGAGTCCGGTGACGACGAGTCCCGGCAGGACGTGGCCGAAGTAGTCCGAGTTGGGTGGCAACTTCGTGAAGAGCACCATCCCCATGGTCGCGAGGACCATCCCGACCGGCACCAGGGGACGTGGACCGACCGTGTGGAGCAGGCGGGCGCTCGCGACGAAGGCCGAGAAGGCGATCGCCGCGACGAGGGGAAGAAAGGCGATGCCGGTGCGCATGGGGGAAAAGCCCAGCGTGTTCTGCAGGTAGTACGCGAGGAACAGCGAGGCGGCGAAGATGCCGATGTTGGTGATGAAGAGCGCGACCAGTGATCCGGCGCGGGTCCGATTGCTCAGCAGGCGAAGCGGCAGCAGCGGATGCGTCGAACGCTGCTGCCAGGAGACGAACAGGATCAGCAGCACGACGCCGAGGATCAGGCTCCCCCAGGTGAGGTGGTTCGACCAACTCGTCGTCACCGCGTGACCGAAACCGTAGACGACGAAGAACAGCCCGGCACTGGCGAGCACGGTGCCGAGCACGTCGAGACGCGTGCGCTGCTCGCCCTGGGCACTCCGCACGAACAGGGCGACGCCGATGATGGCCACGAGGGCGAAGAACACGTTGATGAAGAGGCACCAGCGCCACGACATCCACTGGGTCAACGCTCCTCCGAGCAAGAGCCCCACCGCGGCGCCCGATCCGCCGATGGCGCCGTAGATGGCGAACGCCTTGGCGCGCTCCTTGGGCTCGCCGAACGTGACCGTCAGAGCCGCGAGCGCCGCCGGGGCCAGGAGGGCACCGAAGAGACCCTGGACCGCTCTCGCGGTGACCAGCATGGAGAAGCTGTTCGCTGCGCCCCCGATCGCCGACGCGACCGCAAAGCCGACGAGGCCGGCGAGCAGGGCGTTGCGGCGACCCCACAGGTCACTGAGGCGCCCACCGAGCAACAAGAGCGATCCGAACGCCAGCGCGTACGCCGTGATGAGCCACTGCCTGTTCGCCGTCGAGAAGTGCAGGGCCAGCTGCGCACGAGGAAGCGCGATGTTGATCACCGTGGCGTCCAAGGTAACCATGAGCTGAGCGATGCTCAACACCGCCAACGTCCACCATCGACGGGCGCGCGAAGAGACGTGGAAGTCAACCATAACCTTCTGACCAGCCTAAAGAGCCCGGGCTCGCCAGCGGCGCATTCGACACAAGACCCTGGCCAACGGCTGCGGTCTCCACGCGAACTTCCTGCGAACTAGCCGCGCGCCTTCAATGCTTCGATCAACGCTGGCAGCACCTTGTGCACGTCGCCCACGATGCCGAAGTCGGCGATCTGGAAGATTGGCGCATCGGCGTCCTTGTTGATCGCGACGATGTTCTTCGAACCCTTCATTCCCACCATGTGCTGGGTGGCGCCCGAGATGCCGCACGCGATGTAGACCGTGGGCTTCACGGTCTTGCCGGTCTGGCCCACCTGGTGCGAGTAGGGAACCCAACCGGCGTCGACGATCGCCCGGCTGGCGCCCGCGGCGCCGCCCAGGAGCTTCGCCGCTTCCTCGATGAGCGCGTACTTGCCGGCTTCACCGAGTCCGCGTCCGCCCGACACGACGACGGCGGCCTCCTCGAGCTTCGGGCCGGTGCGCTCCTCGACGTGGCTCGTCGTGATCGTGGCGGCACCGGCGGTGCCGGTGTCACCGGCGGGCGCGGCGACCACCGTCGCGGCGAGCCCCTCGGTCGGCTCGACGACGAACGACTTCGCGCGCACCACGATGATCCCGGGGCCCTCGCCCGTGAAGCGCGCCTTCACTGTTTGGCTGCCGCCGAAGCCCGGGTGCTCGGTGACGAGACCACCCTCGTCCGAAAGACCGGTCACGTTGGTGAGAACCGGACGGTCCAGACGAGCCGACAGGCGTCCGGCGACGTCGCGTCCGTCGTAGCTGGTGGGAATCAGGATTGCGTCCGGCGCTCCTTGACTCGCGATCAGCGCGGCGATCGCCGCCGCCACGGGAACCCCGGGCAACGCGCCATTGAGAGGTCCGACGTCGTACAGGGTTGTCGCGCCGAACTCGCCGGCTTCCTGGCTGAGCGCGGTGGCGTCGTCGCCCCACGTGATCGCCGACACGGTGGCGGAAAAGTTGCGCGCGTGACTCAGCAGTTCGAGCGACGTGGTGGTGAGGGTTCCGTTGGATGGCTCGACGACCACCCAGATGTTTGACAGTGACATTTCGCTCTCCTACAGAACTTTGATTGACTCGAGGAACGCGACGATCTTCTCGGCGCCATCTCCTTCATCGACGTACTTCTCGCCCGCGGCGCGCGACTCCGAGGCAACGACCTCGGTGATCTGCTGGCGCGCGCCCGAAGGGCCCACGTCGCTGGCGAGCCCGAGGTCCGCGACGCTCAACACCTCGACGGGCTTGGACTTGGCGGCCATGATGCCCTTGAACGACGCGTAGCGGGGCTCAACAACGCCGGCGGTGACGGTGACGACCGCGGGAATCGGTGCCGTGACCTCGTCGTAGCCGGACTCGGTCTGGCGGTCGACCTTCACGGTCGAGCCTTCGACGGTGACCGACTTGGCGAAGGTGATCGACGGCAGACCGAGCAGCTCGGCGAGCTGGACCGGCGTGGTGCCGGTGTAGCCGTCGGACGATTCGGTGGCGCACAGGATCAGGTCCGGCATCGCGCGTCGAATGACGGCGGCGAGCACCTTGGCGGTCCCGAGCGAATCGGTGCCACGGATCGAGTCGTCACTCACGATGACGGCCTTCGCGGCACCCATGGCGAGCGCATTGCGAAGTCCCGCGACGTCAGCGGCGGAACCCATCGAGACGACCGTGACCTCACCACCGCCAGCCTTGTCGACCAGTTGGAGAGCCATTTCGACACCGTAGGTGTCGGCCTCGTCAAGGATCAGCTTGCCCGAACGATCCAAGTTGTGCGACGCGTCAAACGACTGGGGCGCAGCGGGATCAGGAATTTGTTTTACACAGACGACAACGTTCATGCCCTTTAATCTAGGGCATTACCGACCAGTACAAATCAAATTCCGATCAGCCCGCGAGCGCGAGAGCCGTGGCTGGATCGTCGGTGATGATGCTCTTCACGCCGAGTTCCGCCATCTCCTTTATATCCAAGGGATTATTGACCGTCCAGACATTCAGGTCGAGCTCGAGCTCGTTGGCCAGCGCCATCGACTCGGGCCCGACGGTGCTGAAATGCGCGTTCACCGCGTCAAGGCCCAGCACGTGGGCCTGGGTCATGGCGCTCGCGAGCTCGACATCCCAGACGAGCCAGCCCACGGGCATGGCGTCGTCGAACGAGCGCACCACCGCGCACGTCGCGAGGTCGAAGCAGGAGATGAGCACCGAATCGGCCCGGTTGACGTCGTGCAGGAGGGTGACGACCTGGCGCGCGAGCTCCCCCGTTGGCTCGTAGGTCGGCTCACTCGAATGTTGAATGTTCTTGATCTCCACGTTGACCTGGATCCCCCGGCAGGCGTCCAGGGCCACTTGAAGGGTGGGGACGTAGGAGGGCAGATCGCGTCGCTCGCAGTACGCGATGACGAGGTCGCCAATGACCGGATCGTGGTGAACGACGAGCTCCCCGTCGCCAGTGCGGCGCACGTCGAGCTCGACGCCGTGGACCCCGATCCCCTTCGCGGCGACGAAAGCGCGAACCGTGTTTTCCCTCTCCACGACGTGCAGTCCCCGGTGGGCGTAGATCTCGGTCACGACCTCGAGTTTGGCAGGTGGGGCCCCAAACCCTCCGGTTAAGGGTAAGAAATGCCTAAAACACCCTTGTATTTCAACAGGGACTTAAGTAAAATTGAAACTCCCGCCCGCCAAAGCTTTCTGGGAAAGCCACGCGGATTTACCAAAGGATTTGTCATGTCGTTGATCTGGAACCGTACCCACGCCTGGGATGACGCCGACTGGCGTGCGGCGGCCGCGTGCCGCGATACCGAGCCGGAGCTCTTCTTCCCGGTGGGCACCACCGGCATGGCGACCGACCAGATTGAGTCCGCCAAGCGGGTCTGTGACAACTGTGACGCCCAGAAGGCCTGCCTGGAGTTCGCCTTGGCGACCAACCAGGAATCGGGCGTCTGGGGCGGAACCACCGAGGACGAGCGCCGCAAACTGCGCAAGCAGTGGCTGGCCGCGCGTCGCCGCTCCGCCGCGAGTTAGAGCCGAGCGGTCGTAGGAACGACCACGCGCACGAACGTCCCCCCGCCCTGGGAGTACGGGACCGAGTTCATCTCAATGCTGCCGTGCAGCTGGGTGCGCACGAGGTCGCGCACAATCGAAAGCCCGAGGCTCGTCGGGACCTCGAGCGAGAAGTCGTCGCCGAGACCGCGGCCGTTATCGCGTATTTCGGCGACGGCGTTGCCGTCCTCTTGATAGAGGTTCAGCGTCACGACGCCGACGTGATCGTTGGCCGCGCCCCCGAAGTCAACGAAGGCGTGCTCCACGGCGTTGGTGAGCAGCTCCGCGAGCGCCACCGCGAGCGGCGTCGCGAGGTCGGTGGGCAACGTTCCGAGTTCGCCGTTCACGACAATCTCCACGGGATGCAGGGCCAAGACCGTGTCTTCCACCAGCAGGACGAGCGAACGAACGATTTCGTCGAAAACCACTTCCTCACCCGGTTCGCGAGAGAGCACCTCGTGCACCACGGCGATCGAGCGTACGCGGCGTTCGGCTTCCTGCAACGCGGTGCGCGTCTCGATCTCGTCACTGCGCCGGGCCTGCAGGCGCAGCAGCGATGAGATCGTCTGAAGGTTGTTCTTCACGCGGTGGTGGACTTCCCGCACCGCCGCTTCCTTGCTCAAGACCAGTCGGTTGAGTTGGCGAAGGTCCGAGACGTCTCGCACGAGGACGACAACCCCGGTGACGATGCCGTGGTCGAAGAGCGGGACGCAGTGAAAGAGGATCGCGACGTCCTGGCCGCGGTCGATCTCCTCCATGGCAGGAATCCCGAACTCGAGCGATCGCTCGACCACGCGCACTCGGAGCCCCAAGGCGCGAAGGGTGTGGCCCTCCACCGAGGCGTAGATCCCCAACCGGTGCAGCGCGTTCGTCGCGTTGGGCGTCGAGAACTCGACTTCGCCGCGCTCGTCGAGCAGGAGGATGCCGTCACCCACCCGCGGCATGCCCGGTCCGGCGACGTCATCCTCGCGGTACGGGAACGTCGCGTCGGCGACCATCGAGCACAGGCGCTCGAAGATTGAGAGGTACACCTGCTCGTAGAGCGACGCCGGTCCGTGCAGCGGACCCTGCAGGCGCACGAGCACGGCCACGATCTTGCCGTCGAAGCTCACGGGCACGCACCAGACCGGCACCGCACCTTCGATCTTGTCGATCTTCAACTCTCCGACGACGCGCGCGCCGCTCTCGATCGCCAGGCCCACGAGGGGCCAGGCGTCGGGCTCTTGGATGGTCCCGACCAGGTCGTCGTTCAGCAACGTCGATCGGTTGTTCGGCCGCATCTGGCCCAGGACGACGAAGTCCCCGGACCCGCGATCGGAGGGCTCATCGACCTTCGCCATCAGCAGCATGTCGGAGAACGAAAGGTCCGACAACAGCGACCACGACGCCGTGAGGCGAAGAAGGTGGTCGATCGCCGCGTCGTCGAGCTTCGTGCGCGATGAGGCGAGTTCGGCGAGGGTGGCCATCAGAGGGCCCGCAGGGGAACGAGCTGACGCTGGCGGTTCGTGTAAGTGGCGAGCTCGGTGACGCCTCGCGCCTCGAGAAGGTCTGCCAGGTCGCCCGCCCGCTCTCCGACGCGCTCGAGCCGGTGGGCGTCGCTCGCCGTCGTGAACGTGAGTCCACCGGCCACTAATCGGTCGAGGAAACCTTCGGCTGGGTACTGCTCGCCGACGGGCTTCACCCAACCCGCCGACGAGCACTCGATCGACACGTCGGCGGACGCGGCGGCGCCGGCCATGCGGTCCCAGTGCTCGGCGGGGTTCGGAGAGAAGAAACCGGCGACCTTGATGAGATCCGGGTGCGCCAGCACGTCGACCGAGTTCGACGCCGCGAGCTCCTCGAGGGCCTCCGCGTAGTCGGCCCAGCACCGGTCGACGTCGCGAACGCTCCACTCGTGCATCTGGACCTCGTTGTCGATGTCGTCGAACTGCCACGTTCCGAGCCAGTGCACCGATCCGATCAGGACGTCGAACGGGTACTGCGCGAGCAGCGCGGAAACCTCGTCCATCTGTCCGCGGTAGTAGTCGACCTCCAGGCCGATCTTCACGGGCAGTCCCTGGTCCTTCGCGGCCTGGGCCAGGTTGACGTACTCCTCGAGGGAGTTTTTCGCGTGAAAGTTGAAATACTCGGCCATGATCGGGCTCGTCGGCTCGTGGCCGAAGCGCTCCCAGAACGGTCCGACGGTCGACATCACGTCGACGAAACGGTGGGCGTGCTCGGTGAGGGCGAGTTCGGTGACGCCGTGGATCGCGGCCTCGTCGCAGTACGTGGCGATCTGGTCGAGATCGAACCAGACCGATGACTTCGAATGCGGCCAGAGATGCAGGTGGTAGTCAATCACGGCGGTCCCCTCAGGGGATCAGGCGTTGCCGAAGCCGACGACGCGCTCGCTCGCCGACGTTGCGAACTCCACGTAGGAGATGCGCGAGGCGGGGACGCCGACCCGGCGGCCCTTTCGATCGGTGAGCCAGAGGATGTGGTCGCTCGCGAGGGCGGCCTCGACTTCCTTCATGATCTGCTCTCGATTGGCGTCCTCGGGAAGTTCGACCTCGAGTTCCTTCATCGACTGCACGATGCCAATACGAATATCCATTACGACTCCTCTGTCACGATGGCGACTTTCCCCATGTTACGGCGTTGGGGCATGATTGATTTCGTGAGCAGTGAATCGATCTCCGATCGCAACCGGCGCTGGGCCGCGACGATGGAGGGCTACGAAGGCGGAGCCGACGACGTCACCGTCGCCCACCAGGACTCGAAAGCGACGATCAACGTCGAGGGGGTGACGAGCGCCACCATCACCGGAACGCTTCGCGAGCGCGAGGCGCAGCTCGACGCGCAGCTCGTGAACGGCGCCACCCGCTCGCGTGGCGCGGGTGCGCGAGTGCGCGAGGAGGCGCCCGACGAGTACCGAACCTGCTTCGAACGCGACCGTGACCGGATCCTGCACTCGAGCGCGTTTCGCCGCCTCGCCGGAAAGACCCAGGTCTTCGTCTTTCCTGACGATCACATGCGCACCCGGCTCACCCACGCCCTGGAAGTCGCCCAGGTGGCGACCGGCGTGGCGCGCGCGGTGGGTCTCAACGTGGCGCTGACCGAAGCGATCGCGCTCGGCCACGACTGCGGCCACGGGCCCGGGGGCCACGCCAGCGAGGAGGCGCTCGAGCCGTACGTGCTCGGTGGATTCGATCACGCGACGTGGGGCGCCGACGTGTCGCTCCTGCCCCTCAATCTCTGCCTCGAGACCCTCGACGGCATTCGCAACCACTCCTGGTCGCGACCCGCTCCCGGCACCCCCGAAGGTGAGGTCGTCAGTTGGGCCGACCGCATTGCCTACGTCTGCCACGACTTCGAGGACGCGGTATCGGCCGGCATAGTGAGCGCGGACGATCTTCCCGCGCTCGTGCGCGATCGCTGCGGCGTGCGACGCGGCCAGCAACTCGGCGCCTTCATCAACACCATGATCCGAACGATTCGACTGACCGGCGTTATCGGGATGGACGCGCGCCACGCCGAGGCGCTCGCGGCGTTCCGGTCGTTCAACTACGAGTCGATCTACCTGCGCAGCGCTTCGCGCCAGCAGGCGTCGGCGGTCGTCGGGATGCTGCGGGCGCTCGTCGAGTACTACGCCGCCCATCCCCGGCTCATCCCCGACGTCGCCGAACAAGACAGCGACGTCGAAAGCCCGTCGCGTGCGCTCGCGGAGGCGGTGGCCTACGTCGCGGGCATGACCGACCGGTTCGCGTGCCGCAGCGCGGTGTCGCTACTCGACTGGCCCATTGATCGACTGCCCAACGGGATTGACCGCTAGGGCTTGGTCGCCTTTTCGAGGTTGATCCCCGGAGGCGGTCCGCCGTCCATCCAGGCGGCTCGCTGCTCGGTGGTGCGGATGGCGGCGTGCTCGTGGGTGAGGATCCAGAACAACTTGTTGCGGATCGCGGTCTCGACCGCGATGGCGACCTCCGACGCGTCGATGCCGGCGTTCACCGCAGCGGACGCGAAGTCCGTGGCGGCCTTGGTCGCCGGCTTCTCGGTGTAGTTCACGAGCTCGTCGGGCATGTTGCGGTGCGACTCGTGGATCCGGGTGCGGACGAATCCGGGACAGAGCGCCGACACGCCCACGTTCCTTCCGCTGAGCAGAAGCTCGTGAAACAGGCACTCGGAGATTCCCACCACCGCGAACTTGCTCGCGCAGTAGGCGCCCATCCCCGGAACGCCGCCAAGCCCCGCCAGCGAACCCGTGTTGACGACGTGGCCCTCGTTCTGTTCGAGGAAGATCGGAACGAAGGCGTTGATGCCGTTGATCACGCCGTCGACGTTGACACCCATGACCCAGTCCCACACCTTCTTCGGCGTTCCAATGGCCGGGCCGCCTCCCACGCCCGCGTTGTTGAAGATCACGTGCGCGGTGCCGAACTCGGCGAGTGCGGCGTCGCGAAGGGCCAGCACGTCGGCTTCCTTGCTCACGTCGCCCACGACCCCGATGGCGTTGGCGCCTTCGCTTCGCAGGTCCTCGAGAGCGGCGAACAGGGGCTCGGACTCGATGTCGCCGAGAACCAGGTTCATGCCCGACGACGCGAGCTGACGCGCGGTGGCGAGTCCGATGCCGCTCGCCCCACCGGTTATTACCGCAGTCTTTCCTTGTAGCTCCACAACCGCCCCCTGTGTTTGATGGATTAAAGCAGTCTGAGTTCCTGACGATAGACGCGCGCCGGGCCCTGGGACGCCACATTCTTCGCCAACGCCTCAAACGCCTTCGCCACGTCGCTCTCGGGCGCCGCCACCACCACGGGCTCACCGCTGTCGCCGCCGATGCGCAGTTGCGTCTCGAGGGGAATCTGTCCGAGCAGCGCCACGCCCAGGTCCTTGGCCAGCTTCTCGCCGCCACCGGAACCGAAGATCTCGTAGCGCTGGCCGTCGTCGCCGGTGAACCAGCTCATGTTCTCGATGACGCCGCGAACGGCGAGCTTCAACTTGCGCGCGGCGTAGGCCGAGCGCTGGGCGACGCGCTGGGCCGCGGCCTGCGGGGTCGTCACCACGTACATCTCTATCCGCGGCAGCACCTCGGAAAGGGTGAGCGCGACGTCGCCGGTGCCCGGCGGCATGTCGATGAGCAGGAAGTCGGGCTCGTCCCACCACGCCTCGGTCACGAGCTGCTCGATGGCCTTGTGCAGCATTGGTCCGCGCCAGATGACCGGCTGTTCGTCGGGCACGAAGTAGCCCATCGAGACGCAGCGCACCCCGTGCGCCAGCGTCGGGATGACCGTGTCACCGAGCACGATGGGGTCGTTCACCGCGCCGAGCATCTTGGGCAGCGAGAACCCGTAGACGTCGGCGTCGAGCACGCCGACCTGGTAGCCGGCCCGGGCGAGGGAGATCGCGAGATTGACCGTCACCGACGACTTCCCGACGCCGCCCTTGCCCGAGGAGATCCCGAGGATCCGGGTCTTCGAAAGCTTGTCCATGAAACGCGGCTGGGGGTCGCCGTGGTCGTGCTGACCGGGGCCCTTCTCGCCCGCCATAGCCCCGCGAAGAAAGTTGCGCAGTCCGAGTCGCTCATCGTCGTTCATCGCTCGCACCACCACACTGGCCCCGGGAGCCTTCTCGCCGATGGCCGCCTCGAGCACGGCCAAATTCGGCCAGCCGGTGACCGGAAGGACAAGCTCGACGCGCACCGAGCCGTTCACCTCGCCAATGGCGCCGAGGAAGCCCAGCTCGCCCAGGGTGCGTATTAACTGCGGTTCGACGATGCTTTCGAGTTCACTGCGGAGTTGGGGTTCAGTCGTCACGGGCTTCCTTCGTTGCGGTGCTTCGAGGTTACCGGCGCGCCGAGCGCTTTCACTCCTAGACTTTGAGCGTGTCAACTACGTCCAACGAGAACGAGCTTGATCCGGCTCTCTTCACCGCGACGGTCACGAGCCTGACCCACTCCTTTGGCGACAACACCCGACGAAAGATCTACTTCTACCTGCGCGACAACCCCGGGGCCACCGCCACCGAGTTGAGCCGCCACTGCCAGGTGCACGCCAACGTCGTGCGCCACCACCTCGAGCGACTCACCGAGGGCGGCTACGTCACCTTCGACAACGTGCGAAAGACCACCGTCGGACGGCCCGCCAAGGGATACCGCGTCGTCGACGAAAGCCTCGTGATGGACGGCTCCATGCGCCGCGACGCACTGCTCGTGGCGTTGCTGGAGATGGCCCTCGAGCGACTGGGCCCCGAAGCTTCCGAGGCCATGGCGCACGACGTCGGGGTCGAGTACGGACGCACGCTCGGCGCGGCCGTCACCCCCACCGAATCCAACCGCTCGGTGAAGAACGCCATGACCTCGATCGCCGGGCTGCTCACCGCGCACGGCTTCGCGGCCCGGGCCGAGGAGCGCGACTCGGAACAGTCCGTCGTGTCGGAGAACTGCCCCTTCGGCTCCGCCGCGACCCATCATCCCGTGCTATGCGCCGTCGACCGCGGTCTGATCGCTGGAATGCTCGAAGGACTCGGCGCGAAGGGCACGACCGTCACCTTGACGTCGCGGGCCCGCGGCGACGACACCTGTCGGGTCACCGCTTAAGGGACTCCCGATCAATCGCTGCGCCGGACCAGGTGGCGCGAGCGACGCGCGTGACGTCTCGCTCGCAGCCATCGCACGCGAGTGGACAAGACTGGGCTGCATTGGATTCGGCGGTCCACCGGCGCACATTGGCCTGCTTCGACGGCTCTGCGTCGAGAAGAACCACTGGATCGATGCCGAAGAGTTCGAGCACGCGGTCACGACCACGAACCTGCTGCCCGGACCCGCATCGACCCAGCTCGCGATCTACTGCGGGTGGCGCCTGCGAGGAGTGCGCGGAGGGCTCATCGCGGGACTCGGCTTCATCTTGCCCGGTCTCGTCCTCATCCTCGCGCTCTCGGCGCTGTTCTTGAGCCATCATCCGCCGCTGTGGATGAAGGGAGCCGCCATGGGGGCCGGGGCGGCGATCCCCGCGGTCGCGCTTCGCACCGCCCGACAGCTCTCGGTTCCGAGCCTGCGCCGGGTTCACCGCCAACGAATCGCCACCGTTCGCTGGGTGCTCTACGCGGTGGCGGGCGGGTTCGCCGCGGCGCTGTTCGCCCCCTTCATGGTGCTGGTCATCCTCGCGACCGGCTTCGTCGAGGCTTCGATCAGCTTGAGACACGACTCCTCTGGGAGGACGTTGGGCTTCGCCGGGCCTTCGCCGATCGCGCACGTCGGGGCGATCGGCGGCCTCGGGGGACTCGCGTGGGTGGCCTTCAAGGTGGGCGCCCTCTCCTACGGCGGAGGCTTCGTCATCGTCCCCCTGATGCAGCACGACGTCGTGACGACCTACCACTGGATGACCGGGGCGCAGTTCTTGAACGCGGTGGTGCTCGGACAGGTCACCCCCGGTCCGGTGGTGCTGACGGTCTCGGCGGTGGGCTACGCCGCGAAGGGCATCGTCGGAGGACTGCTCGGTGCGGCGGTCGCCTTCTCGCCGTCGTTCCTCTTCGTCCTCGCCGGGGCGCCGAGGTTCGAGAGGATTCGCGCCAACGCGAAGGCGACCGCCTTCCTCGCCGGGGCCGGACCGTGCGTGATCGGAGCGATCGCGGGATCGGCCATCCCGCTGGGTCTGCTGCTTCAGCGGTTCTGGCAGGTTCCAGTGCTCGCAGCCGCTATGATCTGGCTCTTCGTGGTTCGAAGAAGCGCCCTCGGCGCGTTGCTCTTGAGCGCGGCGGCGGGCGTCGTCATCGTGCTCGCCAGGATGCACGCCTAGGAAGTCGCCAGGCCCAGTCTCGCGAGGAACGGCCGCGCGATGGCCAGTTGACCCTTGGACGGCTTGAGCGACAAGAACACCCTGAACTGGGCCCTCGCGAGCGCCTGATTGCCCGGTGTCGAGTCGGCGACGATGGCGTAGTAGAGCCTCGGCGCGGCCTGGCGCGGCGCCAGCGCGATGGCTTTGCGCAGGTCGCTGACGCCGACCCGCATGATCTTCAGGTCCTGATCCGAGCTTCCCGCGGAGAAGTCCAGCCAGCCCACCTGGGTGAGCGCCGCCACGTTCTTCTCGTCGAGCACGAGCACGTCCTGATAGGCGGCGAGGGCCGCCACGACGTTGCCGTTGGCGACGTCGGCCTCGGCCTCGGTGAGGAACTGCTGGATCTTCTGGGCCTTGCTGAGCGCGATCGAGCCGGTGATCGAATTGCCGGCCTGGCGCGGCGCCAGCGCGGACCACAGGACGACGCCCAGCGCCACCGCCAGGCACGTCAGCCCGACGACGAGATACCGGGTACGCCGCACGCGCGGGGCCAGCGGCGTGGTGACTTGCTCGCCCAGCTCTCGAAGGGCGTCCCTCGCGCGAGCGATCGCCTCGGACTCGCGGGCCGCAATGGCGACGTACTCCGGTTCGGAGAGCTCGCCGGCGTCCTTCTCACGCGAGGCGTCGCTGAGCGACGCCTCGCGCAGTTCGATCTCGTCGAGCAGCTGGCGCTCGGCGCGGCTCACCGGCGCCTCCTCACGAGACGAACGCCGATCGCGACGATGGCCACGAGCACCGCCAAGGGGCCCGCCCACAGCAGCGAACCGATCCCCGACGTCGAGGGGCTCAGCAGTATCGAAGGGCCGTAGGCGTCCTCCAACGAGGTGAGGATCTGATTGTCGGACTTGCCTTCTCGCACCTTGGCCGTGATCTCGTTGCGCACCGCCACCGCGGAGGTCGCGTTGCTCGCCGCGACCGAGATGTCCTCGCACGCGGGGCACTTCACGAGCGACTCGAGGCGCGCAATGCGCGACGTCTGGGTCGGGGTGCTCGGCGCGGTGGCGAGGGCGAGCGCCAGCACCGCGAGCAGCGCCACGCACCAGAGCCGGAACGAACGAAGGACCCTCACCCCCGCACCCGCTTCACGGCGTCGGTGAGCTGGGCGACACTGGCGGCGCCGAGCAGCGTGGCGTCGACCTTCCCCTTCGCGTCGATGACGAACGTCGTCGGCGGCGAGGTGACCCCGTAGTCGTTGGCGATGGCCCCGCCGGGGTCGACGATCGACGGGTAGAGCGATCCGTAGTGCTTCGCGAACGCCTCGGCCGCCGACACGGGGTCGTTGAAGACCACGCCGATGACCTCGACGTTGCTGTGTCGCTCGCGCCACGCGAACGTCGAGAGGTTCGGCGCTTCGACGACGCACGGCTCGCACCACGACGCCCAGAAGTTCACGACGACGATGTGGCCACGTTCCTTCTTCAGCGAGAAACTTCCTCCCCCAAGCTCGTGGCCCGCGAACGTCGGGGCCGCCCTTCCGAGCAGCGGGCTCTGCGCGAACGTCGCGTCGGTGACCGGCTGGCGTGTTGCGAGGAAGATCGAGAAGACAACGATGACCACGAGCGCCGCCAGCGAGGAGATCATGATCGTGCGCTTCACGCCGACGCCTCGTCGTTGTGGCGCCGGCGCATGAACGACACGGCGCTACCGAACCCGACGATGAGCCCGCCGATCCAGAGCCACGCGAGCAGCGGCTCTACCGTGACCCCGAGCACCACCTGGCGCGGCGACAGATTGCTCTGGACCTGGGCGCCGGACGCGGCGCCGCTGGCCCCGTCGGCGTCGAAGGTGACGTAGACGTCGCGCAGGAGGTTGGAGTCAATGGCGGGGGTACCGACGGTGCTGGAGCGGCCGTTGTAGGTGGTGACGGCCGGAAGCAGGGCGTGGCCGTCCACCTTCACCTCGAGCTGCAGCGACGACTCGAGCGGGTCCTTCACCTCGTTGAAGTGCGAGAACGACACGTACTGGCCGTCGACGACGGTGCTCTGGCCCTCGGCGAGGGTGACCTCGGACCTCGTCGTATAGGACGTGGAGACGACGATGCCGACGGCGAGGATGACGATGCCGAGGTGCACGATCATGCCCCCGGTGCTCGGGGCTCGAAGCGCGCTCAGGTACGAACCGCGCCGCTTCGCGGCCAGCAGCGCCCCTCGAAGCGTCCGCAGCGCCGCACCGGCGGCGCAGGTCGCGAGGAACGCGGCGCCGAGCACGGCGAGGTGACGCACGCCGAAGGCCACGAGCGCGGCGACGAGCGCGAGCGACGACCACGCGCTGAACCGCAACCGGCTCCAGAGCACGTTGCGGTCGAGCGTTCGCCAGCTGACCAGCGGGGCTATCGCCATCAGCGCCAGCAGCACGACGCTGAGCGGCACCGCGATCGTGGCGAAGTAGGGCGTCCCGACCGTGACCTGCGTGCCGTTCACCGCCTCGTAGAGCAGCGGGAACACCGTGCCGAGCAGCACCACGATGGCGAAGCCCACGAACAGGATGTTGTTCGCGACGAAGAGCCCCTCGCGCGAGAGCGGATGGTCGACGCCGACCGGCGATCGAAGCGAGTCGCCGCGCCACGCGAGCAGCGCCACCCCGAGGGCCACGGTGAAGAAGAAGAGTCCGATGAGGAGGGGTCCGAGCGTGCTCGAGGAGAACGAGTGCACGCTCTGGAGCACCCCCGAGCGCGTGAAGAACGTCCCGAGCACCGTGAGCGCGAAGGTCGCGATCGCGAGCGAGAGATTCCACACCCGAAACAGCCCACGACGGTCCTGGACGATGACCGAGTGGATGTACGCCGTCGCCGTCAACCAGGGCAGCAGCGCCGCGTTCTCGACGGGGTCCCAGCCCCAGAAGCCGCCCCAGCCGAGCACCTGGTAGCTCCACCACGCGCCGAGGATGATCCCGACCGAGAGCGCTCCCCAGGCCAGCACCGTCCAGCGCCGCTGCTCGAGGGGCCAGCGATCCTGTACGCGCCCGGTGATCAGCATGGCGATCGCAAAGGCGAAGGGCACCGTGAAGCCGACGAAACCCGCGTACAGCAGCGGCGGGTGAACCGCGACCAGCGGATTATCCTGCAGCAGGGCGTTGGGGCCCGCCCCCTGGAGGACCCGCGCCGGGTTGTGGAGGAACGGGTCCGCGGGGCCCATCATCAAGAACGTGAAGAACGCCCCGATGGAGAACAGCACCGCCGTGGCCCAGCCCACGACCTCGTCGGACGACGACGCGCGGTAGTAGGAGATGACGCCCACCGTCAGGGCCGCGAGCAGCAGCGCCCACAGGAGCAACGAGCCCTCGAGCGCCGACCACATCCCGGTGATCGAGTACAAGAGCGGCGTGAAGGTGGCGTTGTTCTGCGCGACGTACGCGAGCGAGAAGTCATGCGTCACGAGCGCGTACTGCATCACCCCGATGGCTCCCGCGATCCCGAGCAGCGCGAGCACGGCCCACCGCAGGGCCCTCGCGGGCCTCTTCGATCGCAGCGCCGCCAGCTGGCTGACGAGGCCCCCGACGGCGCCGAGGAACGCCACGTAGAGCGCGATGCGACCGAGCCACGTCAGGGTCATCGCGTGGATCCGTTCGGCGCCTTCACCCGTTTCGGATGCGCCGCGATGTACGAAGACGAGTGCTTCACCATGATCTGGGTGCCGTCGAAGTCGAACGACGTCGCCGACGTGAAGTGGCCCACGACCACGACCGGGATGTTCGCCTGGAAGAGTTGGGGCGGCGAGCCGTGTGCGGCGACGTGGACCGCTTCGTTCTTCGGTCCCGTCAAGGTGAACGTGGCGCCGCTGCTCGTGCGCTGAATGGAGCCGGGCTTTACGACGCCTTCGAGGCGGATGACCTTCGTGCCGACGCTGGCCCTGGTCGCGAAGACCTGGTTCACGGTCTCGAAGTAGTTGAGCGAGTGCAGGAGGCCCTGGCTCAGGAGGGCCAGGATCGCGAGCACCAGGACGATCAGCACGCCGATCGAGCGCCGGCGGCTGCGGCTCCTGGTCTTGGGAGGTGCTACGGGTGTCAGGTCGGCCAAGGCGCTAGTCGTGTCCACGACGTCCTCGCCACCAGATCGACAGCGCGTAGAGCGCCAGCCCCCCGAAGGCGAACGCGTACCCCGCAGTGACGTAGCCCATCAGAACGTGCCCTCGCTTCGACGAGACGCCAGTGCCTCGTCGAGCTGCGCCGACGAGGACGCCTCGCGCTTGACCTCGAGCCGGTAACGGGCGCGCAGAAGCCAGAAGAACAAGAGTGTGAATCCGACGAAGCTGAAGAGCAGCGTCCAGGCCATGCTCCCGTGCACCAGCACGGTGCGCGACGACGTGAAGACCGTCGCCCCTTGGTGCAGGGTCTTCCACCACTGCACGGAGAAGTGGATGATCGGCACGTTGATCGCCGAGAGGATCGCGAAGACCGCGCTGCGGCGCGCGCGAAGCGCGGGATCCTCGTTGGCGCGACGCAGCGCCAGGTACCCGAGCGCCAGCACCCCGAGGATCGCCGTCGAGGTGAGCCGCGCGTCCCAGGCCCACCACACGCCCCAGGTGGGGCGGCCCCAGATCGAACCGGTGATGAGGGTGAGCACGATGAACACGACGCTCACCTCCATGGCGCAGTACGCGATGCGGTCCATGACGTAGGACCTCGTGCGCCTCCAGAGGTAGAGCGCGCTCGCGATCGTGGCGGTGCCGAAGGAGACGTAGAGCGCCACCCAGGCGATCGCCGGGTGCACGTAGAGCAGTCGCACCAGGTCTCCCTGCACCCGGTCCGGCGGCGTCACCCAGAGGCCCAGCCAGAACGTGAGGCCCAGGAGCACGAGCGTGGCCGGTCCGAGCAGGCGTTGGGAGAGCTGTTTCATCATGATTCCTCCAGAACACCGTAAAGGAGAACTCCGATGGCCAAATACACCACCAGCGCCACCGCAAGGATCACCCACCACTCCCACAGGGCCCCGCCGTGCAGCGCCGCGCTGAACGAGCGTTCTCCCGCTATCAGCAGCGGGGCGAACGCCGGCAGGGTCAGCACCGGCAGCAGCGTCGCCGCCCCGTCGCCTCCGGCCGTCAAGGCCCCGTAGAGGGTCCCCGCGGCGGCCATGGCGGCAAGGGTGACCCCGATGCTCGGCAGCGCCACCAAGGCCCCGTGAAGAGCCGTGTGCAGCACCAGGATCGCTCCCGCGAGCAGCACCAGTCCGGTCGCCCAGAGCTCCACGCAGAGCGCCAAGGACTTGCCGAGGAACACCCCCGCGGGATCGAGCCCCAGGGTGGCGACGGAGGCCCTGGTGCCCGGCGTGCTCTCGATCGCCTGGGACCGGTTGATCATCAAGAGGGCCACGAAGAGCGTGACCAGGTAGAAGAGTCCCGGGCCCGCCGACGAGCTGCCCGCGTGGGCCGGCCCGAGCGCCAGCCCGCTCAGGAGCAGGGCCATGACCCCGAAGGGGACCACCTGCCAGAGCAACACCCTCGAGCGCAGTTCGATGCGCAGGTCCTTCGCGGCGACGAGCAGCGCGGTTCGAATCATTGGCTGTCGTTTACGACTCGCCCGCCCGCCAGCAGGATCGTCCGTGGACTCAGCGCGGCGCTGCGCAGCGGGTCGTGGGCGCTCACGACGACGGTGGCACCGCCCGCGACGACGTCGCCCAGGAGACCATCGAAGAACGTGCGGCCGTCGTCGTCGAGCGACGCGTAAGGCTCGTCGAGCAGCCACAGTTCGGGTCGGCGCAGCAGCAGCCACGCGAGCCCGAGACGCCGGCGCTGGCCGGCGCTCAATTGCCTCGTCGTCGTGTCGATGCGGTGGGTGAGCCCGACGCGCTCGACGACCGATCCGATCTCACCCGTTGGACGATCGAGGGCGCGAGCGGCGAACACCAAGTTCTCGCGCACGCTGAGATCGTCATAGAAGGACCCCTCGTGGCCGAGCCATCCGACGCGACGGCGCAGTTGACGTAGGTCGCCTTCGGCGAGGTCGATGCCCGCGACCGTCGCGACGCCCGAGGTTAGCGGGACGAGACCCGCGAGAAGCCGCAGGAGGCTGGTCTTGCCGGCCCCGTTCGCGCCGGTGACGACGCTCAGTGAACCAGAGGGGATTGCTAGGTCGACACCGCTCAGGAGGGGGAATCCATTGGAGAGGACCACCGCGTCACGAAGACGGACAACGTCGATATCTCCCGTCACCAATCTGGTCTAGCCCTTAAGGGCTTTCGTGTCGGCGGCGACCATCATCTCAATCAGGGCGAAGAAGTCAACATCGCACTTCCAGCCAAGAACCTTCTGCGCCTTGGTGGGATCGCCCACGAGTAGATCGACCTCGGCGGGGCGGATGAAGGCCTGGTCGATGACCACGTACTTCTCGTAGTTGAGACCGACGACGCCAAACGCCACCTCGCACAACTCGCGCACCGAATGCGTCTCGCCGGTCGCGATCACGAAGTCATCGGGAGAGTCGCGCTGGAGCATGGCCCACATGGCGCGCACGTAGTCGGCCGCGTAGCCCCAGTCGCGATGGGCTTCCAGATTTCCAAGCCGCAACTCAGTATCGAGCCCTGCCTTGATACGAGCCACTGCGTGCGTGACCTTGCGGGTCACGAACTGCAGGCCACGGCGGGGTGACTCGTGATTGAAAAGAATGCCGCTCGACGCGTGCAGGTCGTAACTCTCGCGGTAGTTAACCGTGATCCAGTGTCCGTAGACCTTCGCCACGCCGTACGGGCTGCGGGGATAGAAGTCGGTGTCCTCGTTTTGGGGGACCGATCGCACGCGGCCAAACATCTCGGAAGAACTGGCCTGGTAGAAGCGGATTTCGGGATCAACGATGCGAATGGCGTCCAGCACGCGCGTGACCCCGAGCGCCGTCGCTTCACCCGTAAGGACCGGTTGGGTCCACGAGGCCTGCACGAAGCTCTGGGCGGCGAGGTTATAGACCTCGGCCGGGCGAAAATCTCGAAGAACGTTGATGATGGAGACTTCATCCATCAAATCGCCGGACATGAGGGTCAAGCGATCTTGAATATGGCTGATGCGATCAATATTCTCGGTCGAAGTGCGACGCACCAGACCCGCGACCTCATAACCCTCGCTCAGCAAGAGCTCAGCGAGGTATGAACCGTCCTGACCGGTAATACCGGTAATCAGAGCACGCTTGGCCACCGAAAGTCCTCCTAGAAACGGCAATGGATTGTGGCCACTGCCTCTGGCAACCTTACTACCGAGCCATTGAAGTGGCCTGCCGACGCCTAGCCTTGACCGGTGGCCCGCCTCGATATCGTGAGTTTTCGCCTCGGCGGCACCGACGGCGTCTCCATCGAAGCCGCCAAGTGGACCGGGGCCCTGCGCTCGCTCGGCCACGAAGTCAGGTGGGTGGCGGGTGAGGGAACCCCCGACGTGCTGCTTCGCGGTCTCGCGATCGGCGCCGAGAGTCCCCCTCCACTCGAGCAACTCAGGGCGGCGCTCGCGGGCAGCGACCTCGTCATCGTCGAGAACCTGGCGTCGCTCCCGCTCAACGTGGCGGCCCGCGAGGTCCTCTACCGAGCGCTCGAGGGACGAAAAGCGCTCTTTCACCATCACGACCTCCCTTGGCAACGCGAGCACCTGGCCCACCTCGAAGGGCCCCGCGACGGGTCCGAGTGGCATCACGTCACGATCAACGAGATCTCTCGACGTCAGCTGAAGGAACACTCGATCGAAGCGGTCACGGTGATGAACACGTTCGACTGCGAACCCCCTCTCGGAAACCGCGAGTCGACGAGAACGGCGCTCAACGTGGGGAACCAGCCACTCGTGCTCTTGCCCACGAGGGCCATACCCCGTAAGAACATCGAAGGAGCACTGCGGCTTGCGAGATCCCTCGGGGCCACCCTGTGGATTCTCGGTCCCGCGGAGGACGGCTACGGCCCGGAGCTCGACGCGTTGATCGACAACGCCCGAGTCGACGTTCGAAGAGGACTCGGTGACGAAATGGGCATCCATGACGCCTACGCCGCGTGCGACCTCGTGGTGATGCCGTCCACGTGGGAAGGGTTCGGCAATCCCGTGCTCGAGTCGGTCACCCACCGGCGTCCGCTCGCGCTTCACCCCTATCCCGTCGCCCGCGAGATCTCGGCCTTCGGCTTCGACTTCTTCCAGCTCGACGACGTGCGGGCGATCGAGGCCTTCCTCCAACATCCCGATACGGAGTTGCTCGAACGGAACCTGGGGATCGCCCGACTGCACTTCAACGTCGCGACCTTGGCGAAGCGACTCGAACACCTGCTCGCAAGGATCGCCATCACTAGCGCCAACTAGTGTTTTGACGATGGTTATCAACGACGACCGCCCCCAGCACACCGAACGCCGGGCACTCCTGCTCCAAGTTGCCAAGAAGATCTTCGCCGAACGCGGCTTCCAGGCAACGACCATGGACGACATCGCGAAGGAAGCGGGCTTCACCAAGCCGATCCTGTACCAGTACTTCGAGTCCAAGACCGATCTCTACAGCGAGATAGTCGCCGACATCGCCCAGAAGCTCATCTGGAGCCTCGCCCACGCCGTGGCCAAGGCCGAGACGCCCAGGTCCAAGATCGAGGTCGCCTTCAACGTCTACTTCGAGATGGTCGTGAGCGATCCGGACTCGTTTCGCGTCCTGTACATCCATTCGCACGTTGCCGAGAACGCCGGGGAACTTCGAAAGGTCGAGACGCTGATGGTCTCGTTCCTCGAGCCCTACATCGACGTCTCGATCAGCGACGAGCACCGCAACCAACTGGCGGGTGGCGTCGTGGGCCTCGCTGAGGGCGCTGCGGTGACGTGGCTGGTCCAGCAAGAGGCGAAGGGCTGGCCGACCCTTCCCTCCGATGAGGCCCATCGGCTGGCGGTTCGAATCTCAACCCTCGCGTGGGGTGGTCTTCGAGCCGTCCAGCGCGACTAGAGGGGCTCTTCGCCCACGAGCGTGGCGAACACCTGGGCCAGCTCCCAGAGCTCATTCGCGCACGCGACGTACATCGCGTCGTCGCCTCCCGCCGGATCGACGACGTCGAGTGCGGGCTCCAGCGCCAGCGACGCCACCACTTCCAACTGAACTCGCAACGGCTCGTCGAGTGGCGCGTACCTCACGAACTGGTGGAGCTGCACCGCTTTTTCTGCGCCCTGGGCGAAGTTGGCGCGCACGTAGTTGACGTGGTCGGCTTCGCTGGCGAGCACGACGTCGGCCCACGCAACGTCGGCCCCGCTGAGTTGATGGCTGCGGTGCGCGTTGTAGTGGTGCCCGCCGAGCTCTTCGATGCTGAGCAGCGCGCCGCGCGTTCGCGCGCTCAGGGCCTGTCCCTCGAGGACGAGGGTGCCCGCGGTGCGGACCTTCCAGTCGGCACCCGTCGCCTCAGCGATCGTCGTCAACATGTAACCGAACATCACCGAGCGCGCAACGTTGCCGGTACAGAGTGTGACGATCTTCAGCGGACGGGCCATGGATGATTGGAACCTACTCGCTCACACGACGAGCCGTTTCTGGCGACGGGCGGCCGCTCTTGGCCCGAGTCGGACGAACGTTCACCTAGTGGATATGCACGCCGGAGATCGCGCGCGCGATGATCAAACGCTGGATCTCGCTGGTGCCCTCGAAGATCGTGTAGGTGTTGGAGGCACATGCATTTTCGCAGGTCAGAGGCATCATTTTCAGATGATAGCCCCACAAACTGTGGGTCCGCAACGGTCCGACCCCACCAGGGAACCACCTCGCCCCACGTAGTTGGAGCTAGGTGTGCCAGATCGCGGAACATCAGCGCGATCTCCGGCATGGCAAGCCCAAACCCCTCGGACCTGCCGCCGACCCGAGTCGACGCCACCTCTGGACCGAGAACGGCGGCAACGTTCTTCAAAGAGTCGGACAGATAGGCGCACTTTTGACACCTGAAAACAGGTTCGACCATCGAACGAGTGTGCAGCGAGCGTCCGGTGAACCGATGAATGGGGTCCGGCCAAATTACCGGGCGCTAGTTTATCGAAATTGATTCCTCGCCAACCATGATTCCGCGCAACCTTGACATTCGCCTTGGGCGCCATCTCGGAAGGCGCATTGGTCATCGACTTAGGTTTGGCAGTTTGAGGACGACGGCACGATGCCTATTCTCACTGTCGGAACAGTCGTAGTCACATTGGTTCGACATCTCATATGGGCCGCACGAGGAACTTCAGCCCCGGACAACGAGCACTGAACACTGTGCACTCAACACGCATTCTCTGCTAACCGAGCCGAGAAGCAACTCCTGTATGCGGCTGAGTCCGCGCGATCCAACCACGAGTAACTCGGCACCGATACTCGCGTGAATCAGCGATTCGGCCGCTGGAGGTTCAACCGTGCGCGCTTCCACGGTGACTTCGGGGCAACGCAGACGAGCCCGCTCGACTGCGACTTGGATAACCGCGAACTCACTTCTAGCCTCATTCTCCAATAGGGGACTCTCGAGTACATCGTGCTCTAACAAGTTCGCATGCACTACTCGCAATTTGGCAGATCGATATCGAGCTTCGTCCGCCGCCCAATCGACGGCGCGTGAGGACGCTTCGGAGCCATCGACCCCCACAACCACGAATTTCTCCGCCATCACCGCGAGGTCTGGGTTGCCCATTTCGCCTCCTAGTCAACTGCTCCTCACTATGTAGCCGAGAGCGCAGATCAGCCAGAGTCATAAGTCCCATCGATTACGGACGCTGACGCGAGTCAGCACAACATAATTCCGGGGGATGGTGCAGGCACGCGGGCGTCAGAAGTGGGACATGGTGAACCATGGCGCCTCTCGAGAAGCATTGCTGGGCTGTCCAGATTCTCGCACTCCAGCCTCGTGTCTTTCCACCGCTAAGCGGGTGAACTTCCTAGGCGTTGGTATGACTTCTCTTGAGCACCGAGGCGACGACGGAATCGAAGTTCCACATGGGACCGGCTCCCAACTCGTCGCGACCCAACACCAGATTGGACGCCGGCGCCAGAACTTCGATCGCTCCAAGCATGTGCCCCGTCATTCACCAGTCGAATGGGGCTCCGCATGGCGTCTTCCGCCCCCCGATCGAGTGCCACTATTTCAACTGTGGACCTCATGACCGATGAGCCGAAGAAGGCCAACCATTTCCGCCGAACAGATCCTTCCTCCACAACTCCACGCTTGTCTACGAACTCATAGGATCGGCCCGTCAGCACTTCCCAATTTGATAAGCGACCACTCCCCCTTCCGCCCGAGCTCGTCGACGTGTCACTTAAGGAAGGCAACTCGAATCACGCTGGCTTCAACCACGTGTCCATCCTTGGCGGAGTAAGTACGGAAGAGGAGCGCCCCACGTCGATACGACGGCGGAGCGAACGATACTGACTTACTGAAAGGACCCATCTTCCCCAACGAGCCACCCATTACCGTCTCACTCTTCAACGGGGTGAGAGTCTCATCCTGAAGCACCTCAACATTCACGACAGCTTCATACGCGGTGCTGCGGCCCTTGAGCAAGACCGGTGATCCAATACTCTCCATCGCTGACGGAGTCGTCACCATGATGTCCGGGCACGATGCGCCGAGGACCCACCATGAGTTCGCCGGTGTCAACTGGCGCAGAATTATGGTGGTCACGGGTCCAGTCGGCGTGGCCTTGACGGGAACTTCACCCGAGCGACTGTCGCCCTGTTGGAAGGATCCCACTAACGGACTGGTGAACCCGAGGTAGTCCGTGGCGAATGCCTCCGCCGCCAGAACTGGATCGCCGAAGCGTGTCACCGTTGAAGCGAAGGGCCATATAGCCGTTTCGGGTTGTGCGACCGAGCCAAGCGTGGTGGTGGATTGCGCTGACGTCGTTGACGTTGACTCCCGTCCCCATTGGCGCCCAACTGCAACACCCATTACCCCAACGACAATCAGTGCGCTCACCGCAACGGCGACCACTCGCTTGCTCACGCTCTCATCGTTACCAGTTGTCGTTGAAGTGAACAGGGGCAAACGTCACATGATGCTGAAGCCTGGGGTGCCCGCGCGGCACGTCCCGTGCGGGGAGGTCAAACTGCTTTCAGCGAGGATTGGCGGATTCGAGGGCCCGACGCGACGGTTCTGCCACCTTGCGCTGGCTGTGAGAAGAATGCCGATGACTGTTACATTCGCTACAGAGCGGCCGAACGCGAGGCCACGTCCCTCGTCGTAAGCGCGAAATGGAGGCGATTCGGTGACCTACGTCCAAACGATGGATGACGCGCCCGCCCAGGGCATGTCTGGGTACTTCCTGTTTCGCACGGTGACATGAAGGACGATCGCGCCCAGAGCCCCTTGACCGATGCTGCTGGCAGCGGCGCCATCGTGCAGACCAAGCCCACGGGCCTGAGTGCCGACGAGGTCGCAGCGCGGGTCACCATGGGGCAGAACAATGAAGGCGGCGAACGCACGAGCCGAACAGTGGGCGAGATTCTCAGGGCCAACATCTTGACCCGGTTCAACCTCCTTCTCGGCACGCTGTTCATCGCGATCGTCGCCGTTGGTCAATTGCAGGATGCACTCTTCGGCATCGTTCTGATCGCCAATGCCCTCATCGGGATCGTGCAAGAGTTACGGGCGAAACGCACCCTCGATCACCTCGCCGTGCTCAGCGCACCGTGCGCCAGCGTCGTTCGCGACGGCACCGAGCAGAAGGTCTCGATCGACGCCGTCGTGCTCGATGATCTGGTCAGCCTGCACGCGGGTGACCAGATCGTGGCCGATGGGATCGTCCGAGTGGCCGCTGGGCTCCAGGTTGACGAATCCCTGCTCACCGGTGAGGCCGAGCCGGTCGACAAGAGACTGGGTGAGCAGGTGCTCTCTGGGAGCTTCGTAGTTGCCGGAGCGGGTCGCTACCAGGCGACCGCGGTGGGCGCTGACGCCTATGCCCGCAAGCTCGCAACCGACGCACGGCGCTTCACCCCGGCGCGCTCCGAGCTGATCGACGGAATCAACCGCATCCTGCGGTACGTGACCTGGGCGATTTTCCCGATCGGGGTGATATTGCTCGTCAGTCAGCTGCACGCAAAAGAGAGCGTCACTGACGCCGTCAGCGGTACCGTCGCCGGACTCGTCGGCATGGTGCCGCAAGGGCTCATCCTCCTGACGAGCATCGCCTTCGCGGTGGCGGCGGTGTCGCTTGCCCGGAGAAACGTGCTGGTCCAGGAGCTCTCTGCGATCGAGGCGCTCGCTCGCGTCGACGTCGTGTGCTTCGACAAGACCGGGACGCTCACCGACGGGTCCATCGTCTTGGACAGGATCGAGCTGGTCGGAGACTCGTTGCCCGTCGAGGCTGCTCTCGGGGCGCTGGCGCATGACGAGAACGCCAATGCGACCCTGGGGGCGATCGGGCAGGCCTTCCCGCCTGCAGATGGCTGGACCCGTGACAGTTCGGTCCCCTTCTCATCGGCGCGCAAGTGGAGTGCAGCGAGCTTCGGCGACTACGGCACCTGGGTTCTCGGTGCGCCGGAATTGGTGCTACTCGCTGGCGACGAGCCGACGCTCAAGCGGGCCGAAGAGCTTGCTGCGACCGGCCAGCGGGTCCTGGTGCTTGCCCACACCGACGCCCGCCTTGAGGGCGATACTTTGCCCCCCGACGTGCACGCAGCCGCGCTCGTGCTCTTCGCCGAGCGGGTCCGCGACGACGCGGCATCGACGCTCGCCTACTTCGCAAGGCAGGGCGTCGCCACCAAGGTGATCTCAGGTGACAACCCCCTCACCGTCGCGGCAATCGCGACACGGGTGGGTTTGGCGGACGCGGGGCAGCCCGTGGACGCTCGCGACCTACCCGACGACACCGACGCTCTCGGGAGGATTCTCGAGGAGCGCTCAGTCTTTGGCCGAGTGACGCCCCGTCAGAAGCAGGCCATGGTCACCGCGCTGCAGGCGAGAGGCCACACCGTGGCCATGGCTGGCGACGGCGTTAATGACGCATTGGCCCTCAAGCTCGCCGATATTGGCATCGCCATGGGCTCCGGTGCACCTGCCACTAGGGCGGTCGCCCAGATTGTCCTGCTCGATGGGTGCTTTGAAACGATGCCCGAGGTCGTGGCTGCGGGTCGCAGGGTCACCGCCAACATCGAGCGAGTCGCGAACGTCTTCATCGCTAAAACGGCCTGGGCGACGACGCTGGCCGTGACGGTCAGCGTCCTCCTGTGGCCCTACCCTTTTCTGCCTCGCCATCTCACCATCATCGATACCCTGACTATTGGCATTCCCACGTTCTTCCTGGCGCTCGCACCGAACCTGCGCCGCTACACGCCCGGATTCGTCGACCGGGTCCTTCGCTTTGCAATCCCGACCGGGCTCATCGTGGCTGCCTCGGTGTTCGCCGCTTACGCGCTGGCTCGATCCAAGAACCTCTCGCTAATAGAGCAGCGCACGGGCGCCACGCTCGTCGCACTCATGCTCAGCCTGACCGTGCTGGTGCTCGTCGCGCTGCCGTTAACCTGGCGTCGAGCACTGATTGTTGCAGCGGTGGCTGTGGGCTTCGTCCTGTTGTTTCCTATTGCCGCGGTTCGATCGTTCTACGCGCTGCGCCTGCCAACCGAAATTCTCGCAGCCACCCTTCTCATCGGCATCGCCGGCATGGCGCTGATGATCACGGTGTGGATAGTCTCGCGACGCCTCGGCGGGGACCCCGACGCTGCTGTCTTGGCGGGTGGTGGCTGACCTCGCGACGGGGCTTCGTGACTGGAGGTCCCACTTAGGTCCAGATCTGATGGTTTGCCCTAACACCGAGTGTGTGCCAAGCGTCCGACCGCAGAGCACAGAGTCAACCAATCAGTTCGAACCACCGGACTCGTCGATCCGTCGATCGCTGGACGAAGGTGTCAGCCGAACCCTCGCCGCTAATCGGATGAAGGAACCGAAGTTTGCATGATTCGTCTGCATAAGCCCTCGGTTGGTTTTGAGGGTGCGCTCCCGATATCGCAGCTCTCGCAAACTGCGGGTGAGGAAAGGTGCTCGAGAAGAGCAGCGATTAGGCGGGTGTTGCTGACTCGGAACTCTTGTGGCATCGGAGGCCCGAAATCATTGTTCTGCTACCGGACAATGGCGCTTCGAACGCTGGATTGGGCCCAGTGTCTGAGATTTGATCTCTTTCCCCAATCGTGATTCATTACGCATTGTTGTACAACGAGTCTATGTTTGACTTTCGGTCGACTCTCGGCGTAGTTCGAACACTGACGGTCACGTCAGTGGTTTCTGCGTCTACCCTTCTCCTTGTTGCCGTCAGTCCTCCAGCCGCACATGCTACAAACGTCATCGTTCCGTCTTGTGATGGTTCGAGCCTAGGAAGTGCGTTCGTCAGCCACCAGTAGAGATGGGGCATATGGTCACCACCATCGCCATATCGAATATCCGAACCACGACCAGCGCACTTGGTGGTTACCCAGACCTTGTCGGTCTTCGCGGGAAAAGGAAAGCAAATTGCAGGTCACAGGTCACGGTACCTACGGCTGAAATCTTCGCCGCACGACCCTCGCGCGCGATCGACGCTTCACCACACTGGCAATACGAAATGACTTTGGACCCCACCCTTCGCATCTTGCACGCACGAAAATAAAGGCATGTCCCCTCTCACGTCGAAAGCGGCGACACACGCGGGCGCGCGCCTCCTACCCTTCGTGACCCTGGCGCTGGCGACTATTTGCCTGATCGTGGGCGCGGTCCTACACATCGCGTCACAATCCGGGCCGGGCGATGTTGCCTGGATGGTGTCAGCCGCCGTCGGCATCGCCTTCTCACTCGTGTCCACCGCGCGTAGCCTTCGTCGCGGCCAACTGGGCGTGGACATCATCGCCCTGCTCGCGCTGTCGGGCGCGCTATCGGTGCGTGAGTTCCTCGCCGCAGCCGTGGTCAGTGTCATGCTCTCCAGTGGCGGGGCCATCGAGATGTGGGCGGCGGGCCAAGCTCGACGTGACCTGCAGGCCCTACTCAAGCGAGCTCCTCACTTCGCTCATCTGCACCGCGCTGATCAACTAGTGACCCTCGATTTGGCTGAGGTGATGCCCGGCGACCTGCTCATGGTCGCCACCGGAGAACTGGTGCCGGTGGACGGGATGATCTCGTCGGGATCGGCGACTCTGGACGAGTCGGCCCTCACCGGCGAGTCACTGCCTATCGAGAGATTGCGTGGCGAGAACGTGCGAAGCGGCACGCTCAACGCCGGCGCGCCCTTCGACATGCGCGCGACCACCACCAGTGCCGACAGCACCTATTCGGGCATCGTGCGCCTGGTGAGCGAGGCCGAGTCGTCCCAGCCGCCTTTCGTCCGACTGGCCGATCGCTACGCTCTCGGCTTCCTCGCGCTGACCTTGGTGGGAGCCACGCTGGCGTGGATGCTTGGGGGAGCGGATCGCGCGGTCGCCCTGCTCGTGGTGGCCACACCGTGCCCCCTCATACTCGCGGCGCCCGCGGCATTCGTTTCAGGTCTCTCGCGCGCCGCACGACGGGGCATCGTGGTCAAGGGCGGCGCGGTTCTCGAACGCCTTGCCCAATGCACCACCGTGCTGATGGACAAGACCGGCACCTTGACCCAGGGCAGGCCGCGGATGGTGGACATCGTGACCGCGGGAGCCCTCGGTCCTGACGAGATCCTCAATGCGGCCGCGTCGCTGGACCAAGTGTCACCCCACGTGCTCGCGAGCGCAATTGTCCAGGCGGCTCTGGAGAAGAGGTTGGCCCTCGTCGTTCCTCGCGACGTGAGCGAGGTGCTCGGAGAAGGGATTTCCGGCACGGTGGCGGGCCGTCGGGTCTCAGTCGGGCACGCCCCGTGGACCGGCGTCCGCGGTACGCCGGCGTGGGCCAAGTCCACGCTGCGGCGCGCCCGCCTGGACGGCTCGCTCACCGTCTTAGTCTCCCTGGACGACGAGCCCGCCGGCGTCCTCGTTTTCGAGGATCCTCTGAGGCTCGAAGCGCCGCGAACCATACGCGCCCTGCGCCGCGACGGCGTGTCACGAATTGTCATGGTCTCGGGAGATCGAGTCGAGGTCGCCGAGACCGTAGGAGCAGTCATCGGCGTGGACGACGTTCTAGCCGAGCGCACCCCGGCCGAGAAGCTCGACATCGTTCGCATCGAGTCGGCGTGCGCACCGACCATCATGATCGGCGACGGCATCAACGACGCACCCGCACTCGCCCTGGCCGACGTCGGCGTCGCGATGGGCACCAGAGGCTCGACGGCAGCGACCGAAGCGGCGGACGTCGTGCTGACGATCGACACGATCGATCGCCTGGGCGAAGCGATCTCGCTCGCCAAGCGCACGGTGCGCATCGCGCGCCAGAGCGTCATTGCGGGTATGGCGATGTCGCTGGTGGCCATGACCGCTGCGGCGGCCGGGCTGCTGCCAGCAGTCGACGGTGCAGTGCTCCAGGAGATGATCGACGTAGCGGCGATCCTAAACGCGCTGAGAGCACTGCGCGACACACCGAATCGCGTCCGCCTGAGCGACGAGGATGCCGCGCTCACGAAGAGGTTCTGGGAGGAGCACGTCTCGATACGCGCAGACATCGCGGAGCTGCGCGAGGTAGCCGACCAGCTGAGCTCAATGGACGCCCGATCGGCCCTCGCCGCGGTAGCTCACGAGTATGAAGTGCTTATCACCGAGGTCGTGCCCCACGAGCAGGCTGAAGAGCGCGAACTCTATCCGGAGCTGGGTCGAATCACGGGCCAGCGGAGCCTCGCCGCCGCGATGAGCCGGGCCCACGTTGAGATCAAGCACCAGGTCCGCAGGCTCGGCCAATTGCTCGAAGACATCGAACCTGATGGGGTCGATGACGCGGATATTACCGAGCTTCGCGGCATACTGTACGGTCTCCACGCAATCTTGAAGCTGCATACTGCCCAGGAGGATGAGGACTTCCTCTCGCTTGTCGACGGCGTGACCGCCTCCCAGAGCCGCTAGGTCACGATGGTCTAATTCTCGCCGCCGCGCCACAGGTCGAGGATTCCGCGCAAGAGCTGCGTAGACGCGACGACGATCTCCTCGTTGAATCTCAAGGAGGGCAAGCTCCTCGACCCTCATTACTCAGAAGAGACTGGACGGGACGCCGTCACCGACGAGACCCGTCGCATCACGACGCTTCGAACGACGCCCCAAAGTGAGATCAATGAAATGGAGCGAAAGCATTAAGCGATCGAACGGACCGTCGAGAGGTTCGATCACGTTGCGCCACTGCTCACCGAACGGATCTCGAGTCCCTCTGGGACGAGCCGAGCGTCGATTCCTCGTCGAGGATCTGGTCGATTCGGTTCGTTTCTACCCCGACCGATTGACCGTTCAGGTAGCAAGTGCACTACCATTTCTGGTCACCCTTGAAGAGGTCGGCTTGCCCGCTGGTAGCGAACCTTTGGTGTCGGAGGCCCGACGTGACAGTACTCGACGGGCCTTCGGGTTCCACAACGTGAACGCCCTCATCGCACTGGCTCGACTCACGCTCAGTGGTCAACGTCCAAAACTACCCACTTGAATAGCAGGAGAGCCCAGAAATACAACCTCGCAACGACAGCTAAACCACTAAGGCGTCCGGATCTCACGATTTGGGGCACCATCCAATTCACAACCAGATGAGTTCGCAAGTCGCGGCTTTTCGGCGTGATCGAATTTGTGACCTTCGCCCCTTCGTTTTGGTGGGTGTTCCACCGTACTTTGCTTAAAGAGACCCTTCATCGATGGGAGTGTTCAGCGTGAGTGATTCTCCTTATACGGATTTGACGGATAACGGGCAACTTCGATATCCCTCCCGGTCGGTACACCGTGATTCGAATACGATCTTTCGATTTGGCCTGACCGTGCGCCTGTTGCATTGGTGGATCGTCGCAACTTTTGCCACGGCCCTACTGACGGGACTCGCCATGGGATCAGAAATGGAAAACGGCAATCTGTTTCACATGCATGTGGCTGCGGTGATCGCGATGGGTAGCGGTTTCGTGGTCGCGCTGATCTTCGGCAACACAATGGCGGTATTCCGATTCGTGCGAGACGCATTCCTTCCGGAACGAAGTGACTTTGAATTCGTGGCTCGAATCGTTTCTCGACCATTTCACCGAACTGGAATCAGGTGGGGAAAGTTCAATCTTGGGCAGAAAGGGCTTGCTTGGATGATGTTGGCATCACTTACGGCAATCATCATTACCGGCATCAACTCTTGGCATACGGATGGAGACGCTGCGGGTCCGCACACGACCGCCGTGATCATCGCACTGATCCTGCTGGGTGTGCACGTCTTCATGGCCGTGGTGAATCCGGTTACACGTCCGGCGCTGCCTGGAATGGTCTTCGGAAGAGTGAAGCGGTCATGGGCGCTCCACCACCACGCAAAATGGGTTGAAGATCAAGATCGTCGCTCTGCTCGATCGGCTGTTCAATCTCAGTCACGAACGTCAGAGCACGATCATGACTAGGCAACGGCCAAAGAGTGCATGATTCGAGCCGCGAGAGTATTTCGTTCACACATTCGTTGATCCAATGGACAATTCGGTGGCCCGACGTCAACCCGCACGCGGATCGTGGCGATTCGTGCTAGGAGGCAATCGACCAAGGCGTGCAAATTGCTACGGCCTGCCGCGCTTGGTGCTACGCCCCTAATCCGATCGTGTTTGGGGCAATCGATGGGTCTACTCGCCGAGAATCCATCGCTCTATTCTTCAACGAATGTGCACGCCGGAGATCGCGCGCGCGATGATCAAACGCTGGATCTCGCTGGTGCCCTCGAAGATCGTGTAGTTCCTATAGGTGCGACCAGAAGTACTGGTCGCGACACCTTTCGAAGAGAGATGGACCCACAAATAAATGGGAAGACCAGTTTTAGACCCGATTTGGTCCGATCCCGGTCCCCGTTAATGGCTCTCGCGCGAGCGCCATTGCGAGTCGCGGTCTGCATCACTTCGGAGTGACGATTTCCCACGCTAGAAGTTCGCCATCGAGAACAGCCGGCAAGACTCCGTTCGCTGCCTCTGGTGACAGCCAGATCGTGGCGGCCAGAGCGCGGGCCGCAGCCACCGCCTCAAGGTTGAGTAGGTTCAACTTAGGGTGGCGCCCGGCAATCTCAACCATGAGCGGTACGAGTTGTCGTGTGTCAGGAAGGCCAATGTCATTCGGTAATTGAAGCATTGCGCTAATCGCGCGCTCCTGATCTTGTGGTTCCAATTCCCGGAATGGTCCAGAAAGATGCCCGCCGGCGCCAAGTACAGCGGCCCGACATGCGCGGTAGTACCAGTAGGCAGTGGTGTGCAGTTGCACTCCCGGTCTACGACTGCCAACGAGAAGCTCCTCGATCAAGAGGCGGTCGTCGAGGACGACGTTCACTACTGATCGGCGAGGTCGGGGTCGCCGATTGCTGCTAACCCAGCGTTGTAGCGCGCGGTGAGGACGCTTTTCAGTTCAGCCTTGGCTCGAGCCATTCCTCCGGGCAGTACCAATGCTGCGTCGCCGAGGTCAACGAAGGCGATCTCGCCACCGTCCTCGATACCCCAACGATGCCTTAGTTCTGCCGGAAGACTGGTTTGACCACGCTGAGACACACGGGCTTGACTGACAGGAGTTGACATGAATGCATTGTACCGTGCTCATCTCTACAAAGCGACGTTTTCGGGGCATCTTTGGGAAATGATGGACAGCATGTTGTCGAGCACCGGGTGGCGGCAGTTTTACCCACTGACGTGATGACACTCCTGATCGTCTAGGTCACGTCGCCGGGTCTCCGCTGTTCACGAGAAGAGACAGCACTCATTGACTGTTGAAGTTTCCACAAGAGTTCTGTCAGGCGCCGAACATCCTCCGACTCCCAATCGCGGACAAAAAGCGAAAATCGCTTCAGGCCAAAACTCTCCAACCGACGATGTTCGACAGTTCCGTTGTCCGTCAACGTGACCAAATTCGATCGTCCATCCGTTGGGTCAGCCTTGACCTCTACGTAACCAGCAATTTCAAGTTCTCGAATTTGTCTGGTGACGAGTGAGGGATGAACTCCCTGAAGACCGGCAATATCGGAGGGCCGCGCTCCGTCATGATTAGCGATGGTTTGCAACAGACTTAATGTGGCGGCTCCCTTCCGCTGACGTCTCGCTCGTTCGAGACCGGCATTCATCGTGAACAGAGCTGCAACCATCAACTTCACGTCGCGCTTATTCGGGGGCACGCCAAACCATACCAGTTAGTTGACAAAGTCAACTAAACACATTACGGTATTAATCGTTGACTAAGTCAACGATTATCAGGAGATGCACGTGAGCAAATATTTTGGATTTTTACTAAACCGTAACTTGTTGTTCGCTTTCGGCGTCTTACCGCCCGCCATATACACATTCAACGGACACGCGTGGCTGGGGCTCCTTTTCATTGCATGCGTTGTGGCCGGTCGCTTTTCTGTCGGTCCGATTATTGGTCGGAAGTTCGAAGATTCACGCTCCTGAAGAACGAGGCCGTTACGGCCGGCCGACTTGTTCGCGGATGCCAATTAACCGGTTTGCGCGTCGGTCGCAACCGGCGGTCCTTGATCGTGTCCGCGGCAAACGGAAAGTACCCGAGTCGCTTCTCAGGACTATCTGATGTGCACGCCCGAAATGGCCCTTGCAATGATCAGGCGCTGTATTTCCGAAGTCCCTTCGAAAATCGTGTAGATCTTCGAGTCACGGTGCCAGCGCTCGACCGGGTAGTCGCGCACGTAGCCGTAGCCGCCCAGGATTTGGATCGCTTCCTCGGTGACCTTGACGGCAGTCTCTCCCGCGTAGAGCTTGGACATCGAGCCCTCGCCGTTGAGGAAGGGCTTGCGCGTGGCGGCCATCCACGACGCGCGCCATACCAGGAGACGCGCAGCGTCTATGTGCATCTTCATGTCGGCGAGCTTGAAGGCGATCGCCTGGTTCTCGATAATGGCCCGGCCGAACTGCTTGCGCTCTTTGGCGTACTCGAGCGAGTACTCGTACGCGGCGCGCGCGGTGCCGAGCGCCTGGGCGCCCACGGCGGGCCGGGTCGATTCGAAGGTCGCCATCGCGGCCTGGCTCGAGGCCCTCTTCCCCTCGCGCACCCTCGCGAGCTGCTCGTCGAGCTTGTCCTTGCCGCCGAGCAGGCAGCTCCCCGGCACACGGCAGTCCTCGAGGACGACCTCGGCGGTGTGCGAGGCCCGGATGCCCATCTTCTGGAACTTCTGGCCCATGCGAATGCCCTTGGTGCCTTCGGGCACGACGAAGGAGGCCTGGCCCCGGCTGCCGAGCTCGGGATCGACCGACGCCACGATAACGTGCACGTTGGCGATTCCGCCGTTGGTGATCCAAGTCTTGGTGCCGTTGAGGACCCATTCGTCGGTGGCGGCGTCGTAGACGGCGCGGGTACGCAGCGACGACACGTCGCTTCCGGCGTCGGGCTCGGTGACACCGAACGCGGCGATCTTGATGTCGTCGGGGGTCCCGAAGCACTGGGGGATCCACTCCATCTGCTGCTCGGGGGTGCCGTTGGCCATGATGGCGGCGACGCCGAGCGTCGTTCCCATGAGGGCCATGCAGATCCCCGCGTCGCCCCACGCAAGCTCCTCGAGGGCGATCATCATGGAGAGCCCGGTGGGGTCGGCGACGGCGTTGGCCATGAAGTCGAGGCTGTAGATCCCGATCTTCGCGGCCTCTTCAATGATTGGCCACGGCGTCTCTTCGCGTTCGTCCCATTCGTGGGCGGCCGGCCGGATGACATTCTCGGAGAAACCGTGGACCCAGTCCTGCAACGTCGTTTGGTCCTCGTTCAGTTCCATTGAAAAATCGGTCATGTCGTCGCCTCATGGATTAGGGTGTTACTCGTCAGTAACAAGAATTCTACAGTATGACGAAAACGGGCCCCGAAAAAGAACAACCGCCGCCCGAAGGCGGCGGTTGACTACTACCAGATGATTTGGTTAGTTCAGGATTACGCGCTTGGCGAGTGGGCCTCTATCGCCCGGCTCGATGTCAAACTCGACGGTCTGACCCTCAACGAGGGTCTTGCGACCCTCACCCTGAATCTCCGAGTAGTGAACAAAGACGTCTGGCTGGCCATCGACAGCGATGAAACCCCAGCCCTTCTCGTCATTGAACCACTTAACGGTTCCTACAGCCACTGTGGGCCTCCTTGTTTCTTTTAAAACCGACTTGCGTCGGGTCCGGAGGGAACCACAACGGCAACCTCAAGTGAATAGGCTACTTGGTCAAGGGACTAAAGACCAAATTTTTTTAGGGCCGCCGAATCTGGGTCCCCGAAGGCGAGTCCTCGACCACCCACCCGAGGGCCACGAGTTCGCCGCGCAGCCGGTCCGCCTCGGCCCAGTTCTTCAGGGATCTGGCTTCGTCGCGTTCGGCGACGAGGGTCCCGCTCGTCTCGTCGACCAGATGGCTGGTGCTCAACAAGGCCAGCCCGAGGGCTCCGAAGAGGGCATTCACCGCCCGGGCCAGCTCCTGGGCCAGGGCGTCGTCACCTTGGTCGGCCGCGGAATTGGCGCCGCTGACGGCCTCGAAGAGCGCGGCGACGGCGCTCGGGGTGTCGAGGTCGTTGTCGAGGAACCCGCCGACTTTCTCGAAGAGGGCCTTACCCCCCTCGCCCCAGGTGAACTCCGACGCCACCTCGAGCGACGGGCCCGCGAGGGCGCTTAGGTCGAACCTGCGCGCCAGGGTGTCGAGTCGCCCGAGGGCGCGCTGGGCGTCGCCGATGGTCGCGGGGGTCACCTCGATGGGCGAACGGTAGTGCGAGCGCAGGACCAACAAACGATAGGCCCGGGGGTCGGTCTTTTCGACGAGATCGGTCAGCGACGTGAAGTTCCCGAGGGACTTGCTCATCTTCTCGGACCCGACCATCACCCAGCCGCTGTGGGACCAGTGCCTCGCGAACGTGTGGCCGGCCGCGACCGCTTGGGCCCGTTCGTTCTCGTGGTGGGGGAACTTCAGGTCGAATCCCCCCACGTGCAGGTCGAACCCGTCGCCGAGGAGGCCGAGCGACATCACGACGCACTCGGTGTGCCACCCGGGGCGGCCGTCGCCGAAGGGCGCCGGCCACGAGGGTTCGCCGGGCTTCGCGAACTTCCAGAGCGCGAAGTCGAGGGGCGAACGCTTCTCGTCGTTCGCTTCGACGCGCGCGCCGGCTCGAAGCGAGTCGAGCGGCTGACCGGCGAGCAGGCCGTAGTCGCTCACCCGGCTCACGTCGAAGTAGATCCCGTCGCTCGTCGCGTAGCCCACGCCATCGTCGAGGAACGAGCTGATCAGCTCCACCATCTGGACGACGTACTGGGTCGCGCGAGGGACCTGCGAGGGACGAGCCACCCCGATGAGGTCCATGGCCTCCCACCACTTCTGCTCGTAGGTGGCGGCGACGACGGGTTCGCTGGTGTGGTCGCGCAGGGCCCGGCTGATGATGTTGTCGTCGATGTCGGTGATATTCGAGACGAAGCGGACCTCGAGACCCCGGAAGGTGAACCAGCGCCGGGCCACGTCCCAGATCAGGGTGTAGCGCCCGTGGCCGAGGTGGGGCAGGTCGTACACGGTGGGGCCGCAGACGTACATCGAGACCTCGCCAGCGTCTCGAAGCTGGAGCTCACTAATCTCACCGCGGACTGAATCAAAGAGGCGAATCACTGTTCTAAACTACGCCAACCATGCCCGACGCCCTCACTCCCGCCCCCCGGGCGATTCCCGAAAAGCCCACCATCGACGGGCTGGAAGCCGCCTGGATCGACCGCTGGGACGACGAGGAGACCTACCGTTTCGACCGAAGCGCCACGCGAGAGCACGTCTACTCCATCGATACCCCGCCGCCCACCGTGTCGGGCTCCTTGCACATTGGCCACGTCTTCAGCTACACCCAGGCCGACGTCATCGCGCGCTACCGGCGAATGACGGGCAAGAGCGTCTTCTACCCCATGGGCTGGGACGACAACGGGCTGCCCACCGAACGGCGGGTCGAGAACTTCTACGGGGTGCGCTGCGATCCGTCGCTCCCCTACGACCCCGACTTCCAGCCGCCCGAGAAGCCGGGCGAAAAGAAACTGTCGATCTCGAGGAAGAACTTCGTCGAGCTGTGCCACTACCTCACCGCCGCCGACGAGGAGGTCTTCAAGAACCTCTGGCGCCACCTCGGCATCAGCATCGACTGGAGTCTCGAGTACTCGACGATCTCGGCTCGAGCGCAGGGAATCTCCCAGCGAGCCTTCCTCGAGATGCAGAGGCGCGGCGAGGTGTACTCGAGCGAGGCCCCGACGCTCTGGGACGTGGACTACCAAACCGCCGTTTCCCAGGCCGAACTCGAGGACCGTGAACGCCCCGGCAACTACCACCGCATCGCGTTCGCCAAGGCCGACGCCAGCGGCACCGTCGAGATCGAAACGACGCGCCCCGAGATGCTCGCCAGTTGCGTCGCGCTCGTGGCGCACCCCGACGACGCGCGCTACCAGCCGCTCTTTGGCACCAACGTCGTGACGCCGCTCTTCCACGTGGAGGTCCCGATCGTCGCCCACGAGCTCGCCGACCCCGAGAAGGGCTCGGGCATCGCCATGATCTGCACGTTCGGCGACGTCACCGACGTCCTCTGGTGGCGCGAGCTCTCGCTGCCCACGCGCGCGCTCATTGGCCGCGACGGCCGGTTCCTGCCGTGCGAGTTCGGCTCGCAGAACTACCCGTCGCGCGACGCCCAGTCCGCGAATGGCTTCTACGCCGGGCTCGAGGGCCGGACGGTCAATCAGGTGAGGGCCACCGTCGTCGAGGCGCTGCGCGAAAGCGGCGAGCTCGTGGGCGACGTGCGCCCGATCACCCATCCCGTCAAGTTCTACGAGAGGGGCGAGCGTCCGCTCGAGATCGTGACGTCGCGCCAGTGGTTCGTCTCGACGCTCGCGCGGCGCGACGAGCTCCTCCAGCGCGGCGAGCAGCTGCACTGGCACCCCGACTTCATGAAACACCGCTACAAGTCGTGGGTCGAGGGACTCAACGTCGACTGGAACATCTCGCGCCAGCGTTTCTTCGGGGTCCCCTTCCCGGTCTGGTATCCAACCGACGCCAACGCGGAGATCGACTTCGACTCGCCGCTCTTGCCCGAGCCCGCCGAACTGCCGGTCGATCCTTCGAGCGACGTGCCCCGGGGCTTCGTCGAGGCGCAGCGCAACCAACCGGACGGTTTCGTGGGCGACCCCGACGTGATGGACACCTGGGCCACGAGCTCGCTCTCGCCCCAGATAGCGGGCCACTGGGGCACCGAGATGTTCGACCACATCTTCCCCATGGACCTGCGTCCCCAGGCCCACGAGATCATCCGCACGTGGCTGTTCTCGACGGTGGTGCGCAGCCACCTCGAGCACCAGAGCCTCCCCTTCACCAACGCCCTGATCTCGGGCTGGGTTCTCGACCCGGACCGCAAGAAGATGAGCAAGTCGGTGGGCAACGTCGTCACCCCGATGCCGCTCCTCGAGAACCACGGCGCCGACGCCCTTCGCTACTGGGCGGCGTCGGGGCGACCCGGCACGGATACCGCCATCGACGAGGCGCAGATGAAGATCGGCCGGCGCCTCGCCATCAAGGTCCTGAACGCCTCGAAGTTCGTCCTCGGCCGCCTCGAGGGGGGGCCGCTCCCGGGACCGTCCGACGTCACCGAAGCGCTCGACCAGGACCTGCTGGCGCTGCTCAGCGAGCTGATCGGCGAGGCGACCAAGGCCTTCGAGGGCTACGACTACGCCCGTGCGCTCGAGCGCACCGAGGCGTTCTTCTGGTCCTTCTGCGACAACTACGTCGAGCTCGTGAAGGTCCGCGCCTACGGCGACGCCGACAGCGCCGCGACCCGTTCGGCGAGGGCCACGCTCGCGACCGCGCTCTCGGTGCTCCAGCGCCTCCTCGCGCCGTTCCTGCCCTTCGTGAGCGAGGAGGTCTGGCGTTGGTGGCACGCCGGATCGGTGCACTTGGCCCCGTGGCCGACCCCGGAGGAGTTCGTCGCGACGCCGGTGCCCGGCGAGGTCTTCGCGACCCTGTGCGACGTGCTCGAAGCGGTGCGCCGAGAGAAGAGCACCGCCAAGGTCTCCCAGCGCGCCGAGGTGGAGCTGCTCGCCCTGAGCGGTCCGGCGGAGTGGCTCGATGACGTGCGGGCCGGGCAGGGTGACTTGCGGGCGGCCGGCGGCGTACGAGAGTTCGAACTCACCGAGGCGGCCGACGTGGCGATCATCGTCTCGCTCGCCCAGGCCTGAGGCGCCCTACACGAGCACGCTGCCGTCGGCGCTCTTTCGTACGAGCACGCCGTCCTCGCTGACGTCGTAGTACGCAAACTGGTCGAAGGACCTCGCGAGGACCCTCACGAACTCCGGCGTCTCTGCGAGCACGGCGAATCCCTCCTCGTCGGGCCAGCGGCGTGACGGGTCGCGCGCCACGGTCGAGTACGTCTTGACCCCGCGCTCGGACAAGAGGTCGCTGAGCTCACGGCGCCGCATGTCATTGCTCGACGCTTCGACGAGTTGCGAGAATGGATTGTCCGAGGTCACCACGGCGAAATCACCCAGCTCGCTCTGCGCGTCGAGCGCCTCCACGAACTCTCCCGTCGGGAGCTGAACCAGCAGTCTCGTGGGCGGCGACTTGTAGCTCGCCACGAGCGACGGGTTGAGGGCCGGTCGCGGCGTGGCGACGGACTCGGCGAACACGACCGCGGCCCTGGTCGTCGCGGACGTGCGCGGGCTCGCGGTCACGTCAAAGGCGTGCTGGGTGAAGGGCAGCTCCACGTAGTAGATCCGCGCGAGCGCCACGCGCCGGAACTCCTCCACGAAATCGCGCGCCACGTTCACGTCGACGAGCGTGTCGTTGCCGCCCTGGACGACGAGGAACGGCGGCGCGTCGAGCGGGATCCGGTGATGCGGCGACATCCGCTCGTAGAGCTCGGGGTCCTCCATGTACGCACGACGCACCACCCGGTGCTCGAGCAGGATGCGCAGCCCGTTGCCGAGTCCGTGCCAGTGCGTCTCGTCGCCGGTCATCTCGAGCACGCCGTAGAAGGGGATGCAGGCCCGCACGGACCAGTCGGTGATCCCCTCGACGTCCTTGGGACGCCAGGTCGGGTCCTCGGCGCTGAGAGCCAGCAACGCGGCGAGGTGCCCGCCCGCCGAACCTCCCGCCACCACGATCCGCTCGGGGTCGCCCCCGTAGTTCGCGATGTACTTCTTGATCCACGCCAAGGTGCGCGTGACGTCCTCGATCTGCGCGGGCCAGGTGTGGCGCGGGGCGAGGCGGTAGTTGCACGCGACCGCGACCCAGCCCCGGCCCACGAACTCGTGGAGCATGGGCCGCCCCTGCTCGCGCTTGTCGCCGAAAGTCCAGGCGCCTCCGTGGATGTAGAAGATCACCGGAGCGTCCTTCGGCGTCGTCGAGGTGCGCCAGACGTCGAGCCGGTGGCGCTGCTCGGGCCCGTAGGCGACGTTGCGGATGATCTGCATGTCGCGTGGGTGAAACGGGATTTGCAGCACCGTGCGCCACCACGATCCAAAGACGTCGTCGCGCGGGCGGGGCAGTTGGAGGGGCTCGCGCGGACTGGTGGCGAGCGCGCGCCGTACGATTCCCCGAGCGTAGAACTGGATAAAGAGCAGCGCGAGGTTCTCCGCAACGACGACGCACGCCAACACCAGGATCAACAGGCTCAGCCAGTTGGTAGTTGGCCAGCCCCACCACGAGAGGAGTCCCAGCAGAACCCCTTCGCCAACGATGGCCTGCGCGGGAAGCTCCCCCGCGGCCCAGCCCACCGGGTACGCCAGCGCGGCGAAGACTCCGCGCCGACCGGGCCGCAACGCCGTCGACGCCGAGAGCAGCAACCATGCGGAGATTGCCGCAATCAAATAGGCCATCCTCCATTGTGGTCGCAACGACGAAGGGCAGGCAAACTCTCTCTAGGCTGATGGGCATGTCGACATCGCCATCATCGCTAGTGCATCTTCGCGGGACCGTCGGAATCTGGACGAGCACGCACGAGACCCTTCCCGCTGGCCAGAGCGGCGAGATCGCGTCGGAACTCGAAGCGCTCGGGTACGCCGCCATGTGGATCCCCGAAGCGTGGGGACGCGAGGCCTTTACGAGTTCGAGCCTCCTGCTCTCCGCGACCTCACGAATCGCCATCGCCACCGGTATCGCCAATATCTGGGGCCGCGACGCCGTGAACGCCGCGAACGCCGCCAAGACCTTGAACGCGGCCTTCGGCGACCGTTTCGTACTCGGCCTCGGCGTGAGTCACCAACCGCTCGTCGAGCGCCTGCGCGGGCACAACTACCAGTCGCCCCTCGAGGCGATGCGCGAGTTCCTCACCGCCATGGACGCGGCTCCCATGTTCGCCCCCGAGGGCCAGCACGACTACGCGCGCGTCATCGCGGCGCTCGGTCCGAAGATGCTCGAACTGGGGGCCACGCTGGCGAACGGGGTGCACACCTACCTGGTTACCCCCGAGCACACCGCGGTCGCTCGAGACATCGTGGGCGAGCAGTTCATCGGCGTCGAACAGGCCGTGGTGCTCGGCCAGGATCGCGAGGAGTTCCTGCGCCGGGCTCACGCGTACCTCGAGATCTACACGGGGCTCGACAACTACCGCAACAGCTGGCGGCGCTACGGCTTCGGTGACGAGGATTTCGTGCGGGGTGGATCCGAACGGCTCTGCGACGCCATGGTCATCCACGGCAACGAATCCGCCGTCCTCACGAGCATTGCTGAGCACCGCGACGCCGGAGCCAGCCACGTCTGCCTCCAGGTTCTCGGAGCCGACCTCGCTGCGCCACCGCTCGAGGAGTGGCGCAGGATCGCAGGCGCCCTCTACAGCTGATGGCGACCATCACGGTCTCGGCTTGGTATCCAGCCTCACCGCAAGAACTCTGGGAAGAGATCCGTCACATTGATCGTCACGTGAAGTGGATGACGGACGCCGTCTCCATCACCTTCGTGGGCGACCAGCGCGAGGGCGTGGGCACGTCGTTTCGCTGCACCACGAAGGTCGGACCCTTCGTGACCGAGGACCTCATGACGATCACCCGGTGGGAGGAAGCGTCGGCCATGGGGGTCGCTCATCGTGGTCTGATCACCGGCCACGGCACCTTCGATCTCAAGAAACGACGTGATGGCGTCGAAATCACCTGGCGAGAACAGTTGGAATTCCCCTGGTGGATGCTCGGTCCCCTCGGTGCCTCTCTCGCCAAACCCGTGCTGCGCAGAATATGGGCCAGGAATCTGCGGACCCTGGGTCAAACTCTGGCCTAACGGAGCCCTGGCGTGTCTCTCGCAGTCGCGAGGGACACCGGGACGGTTTGTTGGACGCAACGCCGGGCTACTGGTGGTCTCGCGGACTGAAGATCACCACGTCAGGCTCGTCGCGACTCGCCGGCCCACGAAAGAGGCGCGCGAGGAACGCCATCGCGGTGAGCCATGCGAACTCTCCGAAGCCAATCGCGATCCAGCCGAAGGTGATGAAGAACAGCCCCCGCAAAAACCCGTTGACGACGCCATCGTGGATCATCGCGGCCACCCAAAGTGGCAGCCATGCGAAGAGCCAACTCACGAACGGGGCAACGAAGACCGCGGCCGTGCGGCGGCGCCAGCCAAGATAGATGCCGAAGAGCCCAGTCACCCCGACGCCGACCCACATGGTGGCGGCGTGCGGTGCGAGACGAGACTCGATCAAGAACAGCACCACCGCCATTGCAGAAGACCAGAGGATCATAGGGGTCGTCACGTTGCCCCTCGCCCGCTCTCGGAACTGGAATACGACGTCGCCCACGGTTCCAACTTAGTCAGTGCCCCGTTCCTCCACTCCGATCAGGCCGGTAACCTGCGTACATGACTAAGGGAGTGCTCGCACTGCTGGGATCGGGCGAGACCGCGCCGGGGATGACCAAGATCCATCGCTCGCTGCTCGCTCGCCTCGACGACGTTCGTGCCGTCAACCTCGATACCGCCTACGGCTTCCAGGAGAACGTCCCTCAGATGACCGCCAAGCTCGTCGAGTACTTCGCCACCTCGCTCCACACGAGGCTCGAGCCGATCCACTTCACCTCCCTTGAGGGGTCGACCGACCTGGAGCGGACCATCGTCAAGCAGCAGGTGCGAAGCGCCACCTACGTCTTCGCGGGTCCGGGCAGCCCCAGCTACGCACTCGCCCAATGGCTGCCACTCGGACTCGTCGACGACCTCGAGCAGGTGCTCGCCAATGGAGGAATACTCTGCTTCTCGTCCGCCGCCGCCGAGACGCTCGGCGTGTTCAGCGCGCCGATCTACGAGATCTACAAGGTCGGTGCCGCTCCGTACTGGCTCGACGGCCTGAATCTCATGGCCGCGGTGGGGCTCAACTGTGTGGTCATCCCCCACTTCGACAACAAGGAGGGGGGCAACTACGACACCGGCTGCTGCTACCTCGGCGAGCGACGACTTGCAGTTCTGGAAAGCCAACTACCAGAAGGCGTTGCGACCTTGGGCGTCGACGAACACACGGCTCTCATCATCGACCTCGAAAGGGACACGCTGCACGTCCTTGGCAAGTCCCACGGCTACTGGCGGCTCAACGGTGAAGTGACAGTCTTCGAAAACGGGTCAACGACGCCGCTCGGTGAACTGCGCAGCACCGACTCGAAGAAAGCCCATCCAAAACCCCGCACCACCCAGGCCATCACTGGCGACCAACCACACGACCTCGCCCAGCGTGCGCTCCGAGGCGGCCCCGACGCCCTCGAGGCGCTGGCGCAACTGGTCCGACTGAGCGCTACCGGGGGCGCAGGCTTCATCGATCCCACGCCGCTCGTCGATGGCGTCCTCGCGGTACGCCTCAGTGCGCGTGCCGCCGGTCAGTACCAACTCGCCGATCAGCTCCGAGACGCTCTCGTAGAGGCCGGCATCGACGTGCAGGACGGTCCCGAGGGCGCCCGCTGGTCGCTGCGAGACACCCGCTGAAGAACCCTCATCGTCCAGACCAAGAGAAAGTCCCCCCTCGCAGGAGGGGGGACTTCCAGGAGGGGGGACTTCTCACGAAACTTCTTGGAGCGCTAGGCCCTCTGGATATACCTCACCTTGCAGAACTTGTGATTGGCCAGGGTGATGGTGAAGGTGAAGACACCATTACGTGATCGCGCCTTGACCGAAACCGTGACGGTAAGCAGCTTCCCGCTGTCCTTCGTGACCCGGGCGGTCGTTCCCGCATGGCTGGTCACCGTTGGGCGCCCGTAGAAGCCCGAGCCGGTGATGGTAATCGTCTTGGTCTTGCCGGCGGTAACAAAGCCAACGACCCTGATGGCCTTAGGACCCGGCACAACGAACGTTACCGTTGTGGCCGAGGAACTGGCCACGAGGTAGTTGGCGTCCGCCGCCTTCTGCGCGGTCACGATGCACGTTCCCGCGCTAGTGACCGTGAGCGAACTTCCCGAAACCGTGCAACCGGTCGCGGTGCCACCCACCACGCTGAAAGTCACCGCGCCCGTACCGGAGCCACCGCTCGTGGAAAGTACGAGGGCCTGCCCCCAAGTTCCCGATAGCGACGTGACGGCGAGCGTTGCCTGGGTGCCCACGGCTACGACGTAGGCGTACTTAGTGCTCGTGGACGTGATGTACGTGGCATCGCCCGAGTACAACGCGTTGATGTACGCCGTACCCGCGGGCACGACGGTCGTGGTGCAGGTCGCGCTGTAGGTCGTAGTCGACAGCGGTTGGGCGGTACAACCAGAAAGAGCTGTCCAAGTGCTTCCGTTCGGCGAGGATTCGAAACTCACGGTGCCCGTGGCGCCAGTGGTCACCGTCGCGGTAATGGTGACCGAGGTGCCGTAGGTCTGAGGTGATGCTGGCGTGACGCTCGTCACCGTGGTGGTGCTCGCGCTTCGAATGAGATACGGGTAGGCGACGCTCGTGGATGAGACGTAGGTGGCGTTACCCGAGTACACCGAGTTGAGGTCCACCGTGCCAACGGGCAGCAACGTGGTGATGCAGGTCGCGGTAGTGCCCGAAATGCTCTGAGCGGAGCAGCCGGTCACGCTCGTGTAGGTGGTGCCGTTGGTCGAGTACTCGAAGTTCACGGTGCCCGTGGCGCCCGAAGTGACCGTCGAGGTAATGGTGACCGAGGTGCCAACGAGCTGGGGCGACGCGGGCGTGGCGCTGGTCACTGTGGTGCTCGCCGTTGCGCCGGTAGTGACAAGGTACGGGTAGGCGGCGCTGGTGGAGGCGGCGTACGTGCTGTTACCGGAGTAGATCGAATTGAGATCCACCGTGCCGATGGGCAGCGCTGTGGTGACACAGCTCGCAGTGGAGCTCGAGACGGCGACTGCCGCGCAGCCG
>PMLJ01000009.1 GCA_003158855.1 Acidimicrobiaceae bacterium
GGGGCCACGGTGATCGAGTCGCCCGTGTGCACGCCCATGGGATCGAAGTTCTCGATGCTGCATATGACGACGCAGTTGTCCGCGACGTCGCGCATGACCTCCAGTTCGTACTCTTTCCATCCGGCGATCGACTTTTCGACGAGGATCTCGGCGATGGGTGACGCCGCGATTCCCTCGCCGGCGAGCCGGCGAAAGTCAGCCTCGTTGTCCGCGATGCCGGTTCCGGCGCCGCCGAGGATGAAACTCGGACGGACGATGATCGGCCAGCCAATGCGAGCTGCGATTCGAACTGCCTCATCCACGTCGCGGGCGAATCCCGACTCAGGTACCGCCAGTCCGATGTCCGCCATCGCGGCCTTGAAGAGCTCGCGGTCCTCGGCGGTGGAGATCGCCTCGGGTCGAGCGCCGATCACCTCCACACCGAGCCGGTCCGTCACGCCGCGTCGGACGAGCTCCATCGTGAGGTTGAGCGCCGTCTGGCCGCCCAAGGTCGGCAGCAGCGCATCGGGGCGCTCGCGCTCCATGATGTCGGTGAGGACATCGACATCGAGGGGCTCGACGTAGGTGACGTCCGCCGTGGCGGGGTCGGTCATGATCGTCGCGGGATTCGAGTTCACCAGGATGACCTTGAAGCCTTCGCTACGCAGCACTTGGCAGGCCTGGGTTCCGGAGTAGTCGAACTCGCAGGCCTGGCCGATCACGATCGGGCCGGATCCAATCACCATGATCGAGTGAATGTCATTTCGACGGGGCATCAAACACTCTCCAGGGTGCCGCGTCGAAGCAGCGATTCGAAGCGGTCGAAAAGGTAGCGCGCGTCGTGGGGGCCGGGGCCCGCTTCGGGGTGGTACTGCACCGAGAAGCAGCGGTCGCCCTTCGACGAAACCCCTTCGATCACCCCGTCATTCAGGTTCACGTGGCTCACGACTCCGCGAACAAGCGAGTCGGGCGTAACGGCGTAGTTGTGGTTCTGGGCCGTGATCTCGATACGGCCGGTCGCGAGATCCTGGACGGGGTGGTTGCTGCCGTGGTGACCGAAGGGCAGTTTGTAGGTGGATCCCCCGAGCGCGGTTGAAAGCAGTTGATGGCCCAGACAGATGCCGAAGATCGGCACCGTGCCGACGAGCTCGCTGACGACCGCTACGTTGTCCGCGAGCGCCGCGGGGTCACCCGGTCCGTTGGAGAGGAACACGCCGTCGGGACGAAGGTCACGGACCTCCCGCACCGAGGTGGAGGAAGGAACGACGGTCAACCGGAACCGGCTGCCGAGCTGTTGGACCATGGTGGTCTTGATGCCGTAGTCGAAGGCAACCACGTGCAAGTCGCCCTCGCCGCGAGTGTAGGGCGTCCTCGTCGAAACCTTGGACACCAGGTCGGTGTCGTCGGTGCCCCGCGCTCGAGACGCGACATCTCGCACGACGTCGGGGCTGGCGTGCCCGAAGGCCCCGGGCAGGGCCCCGTGCGCGCGCAGGTGGCGAGTGAGCCGACGAGTGTCGACGCCGACGATCGCGGGGACCCGGTGCTGGCGCAGGAAGCCTTCGAGCGGACCGGCCGAGCGCCAGCTCGAAGGAACCGGCGACAGGTCGCGCACGACGATTCCGTGGCACCACGGGTGCAGCGCCTCGTCGTCGAGCGGCGTCACGCCGCAGTTCCCGATGTGCGGATAGGTGAAGGCGATGACCTGACCGGCGTAACTCGGGTCGGTGATCACCTCTTGGTATCCGCTCAGCGCGGTGTTGAACACGAATTCACCAGTGGTGAACCCTTCTTCGGGCAGGTGACCGGCGGCGTAACCCTCGAAGGTCGTCCCGTCTGCGAGCACCAGCACTGAGGGGGTGCGCGTCACACCAGCACCCCTTCGTTCACCACGAGTCGGCCCTTCGCGATCGTCGCGCGGACTTTGCCGACCAGTTCCCGTCCATCGTAGGGGGAATTGGTCGCTCGGCTGTGCAGTTCGCCGCTGCGCGCGGTCCAGCGCGTCTCGGTATCAAAAACCACGAGATTGGCGTCTTCGCCCGCCGCGAGCGCGCCGCCGTGGCCACTGTGACGGATCCGGAGGTCCGAATTGCGGAGTTGCGCTATTCGGGCGGGCCCGCGGCTCAAGAGCGCGAAGAATCGGAGAGGACTTGCGTCCTCGGACCCGAGCGCCTCAAAAGTGAGCGACGCCGCGTGCTCCAACCCGAGCATCCCCGCGGGCGCCTCGTCAAACGGCAGATCCTTGAGCTCCGGGGCGTGCGGGGCGTGATCGGTCGCCACCGCGTCGACCTGGCCCGAGCGCATTGCTTCACGCAGGGCGTTCACGTCACGTCGCGGGCGAAGCGGCGGGTGCACCTTGAACAAGGGGTCGAACTGTCCGCACGCCGTCTCGTCGAGCGTGAAATGGTGCGGCGCGACCTCGAAGGTGACCGGAAGGCCCTCGTTACGCGCACTGACCACCATTTCGAGCGACCGCTTGGTCGAGAGGTGCAAGAAGTGCACCGCTCCCCCGGTCAGTCGTACGAGTTCGATGTCGCGAAGAACCATCAGTTCCTCGGCGAGGGCGGGACGTCCGACCAGTCCAAGCCGGCTGCTCACCGCCCCTTCGTTCATCGATCCGCCGCCCGCAAGCAGTTCATCCTCGCAGTGCTGGGCCAGGCGGACCCCCAAGGGTTTGGCGTACGTGAGTGCCCGGCGCATCAGCGACGGATCCTGCACACCCATGCCGTCATCGGTGAAGAGACGGACGCCGAGTTCGGCCATCTCCGCGAGGGGCGCGAGCATCTCGCCGCGCCGGCCCCGGGTGATGGCCCCGGCGACCGCTATGTCGAGGGGCGTCCGTGCGCCTCGGTCGAGCACGTAGGACACCAAAGCTACGCTGTCAAGTGCGGGCTCGGTATTGGGCATGGCCACCAGGGCCGTGAATCCCCCAAGAGCGCCCGCCGCGGCGCCGCTTTCAATTGTCTCGGCCTCTTCGCGGCCGGGCTCACGCAGATGCGTGTGCAGATCGACGAAGCCGGGACCGACCCAGCAGCCCGAGGCGTCGACTTCGACGGATTTAACCGGGACATCAGCGACGACGCCGACGGCCGCGATCCGTCCGTCGACGATTAGCACGTCGCCCACCTCGGCCGACAATTCACCAACCACGAGGCCACCACGCAGGATGATCGAACTCACGAGACCACCTCCTCTTTGGATCCAGCGACGGTCAGGTACAGCACCGCCATACGGATTGGAACACCATTGGCTACCTGGCGTTCGATGACCGCTTCGGGCAGGTCGGCGACGCGCGAGTCGATCTCGACGCCGCGGTTCATGGGCCCCGGGTGCATGATGATCGCTGAAGGACGCAACTTCTTCGCCCTTTCGACAGTCAGGCCGAAAGTCTGCGTGAACTCCCCGAGCGACGGTACGAACGAGCCGCTGCCGCGCTCGCGCTGCAAGCGAAGAAGGCCCACAACGTCGGCCCATTCGAGTGCTTCGTCAAAACTGTCCACGACGGTCACCGGCCAGTTCTCGATGTCAGCGGGCAGTAGGGTCCCGGGGGCCGCCACTCGAACTTGCGCGCCGAGCGTCACGTAGGCCGCGATGTCACTTCGGGCGACCCGGCTATGGCGGATGTCGCCCACGATCAGGATACGAAGACCATGGAAGAGTTCACTCCCCGACTCCACCCCCGAGGCGCCCATCCTCTCCGCGAGCACCTGGCGAATGGTGAAGGCGTCGAGCAGACCCTGCGTCGGGTGCTGGTGCAGCCCGTCGCCCGCGTTGATCACGTGCACGTGCGGAACGTACCGGCTGACCTGGAGTGCGGCTCCGCTCGACTGATGGCGCATCACCACCGCGTCGATGCCGAGCGCATCAATCGTCGCGATCGTGTCGCGCAGCGACTCACCCTTCTTCACGCTGCTCGACGCCACCGCAAGAGAGAGCACGTCGGCGCTGAGCCTCTTCGCGGCGGTCTCGAAGCTCAGGCGCGTCCGCGTCGACTCCTCGAAGAAGAGCGAAGCAACGACGCGACCCTTGAGAGCAGGTACTTTCTTGATGGAGCGTCGGTTGACTTCGACGAAGGATTCCGCGGTATCGAGAACCTCGACGATTGCCTCACGCGACACGTTGTCGAGCGAGAGAAGATTCTGTCCCCTGATCGTCTGGATCACGATGGCTCCCTCTTGCTGATCCACACGCCATCCAGATTCGCCGTGATCGCCTCATCCAGCGACGTCGGCAAGTTCTTTCCCACGTAATCAGGACGAATCGGAAGTTCACGATGACCGCGGTCGACCATCACCGCGAGTTGCACCGACCTGGGCCGGCCCCAGTCCGAGAGCGCATTGAGAGCGGCCCGGATGGTCCTCCCAGTGAAGAGCACGTCATCGACGAGCACCACGGCGCGATCGGTCAGGTCGTGGTCGATCGTGGTCGCGGCGGACCGTGGCACGGGATTACGCGAAAGGTCGTCGCGGTAGAAGGACACGTCGAGCAGGCCGAACGGGACCTTCACTCCGGAAATCTCGTCGAGGATATCTGCCAACTTCGTGGCAAAAGGTTCTCCACCGGTCTGAAGGCCGATGATGGACACCTTCTCAGCAGAGTGGTTGCGCTCGACGATCTCGTGCGCCATGCGCTTCAGGGCGCGCGCCACGTCGTCGTGACTCAAGAGTTGATTCTTAGAAGAAAATGCCAGATCATTCCGCGGCGTCTGGGGTTTGTCGTTACTGCTCATATGTCTCCTGTCGTACGAGCCTCACGGGACCCGCTTCACGACAGACCTTCGGGGCGCCCCATCACGAGGTACCCCGAAGAGCTGTTGGTGTTAATGAATTGTATTGATTGTAGTCGTTACCGCGGAGATAATCACGCTGGCCACAGCGACCCAAACCCAGAAGAAGCGTACCAGGCGAGCCTGGTACCACTTGGTTCCATTGATTGCGCCCCGTGCCGAACGAATCGTCAATCCCAGCCCCAGAAAGGCCAGGACGATTAAGTGGATCAGGGTCGATCCGACAATGGCCATCATGGCTGAGTCGTACGCGGTGTAGGCCATCGTCAAGCTGTCGTTGTGCGCGGAAAAGATCTGCGGAATGTGACGGAGCTGGATGACCGTGAAGACAATGGCAACAACGGTGACCACTGTCGAAGCGGCTGCCAACGTCGAGTAGGACTTCGCATTCTTCGTGGCGCGAAGCCCACGCTCCGCTGCCCAGATGATTCCTGCGCTGACCACCGTCAAGACCGTCACCAACCAGTTGAGCCCGGCGGACAACGTCCCGACGTGAATCAGCTTCGGATTAGGTATCGAACCACCCTTGACGTCCAGGATGTTGTAGTAGTACGAATACGGGTGGCCGGTGTAGCCCCACATGCTCATCCAGTGGCCGCCGCTATTCACACCACGCAGGTACAGATAGGTGAACAGCAGCGCGCCGAGTCCGATCATGTCACCGCCAATGAAGAGCCATACGCCCATGCGTTGACGGCCGTCGACTACCTCGGGCGGCTCGTGATGCCCTCCGTCGTGCGCACCGTGGGCATCGAGCTCTGAGTGGGTGTCGATACTCATGAACGCACCAATTCCTCTCCGTAGTTGTAGGGGTCTTCAGTGATTACCGGCAGTACTTCGAAGTTCTCCAGGGGCACCGGCGTTGGAACCATCCACTCGAGCGAGTTGGCGTGCCACGGGTTGGGACCGGCGGGCTCGCCCTTGTTCCACGAGGTGATCACCGCACCCAGCAGAACGAGCATGCCGGCCATGATGATGTATGCCCCGATGGTAGTCATCAAGTTCGTGTGCTCGAAGATGAAGGCGTACGAGGAGTAGCGGCGAGGCATGCCCCTGAGTCCCGAGGCGAACATAGCGAGGAACGTCACCTGGACCCCAATGAAAGTGAGCCAGAACGAGATACGACCCATGAATTCGTTGAGGAATCGACCCGTAACTTTCGGGTACCAGAAGGCCAAGGCCGAGACCGCGCCGAAGAGCACCGAGCCAACGAACACGTAGTGGAAATGGGCTGTCACGAACATCGTCCCGTGCAACTGGTCATCGAGCGGGATGTCCGAGAGGTAGATACCCGTCACGCCAGCAATGATGAAGTTGGCGATGAAGCCAAACATCCAGATCGTCGGCAACTTCATCCATATGTTTCCCCGCCATAGGGTGCCGATAAGCACCAGAAAGAACAGACCCGTCGGAATCGAGATGAGCTCCGTGGTGAGCATGAAGGGGCCGCCAAGCGTCGGCGCCCAGCCCGTGGTGAACATGTGGTGGGCCCACACCAAGATGCTGAGTCCCGCGAGACCGGTCATGCCGGCGACAGCACTTCGGTAACTGAAGACTGGCTTCCTCGACATGACTGCAGCGATCTCGAAGAGCGCGGCCACCGCAGGCAGCAGAATTACGTACACCTCGGGGTGTCCCATGAGCCAGAAGAGGTTCGCCTGAAGCCATCCGGTGCCTCCGGCATTCGCAACGAAGAAGCTCGTGCTGAAGGTGCGGTCCATCAGTGTCTGCGCCTCGACCAATGAGAAATAGGGGAAGGCGTAAAGACCCAATGCAGCTGCGATGATCGCACCCCACACGAAGATGGGCAGACGCGCAAGGGTCATTCCCTTGGTTCGCATGGTGAGGATCGTACAGATCGTGTTGACGCCGGCCACGGTCGTCGACACAGTGAAGACAATGATCGCCATCGCGAAGAAGTCCATTCCGACTCCGGCCTGGTCCGCGATCGGCTCCAGCACCACCCATCCCATCGTCAAGCTGCCGACGGCCAACGTCGTGAGAAGAAGACCGGCCGCGCCAACGAGGGTCCAGAGGCTCAGGGCATTCAGTCGTGGAAACGCCATGTCGCGCGCTCCGCACATGATGGGCACAACGAAGTTGCCCCACGGTCCGGCGACCGCGACGATGAGCGCCAGGATCATCAGCATGCCGTGCACCGCGATGAAGCCGTTGTAGACCTGCTGGTTCACGAAATGGTTGCCCGGTACGATCAACTCGGTACGGATGGCCATGGCCAGGATCCCACCAGCGCCCAAGAGCACCATCGTCATGATGATGTACTGGACACCGACCACTTTGTGGTCGGTGGTGAACTTCCAGTAGCGCGACGTTCCCTGGCCTTGTCCGGCCAGGTAGAGGTCGTCAGCGCGGGTGTTGTCGCGACCGATCAGCCATCGCAGCGGCGCAACGAATGCGCCAATGCCCAGCCAAAAGCCAACAATCCAACCGATGGTCAGCGAGCCAGCCACTTCGTCGCTGTAGGTTCGGCTTGTCGCGTCAAGGAAGTGGTGCGCGAGGTACCAGAAGAGCGACGCGAATACGATTCCCCCGATCATCGCGGTTGCCATGTTCAAACGACGATGCAACCCGCCACCCTGAGGTATCGCTGCGGTCTTCGCCTGTTCCAATGTTGTTGTCATGCCGACCTCCTAGGCTCGCTGTGGCTGTGAAGCGAGCCAACTCGTGAATTGTTGTGCTGTCAGAACGTGTCCCTCGGTGACCATGAACGCGTGATTGAGGCCGCAGAACTGGGTGCATCGAATGTCGAAGGTTCCCAACTTGTCCGGAGTCGTGTGGATGGTCGTAATGGTGCCGACATTGGCGTCGACCTGGACACCCATGTTGGCGATCCAGAAGCCGTGGGTGACATCGAGTGCAGTGACTCGGAACTCGACCTCACGGTTGAGTGGGAGATAGAGGTCAGGAGACGAGACGTGCGTGCCCGGGTACGAGAATGACCAGACCCACTGCTGACCGGTTACGTCCACTACCAGGGGGTTCTTTCCGGTGGAGCCATTGTCAACCGCCAAAGCACCCAAGCCCCAAATGAGGAGGAACACCGTCAGCAGCGTAGAGACGACCAGCCACGTGGTGACGACCATCGCGTTCTCGCGAACTGCCGGACCCGCCGAGGGAACATCGTTACCCTTGTGCGTCCATCGGGTTAGTGCGAAGAGCGCCGTGGCGTATACGCCGGCCGCCACTGGCGCCGCGGCGACGGTGAAGACGACCATCGTGAGGATCGTCAGGTGCATGTTGTTGCTCATCGATTTTGGCATGATCCACGCCGGCGCGTAGAGGCCAATGATCACGCCGATAACCGTGAGCGCCGCCCAGGTCCAGAGCATCCCCTTCAGGGACTGCTTGTTTGTAGAGGTAGACACGATTCTCCTTAGTTGACCGTCAGGGTGCCGGACATGTAGCCGTACGCCGACATTGCTTCACCGAACTGGCCTTCACGCGTGCTCCCGCATGGGAACTCACAGTTCCACTCGTAGACGCCCTTGGCGCCGGTCTTGAACGAGAATTGGACGACCACAGGCTTTGTGTACTGGCCTTGGCCGATATTCACTGATTGCGTGTTCGAGTCCGCAGGGAGCGGAACAGACACGAACATGGTCTTGCCGCTTCCGGGAATGCCACGCAGCGTGAACGTGTGACCGACGTTCGTGGGGTCGACGCTCGACACCGTCTTGCCGTCAATCGTGGCGGTTCCACCTACGGTGCCCATCACCTGGTCGAAAAAGGCGTTGTTCAGTGACCCACCCGAGTCGTACTGGTCGATCGTGACGTTTACCGTCGTGTTCGCGGGTACCACCAGGTTGTCGTTCGAGTAGGAGACCCAGTCAGGATGAACGCCACCATCCTTCCCCTGCTCGCCAGCCATGGAGTCAGGGAACGTGCTGAGATTCAGGTTGCAGGTATTTGGTGCGGACTGGCTTGGAACGCAGTTCAATGCCGCCTGGTGAGGAGTCGCGCTGGCCAGGGCAAACCCTGCCAGGGCCAACGCACCGCCACCAAGGAGCACCGAAGCCAAGGCTACGCCGAGTGACTTCGACCGATTCATTCGCTCTCCTTTGATCTTTTCGAAACTCTTACGAAACTCTCACGAAATAATTCGCGTAGGTTCACGTAGACGAAAGTAGCGGAGTAGATGAGTCTAAATACGGTTAAAGTCCGTGAGGTGGCGCCTGTTGCTAAGAATACATTCAGAATCTATCTTGGCCTGTTCCTCGCAGAACTCATCTGCATCCCCGCGTTCATCTTCGAAACCAGCCGCGCGCTGAGCGGCAACACGCTGTCGTGGGCCTACGTCGTGGAGTGGCCGCTCCTTGGCGGTTACGCCGTGTACATGTGGCGGAAAATGCTGCGGGAGGAAAAAGGGCTGGATGATCGGCCAGTGGTCGAGAGCACCGAGGAGGACGACCCGCAGTTGAAGGCCTGGAACGACTATCTCAAGTCAGTCCATGAGCCAGCTCAGACTGACGAACCCGACATCCGCGCCGACTGACGGTCGAGGGCGGCGAAGAGCGACCCATCTCGCATCACCAGCCTTCGCGTAATCAGCACGAGGCACGGTACTGCCCAGAAATCGCCGCACACCCACAAGATCGCCGCGGCCAACTGCTGCTGGTGGAATGCCTGGGCGACCGTGACCGCCGGTCCCGACATGTTCATTCCCGTCATGGCGCCCGAGCCGCGGAACATCACCGAATACCACGCGGCTTTGGTGAAGATCGACATCGCCATGGCCATGATGAGCATCTCGAGCATCGTGAGGAGCACCATGAAGAGCTGCAACCTGAGGCGGATACGGATCCCTCGAGGCGGCGCCGGAATGAGGTAATGAAAGAAGAAGAGTCCGGAAAGCAGGAACGCCGGCTCCATCAGCCAGTCCATGGCCCAGGTGTGCTCCATCACCGAATCGAAGACCCTGGGCACGTGGGCAGCAACCATCACCGCGTTGAGCAGCCCCGCCGCGAGGATCGGGCTCGCCAGCCACTTCGGGGTTCGCCAATGGCGTCCTACGTACCACCAGCGAAGAACCTGGCGACGTTGCGTTGTTCCAAGCACCCACCAACACGACCGGCTCGACGCCGACCCGATGAGGCCCATAGGTACGAGGAACATCACGATAACGTGGCCAATCATGTGGTCCGGCAGATTCGTCATGCCATCCTTCGCGAACGACGAGGCCGTGGCGAACCACAGCAGCGCCCACGACGCCAGGGCCAGCACGTACTGGAGCGTCACGCGCTTCGATCGAGCCCCTCTACGAACGTACGCCACCGTCGCCACCGTCGCACCGAGAACAGCGACGACTCCTAGCGGGGCCACCGTTAGGCCAATCCCGACTTGTGCAAGAGGGTCAACAGTTCTGACTCCGAAGAGTTCTCGATGGCCCAAGAGTTGGCAGGGTCGTCAGGAATGATCCACTTCAGTCGACCGTGGGAATTGATGATGAACATGTAGTCGGAGTGGATACTCATCTTGTCAGTTGGCTTCATTTCGACCGTGATGCCGTACGAGTTCCAGACTGCCCTCGTCTTCGCCAACTTTCCAGTCACGAAGTAGAAATCCTGCACATTCTCCATTTCGTGGGCCGTGATGAAGTGCTTTACGTTGGCGAGGGTCTCGTGGTAGGGATCCGCGGCAACCGCGACAATGTCCACCTTGGCGCTCGGTCCGAGTTCCTGGCGAATCCGGGCAAGCTGTTGGCCGATCAGCGGGCAGTCGGTCCAGCACGTGGGATCGAGGAACGTGAGGAGCGTGTACCTGCCAGCGTGCTCGCCAAGCGTGTAGCTCTTGTGAAACTGGTCAGTCAACGTGAATGTTGGAGCTATCGTGTTCGCCTCGATCGCCGAGCCATTGCGCGCCGTGAAGAATGTGCTCTCCGCCGCCGACACCGATGCCACTCCCATGGAGAAGATCGAGAAGATCACCATCGCGGCGGCGAACGAAGCCAGGACCGACCCGGAGCTCGAGCGCATCTCCCTTGGAAGATGCCTCGCGAGCGGAGCGTTGCCGACGAGCTGTGGTCCGGCTGCCCAAGTGAGCGCGGCCATTGGTATCAGTGAGTTGAGGTCGGTCGCGAGACCGCCGAAGATCGCTGCGTCCTGCGCCACGATCCAAAAAGCCAAGCAGCCAACGACGAATGTCCATACCGGCCAGCGCCAACCGCGACTGCTCGCCATCCAGAGTCCCACAGCGCAAATGAATAACCACAGGATGATGATGATATTGAATCCCCCACCCATCGAGCCCGCAATCTCTCCCCCATGACGCGCAATCGATACGAGCAGGTGCGGCTGCGGGGTCGCGGTCATGGACTGGGTCATGGCCGTCAGCGCGTTGGTGTTGCCTCCGTGCCAAAAACCTCGTGATGGGAGCAACTGCAGCGCAGCGGCGACTCCGATGATCACGCTCAGACCCCGTAGCGTGTACCGGGAAAACCTCTCGGGAAATGACCTCGGCGACATCGCCAGCCACACGCCGGCTACGACATAGAAGAGCGTGGCTCCGGGCCATCCGAAGAGAATGGAGCTTGAAGACTGGAAGATGCCGCCAGCCCCGTTGCCGATCAGCCAAATCATTGCCGCCCACGCGGCCGATACGCCCCCGGCGAAGCGTCCAACGGTCGAGTTCGACACCAACAGCAGAATCCCGAGGCCGACCTGAATCCATGCGGTGCCTACGGCGAGGGCGATCGGATGGTTGTTCCAGACACCGATTCCGTCGTTCATCAGGAGGTGAAGCCAGTGGGGCGTCCCGCTCGCCATGGGCGCAACGACGTTGTTCGCGAGACCGAGCGGCATCGAAACCTGAAATTGGAGGATTCCGTCGATCAGCCAGATCGCGCCAAAGGCCATTCGAAGAAGACTGCGATTGCGCGGCTCATTGAGCCCCGGCGCCGAAAGGTTGAACGTGCTGACCTTGCGAAGAAGGACCGCGCCGAGCAGTATGGCCAGACCAATCGCGATGATCCACAACACCGCCGCGACGTAGACACTGTGGCGAAAGAGTGCCACAACGAGCGGATTCGTCAGGTCAATTGGCGAAGGGTTGCCCATTGGCACGGTGATTGCTCCTGCGGTTAATTGAGAATATTCTCAGAAATCGAAGATAACACGCCGTTGACGAACGACGGTGAACTGTCGGTTGAATAGACCTTCGCAAGTTCCACAGCTTCGTCCAAGATGACGGCCATGGGAGGTGCATCCTCCATCAGCATCTCCCCGATTGCCAGAGTCATCACCAATCGGTCGACCATCGCAATCCTCTCAAGTGGCCAGTCAATTGCGAACTGCGAGATCAGCGAGTTGGCCCGCTCCTGATTCCGGTCGACGGACATCAAGATCTCTACCGTGTAGGGGTCGGGTCGAACGTTCAGTTGGTTGAGCACCTCCGCGATTGGCCGAGCCTTGATGGTCGCCTCGTAGAAGATCTCGAGGGCGCGTTCGCGCGCCTGGTGACGCTTGGCGCCGAGGTCGCTCACCCTAGGCCCGCGTCATGTATTCGCCGGTACGGGTATCGACCTTGATGGTCTCTCCCGGGCCCACGAACAATGGCACCTGCACGACGAAGCCCGTTTCCAGGGTCGCGGGCTTGCGCGCGCCCGACACCCGGTCGCCCTGAATCCCCGGTTCGGTCTCGGCGATGGTGAGCTCGACCGACGCTGGAAGCTCGACGCCGATTATCTCATCGTCGTGCAGGATGAGCATCGCCTTACCGGTCTCCTTCAAGTAATTGACGGCGTCGCCGAGGTTCTTCGACGAGACCGGCACCTGGTCGTACGTGGACTGGTCCATGAAGATGTAGTCGTCGCCGTCACGGTAGAGGTACTGCGTGTCACGCTTGTCAATGATGGCCTGCTCGAGTCTCTCGTCGGCGCGGTAGGTCCGCTCGATGACGGCGCCCGAGCGGGCGTTGCGCAGCTTGGTGCGAACGAACGCCCCTCCCTTGCCGGGCTTCACGTGCTGGAACTCGATGACCTGGAAGAGGCCGTCGTCGATCTTCAGGGTGATGCCGTTCTTGATGTCAGAGGTTGAAATTACGGCCATGAGGCTCGGGACCTTTCGCGAAAGCAGCGTTGCCCATTCTAGGCAGTCCCGATGGAACCAGGAACTAAGCGAGTTCCAGGAGCCGCCGCACGGCGTCAAGGGCGAGCTCGTAACTGGTCGCGCCGAAACCGGCGATCGAGCCATTCACGACTCCCGCCAAAGTGCTCACGTGGCGAAAAGGCTCCCTCGCGGCCGGATTCGAGAGGTGAACCTCAACCTTGACACCGTCGAACATGGCCAAGGCGTCCGCCAACGCCCACGACGAATGCGTCAGGGCCCCCGCGTTTATGACGATCGCGGCCGAAGTGCCCCGAGCGGCGTGCACCGCTTCGATGAGATCACCTTCGAAGTTCGACTGCAGGTGGCGAACGCTGAACCCGTCCTTCCCGGCGCGCGCGGTGAAACGTTCGACGTGCTCGGCCAAGGTCGTCGAGCCGTATATCGCAGGGCTCCGCGTCCCCAACTGATCCAGATTGGGACCGGACAACAACAGAATCTCTTTGCTCACTGTTCACCTCGGAAACTTTCTAGTACTTGGGTGACGATCCCCGGCTCGACGCCACGAACCACCTCGAAGCCATTCGGGCCATCGAGCACGAACGTTAAGTCGTGATGCGCCTTCTTGTCGTGTCCCATTGCCCGAACGATGTCCGAGGTCGCGAGGTCCGCAGGCACCCCCTGGTGCAGCCCGAGGACACGAAGGACTTCGTCGTGGTTGATGATCCGGTCGGCGTCGACCCGGTCGAGTCCGTGCGCCAGCCGCACCGCAAAGGCCAGTCCAATGGCGACCGCCTCGCCGTGGCGAAGTTCGTCGGGATCACGGGCGAGGGCCAGGACCTCGAGTGCGTGTCCCAGTGTGTGTCCGTAGTTCAAGAGGGCTCGTTTGCCGCCTTCGAATTCATCGGCCGCGACAATGGAGGCCTTCAAGTTCACCGACATCGAGACCAGATCGCCCAACGAAGCGTCATCAAGTTCGTTTGCGGGTCGGCCTTCGAGCAGCCAGCACTTGGCTATCTCGCCAAGGCCGCTCAGGCGCTCGCGCTCGGGCAGCGTCTCGAGCGTCTCGAAGTCGCAGAAAACCGCGAGGGGCTGGTGGAAAGCACCTACCAGATTCTTTCCGGCCTTCAGGTTGATTGCGGTCTTACCTCCGATGGCGGCGTCCACCTGACCGACCAGCGTCGTGGGCACCTGCACGACGGCAATGCCCCGCAGGTAGACGGCTGCGGCGAAGCCCGCGAGATCGGTCACCGCTCCCCCGCCGACGGCGATCACCACATCGCTGCGGGAAAGCTCCAACGCCGCCAACCGTTCGCACAGGTACTCCAGTGTCGCGAACGTCTTGGCTGATTCGCCCTCGGGCACCTCAATCACCTGCGCCCCGAGCTCGGACGCGAAGTCGAACCACAGCTCGGAGCGCAGTGAACCCGAGGTGATGATGACCTTTGACTTCGCGTTCGGACAGTGCTCGCGGATGAAGCCGTCGACCAGATGGCGCGCGCCTTCTTGCAGCACCACGTCGTACGAGCGGCTCTCGAGATCGACTGTTATGTTCACTGCCCCACTCCTTGCGCCTCGCTCAGCACCCGGTCAACCACGTCGTCAAGTGTCCCCGACGCGTCGACGCAAACCCGTGATACCTCTCGGTACCACTGCTCGCGTTGCTCGCGAAGACGGACGAGGGCGCCACGGGGATCGCCGCCGAGCAGCGGACGATCGCCGTCACCCACCCGTTCGAGAATCTCGTCATCACTGCAGTCCAGCCAGAAGGTCCGCTCCCCGGCCAGAAGTTCACGGGCCGATCGGGTGGTCACGATGCCTCCACCGGTCGCCACGATCGCGTCCTCCACGAGCGCCTCCTCGAGGGCGCGAAGTTCGGCCGCTCGAAACGCTTCCTCGCCGGCACTTCGCAGGTACTCGGCGGCCGTGCAGCCAACGGAAGCGGCGAGCAGGTCGTCGGTGTCGATGAACGCGCGGTTCCAGTTGCTCGCGATCTCCCGGCCCACGGTGGTCTTGCCGGTTCCGGGAAGGCCAACGAGGACGAGAAGCGCCACTGCTATTCGGGGCGAGAGGCCGAAGCCGTCGAACCCAGGTTGGCCACGTAGGCGTCGTGATTACGCACGAACTCCGCGACCGAGTCTCCACCGAACTTGCGCAGGGCCTCGTTCGCCAGCACCAGCGCCATCATGGCCTCGGTGACCACGCCGAGCGCGGGCACCGCGGTGACGTCGGTGCGCTCCTTGAAGGAGACCGTCGACTCGCCCGTCGCCACATCCACCGTTTCAAGGACGGGTCGATTGAGGGTCGCGAGGGGCTTCATCGCGACTTTGGCGATGACCGGAGACCCGGATGTCATCCCGCCCTCGAGGCCGCCCGCGTGGTCGCTGCGTCGCACGTAGCCGCCACCGCTCTTGAAAGTTTCGTCCACCGCTATGGCGTCGTGGGCCGCGCTTCCGCGCTGGGAGGCCTGTTGCATGCCGTCGCCGATCTCCACGGCCTTCACCGCCTGGATGCTCATCAGGGCCCCGGCGATCAGGCCGTCAAGCTTGCGGTCCCAGTGCACGTACGAACCGAGTCCCACGGGCAGGCCGTAGGCGATGACTTCGACGATGCCGCCGAGCGAGTCGCCCTCCTTCGCCGCGGCCTTGATCTCGACGATCATGGCCTCTGCGGTCTCGGCGTCGAAGCATCGGACCTCGTTCTCGTCGACGATGGCGAGCTCACCCGGCAACGGGCGATGATCGCCCGTTGACGCCACTCGTCCGATGCGCACGACGTGGCTGAGCACCTCAACGCCAATGGTGGCGAGAAGGGCCTTCGCGAGAGCGCCCGCGACGACGCGGGCCGCCGTTTCGCGCGCACTCGCCCGCTCGAGGACATCGCGGGCGTCATCAAAGCCGTACTTCTGCATGCCCGCCAGGTCGGCGTGGCCGGGCCGGGGTTTGGTGAGCTTGTCGCTCGGCGTTCCCGGGGCGGCGGACATTTCCTGCTCCCACTTGGGCCACTCGGAGTTGAGAATCTCGATGGCGACCGGCGAGCCGAGGGTTCGACCGTGACGTATCCCGCCGGTCAGGCGCAACTCGTCGCGCTCGAAACGCATCCGGGGTCCGCGGCCGTAGCCGAGGCGTCGTCGAGCGAGTTCATCGCCGATCTGTTCCGCCGTTACCGGCAGACCCGCTGGCAGACCCTCCACGATGACGGTCAGTGATGGTCCGTGGCTTTCGCCAGCAGTGAGGAAGCGCAACATCCCCCAATTCTAGGGCGCGCGCTGAGGCCTACTGTTCGTTGGCGTAGAAAGGATTCACGCCCGAGGCGTGGTCGGTGACATCGATAACGCCCGTCAGTTCCGGGATCGCGTCGCGGAGCGTCGCTTCGATTCCCTGGGTCAATGTCAGGCGGCTCATCGCGCATCCTTGGCATCCACCGGACATCTTGACGTAGGCGACCTTCTTCTCCTCGTCGAGCGCCACAAGGTCGCAGTGCCCGCCGTGCGAGGCGATCGAAGGGTTCACCTGCTCCTCGAGCACGCTGACGGCGAACAACGCCATCGGTCCCTCGATGCCGAGCGCCAGGATGTCCGCGGGGACACCGGGGTTCACTTCCTCGGGGGTCGGCATGTTCGGATTCACGAGCACGAGTCCACCGCCGCCATCGCTCGCGAACTCCAGACGACTGCCGCGAAGTCGATCGATGCTGTTCGCCGGTATGACGATCGTCACCTCGCCATCAACGCCAATGGCCGAATCCTGCGGGGCGTCGGCTCGATCCGAAAAGTAGAGATCGTACGCGTAGCCCGCGCCACGGGTTCCTGTGACTTCCACCCAGAGCGCCAGGCCTTCGCTGTTGTCTTCATTGCCCAGCGCATCGAGCACAACGTTGCGGGCCTCGTCGGTGAGGGTCAGGATGTCAGAAGTCTCGACGGTAGTCATGCGGATGAGTCTAGAGGTGACTCGCAAGATCGATCACGCGAACTAGGTTCTATCTGTGACTTCAATACCGGGTGACGCCCATGAATGGGTGAGTTTCGAGGACGACAAGGACCAGCGAACATGGATGTTCGACGTCACGTTCCTCGAGAGCAACTGGACGTGCATCTTCGGTAACGGCTGCCAGGGCGTCCTCACCGGTCCCACGCCCGAATTGGTGCAAGGCTGCTGCAGTTACGGGGCGCACTTCACCGACGAGAAGGATCGACGGCGAGTCGAGAAGGCGGCCAAGCGCCTGACCGATGACCAGTGGCAGTTCAAGGCCAAGGGCAAGGCGGGCACCACCCGGGTGAAGAGGAACGGGGAGATCGTCACCAAGCTGGTGCAGGACGCCTGCATATTCCTCAATCGTCCCGACTTTCACCGCGGGCCCGGCTGCGCGCTGCACGTGATGTCGATTGACAACAACGAGAGCTACATCCCCTTGAAGCCCGAGGTCTGCTGGCAGTTGCCGTTGCGCCGTGACGACGAGGTTCAAGAGAGTGGCCACGTCATCACCCGAATCGCGCAATGGAACCGCAGCGACTGGGGCGCCGGTGGCGACGAGTTTCACTGGTGGTGCACCGAAGACGCGCGGGCCTTCGTCGGGAAGAGTCGCGTCGTCGATTCCATGGCGGAGGAACTCACCGCCATGGTGGGAAGGGTCGTCTACGGTGAACTGCTCGCCTACATGGACAAGCGGGCGACGCAACCAAAGGGGACATTGCTGCCCCACCCGGTACTTCGGCGCAAGGCTTAACTCTCTGCGGCGAGCGGGTCTTCTTCGTTGAATGACGTGCGCGGCAGAGAACCAAGAATCTCGTCGTAGCGGTCCTCTTCGGCGAGGCACCACTCTGCGTGCACGTCCTCGGGCGCCGCACCGCACTCATCGCACGTGGTCGCGCGGGGTCCGGTATTGCGCTTGAGTTCGCGAGCTTCAACAAACCGACGATGGCGGCCCTTTTTCACGTCAACTCCTCACTGGTCGCAGTCCATAACTGGCGGCGACCGCGGTTCAGTAGAACTGAGCCGAGTAGCCATGATACCAACTTGAGCATCGACTCACGCCCCTCTAACATTCAGTCGTGAGCGAACCCTTTAATCCAAACGAGATGATCATGAGATTCCGAGAGAGGGCCGAGGCGGTCAAGCGCCGAGGACTACCCCCCGTCGAGGGCCCGGAGCGCCAGCTCTTCCTCGAGGCGGCCAAGATCGACTTCCAGGACTACGCCATGCTGGGCGACGCCACGGCGACACTAGAGGACGGCATCTTGAGGCTCGAGATAGACCTTCGGCCTCGCGACGTTGGATAAAGTCCGGAGTTACTTGGAAGCCGTGGCGACGTCGATCCGCGCCGCGGCTTCAGAGAGGGCGGCGAGTCCCTTCGACGTGGAGAGAAGGGCCCGCGCGCGCTTCGCGGGGCTTCCGGCGGCGTTGTAGCACTCATTGGCCGCCGCACCCAGGTTGGTGTAGGCGCTCGACAGGAGCGTCGTGGACTGACTGTCCGGCGTTGGCAGCGACGCATTGGCCGACTCGGTGTCGACCAGCAGCACCCCGCAGACCGTGTGAAGGTTGGCACTGCTCATCGAGGGGATTTCCAACGCCTTCGCCGAATTGTGGGCATCGCTCGAAAGGACGGCCAGTGAGCTTCGAAAGCTGCTCTGCGTGACCCAGGTGCGCATCGCCGTCACCGTACTCTCAGTGCCGCACGCGCTGAAGATGAGGCCCGCCAAGAGCAACGCCGTCAACCGACGAATCACGCGATGACCATGAGGTGCAGCTCACGACGTCCTCGTCGAACGACGAGGTAGCGATCGTGCAATGCGCGAGAAGCGTCGATCCGCGTTGATCCGTCCACACGGAGATTGTTGACGTAGACGCCACCCTGCTCGAGAAACCGCCGAGCCTCACCCTTTGATTTCGCGAGCTCGCACCGAACCAGGAGGTCAGCCGGCTCGACCCCCTCGAGCAGCTCATGGCGCGACCACGTCGATGACGGGGCGTCCGCCACCACCTGCAGAAGCGTCGACTCGTCCAGGCCGGCGATGTCTTCGCTGAAGAGCGCTTCGCCGGCCATTTCGGCCTTTCCTGCTGCTTCTTCGCCGTGCACGAGGGTCACCACCGCGTTCGCCAATGCCCGCTGGGCCCGTCGCTCCTGGGGTTTCGCACGCGTGGCCTCGTCGAGTTCGAGGATTTCCTCGTGATCGAGGAACGTGAAGAATCGAAGCAACGTGGGGCACGTGGCGTCGTCGGCGTTCAAGAGGAACTGATGGAAAGCGAACGGCGAGGTCAGCGTAGCGTCGAGCCAGACCCTGTCGTTGCCACCTTCCGACTTGCCGAACTTCTGTCCATCCGCGCGTAGCAGCAGGGGCGACGTCAGCCCGTGCGCCTGGTGCCCCGTGACCTTACGCACCAGTTCAGTTCCCACCGTGATGTTTCCCCACTGGTCGGAGCCTCCGAGCTGCAGGGTGCAGTCGTGGTCCAGATTCAGGCGCAGGAAGTCGTAGGCCTGCAGGAGCATGTACGAGAACTCGGTGAAGGAGAGCCCGACATCATCGCGGTCAAGTCGGCTCTTCACCGATTCCTTCGCGACCATCTGGTTCACCGTGAAATGCTTGCCCACGTCACGCAAGAAGTCGGTGAGGGGAATGGTGCTGAGCCAGTCGGCATTGTTGAGCAGCAACGCCCGCGAGCTGCCGGCGTCGGAGGTGAAGTCCAGAAAACGGCTCAACTGCTCCCTGATGCCTTCGACGTTGGCGGCCAACTGCTCGCTCGTCAACAGCGGTCGCTCGACCGCCTTAAAGCTCGGATCACCGATGAGCCCGGTGCCCCCGCCAGCGAGGGCGATGGGGCGGTTCCCGGCCAATTGGAGACGGCGGAGATTGCAGAGTTGCAGCAGGCTTCCCAGGTGCAGCGACGGCGCCGTTGGGTCGAATCCGATGTAAGCGGTGACCCCGCCCGCACTCAGTCGGTCGAGGATGTTCTCGTCGGTGGTCTGGTGGACCAGCCCACGGAACTGCCAGTCTTCGCGAAGATTCATAGGCGGAGTCTACGAGAACCCTCGATCTACAAGAGTGCGTACGACGGCAAATGAACCTGGAGCCACAGCACCAAGGCGTTCCACGCGCCGGTAATCTCGGCGATTCCGATGAGCATGAGCAGGACCCCGCCGATGAGTCCCAGCGTCCTGCTGTGGCGACGAAGCCACGTCGAGGCCGTGGCCATCCACTCGGTGGCGAGGGCGGCGACGACGAAGGGAACCCCGAGCCCGAGGCAGTACACGAAGGCCAGCGTCGACCCGCGAAGCGCCGTGGCCCCCGACGAAGACGCCGCGAGACCGAGAATCGATCCGAGCGTCGGCCCAATGCACGGCGTCCAGCCCAGTCCAAAGGTGATGCCGAGCAGCCCGGCGCCGACGACGGACACTCGGGGCAGGCGGTGTATGCGCCGATCGCGCTGAAGCCACGAAGACGGCCACAGTCCCGCGAAGAACATCCCGAGGAGAATCGTCACGACGCCGAACGCGATGTCGAGCGGGCGCTCGTGCGTGCGCAGGTGGGCGCCGAACTCGCCGAAGAGGGCTCCGAAACTCACGAAGACGAGGGCGAAGCCGAGCACGAACGCGATGGAGCCAAGCAGCGCCCGTCCCTTTGCGGCCTCGCCCTCGACGCGCCCCGACGCTCCGCTCAGAAACGCAACGTACCCGGGGAGCAGCGGCAGGACGCACGGCGAGACGAATGAGACGAGACCCGCGGCGAACGCCAAGGGGAACGCCGCCAGCAGGGACGCCGGGAGCGTGGCGACCATCAGGAGCGACCTCGACGATTCTGTATGACCTGGTTCAGCGAAACATGGATCGCCACGTTGTCCCTGCGGCTCGGGACGCGGGCTACCACCACGGTGACCCCTTCGACGCTGAGCCCGTGTGTCACGGCGAGCTGCAGTTCGAGTCGCGAGTGAACCGTCGTGCTGAAATGCCCGAACGCTCTGGCGATCGCTTCCACGTCGTGGTTGCGGGGAGTTCCAAACAGCTGCTCGAAGCGGTCCTCGCTGAGCGACGTGGCTTGGGGCAGGAAGGAGAAGATTCCTCCGCCCTGGTTGTCGGTCACGACCAGCACGCACGTGCCACCGGCGTCGCCCAGGCCATCCACCAGGCCCGACACGTCGTGCAGCAGGGTCACGTCGCCGATCAGACCGATTCCCCTTCGGGCGGCGCTCACACCAAGAATGGTTGACACCACGCCGTCGATTCCGTTTACGCCGCGGTTGGCGAACGTGTCAGCACGCCGCGACGCCGACCACCATTCAACGTCGCGAACGGGCATGGAAGAACCCACGACGAGCGGAACTTCGAAGTCGCCGCTCAGTTCCACGACAATTCGGGCGACCGCCGGCTCATCGAGTGCGTCGTCGTCGGACTCCTTGGCCCGTAGGTAGTCGCCCACCGACTGCGACGCGGCGTGCCAACGGCGCGCGTAGCCGGGATCGGCGCGAAGCAGGGCCGCGTCGCCGCTCGGAAGTCCCGCGATGAATTCGCTGATAGACCCGTCCGGGTCGTCCACCGGACCGGCCCCGAGCAAGCCCACCGTTCGCACCTTCCAGAGGCGCATCTGCTCCTGCAGGACCTTCGAAGCGGGAAGTCCTCCCATGCGCACAATCACGTCCGGCTTCGATCCATCAACAAAGGATCCGTCACGAAGGAGCGGATCGAAATACGCGAGTGAACCCTGTGCCGTGGTGTCGCCAAGAACCACCCAATCAAGCTCTCGACACTGGGCGATGACGTCGGCGTCAACGCCTCGTCCCACGACGGCGAGCACCCTCTGGCCGTTCACGTCCAGCAGGGGCGTGCTGATATGGGGCTTGGCGAAGATGCGCCACGCGGCTCCACCCTCTCGGCCGCTTGGCAGGTCTAGCGCGGTTCCGATGAGGGGCTCGATGAACGCGGCGTTCAAGTGCACCGGTCCAGGGGCGCCCGAAGTGCCGACCGCGTCGCACCAGAGCCGGCTGGCGAGGGCCCGCCAAGAGGTGGATGCCTCGACTCGCGCGACGCCCGGCTCCTCAAAGCGGCGCACCATCGGGCCGTAGAGGTTGCGTTGCACGATCGTCTGCGGCGCTCCGACGCCGTGGAGTTCGGGCGGCCGATCCGCGGTAAGGACGAGCAGCGCCACGTTGGCGAGGTCCGCCTCGGCGACGGCGGCGTGCAGCTCGGCGGCGGCCGTGCCGCTGGTGACGAGGATCGCGACCGGTCGCCTCGTCGCGAGCGAACGGCCAAGGCCGAAGAACCCGGCGCTTCGTTCGTCGATCCTCACGTGGATCGCTAGTTCTCCCCGCTCGGCGAACGCCAGCGCGAGGGGCGTGGAGCGTGACCCGGGACAGACAACGACGTCACGTAGCCCGCTGCGGCACCACTCGTCAACGACGGTGGCTACGAACGTCGCCTGGACGTCGGCCGCGCTCGGTACGCTCTGTTGCAATGCCACTCCTCAGTTACGATCGACAAGGGTCGGGACCAGCCCTCATTTGGCTGCACGGATTCACTCAAACGAGGTCGTCGGCACACCGGTTCCGTTCCATTCTGGCAGGAACCAACGAACTGCTGACGCTGGACCTGCCGGGCCACGGTTCGGCGGCGGCAATCAGCGCCACGCTCAATGAAACGGCCGACCTGCTCGCTAGGACGCTTCCCCGCGAGCCGGTCGCCCTCGGGGGTTACTCCTTTGGGGCGCGGGTGGCCCTTCACCTCGCCCTTCGACATCCCGATCGATTCTCCCGCCTGGTGTTGCTGGGCGCTTCTCGCGGGATAGAAGACCTCGACGAGCGCGCGGCGCGCAAGCGGCGTGATGACGACTTGGCCCGGCGAATCGAAGAAATCGGCGTACGACGATTCCTCGACGAGTGGCTGAGCCAGCCGATGTTCGCGGCGCTCGCGAACGATGACTTCGAACGGGCCGCCAGAAGCTCCGATCCCCACGGTCTCGCCGCTTCGCTGCGCACGTCGGGCACGGGGACCCAAGAGTGGCTCGGGTCGAGACTCCACGAAATCGAAGTACCCACGCTCTCATTGGCGGGAGCGAACGACGCCAAGTTCTCCCTTGAAGCCGAGGCGATCGCGAGCGGCGTCAACAACGGCGCCTGGCTGCTCATTGGAGGGGCCGGGCACGCCGCCCATCTTGAGCAGCCTCAGCGCGCAGCACAGGCCGTGCGGCAATTCCTCAACGGGTGACGAGAAAGGTCGCGACAAGCAGTCCACCGAGCACCAGTTGGGTCCTCGCCGTCGCTTGGAGGAGGGCCAGCAACTCCCGCCCGTTTCGAGATGAAAAGGCCATCCGCAGAGCGGGGATGTAGAGGGCGATGGCGACGGCGCCGACGAGTCCTTCGCCACCCATGACAACCCCGATGACGACCCCCGCGACGCAGACCGCGTACAACCACGACGCGCGCGCGCGCCCCAGCCGGGCGGCGAGCGTCTTCTTTCCCGACATCTGATCGCCCTCGACGTCGCGCAGGTTGTTGGCTTCGAGCAATGCGCACGCCATGGAGCCGGTCGCCAGGCCGAACCACCAGGAGGAACCGGGAAAGCTCAGGTGCTGCACGTAGCTCGTGCCGACCGTGGCGACGAAGCCGAAATAGGTCAGGACGAACAGCTCGCCGAAGCCGTAGTAGCCGTAGGGTATCGGGCCGCCGGTGTAAAACCAGCCCGCGAGGATGGCGGTCAGCCCGACGAGCAACAGCCACCACGACGTCCTCGACGCCAACAGCAGACCGGCCACGGCGGCGAACGCGAAGAAGGCCCACGCAACGTACTTCACCCGCGATGGCTCAACGAGCGATGAAGCGGTCAGTCGAAACGGACCCACGCGAACCGCGTCCGTGCCGCGAACCCCGTCCGAGTAGTCGTTGGCGTAGTTGGTGCCGATCTGCAGCGCGAGGGCCACCAACACGCACAAGGCCGAGTTCAGCCACTCAATGGGCGCGGGACGCACGAGCGAGGCGCCGACCAGGACCGGCACCAGCGCGGCCGGCAGCGTGCGGGGACGAGCCGCCAGCACCCATCGACGAAGAGGCCCGGGAGCCCCGGTCATGGACGCTTCGGGAACTTCGAAAAATCCGGCTTTCGATGCTCGACGAATGCGTTGCGACCTTCTTGACCTTCTTCTGACATGTAGAACAGCATCGTGGCGTCTCCGGCGAGTTGCTGGACGCCGGCGAGGCCGTCTTCGGCGGCGTTGAATCCGGCCTTCAACATTCGAAGCGCGAGCGGCGAGAGCGTCAGCATTTGACGGCACCAGGCAACGGTCTCGCTCTCCAACTGCGCGAGCGGCACCACCGCGTTGACGAGTCCCCAGTCGAGCGCCTGCTGCGCGTCATACTGGCGGCAGAGGAACCAGACTTCCTTCGCGCGCTTCAGGCCAATGCTGCGCGCGAGCAGTGACGAACCGTAGCCCCCGTCGAAGGAGCCAACGCGCGGGCCAGTCTGGCCGAAGCGGGCATTGTCCGCCGCGAGGGAGAGATCGCACACGAGGTGCAGGATGTGCCCGCCGCCGATGGCGTAGCCCGCGATCTGGGCGATGACGGGCTTGGGAAGCCGCCGAATCTGAATCTGGAGATCGAGCACATTGAGGCGTCCGACTCCTTGGCGTGCGACCTCGTCATCGCCGATGTAGCCGTCGTCGCCCCGGATCTTCTGGTCGCCCCCCGAGCAGAAGGCGTCGGGCCCCGCGCCGGTCAGGATGATGGTGCCGACTGTGGTGTCGTCGCGCGCGCACTCGAAGGCGTGCGACAGTTCAAACAGCGTCTGGGGTCGAAACGCGTTGCGGCGTTCGGGCCGGTTGATGGTGATTCGCGCGATCCCCTCGCCCACCTCGTAGATGATGTCGCCATACTCGCCGCGTTGCTCCCACGCGGGCAGCGGCCACGAGCGGAACTCCTCGACGGGGTCAATCGGTGAGCCTTGAATAACGGTGTCGGACATGCCGACCACGCTACCGCTCGTTCAGACGGGGGCCATCACCACGCCGGGCTCGGCCCGTTCACCCGGGCGATCCTCGTGCTCGACAAGGCGCTCGTGGAGGTCTTCGCGGACGCTGGCGAACGAGGGGTCGTTGAAGCGGTTCACGCGTTGCCACGGGTCGTCCGCCAGATCGTACAGCTCGCCCTCGCTGCCGTCATGAAGCGTCCCGGGACGGTACTCGCTGTAGAGGTGACCGCGAGTCACGACCGATCGGACGTGCACGTCGACTCCGAACAGGGCCGAATCCCACTCGGTGACCGTCGATTCGAACGAGCGGGCGTGGGCATCGTCGTCATCGACCGGCAACGAGGCGCCTTCGACCCACGCCGGCGCAGGCTGGCCGGCCACCGCCAAGAACGTCGCCGCTAGCGACACCAAGCTCACGGGTGCCGTCACCACGCTGGCGCGCGATTCGGTGGAGCGCGCCGGACGCCAGATCAGGGGCAGCCGCATCAACGCATCGACGTGGTAAGGGCCCTTGAACAAGAAGCCGAAATCACCTTGAAACTCTCCGTGGTCGGTCGTAAAGATGACATCGACGTCATCGCCCCATCCCTTCGCCTCGATGGCCTTCATGACCTTGCCGATCGCTTCGTCAATCAGCTCGACCTCGACCGCGTTCAGCGCGTTCACCTCTCGCACCTGATCTGCGGTGAGCGTTGCGGGAACCCACTTCGCGGGCGCTTCGTAGTTCGACACGAGTGTCCCGTCGTACCAGGCACGCCAGTGCCGGGCCTTGGCGTCGATCAGCTCTTCGCGTTCGCTGGGCCTTTCTGGATAGTTCGCCGGCAACGGAACCTCCCTCCAGGGCACGCGACCAATCTCTGACTTCGGCGGATCCCACGGGTGATGAGGGTCGGGGAAACTCATCCAACAGAACCAGTCCTTGTCGTCGTCCTGGCGGTCGAGCCACGAGATCGTTCGCTGCGCCACCCAGTCGGTGTGGTACCAGTCACGCTGTACGCCGTTGAACTTCACCTGGGGCGCTCCGGTGTCGCCGCCACCCGCCGCATTCACGTTGAGTTCCGCATCGAGCACCGGGTAGAAACCCGGCGCAGCCTCCGGATGATTTGCGTTGATCCACTTTGCATAGTGCAAGGGGCCCATGACGCCGTGGGCCGCAAACTCCAGGTAGTCAAACCCGCGGTGAACACCACGCCGGCCGTCGAACCAGTCCTGCTCGATCGTGGGGATTCCGAGGCTGGCGAGCGAGTTTTCGGCGAAACGCCCAAAGGGATCCATCATGGGCTCGAAGTGCGCCTTGCCAATGAGCGCCGTCGCGTAGCCGGCATCGTGCAGACTCTCCGCTACCGACGGAGCGTCGACCGCGAGCGCGACCCCGTTCATCCATGCCCCGTGCGTGCTAGGAAACTGCCCGGTCAGCATCGATGCTCGCGAGGGCATACAAACGACGGACGTCGGCTGGCAACGCTCGTAACGGATACCTTCGCCGGCGAGACCGTCGAGCACCGGGGTGCGAGCGAGGATGCCTCCGTTCACGCCCAGGGTGTCGTAACGCTGCTGATCAGTTGTTATGAAGAGGATCTTTCGTCCCATCGATCACCCCGCCAGTTCCTCGCCGAGGCGCTTGATTTCCGCCAGGGCGTACTTGGTGCCTCCGGCGATGATCAGCGCCAGCACGTCGGGCTCGGCGGTCGTTGAGTACACGCAGAGCGAGTCGTTGACGCCGAGCGCAATGAGGTCGATGACCCCCAAGTGGAACTTATACATGGGTGCGGTTATGCGGTAGGCGAACCTGCGGAGCAGGGGATCATTGGTCAGGATCTCCTCGGGCATCTCGAGACCAGTCTTGGTCCTGATGACGCGATGGTTGCCGTCGACCGTGCACGAATCGATTCCGGGGAACCATTGAGGTATTGATTCAGGACGGGTGATGACCCCCCACACCACATTCGCCGGAGCTGAAATTCGAATCTCGTGCCGAAGCGACGCCACTGTCCACCCACGCTTTCCCCCAGCAAACCTACTTCGAAGCGGCGTAGTGTCACAGGGTGAATTCGTTGCTGGCTCTCGACTTTCCCCTCGGCCCGGGCCTGGAAGCCTCCCTGCGGCAGTGCGTGGAAGATCGAGTCGCCTTTTGCGTGCTCGATCAGCGAGTTTCGCAGAGGCGGCGCGAGGAGGAGCTCGATCTTCTCGGGGCCACCGCTGTACTGGACCCGAGCGGACGCCACTCGCGTCGCAGCGGTCGACAAGTCGATGACGAGATCGGCCTGGTCATGTTGACGTCGGGTTCGAGCGGCACCGCGAAGGCCGCGGAGCTGACGTGGAGTGCACTTAGAGCGAGCGCCGTACTCACCCAAGCGACGCTGCGAGGCGACCACGACCCCGTCTGGTACCCGTGCCTTCCGGCCAATCACATTGGAGGACTCGCGGTGCTCCTGAGGACGATCTTCGACGATGCCACCCTCGTGTGGGGCGCGCCCGACGACCTCTCCTCGGCGGTGCGCCGCGGCGCAACCCACGTGTCAGTCGTTCGAGCGCAGCTGGCCCGCTACGACCTGAGCGGCTTCGAGAAGGTCCTGCTCGGCGGCGCGCGGCCGCCGAGCGCCTTGCCCGAAAACGTCATAACCACCTGGGGAATGACCGAGACCGGATCCGGCGTCGTCTACGACCGCATCGCGCTTCCAGGAGTCGAAGTGGCGAGCGTCGAGGGTCAGATCATTGTTCGAAGCCCGACACTCTTTCGTTCGTACCGGACCTCGCCGCGTCCATCTATCGCCGGACCCGACGGCAAGGATGACTGGTTTCCCACCGGTGACGCCGGTGACGTCGTTGACGGAATGGTCTCCGTGCGAGGGCGCCTCGACTACGTGATCAACACGGGAGGCGAGAAGCTCTGGCCCGAGGACCTCGAAGCGCTGCTCATGTCGCTCGATCAAGTGAACGATGTAGCCGTGCTGGGCCAACCAGACTCCGAATGGGGCGAGCGCGTTGTCGCGCTGATCGTGAGCGAACACCGTGACCTCACCCAGGAGATATTCGACGTCGCCAGTGAGCGAATTGGTCCATGGGCCAAGCCCAAGACAATCATCTTCGTCGATCGTATTCCGCGCACCGCCAACGGGAAGATTCGCCGGAGCGAACTGGCGGGACTTCTCTAGCCGACGCCACCCGATGGCTGGTTGGTGGTGCCGCCGTCGATGACGATCGTCTGACCCGTTATCCAGGAAGACGAATCACTCACGAGCATCAATGCCATCTCAGCGATGTCATCGGGCTCGCCGAGTCGCCTCATCGGGATGTGTCCGGTGAGGAGGTCCTCGTTCTTTTCCCAGAGACCGCGGGCCAGATCCGATCGAACGACTCCCGGCGCGATGGCGTTGACGCGCACCTTGGGAGCGAGCTCCCAGGCGAACTGCTTCGTCAGATGAATGACCGCGGCTTTCGTGACGTTGTACCATCCGAGCCCCGGCTCGGGTCCCAGCCCGCCGACCGAAGCGATGTTGAGCACCACGCCACCGTGCTCGCCCATCCACTGGTGCCAGGCCGCAGCGGTGTGGATGACGATCGACGCCTGATTGACTTCGTAGGTCTTCTGCATTCTTGCGTCATCAATGTCGACCAACGGTCCGTAGTACGGATTGGTCGCAGCGTTGTTCACCAAGATGTCGATCCGTCCAAACCTCTCAATGGTCTCGGCGACGAGTCGGTCGGCGTCTTGGCGTGACCCCACGTGCGCAACGACCGCGTGCACGGAACGGGCGTCGCTGAATGTCGAGAGCGCCTCTGCAAGATTCGACTCGTTCCGAGACGAGATGACGGCGCGGCCTCCACGCTCGACGACGCCCCGGGCAATGGCCAAGCCGATTCCCCGACTGGCGCCGGTCACCAGGGCCACCCGGCCCTCAAGGCACGCTTCCGTGGTCAAGTCCTGGTTCCTTTTGCCGCGACCCGGATCAACTGGTCGCGCTACGTCGGCGCGCTATCGCGTCCACGGTGACCGCGGCGAGAAGCACCACGCCGGTCACGATGTACTGGGTCGAGGCGCTCATGCTGAGCAGCGCCATCCCGTTGTAGATGGTGGCGATGATGATTCCGCCGACGACGGCGTGGATCATCTTGCCGCGTCCACCGAAGAGGCTGGTGCCGCCGATAACGGCTGCCGCAATCGCGTAGAGAGTCAGGGTGCTCGGCGGTCCGTCATTGACCCCATTGAGGTTCGACACGTACAAGAGGCCGCCGACTCCACCCGTGAGGCCAGCCAGACAGAACGCGAGAAGGCGGTAGCGCTCCACCCTCACGCCAGCGCGACGAGCGGCTTCGGTGTTTCCGCCGATCGCGTAGATGTAACGTCCCGCCTTCGTCTTGGTGAGGATGAGTGTCCCGAACGACAAGACACCCAGGTCAACTGGAATGGCGAAGGGCATGCCGCTCAGCGGAACGAAGGTGCCTCGGTTGGCGTTAAACACCATCGCGAGGATGATGCCCGCCGCCGCAAGCAGCGCAACCTTTCCAATGACGAACGACAGGGGGTCGGTCGCGAGCCCACTCGATCGACGGCTCACGTCCGTCCTGATCATCCGGTAACCCAGGAACGCGACGCCGGCGACAATCAATATCCAAGTCCACAACGGCGTCAGGTAGCCGTAGACGAGGTCGTACAGCACCTTCTCGTGGACCGGGATTGTGCCACCGGTGCCCTGGGCATCCACCAGGTAGATAAGCACGCCTTGGAAGGCCAGGAAACCGGCCAGGGTGACGATGAATGAGGGGACCTTAAGTCTGACCACAATCAGTCCGTAGAGCGCACCGATGGCCGTAACGACGAGCACCCCAGCGGGCAGGGCCAGGAACCAGGACAAGTTGAACTGGGGATCGACGAGGATCACCGCGACAGCTCCACCGAGCACCGAAGTAATCCCAATCGAAAGGTCGATCTCTCCGAGCAGCAGCAGCCAGATCTCGGCCATTCCGAGCAGGATGAAGATAGTCGCCTGCACGAAGAGATTCACCAGGTTCCCGGAAGAAAGGAACGCGGCATTCCTTATCTGGAAATAGACGACCAGTACGAGAAGGCCGACGAGGACCGGCAGCATCCCGCTGTCGCCTTGTCGCATGCGCTTGACCAGTAATCCAATCGAATTCGGATTGGGAATCGAAAGGTCTTCTTCCACATGCAGCGTGGGGTCTTCTTGGTGAGGGGCAGACAAGATCCGGCTACCTTTCGATTACGAGCTTGGAGTAAGCGTGGATGGCACACGACTGGAGTGGCCGGTCGTGATGAGTTCTACCGCACTCGCGGTGTCGTAGTTCGAAGCCGGACCTTCGCTGCACAGCGTTCCCAGGTGCATGACGGCAATGCGGTCAGCGACGGTGAACACATCGTTCAGGTTGTGCGAAATGACGAGCACCGCCATCCCGCGCGACGAAAGCGTGCGGATCAACTGGAGAACCTGGGCGGTCTGGGTCACGCCGAGCGCGGCAGTGGGTTCGTCCATGATCACCAACTGCGATTCGCGCATGACTGCACGCGCAACCGCGATGGCTTGGCGTTGACCACCCGACAGCGATGCGACTAGTTGGCGTACCGACTTCACGGTGGACACCGAGAGGTCCCTTAGAAGCTGATTGGTGGCCAACTCCATCTTGATCTCGTCAAGCATCTCGAACTTGGTCTCCTCACGCCCCAGATACATGTTCTGGACGATGTCGAGATTGTCGCAGAGGGCCAGGTCCTGGTACACCGTTGCGATGCCCAGATCGGTGGCGTTTCGCGGCGTGTGAACGTGGATCTCGTCGCCCTTCCAGTAGATATGGCCGCCGGAGGGCTCCCAAATCCCAGAAATGGTCTTAATGAGAACCGATTTTCCCGCGCCGTTGTCGCCAATGAGTGCGGTGACTTGGCCCACCGGAACGTCGAGGTTGACTCCTTGAATGGCTTGCACGGGACCGAAATTCTTCGATATGCCGCGCAGGCGCAGCAACACAGGTTCTGAGCCTGCCCCCGAGCCGTCTTGTCCGGAAGGTCCGTTGGAGGACGATGAGGGGTTTGACGACTCGGGGGTTGTGCTCATTTCCTATCGACTACTTGATGCCGTAGGTGGTGCAGTCAGCCGCGTAGGTTGGCTGAACTGCGTTCAGAACCGTAGGCGCAGATGAGGTGCACAGGTCCGAAACCTTGATGACCTTGTCCTTGATCACGGTGCTCTCAACCTTCGTAGGAGTAACCCACGTTGCAACCAGCAGAACCGATGGAACGTGCTTCAGGCTGTTGATGAGTGCAGCGGAGTCGGTCGACTTGCCGTTGACCAGGCCCGATGGTGGCTTGACGCCAGCACGCAGGTAGATCGCCAAGGCAGCCGCGGCCTGGGCCTCAAGCCAGATCGGCTTGTAGACGGTGCCGCACTGGTAGCCCGAAATGACGTTCTGGAAACCGGTCAAACTTGCATCTTGACCCGTGAACGGGATGGTCTTAGGAGTCAGACCCTTGCTCTGCAGGTAGCCGATGATTGGCGCGGCGTTGGCGTCGTTAGGCGTCACAACCGCATTGATCTTCGGATTGGCTGCGTACGCACCTTGGAAGTCACCCAAGGCGACTGTTGGGGTCCAGGTACCGGTGTTCTCGTTGACGACGTTCCCTGCTGCGGTGGTGAAACCGGCTGCGCTCAACACTGCGTTGTAGCCCTGAGCGAACAACGTCGCGTTGTTGTCGGTCGGAGCACCCTTCATCACGTAAATGAGTGGGGTCTTGACGCCCCAATCGGTGATGCAGCTTGTTTCGCCCTTGCCAATCAGGGTACCGACTGCCACGTTGTCGAAGCTGACGTAGTAGCTACGCGCTCCACCAAGTGTCAGACGGTCGTAGTCAATCACCTTGACGCCGCGAGCCTTGGCGTAAGCCTCGATGATGGCGCCGGTTGTCGAGTCAAGCGGGTCCAGCAGAAGCACCTTGGCTCCCTTGGCAATGGCTGCCTGGGCGTCGGTGTACTGCGTGGTGTCACTTCCCTGGGCGTTCTGAACCGTGTACTGCTTGGTGGTCAGGCCGGCAGCCTTGAATGCCTGCTTCAGGTACGGAGCGTCAAACTCCGTGTATCGAGCTGAAGTAACCGTGTCGGGCAGGATAACGGCAATGCTGCCCCTGCCCTTGTGCACGATGGACTTCAGGTACTTCATGGTCGAAAAGCTCGTGTTAAACGTGCTGTCCTTCACCGTTGGTGTGCTAGCGGAACTCACGGCCGGCAACATTGCGACGACAAAACTGCCGACCAATGCCACCGACGCAAGCGCCTTCGCTGTCTTGAACTTCATTGTCCCCAACCCTTCTTTGGAGCCTTGCGGCCCCGATAGTTTGTCAACTTCCGAGCAATAGGTGAAAACACTGCTCAGTGGCTGAAACTAGCACGAAGAAACTTAGGAAAAATTCACATTCCGTTCATTGACACGCCATTGAAACGACAACGTTGTCACATGGCGATCCGAACTGACTCCTCGATCATCCACGAATGCTCATCCCGCTGCGGAACTCGATCGCAACCCACCAAATGGTTAGTTAATGCAACGCACAAGAAGTGCGGTGCGTGACTTCTCCGCAACCGGGAACGACTCCTTCGCGACGTGAAGTCCCGAGATGGTTCCGAGCATTGATTCGGCGGTGAACTCCAATGCAGGAGTTTCGCGCATGATCGTTCCAAGACGCCGCACCACTACGCGATTGGTCGCTCCGAGCGCGTTGGGCAACTCGTGCGAGATGAAGATCACGCCGAAGCGTCGCACCTTGGCGGTCGCCATCGCCGCCAGCACCTCACCAGCTTGACGGGCCCCGAGGTGCTTCGTGGCCTGTCCAAGATGATGACATTCTTCGCCCACGCCATGCGCCCGAGGTGAGTGGCTATTTGTTCATGACGCTTCATCGTCTTGAAGATCACCTCAGAGTCTTCAGACAACGTTGGCGCGACACTGGCAACCTACGACCGCATTGCGAACACCATGGCCACAAGTCACGGAAATCCCCCACCACATGAAGCTTGACCAGCGGTTTTGAGTGACATGAAGCAGCGACGCCCTCTCTTCTTCAGCGAGCCAGCGCGACGGGTGATCCTAGCGCGCAGGAGGTATCTCTCCCGAGCCTCTCGTGATGAGTTCAGTGGGGATGACGACGCGATACGGCTCACTCCGATCGCCGTCAATCCGCTGAAAGAGAATCCGTGCGGCTTCTCGACCCATGGCGGCGACGTCTTGGGCCACAACCGTTACCGCCGGCTCGAGAAGATCGGCCATGAGAAAGTCGTCGAAGCCAACGAGCGCGATCTCGTGCTGCATCGCGGCTCCTCGAAGAGCTCGAACCGCGCCCATCGTGAGGAGGTTCTGCCCGGTGAAGAACGCCGTGGGTGGATTCTTTGACCTGAGGATCCTTGAGACCGTGTCGCAGGCCGCGTCAATCGTCCTAAGGTCCTGCACGACAATCGCATCATCGGCGGAGATCCCCGCACGTTCCAAGGCGTCAAGGTATCCCCAGCGGCGCTCCTGCGCCGTGAAGATCGTGGATGCGTCGCCCAAGTAGCCAATTCGCCGGTGTCCTACCTCGATGAGATGGCGAACGGCGACTGCTGTCCCCTCGCGTGAGTTGCTTCGAACCTGGTCCGCCCGCAACAATGAAGGCGGACGGTCGACGAAAACAAAGGGAGTTCCAGCCTCCTGCTCTTGTCGCAAGTACTGATGATCATGGCTGGCCGGCACGATGATCACACCATCAACACGATGACGTGAGAGCGACGTGGTGAGTTGGCGTTCACGCCCGGGACTCTCGTCAAGGCTCCCGCCGAGCACCGATACCGAGCGCTGGTTCGCGACCTCTTCGACCGTCCGAAAGATGGTTGCCGAGAAGGGGTTTGAGAGGTCCTCGAGCAGGACGCCGATCGTCGACGAGCGCCCGTCGCGCCTGCGAAGGGCGCTCGCGCCGAAGTTCGGCTGATATCGGAGCTGCTCGGCGGCCTGGCGCACCCGCGCGGCCAACTCGACGTTCACGGTTGGTTCGTCGTTGATGACGCGCGAGACCGTCTTCAAGCTCACCCTCGCCAGCGCCGCGACATCTTTCATCGTCGCTCGAACTGACGCCGGCCCTTCGGTCATCTTTTCGCTCACGCCTCGTTCCCCAACTTGACAACAGTCAGCCAAAGAATCCCTCTGACTGGGTTGACTCGATGGTAGGTGAGATAACGTTGTCTTGACAACATTTCATCTACTCAGCTGATCAATTGCGAGAAGTTGCGAGGAATCTCGAAATGCTCAATGCCAACGCCGCTCCAAGGTCCTGCTGACCATGCGCAGAGGGACCATTGCCGTGGTCGGTGAGAATCTCATCGATATCTTCGTCGATGTGTCCGGAGCCCTCACGCCGGTGCCCGGCGGCGGCCCGTTCAATGTGGCGCGCACCATCTCTCGCCTGGGTCAGAAAGCCGTTCTCTTCAGCGCCATCTCCACCGACGGATTCGGACGCACCCTCCAGTCGGTGCTCGACGCCGACGGAGTGCAGCTCGCCCTGCCCGGACCCTTGGACTACCCCACCTCGCTCGCGATCATCGAAATGGGCAGCACCGGTCCCCACTACGGATTCCATCTGAACGGCACTGCGGCCTTCCAGCTCGACGAACCCGGGGCGATCGCGGCGTACAACTCGCTGGGCGATGACGCCGCTGCTCTCTACATCGGAACCCTGGGTCTGCTCGTGGAGCCAATGGCCTCGACGAGCGAGTCTCTCGTGAACATGGCTTCGCCAAACACGCTCGTGGTGCTCGACCCGAACTGCCGGCCATCTGCGATCACCAACCACGATGACTATCGCCGCCGGCTCATCCGGCTCTTTTCTCGCAGCGACATCGTCAAGGTCAGCACCGAGGACCTCGCCTATCTCTCTCCCGATACCTCTTCGGCCCAAGCGGCGGGTGCAATGACCGATCGGGGTGTGAAATGGGTCGTCGTCACCGACGGACCCGGCGAGGTCCGCCTGCTCGGCGCGAACAGCTCCTTCAGCATCGACGTGCCCGTGGTCAAGGTCGTGGACTCGGTGGGCGCGGGCGACGCGTTCGTCGGCGGTTTTCTCGCGTGGTGGATCGGCCACGGTCTCGGCCGCTCGGAGCTGGCGGACAGTGGTCTGGTTCGATGCGCCATCAGCGCGGCAATAGCCATCGCGTCGAACACGTGCACCCGTCAAGGCGCCCAACCGCCCTGGGCTGAGGAAATGAGACAGACTCCCGGCTGGGGCTGGCTCTAGAGGAAGCTGAGAACCTTCTCCATCGTCTCAATGATCGCTACCGTCTCATCGAGCGGCATCATCGGACTCTCGAGTAGGCCTTCGCCGATGCAGCGCGCCACCTCAACCGCCTCGTGATGAAGCCCACGTCCCCGATGGGCGAACTCGAAACGCTGCTCTTCGCCGTCTCGCTTGATCAACGTAAACGACGTGGGCGCGTAGAAGTCGCCGTCGATCTCGATGCGCGCCTTCACGCCAGTAATGCAGGCCCGCGTTGCGCTCCTCGCGCCCGACGTGCAGGTGAGAACGGCGTGCGCGCCGCTCTCGTAGCCGAACAACATCGACGCTTGGCCATCCACGCCGCTGAACGCGGGGTCCACGAGAGCAGTGAGCCGGTTGGGCTCACCCAGAATCATCGAGGCGAAGGAGACGGGATAAACGCCCAGGTCAAAGAGCGCGCCGCCACCGAGTCCAGGAGCAAAAAGACGCGACATCGGATCCTCCTCGAACCACTGGCCATGGTCAGCTTCGAACGTCACGATCTTTCCGAGCTCACCGTGGGCGATGATCTCTCTGATTGCCACGACGTGGGGCAGAAATCGTGTCCACATCGCCTCCATCATGAAGAGCCGATTCTCTCGCGCCACCCGCACGAGGTCACGCGCCTCGGCTTCGGTCATCGTAAAGGCCTTCTCCACGAGCACGGGCTTGGCGTGCTCGAGGGCGAGCAGCGCGTTGTGGTGGTGCATGGGGTGCGGGGTGCCGACGTAGACGGCGTCCACGCTGGGATCACTGACCAGCTCCTCATAGGAGGAGTGACGATGAGGGATGTTGAACTCATCCGCAAAAGCGTCCGCCGATTCCTTCGAACGAGACCCCACCGCGGCGATGACGCCCTCGTCGATAAGCGCAAGGTCGCTCGCGAACGTGTGGGCGATTCGACCGGTCCCGATCACCCCCCAGCGAAGCGGTGCGGTCACTGTTCCCTCCCCGAGCTTCTCGATCACCTCAATGACGTCAGTGTACTCATCGCCAGTGTCATCGCACTTATCAAGACACCCTCTGAAGGCGAAGCATCGCACGCATGACCACGGACGAGTCCCAGCACATCGCGGTCGCCAGCGGCTTTGGGCGGGTGCTTCGAGCCGTGAGGCCCGATGAGTGGGAGTTCGCCACCCCTTGTGACGAAGGGAACACAACGGCATTGGTCGAGCACGTCATAACGACCCATCGTCGTGTCGCGGCGATGCTCGATCCTCGCGCACCGATGGAGAGCAGCGGGAGTTCGAACCATCTCAATGGGTGGATCCCACGCAACCACCGTTGTCGGGGACGCCCTTCACGACCCCGCGAAAGCCCGGACACTCTGCCACACGTGGGACCTGGCGCGCGCAATCGGCTTCGGTGAGAAGCTCGACGTTGACGCGGTGACGCGCTGTGACGCCGCGCTTCGCGCGGTTGGCAACGCGATCAGGTTTCCAGGAGGCATCGCCGCCGAGGTCAAGTCGAGCGATGACGCCAGCGAACAGACTCGACTTCCCAACTTCAATGGGCGCGTGGTGTGAACTAGAAACATTGCGTGGCACAACTCTCAGCACCTCGCCAGACCAGCCGACTGACCCTTCGCCAACCGCAGCTCTCCGACCTTGACGACCTGGCGCTCATCTACGCAGATGAGGCGGTCAACCGATACCTCTACTCCGATCCTCGCGACCGCATGCAGGCCCTGGCTTCGCTCGAGCGAACCGTCGCTCGGCCCCTCGAGATCACCGACGAGAACATCTTGATAGCCGCGGTGGTGCTGCGCGACACCGGCCGCGTGATCGGGGACTTCATCTTGCAATGGACGCGCAACGAGCACCGTCAGGGCGAAATCGGTGGATCACTGCATCCCGATTTTCACGGCAAGGGGTTCGCCACCGAGGTGTACCACGAGCTGATCGACATCGCATTCTCGGAGTTCTCCTTGCACCGAGTGATCGGCCGCTGCGACGCACGAAACGCCGCGTCGATCCGATCGTTGGAGAAGGCTGGGCTCCGCCAGGAGGCCCACTTCATCGAGAATGAGTTCGTCAAAGGTGAGTGGACCGACGAAGTGGTCCTCGCGATTCGAAGAGACCAGTGGGCGCAGCTTCGCATCACCCGCACCTTCGTCGGCGGCGGACCGGCGGCTCCAATCCCGTAGGGTCGTTGCGTGCCACTACTTCGCGATATCAAGGACCGACTCGGCTCGCCGTATCTCGTCGATCACGCTGACAATCCGGTCGATTGGTGGGCCTGGGACAACGAGGCCCTCGCCGAGGCTGCTCGCCTGGATCGACCGATCTTTCTCAGCGTCGGCTACGCCGCGTGCCATTGGTGCCACGTCATGGCCCATGAATCATTCGAGAACACCGACGTCGCTCGGCTCCTCAACGACTCGTTCATCTCGATCAAGGTAGACCGGGAGGAGCGCCCTGACGTCGACGCGCTCTACATGGCCGCCACCCAACTGCTGAGCGGCCACGGTGGATGGCCGATGTCGGTCTTCTTGCTCCCCGACGGCCGGCCCTTCATGGCCGGCACCTACTACCCGCCAACGGACCGCCACGGTCAAGTCGGATTCTCTCGCCTACTGCACGCCATGGCCGACGCGTGGATGAACCAACGCGAGGCCGTGGTCGCCCAAGCGGCGCAGCTTCGGGTGGCCCTCGATCGCGAGATCGCGTTCATCGACCACCTGGGGGCGCACGACGCGGCGCTCGACCTTCAAGTGTCGCGACGCGCCCTTCGCGACGAGCTCGTGGCGCGTGTCGACAGTCACGGCGGCTTCGGGGACGCACCGAAGTTCCCTCGCCCGAGTTACGTGGAGGCCCTGCTCGACTTCACCGACGCCGAGGCGACCGAGGCGGTGACGCGCACCCTCGACGCGATGGCACGACGGGGTCTCTACGACCACGTCCGCGGCGGTTTCGCGCGCTACAGCGTCGACGCCGAATGGCACGTCCCGCACTTCGAGAAGATGCTGAGCGATCAGGCCTTGCTCGCGAGGGCCTACTTGCGCGCGAGCAAGGCCGTTGGCGGCCGCCCCGAGTGGCGTGATGTCGCGATCCACGCGCTTCACTTCGTCTTGAATGACCTGAAGGTGGAGTCCGGCTACGGCTCGTCGCTCGACGCGGACGCGGGCGGCGTCGAGGGCTCCCACGTGACGTGGACGCCCGACGAGGTCGCCGCGGCCCTCGAGCGCGAGGGACTGGGCGGGGACCTGAGCCGCGTGCTGTCCAGATGGTCGATCTCCTCCCCCGGTCTCTTCGAGGGTCGGTCCATCCCCAGTCTCGCGACCGATGAGCCTTTCACCACGCCTGACGACCTTCAAGAGGCGCTTGGCGCCCTTCGAGACGCGCGGTCCCTGCGACCACAGCCGGCGCGCGACCAGAAGGTTATCCTCGAATGGAACGCAATGTTCGCGTCGGCCCTGCTCATGACCGGCGAGAACGCACTGGTCGAACGGGCGCTCGAACTTCTTGACTCGCTCTCGCGCTCCCACTTCGCCGACGGAGCGTGGTGGCGCACCGAGCACCACAACGCCTACGCGACGGCGAGCGACGTGGCGTGGTTCATTGACGCCCTGGTGGACGCCTTTGAGGCGACCGGCGACGATGTCTGGCTCGAGCGGGCCAACGGCGCCGCGGCCTTTCTGCTCGGTCACTTCTGGGACGGCGAAGTGCCGACGGTGCAATCGCCGCGGGCGGGCAACGGCCTCTTCGCCCAGTGCGACCTGGTGAGCGACCTTCCGGCGAGGCCGAAGGAGATATTCGACGGCGCGACGCCCTCGAGCCACGCGGTGGGCTGTCGCTCTCTGGCCCGTCTTGCGCTCTGTCAGGGAGACGCCAACCTGCTTGCGACGGCCGAGAGGCTCGTGGAACTCGCCGCCAGCCTGATCTCCTCGCACCCGGGAGCCATCCCCGATCTCGTGGCGGCTGCGGGGTTCGTCGGCGAGGGAATCGAGGTGGTGATTCCCGGAGTCCCCAATGAACTCACGAGCCACGTACGATCGTTACCAATGTCGCGCACAGTCTTGATCACCGGGAACGGCTCTTCCGGACTGCTCGAAGGGCGAACTCCGGGCTGGGCCTACGTTTGCCGCGCCGGGGCGTGCCAACTGCCGGTCGCGACCATCGACGACCTTGACGAGCAGTTGCAACGGGCGGCACACTGATGCCCCTCTTTGGACGCGACCCCGCGGCGAAGGCCATCAAGCGTCTGGTCGAGCGGATGCCCCAGCGCCCGAGCGTGGATCTCACGCCCGGCACCACGGTCTTCGGATTGGTCCTGGGCTCGACCAACGAGACCACCACGGTCGTTGATTTGGCCTCGCAGACCATCGTGCGATGGCGAATTCCGTGGCCAGCAGACTTCGTCACCGATCTCGCGGTCTTCGACGTCGTCGAGGGTCAGTTGGCTCACGACATCGAGCGCAATGATCTCGCTCAACCAGAGGCCGTAAGCCTCGCCGCTCTTCCTCGGCGGCTCGGCACCTACCGCGGGCGGCGCGTTCGCAAGTGGCTGGCGCAGCTCGCCAGTCCCGCCGACGGCCCGCTGTTCGGTTTTCGTGGTCCGAGCGCACCGTACTGGGAGTTCCGCGGCGAACGTCCGAGCGTGGCCTTGATCGCCGCCGACCGCGGTCCCCAACTGCTTCGAAGGAACGATGACGGATCCACCTGGGTGCGCTTCGGATGGTTTGGCGATGACGTGTGGCTGCTCTGCGAGGACGCCCACGCAATTCGTACGATGGAGGCGACTCGACGATCATCGCTCGCGGGCAAGGACCTCGCCACGTCGCTGGGGTTCCGCCCGACCTACGTGCTGACGACGCTCTCCCAGCCACTCGATGGACACTGCTACAAGAGCTGCACCGGGCTTCTTCCGCGCGGTTGAGCTATTTGGGCAGCTTGCCCGAGGCCAAGGACTCAGCCATGGCCCATCCAAAGACCACCAGTCGTTGCCCGTTCTCCGGGTTGATTTCCTGGAAGAAGATCTCCACCCCTTCCGGGATGGCGCCCTTCGCCGCGCTGTAGTCAAGTCCGCCGACTGGTCCGGGGCTGACGGTCATGATGAAAGTGTGGTCGTCGATCGACTTCTCCGAGCCGAAACGCTTCGCGAGGCGCCGGCCCCAGGCGCGGTCTTCACCGGTTGGCTTGTAGCCCAGTCGCGGTACGACATCTTCCAGCCCGGCGAAGGCCCGAAAGCCATCTGGCGTGGTGAGACGCGAGCCCAGCAAGACGTCCTCATCGGGAAACGCGAGCAGGGCGCGCCGGAACTGGTCGTGCAATATCGACTTCAACGTCTGGTCTGACTTGGCGTTGCGGTCGACGAGCAGGAGCCCTACGAGCAGCGAAGGCGTCCCGCCAATGCGCTCGAGCGTGCAGAATGAGTAGCCCCGCAACTTGTTGCCCTCGCGGACGTGCGTGACGAGAACCCACTCCTCGCGTTGCTTGGACAAGAAGCCAATATCAAAATTGGGCTCGCGGTCAACACAAAGATCGGCCATCTCGGCCAGTTCTGCGTCGCTGAGTGCGGTGGTGTCCTTCGTGGTGACGGTCATTGCCATAGGCAACCATTCTACGGGAGTTCTCGACCCGCTCAAACCGATCAGGCTTTTATGACGTTTCTCCCGAACTCGGAGCGCAAATCCGCTACCACGCCGGCGATATTCACGTTGAATTCGGGCGCCAGCTTGAAGACCTTGCCGTCCTGGCCGGTTTCGACTATGACAGGGGACTTGCCCGGGTAGCGCGAGATGATCTCTCGAAGGACCGCGATCGAGTTTGACGTCAGGTCCTCGGGGCGAAGCATCAGGCGCAACTCGTCCACGCTGCGGTCAACCATCAGCAACTCGACTTCGAGCGCGCTGAAGCGCAGCTCGTCATCGCGGCTGTCGATGCGGATCTTCATGAGCACGATGTTGTCCTTCGCGAGGAACCCGCTGCATCTCTCGAAATTCCGCGCCGAGAAGTTGATCTCGATGGAGCCGCCCAGATCCTCGAGAACGGTCCGGGCGTACTGCTGTCCCGCTTTGGTGGTGCGAATCTGCACCTCGGCGAGGATGCCGCCGACGGTCACCGCGCGCCCCGTCTTGGCGAGTTCGTCCCCCCGCTCCCTGATAGACATCAGCGAGCCATCGGTCTTGGCGGCGAGCGCGCTCTCCACCTCGTAGAGCGGGTGGTCGGAGATGTAGGTGCCGAGCATCTCTCGCTCGAAGTCCAATTTCACCGACTTCTCGAACTCGATGTCGGACAGGGCGATCTCGGTGCCCTCCCAGTCGTTGTCGTCCTCGCCGGCACCCATTGACGCGAACAGCGTCGTGATGCCGAGCGAGAGATCCTTGCGGCGGCTGAGCGTCACGTCGATGATTTCGTCCACCTTCAGCAGGAATCCGAGCCGGGGCACCCCGAGCGAGTCGAACGCCCCCGCCTTGATGAGCGACTCCATCGATCGGCGGTTCAACACCGCCGGATCCACACGTCGGACGAAGTCGTAGACCGAGGTGAACGGGCCGCCCGCTTCGCGCTCGCTCACGATCTTGTCCACGAGGGCCTCGCCGACGTTGCGCACCGCGGCCATTCCGAAGAGGATGGTCTTCTCCTGGCTGAGGCTGGGGGCGTATTCCCCAAACGACTCATTGACGTCGGGCACGCCGACCGTGATGCCCATCTGGCGCGCCTCATTCAAGTAGATCGATGCCTTGTCCTTGTCGTCTCGAAACGACGTGAGTAGCGCCGACATGTACTCAACTGGGTAGTTGGCCTTCAGCCACGCGTTCTGGTAAGCAATCAACGCGTAGCCGTACGCGTGACTCTTGTTGAACGCGTAGTCCGCGAACGGCTCGATCTTGTTGAAGATAGTTTCGCCCAGCTCGCGCCCGTAGCCCTCTCGCTCCGAGCCGTCGACGAACTTGGCCCGCTGCGCTTGAATCATCTCTCGAATCTTCTTCGAGCAGGCCTTTCGAAGGTCATCGGCCTCGGTCATCGAGAAGCCGGCGATCTTCGTCGCCACCCGCATGATGTCTTCCTGGTAGATCATCAGCCCGTAGGTCTCGCCCAGGATGGTTTCGAGATCATCGTGGTCGTAGCTGACGATCTGACGCTGGTTCTTGCGGTCGGCGTAGTCGTTGTGAACGTTCTCGCTCAACGGGCCCGGACGGTAGAGAGCGACGAGGGCGGCGATGTCATCGAAGCTGGTCGGAGCGAGCCGACGCATGAGTTGGCGCATCTTGTCGCCCTCGAGCTGGAAGATCCCGATCGAGTTTCCCAGCTTGAGCATCTCGAACACCTTGACGTCGTCAAGGGGTACGTGGTCGATGTCGACGGGGCTGGCGTGGCGCCGCTTGATGTGCTCGAGGGTCCGCTCGATGATCGCGAGATTGCGCAGCCCGAGGAAGTCCATCTTCAACAGGCCGAGCTTCTCGATGGCGGTGGCTTCGTACTGGGTGACGATGGGCGCGTCGTCGATCGAGCCGTTGGGGCCGGACTTTCGCTGCACCGGCACGTACTCGAGGACCGGCTCCTTCGTGATCACCACGGCCGCGGCGTGGATGCCGTCCTGGCGGCGCTTGTCGACGAAGCCCTTCGCCACGTCGACCGCGTGCTTCACCTCGGGGTCCGTGTCGTAGAGGGCGCGCAACTCCGTCGCCTCGGCGTAGCGGGCCTCGTAGCCGGGCATCGGCGTGAAGCAGGCTTCGAGCGGCAGGTCCTGGCCCATCACCAGCGGCGGCATGGCCTTCGCGATCTTGTCGCCGAGCTGGGGCGGATATCCGAGGACCCGCGCGGCGTCGCGCACCGCGGCGCGCGCCTTGATCGTCGAGAATGTGACGATCTGAGCGACGTGGTCGGAGCCGTAGCGTTCGGCGGCGTAACGGATCATGTCGCCGCGGTACCGCTCGTCGAAGTCCATGTCGATGTCGGGCATCTGCTTGCGCCCCGGGTTGAGGAAGCGCTCGAAGATCAAACCGTAGTGGATCGGGTCAAGGTCCACGATCCGTAGGCAGAAGGCAATGCAGCATCCCGCCGCCGAGCCTCGACCCGGTCCGACCCGGATGCCCTTTTCGCGGGCGTGGCGAATGAGGTCCCACACGACGAGGAAGTAGTCCGAGAACCCCATGTCCGCGACGACACCCAGCTCGTATTCGAGGCGCTCGCGGACCTCGTCGTTGAGCGAGTCGCCGTAGCGATCTCGGGCCCCTTGGTAGCTGAGCTCACGAAGCAGCCGATTCGCCCCGTCCTTGTGCGATGCCCCCTGGTACTCCACGGGGATGGGAAACTCGGGCAACGCATCGTTGTCGAATTGAATGGTGACATCCGCGCGCTCAGCGATCGCCAGGGTGTTGTCGCAGGCCTCGGGAAGGTCGCGAAAGAGGTAGCGCATTTCGGCCGAAGACTTGAGGTAGTGCTGGTCGCTCTGGAAGCGGAACCGGTTCGGATCGGCAACGAGCGAGCCGGTTCCAATGCACAGCAGCGCGTCGTGCATCTCGGCGTCACTGTGGCGCACGTAGTGAAGATCGTTCGTCGCGAGCAGCGGAGCGCGCAAGTCCTTCGCTATCTGCAGCAGGTGCGGGTTCGTGCGGATCTGTTCGGGGATCCCGTGGTCCTGCATCTCGATGAAGAAGTTCTCCGGACCGAAGATGGTCTGAAGGCGGCCAGCGAGTTCGAGGGCTTTGGCGTAGTTGTCCTGCAAGAGCGCCTGCAGCACGACGCCACCAAGACAGCCCGAGGTCGCGATCAACCCTTCGCAGTGGCGCTCCAGCAACTCCCAGTCCAAGCGGGGCTTGTAGTAGTAACCCTCGAGAAAGGCCTTCGAGGAGAGTTCGCGAAGATTCCGGTAACCCTGATTCGACTCGGCGAGCAGCGTCAGGTGGTGGTAGAGCTTTTGTCCGCCCTCGGTATCGCCTCCAGTGTCGTCGATCTTTCCCCGACGAGGCGGACGATCGAAGCGCGAGTTGGCGGCCATGTAGGCCTCCAGTCCGATGATGGGAGTTATCCCGTGCTTGCGACAAGCCTCATAGAAATCAATGACGCCGTAGAGGTTCCCGTGATCGGTGATGCCGATCGCCGTCTGCCCGTCGGCCTTCGCGGCGAGGACCATCTCTTCCACGCGTGCGGCGCCGTCGAGCATTGAGTACTCGGTGTGGTTATGGAGATGGACGAAGTTCTCAGCCATTAGCTGATCTCTTCCTTTCGACTGCTCGGGCGTGAATTACAAACGTGGCATTTGGAGGTTAGTACCAGTGTGCCACGGCCCATGGTGAATCACCTAAAGGTACGTTCCGGCGCGAGGTTCGCCGCTCCCGGGATTGAGCGAACGGTCACGCATCTTCTCCAACTGGGCCGCAGCCGCGGCCTGTTGGGCGAAGAGGGACGCCTGGATGCCGTGGAAGAGGCCCTCGAGCCAGCCCACAAGCTGGGCTTGGGCGATGCGCAACTCCGATTCGCTCGGAAGTTCAGCGCTGAACGGCGGCGCCATCCGGGCAAGTTCGCCACCCAGGTCCGGCGAGAGGGCTCCAGAGAGTTCCGTGATCGAGATCTGGTAGATCTCTCGAAGCCGCGCCCGTCCAGCCTCGTCGATCGGGGCGCTTCGCGCCTCGTCGAGCAGCGACTTCACCATTGAGCCGATTCGCATCACTTTCGCGGGCTGACTGATGTAGTCGGTTTCCGTATCTTCGGCCGGTTTGGCCTCCTCCTCGCCAGGCGCGAGGACCTCATCGGGGTTCACTTTTACGTTTTCGTTTTGCTCTTGTTCCACCTACGCAGTGTGCCAGAAATTACGACCCCCTCGGCGCACGCTCCTTGGAATAGGCCCGTAGGTAGACTTGAGTCCATGAGGGTTTCAACACGTGGCGACTACGCAAGCAGGGCGTTGCTCAGTTTGGCCCTCCGAGACGACCAATCGACGCCAACCTCGGTACGCGACCTCGCCGAGCGCACCGGACTCCCCCAGCCGTACCTCGAGCAGATCCTGCTCAGTCTCAAGGGCGTGGGACTGGTCCGGTCCAAGCGCGGTGTCGGAGGCGGTTACGTCCTCGCTCGAAGCGCCGAATCAATCACGCTCGCCGAGATCGTGGCCGCGGTTGACGGTCCGATCGTCGCTGGTGATTTTGGCGAGCCCCACCGTGACGGCGCCTGTGACCACGAGGGACAGTGCGTGCTTCTGGGCGTATGGGCCGATGTTGGCAATCACATGCGAGAGCACCTGTCCAGCTTCACCCTGGAAGACATGGTGGTCCAGGCTCGTGGTGGCCGGCCGGTCAAGCGAACTCACAGTTCTTAACAAGTTTTCAACTTCGCTTATTAGTATTGGCTTGAACTCCCATTTACGACGTGGTAAATTAGTAAGGTGTCCATAGGAGAAATAGCAAGGCCTGGACGCATCGCCCCCCGCAGTCACGATTAAGGAGATGCAGTGAACACCACCCCCCGCCGTTCATCAGTGAACACCAACGACATGCTGGGCCTCCTTATGCGCGACCTCGATCGCTACCCGATGCCCAACTACGACGAGCAGGTCGAACTCGCCAAGCGAGTCACCGCCGGTGACGATGAGGCCAAGAAGCAGATGGTCGCCGCCAACCTGCGCCTCGTCCTGCACTGGGCGCGCCGCTATCAGGACCGTGGCGTCGAAATGGTCGACCTCGTCCAGGAGGGGACCTTCGGTCTGCTTCGTGCCGTGGAGAAGTTCGACTGGGAGCGCGGCTTCAAGTTCTCCACCTACGCAACCTGGTGGATCCGCCAGGCGCTCCAGCGCGCCGTCCAGCAGCACGGACGCACGATTCGAATCCCCTTGGAGGTCGGCGAGCAGCTCCAGCGACTCGAGGCCACAGCCGCCGAATTGACGTCGATCTTTGGACGCAAGCCCACCGACGACGAGCTCACCGAGGCGACCGGGATGACAAAAGAGGTCCGCCAGGGCCTTCGCGGGCTCGCGGGGGTCACCGCCAGCCTCGACCAGCCGGCATCGTCGGATTCGGCGACCACGCTGGGCGACCTCGTGGCGCCAAGTCAGCTGGACTGGGTCGGTGAGATCGAACAGTCAATGATGGATGAGCAACTTCACGGTGCGCTCGCCAAGTTGACCGACATTCAGCGCGAGGTGCTGAGCCTGCGCTTCGGACTGAACGGGGCCACTCCCCTCTCGCTGCAGGCCACAGCCACCAAGATGGACATCGGCGTTCGCCGGGTCCGTCGGGCTGAGGAAGAGGCGTTGGAGACGCTGCGCGGCGATACTGCGGTGCTGGCGACGCGAGAGAACGCCTAGAGTTCCACCGAATCCGGTACCAGAGGTCGCAAGTCATCGGGCAGCGGCACAGTCGTCGTGAGCCACTCGTCCGTTCGCGGGTGTGCGAAAGCGAGTGTTGTCGAGTGGAGGAAGAATCGGTCCTCGGGCAGGCGTCGTTCACGACGATGCCCGTAGCGCGGATCGTTCACGACAGGATGGCCAATCGTCGCCATGTGCACCCGGATCTGATGGGTGCGTCCCGTGTCGAGCTGCAGTCGCAGCAACGTCATGGCGTGAGGCTTGTCAATGCGGGCAAGGACTTCGTAACCGGTTCGAGCGGCCCGTCCATCGGCGCGTACCGCCATCATGGTCGGCGTGCGTGTCGAACGTCCGATCGGCGCGTCAACGACACCGCGCTCTTCGGCAACGTGTCCCTCAACCATGCCCAGGTACGTGCGCTCCATGAGCCGTTCAGCCAGCTGGGCGCTCAGGTTCAAGAACCCCTCGGGCGTCTTTGCGACCACCAGCACGCCCGACGTGCCCTTGTCGAGCCGATGCACGATTCCGGGACGTAGCGGGTCGCACAGACCCTCAGCGCTGAGTTCCCTCATCTGGGGATAGAGGGCGAGCAGTCCGGCGACCAGGGTGCCAGTGCGCTGGCCGGCTCCGGGATGGACCACCTGTCCCGGCGCCTTGTTCACGACCGCGAAGTCGGCATCGTCGAGCACCACGTCGACCTGGACGGAAGGATCCGCCTCGACGACGCCGGAATCGGGAGGAGGGATTATCGCCACCAGACGCTGTCCTTCACTCACCGACACCGAGGATTTCAGGACGACCTTGTCGTTGAGCGTGACGCCGCCGCCGCCCAGTATGGCGCTGGTCTCGGAACGCGAGAGCCCGGTGAGCATGGAGAGCACGCGGTCGATCCGAATTTCGGCGAGCGACGCGGGGACGACCAGATCGAGGATTTCGCCATCGAACGCGTCGATCGTCGATTCATCGCTCATCGTGCTAGCAACCGTTCTCCGCGAAGCGCCGCCACCATCAGTACCACGAAACCCGCCGTGATGCAGACGTCCGCGAGATTGAAGACCGGAAACGACCCGAGGGCGATGAAGTCGGTCACCTGGTGGGGATTCGCGGCCAGGCGGTCCACCACGTTCGCGAGCCCGCCTCCGATCAGGAGTCCGAAGCCGATCGCCGGGGCTCCGGGCCGGGCTCGAAGCCCCACCACGACAACGACGATGGCAATCACCACGGTGAGCACTGTCGTCACAAGAGGTCCAGACTGATTGATGGAAAAGGAGATTCCCGAGTTGTACTGCAGGCGCAGCCACACCGCTCCGCCTATATGAACACTATGGGCCGCGAGGGCGTTTCGAGCCCAGGCCTTCGTGACTGCATCAAGGGCGGTGACCACGAGTGCCACCACCACGACGGTGGTATTGACGTTGAGGGCTAGACGCTTGCGCGGCACGACACACACGTGAAGACCGGCAACTGCGCCAAGAGCCGGGGCTTGGAGATCGCCTCGTAGCACTCATCGCAGCGTCCGTAACTGCCGTCATCAATGCGCGACAGGGCGACGTCGATTTCGTCGACCTTCAGTCGAAGCGCCGCGGCGAAGTCCTTCAGTTGGTCGCGCTGGATGTCCGACGCGACGCTGCTGCCGTCCTCGTCGTCGTACTCGAGACGTTCCCGGTCAACGAGCATTTCGTTCGCCTCGGACTCGCTGATGGCGATCTGGTTGTTGGTCGACTCGCGTGCTTCGATGAGCAGGACCCGCAGCTCCTCGAGGAACTCGAGATCGTTTCCGTACGGCTTCGAGTGCATCTTTCGCTCGAGGGCCTCGACGCGCTTGCGCTCCTCGGCGTCGCGGCGCTCTTGGCGCTTCAACTCCTCGAGGTTACGTCGTTCGATCTCACGCTGCTTTCGAAGCTTCTCGGCCTCGATTGCCTTGCGTTTGGCTTCGATCTCTCGCTGCTTCTTCGCCTCGGCGGCGGCCTTTTCGCGGGCCTTGCGCTGGACTTCTCGCTCCTTGGCGGCGGCCTTGGCCTTCGCCTCGCGCTCCTTCAGGGCCTTGGCGGTGGCGACGGCCTTGGCCTTGTCGTGAGCGGCCTTCGCCTTGGCGGCGACCTTGGCCTTCGCCTCGCGCTCCTTCAGAGCCTTGGCGGTGGCGACGGCCTTGGCCTTGGCGGCGGCGGCCTTTCGGGCCACAACGGCCTTCTGGTCGGAGCTCAGCGCAACTGTCTTCTTCACCGTATTCTTGGCGACAACTTTGGTGATCGGGGCTTTCCTCGCGGGGGCCTTTTTCACGAGGGCCTTGGCGGGAACTGTGTTCTTTGCGGTCTTCTTCACGATGACTTTCTTGGCCGGAGCCTTTTTTGTGGGGGCCTTGGCGGCCTTTGAATGCGAACCGATGGCCTTCTTGGCGGCCTTTTTTGCCGAAGCCTTCTTCGCGGGGGCCTTGGCGGCGTTCTTGGCGTTGGACGGCATGGTTAACTCCTCAAGTTGCGATGAACAAGTGCGCGCCGACCCTAGCAGCAAGTGCGAGGTTTAGGAACGATCGTCGTGCGAAGGCTGCTCAAAGTTGAGAACTTGGCCAATGGTCTGCTGGTGGGGTGCGGGGGCGGGGGGCGGCGACTCGGGCCGGGCCAGGTCGGCAACCGACGACGGGGCGCTCCTTGGAGGAGGCGGCGACTGCGACGGACCAGGTCCGGCCGGACGCACCCCACCCACGTGCAAGGAGCTCTCAAGCCAGCGCGAGAACTCCGCGAGCACGCCGCTGAGTCGGGTGCGCTCGGTCTCCAACTGACGAGCCAGGGTGTCGACATCCTCGCTCAGACGCTGCTTCAGGCCATTCAGACGGTTGACCTCGTCCTCGGCGCGGCTTCGAGCCTCGGAAACGATCTCGCGGGCGCGCTCTTGAGCGGCCGTGGTGAGCTCTCGCGCCTTGGATTCGGCCTCTTGCTGGGCCTGTTCGATGAACTGTTGGGCCATCACGATCATCGCCGTGACCTGTTCGGCGCCCGAACCCGAGACGACCACGCGCGGAGCTGGCGCGGGGGCGGGAACTGGGGCCTGCACCGGGGTTTGACCGGTCGCTGCAAAGTCCGAGCCACTCTGCAATTGATTGATCCGCTCGCCCGCCTGACGCAACTGCTGGCGCATCTGGTGAAGCTGGTCCTTTAGCTGACGAGTCTCGGCCGAAACTCGCTCGAGGAATTCATCAACCTCATCGACGTTGTAGCCCTTGAGGCCCACTTTGAAGGCCACCGTGTCGATGGCGTCGAGAGCTGAGAGAGCGTTATCCGAACTTTCCATGTTGCCACCCTACCGCCCCACTAAGGCTAAGTAGTGACTTCCGGCGTCAGATAACTGCGTTTATGACCTCGAGCACAACGACCGCGATGAGCACGGAGAAGTCAATCCCCACGCCTCCGATCCGGGGTCGAGGCATGATCTGGCGAATCGGACGCAGGACCGGCTCAGTCAGTCGCGCGAGAACCCGCTTGGTGGAGGCCAGCCCGCCGCTCTGATTGGTCGTCGGGAACCAACTGAGCAATGCGGAGATGATCAGCACCCAGATGTAGAGTCCAAGGATCTCGTGTACGAGAACCATCAATAGCCTGTGGACTGGTAGTTCGAAGCTCGAAGTCGCTCACGAACTTCAGGGCTCAGGTGTGTGCCTTGAGGGCTCACCAGGTACACGGCGCCCTTTTCCAGGATTTCCATCTTCGCGTTGAGCGCGTACGCCGTTCCCGATGCGAAGTCCACCAATCGACGACCGAGACCCGGATCGACCTGGGTGACGAGCATCACGACAGCCCGGTTGCTACGAAGCAGATCAGTGATGCGTCGTGACTCGTTGTAGTTCGTCGGGGTAAAGATCGCGACGTCGCGGTCCTGGGAGAGCGGCGTAATACCCCGCACGCCGCTGCTCTGCACGGGTCGGATCCGAGGGGACTGACCCTGGGATTCAAGAACCGAGATCGAAGAGGTGTGGCTGGCCAGCGGCGCCGGGTTGGCGCGCACGTTCGACGGGCCGCTCGACACCGTCGGAAACTGCCGTGGGGCGCTCGGGGCGGTGCGCGACCACTCGGGCTCTTCCTCAGTCGCGGGCTGGTCGGAGAATGGGCGGGTGGGCGTGGTCGAGGCGTACTCGCCGTACTCGTCTTCGATGAGGCCTAGGAACCCCAAAGCCTTGCGCATCTTTTCTTTCATCAACATCTCCTTGCGGTAACACCGCCCCGACCATGTTAGGTCAGGGCAGTGCTCGCCATCCGAGGGCCGAAGAGGGCCCGGCCAATACGAACTTCGCTCGCTCCCAGCGCGCAGGCGATTTCCAGGTCGTCGCTCATGCCCATGGAGCGTTCCCTTAGCCCCAGATCGTCCGCCAGGCCCGCGGTGCCCGCGAAGGCCCGGTGGGCGCCTTCTGCGCCCACTGGAGCCACGGTCATCAGGCCCTGAACGTCGAGACCCGCCTCCCTGGCCCTCGCCACGAGGCCGATCACCTCCGAGGGATCAGCGCCGTTTCGGCCCTGGGCGCCGGTGAAGTCGACCTGCACGTAGATCGCCATGCCCGGGCGCGAATCAGCGATCTTCTCGATCTCCTTCACGCGCGACACACCGCAGAGCAGATCAGCGGCCTTGGACACGCGCGCGATCTTGTTGGTCTGCAAGGCGCCCAAGTAGTGCCAGCGCACGTCGACGTCACTCGCCTCGTTGTGCTTCGCCTCGAGCTCGTCGACGTAGTTCTCCCCCACTGCGCGCAGCCCGGCCGCGCACGCCGCGCGCACTGCGTCTGCACCGAAGGTCTTGGTGACCGCGACGATGCGAACGCTCGAAGGATCCCGGCCCGTGGAGGCGATCCGCGCCCGGACGCCGGCCAGGTTGGCCGCGACGCGCTGGACGAGTTCGTTGCTAGCGGAGGAAGCTGGGAAGGTCGTCATCGCCACCGACGTCAAAGAAGTCGTCGTTGGTCGTGCTCGTGAAGATGTCGCTGCGTGGACCTTCGGTCATCACTGGTTCGCTCAGCGTCTGCGAAGGCGGCTTCGGCGCCGCGACCTGGTCGAAGCCGGCGGCGATGACGGTCACCCGTACGGCTTCTCCGATGGACTCGTCGATCACGCTGCCGAAGATGATATTGGCGTCGGCGTGCGCCACCGAGTGAATGATGTTCGCCGCGTCGGTAACCTCGCTCAGGGTGACGTTCGGTCCGCCCACGATATTCATCAAGATGCCCCGTGCGCCGTCAATCGAGGCTTCGAGCAGCGGCGAGGTGATGGCGGCGCGGGCGGCATTGACGGCGCGTCCCTCACCCGTCGACGTTCCCACGCCCATGATGGCCGTGCCGGCGTTGCGCATGATGGTGTTCACGTCGGCGAAGTCTGTGTTGATGAGTCCGGGAACGGTGATGAGGTCCGTGACGCCGCGAACGGCCGACAGCAGGACGTCATCAGCGATCTTGAAGGCGTCGAGCATGGAGGTGTCGGCCGCGGTGACCGAGAGCAGGCGGTCATTGGGGATGACGATCAGCGTGTCGACCTTCTCGCGCAGGGCTTGGATGCCCTTCTCCGCCTGCGTGGCCCGGCGCTTGCCCTCGAAGGAGAACGGTCGCGTGACGACGCCGATGGTCAGCACGCCGAGCGCACGCGCGATTTCCGCGACGACCGGAGCCGCACCAGTACCGGTGCCGCCACCCTCGCCCGCGGTGATGAAGACCATGTCGGTATCCTTCAGGGCCTCCTCGATTTCGGCACGGTGATCTTCGGCGGCCTGGCGACCCACTTCGGGATCGCTGCCGGCTCCGAGTCCGCGTGTGAGTTGGCGCCCGATGTCGAGCTTCAGGTCGGCCTCGCTGAGCAGCAGGGCCTGGGCGTCGGTGTTCGCCGCGATGAACTCAATGTTTCGAAGACCCGAGGTGATCATGCGGTTCACCGCATTCACACCGCCGCCACCCACGCCGATGACTTTGATAACAGCGTGATAGTTGCTTTGGTTGAGACTCATGTACTCCCCTTGGGTTAACTCTTCTTGTGCGTTCCCTCTACGAGGGTCACTTCATTGGCGAACAAATGTCACCGAAGGCTAGTCAGCCCTTCGTTTTTGGTCAAATGCCATGCTCACGAAGGCGCGGGGCCGGTGACCGCCAACTCGTCGGGAACACTGACGTCAACTACGTCGCCGGGCTTGAGGGTCGTGTGGGCGATGACCGAGGCGATCGCCACGAACTTAGCGCGAAGTTCGGTCGGCGGGCCGAGGATGAAACTCACCGGCGTCGTCATCTTGAGGGTGACGTCGCCCGCCGCGCCCACCGTTATCTGCGAGACTTGCGCCGAAAAGGCCTTCGGAAGTTTGCTGGCGACCAGCGCCGCGGCGACGCCCGCGCGCCCGTAGGGCCAGATTGCATCCTTCGGGCTCAGGTAGACCAGCGTCGGATAGTTTGCCTTGAGCGGCGCCGGACCCAAGTCGCGTCCGCGGGCGTCGACGAACTGCAGCTCGTGCTTGGCATCGAAGGCCACCGCGACCGGGGTGGCCTCATGGACCTTCACGACGATCGAGTTTGGCCAGTGCTTGGAGACGCTGACGCTGTCTATCCACGCGAACGACGAGAGGCTCATCTCGAGCGAGCCCGACGAGACCCCCACCATGGTCGGGTGGTTCTCGAGACCCGCGGCCGCGAGAATCGCACCCGCAGTCTCGTGATGCAGCCCGAGAAGCGTGACGTGCTGAACTCGAAAGATCGACTGCTGGAGCACCCACTGCCCCCCGAGTGCCACCGTCGTGACCATCAAGCCAAGGCCCACCAAAATCTTCGCGAGGCGATGGGACCTTGAACGCGTGTCACGACCCGGGGTTGGCGCGTTGGCCGGACGAGCGCTCAGGGTTCCGCGACGCCGGGCCTTGACGGGTCGTTCGAGCGTGACCGCGCGGGCCCCGCTCGACGGTTTGCGTCGGCGGCTCATGGTCGCTCTCCAAAACCCACGAAACGATGCTCGGTAACCAGGAGGATCCCGGTGGCTTCCAGGACTCGGTCGCGGACCTCGATCAGGAGCTCGTAGACGTCGTTGGCGCTCCCCCCGGGCTCGGCGACGATGAAGTTCGAGTGCTTCTCGCTCACGACCGCGCTGCCCACCCGCAGGCCTTTGCAGCCGGCGACCTCAATCAGCCTTCCGGCGTGGTCTCCCTCAGGATTTCGAAATACGCTTCCGGCGTTGGCACCCCCAGGTTGATGTTCTCGTCGCCACCGGACAATCTCCTTGATCTGCGCCAGCGATGCCTGGGCATCGCCGCGGGCCAGCCGCAGCGTCACCCGGGTGACCAGATCGGAGCGCTCTATCGCGCTCGAGCGGTACTCAAAGCCGAGATCGACGGCGTCCCACTCCCGGAGCCCATTCACCGAGATCGTGCGCACCTTGGTCACCGAAGCCGCCATGTCCGATCCGTGGCCGCCCGCGTTCATCACTACGGCCCCGCCAAACGTTCCCGGCACGCCAACGGCCCATTCGAAGCCGGCTACCCCCTCGCCCGACAGTCGCCGCGCGGCGATGGGCAGGTCGAGCCCTGCGCCCGCCTCGACGACCACCGCCCCGTGGCTTTCGCTCCACCCCAACTGCGCGAACTCGCCGCTCAGGTGAATACCGATGACCTCGTGCTCGCCGTCGGCGACCAGCAGGTTCGACCCGTTGCCGATCGGCACGAGCGAAAGACCGCTCGCGAAGATCAAGGGGCCAAGTTCATCGAGGTCGCGCTGCGTCGACAGCGTGACGAACGCGCGAACCGTACCGCCGACTCGATACGTCGTTCGCGCACCGAAGGCTGCGTGTTCCTCGACCCGGTCGCCGCCGAGCTCAACGAGCTCACGCAGACTCATGCGTCAAGTCCTCCACGCAGGTCGCGAGCGATGGTGGCGATGTCGCCCGCTCCGAGCAGGAGCACCACGTCGCATTGATCGTGCAGCGCCTCGAGGTCGGCCAGGACGTCGTCGAAGGTGGGCGCGTACTGCACGCTCTGGTTCGCAGCGTGCCGGCGAATCCCCGGCACCAGCAGCTCTCCGGTCACGCCGGCCGGATTTGCCTCGCCGGCGTCATAGATGTCGGACACCACTACGTACGAGGCGAGCTCGAACGCCGTCGCGAACGACGCGGCGAGATTGACCGTGCGCGTCACCCGGTGAGGCTGGAAGACGGCGACGATCCGCTCGTATCCCGTCGCCCGCGTCGCCCGCAGCGTGGCCGAAATCTCCCCGGGCAGATGTGCGTAGTCCTCGTAAACATCGACCCCGCGCCACGAACCGAGGTACTGAAACCGTCGAGGGGCACCGGCGAAGTTGTGCAGTCCCCGTACGACCGACTCGTCAGCCACCCCCAGCAAAAGGGCCAGCGTGGCGACGACCGCAGCGTTGGCGACGTTGTGCAGACCGGTCACGCACAAGTGGATGGAGAGTTCACGACCGGGACCGCTCAGGCGAAACGACGCCCCTCGTCGACCTATCTCTACGCCGCTGACCTTCCACGTCGAGGCGGAGGTCGTCCCCACGGCAACGACCTCGCGATTCGAGCGCGAACGCACGCGTTGGACTCCTTCGTCGTCGCCCCACACCACAACCAATCCCGTGGTGCGCTCGATCAGGTCAACGAACGCCGTCTCCAGCGTGGCGAGGTCGCCGTAGTGATCAAGGTGGTCAGCTTCGACGTTCAAGACGCCGAGCGCGTAGGGCCGCAGCAGGGCAAAGGTCCCGTAACTCTCGTCAACCTCCAACAGCAGGTCGTCGTCTCCGAAGTGACCGTTCGCGCCGACCCCCAAGACGGGCGCTCCGACGAGGCGCGAGTCGTCGCGCCCGTCGGCGAGCATCACGTGGACCATCATCGAGGTGGCGGTGGTCTTGCCGTGCGTCCCCGTGAGCCCTACTACGCGCTGCTGTCCGGCGAGCGCTTCGAGCACCTCGCTACGACTGAGGAGAAGCGCCCCGCGCCGCGAGGCGTCGACGAGTTCGACGTTGTCCGGCTGAACCGCCGGGGACCACAGGACGATCCTCGCGTCGGCGCCGTTTCCAACATCGTGGCCGGCGCTCACGCGAACGCCGGACGCCCTCAACTCATCAAGCACCGGCGACTCCTTGGCGTCGCTGCCGCTCACCTCGCAGCCCATCTCGGTCAACAGACGAGCGACGCCGCTCATTCCGGCTCCGCCCACACCGATAATGTGCACTCGCTGCCCGGGCTCGAACCTCACGACCAGCCGCCGACTTCCAAGACCACCCGGGCGATTTCCTGCGAGGCGTGGCGACGCCCGATGGTGAGCGCCGCCTCGGACATCGCAGCGAGCGCTGCGGGCTGAAGCAGCTCATCGAGTACCTGGCCGAGCGCTCGGGCGCTGCACTGGCGATCCGGGAGCAACCGCGCTCCCCCCGCGTCGACGACGGCCTTGGCGTTCTTCGACTGGTGGTCGCCCGGCGCGTTGGGCAGCGGCACCAGCACCGAGCAGATTCCGAGCGCCGTCAACTCAGCCACGGTGGTTGCTCCCGCGCGACACACTGCCACGTCGCAGACGGACCACAGTTCGGCCATGTCCCCAAAGGCGACCACCCGATAGTCCAGCCCGGAGAGTACGGGCCGCGTGCGTGCGATCTGCTCGTAGTCTCGCCGGCCGGTCACGTGAATCAAGGTCCGATCTGTTCTTGTGGACCACTCGCCCGCCAGCTCGCTGACGGCGCGGTTGACGCTCGCCGCGCCGAGCGATCCGGTCATCACGACGACAACCCGACGACCCGCTTCGATGGGCGGCGACTGAAGCCCGCGGGCTCGCTCGCGCGCTTCGAGCGAACGGTCCACGTTGACGATGGCGTCACGAAGGGGCGCTCCGGTAAAAATTGCGCGTGCCTCGCTCGAGGGGAATGCGCTGCAGTGGGCTTGGGAGAAGCGTCCGAGGAGACGATGGGCCGCGCCCGGCGTGGCATCGAGTTCGACCAGAACCAGTGGTCTCCTCCAGAGCACCGTGGCGAGCGCTACGGCGAATGAGGCGTAACCCCCAACCGACACCACCACCGATGGCCGCCACCGTGCGACTTTGATCAACGCGATGGCGATCGCGCCCATCAGCCCCAGCACCGCTCCCACATTGTCGAGCGTCGCCCTTGGCGTCAGCGATCGCCGAATTCCGCGTCCCGGCAGCAATGTCAGCCCGATGGACGATCCGCCGAGCAGGGCCTTCTCCTGACCGCGGCGACTCCCGACGAAATGAAGTTGCGATGCCTCGATACCGCGGGCCTCCAGCTGTTCGGCGACCGCCTGCATCGGGAAGATATGTCCGCCCGTGCCTCCGCCCGTGATGACTATGGGCCCCCTCATTAGCGTCGCTGACGTTGACCATGGCGGCGCTGGGACGCGCTTCGCGGCCGAGTCAGGGTTCGGCTTTCGAGGGACTCACGGAAATTCGTCACTTCGTACCCTCGAATCTCCACGTCGCCCGCGCGGCTCTTGTCGTGGGCGATGTTGTACAGCAGCCCGACCGCCGCCAGCTCGGTGATCAAGGCAGTGCCCCCGTAAGAGAAGAACGGTAGTGGGATTCCCGTCACCGCCCATCCACCGACCACCGAGGCGATGTTGATCAGCGCTTCGACCATGATCCAGGCCGTGACGCCAACGACGATCAGCCGGTAGACCTCGTTCGTGCACTGCTGGGCGATGCGGGTCGCCACGAACAAGAACCAGACGAAGAGGCCGATCACCACGAGGGTGCCGAGCAGGCCCATCTCCTCGCCGATGATGGTGAAGATGAAGTCCGTGTGCGGATTGGGAAGCAACCCCCACTTCGAACGGCTGTTGCCGAGACCAAGCCCCGTGAGTCCTCCCGCGCCGAGGGCGATCTTCGACTCGAGCAACTGGTAGCCGCTACCGAGCAGGTCCCGGTTCGGGTGAAGGAACGAGAAGAACCGAGCGGCCGAGTACGGCCTCAGCTTCATGTAGATCAGGAACGCGACTATGCCGAGACCCGCGATACGAACGAGCAGCTTGCGCGAAAGCCCCGCGACGGCCAGCATCACGAACGCGATCGCCAAGACCACCGACGTGGTGCCGATATCGGGTTCGATGACGATGAGGCCCGCTCCCAGCCAAATCGGCGACGTCCAGATGACCAGCTGCTTCCAGTTGCCGAGTTCGTCGTGGTGGTGCTGAACCAGCCAGGCGACGAGGATCACCGTGACGAACTTGAAGATCTCCGAGGGCTGGAGGTAGATGACGTGCAGGTTCAGCCAGCGCTTGCCGCCATTCGACGTCACACCCACCAACTTGACGGCCGCCAAGAGACCGAGCCCGCCGAGCGCCAGCAGGGGCGCCTTTCGCACGAGCTGGTCCAGGCGGATACGGGCCACCACGTAGAGCGCGAAGATACCGAAGCCCAGATAGATGACGTCGCGCAGGACGATGCTCAGCGACGAAGCTCCGTTCGCCGCCGACTGTCCCTCACTCGCCGTGGCGACAGCGATGGTGCCGAAGGTGATAAGGAACGTGGTGACCACCAGGAGCATGCGCGCGTTGAAGCTCCCTCGTGGGAGCGGCTGCAGGAGCCCGAGGGATGCGCGCGCCTTCGCCACCTAGACGACCTTCCCAATCTTCAGGAAATCGCCGTAGAAGATGCCCAGACCGAGCATGGCGAGAAGGCCGGCGAGTATCCAGAATCGGATGATGACGGTTATCTCGGGCCAGCCACGCAGTTCGAAGTGATGGTGGAAGGGCGCCATGCGAAACACCCGACGACCAAAGATGCGGAAGCTCAGAACCTGCAGAATGACCGACGCCGTCTCGGCGACGAAGAGCCCACCGATGATGACGAGGAGAAGATCCAGATTCATCAAGAGACACAACGCGCCCAGTCCGGTGCCGATGGCCAGTGAGCCCGTGTCGCCCATCATGATCCGAGCGGGAGCGGCGTTCCACCAGAGAAAACCAAGACACGACCCCACCAGGGCGACGGCCACCAGCCCGAGATCCAGCGCCGAATGAAGGTGGTAGATGGCGAAATGGCGGAACTGCCAATAGCCGATGATCGACAACACGCCGAAGCAAAAGGTCGCCGAGCCCGCGGCGAGTCCGTCGAGTCCATCGGTGAGGTTCACGGCGTTGGAGGTGGCAATGATGACGAACACGGCCAGCAGCATCCATCCCCCCGTAGTCAGGTTCCATCCGGGCAGGGAGAAGCGCGTGAAGGACAGGTCGGTCGAGGTGTGCACCCAGTAGATCGAGAAGGCGGCAAACGCCGCGGCGATCATCAGTTGGCCGACGAGTTTTCCACGCTTGTTGAGTCCCAGGTTCCGGGCGTTGCGAATTGCAAGGTAGTCATCGAGAAAACCGAGCACTCCCGACGCCACCGTCACGCAGAGCGCCAGAACGCCGGCGCGGGTGAAGTCGATCGACGTGCCGACGTGCCCCATGAGATAGCCGAGGACCGCGGCGAAGACGATGATGACCCCGCCCATGGTGGGTGTTCCCGCCTTGGCGTGGTGCGTCGACGGCACCTCCTCACGAATCTGCTGGCCGAGCGATCGCTCCTGCAAGAAACGTATCCACAGGGGCGTCACCAGCAGCGAGATGAGGAAACCGAAGCCGCCCGACTCCATCAAACTCAACATTGCGTCCTCACCTCAGGAACTCTCTCGCTACAACTCGATCATCGAACGGCAGGACAACGTCACCGATCTCTTGGGTGGTCTCGTGACCCTTGCCCGCCAGCACCACCACGTCGCCGGGTTCGCCGAGACGGATCGCCTCGGCGATGGCGCTGCGTCGATCAGCCATGCGAAGCACGGTCGCGCCGGCCACTGTTCCTTCAATGATGGAATCAATAATGGCATCAGGCTCCTCGGAACGCGGGTTATCCGAGGTCACGATGGTGATTTGCGAGAGCGATGAGGCGACTTCCCCCATCTGTCGGCGCTTGGCCCGGTCACGGTCTCCCCCGCAACCGAACACCGTGATGATCCGCCCGCCGTTCATGAGTCGACGGACATCCTCAAGAAGGCGGCGAAGCCCCTCGGGGGTGTGCGCGTAGTCGACAATCACGATGAGGCCCTCGGCGCTCACCACTTGGAAACGGCCCGGCACGCCGTCGACATCAGCCATCGACGCCGCGATGTCGGACTCACTCGCCCCGAGTGAACGAAGGATCTCCATGGCCATCAAGGCGTTGTCGACGTTGTAGCCGCCGATGAGCGGCGTGTTCACCAGATGGCCGCGCCAGAAGAAGACGGTTCCCCGCATCGATTCGGTGACGTCGGCCGCGTCGCTTCGGCGGACTCTCGTCACGGGAAGCGACGTCATGTCCGCCAGGCGCACACCGTAGGAATCATCGCACCAGATAACGGCCCGCTTGGCGTGTTCCAGCGTGAAGAGTTGGGACTTGACCGCGAAATACTCTTCCATGGTGCGGTGGTAGTCGAGATGGTCATGGCCCAGGTTGGTGAAGGCCGTCACCGTGAAGCGAAGCCCCTCCACCCGATGTTGGTGGAGCGCGTGGCTGGAGACCTCAAGGGCGACTACCGAACGCGGGCGTTCGACGTCGAAACCCCGGGCGAGATGAGCGAGCGAGCGAAAGAGCTCCGGCGACGCCGGCGTCGTGCGCTCGTTGGTTAGGGTTCCGATGCTCGCGCCGTTCCACCCGAGCGCTCGAGCCAGCGAACCCACGAGCGATGTCACGCTGGTCTTACCGTTGGTGCCGGTGACGCCCACCAGGTCCACCTCCTGCCCGGGATGACCCACGACCGCCGAACTCGCGTGAGCCATGAGCGCATACAACTGCGACTCGGGGACGACGACCACCGGTATGACCGCTCCGAATGGTTCGCTCGACACCGCGGCGACCGCGCCGTGCCGCGCGGCGTCGTCGATGAAACTGACTCCATGGACCTTCGTGCCGGGCATCGCGAAGAACAACGTGCCCGGGACGCACTCACGCGAGTCGATTTCCACGTACGTCACCTCGATCGAGCTCGTCGCCACATCGAGAGTGACATTGTCAAGTACGTCGCCCAGTTGCATCACGTCACGTCCGATCCGATAGTCGCGCCCGCGCCCTTCAGGGGCTTCACCATCGTGCCGTTGGACGGGATGCCGAAGTGGTGCAGGGCGTACGACATCACCTGTTGAAACACTGGCGCCGCAACCGCGCCGCCGAAGATCGTGGTCTGGGGTCGTTCCACCACAACGATCATGGACAAGACCGGATTGTTTGCCGGAGCGAAGCCGACGAAACTGGCGTTGTAGTCGCCTATCAGAAGGGAGTCCCGACCCGGATAGGGCATCGTGGCGGTGCCGGTCTTTCCGGCCACGCTGTAACCCGGGATGATCGCGTTCGTACCCGTTCCCGCGAGCACGACCTGCTGAAGCATCTTGTTCATCGTCGCCGCCACCGTTGGCGAGAGCGCCTGGCGCTTGACGCTGGGCGGTGCGGACTTGGTGGAACCATTTGCGTAGACATAACCACGAACCAATCTTGGTTCAACGAACGCCCCCCCATTGGCGATTGTGTTGTACGCGTCGAGAACCTGCAACGGTGGGACGGCGTCCACCTGGCCAATAGGCAGCGCCACCTGGTCACTCGCGTACCAGTTGGCGGCGCTCACCAGGAGTCCAGATGTCTCGCCCGGGAAGTTGACCGAAGTCATTTGACCGAACCCCAGTCGTTCGACTTGCGCCAGAAGCCCGGCCTCACCCACCAGTTTGCCGATTTCGTACGTACCGATGTTGGATGACTGCGCCAGTACCTCGGTCGCGGTGAGGTGCTCGAGCCCGTGATTCTCGGCGTCGTGGAAGTAGCGCCCGCCAACATTCACCGAATTGGGAACGGTGAATACCTTGCTCGGGGTGATGAGACCCGCCTGGAGCGCCGCGGAGAAGGTCACGACCTTGAAAACTGATCCTGGTTCGTAGGCCTGGCTGAACGCGAGATTGTTGATTGTCTGGTCGATGCCCGGCACTCCGACCGCGGTGCCCCACGACGCAACGGGACCGAGCACTCCCGCCGCGGTCTTGGTGTTTACGAGCGAGGCGTCAGCGAGAATCTCACCGGTCTTCACGTCCATCACGACCGCGACGCCGGTGAGCCCGCCCACCGCTTTCAGCTGGGTGGCGAGCGCTCGTTCGGTGACGAACTGCAGCGAAGAGTCGATCGTCAACTCGAGGCCGACGCCCGGTGTGGCCTTGCGAATGATGGTGCTGTGCGAACTCGGAAGATTCACGCCTGACGCGGAGACGAATTCCCGGGTAACGCCGGTCTGACCGGCCAGCTGCTTCTGGTACTCGTATTCCAGCCCCGAGTTGCCGGCACCCGCGGAGTTTGTGCCTCCGAGCAGCGACTCGGCGAGCGTGCCATTGGGATAGTTGCGCACCGACGAGTTCTGGACAACGATGCCCGGGAAGGCCGCACTCGCGAGCTTGCGCCCGTCGTTGAGGTCGAGCTTGTTGTTGACGATCACGTAACCGTCCTTCTTCTTCGAGAGAAGCGCCGTGAGATGGTTGACGGGAACCTGCACGAGTGGGGACATCGCCTCAGCCTCACGTACGGGGTTGGAGATTTGGATGTCGTCCGCGATCACCAACGAGGTTGGTCGCGATATCGCCAGAATCTGGCCGCGGCGGTCGTAGATCCCTGCTCGCAACGCGGTGGTGGTCAGGTCCTCTCGCACCTGGGCCACCGAGAGTCGTTCGTAGTGGGCGTGCTCGAAGATCTGGACCTGGAAGAGTCGCAGCGCCAACAGGAGGAACCCGAGAATGAAGCTCGCGCGAACTATCTTCAGTCGCCGGGCGGATTTCGACCCGTTGCGGCGTACGGGTCTGCTCTGCGCGCGGGTTCGATTATGGGTCGACGTGCTGTGCGAGCTCACCGAATCGTCCTTGATGTGACCGGTGCGTAACCCGAGAACTTCGGTAGCGGCAGGATCGCATCAAGCGACGTAGACGGAACTTGCGTCACTGACACGGGATCAACCAAATGGAGAGCTCCGGCCTGCGAGGCGATTTGGCTGGGCGCCGACAAGTTGGTCAAGGTTCCAACTTGGACGGCGTAGGTTGATTGGTCCTGCAGCAGCTGACTCTGCAACTGGTGGATCTCGATTTGACGGTTGGCAACGAGAATGCTGCCCGCGATCGAAAGCACCAAGGCGAAGACAATGATGGTGGCTGATTTACGCGCCGACGAGGCACCTCGCCAGAGTGAGGTGACGGCCGCTCTTCTCGGGGCGCTCTGTTGATGTGATGGGCGCCGGGTCGCCGGTCGAGCGACCGGGCGAACCGGACGACGGGTGTCGACCCTACGCGGAAAGCTGATGACGCTCATGAGATGACCTTGCGAGCGATACGCAGACGGGCCGAGCGAGCCCGTGGATTACGCTCTATCTCACCCGCGCTCGCCAACCGGGCGCTGGCCTTGAAGACGGTGACGCGCGGTACCGCGCCGCAGACGCACCCGAGCTCGACTGGACACTTGCAGCCGCCGGTGGCCGCCTCGTGGAGAACGGACTTTACGACTCGATCCTCGCCCGAGTGATAGGAGATCACGGCCAGGATCCCACCGGGGGCGAGCACGTCAAGTGCCGCGTCCAGACCTTCATTGAGCTGCTCTTCCTCGCCGTTCACCGCGATGCGAAGTGCTTGGAAGACCCGGGTGGCGACGTGGCCACGGCGTCGGGCCGCCATGGGCACCGCGCGCTCGACGGCCTCAGTGAGCTCGTTGGTCGTCTGGGGTTGGCGCTCCAGCACGGATTTCGCAATGGACCCGGCGAATCGGTTCTCGCCGTTGGCGCGCAGCAGACGGGCGAACTCATGCTGGTCGATGTGACTCAGGAACTGCGCGGCGGTCTCACCCTTGGTCGGATCCATGCGCATGTCGAGCGGAGCGTCCGAGCGGAATGAGAATCCGCGACTGGATTCGTCGAGCTGGTGCGACGAGACGCCGAGGTCCATGAGAACGCCAACAACGTCCTCTCCATGGAGAAAATCGGTGTTGTTTCGAACGACGGCCGCAAGCTCAGCGAACGTGGCGTCGACGATCAGCACTCGTGAAGCGAACGGGGCGAGACGCTCGCCCGCCGCGGCACGGGCATCTGGATCACGGTCAATACCGAGCACACGAAGCCGCGGAGCGCTCGAAAGGATCGCCGCCGCGTGGCCTCCCCCGCCCAACGTGGCGTCGACGATCACCCCAGCCGGCTGGCTGGTAAACAACTCGACGATTTCTCGTTCGAGCACTGGTTGGTGGTAGTTGTCCTGGGCCATCTGCAGCCTTTCAATCGTGAAGACGGAAGAGACGGCGGAGGAGGAATCCCAATCCGTCTTCACGATTGCCAGGCTGCGCATGGTCCGCGGCCGGTACTGCTGATGAACTCCCGTCACTAGTTACTGCCTTGTTTGAATATCTCCTCGGCGGAGTTGACCTGCTCGGCGTAGATCGCCGGATTCCACAGCTCAATGTGGTCGAGCATTCCGACGACCAAGACATCGCCGACGAGCTGCCCGTAATCGCGAATGACCGCGGAGAGAGCGAAACGGCCTTGCTTGTCGAATTCGACGTCCGACGAGTTAGCGGCCCAGTAGCGGGCTTGCCTTCGCCCTCGAGCACCGCCGCTGCGGCTTTCAGCTAGGTACTCGTCGGACTTGCGCGCGAACTCACCGGGAGTCCATAGCGCGACGCAGCCCTCGGTGTTGGGGCTCATGTGACCACCCCGTTCGAACTCGGGTCGGAACTTCGCGGGCAGGATGAGTCGACCCTTGGCATCCAGCGAATGCTGAAACTGACCAACGAACGCGAGCATCGACTATTCCTCCGGCGGGTTCACCACTTTCCCCCACTTCGTGACACATTACACCACTAATCCCCACCTCCCGCCAAAATCACCCACCTCGAACTCTTTTTTGATGGACTTTTGTGATTGGACGTGACCGGTTCCGGTGGGATCAAGGGAGCGGCTGAGTTGGACCGCTTCTAGGCCGTGAGGAAAAGCTGTCGGACCTGCCAAGGTCCGCTCTGAACGCCCAACGAGACGACAAGTTGATCGGCATCGTTGATTCCCAGAGAGGAAACAACGTGATGATCGAGCGCCTCGCCGATGCCCTCTGGCACGTCGCGCAGGAAGTTCAACACCTGGCGGGTCTCGTGGCGATGGATCACGGTGGAGAGGAAGATGCCCTCTCGAACACGCCACTGCGTGACGCCGACGGCCTTTCGGTCGTCAACAAACACCTCGCCTGGCCCGCGTCCGGCAAAGCAGACGACTCGATGCAGGACATTCCCCTCAAGGGCCCCCTCATGGACCGCGATTTCCCCAGCCACGATGGGGCGAAGAGCGTCCCGCCACCACGAACCCGCTTGGATCGAACTGACGTGGACGTCGTTCGACCATCGAGCGTCACTGGCTGGTATCCACCAGTCGATCCAGAGGTCATCGGGCTGCAGTAGCACCAGACCTCCGCCGCCCCGACGGCGCCGAACCGTCACTTCGCCGAGCCTGGCCTCGTCCAGCACATCGTGCGACTGGCTTCCGCCAAGAATCAATGTTGGTCGGGCCAGATGGAGGACAAACATCGTCGCCTGATCCAGTTCCCTCAGAGCGCTGTAGTCGTAGAGCTCCTCGACTTCGTTCGTCACGAGGCGCGTGGGAGATACGGGGCCCACAGCGGATCTGGATCGGGCACATGACGCCAGCGCCACCACGGACCGTCGGGGACCCTTGGTTCGAAGTGCATGCGCCACCCGATCTCTTCCAAGAGCCGGTCACCTTTCTGCATGTTGTGGTGCCGACATGCTGCGACCACGTTGGTCCATTCGTGACGTCCTCCACGGCTGCGCGGAACGACGTGATCAATGGTATCGGCGTGCTCGAGACAGTAGGCGCAGCGAAAACTATCGCGAAGCAGGAGGGAACGACGAGTGAGGGGCGGCGTGCGCACCTTCGTGGGTAGTTTCACCATTTCATGAAGGCGAACAATCGACGGTATCGCGATCGTCACCGTGGCCGAACGGCACACCGCCGGCTCGTCGGGCGTGACGATCGGCTCGGCCCTGCCGGCGAGCATCAAGACGACCGCCCTGCGCTCACTCACCAACTGAAGGGGTTCAAACGTAGCGTTCAGCAGGAGTACTCGCCCCATCAGAAGAACTACCGCCCCACCGATTGGCGCAGGGACCATTTCGCGGCGTCCACCATTGCCTCCGGGCTCAACGGTGAGCCGGAACTGCCACTCACGGTGGTCGTTCGAAATGCCCAGTAGTTGACGGGAGGGAGAGGCAGAAACGGCGCGCTTCGACACCATCCCCTGCGTCGAAGCCGCCAACCCGCGAGGGCCAGTGGCAAGGCGCTCGAGGGATGACGCAGAATGTAGCGTCCGAGACCTGGTGCCCAGAACCGGTTCATCGCTGCGCTCCGCGCCAACCCACCAGCGCGGCGCCGAGGATTGGCCCGTCGCTGCCGAGTCCGGATCTTCGAATCTCCAGATCTGACGAGTAGTGCATCGTCGCCAACGATCGCGCCTCCTTGTTCGCGTTCGCGAAGAACTCATCGCCGTAGCCCAATGCGACCGAACCGGCGATGTAGCAACGGTTGAAGTCGAGCACCGAACTCAGGGTCCCAACGGCGCGTCCAACCATCTCGGCGCAGCGAAGTCGAGTGGCGTCATCGGCATCCTTCGCCGGGCGTCCCGTCATGTCCTCGATGGCCCAACCAGAGGCCTCGGCTTCCAGGCAGCCGTAACTGCCGCACGAGCAGAGCCGGCCATTGGGTACGACATTGAGATGGCCAATGTGGCCCGAGTTTCCCGAATCGCCGTCGAGAAGTCGGCCATCGATGACCAACCCGCCGCCCACCCCGGTGGAGACCACCATTGACGCGTACGAGTGGTCGTCAATAGCCGCGCCAAAGACTCCCTCGGCGAGCGCGAGGGCCCGGGCATCGCCATCGATGTGCACGTCGACGCCGAGCACCTCTTCGAGACGTTCACGCAGCGGGAATCTTCGCCATGCCGGAATGTTGAGCGGCGAGACCGTCGCGCCCGCACCAGTCATTGGCCCGGCACAGCCTACGCCGGCGAACTCGAAGTGCTTCCCCTGGGCGACCCGGTCAAGCAGTCCGACGATCGACTCGAAGAGACCGCCTTCTTGTTCGGCCACGCAGAGGCGTTCACGAGCAAGCACCACACCGGCACTGTCGATGACCGCGGCTTCGACCTTGGTGCCACCAATGTCGAGGGCCAGACACGGGGCTGCGTTCTTCGCGACCCCGACGTCGATCACTCGGTCTTGCGGCGTTGACGCGACAACCAGTCGCGAAGCGAACGGGTCCGAGGACCGTAGTTCGCATGGGCATCGTCGCCTTGGGGCGACCTTGTGATGTCCTGCCACGATGCACGACCGAGAAGCCGAGCGTTTCGTTCAATGACGACGGCCGAGATGAACATCAGCGCAACGCCTACGAGTCCCAGCAATATGGACTGGGAGAAGAAAAGGACCAATACCAGAAGTCCAGCCACGAAACCCGCGACTCCCCAACGAACTCGACGACCTCCGTGGGAGTACACATTGGTCTCACGAACATTCTTCGCGAACCTGGGATCTTGTTTGGAGAGCGACTCTTCAAGTTCGGCCAGGATCTTCTGCTCATGCTCTGAAAGTGGCATCGCGTCTCCTTCCCCCTATTCCTGTCATTATCGTACCGTTTCTGCCGGAGAATGTGAACACGAAGGATGTTAAGCCACCGATAAGAATGAGTTGATTCTTATGAGCCTCCCATGACCGACCTACCGATTCGCGTGGCGATGATCTGCACCGGCAACATCTGTCGCTCCCCGATGGCTGAGGTTTCACTTCGCCATCTCGTCTCCGAGGACGGTCTTCTGGCCCGGCGCGTCGAAATCACCAGTGCCGGTACCGCAAACTGGCACGTCGGCAGCCCGATGGACCCGCGAGCTCGGTCCGCGCTCGATCGGGCGGGCTTGCACCTGGAGGGGACCTTGGGCGCCTACGCCGATTCCAATTACCTCAATCGTCACGATCTGATCATCGTCATGACACGTGAACATCTCCACGATGTCCGCCAGCGCCTGAGCAACGAGTCGACCGAGGTCATCATGCTTCGCAACTTGCTCGAGCCGGGGCTTGATCTCGATCTCGCCGATCCCTACTACGGAGACGACCTCGACTTCGACGAGTGTCTCGAGGTCCTCACAAGAGGGGGTCGACGTTTGACATCGGTACTTCGTCAGCGATTGGGTGAAGACTCTCTCGAAGTTTGATCTCGGGCAATGTCAGCGAAAGTACCACCGCGAGCGCGCCAACGGGGACGGCCCACAGGTAGATGACCTGGATGCTGCTGGCCAGGGCGTGCATCACCACCTTGAAGAGTCCCACCGGCAACTTCTTCAGATTCTCCGGGGTCAATTGCGAGACCGAGAACTTGCTCGAGGCGAACTTCGTGCCCTTGAGTCCCTTCGCCAGCTTGCGAGGAATCTCGTTCGCGAACAGAGCACCAAATATGGCTGTTCCAAAGGAGCCACCAATCGACCGGAAGAAGTTCGCGCCCGCCGTCGCCGCCCCGACATCTTCGTGGTTCACCGCGTTTTGGACCGCGGTGACGAGGATCTGCATCACGAGCCCAATGCCCGCTCCGAGAATGAACATGTAGAAGCCCATCAAGACCAGAGACGACGTCGCGCTGATTGTCCCGAGTAGCCCAAGCCCCACGGTCATGATCGCGGTGCCGAAGATTGGAAATGGCCGGTACTTCCACCCCTTGGACACGAGTTGACCGGTGATGATCGACGCCGCGAAGAGCCCGACCATCATTGGAAGCAGTCGAAGCCCCGAATTGGTGGGCGTTGTTCCACGGACGTCCTGGAAGTACAGCGGCAAGAAGGTCATCGCCCCGAACATGGCGAATCCGACCACGAAGCCAATCGCCGACGCCGACCTGAACACCCGGTTGGCGAAGAGGTGAGGGGCGAGGATCGGTTCGGAGGATCGGCGCTCGATCATGACGAAGAGAACCGTGAAGAGGACCCCGCCAACGAAGAGCCCGATCGACTTGGCGGATAGCCACGCAAAGTCGGTTCCTCCGAGCGAGGTGAAGAGGATCAAGGCCGAAGCCGCCAGCGCCAAGGTGACAATTCCGGCGTAGTCAATCACGTGCTGCACACGCACTCCCGCGTTGGGCAACGCCGCCGCCGTGACGAGTAAGGCCACGATCCCGAAGGGGACGTTGACGAAGAAGATCCAGGGCCACGACCAATGCTCGACGATGAATCCACCGAGGAGTGGTCCGATGACCGTTGCGGCGCCAAAGACTGCACCGAACAATCCCGCGTAGCGTCCCCTTTCGCGCGGCGGGACGATATCGGCAATCACTGCCTGCGAGCCGATCATGAGGCCACCGCCTCCGAGACCCTGGAGGGCCCTGAAGAGGATCAGCGTCAGCATGCTGTGGGCAATACCGCACAGCATGCTGCCAATCAGGAATATGACGATCGCCGCCTGGAAGTAGACCTTGCGACCGTGAAGGTCGCCAAGCTTTCCCCAGAGCGGCGTGCTCACGGTCGAGGACAGCAGGTACGCAACCACAACCCAGCTCAGGTGGTTGGCCCCGTGAAGGTCGCCCACGATCGTCGGAAGCGCCGTGGAGACAATGGTGCTGTCCAGTGCGGCGAGCAGCATACCGAGCATCAACGCACCAAGGACGAAGTACAGCTCGCGCTTCGGCATCGCTCCCGCAAGTTGATCGCTCATCGAAGACCCTTCAACGTAATTTGGACGGCTCAAAGTGCACCCAGTGTCACGCCCACCCTAATAGAGAGGCCAGAATCCGACCCGCTCTTGTGTAGCCTCTGCCACTGTGACCGGCATGTCCTTCTCTCGTCCTCTGCGGGCCCTCGATCACGATTTCAGCGCCGCCGTTTCCATCGGATCCGGCGTCGTTGTCGCCCTCTGCTGGTCGGCGCTCGGCGATTCCAGTTACCAGCGGGCCATCAACGAAGCTTGGCCCAGCCACTTCTTGCATCAGGTTTCGATCGACTCGGTCCATTCGCTCGTGACGAGCGCACTGATGACGCTCTTCTTCTTCGCGATCGGGCTCGAACTCTCGCGCGAGTTGCGTACTGGAGCCCTGACCAGGGCCACCTTCGTCGTACCCCCGGTCCTTGGCGCGCTCGGCGGAATGGCGGGCACCGCTCTACTGTCCTACCTCTTCGGTGAAGTGACCAATTCGGGCGCACTACGGCGCGGGTGGGGCGTTCCAATGGCGACCGACATAGCCTTCACCCTCGGCGTGCTCGCTCTCGTCGGTCGCCGACTCCCCCCGCCGATTCGGATCTTCCTCCTGACGCTGGCCGTTGCCGACGATGCATTCAGCGTCATCGTCTTGGCCTTCACCGGCGCTACCCACGCGAGACTCGCCGGCATCGTTGCGCTGCCTCTGATGATCGTGGTCGGAATCGTGACCTCACGCGCCACACGCCGAGTCGGCTGGGGATTGGCGCTGCTCGCAGGCCTGTGGGTCTGCTTCGTGTGGGCCAACGTCGAACCCCCGCTCGCCGGCGTGATCGCTGGTCTCTTGATCTCGTTTGACAACGAGTGGGCGCCCCGACTCGAGCGTTCGATGGGTCGATGCTCGACCGCGTTCGTGCTTCCGCTCTTCGCGCTCGTCTCGTGCGGTGTCGCCTGGCACGAACTCTCTCGGGACCCGAAAACGCTCACGATCGTCACCTCGCTCGTCGCTATTCGCATACTCGGCAAAGTCGTCGGAATCTCCGGCGGTGTTGGCGCCGCGCGCCTCATCCGATTCAGGCTGGATCCTTCGATAACGTGGCCGCTGCTCGTCAGTGTCTCCGTGCTCTGCGCGATTGGCTTCACGGTGCCCCTGCTGTTCGCGGGCACGCTCTTTGGGACCCGAAGCGCCACCTACGGCGCCTTCACGGTGGGACTGCTCGCGGCGTCACTGATCGCCACCATTTTGGGCGTCCTGCTGCTTCGAATACCAACGCGAGCTTCGTAGATCTCTTCGCCGAGCGCGCCAGGCAAGCTCGGTTGAACGACGTGAGCTGCCTCGCTAGTTGAGTCCCAGGCCGATGGGGCAACTCACCCCGGTACCGCCCAGTCCGCAGTAGCCATTGGGGTTCGCGACCAGGTACTGCTGGTGGTACTCCTCGGCCATGTAGAACGGCCCGGCGGGAGCAATCTCGGTGGTTATGGGCCCGTAGTCCGCCTCACGAAGCGACGCGGAGTACGCCTCGGTCACCTTGCGGGCAATCGCCTCTTGACGTTCGTCGATGAAATAGATCGCGCTTCGATACTGGGTGCCAATGTCGTTGCCCTGACGAAAGCCTTGCGTCGGGTTGTGGTTCTCGTAGAAGCAGTTGAGGATCTCCGAGTAGCTGATTACCTTTGGGTCGAACACCACCTTCACCACCTCGGCGTGGCCCGTCCTTCCCGTGCACACCTCCTCGTAACTGGGGTTGGGGGTGTAGCCGCCCTGGTAACCGACGCTCGTCGAGATGACGCCAGGCAACGCAAAGAACTTCCGTTCCGCTCCCCAGAAGCAGCCCATGGCGACGTACGCCGTTTCGCTGCCTTCGCCATACAGCTCGAGCATCGAAGTACCCAGTGCGAGGTGCGGCCGATCCACGGCGATTTCATTGGAGCGACCCTTGAGAGCCTGCTCTGGGAGTACCATCTCTGACTTTGCGAACATGACTCGAGATTAAAGGCTCAGGCCCGCCCGCGCGACGGTCCTAGTCTCTTGCTATGCCAGAGCGTGAAAACACGGTTCAGGAGATTCTCTCGACCATACGCGGTGCCGCCAAGCGCGTGACCGTCGCCAAACGCACCGTCGCCGAGGTCCTCGTTAACGCCAGCGGCCACCTCTCCGTCGACGCCATCACCAGCGCCGTGCAGCGGCGTCAGCCCGACGTCAGCCCCTCCACCGTCTACCGGATCCTCGAGGAGTTCGAGGAGTTGAAGATCGTCGTGCACGCCCACCTCGGCCGACCGGCGGCCGTCTATCACCTCGCCGGTGCCGTGCACGGCCACCTGACCTGCGAGACGTGCAAGCAGACGTTCGAGATTCCCGCCGTCCATTTCGACGCGCTCAGCAAGGATCTCCAAAAGACCTTCGGATTCCAGCTCGATCGTCACCACGTTGCACTTTCCGGAACCTGCGCTGCGTGCCAGGAAAGTCGGCGCCGGAAGCGCGAAACTTCGCACTCTTAAAGGTTTCTTAAAGGGTCCGTCGCGGCGGCGAACCCTCGCTCACTAAGGTCTGTCTAAGACAATCATGCTGAAGATCGACCACCTCACCAAGCGCTACAAGGACACGACGGCGCTCGACGACCTCGACTTCGAGGTAAAGCCCGGAGTCGTCACTGGATTCCTCGGGCCGAACGGATCGGGCAAGACGACAACGATGCGCCTGATTCTCGGGCTCGACCATCCGACGAAGGGTCGTGCCACCATCGACGGCCTGAACTACGCCGATCTGAAGGCGCCACTTCGAGAGGTCGGGGCACTGCTCGACGCGAAGGCGGTCCACCCCGGACGCACCGCGCGCAATCACCTGCGCGCCCTTGCCACTTCGAACCAGATTCCGAAGGCTCGCGTCGACGAGGTGCTCGAATTCGTCGGCATCGCTTCGGTCGCCCACAAGAAGGTGGGCAGCTACTCCCTCGGCATGAGCCAGCGCCTCGGCATCGCCGGCGCCCTCTTGGGCGATCCCGGCGTCCTGCTCTTCGACGAGCCGGTGAACGGACTGGATCCGGAGGGGATCAAGTGGATCCGCGACTTCTTCCGGTCGTTGGCCAAGGAAGGCCGCACGGTGTTCGTCAGTTCGCACCTCATGAGCGAGATGGCGGTGAGCGCCGATCAAATCATCGTCATCGGCCGCGGTCGCTTCATAACCCAAGGTTCAGTCGACGACCTCACGGCAACCGCCCAGGGGACGGTCTTCGTACGTGTGTCCGACCCGCCCCAGCTGGTCTCGTTGGTCAAGAACCACAACGGCACGGTCGAAGAGATGAACGACGGCAATCTCACCATCGGCGGCCTGACGTCGGATCAGATTGGCGGAATCGCTTTCAACGCCGGAATCACCGTCCTCGAATTGACACCCCAGCGAGCGTCGCTGGAAGACGTCTTCATGGACCTGACGGCGGATTCCCTCGAATTCGGATCCTCCAAACCCGAAACGGCGCACCATGAGTAAGAACGAGAACGTCGTCTCAACTGCCAAGTCCGAGTGGATAAAGTTCCGAACTGTCAATTCCACGATTGTCGGAATTGCCTTGCTGTTCTTCCTGACAATCGGATTCTCGCTGTTGATCACACTCGTGCTTCGCGCCCACTGGGATCAATCGACACGAATAGACAAACTCACCTTCGATCCCGTTTCCACGAGTTTGGTGGGGGTCTTCTTCGCCCAGTTCGCCGTTGGAGTCATTGGAGTGCTATTCATTTCAGCGGAGTACTCGTCGGGTTCCATTCGCACGACACTGGCAGCGGTGCCGAACCGGGTGAGGCTGGTGACGGGTAAGGTCATCGTCCTCTTCGGCTCAATGTTCATCGTCTGCGAAGTGGTGACCTTCGTGACCTTCCTTATGGGACAAGCGGTCTTTAGCGGCGTGGTTCCCACCGCCTCATTGAGCAGCGGCTCGGTGCTGAGGGCAGTAATCCTGACCGGTGTCTACCTGGCCCTCCTCACACTTCTCGGGTTCGCACTAGGACTGATCTTGCGCCAAAGCGCAGCCTCGATCAGCGTGTTCGTCGTCATTCTTCTCATCGTCCCGCTCATCTCACTTTCCTTCCCCGAGAGTTGGCGCAATGACATTGAGAGATTCGAATTGGGTAATCTCTGGACATCAATGGCTTCGACCACCACTCCCTCACACCTCTTCACGGCTTGGTCGGCATTCGCGGCGTTGGTGATCTATGTCGTGGCCTTCCTGGCAGCGGGCACCGTGCTGCTCCAAACCCGCGACGCGTAGTCACCGGACCAGTCGAGGCTCTAGGGTTTCAAAATGGAACTCATTGAAGCAGTTCGAACCACCGGCTCTATCCGCGATTTCACCGCCCAGCCAGTCAGTGATCGACTGTTGTTTCAAGTTCTCGACGATGCCCGCTTCGCCCCGTCGGGAGGCAATCGCCAGGCCTGGCACGTCATCGTCGTACGCGACGAGAAGGCTCGTCGCGCGGTTCGCGACGCCTATCTCGAAGCGTGGCACGACTACATTGCCCATCTGCTGGCGGGACTGATCCCGTTCTCCCCTCTCGCGAGCGATGACGACCGCGCCGCGGCCCTCGCTCAGCGATCAGCCGCCGAGCAGCGCTCCAAGCCCGACGGGTTTCCCGAGAATCTGGATTCGGTGCCAGCGATGCTCGTGATCTGCACCAACCTCGAGGTGCTGGCGGCGACCGACCGCGACCTCGGCCGCTATCAGATCGCCGGGGGCGCTTCGATCTACCCGTTCATCTGGAACATCCTCTTGAGCGCCCGCGAGAGGGGTCTGGGCGGCGTCATCACCACGGTCGCCACGCGGCGTGAAAACGATGTGCGTGCGGCACTCAACATCCCTGACACGTACGCGGTGGCCTCGGTGTTGGTCCTCGGCTATCCCCGCAAGCGCCCCACCAAGCTCAGCCGACGGTCCGTTGAGACCTTCACGACCCTCGACTCCTTCAACGGCGAGCCACTCAAGCCTTAGCTCGGCGGCTTGGCCTCGGAGCGAAAAAGTTCTTCGGTGTCCTCGCCCAATCGGCGAGGTCCGCTTCGAATGGCGGGACGAACGCCATCGAGCAGCAACGGCGTCTTCATCGCCCTCAGCTGCCCGGCCGGCGATGACATCACGCCTACGAAGTCACCTTGGCTGATTTGGGGCTGCGCGAACGCGCCCGCCACGTCCACGATCGGCGCGTGCGGCACTCCCGAGGCGGCGAGAATGTCGAGCCACGCTTGCGTTGAGCGCCCCACGAAGATCCGGTTGAGCTCCTCGCGAACGGCGTCGCGCTCGGCGACCCTCGCGGCGTTCGTCGCCCACCGGGAGTTGCTCTCGAGCTTCGGATCGTTCAGCGCGCTGACCAGTTTCTGGTACTGGCCGTCGGTACCAACCGCGAGAAGGACGTAGCCGTCGGCGGTAGTGACCGGGCCATACGGAGTGATGCTCGGATGGTCGTTGCCCAATCGCTGCGGATTGACCCCGGTCGCGAGGTATCCCTGGGCCTGATTGGACAAGGCGCTCATGGTCGACTCCAGCAGGGGAGCTTCGAAGTGACGACCGGGCCGGCCCTGGGCGCGTTCGAAGAGGCCGGTGATGAGCGCGATGGCCCCGTAGAGCCCAGTCACCACGTCAGCGACTGGCGCGCCGACCTTCGTCGGAAGTCCCGTTGCCTCTCCGGTCACCCCCATCAAGCCCGAACGGGCTTGGGCCAGCAGGTCGAACGAGGGCTGATCGGCGAGGGGCCCGCCGGTGGTCGCCGGCGTGATGCTGACCCAGACGCAGTCGGGGTTGACGGCGCGGAGTCGTTCGATCCCCAGCGAACGGATCTGGCTGGGCAGGTAGTTCTCGACCACTGCGTCAGCCTCGCGGACCAGGTCGGCCACGTGCTCGAAGTCGACGGGATTGCGCAGATCGGCGACGACGTTGCGCCGATGACGATTGACCGCCAAGTAGTAGGTCGCGTCATCGCCGAAGCGCGGCGGAGCCAGAGCCCGTACCGGGTCGCCGTCGGGGCTCTCCACCTTGATCACGTCGGCGCCGAGGTCGCCCGCGATCATCGCGCTGAGCGGGCCGGCGAGCACCCTCGAAAAATCCAGGACCCGAACCCCCTCGAGTGGCAGTCCCGTGCCGACATTCGACGGGTCGAGTTCCCAAGTCATTAGAGCACTTTCGAAAGAAAGCTCTTCAAGCGCTCCGAGGACGGGGCCGTCAACACCTCTTGGGGATCTCCGAACTCCTCGATGATTCCTCCATCGAGGAAGTACACGGTGTCGGCGACCTCGCGGGCGAAGCCCATCTCGTGCGTGACGACGATCATCGTCATGCCGCTCTTGGCGAGGTCCTTCATGACGTCGAGCACTTCGCCAACGAGCTCGGGGTCGAGCGCCGAGGTCGGCTCATCAAACAACATCAGCTTGGGCTCCATGGCCAGGGCGCGCGCAATCGCCACCCTTTGCTGCTGTCCTCCGGACAGTTGAGCCGGGTAGTGCTTCTCCTTCGCGTCAAGGCCCACCCGGGCGAGAAGCTCGCGGGCCTTCACCCGCGCCTTCTCGCGGTCGATGTTCTTCACCTGCGTCTGTCCAATGGTCACGTTGTCAAGCACCGTCAAGTGCTGAAACAGGTTGAAACGTTGAAAGACCATTCCAATGTGCGAGCGCTTTTCGCAGACTCGCTTGTCGCTGAGCTCGTAGAGTTTTCCGTTCCTCGCCTCGTAGCCCACGAGTTCACCGTCGACACGCAGTTCTCCCGCGTCGTGCTTCTCCAGGTGATTGATGCAGCGCAGGAGGGTGCTTTTTCCGGAGCCAGAAGGCCCGATAAGGCAGGTCACTTCGCTCCGGTTCACGGTGAGATCGACGCTCTTCAGCACTTCGACACCGGCGTATGACTTTCGCACGCCGCGCACCTCGACCATCGGATTCGTCACGCGCCCGCCTCAGAAACGCCCCGTTTGGTGCGAAACTTCGACACGATGCCTCGAGCGTCACGCTTGAGACGCTGGATGGGGGTCGGTGGTGGCGAACGCAGCGCTCCCCGGGCGAAATAGCGTTCCAGATAGAACTGGCCGATTGAGAGCACCGTCGTCACGATCAGATACCAGATGCTCGCCACGATAAGCAGCGGCATGATCTGGAAGTTCTGGGCGGAAATGTTCGACACCGCTCCGAAGAGCTCGAGCACGGCGACCGTGCTCGCCAAGGACGACGTCTTCAACATCGAGATCACTTCATTGCCCGTCGGCGGGATGATGACGCGCATCGCCTGGGGGATGACGATCAGGCGAAGTGTCTGGCGTCGAGTCATCCCGAGCGAGGTCGCCGCTTCAATCTGGCCTTCATCGACAGAGATCAAACCGGCGCGGGCGATCTCGGACATGTAGGCCCCTTCGTTGAGCCCCAAACCTACGATCACCGCCTCAAGCGTGGTGAAAGTGACGTTGACGTTGCTGATGTGCACGAACGCAACATGCGTGAACGGAATGCCAATGGACAGGTGCGGATAGAGAGCGCCGATGAACGCCCAGAACGTGATCTGCACCAGCACCGGAGTGCCGCGAAAGAACCAGGTGTACGTCCAGGCGACGCCAGCGAGAACGCGATTGGGCGACATCCGCATGACCGCGACGATCATGCCCAACGCGATGCCGATGACCATCGAGATGACCGTGAGTTCAATGGTGATGAGCAGGCCGTGGATGACTTCGGAACTAGTGAAGTACTGGCCAACGATGTCCCACTGGAATCGCCACACCAACACGCCGTGGCACGTCTTGGCTACGTTGATGGTGACGCAGGTCTTCGTCGAACTGGCCACCTTGAACAGCGTCGTGTGGATCAGCATCGCGACGAAGAGCGCCACGCCGGCCACGCCAAACCATCTGCCCACGTGACGAACGGGGACGACCTTTACGGCGACGTCCCCGTTCGTATCCATGGGCGGAGTTACTTCAAGTTCCTAGGAGAGTGCTCCGTTGAGCACAATCTTGCTGGCGGGAAGCCCCCCGGCAGAGACGCCCCACTTCGACAGAATTGCACCGTACGTGCCGTTCGCGATCATTGCCTTGAGTGCCATCTGGAACGCCATGGCCAACTTCTTGCCCGCGGAGGACTTGGAGGTGGCGATGCCGTAGGGGGCTACTTCGATGGCGCTGCCCAAGAGCTTGAAGGCTCCATTCGACTGCGCTACCACGTAGCCTGCGACCTGACTATCGAGGAAACCGATGGTGGCTCGACCGGACGACACGGCGAGATTCGCCGACGTCTGGTCCGGGTATGCCAGAACCGACAGCTTCTTGCCTGATGGGCACGTCTTCGCCGTCTTGACCGCGTCGGACTGCTCGGTCGTGCCCGTTTCCACCGCGACGGCCTTCCCGCAGAGGCTCGAGAGCCCGGTGAACTTGGCCTTTGAACCCGACTTGGCGTAGACAGCCTCACCAGCCTGGAAGTAGTCGACGAAGTTGACGCTCTTCTCGCGTGACTTCTCGTCGGTGAATGAAGAGTTGCCAACCTGGTACTTGCCAGCCTGGATACCGGCGATGATGCTGGCGAATTTCACGTTGACTTCCTTCACCTTAAGCCCAAGGGTCTTGGCGAGGGCGTTGGTCAGGTCGACGTCGAAGCCCACCATCGTTGTTCCGTGCATCGATTCATCCGGCGGATAACTGGCGTCGGTCGCGACTTGCAGCGTCGTACCCTTGTAGCTCGCAGGCACCATCTTGGCGTCAGCTGCGTTGTAGATACCTGAGGTCGACGACGCGCCGGCAACCACGCTTGAGGCCAGAACGAGCGAGGTGATTCCTGTCATGACGAGCGCTTGTCGCACGCGGGTGATTCGATGCATGAAAACTCCTCTTGATCTTCGCCGGGGTGGCGTATGGGTTCTATTGATACCAGAAATTGGATGAGCTGAGCGGCAGCGCCTGAGAATGGTCGGGGACGGACCTACGCGAGCACCAGTTCCTCTTTGCGGGCAGCCTCCTTTGGAAGGAACCCGAAGACCGACAATCCCATGAGGGTCGTCGCGATGGCGCCCACCAAGCAGCCCCGATGAAAACCATTCATGAACGCCGATGTGACGCCCCTATTCACCTCAACGAACAAGGGCGAAGCGTGGGGCACGCGGGCAACGACGGCAAGTGCCGACTGCATTGAGCCCTGCGCCGAGTCGAGCTGGTGGTGGCTGAGTCCCAGGTCCGAGAGAGCCCTTCGCACCTGGGGGGTGAACAGGGACGAGAAGACCGAGCCGAAGACCGCGACACCGAGAGTCCCGCCGATCTCCCTGGTCGTCTCGTTGACCGCGGCACCAGCACCGATCTGCTCGGGCCGCAAGGACTTCATGATCGCCGCGGTGGAGGGCGCCGTGATCAGGGAGAACCCGACGGCGAGCACCACCATGCTGCCAATGACTGGTCCGAGGTAGTGGGCGGTGGCGCTGATGTCGGCCATCCACATGAGGGCGACTCCCATGATCAACAGCCCGATGCTCACCACGTATCGCGCGCCGAATCGCAAAGCCAATGTCGCTCCGAGGGGCGTGGCGATTACTGTGACGATGGCGAAGGGCAACGTGTGGACGCCCGCCGAGAAAGCTGAGTATCCCTTGATCAGCTGAAAGTACTGGGTTACAAGGAAGATGAACCCGAAAAGGCAGAAGAAGCTGGTGGCGATTGATGCCGCGCCGGCGCTGAACCCCCTGTTCGCGAACACCCGTACGTCGAGCAGGGGCTCCTCGCGTCGAAGCTCGTAGAGCACTGAACCCAGAAAGAGCAGTACCGACGAAGCCAAGAGGCCCAAGGTTGACTCAGATCTCCAACCCCACGTGGGACCCTCGATGATGGCGAACACCAGGAACGTGATCGCCGCGCTTCCGACCAACAGGGCGACCCAGTCGAAACGTTTCGGACGCGGAGCCTTCGACTCTGGGACGACCGCCGCCACCGAGAAGAATGCAATCAGCACGATGGGAATGTTGACCAGGAAGATCGACCCGTACCAGTAATGGGTGATGAGTGCACCACCAACAATTGGCCCGAAGGCAACCGCCACGCCACTGGTCGCCCCCCAGAAGCCGAAGGCCTTCGCCCGTTCCGACGGGTCCTCAAAGGTCATCGTCAAGAGCGAGAGCGTTGCCGGGAAGATGAACGCGGCGGCGGCTCCCATCAATGCTCGAGCCACCAGAAGCTCCGAAATGTTCGTCGAGCGCGCGGCGAGAAGCGAGAAGAGCCCGAAGGCGAGGATCGCGGTCTGCATGACGCGCCTTCGCCCGTAGCGGTCGGAGAGGCTGCCGCCCGCCAGGAGCAGCCCCGCAAAGGGCAGCGAGTAGCCATCAACGATCCACTGCAGATCCGAGTCCGTGGCCTTGAGGCGTTCAGAAAGCGTGGGAAGCGCAACGTTGACGACAGTGTTGTCCACCACGACCAAGAAGACTGTCGCGCAAAGGACCAAGAGAATCAGCCAACGGCGATCTTTCGGAGCCCGGTTCATTGAGACTTTATAGCATCTTGTTCTATAGGTGTAGAACATCGTTCCATATTTGGCCAGTTCCGCCCTGTCCACAAGCAACCTCGTGTGAAATCATGGACTCCCGGCGGTGACAGGAGATATCGTTTGAGACCGATCAGGACTAAGTATAGAACATTGTTCTATACTTAGTCCGATGCCACCCCGTCCACAGCGAACTCCCTCCCAGCTCATTGTTCCCGAAGTGATGAACGCCGCGCTGCAGCTCTTGAGCGAAACGGGTCCCGAGGGCTTTACCGTCCGGGCGATTGCTCGAAAGGCCAACGTAGCTCCGATGGCCATATACAACCACTTCGAGGGGAAGAACGGACTGCTCGACGCGATCTGGACCGAGGGGTTCACGGTCCTGCAGCGAGAATTGGCACCCATCGGCGGCGATCCCGAGGACGAGCTATTGCGGTCCGGTATCGCGTACCGAAAGTTTGCCCTCGAACATAAGTCCCACTACACCGTGATGTTCATGAATCGTTTCGTGGGCTTCACCCCGTCGATCACCGCCGCCTACGTGGCGACGAGAGCCTTCCAGGAGCTCGTCAAGCACATCGAACGGTGTCAGTCGGTGGGCATGTTTCCAGACATCGCGTCAGACAACCTCGCCCAGATGCTCTGGGCCGCCTGCCACGGCTACATCTCCCTCGAAATCCTGGACATCAATTTCGCCCAGGACCGCGACGAGACCTTCCTTCAGTTCCTGTCCGGCGTCCAGCGAGGCTTTGACGCCCTGAGGGTGGAACCTCGCTAGAAGCCCGCAGGCCATCGACCGGGCCGACTGGGGCGAAGCAGCATGTCGGTCATGTCGCGGTTCAGGTGCTCCTGACGCCACACCAGCTGCTCCTGGGCCGCGCGCAGGACTCGGGTCGCGTCGTGGCACTCGGTGCGCCACGTTGGATCTGCCCCCAGGTCGAAACACCTGAACGATCCATCGCCGAACTGAACGTACGAAATATCACCGCCCACTGAGACGGCGATGTTCTGACGCGAGAGCGTCCGATCCTTGGGCCAGCGCCGCGTGTGGTCGTTAATCCAGTACTCACGGTAGTCCCACTCGTAGTGGGCGGCGGTGCGCCATTCACAAGGTTCGCCATTGAACAACGGCGCGAGCGAGCGGCCATCGCACTGGACGGGAACCTCAACTCCCAGCGCGTCGCACAGGGTCGGCAAGAGATCGACGTTCTCGCTGAAGGCGTTGACGCTCGTTCCGGCGTGGGCGTCTCGCGGATCGCGCCAAAGTCCGAGTATGTGATAACTCTGGGGAAAGAACCCCAGCTTCTCGATCAACCCGTGGTCGCCGAGTTGCTCACCGTGGTCTGACGTGACCACCACCAGCGTGTCCTGCCACTCGCCCCGCTCCTCGAGTGTGGCGACGACCCGTCCCAGTTGGAAGTCAACTTCGCTGATCATTCCGTAGTACTGCGCGCGCAGACCACGCATCTCGCGTTCGTCGGTGGGTGCCGCGCTCGCGCGCACGGCCAGCGCGACCTCGTGGATTGGATGTCGCAGGTCCTCGCCGACGGGCGCGATTGGAAGTTCGACGTCGGCCGGGTCGTACATCTTCGAATACTCCCCCGCCGCGGCGTAGGGAGGATGCGGACGCAGGTAGCTCAAGTGGGCGAACCAGCCACTCTCCTGGGTGCCAAGCCAGTCGACGAATCGATTCGTGAGAAAGCCGCTGTGCGAATCCTCCACCGATCTCTCGGGTTCACCGCGCAGCGCCGGAGCCCAGCCGCTCTCGACCACGTAGCCCTTGGATCGCAGGTATTGGATCCAACCCGCTTGGCTCTCAGGCATGTAAAGGCCCACGGAGAAGCCGGGCAGGATGCTGTCGTAGTTGTCGAGGCGAGGATCGTCAAACCCCTCCGACCGGTTGGGATCGAGTCCCTGGTCGGTGTAGCCAAAGAGGATGGGGTCGTAGCCGGCGCCACGCGCCACCGTCGCCACATTCTCGAATCTCGCCGAAAGCGGCGTGCCGTTGGCCACGACGCGGTTGTTCATCTGGTAGGTCCCGGTGTACAGCGCGGCTCGTCCCGGCGCGCAGGGTGCCGATTGGGAGTAATGGCGCTCGAGACGGACCCCCTCGCTCGCGATGCGGTCCAGGGTCGGGGTCTTTACGAGCGGATGCCCGGCCGCGCCGTAGGAGTCGCCTCGAAACTGGTCGAGGGTGATGAAGAGAACATTCACGAAGAGGCGATCTCCACGTATCGGCGCATGTGCTCGGCCAGATCGTCCACGATCTCGAGCGCCTCGGGAACGAGGGCTCCCATCCTCAGGAAGCCGTGCAGCATGCCCTCGGCCTCGAGCAGCTCGACCGGTACACCGAAGTGCTCCAGGAGGCCCGCGTAGGCAACGCCCTCGTCACGCAGCGGGTCGCATTCAGCCACCACCACGATCGCGGGCGGGGCGCCCGTCAGATCGTCGAACAAGAGCGGCGTCACGCGCGGATCGGTGTGATCACCCCACTCGCCGAGGTACTGGCTGTAGTCGTAGCGCAGGTGGTCGAGATCGTGCATGTAGCCCACGCCGTACGTGTGCGCGGAGTCCGTGAGCAACTCGGGACCAAGGGTTGGATAGATGATCACCTGGGCCGCGATACCAAGTCCCTCGTTGCGGGTGAGAGCGGCCGCGACCGAGACGAGCGAGCCACCAGACGAGTCGCCCATGACGATGAGTTGCGCGCCAGATGCCGCGTAATCGCTGAGATGGGTCCTCACGTAACGAATGACGTCAACGGCATCATCGATCCCCGCCGGAAACTTGTTCTCAGGTGCCAGGCGATAGTCAACTGCGAGAAAACGCATCCGTGTGTCGGCGCTCAAACGCCGACAGAGCCCGTCGTGTGTTTCGAGATCGCCCGCCACGAAGGCGCCGCCGTGAAAGTAGACGACGAGCGCCTTGTTCTCGTCCTTGAACGGAATGTAGAGGCGAGTCGAGAGCGTCCGTCCCTCGAGCGCCACTTCGCCGTCCACGACCGACTCAACCGGTTCGGGCTCTCCGCGATTCGCCTCGGCGAGTTGACGATACGTGGCGCGCCGCTCTTCGATGCTCACCGTGGAAGGATGCGGGGCCGGATTTGCGCGGATCGCTCGAACGTACGGCTCAAGTGCTGGATGGACCATCGAAACCCCCTTCGCTAAAGACTAGGCAATGCGCTCGGTGAAGAATGCGGGTCGGGGCAATCATTCGGTAATGGTGACGACGAAAATCCGAACGGCCGCGTTCAAGAGAAGGACCAGCCGTCCCGTAAGGGTGCACCGCACAAGGTCGCCGCCGCGCTCTGAGTGGCGCGACGACGTTCGGTTGGATCCTCTCAGATTTGGAAGCGGTCAGGCCCGACCAGTCCCAGGCCTGCCGACAGGGCTTGGGCATGAAGGGCGATTGGTGATAAGCGATGGATCCCGGTTCTACAGTGAGTCATATGTCCCATCACGATGACCACGACGTGACGACGATCTCTGACGACTCGCAGCCGGTTGACGCGTTCCTCGCCCAGCCACCGTTTGTCGAGACGCCGGGCCTCGACGAAACCGCTGTGGAGCGTGAGGATCTCCTGCACCGGGGTCCGGACCCTGAGTCCATCGTCGAAGCCGTAGAACTACTCCGTGAACGCCATTCGTACGAATAGTCGACCCGACCAATGACTGGCCCGCCCTCGGCGGGCGGACCCTGAGCAGCAACGATCTGGACCCAATCATGGCGCGTTCATCGTCGTAATGCTCCTCGTCGGGCACTGGTCTCACCTCGCCGCTGGCGCGCCAATTGTCGTGAGCTTCGGTGCGGCTACGTTCGCCGTACTTCGAGACCGTACCGGCACGGGCCAATACGCAATCTCCACCGACTGCGAAGAGCACGACGTGCTGCTCCTTGAGCGCTTCGGCGCTGCCGAGCGAAAGTGTCGAAACTGCGGCCACAGTCAATCTTGGGCGACGCACTAACCGGTGACGCCCGCTACTTCGCGAGGATCGTTCAACTTCCCTCGACTGAGGAGAGCATCGCCACGACCATCACGGGTGAGATCAGCTGAACCACCCTTCGAGGCAGTCAATCTTTCGTCCCGCGATGATGAAGAAAGCCGCATCTCGGTCCGCTAAGAACAATTCCCGACTCTCTTTCGAAGAATCGGGAATCAGGTGCAGAGATGCCGAAGTTCGGAAGAAACCTCTTGGAGCGGACGACCGGGCTCGAACCGGCGACCTCGACCTTGGCAAGGTCGCGCTCTACCAACTGAGCTACGTCCGCGTGGATACCCATAATAGCCCAACTCCCCCGTCGGCGAAACCACCCGAGTTGGTGCTGTCGCCGTCTTCCAGCTGAGGTGAATGCCTTGTCTGTCTCAAGGGACGCTGATTGCCAATCAGGCACGCGTGCGGCTCGGAGATTCCGGGCTATCGACCGCTGCTACCAAATCCGCCTTCCCCACGCGATGCCGATGGAAGTTCGTCGACGACGGCGAAGAGCGCCTCTGGCACCGGAAGCACCACCAACTGGGCTATCCGGTCGCCCTTGTGCACCACGTATTCATTCGCCGGATCGAGATTGACCATCGCCACCCTCACTTCGCCTCGATAACCGGCATCGATGAGCCCGGGCGCGTTGATACAGGTCACCCCGTACTTCGCGGCGAGCCCGCTTCTGGGGAGAACGAAACCTCCATAACCAGGGGGAATGGCGATGCTCAGTCCGGTGCCCACCATTTCCCGACCTCCACCGGGCGCCAGGGTGCAGGTTTCCACGGCGACAAGATCGCACCCCGCGTCGCCCTCGTTGGCGTACGCGGGCAGTACCGCGTCGGGATGCAGGACTTTCGTCAGAATCTCCATTCGTGAAGGCTACCGCCCGCTCCTCACCGTGCCCTCAAGATTCGATAGTGTCGCAATGTGCTCGTATGGATGGATTTAGAAATGACGGGGCTCGAGCCCCAGCGACATGTGATTGTCGAAATAGCCACGATCATCACCGACGACCAGTTGAATATCGTCGCCGAAGGGCCCGACCTGGTAGTTCACGCAAGCCCTGAGCAACTCGCCGAAATGGGCGATTTCGTGACCGAGATGCACACGAAGTCCGGTCTGCTGCGAGCCATTGAACAGTCGACGACCACCGCCGGCGAGGCCGAAGCGGCAACCCTGGCGTTCTTGAAGGCGTACATCGACGAGGAGAACAGCGTCCCGCTCTGCGGAAACTCGATCGGCACCGACCGACGGTTCCTGCAGGAGTTCATGCCGCGCCTCGAAGCCTTCTTTCACTACCGCAACGTTGACGTCTCGACGATCAAGGAGCTTGCCCGGAGATGGAACCCAGAGGTCCTCGCCGCGCTACCCGAAAAGGAAACGTCACATCGAGCGCTTGATGACATTCGCGAGTCGATTGCGGAACTCGTCCATTACCGCGAAACCCTTTTTCCCCCGCCCGCCAGCGATAAATAGCACCGCACGACATGAGCGAATCTCCACTCTCCATCGTCGAAGCGACCGCGCAGATGACCGCGCCGGGCCAAATGTTCGAGACCGAGCGCACAACCGTCAACGGCATCGAGATGTCGGTCTGGAAGAACGCACCAGCGAATCTGCGACAGGTTCTCGATATGTCGCTTAACCACGCCGATCGAGACTTCCTGGTCTACGAAGAGCAGCGCTTCACCTTCGATGAGCACTACCGAATTGCATCGACCCTCGCCCATCGCCTGATTGACGCCGGCGTCGTCAAGGGTGACCGCGTGGCCATTGCCTCGCGCAATCTGCCCCAATGGGTCTTCGCGTTTTGGGGTGCCATGGTCACCGGCGCGGTCGTAGTTCCACTCAACGCTTGGTGGACGAGCGAGGAGTTGGCCTACGGCCTCACCGACTCTGGTTCATCAATCCTGTTCATCGACGAAGAGCGTCTGGAGAGACTCGCGAAGCAGTTGGACCACCTGCCCGAGTTGAGGACAATCGTCGTCATCAGTGACGACCCCACGCGGCGCGCGCACGTCGACAGGACCCACTCGAGGATCCAGTTGATCGCCTTCGACGACTTCCTGCTCAAAGTGGACTCGGCGGCGACGCCACCCGAGGTCGACCTTGAGCCTGACGATGACGCCACGATGTTCTACACGTCCGGAACCACCGGCAAGCCAAAGGGAGCCGTTGGTTCGCACCGCAACGCGTTGACCAACTTGATGGGTCTCTTCTTCATTGGCCAACGCGCGGCGCTCCGCTTCGGCACCGGTAACGTCGACCTCGAGGGAAAGAGCATCCAGAACGCCGGTCTCTTGAATGTGCCGCTCTTCCACGCCACGGGCTGCCTCGCCGTCATGGTCGTCAACACCGCTTCGGGCGGAAAGATGGTCATGATGCACCATTTTGACGCTGGTAAGGCGCTGGCGTTGATTGAAGCGGAGCGGCTCACCATGATTGGCGGCGTTCCCACGATCGCCATGCAAATCCTCGACCATCCCGACTTCAAGAAGTTCGACACTTCAAGCATTCGCTCGGTCTCGTACGGCGGCGCCCCAGCTCCTCCCGAGTTGGTCAAGCGCATTCAAGCGGCCTTTCCCGTTGGCCAACCCGGCAACGGATACGGGCTCACGGAAACGTCCGCCGCGGTGTGCCTCAACTCGGGACCCGACTACGTCGCCAGACCCGACAGCGTGGGGACGGCGCTGCCGGTCTGCGAGGTCGCCGTTGTCCCCGAGGAGTTCGAAGGCGGCGAACCCGCGCCGGACCTGGCGAAGGGGCCCGGCGTGGTCGGCGAGCTTTGGATAAAGGGACCCAACGTCGTTCGCGGGTACTGGCACAAACCCGAGGCCACCGCCCAATCATTCTCGAAGGGCTGGCTGCACACGGGCGACATCGCGCGCATCGATGACGAGGGCTTCATCTACATCGTCGACCGAGCGAAGGACATGATCATCCGCGGCGGCGAGAACGTGTACTCGGTGATAGTCGAGGCCGCGATCTTCGAACACCCCGACGTCGCCGACTGCGCGGTGGTCGGCGTCCCCCACCCCATCTTGGGCGAAGAGGTCGCTGCTGTCATTGTCCTTCGACCGGGCCGCGTCATCGAAGCTGAGGAGATCTCCCGTCACGTCGCTCAGCGCCTGGCCCGATTCGAGGTCCCCACACGGATCTTCTTTCGAACCCTGGCCCTACCCCGCAATCCGCAGGGCAAGGTGCTCAAGCGAGAGCTCCGAGACTCGATCGAAGAGCAGATGCAGCTGTAGGACTAACCAGCGAGAAGGTCGATCGCGCGAAACGTCTCGTCGTCGAGCACCACGTTTGCGGCGCCGCAGTTCTCCTCCAGGTGGGCAACCTTCGAAGTCCCCGGAATGGGCATCATGACGGGCGACCGGCGAAGCAGCCACGCGAGCGAGAGCTGGGCGACCGTCACGTGGTTCTCCTTCGCGAAGGCGTCGAGTTGACCACCGCTGCGCGCCAAGGTGCCCGAGGCGACGGGGAACCACGGGATGAAACCAATGCCTTCGGCCTCGCAGTAGTTGAGGACGTCCTCGCTTTGGCGATTGGACGCGTTGTACAAGTTCTGCACGGTCGCGATGGGCACAACCTCGCGGGCGGCCTCAATCTGCTCGACGGTCACATTTGAGAGCCCGACTGCCTGGACCTTTCCTTCGTTGAGCAGATCTCGAAGCAGTCCGAACTGCTCCACCGCCACCACGTTCGAGTCAATGCGGTGCAACTGAAAGAGGTCGAGCGACTCCTGACCCAACCGGCGAAGTGACATCTCACACTCTTGGCGAAGGTAATCCGGCCGGCCGCACGCGACCCAGACATTCGGTCCGGTCCGCAAGAGGCCGGCCTTGGTGGCGACCTTCACGTTGCCGTACGGGTGCAGGGCCTCCGCGATCAGCTCCTCGGAGACGTACGGCCCGTACGAGTCGGCGGTATCAATGAAGTCAACGCCGAGCTCAACCGCTCGACGCAACACCGCGAGCGCCTCTGCGCGGTCCTTGGGATATCCCCAGATCCCGTCGCCGGTGATGCGCATGGCGCCGTAACCCAATCGATTGACCGTCTGATTCGCGTACGTAAAAGTTGTGGGACCAGCCATGATGTCTCCTCGTTCAACCTCACTCTAGGGGCTGAACGCAACGCAGCGGCCACCCGAAGGTGGCCGCTGCGCGAGAGATCCTGGCTGTTACTTGTTGGGCTGCGGTGTGACGCGCAGGTAGTCCTTCAGCTTCTTGAAGCCCTTGGGGAACTTCGTCTTGGCCTCTTCGTCGCTCACCGAGTTGACGATGATGACGTCGCCGCCGTCGGTCCAGTTGACCGGAGTCGCGACCTGGTAGTTCGCGGTGAGCTGCAGGGAGTCGAGCACGCGGATCACTTCGTCGATGTTGCGGCCGGTCGAAGCCGGGTAGGTCAGCGTGAGCTTGACCTTCTTGTCCGGGCCGATGATGAACACGCTGCGAACCGTCAGAGTGTCGTTGGCGTTCGGGTGGATCATGTCGTAGAGGCCAGCGACCTTGCGCTCCTCGTCACCGATGATTGGGAAGTTGAGAGCGGTTCCCTGGGTCTCGGCAATGTCGTCCTTCCACTTATTGTGCGAAGCGACATCGTCCACCGACACGCCAATGATCTTGGTGTTGCGCTTGTCGAAGTCGGACTTGCGAGCGGCGAAGGCCCCAAGTTCCGTGGTGCACACCGGCGTGAAGTCCTTGGGGTGCGAAAAGAGGATGCCCCAGCCGTCGCCAAGCCATTCGTGAAAACTGATTGTTCCTTCAGTGGTCTCGGCGGTGAAATCCGGGGCCACGTCACCAAGGCGAATCGCCATGTGTTTGCTCCTTGAGTGCAAGATGTCAGTCCCTTGACTGAACCTCAACACTTTAGCCTCACTGAACTCAATTGTTACAAATCTCCATTTGATTTGTAGATATTAGGCCCGTGTCGGTCGCAAAGCCTGTGAAACTAGAAGGGTGAACGCTTCCAAGCCCCCCGTTGTCGCCGCCTTCGATCTGGACGGCACGTTGACCGAGGGCGGCAGCGTCTTTCCCTGGCTCCGTTACATCGCCGGATCGCGCGAGGTCTTTCGCGCGGCGCTTCCCCTCTTGATTCCGCTCACGATCGGCGCCATACGAAGTGGCAGGTGGGCCGACGGCGCCAAAGAGCGCCTCTTCCACAAGCTCCTCGTGGGCCGGGACCTGGCAGAGGTGACCGCGGCCTCGCGCGCGTTCGCGCTTGAGCACCTCGAACGCCACGGCCGTCCGAAGGTCCTCGCTCGCCTCGAATGGCACCGCGAGCAGGGTCACGACATCGTCATAGTCTCGGCGTCGCCGCAAATCTACGTGAACGTCATCACCGAGGCTCTGCGCGCCACCGGAGGACTCGGCACCCGCCTCGCGGTCGACGCCCGCTCGAAGTTGAGCGGAAGCTTCCTGGGCAAGAACTGCCGGGGCCGTGAGAAAATGCGCCGTCTCAGCGAGTGGATTGAACTGCGCGGCTACCCGTCGGATCCCGTGATCTTCGCCTACGGCAACTCGCGCGGGGATCGCCGCATGCTCGGCGGCGCCACGTATCCCTTCGACGCGGGAAAGCTCGGAGTGTTCGGGGCACTTCGCAGGTTCCCCCGTCTGAAACGGGCCGAAGCGCACGCGGCCGTCATTGCTGAGTGATTGAAGCGCCCATCTCGACGATCCCGCCCTCGCGCCCCGAATAGGCCACCTGGATCGAAGCCGCCTGTTCGCGCCACGCCATGACCGTGCCGTGATGATCGACGATTCCCACGTTGACGTCGTAGACCCCGTCCAGCAAGGGGATCTGTGGCAGGTAGACGCCCACGCTGTTGAGGCCGGGCTTCAGGTTCACGGGCGAGCCCTGGGCATCGCTTCGACTCACCAGGAGACCGCCTCTTGTGAAGATCTCCATCATGAAGTTCCCGCTGTAGGCGGCGTGCGACGTCATTTGCACGTCAAAATGGATGCCCGCGCCGCTCTTCACGTCAAAGGAGCCAGAGGGCGTCGTTACCGAATCGATGCTGATCTCAGCGCGCGCGCCGGTGCGGTCGAGTTCGACCGCGTCTTCCAAGAGGTGCTCGCGGAAGATCCGCAGCGACTCCTGGACCGGGCCGTTCGCGACCATCAGCCCTCCATCGAGCACAATCGCCCGGTCGCACAGCGCTCGCACCTGATCGGCCTGGTGGGTGACGAGAAGAATCGAGCGTCCTTCTTCCTGGAACGTTCGAATCCGGTCGATGCACTTGGCCTGAAAACGCTCGTCGCCAACGGCCAGGACTTCGTCCACCACCAAGATGTCCGGATCAACGTTGACGGCGACGGCGAAGGCCAAGCGCACGTACATGCCGCTCGAATAGAACTTGACCTGAGTGTCGATGAACTGTTCAATCTCGCTGAACGCCACGATGTCGTCGAAGATCGCGTCGACATTCCTCTTCGAAAGGCCGAGCATCGCTCCGTAGAGGTACACGTTGTCACGACCCGACAACTCGGTCTGGAAGCCGGCGCCGAGTTCGAGCAACGCCGCCAAGCTCCCGCGGAGACGGATCTGCCCGGTCGTCGGCTGCAGCACTCCGCAGATGCACTTGAGCAACGTTGACTTGCCCGAACCGTTGTGGCCCAGAATCCCGACGGTCTCGTTGGCCGACACCTGGAAGCTGATGTCCGAGAGTGCGTTGAAGATCTCGGTAGAGCCCGACTTCGGGTGCAGCAGGCGCTCCTTCAGTGACTGGTTGCGCTCGTGATGGATCTTGAACTGCTTGGAGATGTTTTCGACATCGATGACGGTGGTCATTACAGCTCCGACTCGAAGTTTCCTTCGAGGCGACCGAAGATCATCAATGACCCAAGGAAGATTACGACCACCAGCGCGAGAAGTGAAGCATTCGCGTAGAAGAACGTCGACATGTTCCACGTCGGAAGAATCTGCAGGGGCGGGTGCGGGGCGACCGTTGAGAGCACGGTCGTCTTCACGTAGAAGATTCTCTGGAAGGTGATGATGATCAGCGTGACCGGATTCAAGAAATAGACCCAGGTGACGCCGTGGTCATGAAGGCGCAGCGCGATGGTGTTTTGGTACGAATAGACGACGGGCGATAACCAGAACCACAGTTGTAACAGCACCTCCATCAGGTGTCTCATGTCGCGCAGGTACACCGTCACCGCCGACATCACGATGGCGACTGACGCCGTCAAGAGATATAGCGTGATGAACGAGATCGGCAGAATCCAGAGAAAGCTCCAGGCCGGTGAGCGCCCGAGTGCCAGCATGAACAGGCACAAGACACCAAGCTGAATCGCGAAGTACACCACGGCCGCGCCGACATTGGCCAAGGCGAGGATCTCCCTGGGAAACGACACCTTCTTGACGAGACCGGCCCGGTCGACGATCACGCCGGTCGCCATGTTCACGGCGTTCTGGAACATGTTCCACACCACCAAGCCGGAGAACAGGTACAGGGCGAAGTTCGGATATCCGTTCTTGGTGATGACAGAGAAGACGAGGTCGTAGATGCCGAGCGTGAGCGCCGGCGACAACATCGACCAGAAGATTCCAAGCGCCGAGTTCTTGTACTTGATTCGAATATCGGACGAGACAAGACTCGTGAGCAGTTCACGACGCGACCAGAGGTTACGTAGACGCGTGCGCAGATTCGCGCGCGCGCTGACTACGCGTACCGGTGCATCGTCAAGAGACCGCCTTTGGACCCCCGCCGAGGTGGCCTCGTTCACTAAACCCCTTGACGAAGGGCCGAACGATCAATCACTGCGTCGATGAATCCGTAGTCGAGTGCTTCTTTGGCGGTGAACCAACGGTCCCGGTCCGAGTCGGCTTCGATGCGCTCGATCGGCTGACCCGTGTGGAACGCGATTCGCTCGGCGAGCATCGACTTCATGTACACAATCTGCTCGGCCTGAATAGCGATGTCCGACGCCTGACCCTGCATCCCGCCCATGGAAGGCTGGTGCATCAGGATGCGACTGTGGGGAAGGGAGAAACGCTTGCCCGGGGACCCGGCGCACAGCAGGAACTGACCCATAGAGGCGGCCATGCCGACGCAGATCGTGCGGATGTCGCAGTTCACGTATTGCATCGTGTCGTAGATCGCGAGGCCGTCGGTCACCGAACCACCGGGAGAGTTGATGTAGAGGCTGATGTCCTTGTCGCGGTCCTCAGCTTCAAGGAGCAGGAGCTCGGCGCAGATACGATTCGCCGTGTTTTGGTCGACCTGCGAGCCCAAGAAGACGATGCGCTCACGCAGTAGTCGCTGATTCAGGTCATTTGCGCCGAAACCATCGGCCATGGAGGAGTTAATCATTGGTCCAATCTACCGTGTGGGGCTGCTAACCCCTCGCTTGACGCAATAGAGTGGAGACTCTTGCGGGCGTGGCGGAATTGGCAGACGCGCTGGTTTTAGGTACCAGTTCTTCGGAGTGTGGGTTCGAGTCCCTCCGCCCGCACCAGCGTTTTCAAAAGAATTGTGGCATTCGCTTCTGGCATCTGCTAGCGTAGGAAATGCTGTTTTGCCGCACTTCGCGGTGGAGCCGATTCGACTGTGACATATCGAGTTGGGCTCATCTCAACTTGTAGGAGTTATATGTCCATGTCCTTTGCCGACCTCGGCGTGCCCACCAACCTCGTAGAGCGTCTTAGAGCTCGCGGAATTACTGAGGCCTTCCCCATCCAGGAGGCCGCACTTCCCGACGCCCTCGCCGGCCGCGACGTCGTCGGAAAAGCCATCACCGGCTCCGGAAAGACCCTCGCTTTCGGTCTTCCGCTCATGGCGCGTCTTGGTAAGGCCCGTCCTCGCAAGCCGCTTGGCCTCGTGCTGGTGCCGACTCGCGAACTAGCGGCCCAAGTTCAAAAGGAACTCGCGAACCTGACCGACGACCAAGGCCGTCGCGTTATCTGCATCTACGGCGGAACGTCGTACAACGTGGCGCGCAAGGCCCTGAACTTCGGCGTCGACGTCGTTGTCGCGTGCCCCGGACGCCTCGAGGACATGCTCGAACAAGGCGCTCTCGACCTCTCTTCGATCACGACTGTCGTCGTTGACGAAGCTGACCGCATGGCCGACATGGGCTTCTTGCCATCCGTTCGCCGCATCATCGGCGCGACGCCGCAGAACCGCCACGTGATGCTCTTCTCGGCGACCATGGGCCCCGACGTCAAGTCGCTCGTGCGCGAATTCACCAACGACGCCGTGATCCACGACGTTGTCGGCGAAGAGGCTCCGAACGACGTCGACCACTATTTCTGGCGCGTGCCTCGCGACCAGCGTCCCCAGTTCGCCGCCGACATCATCGAAGAGTACGACCGTGCAATCATCTTCACCCGCACCAAGCACGGTGCTGACCGCCTCGCCCGTCAGCTCGAAGAGCGCGGCATTTCAGCCGTACCCCTCCACGGTGACCGCACCCAGGCCCAGCGCGAACGCGCGCTTCGCAGCGTCAAGAGCGGCCAGATCCGCGTTCTCGTCGCCACCGACGTCGCCGCGCGAGGCATTCACATCGATCTCTTGCCCGTTGTTGTCCACTACGACCCGCCGGCGCAGGCGACCGACTACTTGCACCGTTCAGGCCGTACCGGTCGCGCCGGTGCCACAGGCGCCGTGATCTCGCTCGTTGGCGAGGATGTCATTGGCCAGGTCAAGCGACTGCAGAAGGCTCTCGGAGTCCCGATCTCGATCGAGACCCGCGAGGACGCTCCGGCAATTCGACTGGGTGCCGTCGACGACGCCGTCGCCGCCGAGCGCCTCGACGACCGTGGAGGCAGGGGTCGCTCCGAGCGTTCGACGCCTCGTGACCGTGAACGTGGACCTCGCAACTTCGAGCGTCGCGACCGTCCTGAGCGCACCGAGCGACGCAGCGTCGCCGATCGTCCTGAGCGCAGTTTCGCCGAACGAGGACCGCGTCCTGAGCGCAGT
>PMLJ01000031.1 GCA_003158855.1 Acidimicrobiaceae bacterium
CCTCGTCTGCAGCGGGGTGTCGGTTTCATCGGGCTTAACGGATTTGGAGGCACTGTGACTACTTCGGAGTTTCTGAAAGTCCCACTCGAGAAACTGGCGATCGGCGCATTTGAAAAGGCGCGATCGGCTCACGGCTACGTGGTGACCTACTCGCCCAGAGTCTTCATTCCACTGACCAAACTCTGTCGAGACCAAGGTGGCTACTGCACCACGGCACACGTCGCGGCTCCGTTCCTGAGCCTTGAAGAAGTCTTGGCGGTTGCCCGGGAAGGACTCGCCGCGGGTTGTACGGAGGCCCTCTTCACACTGGGTGAGCCGCATGAGCATCGCAACGACGAAGCGACGCGTTGGTTGGCCGAGCATGGCTATCAGTCAATAGTTGACTACGCGACGAGTGCCGCACAAATGGTCCTTGAATCAACTGGTCTCTTACCGCACATCAACTCCTGCGGGCTCGATCGCCATGAACTCGCGGAGTTTCGCGAGGCATCGGCTTCCCAGGGCATGGCACTCGAGTCGTGGGCTGATCTATCTATGTGCCGACCGTCCCCGGACGAAGAACCAACTCGACGTTTGGACACGCTGCGATTCGCTGGCGAGTTGAAGATCCCCTTTTCAGTGAGCCTGCTCATTGGGAACGGCGAAAGCCGCGAGGACCGACTCGACACGCTCGAGGCGGTTCGCGCTTCGCACGAAGAGTTCGGCCAGGTCCAAGAGGTCATTGTTCAGAGCTTCTTGCCAAAGCCCGGTGCCGCGGGAACCGACGAACCAGCCGTGTCGCTCGAGGAATTTCAGTGGACCATTGCGGCCGCGCGCCTGGTTCTGCCCGACTCTATCCATCTCCAGGCCTCGTCCAACCTCAGTTGTAGCCCCACACAGTTTCTGGGCTTTGGCGTCGACGACTTTGGGGGCATCTCGCCAGTCNNCGCCAGTCACCAGCGGCCACGTCAATCCCGAAGCAGCTTGGTCGGCGCTAAGCCTACTGAGTGACCAGTGTGACGCGCGCGGTTTCACGCTCACCGCGCGCCTGACCGTGTACCCCCAGTACATTGCTGGCGCGTCACTATTCCTTGATGAGAAGGTCCGACCCCTGGTATTGGCCCACGCCGATGCGATGTTTCTCGCTCGCGATGACGACTGGTTCTCGGGTTCGGACGCCATACCACCGGATCGCCCGAGATCTCTGGCAACAACCAGTGCGGTGTCGTCGATCCTCAAGGACTACGTGCCCGGCTACGAGTTCAGTCGGGACGAACTCGTCACGCTGTTTCAATCTCGTGGCGCTGACTTCAACGCTGTGGCTGACCTCGCGGACAAGGTGCGACAGGATTTGGTAGGCGACGCAGTGAGCTTCGTCATAAACCGAAATATCAACTACACCAACGTGTGCACTTTCAAGTGTCGTTTCTGCGCCTTCTCCAAGGGGCCGCTTTCGCTCGATCTTCGTGGTGACCCCTATCTCTTGACCCTTGAAGAGATCAGTGGGCGGGTGCGCGAAGCCGAGCAACTCGGCGCCACCGAAGTGTGCATGCAGGGTGGCATTCATCCGAAGTTTGATGGCGACTACTACATCGACGTAATCGCTGCTGTGCGGGCCGGTTCACCCTCGATTCATATTCACGCCTTTAGCGCTCTCGAAGTGTTTGAGGGCGCGCGCCGTTCGGGTCAAGACCTCACCACTTATCTGACCCGCCTTAGAGATGCGGGTCTCAAGACGCTGCCGGGAACGGCCGCGGAGATTCTTGATGATGAGGTGCGCGCCATACTTTGCCCGGACAAGATCAACTCAGAGCAGTGGCTCGAGGTGCATCGTGCTGCACACGGTGTTGGTCTTCGCTCGAACATCACCATTATGTTCGGTGCCGTCGAAGGTATTGACAGTTGGGCGACGCATCTGTTGCGCACTCGTGAGTTGCAGAAGGAGACGGGGGGCTTCACTGAGTTCGTACCGCTGCCTTTTGTTCATATGGCGACGCCCATCTTCTTGAAGGGTCGCTCCCGTCGCGGACCTACCTTCCGTGAAGCCGTACTGATTCATGCAGTTGCCCGACTCCACTACGCCACGCTGATTGACAACATCCAGGTCAGTTGGGTCAAAATGGGTGTGGCTGGTTCACGACGCATCCTTCAAGCCGGCGCCAACGATCTCGGTGGGACATTGATGGATGAGAACATTTCGCGGGCCGCCGGCGCAACGCACGGTCAACGAATGGACGTAGATTCACTTCGTGAGCTGGTCGCGCCTCTGGGTCGACCGTTGTGCCAGCGCAGCACGCTCTATCAGACCCTGTGACGGTGAGAGATCGAATGGCCGATCTCCTTGCGGGTCTTGAGTTGGATCCTTCTGGCTTGCCCCGGCCTCGTATTTGGGCCAGACGGGCGGGTCTGACCACGTCGTCGTCGGCCGACGCGCAGCGAGCGCACGCTGCCCGTCCACGGGCACGTGGCACGCCAAGGAGGCAGTGCGCGAGTTCTACGCCCTCGATGGTGAACAGCTCGCGGCACAGTGGACCGACGAATTGATCCGAGACATGAACGACCCTTCCTGGCCCATTGAAGTCCGCTCCCTTGGCCGAATCCTGAAGCGCTGGCGCGACCAGATCATTGCCTGGCACTGAGCACGCTTCCTCAATGGCCCGACTGAAGCGGCGAACAACTTGATCAAGCGGGTCAAGCGGGTCGCCTTCGGCTTTCGCAGGTTTCGCAACTACCGGATCCGGGCTCTTCTCTACGCGGGCAACCCCAACTGGGATCCACTCGCTACGGTCATACCCCGCTAATCTCCGATGCGCCGGATTAGACCAAGAAACTCCAATCGGTGCTTGGAAGAATTATGATTTTCTGGTGCGTTTGATTCTGGCTGCGTTGTCACACCGGTAGTGGAAAGTTGGGTCACTTTATGATCGTCGTCACTGGTTTCATTCGAAGCGCTGAGGGGCGCGAAGCCCTGAAGCGCAGCATCGAAGCGGTTCGCCAAGGCGGCGGCCGCCTTATCGTCGTCCACTCAAGCGAAGGGGGGGCGAGCGAGAGTGCTGCAGACGTTCTCGCCGACAATGAGGAACTCGAAAGAATCGACGCGGAACTGTCGGCAGAAGGCATCGACCACGAAGTAAAGGAATTTGCGCGAGGAAGTACGCCAGCTGAGGATGTAGTTAGCGTTGCCAATGAGTCGAAAGCCGATCTCATAGTGATCGGGTTGCGGAGGCGCTCCTTGGTTGGCAAGCTCCTGCTTGGCTCGAACGCGCAAGATATCTTGATGCAGGCAGACTGCGCCGTATTGGTCGTGAAGCCCGCGATCGCGTAGCTCTTCAACTGTCCATCGCTTCCAAATGACGAGGTTGTTCGCGCGAATTCTCTCGATGGAAGGTCGGCACGTTACGATCGGCGCTAGCCGTGTCGGACTGAGCTTGCATCACCGCGGAGTGAGCACTCGTTCACCAACGCACTTTTGGCTTTGTGCGGAGGGAACTGAATTCCTCAGTGCATATGGACCATCAGCAAGTCCTCCTGCGGCCGTTCCCGTTGCCGCGAATTGCAAGAACTATTGAAGGCGATTTCGCATCGGCTTCCCAAGCCGTCTTATTGCGCCAGGACAATCCGTCCAGAAACTTTACGAATCCGCAACACTGCTGAGGGTGTGCAGTCGGGTGTGCACCAGGGGTGTGCATGAACCCTTGCCAGGGAAGATGGGCGTCACCTCGCCGCGCGTGGGCCTTTCACCACAGTTCCCCCGCCACCATGATCGAGGGCCCAGGCACAGCCTGGGTCCTCGTGCTGTTTGGAACGGATTCTGCTGCGCAATCAGCCGACAGCAGGGTCTCGACGCCCGCATACTTACTGTGCGACCTCGGTCACGAGTTCGCTGGAGATGGACTCAACGGGCGTTGGGGTTCACGTCGGGCCTCCGACATCAGCAATCCTTATTTCGTTTGGATACTAATTCGCCCATCCAGTTGTCCCCGGGGCTATCGGGCTCACATCGAAGTAGCTACAGACCACCTTGTCCACTCCCAGTACGTATGGTCTCGCACCTCCTGGCAGATCTAACGGGGCATGTCGGAGTTACTTGGGTCGTGGACTACGTGCAGTGGAGAACACCGACCCCGTCGAACCAGCATTAGGCCATCCGAGAATTGCTTCGCCAGACTCTTAGCGAGGTGGACTGCCCGATGCGGATCTGACGCGCGTGGCGAGCAAGGCCTGATCGCGTTGCAGAATGATGTGAAAGGGTCCACCCGGCTTCGTCAGTTTTGAGATGAGCGATTCTTCCGCGGGGGTGTTTTCCGTCGTGTCGAGGACAATGTACTGAATCGAGGCTGGAAATTCAGGGGGTTGCGCGGCGGTGACTCCGTAGTTAGAACGGATCCACGGATTCGGCCAGCTATAGATCTGATCCCGGTGGGACAGGTGCGGGACGACGTCGAGACTCGCCGACACACCAGCGTCGGCGGGCACCATTCTCACCATCTCCTCGAGCTCGCGCACTCGGGGGCTGGCATCGAAGTTCCAAATTCCACTGCGGTACTGTTTGGCGTCGAGGGGCGAGGGCGACCACGCAACGTTCGCGACCAATGCAAAGATGCACAAAATGACGACCATACCCACCCGGAGATGGCGTAGTCGGTGACTTCGATAGCGGCTGATTCCCTCGACGACGGCAAGAAAGATCCCGGCGGCGACGAATGCCGAGTACTGGTACTTGATCTCGTAGGAATACCCTTGGTTGTTCACGACGTTGACGAGCAGGGTCGGAACTGCCAGAAACAGTGTTGTCGGGGCCAAGAGCGCCAATCCAGCGACCGGCCCCAAAAGTTGAACGTAATATTGCAAACGGTCGTGTTGAAGGGCGAGGCTCCACACCCGAGACGGATGGCGAAGCACGTTCCAGATGATTTGGCCTATTGAGTTGCCGAGCGCTGAGTATTGATATAGATAGAACGGCGCGAGGGCGGCGTTGGCACCCGGCATTATTACCTCCACACAGAGGAAGAACCATGCCAAAGCGCCCGCCATGGTGATCAGTCCCGCCCGGCGATGGTGCCGGAAAGCGAGGAGCATTCCGAGCGCCATGATGGGCAGCGCGGTGTCTTCCTTGCACGCCAGCACTAGGACAACGCACAGTGCGTACCAACCCCATCGACCGCGGTCGGCGAACCAGTAGGCGAACAAAAAAGCCGGGACCGCGAGGTACTCCGGGTGAAAGGGCCACCAGGTCATCCATTCCACGGCCGGATAAAGCAGCCAGGCCAACGGAATCCCGAGCGAGAGCCACGGACTGGCGAATCGATCCCGAGCCAACAACCAAAGCGGGATAGCCGAACCGGCGAAGGCGAGCGTCTGCACCAGGTAGAGGAAATGCGGGCCGGCGCCGAGCCAGTAGAACGGCACCAGCAAGTAGATAATCGGGTTCACATGATTTGCCCACATATTGAGGCCGCGGATCGTGATGAACGGGTTCAGATGATGGGCCGCCAGCCAAATCTCCTGGTCGAAGATGCCCATGTCGAAATCAAATGTGCCAAAATTCGCCTGCTGGAGCCAGGTGAGCCACCCGAAGACGACGACGTACACGCCGATCATCGCCGAGAGGATCAGTTCGGGCCTCAACCAACTTTGAATCGTGGCCGGCGGGGATGATCGGTTCAGAGGTTGAAGAGGCAATTAACTCGGAACTGATCCCAAGGCGTTGGCAACGCCGCCAGGGGCGTACGTCACTGAATAGAGAACAGTTCCCACGGGTACGCCGGGGCTGGCTGTTGCGGTCGTAGTCAGTATTTCGGTCTCAAGCAGGAGGCCCGTGGTCGGGTCGAGGACAACGACGTCCCCACTACTGGGATCCTCGATCGCGGTGCCCGATCGACCGATGGCGTCGGTTCGACTTCCGATGATCGCTACTCCGGGTAGTTGGGCCAGCACGTGGTAGAGCACCGGACCGAGAATGAGAGGTGCCACGGGGAAAGTGAGGAGATTGTTCACGATGTCGAACTGTGCCGCGACGTTACAGACCTGGCCTGGGGCAAAGACCTGGGCCGAATCGCCGTTCCGAGAAGGACACCCTTCTTTCGGACTGCTTGGGGAGACCTGGCCAACGTCGTTCACCCTGCCCGCTGCTAAGAGTGCTCCGAGAGTAGTGGGGTCACTCGGGAGCAACGTGACGCCCGGCTCGTCGGGCGTCGATGGCGGAATCGCGCGGGTACTGGTCGTCTGGATGCAGTGGTTTGGCTGTCCACTCGCCGCCCAGAGGGCTTGATCTGCAGAGGAGAGAAAGTGGCCTGATCCCTGCGGCGCGCTCTGTTCACTGCCCGATCCATCTGCTGCTGTCCAAGTCTCGGAGACAATGGGGGACAGGTAGAAGACTGGGGTCTGTGTGCCCTCAGAGTTGAGCACACTGAAACCGCAATTCTGCAAGATCACGGTCTGCTCGTAGTAGTAATGACCTGAACTGAGCGGCGGGAGCACTGCTTGGGCAGCTGCTGCTTGTGCTGCTCTGTCGAGCACTGCGGCCGCAGCGACCGTCGGCTTCTCGCCAACATTTGTGATGGTCACCGTCACGGCGATTGCCACAGCGGCGACAGTGACTATGGCGAGAACGAATTGGCGTTGGCGACGGGGAGCGCGACTTTTCCTGACGCGCGAAGATGTGTTGTCGACGACAATTTCCGCTTCGAGGACAGTGCGCGCTTGCTCCATGACGTCTCGTGACGGGGGGCTCACCTTGCCGGCTCGGATTAGGTCATCAATGGTTCCCATGTCCACTACCTCCTTGATTGTCAGTGCGATGACGAAGTGAGAATTGCGATACTTCGGGCTCTAGCGACGGAGCCTCAAGTTGGCACTTCACGAACTCTCGTGCTCGGTGAAGACGGCTCCGGATCGTTCCGGCGGGCACGTCAAGCACGAGAGCAATCTCCGTTGGCGAGAGTTCCTCCCACGCAGTAAGTAGAAGAACCTCCCGTTCGTTGCCGGGCAGTGCTTGGATGGCCTTGTACAAGAGCGGTCCAAGTTCCTTGGCGTTTAAGCAATCTTCGACGGCTGGCCATGGATCGTTAGAGACCTCGATGCTTCCTGTGATCGGCGCTCGATACTTTCGCCAGTATGAGAAAACGGTATAGCGGGCAATTCCGTAGAGCCAGGGTCGTGCTTCTGACCACTCGCCCTCGTATCGATGTCTCGACTTATAGGCGGCAATCCAAACGTCGGCGAGCAAGTCATTCGCAGGATCGCTTCCAACTCTCCGAGTGAGGTAAGCGTGAATGTCTGGTGCATGAGCGTCGAAAACCGTCAGAAATGCACTATTCGCATCTCCGTCGTCTTCTTTTCTGCGCATGGCACCGCCTCTCACATCTATACATGTCGAAACTCAACAAAGCGTTCGCAGTATGTCACTCGCCGTTCTTTCGCGACAACCACCAGAGGCTCAACCAGTACGTCTTGCGCCGAGTAATCCGATCGCAGGTCGACGGCGTGGTCACCGCGAGCTTCGTTGCCGCGTGGAAAAAGTTCACAACGGCGGAAAGTCAATCAATGCCATGGCTGAACCTTCGGCAAACTCGCGATCCGATAGAGCGTGGGGAACTTCGTGGGCAGACTAATAACCGAAGTTGGTAGAACTGAATCTGTGACGCGAAATCGGGTCCAGTTGTTGGGCGCAAGGGTTTGCGTCGGGCCTCCGACACTAATCAAGGCTTCGTTGGAGAAACGGCTCGAGTTCAGTGCTACTGCGCTGCTTGGATTGCGCGCCAATGCAGGGTTGCAAAACGATGACGTCGGGCCAGCGACAACAAGTTCCGGAGGTTGTCCAACAACCCATGAGTTGGCCAAGTGGATGAGGGTGATAGTTGTCGGCTGACCATGCATGCGAAACTAAAATTGTGAGGCGAATCCTGCTTGTGACACTTCTGATTGCCTCCATTGGCCCCGCATTGGCGAGCTCTGGATCGGCCTCAGCGGAAACGGACACGGTGCCACCGTGCCCTGCCGCGTCTGTGGGAGTCGACGAGTACAGCTTCCAAGGGGGTGCGGGCAGCGTCAATTATCTCTTTCGAATAACGAGAGAGGGCAATCGATCCTGTTCACTTCACGGATATGTTCATGTGTCGTTTGTCGGCGTCTACGGCTACGGATTTGAGCCCTTGAAGAATGCCCAGCCCCTTGTCGTCAAGCAAGCAGAGAACCACGGCATGGACGGCAACGACTTTGGTGGCCTCGCGCCTGGATTGTCAATGCCAACAGTTGATCTCTCGTCAACGAAGAGTACCGCATCCCTTTGGATCTACGGTGTCGATCATTCGACCAGTGGGCCCAACGGCGTTGCATCACGCTGCATTACGTCGTTTGAGATGAGGCTGCAGCTTCCTGGCGACGCAAGGTCACTTGTGGCTCGACTGGCACCAGGTCAAGGCTTCTACTTTTGTGGCACGGTCAACGTACATCCCATCGTCCCGGGCAGTTCCGGATCTGATCCTGCGAAGAAACCCATCTTTCACTTCAACTGAACGAGTCCTTTGGACGGAAGGACTCTGACAACCGCCAATGAAGGGTTGCAGACCGGTCACGTCGGGCCTCCGATCCGATGAATTACTTACTGGGTGCTGCGACAACGGCGACCACAAAGAGTGACAAATCGATGAAGAGGAGCCCCGCGAGGACGGAGCCCACGAACCGCGTACTCCAACCGGTCTCGCGAAGCGTGTGGCGTATCCACGTCGGGCGGAAAAGATCAAGCATGCGACGCGTAACATCCAGACGCGCTCTAACCACCGTTGGGTCGAACATCATCCGCCACGCTGATACCCCCGTGTCGCCTTCCCACACCTGATAGAGAACGAAGTAGAAGCGAAAACCAAACGGGAGCGCGACGAGTGCAGCCATCGCTAACAGCGGCGATTGTGGAAGCAGGACCCCGACAAAGCCGATGAGGCATCCCAGCCAGAAGAGAATGAGGGAGACAACCAAGGCCCGTGACTGTCTTTGATCAGGCACTAAGGTCTCCATCGCCTAAGGATAGGGCCGCCTGCATCCTTCAGCTCAACGACCGTCAGACTAGGTAGTTGGGCCAGTCCTTGGACGTGTTATCTATTCAGCCTGCAGGCGCCAGTGCTTGGTTGCAGACCTGTGGCGTCGGGCCTCCGGCACCAGACTT
>PMLJ01000034.1 GCA_003158855.1 Acidimicrobiaceae bacterium
GCCCCAGAGGTTCTCTTCGAAAACGAGCCTGAATGAGAGTGCGGTTGCTACGAGCGATATCAGGACTGCTGGTTCCAAGGCTGTAGATACGGTTCGTTTTAGAACCCACATCGCTAGGAAAATCGCCAAGGCGATTGGAACGCCTCGGGAAATTGCCATCTCCACTGGACCATGGAGGTGCAGTTCCCACATCACGGTTCCTTGGTCCGCTTGCGTCTGTCCTGAACCGATCACTGCGGACTTCATCGCGCGTCCAGATGTCACCACAACTAGGGGGGCGATGATGACTGACGCGGAGACAAGCGCAGCTGTTATGAATCTGAATCTTCGGCTCCAAAGAGTCATAGCGGCTAAAGGCACCAAGACTAAAATTGCAAACTGCTGAGAGATAAACGCGAGTCCTAGTAGTGAACCTGACCAGGCCCACCGATTCAATCGCGCGCAGGCCATGCCACCCAAGGCCAATCCCATAGCTAACAAGTCTTGTGGATGGAAGAAACCTTGAATGCACATGAAGACGGGTGGCGCGACAGCGGTGAACAGGAGAACCGTCGGTTCCCAAACGCAACGTCCTCGGCCACAAGTTCGCAATAGTGAAACAACTCCGCCCATCAGGGCAAGCCAGCCCAGGTACCCGATTCGGAGAGTGGAAGCAATGGCATTCGATCTGGTGGACCATTGGGATATTGCGTTAAATGCAGTTTGGCAGTGAGCACCGAGTTGAGTGTGATTGGGAAATGGAACGCTGTGGCCAATCCGGAACAATGCTGACAATCCCCCAGAGAGCAAAGGGTAGAGGGGCGCCGTAAGTGGAAGATTGAAGGAACTTGACGGTGGGTAGGCACATGACAGGTGCCCGTGAGCTATCGCCCAAGTTGAATAGATGCTCACTTCAGCGTCCGCTTGCGTCGGGCCCCCGAGCAAGGTGCAAAGTCCAACGAAGACTGCAGTGGCGATCAACCAACCAATGACACACTGCCATTGCGTAATTGGGCGCTCAAGCCAGGATTTCGGTCCTCCCGAGTGCGGACTGTCAATATCATTAGGCGAATTCATCTGGAATAACCTTGTCACGCTCCATTGATTCAATCTTCGGATTCTCATGTCCGCGACACATTTTCACCTTGAAAATACGCTAGTTGAAACCTAAGCCCAATCTCCTTTCATCTTGCAAGACCTGGTCGAGCCAAATCGTCGTAATTCAAGTTGAGGAGTCATTAGCAAGATTCAATGTTCCAAGTTGTGATGGTCGATGTCGAGCCGCTACGGGATCATGCTGGCGCAGATTTCGACATCGCAATCCCACGCTTCATCCCACATACGAAACCGACGCCATCAGACGAATCCGACACCACCGGACCATTCCGACCGTTTGCATCCACCTCATAATCCCTCGGTCGTGGGTTCGATCCCCACCGGTGCTACTAGGGGGACTTACGAGAAATCGAGAACTCTGATACGAGAATTCCGGTGTGAAACCCGCGAACGCCGCGGGCCGCTCATCGAGACGTGAGGCCCCGCCGTAACGGCCTGGGAGCCGGGCTACTTGATGAGACGAACCAGTGAACCGTTAGACGCGTTGAGTTCGGTGACCGAGTTGCGGGCCAAGTTGGTGACCCAGACATCCCCGGTCGATAGCGCGATTCCGTCGGGCATGTTGAAGTGGCCAGCTGCTGTACTGATCACCCGAACGCGAGTACCGTTCGCGGCGTTGAACTCGGAGACCGAGAAGTCCACGATATTGGCCACCCAGACTTTGGAGCCATCCGCGGCGATGGCGCCGACTCCGTTGTTGGAGTTGCCGTCGCTGCTGACCACGCGCAACCGAGCACCGTCGGACCCGTTGAGCTCGGTGACCACGCTCCCGATGGGCAGGACCCACAGGTCGGTCCCGGCGGCCGCCAGGGCGGCCGGCATGTAGTACGCGGCGCCCTTTCGGTTGATGACTCGAACGAGCGACCCATTCGAGGTGTTCAACTCAACCAGTGGGCTGCCCTCGCTATTGGCGACCCACACGTGGCGCCCAACGACGAGCACGGCATCTGGCACAGAGAACCGATCCTTCGAATCATCGATGACGCGCACGAGCGAACCGTCGGAGGAGTTCAGCTCAGTGAGCGAATTCCCAATATTACCCTCGGGAGTCGTCGTCGGCACGAGCGGGCCGTTGGTGATCCACACGTGACGGTCGCCGACCGAAATGGCGTTCGGACTGTCGAATCCGTCGGACGGACTCTGGATGACCCGGATCAGGCGACCGGTGGTGGCGTTCAGCTCCGTCACCGAGTTGCCTTTCTCGTCCACCACCCAGAGGTGGCCGTCACCGCAGCCCAGCGCGGCGGGGTAGTCGCCCGAGGAGAGGACCCGGATCACCGAACCCGTGGCCTCATTGATCTCCGTCACCGAGTTGCCTTGCTGATTGGCTACCCACACCCGGTTCCCGCAGGCAGCAATGGCCGTGGGGTGGTCGAAATGGGCGGGAGTCGAAGCGACGGCGTTCGAGGCCCAGGCGAACGGAATCGCGACACAAGCGGCGAGAATGGACGCAGAGAGGCGACCAAGAGACCGATACTTCATGATCATTGACGGGCGCAGCACGTGAACCCCCTGCAACGTTCGTGGTGGACTTCTGGACACCATACTGTCCTGGACTTCTCGCAGGGGCACGGAGGGAGAGACGCAACGCTCCACCTCAAAGTGTTGCGACCTCGAAGCAGTGCACCGGCTCTCGAGCCGAACCGCGAATTGGTTACGACAAATCGGTCGTGACGACTCCGCTCCTGAGGCGTGACACCTTGGAGCCGGCAATCACGAAACCGCGGTCACGACAAGGGCTTGAGGTTTTCTCGTAAGTCCCCACCAGTCCGGTCAAGTCAATTCAGGAGTCAACTTCCACAATGCGACCGCCCTCCGCGATGCAGTTTGCGTGTGCCGCGATACAGGGGATGCCCCATCACGAGCCAATCCTGAAGAGCACTGTCGCTACGACTGAGGCGTACTCGTCCCACTGAAGGGTTCAGTGCAGGGTGACAGTGCCGACCCTCTACCCCCAGTTAGCCGGCACGCGGGCGAGTAGGGCCTCCACCTCGTCGGCTGGTACGGCGGGTGAGAAGAGGTAGCCCTGGCCGAACTCGCAGTGCAGGAGGCGCAGGCGCTCGAACTGTGCCCGCGTCTCGATCCCCTCGGCGAGCAGAGTCACGTTGAGTTTCTTTCCCAGCGAGACGATCGTCTCGAGGAGCGTGTCGTTGCGGGCGCTCTGCTGGGGTGGGCTGACGAAGGAACGGTCGATCTTGATGATCTTCGGGTGCAGCAGCGCGAGGTAGGAGAGCGAGGTGTACCCGGTACCGAAGTCGTCGAGCGCGACAGCAATCCCGAGGCGATTGAGGTGCTCAATCACGCTCAACGTCTCAGCGACGTCGAGCAGGGTCACGCTTTCGGTGATCTCGATGATGAGGCGTTCTGGGATAAGTCCGCTCGTCCGTAAGCCTCCTTCAATCATCGATACGAGGCCCGGGTCGTGAAACTGGTGTGCGGAGAGGTTGACCGTGACGTAGGGTCGGCTGGTTCGAGCACCTGTACGATCCCAGGAACTGGCCGCGCTCACGGCCTCGCGCAATGCGAAGGCGCCGAGATCCAAGATGAGTTCGCTCTGTTCGGCCAGCGGTATGAACACGTCGGGGGGCACCCATCCCCGCTCGGGGTGTTGCCAGCGCATCAGCGCCTCGAAACCGACCACCTCGGTCGTGGCGAGATCGACGATGGGCTGGTAGTGCATCGAAATCTGACCGGCTTGAAGAGCTTGGCGCAACTCCTGCAAGAGCGCGAAGCGGCTGGTCGCCTGCTCGCGCATGCTGGGAGTGAAGAGAACATGGTGGCCCTTGCCCTGGCGTTTGGCTTCGTACATGGCGACGTCGGCGTCCCTGATAGATTCGGTGAAGTCCGTACTCGTTGCGTCACAGACCACGACTCCGATGCTCGCGTGCTGTGCGAGGTACGCCCCATCGATGGAAAACGGTTCGGCGAGCGCACCAAGAAGACGTTTGGCTACCTGCTCGGCCTGAGCCGGGGAGGTCAGTCCCTCGGCCAGATAGAGGAACTCGTCGCCACCGAAGCGACACAGCGTGTCCGAGGAACGAGTCACCTGGTCGAAGCGGCGCGCAATCGCCACAAGCAACTTGTCGCCAACGAAGTGGCCGAGAGTGTCGTTCACCCCCTTGAAGTCATCGAGGTCCACTAACAACACCGCGTTGAGCCCGCCTTGGCGAACGACCTTGGCGTGCGCCTGTGAGAGCCGGTCCTCAAAGAGCACCCGGTTGGCGAGTCCCGTGAGCGGGTCGTGCAGTGCTTGGTGGGAAAGCTGGGCGGTGAGCGCCCGCTCCTCGGTGATGTCGCGCTCTGACATGACGAAGTAGAGCGTCCTTCCTTCGGGGTCGCGGGCGGTGGACCTGTGCACCTCGGCGACTATCACTCGCCCGTCCCTGTGCACGTAGCGCTTGGCATAAGTCACTTGATCGGTATCGCCGGAGGTCACGCGGTGGTGGGCCTCCTCACTGATGCCCAGGTCCTCGGGATAGGTGAATGGAGTCGAGTCGTGCCCGAGAAGTTCCTCCCTGGTGCGTCCGACCATCTGACAGAAGGCGTCGTTGACTGCCAGGATCTTGTCCTCGAGATCGGCGAAGACCATTCCGGCTACGTTGCTCTCGAACGCGAGGCGGAAGCGCTGCTCGCTCTCCGAGAGCGCCTCGGCGGTGGCCAGCGCATGTAGTTCGAACTCAGTGCGGACTTGCTCTGCTGCCCTCCGGGCGCGGTCATCGCGGATCATCACTACAACCCACTTTTTGCCGTCAAGGGCGAGGGGCGAGAGGGCGATTTCAACCGCGAGTTCGTTGCCGTCGTGACGCAAAATCGTGAGATCTAGGCGGCGCCCCATGTCACGTGCGCTCGGGTCCCGGGCGTACTCTTCGCGAAGTACGACGTGCGCATCACGTTCCCGCGACGGCACGAGCATATCGACGGCCTGACCGACCAACTCGTCGCGCGTGTAGCCAGTCAGGACCGTGAGGTGATCGTTCGCGTAACGGATCATGCCGTGCTCGTCGACGAAGGCGATCCCGTCGGGCAGCACCTCAAGCAGGTGGTTCCAGGAGAGGGGATAATCCTCCAAATAGCTCAAGATGCGTTTGCTCCCGTCCGACTTGCTGAACTAGCGAAATGCAACGCCTACCATGCATATTGACACAAGAACAGAACCGTGCCCATGGGAGAGATTCATGGGCATGTTAAGCATCGAAGCCTGCACCATTCGGACCTTCCTGGTCGAATCCGCCAACCGCAGATTGTTGATGTCCGTCCTTCGCCAGGAACATGGACACTGCATGATCGCGTTCAAAGATCTCGTGGAACGAGTCAGAGGGATGGCGGAATCGTCAGAAGCGAGCGCGAATACGGGCGACCCGTCGATCTTCAGTCCATGGACGGGGAGTTCGATGAATCACGACTTGAATGAGTACCCCACGCTCGAGACAATCCCGGTAAAAGGCCCCGCGTTGGAGAGCAGGCCGACTTCACGCCGTAGCTCCGCCACGAGCTCCCCAGGACGTGCTATCCAGCGACTCTCAATCGTCCAGCAGCCGACCGAGCATGTTCGCCGTCTCCTCGGCGGGAACCGCAGGTGACCACAGGAATCCTTGGCCGAGATCGCAGTCGAGGTTGTGAAGGCGTTCGAGTTGGGCTGAAGTCTCGATCCCCTCGGCGAGCACGGTCATGTTGAGCTTGTTGCCGAGCGTGACGATCGCCTCAAGCAACGTGTCGCTTCGTTCCTTGTCGTGTCTTGGACGAACAAAGGATTGGTCGATCTTGATGATCCTTGGGTTCAGGGCCGCGAGGTATGAGAGAGAGGAGTAACCCGTACCAAAATCATCGAGGGCGACACCAACCTTGAGGCGGTTCAGCTGCTCCATGACATTCATTGTCTCGACGATGTCCACCAGCGCCACACCCTCGGTGACCTCCAGGATGAGACGATCCGGCTCGAGCCCGCTTCGCCCGAGTTCTGCTTCGATCATGGCCACAAGGCCGGGATCGTGGAACTGTCGCGCCGAGAGATTGACCGTCACGTACGGGGCGTCGGCCTGAGCATCACTTGCTCCCCAGGAGCTGGCGGCGGCCATGGCCTGGCCCAGCGCGAACGAGCCAAGTTCCAGAATGAGGTCGCTCTGCTCGGCGAGGGGAATGAACACGTCGGGGGGTACCCATCCTCGCTCGGAATGCTGCCAGCGCATCAGCGCCTCGAAACCAACCACCTTGGTCGTCGTGAGATCGATGATGGGCTGGTAGTGCATCAAGAGCTCGCCGCAGGTCAATGCGTGGCGCAGTTCCAGGATGAGCGCGAAGCGGCTTACGGCCTCAAGGCCAATGTCGGGGGTGAAGGTGACAACGTGACCGTGGCCTCGGCGCTTGGCCTCGTACATCGCGGCGTCGGCGTTCTGGACGAGTTCGACGTTGTCCGCGCTCTCGCCGTCCCAGACCACGATTCCGACGCTCGCCCGTTGTTCGAGTTTGACCCGATCGAAAGAAAACGGCTCGGTCAGTGTCTCGAGAAGTCGATCCGCTATCACTTTGGCCTCGGCGGACGAGGCCAATCCCTCGGCCAAGTACAGGAACTCGTCACCCCCGAAACGGCACAGCGTGTCCGTCGAGCGGGTGACCTGCTCGAAGCGGTTGGCAAGGGTTACGAGCAGTTGGTCGCCGACCAAGTGGCCGTACGCATCATTCACTCCCTTGAAGTCATCGAGGTCCAACAGCAACACGGCACCGAGTTTTCCTTCGCGGGCGACCCTCGCGCGGGCTTGGTCGAGCCGATCATCGAAGAGGGCCCGGTTGGCGAGCCCCGTGAGCGGGTCGTGCAACGCCTGGTAGGAAAGCTGGGCGGCGAGCGCCCGCTCCTCGGTGATGTCGCGCACCGAGGAGATGAAGTAGAGTGCCGCGCCGCTCTCGTCGCGGGCCGAACAGATCGACACTTCGACGACACCGATTCGCCCGTTCTTGTGCAGGAAGCGCTTGCCGTAGCGATCCTGGTCTATTTCGCCGGACTTGATGCGCCGGTAGATATCTTCGGTGACGCCTATGTCCTCAGGGTGGGTGAAGTGCTTCGAGTCGCGCCCGATCAGTTCTTCCCTGGTGCGCCCGCTCATCCGACAGAAGGCGTCGTTTACTGCCAGAAACAAGCCATCCTGGTCGCTGAAGACCATGGGGGCCATATTCCCCTCGAACGCGAGACGGAAGCGCTGCTCACTTTGCGCCAGCGCCGCGGCGGCGGTGGCCTCGATGTCGATGGCGTGGCTCACGGCGATGATGCGGGCTCGTTCGGCGGCTCTTTGAGTTGTGTTGTCACGGATTTCCACGACGACCCATGATTGGGTGTCGACGCAGAGCCGTGAGAAGGCGAAGTCGACGGGCAACTCACTACCATCGCGGCACAGGATGGCGTGATTTGGATCGTGCAGTATCTGCGGAGTACTCAGGTCGCCCGCGCACCCGTGGCGTGTCATGAAGTGCTCGTCACGTTGTAGAGGCGGTACGAGAACCTGAATGTCTTGGCCGACGAGTTCCTCTAGCGGGTAACCCGTCATATCGGCGAGGCGCTGGTTGAGATCACCGATGACCCCATGATCATCAATGAGGGCAATCCCGCCGGGTAGCGCTTCCAGCAGATTCTGCACGCCCACAGGATGGTCTTCGAAGTACCTCACGATACGCCTTCTTTCATTCACCTCATTGCGCTGGCGGAGCGAAGAATTGAAGAAATTGCCATATGGTGGGACATTAGTTCTTTCAACCTTCGCGAACTGGTCACGGATGCCAAGATTTGACTTGCGGCCGGGACCCGGCGCCTCGGTGTCTCGGCCGCCGCCACGCGGTGCAGGAGTGCGCATGAGAGACCTCACGGTTCAACCCATGAGCGAATCCGACGCCGCCCGGCGACTGCTCCTCCAGCACGTGGGAATTCCGATGAGTTCGATTCAATCCAACATCATTGGACCGTTGGAACCGCAGGCAGCGATCTCGTGGATCTTGGATCGTGAGGTGTACTCCCACCGGCCCGCTCGGGGGATTTCGTCAAGTGAACATCGAGTACCACTTATGAACTGAGGAGGTCATCCATCCCAGCGCCGATACATCAATGACCTAGACGCTCATTCCTCGGCCTGACGTCATCGCATCGAGACGGATGATCTTCTGCGCTAGCGAGTCGACAATAAACGCGTCGGTTGCTTCAATGGTCACCTATTCACGGCTCAGGAAAAAGTAAGGTACTACGGGCCCGCAATTGATCGACGACTGAATTGCCGCCGTCGATCAAGACCGTCGCTCGTCTCGGTGTCACAAGTAGTGAACCGAGCAGAAGGAGCTTTTAGCGTGAAAACCAACAAATGGATGTTCAGAGGGCTCGCCGCAGGCGTACTACTCACGGTAGCGAGCATCGCTACCGCGGCTGCGTCAACAACGAGCTCGACGACCTCGCCTTATCAGGCGTGTTCGACGTCCACTCACGTGCTTTCATTGGAAGTGAATGGCAAGTGCTCCACCGGTGCGCACGTCGTCATGATTTCAGGTCGAGGCGCTACTGGCACGAGTGGTGCCACGGGCGCGACCGGCGCTGCTGGCCTCAACGGCACCCCGGGCGTTGGACTCATGGGCGCGCAGGGAATTCAAGGTATCCAAGGCGCGCAGGGTGTGGCGGGCGTCGCCGGTTCGTCGGGTAGTGCCGCCGCGGTCTACTACCACCAGACCATCGCGACCCCGGGAGCCGACCAGGCTGACCCCGCAACCGTGACGTTGGCGACCATCGGTCCGTTCACCGTCACCGGCTCGTGCTACCTGTCCGGCTCCACCGCGTACGTGTCGACCGTCGTTTCCACCACCCAGGACCACTCGGCCCTGAGCGACTACGACGCGGACGCCTACCACCCGGACTGGATGTCCGCCGACACGTACAACGTTGGGACCAGTCTGAGCGGTTCGCAGGGCAACCCGTCATTCGAGGGTCCGAATGACGGAACCACCGCGTTCGCTTCGGCCGACGGCAGTACCTTCGTCAACCTCTCGCCGGGCGTTGGGTCGTACGTCGGCTCCGGCGGCGGCGCGACAGTTCCCGCATGCTCGTTCTTCGGCTTCTACAGCTCGAACGTCAGCAGTACGCCTCTCGCGTAAGAACCACCTTCACTGAACGGTAGCGCCAGCCCCTCGGTCTTGGAATCGAGGGGCTGGTGTGCGTTACGCCAGTCCGAAACTGGGCTGTCTCAGCCGAATCGAAGTCCTCACTGCATCGGTCCTCAGGCTATTTTCGACGAATTGCGGTCCGGATTTCATCGACGGACGGCCGATAGTCGATTCGTGATTTCATCCGTAGTTCTCGAAGCTGCGGAAGGCTCAGCAGAAGTGAAAGGTTTGCGTCGAGTATTCGCGTCGAGCCCCACGCGTGAAGGACTTCGAGTTCCTTCAGACCGCTGATGGGCGCGAGCGACTCGATTCGCTTGCAGTCGTTCAGCCCGAGGTGTCGCAGATGTTCGAGAGCGCTCAGCGCGTCAATTCCTCCAATTCGCGAGCAGAAGTCGAAACTGAGCTCCCCCAGGGAGGGATCGGCATCGGCGAGTTCTGAAATGTCGGAGAGCTCCCGGGCCAGATGAATGCCCAATGCCGAAATTGACTCCAAAGCGCTGATGCCTCGCAGTGTTCGCAGTCGAGGCGCGTCTCGTATGGTCAATCTCTTGAGTTTCGGGTGATTGCCCAGCGGGCGGAAATCGGCTTCGTCAAAATTCCAGGTCGAGAGGGCTTCTAGCGACCCGACCTGAACCCGTGGTGAACGAAGGAGCTGCCATTCGCATGAGATGTTGCGAAGTCGAGGGAATCCCGCGAAGTCGAGGCGGGCTTCGGACGCGGCGCGCACCGAAAGCTCCTCGAGCGATCGAGAGAATCTACCGATGGGCGTCAGGTCAACCAGCAGCGGGTCGTGTATCCGCAAGCGACGCAAGGGCCATTCTTGGAAGAACGTCAGGTCGTTTTCGCTGAAGCCCTTCTCATAACTGAGGGTTAGCCCGTCAACCTCACCGCTGCTCAGAAGGCGAGCGGCTTCCTCGGTCCACGGACCGGTGACGACCAAAGTGCGTCCGTGGGGACCGTCTTCAAGGATGAAGGGTTTTCTTGGCCTAACCATGGCTGAATCTAACTCGGTCGATGTTTCGTGCAAGTTAATACTCAATGAATTCGACGACGAGACGAGCGGCCCGTTGGGATTCGAAGTGCGACCTAGCAGACACCTCCGTTCTGAACGAGGCTGGTGGCTGAACGAAACTGCCATCACTGCGCGCCGTCATGTCGGACTGACTTCACACCAGGTGAGCCACATTCACCAGTTCCGGGAGTTCGCAACGCACAATGGGCGTGGTCGTGTCGAATCTGCCGGGCTGTCGGCGTTGGAAAGGCGCCCGCATGACTTCGCCGCCTCAACGACAAATGCCGAGGCCAGCCAATTCCCGTCAGGCGTCAAAGACCCTTCGGACCATGGTCGTGGCGATGTCGGCCGGTACCGCGGGCGAGAAGAGGTAACCCTGGCCAAGGTGGCAGTTGAGAAGACGGAGTTGTTCCAGTTGTCCAGGGGTCTCGATGCCTTCAGCGAGCAAGGTCATGTTGAGTTTGGTTCCGAGCGTGATGATTGTCTCGAGGAGCGTGTCGTTTTCGGGGCTGTCGTGGGTGGGGCTGACGAAGGACTTGTCGATCTTGATGATGCGAGGGTGCAGCCGCGTGAGATAGGAGAGAGAGGAGAATCCTGTGCCGAAATCGTCGAGCGCGATTCCAATCCCCAGGCGATCGAGATGCTCAATCACGGTCAGCGTCTGGGCGACGTTGAGCAGAGCCACACCTTCGGTAATCTCGAGAATCAGGCGCTCAGGCGCGAGACCGCTTTCCAGCAACGCTCGTTCGATCATCGGTACCAGGTCGGGGTTGTGGAATTGGAACGCCGAGATATTCACGGTCACGTAGGGCAGCTTGACGGAGGGGTTCACCTGCGCCCAGGACACCGCAGCCTTCACGGCTTCACGCAGCACGAAGTGGCCAAGCTCCAGAATGAAATCGCTCTGCTCGGCCAGCGGAATGAACACGGCGGGAGACACCCATCCGCGCTCCGGGTGCTGCCAGCGCATCAGCGCTTCGAATCCGACAACTTCGGTGGTCACCAGGTTGACAATGGGCTGGTAGTGCATCGAGATCTCACCGGACTGGAGGGCCAGGCGAAGCTCCTGGGCGAGGACGAAGCTACTGACCACTTGCTGGTGCATATCGCGAGTGAAGATGGCAAAGCGGCCCCGGTGCTCGCGCTTGGCCTCGTAGAGAGCCACGTCGGCGTTCTGAACGAACTCCGTGGAGTCCTTGCTCGTCGAATCCCAGATCACCACTCCAATGCTTGCTCGCTGTTCGAGGTCGAGTCCCCCGAAGACGAAGGGCTCCGAGAGCACGTCGAGAAGACGGTTCGCCACGTCTTCGGCTTCCGCCGCGGATGAGAGGCCTTCGGCCAGATAGAGGAACTCGTCGCCGCCAAACCGACAGAGCGCGTCCGAGGAGCGGGTTACAAGTTCCAGGCGTCGTGCGATTCCCACCAGCAATTGGTCGCCAATGAGGTGACCATGCGTGTCGTTGACTCCCTTGAAGTCGTCAAGATCCATCAGGAGCACTGCGCCCATACTGCCTTGGCGAGCGATCCTCGAGTGAGCTTGGGCAAGTCGATCATCGAAGAGTGCTCGGTTGGCGAGCCCCGTAAGCGGGTCATGGAGTGCGAGGTGCGAGAGTTGGTCAGTGAGAGTCTGCTCCTCGGTTATGTCGCGCTCCGAAGCAATGAAGTAGAGGGTCTTGCCGGAGGCATCATGCGCCGCGGATCTCGAGACCTCCGAGAAGACGACACGGCCGTCCTTTCGCAGGTACCGCTTGGTGTAGCGCACCTGGTCGACATCGTCGGAGACCAGGCGAAGGTGGGTCCCCTCAGTGATGCCCACATCCTCGGGATGCGTGAATTGAATCGAATCGTGCCCCAGCAGTTCTTCCCGGGTGAATCCGACCATTCGGCAGAAAGCGTCATTGACGGCGATGGCCTTGTCCTCGAGATCACTGAAGATCATGGGCGCCATGTTGCTCTCAAATGCGAGTCGAAATCGCTGTTCGGATTCGATGAGGGCGAGTTCAGTTTCCCTCAGGCTCTCGTTGGCTGCGACTGTATCTTCCAACGCGGCCGAAGTCTCTTGAGTCGCGCGAATGTGGGTGATCGCGAGTTCGGCCTCTCGAACAATGTCCTCGAGCCCACTCACCGTTATCTCATCGAATGAGAAGGCGTCGCGATGGTAGACGACGAGTGCCGCCCGGCGCTCGCCTAGTCGGTCCGGAATCGCAACCATTGATCCGAATCCGAACTGGGTTGCTCGCTCGCCCCAAGGGCCGGACACGCAGTGATGAGCAAGATCGTTCACAACTTGGCTCTCACCAGTCCGCAGCGCCATCCACGTCGGCCCCGATCTCACCTCACGGGACCCCCACCAAGAATCCATCTCCTCGTGCAGGTAGTCGCTGGCTCCGGCGGCGCACATGATCTCGACGCCTCCGGCATCGTCGTTTGACGAGATGCCAATCCACGCGAGGACGCATCCACCCTTGTCGACCAGGACGTTGCAGAGTTCCTGGCGAAACTCATCCTCGTCGACGGCGTGAACCGCAAGTTTGTTCACTGCGGCAAGCAGGCCCAGGAGGCGATCCCTTTGTCTCCGCTCGGTGATATCGCGCTCGGAGATGACGTAGTAGAGAGTGTTCCCGGCGGCGTCGCTAGCGCGGGCTCGTGAGACCTCGACGATGACCACCCGACCGTCCTTGCGCAAGTAGCGCTTTATGTAGCGAGACTGATCGGTGCCAACCTGCACCATGCGCTGGTGGGACTCCTCGGTGATGCCAACATCCTCGGGGTAGGTAAATGGCCTGGAGTCACTGCCAAGGACTTCGTCCCGGGTGAATCCGAGCATCTCGCAAAAAGCGTCATTGACGGCGATGGCCTTGTCCTCGAGATCGGTGAAGACCATCGGGGCCATGTTGTCTTCGAACGCCAGACGAAAGCGCAGTTCATCTTGCGCGCGTATCATCTCGGCAGCCCGACGGACGCTGTCGTCACGGATCAAGGCCGCAACCCACAGTTTGCCTTCAAAGAGGAGAGGTGCCAGGGAGACGTCGATTGCGAGTTCGCTGCCGTCCTTACGCAGGAGTTTCAAGTCCATGTCGGTGCCCATCTCGCGTGAACTCGGATTGCGTATGAATCCATTGCGACCGAACACGTGCGATCTACGCTGTCGTTGCGGAATCAGGAACTCCACCTTCTGACCGACGACTTCATCGATTGAGTAACCGGTAATCACCGCGAGTCGATCGTTGGCGTGACGAATGACACCGTGCTCGTCGACGAATGCGACGCCGTCGGGTAGCACCTCAAGCAGCTGCTGCCACGAAAGATCCTGTTGTGTTAGTACGAGCGAGATATCAGATTCGTGACGTCGCGTAACCGCGCTCTTGCTTCTAATAATCTCACGAGTCCATTCATCACAATTGTCGGAGAAGACTCCGACAATGCAAGTTTCCCTCACGAACTTGTGGATTCCCTGTCAATTGTCTTTTATTTCGCACTTCTAATTGCCATAATTCGAGCAACGCTAGGGTTCTCAACTATTTGTCGAAGTTCCACGAGAAGTTCCGTCTCCTCGGTTCTAGCTTTCCTGTCTAGAAAGCCTTACGTCGGCAGATCTCGTTCATCGCGTGATCCCTCGTGAGCGTCCTCGTTGCGCCAGCGGTAACAGCTGATCCGCGGGGTCGAGCCCCATACCGTCGCGGAGCACCGTCCTCCGATCATCTCTTGTAGCGACCGGCACACCCGTTCAGAACCTCGTCGCGGCTCATGCTCTGTCGGGGAGCACGGGGGAGGGGGAGTTTGATGTGCGTTGAACTGATACTCGGGGGCAGCCGCGAATTCGCAGTTGCTACCGCGCCTGAATCCGTGCGACGAGGAGACGCTGTCTGCGCGTCCGCGACAGTGCTAGCAAGACTGACCGCTCCTGGAGCGGCTTTCTCAAAGAACAGCACCCGTGGCGCCAGCACGGATGCTCGAGTCATCCACTTTGGCTTTGAGCGTGAGCAGGGAAGCCTCATTGGCGGTCACTGGCTGCGCGAAGGGCAACGCCAAGGCGGCCGAGAGTCGGGCCGTGGCAGTAGTTGGCTAGTGGATGGACTGAGTTGTCGTCATCTCAACTGTGACAACGGTGACCAACTCCTCTGTGAACGAGGTCAAGGTGATTTCCTCGAGTCCCGTTAACTCTGAGGGCTTCGTGGTCCCGGTGATCACGTATCGAGTCCCTCTGGCATCAACGTCGCGTGAAGGTTCAGCCTGGGCGCGAGGGGAACCTTCTCGTGTGCCAGTATGCGCAGTTGAACTACTAAAGGAGCAGATGTGCCGTACTGCACCAACTGTGGAACCCAGGAGCGGGACAATCAACGGTTCTGCGCGGTGTGTGGGGCGCCAAAGCCAGGCTCTTTGATCGGATCGCCGTTGCCGCCAATCCCACCCGGCGGCAGCAACCATGAGGCTCAGGTGCTCGTCGGGATTTCAATGGATCCGCCTCGGCACTCGCGCTGGTCCGTCCTCTTCCGTCTTATCCTCGCGTTCCCGCTCCTCGTGGTCTTCCTCGGAATAGGAGTAGCCGCCACGTTCGTCGTCATCGCCGCATGGTTCTGTGCGCTGTTCACCGGGCGCGTTGCGGACAACATGCAGCGATTCCTGACCAAAGCCTTGCGCTACTACAGCAACGTCCAGGGCTACGCGTACTTGTTGACGAGCCGCTGGCCGGGGTTCGTGTTCGATGCGAAACCAGACGATCAGGTGACCATCGGAGTCGATCACGTGAACTTGCGGCGTTGGTCGGTCTTCTTTCGATTCATCCTCGCGTACCCGGCGATGCTCGTCGGCACGCTGCTCGGCAGCGGGTCGTATCCGCTGCTGGTGGTCATGTGGCTTTGGGGAGTGGTTTCGGGCCGGGAACCTCGAGCGCTCCACCAGGCGGCGGCTCTCGTGCTTCGTTACCAACTACGGCTCTTCGCCTACGCGTGCCTGCTCACGCCCACCCAGCCGTTTCGTGGATTCCTTGGTGACGACGAGGAGCAGAAGACGCCCGTCGCGGAAGCTTCGCCCGCCTCCTCCCCGCTGACCTCTCTCGATGGAGGGGCCGTCGGTGCGCCAAGCTCGTCAGCGACGCCGCTCACCCAGGCACCGCTGGCGACGCGATGGCTGGTGACCAAGGCCGCCAAGGTCGTCATGGTGCTGGTCCTCGTGATCGGCCTTCCCACCTACTTCTTGACGTCGTTCGTTGACAACCCCGTACTCTCGCGGCTCAAAGTGACGATCTCGCGCACGCTGATCACGACTTCGCACGACGTCACCCTTGCGACGATGAGCCAATTCGAAGTGTCGGTGAAGGCCTGCGTGGCGAACAACTCGCAGCGCTGCATCTCGAATGCGGCATCCCGGGCCAACTCACTGTTGAACGCTCAATCTTCGCTGCTCTCCGGCAATACCTTCGTCCCGCGGCCAGCGCTCAACCAGGCGGTTCGTTACGAGTTGGCTCTCGACAACCTTGAGAGTGAACTGCTCGTCGTGCAAACCTCGCAGTCACTTCAAGCCCAGACGTACGTGATCAATAACGAAATCCCGAAGGCGTTGTCTCGTTGCAACGGCGACTACCGGGCTCTGAAGGCGAGGCTCGCCAACTGACTCTCGACCGGCGAATGACGCACGATCCTGCCTCGCCAAGGTTGCTGAAGCCGCCTGGTGGCGAAGTGACCGCCCTACGCCAGGGGCGCAGTTGGACCGAGGTGCGGCCTCCAATCATCGGCGGGCGGAGCCCGTGTTCGTGAATGACCTGGAGCGACTGCGCGTTGAGCGAGGTGCTCCTCTTCGACCAGGTCCTGGGGGCGAGCCGCTTCGAGCCATGATCAGTTACTCGAGCACCGAGAGCCCCGTCGGGCCGGTGGTTCGTCAGGTGGTCTTCCCGGTTTCAGAGAGCGCGGGTTGGGACGTCTTGGAGCCGGGAGAGGCCCTCGTCGTCGCCGTCTCGTAGAAGAAAAGGCCGCACGTCTCACTAGGATTCGTGCCTATGCGAAAGACGAGCGCCTTCATCGACTCCGTCACGGTCCTGATCTTCGTGGCCATCGGCCGCTCGGTGCACGATCACGGCGTCAAGCTGGCTGGCATGGCCTCGACAACGTGGCCGTTCGGCGTGGGACTGGTCGCTGGATGGCTGATACTGGTGGCGAGGAGGCGGACAGGCGCTTCTCTACTCGACGGCCTGACGGTCTGTTGCGCCACGGTATCCCTGGGGATGGTTCTGCGCGTGGTCTCAGGTCAAGGGACGGCGGTGGCGTTCGTCTTCGTCGCGCTCGCCTTCCTGGGCGCGATGATGATCGGGTGGCGGGCGCTGCTCGCGTGGCTGCAACGCGCGCGACGTTTCAGGCACGCCTGAGACGATTGACGGGGCGCAGTCCGCTGGAGTGCGACACCGGTCGAGCTCGCGGCACGCTCCCTGCTCTCACACAGACATTGGAATTGACTGGGCGAAGTTGAACAGGTTGTCGGGGTCGTACTTGCGCTTCACTTTCACGAGCTTCTCCAGGTTCGAGCCGTAGTACGCGGACTGCCAGTGGTCCAACGTGGGATCAATGTAGTTCTGGTAGGCACCGGTTGCGGGATCGAAGACGTTCTCTGCGAGCCAGGTGAGCCACTGCGCGCCCGCCGTGATCTCGGAGCTCGGCGTATAGGCGGACCATGAGTACGTCACCTGGATGCACGCCAACTTGTCGCGGTGCACGAACGCCGTCGCGTCGTTCGCGATCCGGTTTATCGCCCCACCGTAGGCGTCGAAGGCGAACCCTCCACCAATCGTGGGCGCCGAGTGTTGGAGGTTCGACACGGCCTCGGTCACGAGTGCGATCTGCGCTGACGTCATTGGCTCGTCGACGTAACTCGACTTCGCCGAATAGGCGGATCGGCTGAGCTTGCCTTCGGGGGCCAGGCGGCACGACGCGATGGTGAGTCCCGAACAGCCCGCTTCGATCTCCATGGCCGTGATGTAGTTGTTAGAGCCAGTGAAGCTGGCGGAAGGCTCGGTGGCAATCGCCGATTTCAGCGACGCGAGCAGCGACGCGAGCTCGGCGGTTGAACCGCAGAACACCCCGCTGATCTGGGCGAGGTAGCCGGCTGTTCCCTCCGAGAGTAAGAGGCAGTTTGACCAGAGCTCGTCCGGGGCCTTGCTCACCCAGTGCTGCCACGCCTCGAGCATGGCCGCGGAGGCGTCCCACGGGTACTGGAGCGTGAACAGGGTCACCTCAGGCATGGCGTGGACGGAGAACTCGAACGAGGTGACGACGCCGAAGTTTCCTCCGCCCCCGCCCCGACAAGCCCACAGCAGGTCGGAGTGAGTGGACGCGTCGGCGGTGATGAGTCTGGCGTCGGGGGTGACGATGCGCACCCGACGGATGTTGTCCGACGTGAGACCGTACTTGCGGCCAAACACGCCGACCCCGCCGCCGAGGGCCAGCCCCGCGATTCCAACGGTCGGACACGTGCCGCCCGGCAGCAGTCGGTCGTGGCGGCCGACCGTGTTGTAGATGTCGATCAACTTCGCCCCCGCGCCGACGACTGCGGTGTTCGCCGAGGAATCGACTGAGATCGACGACATGTTGCTCACGTCGATCACCAGCCCGGGTGCGCTCGAGTAGCCGCCATAGCTGTGACCACCCGACCTCGCGGCGAGAGCCAGCCCGTGCGAGGCGGTGAAGTCGAGGCAGCGCGCGACGTCATCGGGGGTCGAGCAGTAGGCAATCGCCAGAGGGTGCAAGTCGAACTTTGAGTTGTAGAGGAGCCGATCAAGTTGCCAGGCGGGGTTCGTCGATAGCACCAGGGTGCCGGTGAGCGACGCCGCGAGCGCCTGCCAGTCCGACGGAGCGGGTGGGCCGAGCGTGGTCGTGGTAGTTGTCGGCGCCGGGAGCCGGCCAACGCAGCCACCGAGCAGCACGGCTCCGGTCGCGGCTCCCGCCACCGCACCGAGCTGGAGGAGCCCTCGTCGATCGAACAGGCGGGCGGGTTCCACGAGAAGAGATGTTAGACACGCCGGGCTCGCCCGGCGCAGAGCTGGGCTCTGGCGAATCCGATCGGGGCTAGGAAAGCACGCGCCGGCGAAAGTTGTGTAGGCCGAGCGAAAGGAAGCCGACGCAAAATGCGATGAGCACGGGGTAGATCACGTACAGGTGCATGTGGGGGACGTCGGTGAACGCCGCGCGCATGCCTTCGTTGACGTAGAGCAGGGGATTGACGAGCACGATCGTCTGCAGCCAGTGCCACGCGCCAACCTTCACCGGCGCGAGACGGTTCCACTGGTAGTACGTGCCGCCGAGGAACGTGATGGGAAGGATCACAAAACCGAACATCAGTCCGATGTTTCGAGGTTCGAAGCTCGTGCCGAGCACCAACCCGAGCGATCCCATCGCGATGCAGGCGAGCGGGACGACGGTGATCAAGACGAGCCAATGAATCGAGATGTTCGCCTCGACGCCTTTCGCGTGCACGATCGACGCGATCGGAAGGACGATCGCGGCCGAGATCATCCCTTGGATCGCCCCAGAGATCACCTTCTCCACGGCCACCAGCCAGATCGGGCACGGCGCCTGCACGCGGTCTTCAATCTCGCGCGTGAAGCCGAACTCCTGGGACATCTGGAGCGCCACCGACTGCACTCCTTGAAACATGATTGATATCCCGACAACCCCGGCCACGAGCACGGTGGCGAAGATGCTTGCGGCGTCCGCCGGACCGCCGCTGCCAACGGACTGGCCGATCTTTGGAAAGACGAAGAGGAACACGAAGCAGAGAAGAAACGGCTGGATGATCGTTCGAAGGAGGAAGATCCCGAAGTCCTTTCTCAGCACCGTGACGTCGCGCAACAGGAGCGCCCCGAACGCGGCACGGCTCGCCGAGAGGGAGGATCGGCGCGGGCCAACCGTGATGTGGTGGTCCGCTTGGACTTCGTGGGTAGCCATTAGTCGCGCAGCTCCTTGCCGGTGAGGTTGATGAAGACCGTCTCCAGCGAAGGCTCCGCGACCGACAGGTCTGCGACGTGGAACCCGTTCGCTTCGGCGGCGGCGACCACTCGCGCGAGCAGCCGCTCGCCACCGGTCACGTGAAGTTCCACGCCTTTTTCGATGAGGCGGCTGTGGGTGACGCCCTCGACTTTCTCTTCGAGGACTGAGGCGAGGAGGGCGAGGTTCCCGGACGTCTTGATGGTGACGATCGTGTCGACCCCGACCGAGCGCTTGAGTCCGTCCGGGGTATCTAACGCCAGGATCTTGCCGTGGTCCATGATCGCCACGCGATTGCAGAGCTGATCGGCCTCTTCCATGTAGTGCGTCGTCAGAAGGATCGTCTGCCCGTCGGCGTTTAACTGCTGGAGAATCTCCCAGAGTGCGAGGCGGCTCTGGGGATCGAGGCCGGCGGTGGGCTCGTCCATGAAGAGCACGGCGGGACGATGGAAGATCGAACGCGCCACCATGAGGCGTTGCGCCATGCCGCCCGAGAGCGCGTAGACGGACGCCTTGGCCCACTTGGCCAGCTGAAACTGCTCGAGCAGGCGGTCGGAGGTCTCGCGCGATTCGGCGGCGCCGATGCCGAAGAGGCGGCCGTGGAAGTAGAGATTCTCCCAGACCGTGAGTTGGCGGTCGAGGGTGTTGACCTGCGAGACGACGCCGAGGAACTGCTTGGCGATGGCGGGATGCTGGACGACGTCGACCCCGGCTACTACCGCCGATCCGGATGTCGGAATGACTCGCGTCGTGAGCATGCCGGCGACCGTTGTCTTACCGGCGCCATTGGGGCCGAGGAGACCGAAAATCTCACCGGGCGAGACCGAGAGGTTGAGTTCGTCAACGGCGCGAAAGTCCGCGCCGCCGTAGACCTTGGTGAGGTTCGTTGTGACGATGACCGGAGCGGCCGAGATCTGCGTTGGCTGCGTCATGGTTTTCATCATAGGGATAGCTCGATGACGGGCACTCCAACGGTGCGCGTGCCCATGGCGGCGTCGCGAAGGTGCCGGTGCGTGCAGATCATGATGCGCGAAGAGGTCCGAAAGTCGACGTCGTTGAACGGCGTCGCGCACAAGATGCGGCGGGCACAACTCTGCGGGCGGATTACCCGCAACGCCGGCGTCAGTATCGCCACTGGTTGCGCAGACAGTCAATTGCGTTCTTTATGGCCGCGTTGAAGCTGGGGTTGTACTCGGGGAAGACGAAGACGAGCGCGTCCACGCGCGCCACGCTGGCGGCTCACTTCTTCGTGTAGTCGAATTCGCACTCCCCAGTGACCGGGGGATTGGGTTCGTTGAAGGTCGGCGGGTCATAGGTCGCCAGGTTGACCAGTTCGACGTTGAAGTCCTCCTACGTGGCGGCAATATCGTAGAACCACCGGGCGATCGTGGGCCCAACGCGCCCGGGCCGCGCGCTGGCGATGATTACTTGCCGGACCGGTTTTGGCGTGAGGGCCATTCGAAGTTGAGCGAGTTCAGTCCGCGGCCGGCTGCGCGATGGCCGCAGCACCGTCGCGTTTGGCGATGCCCTCGTTGGGCAGGAAGAACGCCGGCGCGATCGCGATGACGCACGTTCCAAACGACCACCAGAACGAATGGCCGAACGCTGTCGCGATTCTCTGGAGGTCATTCATCGTGGGGGTGACGAGGCCCGCTTCGAGTTGCGCGCCGGTCCTCGGGAATCGCTGCGCGATCTGCGTCTGCAGCACGACCGCGAAGACCGCGACGCCGAGTGACCCCCCGATTTGGCGGATGATGTTTGTCGCTGACGTGGCCTTCGGGACGTTCTGGTGGGTCAAGTTGCGATAGGAAGCCGCGAAGACCGGCATCATTCCAAAACCGAGCCCGATGCCCCGCACGAAGAGGGCGAGACCCAAGAGGAAGTAGCTCGACGTGGCCGTGACGCTGGTGTAGAAGAAGGTTCCGAGCGCCAACAACGCCATACCGAAGACCGCGACGTACCTCGGACCTCGCCGGTCCGAGAGCGACCCGGCGAAACGCATGACCATCGCCGCCCCGATGCCCTGGGCGCCATCATCAGGCCGGCTTTCCACGCCGCGTCGCCGCGGTCCACCTGGTAGTAGAGCGGAAGCAGGAACATCGTGCCGTAGAGCGTGGCACCGGTGAGGAAGATGCCGATGGCCGCGACCGAGAAGGTTCGATCCTTGAAGAGGCGCATGTCGATGAGCGGCTCGAGGGCCTTGGTGGAACGCAGTACGAAGAGCACGATCAAAACCACGCCGGCGACGAGGCTGTCCCACACGGCCGCTCCGCGAAATCCTCCCTGGTCGGCGACTTGGGAGAGTCCGTAGACGAGCAACGCCAACCCGGGCGACAGAAGGAGGAAGCCGAGCAGGTCGAAGCGGTGCTCGTTGTCGCGTTCGGACCTGGGCAGGAAGTCCTTCGCGAGCCAGAGCGCGAGTATCCCGATCGGCACGTTCACGAAGAAGATCCAGCGCCACGAGGTGTTGGAGACGATCACGCCTCCGAGGACCGGTCCGAGGATGGGTCCGAGCAGCTGGGGAACGCCGATGATCCCCATCACTCGCCCCATCCGATGGGGTCCGGCGGCCCGGGCCATGATCGACTGGCCCACCGGCATGATCATTCCGCCACCCAATCCCTGGAGGACCCGAAAGAAGATCAGGCTCGTCGCGGACCACGCGAAACCGCAGAGGATCGAACCGACCACGAAGAGAGCGAGCGACACCATGTAGACCGGCTTGGCCCCGATGCGGTGGATGGCCCATCCCGACACGGGGATCACTATGGCGAGCGACAGAAGGTAGCCAGTCGTGACCCACTGGACTGTCGAGAAATCGACTTTGAAGTCTCCACTCAGCGTATGGAGGGCCACGGCCACGATCGTGGTGTCGAGGATGGACATGATCGTTCCCAGGACAACAACGACCCCCACCTTGATGAGCGCCGGTTCGAGACGTTGTTGGTCGGCCATGGCGAACTCCTCGCGACACTTCGGTGGGGGGGGGTGAAACTTCCAGTGACCCTACCGGCACCGGGTCATTTCGTTGCGCCGTATGGGATTACTGGTTGGTAGTCCCCATCGACGACCTGTTTCCTCGCTGTTCAATGCGCAAACACGATAAATTGTACGGGTGGTTAAGCAGAGCCGATCGGCCCCCGTCATGCAAGCGGTGCTTGACGAGGTTGGCGAGCGGCTGTTGAACAGTGACGAGTCGTTGATTCGTATACCGGAAGTATGTGAAGCGACCGGAGTCAACTACGGCTCGGTCTACCACCACTTCGGCTCGCGAGAGGGGGTGATCGATGCGGCCTACAACATGCTGTTCTCCCAATTCGCAGCCGAAGACATAAGGATCCTCAGGGCTGTCAGCGAGACCTCCAACAGCCTGGGCGAATACGTCGCAAACATGTCGGCCCTGACCGGGACATTTTCTTCGGGACCTGAACGCATCAGGCGGCGCTCAATTCGGGTGAGAATCGTGGCGGCGTCCCTGACCCGGCCCCAACTGCGAGACCTCATCGGTGTCACCCAGCAGGGGGTGACCGAGGAGTTGTCGAATCTCGTTCAGAACGGCCAGGACCGGGGGTGGCTGCGCAGTGACGTCTCAGCGCACTCGATTTCTGTGGTCCTCCAATCTCTTCTCGTGGGCCGAGTGATTGACGATGTATCCTCGACTCCCATCGATCCCGTTGAATGGGAGAATTCAATAGCGGTGCTCCTGATGAGCCTCTTGAACAAGGAGTAGGTCAGCGCCACGTCCGGTGTGCTGAACTGCAGTCGTGAGGCTCTTTCGCTTGTTCCTGTCGTTGTTGGTCGTCGCGGCGCTGGTTGTGGCCGTATATCGTCCCCGTGGGACCAGTTCCTTCGCGCCGTTGGAGACGCCGTGCTCGGTGTCGGCGCTCAGCGCGCCGTTCACCGGACCCTTGCCGGTGACCGCGGTCGCCGACTACGCCTGCGAGGACGGTTGGGCCTACATGTGGGCGACAATCGGCAGCGGTGTGCACGCGATCGGTGTCACCGAGGTGCTGCACTTCGACGTCGCTCAACAGAGGTGGAGGGTGTCGTTGAGGGGGAAGGTGTGCTCGCCCAAGATCATGCCCCATTACGTCTACGAGCGTGGCTGTTTCTCGAACTAGCGGTGACGAATGATGTTGGCGGGCGGGCCAGCCTCGAGGTCGGGCAGGATCGCCGGCTCGAACTTCAGGGACTCGCCAGGGGTGAGGCTTCGCTCGAGTTCGAAGGCTCGATTCACCCCGGCTCGGGAACCTTCGACACCGTGAAGCCATCGGAAGAACCGCTGAAGATGTGCCAGCACACCCTTTCCGCACTGGCGCTGCTCGCGGCATCAGCCTCGGCCTTCCCCCACCCGCATCATCCGATTCAACTGCTCGGGCGAAAGCGGCGAGGCTTCCACAAGGTGCCTACGAACATGACCATCCCCCATGTGCAGCATTCCCCGATTGGTACGTCAAGACGCGAGCGCGTGCTCGCGCCGCTCACTCCACGAATCCGGCACGCGTTCCTGGGGGAGCGGTGGCGCAACGACGCAACTTCACCAAGTCCGCCGTTGTCGAACTTCCTCGTCGTCTCACGGAGCCGGCGCTTCGCGCACTGAGAAGGTGTGCTCCACGAGGGGTGACGTCGCGCGCGCGGTAGCGGAAGAGCGGTTGCGCGCGCGGGCGTGACTCACGAGATCTTGGTCAATCACCTACGCTCAGTATCGTGCATCGTCGTGGATTTGCCTCGTTGGCTTGGGCCTCGGCGCAGGACCTTTTTGATCAGACCACGGCCTTCGGTCGTCTCGCCCTGGTGCACGTCCTCATGATGGCGGGCGACACTCTGGTCACGGTCTCGCTCGCGGGGTCCCTCTTCTTCTCGGTATCACCGACCGAGGCGAAGGGCAAGGTGCTGGCGTATCTGCTCTTGACGATTGCCCCTTTCGCCGTCGTCTCGCCCCTGCTCGGTCCGCTCATTGACCGGTCCGCCAACGGAAGGCGGATCTTGGTGGCGCTCTCGGCCGGGCTTCGCGTCCTTCTCTGCTGGTCAATGAGCCAGCATCTGAACTCGCTCTGGCTCTACCCCGAGGCGTTCCTCGTCCTCGTCTCATCGAAGTTGTACGTCGTCACGCGGGGTGCGTTGGTGCCCGAGATGGCCCGAACGGACCAGTTCCGAGAGCACGCCGCGAAAGTGGGCGAATCGGGGTGGCCGGCGCGCGGGGTCAAAGAGGAGAGGGGCTTCGCTGGCTTCAACGCCCAGCTGACGCTCCTCGGCACGCTGGTCGGTCTGATCGCGGGTTCGGTGGGAGCGGGCCTCTTGAAGGGCATCGGCGCGCCGAGCGTGCTGATCGCGGCGTCCCTCGTCTTCATCGGCGCGACGGTGGCGAGCGTGCGGTTGCAGCGTCCCGCCAAGGCCGTTCGCGAGGAGATGACGTCGCTCTCCCAGGCCGAACGTGACCTCAACGCGCTCAATCCGATGGGCGACGTCGAGGTCTCGTGGGGACTCGCCGCCTCGGCACTCATGCGCTTCACCGTGGGCTTCGCGACGTTCCTCCTCGCCTTTGGACTGCGCCGCGCGGACGCCGGTCTCGATTGGTTCGCGTTCGCGCTCGCCATCAGCGGTGTCGGCGCCCTGGTCGGACTCGGAATCGTCACCAGGGTCCGCAATGCCGTGCCCGAGTCGACGCTGCTGACCTTGTCGCTGATCGCCACCGGTCTCGGCGCCGGCGTCGCGTCCCTCCATCCGTCGCTGGTCGACCAGGTGGCGCTCGCCGGGTGGCTGGGAGCCTGCGCGTCGGTGACCCAGCCGAGCTTCGATGCCATCACCCAACGCCTCGTTCCGTCCGGGGCCCAGGGTCGGACGTTCGCCCGCTTCGCCGTTCGCCAACAGCTCCTTTGGGTCATCGGAGCGGTGATCCCCGTAGGAATCGCCCTGGGGTTTTCCACCGGCGACGGGCTTCTCGCCGCACTGATGCTGGCTTCGGGACTGGTGTACGGCCTGGGCCGGCGATTCGCCCATCAATGAATTGCATTGATTGATCGAGAAGTATGCTTAGGGCAGATATGGCGATGGCTCCGCATCCCGCTTCAGAGTTTCCGGATTTTTCGCACCTGCCACATGTGGTCATCATCGGCGGCGGCTTCGCCGGCATAGCGACGGCGCGCGGGCTCGCCAACAAAGACGTGCGCGTCACCATCGTCGACAAGCACAATTTCCACACGTTCCTTCCTCTGCTCTACCAAGTGGCCACCGCCATGCTCGAACCGGCGGAAGTCGCCTATCCCATCCGTACCATCTTTGGCAAGGCCAAGAACATCGGATTTCGCCACGCCAAGGTCCGCGAGGTCGACCACGCACGCAGCGTCGTCGTCCTCGAAGACGAGTCCGAGATGGCCTTCGACCACCTCGTGGTCGCGACCGGGGCTACCGCCGCGTTCTTCGGGATTCCGGGCGCCTCGCGGTTCGCGATGCCGCTGTATTCACTGGCCGACGCGCGAAGGCTACGAAACCGTCTGCTGATCTCGCTGGAAGAGGCCGACGCCAGCGCCGACACCTCTCCAATCTCCCTCAACTTCGTCATCGTGGGCGGCGGACCGACGGGCGTCGAGACCTCGGGCGCGCTTTCCGAGTTGATCCGCACCGTCATCAAGCGAGACGGCCTGCGCATCGACCCGTCACGAGTTCGCGTCATGCTCGTCGACATGGCGCCTCGACTGCTCACGCCGTTTCCCGAGAAGGCCAGCGAGTACGCGTTCAAGGAACTCGAGAAAATGGGCGTGGAGATCGAGTTCGGCCGCTCCGTGGTCGAGGTCGAGGAGCGGGCGATCCGCTTCGCCGACGGCGAGCGGCTCAAGGTCGCGGCAGTCATTTGGGCCGCGGGCGTGACCGCGAGTGGCACCCTCGCCCATGACCTCCAGGTCACGTCCGGCCCCGGTGGGCGAGCGAGGGTCATGACCGACCTTCGCCTGGTCGAGAGTGAGAACGTGTGGGCCGTTGGCGACGCCGCGGCCGTGCCGCTTGACGAGAGCACCTTCTGCCCGCAACTGGCCCCGGTCGCCATGCAGTCGGGCCGTCACTGTGCCGAGCAGATCCTGCGTGTCGTCAAGGGCGAACCCACGAAGCCCTTCAGGTACCGCAACAAGGGCATCATGGCCACGATTGGCCGCCACGCCGCCATCGCGAAGCTCCCGGGCGGCACCGTGGTGAAGGGGACGGCCGGCTGGCTCGCGTGGTTGAGCCTGCACCTTTGGTACCTGATCGGATTCCGCAACCGGCTTCGCGTGATGATCAACTGGACCTGGCGCTACTTCGACTGGCCGTCGGGCCCACGCCTCATCGTCGCCGACGCCGAAACCGCCGAATAACACCCGCGGGCCGTGGCCCGCGGGTGTTCACTCCTAGGAGAGTCGAGCCTCGAGGTCTGTGAGTTCCTTGGTCAACTGAACGGGCAGACGGTCCTTGAACTGGGCGTAGTGCTCTCTGATGCTCGGCACCTCGCGGCGCCAATCGTCGTCGTGCACCGTCAGAAGTTCGACCATATCGGCCTTCGAGACGTCGAGCCCCTCGACGTTGATCGCCGAGTGCGTCGGCACGTAGCCAATAGCCGTCTCCACAGCTTCGGCCTTGCCGGCGCAGCGGTCGAACACCCACTCGAGCACGCGGCTGTTCTCGCCGTATCCGGGCCACAGCCACCGGCCGTCGTTGCCCTTGCGGAACCAGTTCACGTAGAAGATCTTCGGCAGCTTGTCCTCGTCGAAGCGTTCCGCGAAGCCCAGCCAGTGGCTGAAGTAGTCGGCCATGTTGTAGCCGCAGAACGGCAGCATGGCGAAGGGGTCGCGACGCAGGTTGCCCACTGCGCCGGTCGCCGCCGCGGTCGTCTCCGAAGCCATGATCGAGCCGAGGAACACGCCGTGCTCCCAGTTGCGCGACTGGAACACCAGGGGCACGACGCTCTCACGACGCCCGCCAAGGAGGATCGCGTCGATGGGCACCCCGGCCGGGTCCTCCCACTCGGGGGCGATGCAAGGGTCCTGTCCCGCTGGGGCGGTGAAGCGCGAGTTCGGGTGCGCGGCGGGCGTGCCCAACTCCTTCGACCAGGGCTGGCCCTTCCAGTCGGTGAGGCCCGCCGGTGGCTCGCCCATTCCCTCCCACCACACGTCGCCGTCGGCGGTGAGCGCGGTGTTCGTGAAGATGGTGTTCGCCTCGATCGAGAGCATCGCGTTCGGGTTGGTGTGCATGTTCGTTCCCGGCGCGACGCCGAAAAAGCCCGCCTCGGGGTTGATTGCGTACAGCCGCCCGTCAGCTCCCGGCTTCATCCAGCAGATGTCGTCACCGATAGTCTCGACCTTCCAGCCCGGCAGCGTGGGAATGAGCATTGCCAGGTTCGTCTTGCCGCACGCGCTCGGAAATGCCCCGGCGACGTAACGCGCTTCGCCGGCCGGATTCGTGAGCTTCAAGATCAGCATGTGCTCGGCGAGCCAGCCGGCGTCCCTCGCGAGCACCGACGCGATGCGCAAGGCGAAGCACTTCTTTCCGAGCAAGGCGTTTCCGCCGTAGCCCGAGCCGTACGAGATGATCTCGTGGGTCTCGGGGAATTGGACGATGTACTTGTTCTCGGCGTCGCACGGCCACTTGGCGTCTGGCTGTCCCGCCTCGAGCGGCATGCCCACCGAGTGCAGGCACGGCACGAACGCTCCGTCATCGCCCAGAACGTCGAGGGCGCCCGTGCCCATGCGCGTCATGATGCGCATGGAGACCGCGACGTAGGGCGAGTCGGTGATCTCGACGCCGATGTGCGAGATCCTGGATCCGAGGGGCCCCATGGAGAAGGGGACCACGTACATGGTGCGGCCCTTCATCGAGCCCTTGAAAAGCGGCTTCAGCTTGTCGCGCATCTCGGAAGGCTCGCACCAGTTGTTGGTCGGGCCGGCGTCGATCTCGCGCTCGGAGCAGATGAACGTACGGTCCTCGACACGGGCGACGTCGCCCGGGTCCGAGGTCGCGTAGTAGCTGTTCGGACGCTTGGCGTCTGCGAGCTTGGTGAAGGTTCCCTGGTCGACGAGAAGTTGGCACAGATCGTCGTACTCCTGCGCGGATCCGTCGCACCATTGGATACGATCGGGTGTAGTGAGCTGCGCTACCTCTTCAACCCAGTCGATCAACTTCTTGTTACGGGTCGGATACGTCACGTATGGTCCCTCCACTTCCAATCCGCCGCGTCCTTGCGACGGTGACCTAGAACTATAGAGTCATGCCCACGCCGGTAGACCCATCTGCCCTCACGGGGGAGCGCGCCCGACGTGAAGACGACGTATTGGAGCGTATCGTCACAATCGTGGGGCGCCACACTGTCCCCAAGGGAGAAACCCACATTGGCGACGATGCGGCGGTGCTGGCCCCCTTTGTCGGCGAAGCGCTGATCAGCACCGACATCGCGGTACTGGGCGTTCACCTTGATGAGAAGCTATTTCCACTGGAGGACTTGGGATATAAGGCCCTGGCCTCGGCGGTGTCGGACCTCGCGGCGATGGGCGGGCGCCCGCGGGGCGCGGTCATCGCCGTCAGCTCGCCGGTGGGTACGGACTTGGAGGAGTTGCATCGCGGGATAGCCGACGCCGCCGCGATGACCGGCTGTCCTATTGTCGGGGGGGACCTCACCACCGCCCACGACGTTTCGGTCGCCGTGACCGTGTTCGGGGAGTGCCCGGGCCGCGGGGCGGTGCTTCGAAGCGGTGCCCGCGCCGGCGACGAGATCCTGGTGACCGGTCCGCTCGGCCGCTCGGCCGCCGGGCTTCGCCGACGCCGCGAGGGTGCTTCGCTCGACGATGAACTGGTCGTCGCCCATCGCCGTCCCTGGCCCCGCTTGAGCGAAGGCGTCGCCGCGCGAAGCGCCGGCGCCAGCGCCATGATGGACCTGAGCGACGGTATTGGAATTGATCTGCACCGTTTGGCCGACGCGTCCAAGGTAGGATTCGAGCTCGTCGAGATCCCGGTTGCGCGGGGCGCCACGCCCGAAGAAGCGATCAGCGGCGGGGAAGACTACGAGTTGCTCATCGTGACGAGCGATCCGGATCGGCTGCGGATGATCTTTCTCGACCGCGGCCTAAGGGCCCCGCTGAGCGTTGGTCGAGTCGTTGCGGACGCGAAGGTTCGCACGCTACGGGGCGAGGATTTCGAACGACGAGGTTGGCAGCACCGGCTCTAGCGAGCCGTAAGGCTAGGCGACGCTCTTGCGACGGGCTGGCTTGGTGACCTTGCCCGAGCGCAGGCAACCGGTACAGACGTTCACGCGCGAAGGCGTCCCACCGACGATCGCGCGCACGCGCTGAATGTTCGGGTTCCAACGGCGCTTGGTGCGACGGTGGGAGTGTGAGACGTTCATGCCGAACGACGGCTTCTTGCCGCAGATTTCGCAGACTGATGCCATGATGAACTTTCTCCTTTGTCCCAGCCCCGCTTCTCGCGGCCGCCGGTATAAACCGAATGACCATTGTAGCATCGCTATCAATGACCTCTACGACGACGCTGTCCGCCGGCCAACTGCGAGCCGCAATATGCACGTTTGGCGAGCTTCTGCGCTCGCACAAGGAGGTCATCAACCGCCTCAATGTCTATCCCGTGCCCGACGGCGACACCGGCACGAACATGACCCTGACGATTCAATCGGTCATCGCCGAGCTCGATGCCCTCGACGTCGACGCCCCCATGGAGTTGGTCAGCCGGGCTATTTCCCACGGATCCCTGATGGGGGCGCGGGGCAACTCGGGCGTCATCCTGTCCCAGTTGCTGCGCGGGCTCGTCGAGAAGTTCCCCAAGGACGGTGAAGTCGGTGCCGAGCTGTTGGCCGAATCGTTCGAGCACGCGGACAACCTCGCCCGCCAGGCCGTCGTTCGCCCGGTCGAGGGGACGATTCTCTCCATCGCCCGTGCCGGGGCCGAAGGCGCGAGAAGCGACACCACGTCGCTCAGCTCCCTGGCGAGGGCGGCGCGCGAGCGCGCGAAAGTGGCGCTCGCCTACACGCCCGAGCAACTGGCGGTCCTGAAGCAGGCCGGGGTCGTCGATTCGGGCGGCGCCGGTCTGTTGCTGTGGTTCGACGCCCTCTGCCACGTCGTCGCGAACGATCCGCTGCCCGAGGCGCCGCCCCTCGATTCGATCGTCGTGCACGTGCACGAGCAGCCGCCGACCCACGGCGACGGCGACATCGCCGACTTGCGCTACGAGGTCATGTACCTCCTCGACGCCGATGACTCCAAGATGCACGCCTTTCGAGAGGTGTGGTCGGGCCTCGGCGACTCGATCGTCATAGTTGGTGGTGACGGTCTTTACAACTGCCATATCCACACCGACGAAATCGGCGCCTGCATCGAAGCCGCCCTGGACGCGGGCCGCCCTCGCGAGATTCGCATCACCGACCTCACCGAGCAGGTCATCGAGGAACGCTGGGTGCGTGAGGCGACCGCCGAGCCCGAACCCGACGTCGCGAGCGAACCCGCGCCCGCGACCTCGGTGGTGGCGGTGGTCGTCGGAGAAGGCGTGGGGCGAATCTTTCGCACGCTCGGCGTTCGGGCCATCGTGAAGGGCGGCCAGTCCATGAACCCCTCGACGGCCGATCTCGTCGAGGCGGTGAAGGCAACCGGATCGAGCCAGGTCGTCATACTGCCCAACAACAAGAACATTCGCCCGGTCGCCGAGCAGGTGGACGGGCTCGTCGATCAGACCGTGACGGTCGTGCCGACCAATTCGATCGTCGAGGGCTTCGCGGCGCTGCTGGCCTACGACCCCGACGCCACGGCGCAGCAGAACGCCAAGGCCATGGGCGCCTCGGCGGGCAACGTTGTCGCCGGTGAAGTCACCCAGGCAGTACGCGACACCACGACCGACGCCGGCGAGGTCCGCGCCGGCGACTGGATCGGTCTCGGGACGAAGGGCGTGCGCTCCATCGCCGATTCGATCGCCGTGGCGAGTAATCAGTTGCTCAGCCAGTTGATACGGCCCGAGCACGAGCTCCTCACGATCATCGAGGGTGACGGTTCGACTCCGGCGAACACGCGACGGATCACCGAGTTCGTCGCCGACGAGTACCCCGAGCTCAGCGTGGAGGTCCACCACGGCGGCCAGCCGCTCTATCCCTACTACTTCGGCATCGAGTGAGTGAATCGGGACCTCGCCGACTACGCCAGCTGGGCGACGTCCCGGTAAGCCAACTGCGCCACGTGGGCGAGAAGCGCACCGCAGCGCTGACGTCGCTCGGTATCGAGAGTGTCTTCGACCTGTTGACCATCTACCCGCGCCGGTTCATCGACCGCACCAAGCGGGTCGACCTTTCCGACCTCACCGTTGGTGAGGAGGCCGCGGTCTTCGGCGAGGTGAGGAAGGTCTCGAGCCGTCGCACGAAGCAGGGCAAGGTCATGGTCGAGGTGACGGTGAGCGACGACGGCGGATCCATCAAGGTGGTGTTCTTCAACCAGGCCTGGCGAGAACGTCAGCTGGCGGTGGGCGTCCAGGCGCTGTTCTTCGCCAAGGTGACCGAGTACAAGGGGCAACGCCAGATGACCAACCCGGTGGTCGACGTCATCGTCGGTCCCTCGGGGGAGGAACGCGACCTCTCTCGCATCGGACGGGTCGTGCCGATCTATCCGGCGTCGGGCAAGGCGGGTCTCACGAGCTGGGAGATCGGCGGGTTCATCGACGAATCGCTTCGCCGCGCCGGGCCGCTGCTCGACCCGTTGCCCAAGTCGGTGCGTGACGAACTCGGGCTCGTCGAGCGAACCCAGTCCTACTGGGGGATACATCTACCGAACGAAATCGAGGAGGTCGCTCCGGCCCGGCGGCGATTGGCGTTCGACGAGTTCCTGCGTCTGCAGTTGCTGCTGGCCCTTCGACGAAGGCGACTGGAGGAGAGCTCGGCGGGAATCCGCCATCCCTTCGCGCTCGACGACCTCGACGTCGAGCCCGGCTCGTTGAGCTCGCCGTCGTCTTCGCTCGTGCGCCGGTTCCTCGCCGGCCACCGCTTCGCGCTCACTGGCGCCCAGCGTCGGGTCCTCGAAGAGATCGCCCGTGACATGACCTCCGCGCTGCCAATGCACCGCCTGTTGCAAGGCGACGTCGGATCGGGAAAGACCGTCGTCGCGCTGACGGCGCTGCTCGCCGCCATCGACGGGGGACGTCAGGGCGCCCTGTTGGCGCCCACCGAAGTGCTCGCCGAGCAGCACCTCGCGTCGCTTCGCAGCGACCTTCAAGGACTCACCAAGAGCGACCCGTCGGTCCTCGGGGGAGAGCGCCCGCTCTCGATCCAGCTCCTGACGGGGCGCGTGAAGTCGAGGGAACGTCAGTTCGTGCTCGACGGCCTGCGAAACGGTTCGGTTGACGTGGTCGTTGGCACGCACGCGCTGCTGACCGACGACGTCCGCTTCAAGGCGCTCGGTGCGATCGTGATCGACGAGCAGCACCGCTTCGGGGTCGAACAACGCGCCGCCCTGCGCGACAAGGGACGGAGCCACTCCGACGAGCAGGCCGATCCGGACCTCTTGGTGATGACGGCAACCCCCATTCCTCGCACCGCCGCCATGGTCGTGTTCGGCGACCTCGACCGGTCGGTGCTCGACGAAATGCCCGTGGGGAGAATCCCCGTCATCACCGAGTGGGCGAAGGACGAAGACGACGTGCGCCGTTGCTGGCAGATGGTTCGCGACGAGGTGGAGGCGGGTCGCCGCGCCTTCGTGATCTGCCCCCTCGTTGAGGGATCGGACCGGGTGGAAGCCACGAGCGCGGTCGAGGAGCGCACGCGCCTCGCGCTCGAAGAGCTGAGGGGGCTCAGCGTTGGCTTGCTCCACGGTCAGATGAAGGGACTGGAGAAGGAGGAGGTGATGGCCCAGTTCCGGGCGGGCGAGCTCAACGTGCTCGTGGCGACCGTGGTGATCGAAGTGGGCGTCGACGTGCCCGAAGCCAGCGTGATCGTGATCGAGGACGCGTGGCGCTTCGGCCTCGCCCAGTTGCACCAGCTGCGGGGCCGGGTCGGACGCGGGAGCGCCCAGAGCTACTGCTACCTGCTCGGCACCCCGCCCAACGAGGAGGGAGCCATCCGCCTCCAGGCCCTGGTCGATTCCACCGACGGGTTCGCCCTCGCCGAGATTGACCTTGATCTGCGCGGTGAAGGAACGCTGCTCGGCGCCCGCCAGCGCGGCCGCAGCGACCTGCGCCTGGCGTCGCTGCGCAACGACGAGGATCTGCTCCTCGCGGCGCGCGATGTCGCTTCTGTCATGGTCTCTCGCGACGGACTGTCGGGTGAGCCCGAGATGGTCGACGAACTGCGCCTCTTCGTCGACGACGAAGAGGCGGACTACCTGTTCAAGTCCTAGGGCGGCGAGCGCCTACCCTTGTGGGGTGCGAGTGATTGGTGGTGCGGCCCGGGGACGTCCGCTAAAGGCGAAGCTTCCCGCGACGGTGCGCCCGACGACCGATTACGCCCGCGAGGCGATCTTCTCGATGCTCGAGAGCCGCGGCGGACTGGTCGACCTCGTGGTCGTTGATCTCTACTGCGGATCCGGCGCCCTCGGGATCGAGGCAATGTCGCGCGGTGCGGCCAAGGTCTACTTCGTCGACAGTGATCCGGCGTGCCTGATCGCCGCCAAGGCCAATCTCGAACCCCTGCACTTGAAGGGCGAGGCGGTCTTCGTCCGTTCCACGCTGCCGGTCTGGCAGCCTCCGGACGATCTCGACCTGGTCCTCGCGGACCCGCCCTACGGGCCGCTCGACCTAGGAGCTTTGCTGCGCGGGGTCGTGGCGTCGCGGGTGATCATCGAAAATGACCGCCATATGGACGCCCTGCCGGGATGGATCGTTACCAAAACCAAGCGTTACGGCACTACGCTCGTAACGATGTTGGAGCCGCACGAAGGGGATGACGAGTGACGGTTGGACTGATCCCGGGCTCTTTCGACCCTTTCCACAACGGCCATCTCGAGGTCGTCGAGCGGGCGTCGCACATCTTTGACGAGATCGTGGTCGCCGCGATCCGCAATCCACAGAAGTCCGAAGCCATGTTTGACCTCGAAGAACGACGCGAGATGATCGCCGAGTCCTGCGCGCACATAAGCAACGTCCGGATCGTGTCGATCTCGACCTTGCTCGTGAACGTCGCCCGCGACGTCGGCGCGACCGCCATCGTCAAGGGGCTTCGCGCGGTGTCGGACTTCGAGAGCGAACTCCAGATGGCCCAGATGAACCGGTCTCTTTCGGGCGTGGAGACCCTCTTCATTCCGACGAGCTCGGGTCATTCCTTCATCGCTTCGCGTCTTCTTCGCGAGGTCGCTCGCTACGGTGGCGACGTGTCACAGTTCGTTCCCAAGCCCGTGGCCAAGCGGTTGAAAGCAATTTTCCCCGGAGGTGACCATGACGTCCTTTGACGGTTACGACAATCCCGAAGAGTTCATCGAGCCTTCGGGGCGACACGCGCGCCGCGACATCGAATCCGACCTTCGCGAGCTCGTCGAGCTCGTTGCGAACGCCAAGCAGATGCCGCTCTCCAATTCGGCGCTCGTGCCGCGCGAGGAGGTTCTCGGTCTCTTGGAGCAGGCCCTTCACAGCCTGCCCGAGGAGATCCGAGAAGCCCGCTGGGCACTGCGCGACCGTGAAGAGCTCATGGCCGCCGAGATGAAGAAGGCGCAGCAGCTGATGGACCAGGTGAGGGCCGAAGCCGCCCGCATGGTCGATAAGACCGAGATCGTGCGCCAGTCGCGGCTCAAGTCCGAGCAGATCATCGCCGAAGCCCAGGCCCAAGCCCGCCTGATGATCAATCAGTCCGAGGACTTCATCGACGGCAAGCTGGGCAACTTCGAGATCGTGCTCGAGCGGCTCTTGAAGACCGCCCGCTCGGGCCGCGAGCGTCTGAGCGCCCAGGGACTTCCGACGTCGATGATCGAGTCCGCGCCCGCGCCTGCGCCGGAGTTCGACAGCGCCGCCTTCGACGCGGACTACCGCGAACCACCCGTTGCTGACGAGTCGTCCTTCTTTGATCAGGACGCCTTCTAACCGCCGTGGCCTCGCCCTACCTCGTTCCAGTAGCCCAGCTACTGCGCGACGTTCCCTCGACCTACGAAGCATCCTTCCAAGCTCCCTTTGACGAGCCCCACGAATTTGCGGCCCGCGGAACCGTGGAAACCGACGTGTTTCCCGAAGCCACGGTGAAGGTGCGCATCACCCTCCAGAGTTTCAGCGGGGGACTGCGCGCAAAGGGCCTCGTCGAGGCGCCGTGGCACGGGGTCTGCCGGCGATGTTCGAATCCGGTCCTCGGGGTGAGCATCGTCAACGTGGACGAGCGTTTCGTCGACTTGCGCGGCCCCGGTGACGATGACGCCTACCTGGTCGAGAACGATTTCGTGGACCTGGCGCCGCTCGCCCACGACGCGATCTTCCTCGACCTGCCGCTCGCGCCGCTCTGTCGCGAGGACTGCAAGGGCCTTTGCCCGCACTGCGGAATTGACCGAAATGAGGCCGGTTGCGACTGCCAGGTCCCGGTCGATGCGCGCTGGGCTACACTTGATGAACTCCGATTCATGGACTTCGAGTCCGACGAATCCAAAGAAGTGTGACGGGTACGCCCGTTCTGTTGAAAGAGAAGATCGATGGCAGTTCCAAAGCGCAAGACCAGCAAAGCCAAGACCCGTAGCCGCCGCGCGGCGAACTGGCGCTTGGCACGCCCCGCCCGTAGCGTCTGCCCGCAGTGCGCGACGTCCAAGTTACCGCATATCGTGTGCCCCAACTGCGGCTGGTACAAGAATCGCGTAGCCGTCGAGGTCAACTAAGTTGACCCTGCCCATCGCCCTTGACGCGATGGGAGGTGACTTCGCACCCGGTGAAATCATCGCGGGCGCCAAGCGCGCCGTCGATGAGTTGGGTCTCTCGGTCATCCTCGTCGGCGTCCCCGAACTCATTGGGGATCCCCAGGGTCTCGAAGTCTTCGCGTGCAGTGAGGTGATCGCGATGGACGATGATCCCGCCGCAAGTGTGCGAAGGAAGAAGGACTCCTCGCTCGTGCGCGCCGCCGAGCTCGTGCGCGACGGCAAGGCCTCGGCCATGGTGTCGGCGGGCAACACCGGGGCGACCATGGCCTCGGCGCTGCTTCGCATGGGTCGACTGCCCGGCGTGGTGCGTCCCTGTATCGCCACCCCCATTCCTAATCCCGGGAGAACCCCGTCGGTGCTCGTGGATGCGGGCGCCAACTCCGAGTGCACCGCCGAGATGCTGGTGCAGTTCGCCCAGATGGGATCGGTCTTCGTGCAGGCCCACTACGGGGTCGAGACTCCGACGATCGGGCTGCTCTCGATCGGCGAGGAATCGTCGAAGGGGACCTCGCTCGTGAAGGAGACCCACGCGCTGCTCGCCGAACTCGGAAGTCTGAAATTCCACGGCAACGTCGAGGGACGCGACCTCATTCCTTCACCGGTCGACGTGGTCGTGACCGACGGCTTCACCGGCAACGTCGCGCTGAAGACGCTCGAGGGTGCGCTGAAGTTCTTCTTCTCGACGGTGCTCGGAGTCATCGGGACCAACGATGAGACCAAGGCTGCGGGCAACGTGCTCTCCGAGTACCTGCTGCCTATCGTGGGCAAGCTCAACCCCGAGAACCAGGGCGGGGCCATGCTCCTCGGGCTGAACGGCATCTGCGTGATCAGCCACGGCTCCTCGAACGCGACGGCGATCATGAACGCGCTTCGCGTGGCCGGCGAAATGGACGAAGCCGGAGTGGTCGAGAAACTGCGCTTGGCTATCCGTCCTGATCAGAGCTAGTAACAGGCCACGCCCGGTCCGCTTCTCGGTAATCTAGAGCAGCAACACAAAGGAGTGGTCATGACCGCAGACGCTGGGAACGCTTCATCACTCGACAGGGCAGCAGTTTTGGGACTGGTCCGCGAGCAGCTCGCCGAAATCCTCGAAAAGAGCCCCGACGAAATCGCCGAGGATATTCCGTTCACCGATTTGGGAGCAGACTCGCTCGCCCTCATCGAGCTGGTCGAAGCGCTCGAGGAAAACCTTTCCAGCCACGTGGCTGGTTTCCACATCGACGACGAGGACCTCGAAGGCCTGCTCTCGGTGCGCGACGCTGTCGATTACGTCGTCGCCAAACTGCAAACGGCGTAACGGGGTTCGTGAGCCTGTTGCTCTCCTCACTGGACGCCTTGGCTCTCCGCTTGGGACTCAGTCCCGAGAGTGAGTTGCTCGCGTTGGCCGTCACCCACTCGAGTTACGCGGCGGAGCACGACTGCGAATCGAACGAACGCCTGGAGTTCCTCGGCGACGCCGTCGTCGATCTGGCGATCGCCGACGTGATCGTTCACGAGTACCCCGGACTCAACGAAGGGGCCAGTTCGGTTCTTCGCTCGCGGGTCGTGAATGAGGACTCCCTCGCCGGGGCCGCGACCCGCTTGGAGCTCGCGAGCTACATGCGCATCGGAAGGGGCGTCGCGAAGGAGCACGGCCTCGAGCGTCCTTCGATACTCGCCGACGCCTTCGAGGCCGTGGTCGCCGCGCTCTACCTCGAGCGGGGGTACGAAGCGGCGAGGTCCTTCGTTCAAGAGGCCCTCGCCGACGACGTCACGAGGGCCTCCTCGGCGCCCGACACGCTCGACGCGAAGACGCGCCTTCGCCAGTGGTCCGAGGCCGCCGGCCTCGGCGTTCCGGTCTACACGGTGGTGGCGAGCGGCCCGTCGCACGACACCAGGTTCGATGCAACGGTTTCGGTCGGCGCGGCGCTGCGTGCGACGGGAAGAGGTCGATCAAAGAAACGCGCGGAGACTGAAGCAGCCGAGGCCGCGTGGGAAGGGCTTAGTGATGCCTGAACTGCCCGAAGTTGAAACAGTGCGCGCGTCGTTGGCGCGCGACTTGATTGGCAAGAAGATCAAGACCGTGGCGGTGACGAACGGACGCGTGGTGCGACGCCACAAGACCGCGAAGGACTTTCGTGCCCTCTTGGAAGGCCACTCGATCAAGAGTGCGCAGCGTCTGGGTAAGAACCTGATCTTCGGCTTGGACAACGGCAATCATCTGGTGATTCATCTCGGCATGAGCGGCCAGCTGCTTCGCGCCAAGAACTCGAAGGATCCTAAGCCCAAGCACACGCACGTGGTCTTCACCTTCGCCCAGGGCGAGGAGCTGCGCTACGTCGATCCGAGGACGTTCGGCGAGCTCTACGTCTCGATTCCCCCCGCCGAAGGGGTGGATGTTGAGATCTCGAAGTTCGCTCGTCTGTCGATCGGCGGCGATGGGTTGACCCTTCGTCGCCAGATTCCCGAACTCGCCCACCTGGGTATCGACCCCTTCGAGGACCAGATCGGCTGGGATCGCTTCGCCGCGATCATGCGCAGCCGCTCGACGTCGCTGAAGGTCGTCCTGACCGATCAGGACATCATCGCGGGACTCGGCAATATCTACGCCGACGAGTCGCTCTTTTCCGCCGCCCTGCGTTACGACCGGCGGGCCGAGTCTCTCTCGACCATCGAGATCCGCCGACTGCACCGGGCGATCTCCGAGGTCTTGACCGAGGCGATCAAGCACGGGGGCACCACGCTCGATGACGAGCAGTTCGTGAACCCCGACGGCAAGCCAGGCTCGTACCAGCAGTACCTGCAGGTCTACAACCGAGAGGGACTTCCGTGCCACCAATGCCGCCTGCCCATCAAACGCGTCACCCTGCGGGGGCGATCGACGTTCTTCTGCGAGAAGTGTCAGAGTTAGCGCCGAACGCGACCCCAGAAGGTTGCTAGCGTCTACGCGTGTTTCTTAAGCGATTGACAATGAAGGGCTTCAAGTCCTTTGCCGACAACACTGTTCTGGAGTTCGAGACCGGTGTCACCGCCGTGGTCGGTCCCAACGGCTCGGGAAAATCGAACGTCGTCGACGCGGTGACGTGGGTGCTCGGCGCCCAGAGCACGCGCGCGCTGCGCAGCTCGAAGATGGACGACGTCATCTTCGCCGGCACCGTGAACAAGCCGGCCCTCGGACGCGCCGAGGTGGCCCTCACCCTCGACAACTCGTCGGGACGCCTGCCCGTAGACGGCGCCGAAGTGACGATCTCGCGGACCCTCTTTCGAAACGGCGACTCCGAGTACGCCATCAACGGGACGACGTGCCGCTTGCTCGACGTGCAAGAGCTTCTGAGCGATTCTGGCGTCGGTCGCCAGCAGCACATGATCATCGGACAAGGCCAACTCGACTCGATTCTCAATTCGAGCTCGGAGAACCGCCGCGCGGTGATCGAAGAGGCGGCGGGCGTCCTCAAGCACCGCCGCCGAAAGGAACGAGCCGAACGTAGATTGAGCTCGACGCAGGAGAACCTCGAGCGCCTGGGTGACCTCGTTCGAGAGGTGCGCCGCCAGATGCGTCCCCTGGAACGTCAAGCCGCGTCGGCGCGCAGCTACTCGGACGTCGAGCAGGACCTTCGTCGCGCGCGTCGCGCGCTGTTCTCGTCGCGCCTCACCTCATTCGAGGGTCGCCGCCACCAACTCGAAGAGGAGCTGGGGGGGACGTCGTCGCGCGAGCGCGAACTGCGCAGCGAACTCGTGACCCTCGACGCGCAGGCAACGACCGCCGCAGCGGAGATGGCCAGCCGACGCGAGGAGATGCTCGCCTCCACCCTCGGAACGCTGCAGGGGCTCAGCGAGCGCGCCCGCGGGACGCTGTCGATCATCCAAGAGCGCGAACGTTCGCTGCGAATGGCGCTCATCGCCTCGGCGGATGAGAACGTCATCGCGACGCTCGAAGCCGACGCGGCGAAGTTGGCAACGGATCTGGTGGAACTCGAAGCCGAAGAGTCGCAGTTGGGCGCGCAGCGCGACGAGCTCAACTCGGCGCGGATCTCGTCAACGACCGCCGAAGAGCAGTTCGAGGCAACGTGGGGCTCGACCTCGAGCGAGGGAGACGAGGCGGCCCTGAAGGCCGCCCGCGAGCGAGTGCAGCTGCTCGAGCGCTCGCTCAATTCGCTTCGCGAGAGCGAGCGCAGGGCCTCGACCCGGCTCAACGGCGCCTCGCAACGGAACCACGACGCTTCGTTGAAGCGCGCCGACGCTCTCGTGGCGAGAAACGTGGCCCAGGACGACGTCGAAGCCGCCGAGCAGGAGCGGCTCGATGCGCAGAGCGAGGCGCAGCGCGCCGAGGCCCAACGCAGCGAGGCGGACGAGGCGCTTCGAGAAGCGACCGACGTCGCCGCTCGGACTCAGGCCCGCGCCGAGGCTCTGGCTCGCGCGCTCGATGAACTGTCGGGAGCCGGCGGGCGCGCGATCATCGGCAACCTCGAGGGCGTGCTGGGCTCGTTTCTCGATCTGATTGAAGTCGACAATGGCTGGGAACGGGCGGTGGAGTCGGCCGCCGGAGCTTCCGTGGGTGCGATGGTCGTCGATGGGAGAAAGTCCGCCCGGGCCGCTCTCGAGGCGCTTCGCCGCGAAGGCGGGGCCGGCCTCATCCTGCCTGTCGGCGAGGGCACCGTCGCCACACCGTCGGCGCCGAAGGGTTGCACGGCCTTGCGTTCCCTGGTCCGTGCCCGCGCGGGATCGCCGGGGCACGTCACGCGGGTGCTCGACGCGCTCTTCAGCCGGGCCTTCGTCGCGAGCGACTGGGAGTCGGGTATCGAGGTGGCGGTGTCGAACCCGGACCTCGTGATCGTGACCCGCGAGGGCGACCGCTTCGCCTCGTCGGGATGGCGCGTGGCGTCCGGACGCGCGGTCGTGACGCGTTCGACCGTCGAAGAGGCCCAGAGCGCGGCGAGCCACGCCCAGCACGCCGTGGGCCCGGTCCGCGAGCGGCGCAGCCAGGCCGACGAGGCGGCGGTCACGGCCCGCCAGCGCCTCAACCGCTCGAGTACGTTGCACGCCCAGGCCGAGGCGGAACTAAGTCGTCTGGACCGCGAGATCGAGCGGCTCGGCGAACTGATCGTGGAGCTCTCGTCGAGTATCGAATCGCTCGGCGCGGAGGTGGGCGAACTCGCCTCGCAGATCATCACGCTCGACGAGGAGTCGGCGTCGCTGCGCGGCGAGCTCCCGGGACTCGAACGAGCGGTCAACGACGCTGACCAGCTGAAGCTCGAGATGGACTCCGATCGCGCCGCGCTCGACCAGTCCCGTGGATACGTTGCCCAGCTGGCGACGGCGTTGTCGCGCCGCGAGGCCGAGTTCGGCGAAAGGCGTCGACTCATCGAGCAGCGCAGGGCCGAGATCGAGCAGCGCCTCGAGGGCCGGACGTCGGAGCGCGCCGAGGCGGCGAGCCGGCGTGAGTCCTTGGAGTTCGACCTTCGGGTCCTCGAGCGCCTGACCACGCTCGTCACGCGCGCCGCCGAGGATATCCGCACCTCCCAAGAGGCGATGGACTCGACGTACCGCGAACAGCTTGAGGCATCACGGGCGAGCGCGGAGCGCTTGGAAGAGGTCCGCCGGGCGCGCAGCGCCGCCGAAGGCCGCCTCGGCGAAATCGGCGAGGCGATGCACCGCGGCGAGATCGAACGGGCCGAGCTGGGGGTGAAGATCTCGAACCTGCACGAGGTGATCCGGCGCGACCTCGGGGTCGAGCCCCACGAGCTGGGGCCGGTTGGGGACCTGGAGCTGCCCGAGGGACTCACGCTCGACCAGCGTGTCGGCGAACTCGAAGCCCGCATCACGTCACTGGGCCCCATCAATCCGCTCGCCCTGGAAGAGCTCGCCGCGCTCGAGGAGCGCTACAGGGACCTCGACACCCAGGTGAGCGACGTTCGAAACGCCCGGCGCGAGCTTCAAGAGGTCGTGCGCGCCCTCGACGAGGAGATCATGCAGTCGTTCTCGAGCGCCGTGGCCGACGTCAATGATCACTTCTCGACGTTGATAGCGATGCTCTTTCCCGGTGGACAGGGCCGGCTGATTCTCACCGAGCCCGACGATCCGCTCAACACGGGCGTGGAGATCGAGGTTCGCCCGATGGGCCGAAACGTCCGGCGGATCTCGCTACTGTCCGGCGGCGAGCGCTCGATGGCGGCGCTGGCGTTCCTCTTCGCCGTGTTCCGTTCGCGGCCTTCTCCCTTCTACATGATGGATGAGGTCGAAGCGGCGCTCGACGACGTGAACCTGCAGCGCTTCTTGAGCCTGGTCGACGAGTTTCGTGACGAGGCGCAACTGCTCATCGTCACGCACCAGAAGCGCACGATGGAGGCCGCCGACGCTCTGTACGGCGTCACCATGGGGCCGGGCGCGTCGTCCAAGGTCGTCAGTCAGCGCGTCAAGCGCACGAGGGAGGTCGAAACGGCGTGATCATCGCCCTGATTGTGATCGTGATGGCGGTCCTGGTGCTCGTGGGAGCGGCGGTGCTCGTGCGCCGCCGGCGTCGCGCGGCACCGATGTTGGCGCCGGTCGCTCGAGAGGCGATGCCCGAGGTGCTCGTGGCCGAGGTCGCGCAGCGACCGGTGCTCGTTGACGAGACGCAGTTCCTCGAGAGGCGTCTGGGCTCGAGCCGTTCCATCTTCGACCGCGTGCGCGCGATTCCGAGCATCGGCTCGCTCAGCCAAGACCAGTTGGACACCGTCGAGGAGGTGCTGCTTCGAAGCGACGTCGGCGTCACCACAACCACCGCCATCCTCGATGGCCTGCGGGAGAACGGCGCGCCCGAAGGGGTCGCGGCCGCCGTTCGAGACGCTCTCCTCGCTTCGCTGGGGGCGGACCGCTCGGTCACCACGACCGCCGAGCCCGGCCGGGTTCCCGTGTGGCTGTTCGTCGGTGTGAATGGCGTCGGCAAGACCACCACCATCGGCAAGCTCGCCCAGCGCCACGTCAGCGAGGGCCGTTCGGTCGTACTCGCGGCGGGCGACACGTTTCGCGCCGCCGCCTCGGAGCAACTCCAGCAGTGGGCGGACCGGACGGGCGCGGACATCGTGCGGGCCGCCGAGGGCGCCGACCCCGGTTCGGTGGTGCACGACGCCCTCGGGCGCGCCGCCGCCCGCGGCGCGGACATCGTGCTCGCCGACACCGCCGGCCGGCGCGCCAACAGCACCAATCTGCTCGACGAGCTGAGCAAGATCCGCCGGGTCGCCGACCGAGATCCCGGTCAGGTCGTCGAGACCTTCATGGTGCTCGACGCCACCACCGGGCAGAACGCCCTGAGCCAGGCCCGCGAGTTCTTGGCAGCGGCGTCGGTGACGGGCATCGTGCTCACCAAGCTCGACGGTACGGCGCGCGGGGGGATTGTCGTGGCCATCGAGCGCGAACTCGCGATTCCGGTGAAGTTCGTGGGAGTCGGCGAGGGAGTCGGCGACCTCATCGTCTTCGATCCGAAGGCGTTCGTTGATTCGCTGCTCGACGCCTGAAGGTAGCCTTCAAGAATCATGTTCGATGCACTAAGTGAACGATTTGAACGACTGAGCAGTTCGCTACGATCCAGGGGACGTCTGAGCGACGCCGACCTTGACGAAGCCCTTCAAGAAGTACGCTCCGCCCTCCTGGAAGCCGACGTGGAACTCGGAGTGGTGCGCGCCTTTCTCGACGCCGTTCGCGAGCGCCTGAGCGGCGAAGCGCTCAACCAGAGTCTGACGCCCGGCCAGCAGGTCATCAAGGCGGTCCACGAGCAACTCGTCGAGGTGCTCGGCGGCTCGGCGCTCAAGGTCACCTACGCGTCGCGCCCGCCGACCGTCGTCCTACTGGCCGGACTGCAGGGCGCGGGAAAGACCACCGCGTCGGCGAAGCTGGCCCTGTGGTTCAAGCAGCAGGGCCGCCAGCCCTACCTGATCGCGGCCGACCTCCAGCGCCCGGCCGCCGTCGAGCAGCTCCGAGTCCTCGCGGGTCAGATCGGCGTCGACGTCTTCAGCGAGCCTTCGGACCCCGTTGACGTCGCGCGCAAGGGGCTCGCCGAGGCGACGAGGCTGGGCCGTGACGTCGTCATCATCGACACCGCGGGTCGCCTGTCAATCGACGAGGCCCTGATGCGCGAGGTCCGCGACATCAGCGACGCCACCTCTCCGCATTACACGTTCCTCGTCATCGACGCCGTGACGGGCCAGGACGCCGTCTTCACGGCGCGCTCGTTCCACGAAACGCTCGAGCTCTCGGGAATCATCGTCACGAAGCTGGACTACGACGCCCGCGGCGGCGCGGTGCTGTCAGCCCGCGGGGTTGTCGGGCGACCCGTGGTCTTTGCGTCGACGGGCGAGAAGTTGGCCGACTTCGATCTCTTCCACCCGGACCGGATGGCCTCGCGCATCCTCGGGATGGGCGACGTGATGACGCTCATCGAGCAGGCCGAGCGCACCATGGACGCCAGCGTCGTCGCCGAGTCGGCGGGACGCATGATGAGCGGGACCTTCACGCTCGACGACTTCATGGCCCAGCTGAACCAGGTGCGAAAGATGGGCTCGCTGGGCGGGCTCATGAAACTGATGCCCGGGGTCACCAAGGAGATGCGCAACGCCGCGTCGAACGTGGACGACGGCGAGCTCAACAAGATCGAGGCGATCGTCCGGTCGATGACCCCGCGCGAGCGCCGCGAACCGTCGGTCATCGACGGATCGCGGCGCACCCGCATCGCGAGGGGCTCGGGCACGACCGTGAACGCCGTCAACCAGCTGCTGAAGCAGTTCGCCGAGATGCGAAAGATGATGAAGCAGATGAGCGGCGGGGGGATGCCCAACCTTCCCGGGGGAATGGGCCGCATGGCCGGACTCGCCGCCAGGGCCAGCGCCCAGCGAAGTGAACAGCTGCCGCCGGGCTTCGAGGCGCTGGGTGCCGGCATGAGCGCCGGCGCCCCCGTGGCCCGCGGCGGAGGCGGGAAAAACAAGAAGAAGAAGGGCGGGAGGGTCACGCCCCCCAAACAACGCTAAACTTTGACGCTCGGGTATATCGCCCAGTTCTGGTGGACCAGAACAAAAGGTTTGAAGGGAATTCCGTCGTGGCTGTGAAACTTCGTTTGGTGCGCATGGGTAAGAAGAAGCAACCGACCTATCGCGTCGTGGCGGCCGAGAGCCGTCGCGCCCGTTCGGGCGCTTTTCTAGAGATTGTCGGAACCTACCAGCCCCGCGGTATTTCGGCTGCCCAGCCTGAGACCGTCTTCTCCATCGACAACGACAAGGCCGTTCACTGGCTCCAGCACGGCGCCCAGCCCACCGAGCGTGTGGCGAAGTTGCTGAAGGCGAGCGGAGCCCTCGAAGCCTTCGAGGCCGCAAAGGCCGCAAAGTGAGCGACATCAACGACGACTACGTCGCCGGGGACATCAACACCATCGACGACGACGAAGCCTCCGAAGACTTCGACACCGCCGAGGAGTTCGGCGGCACCGGGGATGCCGAGAGCGCGGTCACCGCGACGGCGGCCCTCGAGTTCATCGCCAAGTCCCTCGCCGAAGACCCGAGCGCCGTCTCGGTCGAGGTAAGCGAGCGCCAGGGCAAGGTCATCCTTTCGCTAAGCGTTGGTCCGAACGACATGGGCCGCATCATTGGTCGTCGCGGTCGCACCGCCCAGGCGATCCGTGCCCTCGTGGCCGCGGCTGGCGTGCGTGACGGCGTGACCACCTCGGTCGACATCGTCGACTAATGCCGAGCGCCGAAGAGCGCCCCACGCTCGAAGTCGGGCGAATCATCAAAGCGCAGGGACTGCGCGGCCAGGTCCTCGTGGACCTCTGGACTGATCGCCACGAGCGGCTCGATGCGGGCAACGAACTCCTCACTGAGCGTGGCCCGTTGGTCGTGAAGGCCGCCGCCGCCCACCAGAACCGGTTCATCGTGACCTTTGACCGTATTGTCACCCGTGAGGACGCCGAACTGTGGCGCGGCGTCGTGCTGAGCGCCCCTCGGATCGACGACGACGACGTGATCTGGATCGATCAACTCTTCGACGCCGAGGTCTACGACGCCTCGGGTGTTCTTCGCGGGGTGGTCGTCGACGTCGAATCGAACCCGGCGAGCGACATTCTGGTCTTGGACAGCGGCGCGCTCGTGCCGCTCACGTTCGTGACCAACGTCGAGGCGAACGTGCGCATCGACGTCGACGTGCCCGAGGGCCTCTTCGAATGACGCTGCGCATCGACGTCCTGACCCTTTTCCCGGAGGCGGTAACCCAGTACGCGACGACCTCGGTGCTCGGCCGCGCCGGCGAGCGCGGCGTCTGGGAGCTGCACGTTCACGATTTTCGCGACGCCACCGACGATCCCCACCGCACCGTCGACGACACCCCCTTCGGCGGGGGGGCGGGGATGGTGCTTCGCGCCGAGCCGATTCTTCGAACCCTGGAGGCGACGCCCGAGATGGCCCGCCCCGTCATCGCGCTCACCCCGTCAGGCAGGACCTTCAACCACGAGGTGGCCCGAGAACTCAGCGAGCTCGACGGTTTCACCCTGCTCTGCGGGAGGTACGAGGGTTTCGATCAACGAGTGATCGACCTGGTCACCGACGACGAGGTGTCGCTGGGCGACTTCGTCCTCGCGGGCGGCGAGCTCGCCGCCCTCTGCGTGATCGAAGCCGTGGTCCGTTTGCGACCCGGGGGCCTCGGCAACGACGAGTCGAGCGTCGAGGAGTCTTTCGGCGATGGACTCTTGGAATACCCCCAGTACACCAAGCCCGCGAACGTTCGCGGCATGGAGGTGCCCGAGATCCTGCGGTCGGGCGACCACGCCCGAATTGCCCGCTGGCGCCGGGCCCAGGCGCTCGCGCGGACGCTGCAGCGCCGTCCGGACCTGATTGAGCGCCGGGGGGGACTGAGCGCGCAGGACCGCAAGATAATGGCTGAATTCCCATCGGTGGAAGAAACCCGCCGGAACGGCTAAACTTGCAAAGCCTCAGTGATCCGAAAGGGACCGCTCTCATGAATCCGACTGACCTTATCGACCGCGACTCGCTTCGCGACGACATTCCATCTTTTCGCCCCGGTGACACCTTGAGCGTCCACGTACGCGTGGTCGAAGGAACCCGCGAGCGTGTCCAGGTCTTCAAGGGCGTCGTCATCCGCCGCCAGGGCTCGGGCCTGCAGGAGACCTTCACCGTTCGAAAGATCAGTTTCGGCGTGGGGGTGGAGCGTACGTTCCCCGTCCATGCCCCAACGATCGCCAAGATCGAAGTGGACTCCTACGGTGATATCCGCCGCGCCAAGCTGTACTACCTCCGTGATCTGCGTGGAAAGGCCGCCAAGATCAAGGAGCTCCGCGTTACCGAGCGTCCGTAGTCTCTCTTGGGCGAAGAAGAGCTCGACGACTACGAGTCAACTCTCGAACTCGCACTCGTTCAGGAATACAAGGCCGTGGTCGGCATGTTCGACTTCGCCGTCGAGACCGATCGTCGTTTCTACCTGGCCAACTCCGTCGCCGTTGAGGTTCGCTCCGCGGGCACCCCCACGCTTCTCGAGGTCACGTTGACCGACGCCTGGGTGTGGGACATGTACCGCGCCGCGCGCTTCGTGCCCTCCGTTCGGGTCCTGACCTTTCGCGACGTCAACATCGAGCGCCTGCCCAATGAAGACCTCCAGCCCTAGCCGTGGAGTTGCTTCGTCTTTCCTTCGCGATCGCCAAGGCCGACGAACTCGCCGACTTCGTCCACGAGCAGTCGGTTGACGTGCTCATCTGCGGCAACGACGCCGACACCGTCATCGTGGCCGGCTCGCTGAAGGACCGGTGGGCCAAGCCCATCGGCGTGTGGCTCGAGGTGTCGCCCGGGTATCCGGCGCAGCTCGCGGCCCGCGACGTCGCCACGCTCAGTTGGCTCATCGAGCTCGACCACGTCGTGGTAAGCGCCGGGCAACTCGCCGAGGCGCACGCCGACGTCGTGCGCGCGCTGCTCACCAACGACGAGGTGAACTTCACCAACGAAGTCGTCTCGCTCGTGAAGGCCTACAACCGGCCCGCGCCGCCTCGCCCGCTGAGGGTGTGGAGTTTTGACGGCTCGACGCTTCGCCACGCGAGCGATCGCCTGAGCCTGGTGTCCACGTCGTCCACGCCGGTGGGCGAGCTGGCGAGATTCGCGTAGCCCTACTTGGGTTGGATGGCGATCCGGTCGGGGCTGATGCGCACGGTGACCCTGACCTCGCCTTCGCGGCGCATGGGGTAGGTGTCGACGTTCAGGTACTTCTTCGCGAATCGGTCGATGACCTCGTCCGCGCCCTCGGTGGTGAAGCCCACGACCGTTCCGCGAACGGCGATGCAGACGGAGGGATTGTCGGGATCGGTGAGCGACACCGCCACCCTCGAGTCCGAAGCGAGGTTGCGGGCCTTGGCCCGTCCGAGCGCGGTGTTGATGACGATGTCGTTGCCGTCCAACTCGACCCAGACGGGCGTCACGTAGGGGCCGCCGTCGGATCCGATGCTCGCGACATGGGCGAGGACGTTCTTTTCGAAGATTGCGCGGGCGGCGGGAGTGAAAGTGTCAGCCATTGGGGGGTCCTTGCGGTGGTGGGTTTACAGACAACTAGTAGTTTTACTGTAATGAACATCGGTGCTCACGTACGCGGCGGAGGCAAGCTCGTGCCATCGCTGGAGGCGGGCGTCGAGATCGGGGCAACGTCGGTCCAGATCTTCACCCAGAGCCCGCGCATGTGGAAACCATCGCAGTACGCCGCGTCCGTGCTCGCCGCCTACCGCGAGGCGCAGGCGCAGCACCCGAGCATCACCGACACGTTCTGTCACGCCACGTACCTGATCAACCTCGCGAGCGCGGACACTGAGCTGTACGAGAAGTCCGTCGAGTGCCTAATCAACAACCTCTCCGTGGCCCGCGGAATGGCCTCGTCGGGGCTGGTTCTTCACGTCGGCAGCCACAAGGGCGCGGGCTTCGAGGACGTCGTGCCCCAGATCGCGCGGGCCTTCGAGCGCGCACTCGACGACGCCGATCCCGCCCCCGAGGGCTACGCCGAGTGCCCGATCCTGATCGAAAACGCCGCGGGTGCCGGCGGCACGGTCGGGCGAAGCCTCGAGGAGATCGAGGCGCTTCTCGCCGCCTGCGGCGGCGACGAGCGCCTCGGCCTCTGCATTGACACCCAGCACCTCTGGGCGAGCGGCGTCGACTACTCGAGCGTCGCCGGAACGAAGAGGCTCGTGAAGGAGATCGCCGAGCGCGTGGGGCTCGATCGGCTGCGCTGCCTGCACCTCAACGACTCCAAGATTGAACTCGCCGGCAACCGTGACCGGCACGCGAACATCGACGAGGGAACCATTGGTTCGAAGGGCCTGGCGCCTCTGGTCGGCCACCCGAAGATCCGCGAGCTTCCCTTGCTGCTCGAAGTGCCCGGCGACGGCGACGGCCCGCGCGCGAGCGACGTCGCCCAGGCCCGCAGAGTGGTGAGCGCGGGCGTCAAGCTGTACTCGAGGCCCGCCCACGCGGCGGGCGTGAAGAAGACCGCGGCGCACGAGCCCGCGGTGAAGAAGTCGAACAAGAGGTAGAGAGGAATCATCATGACGAACGTACGAGTCGAATCCGACACGATGGGCACCATTGAGGTGCCCGCCGAGCGCTACTGGGGCGCGCAGACCGAGCGGAGTCTCCACCACTTCGCCATCAGCCACGAGACGATGCCCCCGGCGCTGATCCGCGCCTTCGGGGTGTTGAAGCTGGCCTCGGCGCAGGTCAACCACGCCCTGGGCAAGCTCGACGAGGAGCGCGCCACGTTGATCGAGCGCGCCGCCCGCGAGGTGATCGCGGGGGCCTTGATGGATGAGTTCCCGCTTCGCATCTGGCAGACCGGATCGGGAACCCAGACGAACATGAACGTCAACGAGGTCATCTCCAACCGGGCCATCGAGATGGCCGGCGGCCTGCGGGGCAGTAAGGACCCCGTGCACCCCAACGACCACGTGAACATGTCCCAGTCGTCGAACGACACGTTCCCGACCGCCATGCACATCGCGGCGGTCGTCGAGATCACCGAACGCCTGGTGCCGGCCCTGACGCGCCTGCGCGACGCGCTCGACGCGAAGGCGAAGGCCTACGCCACAATCACCAAGATCGGCCGTACGCACCTCATGGACGCCGTACCGCTCACCTTGGGCCAGGAGTTCTCGGGCTACGTCGCCCAGCTCGACGCCAACCTCGACCGCCTGCAGCTGGTGCTCGGCGGGCTCTACGAGCTCGCAGCCGGTGGCACGGCGGTCGGCACGGGCCTCAACACCCACCCCGAGTTCGGAGAGCGGGTCGCCGCGGCAATCGCCGAATTGACCGGCAAGCCGTTCGTCACCGCGCCCAACAAGTTCGCCGCGCTCGCGGCGCACGACGCCCTGGTCTTCGCGCACGGCGCGATCAAGACCACTGCGACGAGCCTCATCAAGATCGCCGACGACCTGCGTTGGCTCGGATCGGGACCGCGGTCGGGCCTCGGCGAGTTGCAGTTGCCCGAGAACGAACCGGGCAGCTCGATCATGCCGGGAAAGGTCAACCCCACGCAGTCAGAGGCGATGATCATGGTCGCCATCCAGGTCTTCGGCAACGACGCCGCGGTCGCCATGGCGGGCTCTCGGGGCAACCTCGAGCTGAACGTCTGCAAGCCGGTCATGATCCACAACTTCTGCAACTCGATCGATCTGCTTACTGACGCCTGCGACCGATTCCGCGAGTTCTGCGTCGAGGGGCTCGAGCCCGACTACGAGCAGATCAGCCACCACCTCAACAACTCGTTGATGCTGGTGACGGCCCTGAACCCGATCATCGGGTACGACAAGGCCGCGAAGGTGGCGAAGAAGGCCCACAAGGAGCGCACCACGCTGCGAGAAGCCGCGCTCAGCCTCGGCTTCCTCAGCGCCGAGGAGTTCGACGCGGCGGTGGTGCCAGAGGACATGACCCACCCGTGAAGCGTCCCGACCGCCTGGGAGACGATGTCGTCGACGGGTGGTTGGCCCAGCACGACTCCTGGCGTCGCGAGCAGGGTCATCTGGTGCGCGAACTGAGGACGAAGGACTACCGCAGTTCGATCGCGATCGTTGACGCGCAGGTCGAACTATGCGACCGATTGGATCATCATCCAATCCTCACCCTCGGGTACTGCGAACTCCGCTTCGAGCTCTGGACCCACGATGTCGGCGGGCTGACCCAGTTGGACCTCGACTACGCGACGCGTCTCGACGAGCTGGTGCGCGCCGGCTTCTCCGACGTCCTGGTCGGCTAGTTAACCGGCAGGTTCCAGAGCGCCATCCATTTCGAGAGGTCCTTCTCGATGGGAAGGTCCGTCTCGAGGAACGACCGAACCCTGAGCTCGAGTTCGTTGTCGCGCTGGTTGAGACCCGTTGGAGCGAAGGGGTAGAAGGTGCCCTGCTTCAACAGGTACACCATGCGCACCGAGCCTTCGGCCGGGGGAGTCTTCGGGACGAACCCGAAGACCGCGCAGAGCAGGCGCGGGCCGAGGCCGTTCTCCACCATCGAGGTGTTCGCACCGTGGATCCGCGTCACCAGTCCGTCGATGTCGGGATCCTTGATCACGAGCCATTTGAAGCCCAGGTCATCGGTCGTGACCGAGACCTTGGCGTTCGCCTCGTCGAAGTTGAGCAGCTCCAGGAGCTCGGCGTCGGTCGTGATGGTTGACTCGCCGCTGCCGGACTTGAAGCACAGCCCCGCCTCGCCCGACGGGACGAGGTCCAACTCGGTGTCGAGGGTGAGCGCCGCCGTGGGCAGGGCGAAAAGGTTGTCGAGCTTGGGCTGCACCTGCTTCGTGCGCCCGAAGAGCGCGTCGCGAAATCCCACTAGCCGTTCATCTGGCGCTCGAGCTTGTTCAGCTGATCGAGGCGCTTCTCGAGCGACGGGTGCGTCGAGAACAGCGACGCCGCGGTGCCGCTGGCGAGCGCCGGCGCGAAGAAGAAGGCGTTCATGCTCTCGGCCTTTCGCAGGTCCGTGCGCGGGATACGCCCCATGTCACCCGTGATGTGCACGAGGGCGCTCGCGAGGACACTGGGCTTGCCGATCAGGATCGCCCCGGACCGGTCGGCCGCGAGCTCACGGTATCTCGATAGGGCCATGGTGAGCAGGTAGGCAATGACGTAGATCACGAGTGACACGATCCACGTCGCCATTTCGACGAGGACGATGTTCTGACCATTCCGGCCGCGGCCGCCACCCGAGAACATTGCGCTCCACATCGCGATGCGGCTCACCAGGCCGGCCAGCATTCCGACGCCCGACGCGATGGTCATGATGGCCACGTCGCGGTGCGCGACGTGGCTGAGCTCGTGGGCGAGGACCGCCTCGAGTTCCTCGTCGCTCAACCGGTTCATGAGACCACGGGTCGCGCAGATCACCGCGTGCTTGGGGCTCCGTCCCGTGGCGAAGGCGTTGGGAATATCCATCTCGGCGACCCCGACGCGCGGCTTCTCCATGTTGGCGAGCAGGCAGAGGCGGTCGACGATTTCGTGGAGCTTGGGCTCCTGTTCTGGCGTGACCTCGTGCGCGTGCATCGAGAACATGGCGATCTTGTCAGAGAAGTAGTACTGGGAGAAGATCATCGCGAGAGCAATGACGACCACCAGCCCCAACGAGAGGCCCACGCGCAGGAGCACGGTGACGATGATCGCGTAGAGCAGCACGAGCAGTAGGCCCGTGAGGAACATCCGAACGTTCAGCCCGTGGTCGGTCTCGAACTTGGACTTCGCCATCGTCAGGCTCCCTGGCCCGAGGGCAGTTCGCCGGGGTCGGTGGTGTCGAGTTGGCTCTTCAGGGCGGCCAGTTGGGCGTCAATGTTCGACGAAGCTCCCACCTTGTCGAGCTGGGCCTGGATGTCGTCTGTTGGGCTGCTCGTCAGGTCGGTGAGGGTGCCCGACGCCAGCAACTCGTCGAGGGCTCCGCTTCGGGCCTGCATCTCGGCGACTTTGTCCTGGGCGCGCTGCATGGCGGCGCCGGCGTCGTTCATCGACGTCGAGATGCCGCTCACCGCCTCGGAGATGTGGGCCGACGCCTCGGCGGCGGTGTACGTCGCCTTGATGGTCTCCTTCTTCGTGCGAAAGGCCTCGACCTCAGTCTGGAGGCGCTGGGAGGTCTGGGTCAGCTTGTCCTGCTGTTCCACGATCGTGGCGTGCTGGGTATCGAGGTCTTTCAGCTGTACGGCGATTGCCTCGCGGCGGGTGAGGGCCTCGCGGGCCAGGGGCTCGTTGCCCTGGGAGAGGGCCGCCTTCGCCTGTTCGGCCAGCTTGTCGCCCTGGCTCTTCAACTGCTCGGCTTGGATCTCCACGCGCTTTCTCGCCGTGGCGACGTCGGCGACCGCGCGCTTGACCTTGGTGAGGTTCTCCAACTGCTGTTCGTACGAGAGATCGAGTGTCTGGCGCGGATCTTCCATCTTGTTCAACGCCGCATTGGACTTGGCCTGAAAGATGGTACTAATTCGTTTCGCTAAACCCACGGGGGCCTCCTTCGCTTCCAGTCCAGACTAGGGGCAATGCGGCGCAATGGTGAATAAGAACGGCGCGGACAGCCTCTTAGGAAGCCCTACTTTCGGATGATGTCCCGGTCCTGGTGGCTGGCCTGCTCGGCCAGTTCCAGCCGGTACGCCTCGAGCGAATTGGCGAGCGACTCGGTCCCGAGGGCCAGTATCCGTGAAGCGAGCAGCCCGGCGTTGGCGGCCCCGTTGATCGCCACCGTCGCCACCGGCACGCCGCGCGGCATCTGGACGATGGAGAGCAGCGAGTCCATGCCGTCGAGCCGGGCGAGGGCGACCGGCACGCCGATCACCGGCAGCGTGGTCATCGCCGCCAGCATGCCCGCCAGGTGGGCGGCGCCTCCGGCGCCCGCGATGATGACCTTGAGGCCCCGAGCCCGGGCGCTGCGCCCGTAGTCGATCATGGCCTCGGGAGTGCGATGGGCCGAGACCACGTGAATCTCGTAGGGAACGTTGAAGCGCTCGAGGATGGCGGCCGCCTCGGCCATGACCTCGTGGTCCGACGAACTCCCCATCACGATGCCGACAACTGGTTGCACTACGCCTCCCGAGTCCTCGTGCCGTACGCGCGGGCACTCTCCCATGCTCTCACGTGCACGTCGGACGCGTTGTCACCGAGCACGGTGACGTGGCCGAGTTTGCGCCCGGGCCGCCAGGATTTTCCGTAGTCGTGCACGTACGCGCCCTTCACGGCCCTCGCCAGCTCGAGCGAGCTCGGCTCGTCCGATCCGACGACGTTCACCATCACGGCGCAGTCGCAGAGAGGGGTGACCTCGCCGAGTTGCTCACCGCTCACCGCGAGAAGATGGTTCGCGAACTGGCTGGTCGAGGTGCCCTCAATGGTCCAGTGGCCGGAGTTGTGGGGTCGAAGGGCGATTTCGTTCACGAACAAGCCCGCCGACGTGACGAAGAATTCGATGGCGACGATGCCGACGGCATCGATCAGCGAAGCGATCTGCTCGGCGAGTTCCGACGCGCGCGTCGTGAGCTCGTTGGTGACCTGGGCGGGAAAGTCGACTTCGATGCACATGGCGTCGGACTGGACGGTCGTGACCAACGGATAGAGCGCCACCGAGCCGTCGGTACCGCGCGCGATCAGCTGGGCGACCTCACTTTGGAGATGGAGGCGTTCTTCGACGACCACCTCGCCGGACTTCGTCAAGTCGTCGATCATGCGGATGGCCTGCTCGCGGAATTGGGGGAAGAGCACGCCGCGCCCGTCGTAGCCTCCCCGTGAGGCCTTGACGACCGGGGGCTCTCGCAAGCCGTCCAAGAAGGCGCCGAGCCGAGGGTCGCGCGACGAGGTGACGACGAGAAAACGGGGTACGGGCAGTCCGGCGCCAGAGAACGCGCGACGTTGGTGGGCCTTGTCGACCGCGAACTCGAGCGCCGACGAGCTGGGTCGAACCACGACACCGCGCGCCTCGAGCGCCTCGATCTGCTCGAGGTCGACGAGTTCGTGGTCGAAGGTGATCACGTCGACGCAATCACACAGCGCGTCGAGGGCTACCTGGTCCTTGGCGTCACCGAGGACCACGTCGTCGCACGTCGCCACGGCGGCGTCATCGAGTGACGAGGCGAGCACCGTGATAGTGACGCCCAGGGAAGGAGCTTCCTCTCCCATCATCCGAGCCAACTGCCCGGCCCCAATGACACCGATTCTTCGCCGACTAAGTTGGGGACTGTTCGACACGACCAAACGCTACAGGTCGTCAGAGGGGGCTAGGGGCATGCGTATCGCTATTGGGCTTGACACGGACGGACCGCTCGAACGCACGCTCGCACGCGCCACGAGCCTTCGAGCACAGGGATTCACGTCGATGTGGTCATCCCAGATCTTCGGCCCGGACACACTCACCGTCTTGGCGATCGTTGGCAGGGAGTTGCCGGATCTTGACCTCGGAACGGCTGTCATTCCGATCCAGCCCCGTCACCCCTCCATGCTCGCCGCCCAGGCGCGCACGGTGCAGGACGCGATTGGCGGGCACCTCTCGCTCGGCATCGGGCTCTCGCATCAGGTGATCGTCGAGGGCCTGTGGGGAATCTCCTTCGAGCGCCCGGTCACGTACATGCGCGAATACCTCGACGCCCTCGCGCCGATGTTGCGCGGGGAGAACGTCTCGGCCCAGGGCGAGCGCGTCTCGGCGGTGACGATGAGCCCGCTGGGGCCCAAAGAGACGAGGACGCCGAGCCTGCTCGTCGCCGCGCTTGGGCCAAAGATGCTGAAGCTCGCCGGCGCGCTGACCGACGGGACGGTCTTGTGGATGACCGGGCGCAAGACCATCGCGTCGCACATCAGTCCGACGATCCGGGCCGCCGCCGCCGAAGCCGGACGGCCCGCTCCCCGAGTGGTCTGCTCTCTGCCGATCACCGTCACCGACGACATCCTCGGGGCGCGCGAAAGGGTGAACACCCAATACGCGATCTACGGGACGCTTCCGAGCTACGCGAAGATGATGGAGCGCGAGGGCGCCAGCGAGCCCGCTGACGTGGGCCTGATGGGGACGAAGGAGCAGGTCCTCGAGCAGCTCGGCGAGTTGGCGAACGCCGGCGTCACCGAATTCTCCGGCGCGCCAACGGGCACGCCGGATGAGCGCGACGCGGCTCTCGAAGCGCTCCTGGAGTACGGCGCGTCGCACTCGTAGAGCGTCCGGTGCACGAGTCTTTCGGCGCCAAGACTAAAGTTGCTGGCTACAAGGAGCATTCATGTCAGCAGTAGCCAGCATTCTTTCAATCATTCTCTTCTTGGCGTTCGCAACCTCAGGGCTGCAGAAGCTTCGCTTCAACCCGATGGCGTCACAAACAGCCGGCCACCTCGGATTCTCGAAGAGCGCGTACCAACGTATCGGCGTGTTGGAGTTCGCCGGCGGCCTCGCACTGCTGATCGGGCTTTCCGCGACGGGCTCCTCGCTCTTGGCGGTCCTCAATGAGGCTGCGGCAACGGGGCTCACCATCACGATGCTCCTCGCGGTCTTCTTCCACCTGCGCAAAGGCGACAACGCCAAACTCTTCACGCCAGCGCTCGTGCTCGGCGTCTTGGCACTCCTGGAGCTTATTTTTCGCTTCGCGGCCTAGGGCCTAAAGCGGCACACGCGTGTGTTTGAACTCGTTGAGTTCCGGCTGGGCGGCGATCAAGGTGACGATCGACTCGATGATCCTGACTGAAGCATGAGCGTCGCCGGTCGGCGGCTTCATGTAGCGAATGAAGGTGGCGTCGCCACCGACGACGAAGGTGGGCACGCCGAAGGCTTCGAACTTCTCGAACTTCCGGAAACTCTCTCCTATGACGGCGTGGGGGCGGCGCGAGGCGACGTCCTCTCCCACCACGCCCATGTCGACCCCGAGCGGACTGAGGACCTCTCCGATCTCCTCCATCGTGACCAGGCGCACGGCGCGCTCGTGGCGGGCACGAAAGAGCGCCTCGTGAGCGCTCAAGAAGAGCTCCGGTTGCAGGTCGCGCACCGAGACGCTCACCGCGAGCGACAAGAGATCGGAATCGTGCGCGGGGTCGTCCCACACGTCGGGAGCACCCTCGCTCTTGTAGCCCTGGCTCATCGTCCAGGGAATGAAATTGACCGAGAAGTCGGCCCCGGCACCGAGGGCCTTGATGACGTGCAGGTGGATGTTCTTCGCGAAAGGGCAGCGGTAGTCAAAGGAAAGATCGAAGGAAGTCATGCCAACAGCCTATGGACCAGCTGCCGTTTCCGGTTACCTCGGGACTGGCACACCTTCGGACCGGCAGAGATCCTTGTATGCGCAGAAGCGACACGCGTTGCTCGACGGAGTGGCAGGAAAATCGCCGTCGTCGTAGTAGCGCTTGATGCGCTCCCAAGCGCCGGACGCCGCCGAGGCGCGGGCCTTGATGACGACCTCAGTGACGTTGCGTTCGATGGTCTCACCTTGGGCGACGTAGAGCAGCCGCATCTTCGCGGGCCGTTCACCTAGTTTCTCCTGGCACAGCACCGCGTACAGTTCGGCGTTCGCGAACGTCTGGGAGTCGTAGTTCCGGTTGGGCAGGCCGCCGGTCTTGTAGTCCACGATGACGAGGCTTCCGTCGGGGTCCCGATCGAGTCGGTCGAGAATACCGAAGAGCGGCGCGTCATTGACGGTGACGCCGAGGCGAAGCTCAATGCCCTCGCTGTCGATCGCGCGTGGATCTTCCATCTCGAAGTACTTCGTGATGATCTCCTCGGTCTCTGCGAGAAGCCGTTCCAGCATCGCATCGTCCATCGCCAGGTCCTTGCGGACGTCGTCGGTAAGCACCACGTCGACGGCGGGGGCGACGTAGTCGCGGGCCCTTTCGATGGAACGTTCCCCGGCGGGCAGGAGAAAGAGGTTTTCCAAGACCAAGTGGACGAAGCGGCCCTTGGCCGTCGCGTACGACGCCGGCTGGGCGATCCGTTCGATCGAAGCGTGCTGGTAGCGCCGAGGGCACGCCTGGAAGTCCGCGAGTCGTGAAGGCGAGAGCGCCTTTGGCAGTGGTTGTTCAAAGGTCATGAGTCAACCGTACGGCACGCCTGTCACATCGGAGCGAAATCGAGCGAGTAGAAATGGGGTGTGAAGAAGCGCCCCACCGTCTCTCGCCAGGGCAACCTCGTGCGAACCACAAACTGGGCAGGTGTGACGTACGGTGACGCGGTCATCGTGGACGGTGTGAAGGAGCGACGCCAGAGTTGGGTCTTCGTGGCGCACGTGTTCAACGAGGCCACGAATGAGGAGTGGATCGATGTTCGAGGCGGCCGCACCGGGGAAGCGAAGGGTCGATCCTTTCGCCCGGAGTTGATCTATCCCGCGAGCGCGAAGAAGGGCCCCCGCCTCGTGGGACTCCCGCTCGCCATCGCTCCGCAGCTGCCAATCCACTAACCCGTGACTGCGCTGATGGCGTTGATCCCTCGCGCCGCGACAATCACGAAGCAAGGAATGCCCGCAAGGATCCCGGCGACGAACTCGTCCGTGTGGGGCGAACTTCAGGCCTGCGGTCCCAGTCCTTCCGTGCGAACGACCGCGTTCGCGAGTACGTTGAGGGCCATGAGCCAGGACTCCGGATCGATGGAGAGCGCGTGCTCGCCCTCAAGAGCGATCTGACCGAAAAAGAGCGCGTACCAGATTCGGGCAAAGGCAACCCCGCTCATCCCATCGACCAGCAGTTTCTTGTCGACGAGGGGCTGGACGATCTCCATGATTTGGAGACTGGTCTCCTCCTTCGCATCGGCGATCCCGGCGGACGCCGTGAGGTTGTGGTGCGCGAACGAGATGCTCTCGATGCGAAGGATTCGACCCTCGTCACGCTCGGGAGTCTGCGCGTCCGAGATCATCTGGCTCAGAGCCGCGCGCAGCTGATCCGCCGTTTCGACGTTGCGCAGCGGTGTCGTGAATATCTCGGCTTGGCCCAAGAGGACTTGTCGAAAGCGGTGCACGATGGTGGAGGCGATGAGGTCCTCGCGGTCGCTGAAGTAGCTGTACAGTAGGGCGACCGAGATTCCTGCCTCCGAGGCCACCCTCTTCACCCGGAACTGCGTCAAACCGTTGCGTTCAATCTCGAGCGCCGCCGATTCCAAAATCTTGTCACGCGTCATGTTTCGAGGATACCTCTAGTACCCAAAGGCCCGAAGAGCCTAGAACTCCCGACTCCAATCGCGTGAATTGAGGATCTCGGCGACGTGGCGCAGGTACCTCGCCGCGTAGGCGCCGTCGACCGCCCTGTGGTCGAACGTCAGGGCCAGGAGCCCGATCGAATGGATGGCGATCGACTCACCCCCGTCGGGCGTAGTCACTACGACCGGCTTCCTCGAGACGCCATCGGTCGACAGAATCGCGACCTGGGGCTGATTGATGACGGCGCCCGTGAGCAGCGTTCCGAACGGCCCCGGATTGGTGATGGTGAAGGTGCCACCGGCGAAGTCGTCGACGCCAAGTTTCTTCTCGCGCGCGCGCGTGGCGAGGTCACGGACCTTGCGGGCTATCGAGCGAAGCGCATAGCCGTCGGCGTGATGAACCACCGGAACGACCAGGCCGTCAGCGTCGAGATCCACCGCGATGCCCAGGTTGATAGTGCGGTGGACGATCAGTTCGTTGTCCCCGACCGATGCGTTGAGGTTCGGAAACGACTTCAGCGCCTCCACCGCCGCGAGTGCGATGAAGGGCAGGTACGTCAGGCTGAAGCCCTCCTGCTCCTTGAAGGCGGCTGCGTGGCTGCGTCGCACGATTTCTACTCGCTCGTAGTCGACTTCCTTCACCATCAGCGTGTGCGCGGACGTTGCCTTCGAGCGCACCATGTGCTCGGCGGTGAGTCGACGGATCTTGCTGAATGGAATGATCTCGTCGCCCTGATCCTTGGACACATCAGGCGGCGTTGTCGAGATATACAGCTCCACGTCGCGACGGGTGATGCGGCCTTCGGGGCCGGTGCCCACGACGGAGCTTTCGGCGATGCCGTGGTCACTGAGCAGGCGTCGAACAACGGGGGAGAGTGACGGCGGGGCGTGAGTCGTCGTTGACGCTGCAAGCTTGCTTGATGCGGCGACAACGTCGTCACGGGTAATCCGCCCACCGGGACCCGTCCCCGTGACTTCGGCGGCGCTCAGGCCATGCTCTTCGAGCAGTCGGCGCACGACGGGGGAGAGTTTCGTATCGCCGACGGCTTGCTTGGTTGACGAAGTGCGGGCCGCAACCGGCCCACTCGTGACCACGGACTTCGTCACTTTGGCTTGGGGGGCCGAGGCTTCGCTCCCGTCGCCGATCACGGCGAGCACGGTGCCGACGTCGACCGTGGCTCCTTCGGCTACGAGAATGGCGCTCAGGATGCCGCTGGCCTGCGCGGGAATCTCGGTGTCCACCTTGTCGGTCGATACCTCAAACAGGGGCTCGCCACGCACCACCGCATCGCCCACGGCTTTGAACCATTTCGTCACTGTTCCGTCGGCGACGGTCTCGCCAAGTTGGGGCATTGTCACGTCAGCCATTTGATCGCTCGTTCGCTAGGAGGGATTGGTGTTTCATCTTCAGTTTGATTCAATCTCGAGGTGGGACGCCATCCAGTCGGCGGCGAGAGGGCGGTGGCGGTAGATAACGTTCGCGCAGCCGTGGTTGCCCTCGTCGAGCAGCAGCAACTTCGATTCGCCCCTTGCCTCGCGGCAGAGTCGCTCGCCATCTTGCCATGGGAAGAGGCGGTCGCGCTTGCCCATGATGACGAGCAGCGGCGTGGTGATCTTCGAGGCGTGGCCGTCGAGAGTCATCTCCCAGGCACGCTTTTCGGCTTCTTCGGGCGATGAGGAGAACGACCGGACTTCGAACGCTCGTCGAGTCAGCGGATTGAGGCCCTTCCAGGCGGCTCCAAGGCTGTAAGGGCCGGCCAGCGCGACGGTGCCACGGATTGGCAGGTCGGAGCTCGCGAGGCGGGCGGCGTAGAAGCCGCCGAGGCTCACTCCCCAGACGCCGATCCGCTCGTTGTCGACCTGGTCCATCTGGTGCAGGTGGTTGATCAGCGCTTCGCCGACCTCATTCCACTCGGGACGAATCGGAAGAGTCCATTCGGCCTCGCCTTGGCCCGGGCCGTCGATCGCGAAGGTGGCCATCCCGCGGTCGAGGAAGGAGCGCTCAACGTCGCGAAACTCCTCCTTGGTCGAATCAAGACCGGGAATCAAGATCACAGCGGGGTGAGGTCCGCCCGCATCCGGGCGCCGGAAGATTCCCACCAGCTTGGACCCCTCGAAGGGGATCTCCTCTCGGGTGGCCGGTGGCACGAAGAGGGGAAGGGCTCGATTGAGCGCGTCGACTGCTCGCTCGTGCGCCGCCCTGGCCTGGTCGAGATCGTGGACGAAGAGGAACTTCGCGAAATGGAAGTAGGTAGCCGCGCGCGCGAAGAACTCGCCGGCGGTGCGGTGGCGGCCTTCGCTCAGCGCGTCCTCACCGAGGGCCAGGTGCTCGCTCGCGCCCTCGCACCACGCCGCGCACCAGTCATCCCACCGCTCCAAGCCCTTGGTGATCCGGGCGAAGTCGCTCGCGTCCACGCCGTTGGCGGTGAATCGGGGTTCCCAATTCGAGACAGCGGTCTCTAAAAGAACGTCAACCATGGCCCCCCTAGGACATCTGAATTTATGCCGATGGTAACGGAGTTGGTGGCCCCGTGAATAGGGCAGAACCTTTGAATTTATTTCACGGGGGGTGTAAAGATTTCACTCCCTTTTGAATTGACGCCCCCCGACTTCGTCGTTATGGTTGCAAAATCACTCACCGAGTGATCATTTCTAGAGCCAGGGCCTTTTTCGGGGGTTTTTCTAGAAACGCACATATGCAGGGGGGAATGTATGAAGAGAAAAGGGAAACTTTTTCGCGCGTGTGGCGTGACTTCGGTCGCGGCCGCAACAGTAATGATGATGGCAACTGCCAGTGGGGCGTCGTCGAGCGGTTCGATCGCGAAGGGCGCCCCGGTGAAGATCGGAATATCGCTCTCGCTGTCCGGTGACTTTTCCGCCGACGGCCTGGCGTACCAACAGGGCTACAAGCTCTGGGCCGCTGACGTCAACGCCTCGGGTGGTCTGCTTGGTCACAAGGTCGTGTTGGACATTACGTCCGACGCGTCCAGCCCGACCCAGGTCGTCACCAACTACCAGAAGTTGATTTCGGTCGACCACGACAATCTGACCTTCGGTCCGTTCTCGACGTTGCTGACACTTCCGGCGGCTCAGACTGTCAATCGCTACGGGTACGCAATGATCGAGGGCGCCGGTGGTGGGCCTTCGGTGTTCCAGGCCGGACTGAAGAACGTGTTCGACGTGACCCTGCCGGTTGCCTACGACCTGAAGCCGTTCGCCACGTGGCTCACGTCGTTGCCCGCGAGCACTCGTCCAAAGACCATCTCGTACGTGACCTCGAACGACCCGTTCACCCAGCCCGTGGTCCAGGAAGCACAGAAGCTCATCGGCAAGTCGGTGAAGACGGTGTACAACAAGGTCTTCCCCGCGGAAGCGACTGACTACACCTCCATCGCAGACGCGGTCGCCGCGGCGAAGGCGCAAGTCGTGGTGCTGGGCTCGGTAGACGTGCCAACGGTCTCTGCATTCATGCAGGCGTTCGAGCAGGCGCACTACACGCCCAAGGCGTTCATCGCGACCGCTGGTCCTGACCAGGGTGCGTCATTCATCAAGGCAGTTGGCGCAGGTAACGCCGACGGCATGATGGTTCCGAACTCGTGGTACGGCGGCTCGAAGAACGCGGCGAGCCGGAAGATGGTTGCCGAGTACGTGAAGAAGTACGGCGGCACGGCAGCCGGCGTCAACGCGGACATCGCCGAGGCCTACTCGGTTGGTCAGGTCATGGCTCAGGCCGTCACCGCAACCAAGGGCTTCAGCAACACGGCCATCATCAAGTACCTGCACTCGGGCGCCACGCTCAGCAGTGTCCAGGGCTCGGTGAAGTTCGACGCGCTGGGTGAGAACACCGCCCAGACGGCGTACACCTTCCAGTGGCAGGGCGCGAAGTTCGTCGAGGTCAACCCGGTGAGCGACCCCGGCGCGGTCAAGGTGCTCTTCCCGAAGCCAGCTTGGGGGAAATAGCCCTTGAATAGTTCCGCTCTCATCCATGCCGTCATTGATGGCGTACTGACCGGTTCGGTCTACGCCCTCATGGCAACGGGGTTGACTCTCATCTTCGGAGTGATGGACATCATCAACGTGGCCCAGGGGATCTTCGTCATCCTCGGTGCCTACTTGAGCTACGCCCTCTCCGTTCACTGGGGTATTGACCCCTTTGTTGGCTTGGTCATCACGATCCCCACGCTTTTTCTGGTGGGGATCGTGGTGGAGCGGGCGTTCATTGGAAGGCTGAAGGGACCGGAAAAGACCGCCATGTCGATTCTGGTCACGTACGCCATCTCACTGGTCATTGAGGGATCGTTGAACATGATCTTCTCGGTGAACTACGTCCAGATCTCGGCGTCGTACGTGAACAAGACCTTTCGAATCTTCGGCGTCTACTTCGCGTACATCTACGTCTATGGATTCATCATGGCGGCCATTTTGCTGGTCGCGTTGTACGTGATGCTGTATCGAACACGGTTTGGCGCGAGCATTCGAGCATCGTTGGCCGACCAAACCGCCGCCGCGCTCGTCGGCATTGACGTCAAGCGGGTCTCCACCATCTGCTTCGGTATCGGCATCGCCGTCACCGCCGCCGGCGGTATGGTCTTCGGCGCCACCAATGCCTTCAACGCGAGCACGAGCTACGACCTGATTTCGCGTCTCCTGGTCATCATCGTGCTGGGCGGAATGGGAAGTCTGGGTGGAGCGCTGCTCGCGGGAATCCTCATGGTGACGTTGGAGGACATCGTCGGTGTGGTTTGGTCGCCTGTGTGGTCGATCATCGCCTTCTACATCGTGCTGGTCATCGTGCTCTCGATCCGACCCCAGGGGCTCTTCGGCAAGCAGTCAGCGAGGGTTGCCTAGTGCTAAAGAAGAAAGTGAATCTGTTGTGGCTCGTCGCGCTCGCAATCGCGCTCTTCGTGCCGAACATCATCACCAATCCGGCGTATCGCCAGATTGCCGTCATCACGCTCATCTTCACGGCGTGCGCGACATCGTGGAACATGTTCTCCGGCTATTCGGGCTACGTGGCGCTTGGTTCGGCGGCCTTCTACGGCACCGGGGCCTACACCATGGCCCTGCTGTCACTTCACCTGCACGTGCACGCCGGTGGCGACATGTTCTGGCTGGTGCCGGTAGGCGGTCTCGCAGCGATGCTCATGGCGATACCGATCGGCCTCATTGCATTGAGGGTCCGACGACACACCTTCGTGGTGATCACCATCGCGATCTTCTTCGTCTTCCAACTCGCCGCCATCAACTTCGGTTTCACCGGCGGCACCGGCGGCCTGACGCTGCCCTACATTCCCTGGATGATCCAGAGCTACCACGTGCCCTTCTATTACGTGGCGTTGACGATGCTGGTCTTCGCCATCGCGCTCTCGGCTTCGGTGCGTCGCTCGCGATTCGGACTCCAGCTCCTCGCCATCCGCGATGACGAGGATCGCGCGCTGGGGCTCGGCGTCAAGGTCTTCCCGGTCAAGCTCACGGGCTTCGCAATGTCGGCCTTCACCATTGGCATGGGTGGCGCCCTCTACGCGATGATGCAGGGCCAGATCTACCCGCAGTTCGTCTTCGACCCGATCTTCGACATCTCGATTGCGCTGATGGCGTTCTTCGGAGGCTTCGGCACGCTGCTCGGGCCAATCCTGGGCGGCCTCGTGCTCGAATCCTCGCAGCAGTACCTGACGGTCACGTACTCGAACGGTTCGTTGTACCTCATCCTCTTCGGCGTGCTGTTCCTGCTGGTGGTCCTGTTCATGCCCCAGGGCATCGTGGTGTTCATCCGTGATTGGTGGGCCAAGCGCCAGGACCGGCTGGCCGCCGCGAATGAAGCGGTCGGCGCGCAGGGAGGCAACTCATGACGACACTTCTCAGCGCCCAAGGGATCTCGAAGCACTTCGGCGGAGTCAACGCGCTCAATCTCTGTTCGCTCGACGTCGAGAAGGGGAGCATCACCGGACTCATTGGTCCGAACGGATCGGGAAAGACGACGCTCTTCAACGTCATCACTGGCTACGTCAAGCCCGACACCGGAACGGTCACCTTCGACGGGCGCGACATCACCAATGCCCGACCCGACAAGGTCTTCGCCCTGGGCGTCGGACGCACGTTCCAGCTCACTCGAATCTTCGCTCGGATCACGGTCCTGGAGAACATGCTGGTCGCCACGCAACGCGAGGAGAGCTGGCTGCGGGGACTCACCCGATCGATGTCATCCAAGTCCGAGCTGGACTCTGCCATGGAGTGGCTGGACTTCGTCGGGATCGCCCGCCTGGCCAAACTGCCCGCCGGTTCGCTCTCCTACGGGCAGCGGAAGCTGCTGGAGCTGGCCTACGTGCTCGTGGCGGACCCCGACGTGGTCCTGCTCGACGAACCGGCCGGCGGCGTCAACCTCACGCTCATCAACGTGATCAGCGAGAAGATCCGCGCTCTCAACAAGGAAGGCAAGACCTTCTTGATCGTCGAGCACAACATGGAGTTCGTCATGAATCTCTGCGACGCGGTGACCGTGATGCACCAGGGAACGAACCTCGTGTCGGGCTCACCCACAGAGGTCCGCAACAACCCGCTCGTGCTCGACGCCTACCTGGGCGGCGGCGAAGAAGAGGACGCCACCGAGGAGGTCGCCAATGGCTGAGTCCGAAGCTTTCGTGCGCTTTGATGGAGTCGTTGCCGGCTACGGCGGCGGCGACGTGTTGAAGGGCGTGACCTTCGACGTCCCCAAGGGCGGCGTGACGTGCATCGTGGGGCCCAACGGTTCTGGCAAGTCCACGCTGCTGAAGACGGTGAGCGGCCTGGTCCGTCCCCGCCTCGGGGAGATCTGGTTCAAGGGCCAGCAGCTCGTGGGGCTGAGCCCGAAGGAGATCCTGCGTCTCGGAGTCGTGCAGGTCCCCCAGAATCACAGCCTCTTTCGAGAGATGACGGTGCACGAGAACGTCGAGCTCGGAGCATTCCTCGTGAAGGACAAGAAGGTCATCGCCGAGCGGATGGACACGATCAGAGAGATGTTCCCGATCGTCGCCGAACGAGCGAAGGACAAGGCGGGCAGTCTCTCGGGAGGCCAGCAACGCCTCGTTGAGTTTGCCCGGTGCCTGATGCTCGAGCCCGATCTCGTGGTGCTCGACGAACCCTCGATGGGCCTCGACCCGAAGACCCTGCGTTCAATGTTCGAGACGATCCGGATGATGAACAGCGTCGGTCGAACGGTGCTGCTCGTCGAGCAGAATGCCCGCCAGGCGCTGAAGATGAGCCACTTCGGCGTGGTGCTGGAGAACGGCCAGGTCCGTCTGTCGGGCACCGGCACTGAGGTCTTGAACAACCCCGAAATCGGTGCCCTGTATCTGGGCGGCACGATTGAGCACACGAAATAGATGAGCAGCAGCACACCGAGCGCTGTGGAGAGGACGAGCAATGAGTGAGAACAGGATCCGAATCGGTTGGATTGGTTGCGGTCGCATGGGAACCGCGATGGCCAAGCGCCTGGTGGTCGCCGGCAACGACGTCACCGTCACGAACCGCACCAGGTCGAAGGCCGAAGTGCTTGGCGAGCTGGGGGCCAAGGTCGTCGACAGCCCGCGCGATCTCGCAACCTGCGACATCGTGTTCATCATGGTGTCGGCCAACGCGGACCTGGTGGAAGTAACGTCGGGCGCCCAGGGCGTGCTGTCGGATCCCGAGCACGCGCCCACGATCGTGGTGGACTGCTCGACCGTGTCCACCGAGACCTCGGCGAGCGTGCGCGAATCGTGCTCGTCGCGCGGGGCGGCATTCCTCGCTGCGCCCGTCAGCGGGAACCCCAAGGTCGTGAGTGCCGGCCAGCTGACGCTGGCGGTTTCGGGCACGCGCGACGCCTTTGACAGGGTTCGCCCGTACTTCGATCAGCTGGGCCAGGGGGTCACCTACGTCGGCGACGGCGAAGTGGCTCGGCTCGTGAAGATCTGCCACAACATGATGCTCGGCGTCGTCACCCAGGCCATGGCCGAGATCACCGTCCTCGCCGAGCGCGGTGGCATCAAGCGCAGCGACTGGCTGGAGTTCTTGAACAACTCGGTGATGGGCTCGACGTTCACGCGCTACAAGTCCCCGGCCTTCGTGAACCTCGACTTCAAGCCGACCTTCACGCCGACGCTGCTGCGCAAGGACTTCGATCTCGGAATGGCCGCCGCCTACCGGCTCGACGTGCCGATGCCCGTCTCGGCGCTCTGCACCGAGATCGTAAAGAGCGCGATCGGCGCCGGGTACGTGGACGAAGACTTCGCGGTGCTGCTCCTCGAGGCGGCCCGCGGAGCGGGACTCAAGATGGAGCCGGAGAACATCGAAGTGGATGACGGACTGAGCGGGGTGAAGTAATGCGCGACGGATTTGGACCAACGATGATGACGCCCGGACACATGGGCGTGGACTACGAGACCCGCGTCGATTTCGATCGTCTGCGCGACTACCGCCTGGCTCGCGCTCGCGAGGCCCTGGAGGCCAGCGAGTTCGGCGCCTTGCTACTCTTTGACTTCTACAACATCCGTTACGTGTCTGGCACCTGGGTCGGTGGTGCGCTCGGCGACAAGATGACGAGGTACTGCCTGCTCACGCGCGGTGGCGAGCCAATGGTGTGGGACTTCGGATCGGCAGCCCGCCACCACAAGTTGTTCTCCCCCTGGCTCGAGCCAGACAACTGTCGCGCCGGCATGCTCGGCCTTCGCGGCGCGATCGCGCCGCGCGCGGGACTCTTCGAGTCCGCGGTGAAGGAACTGGTGGGGATCCTGGCGGACCAGGGAGTCCTCGGTCAGCCAATTGGGATCGACATCGTCGAGCTTCCTTTCCTCTTCGAGATGCAAAAGGCCGGCGTCGAGGTTCGAGACGCCCAGCAGACCATGCTCGACGCGCGCCAGATCAAGAACCAGGATGAGCTGATGCTCCTCTCCCAGGCGGCAGCGATGGTCGACGGCGTCTACCAGGACATCTTCGAGGCACTGAAGCCGGGGGTTCGTGAGAACGAAATCGTGGCGCTGGCGAACAAGCGTCTGTACGAGATGGGTTCGGACCAGGTCGAAGCGATCAACGCGATTTCGGGCGAGCGCTGCAACCCCCACCCGCACAACTTCACCGACCGCATCATCCGCCCCGGCGACCAGGCATTCTTCGACATCATCCACTCGTACAACGGCTACCGCACGTGCTACTACCGGACACTCGCGGTGGGCAGCTCCACGGCGCCCCAGCGTGACGCGTACACCCAAGCCCGCGAATGGATGGATAAGGCCATCGACCTCGTGCGTCCCGGGATCGGCACCGACCAGATCGCCAAGGCCTGGCCCGCCGCGACGGAGTTCGGCTTCGACAACGAGATGGCCGCCTTCGGTCTGCAGTTCGGACACGGACTCGGACTCGGCCTGCACGAGCGACCCGTCATCAGCCGCCTCAACTCGTTCATCGATCCGATCGAGCTGAAGGCCGGCATGGTCTTCGCCCTCGAGACGTACTGTCCGGCCACCGATGGAGTATCGGCCGCGCGTATCGAAGAAGAGATCGTCGTCACGAATGACGGTCCCGCCATCCTCACCAAGTTTCCCGCGCAGGAACTCATGATCGCCAACAAGTACTAGGAGAGAAGAATGTCGACTACTACCACTGTCCCGAATCCCACCGACCTGGAGGGAAAGCTGAACTTGTACCGCAGCCAGCTGGCGCTGCGGCTGTTCGAGCAGCGTGCCTACGACCTCTTCCTAGAGAATCTGGTCAAGGGAACGAGCCACTTGTCACTCGGGCAAGAGGCCATCGCGGCGGGCTTCGCGGCCGCTATGCGCCCGACTGACTGGACGTTCGCGACCTACCGCGGCCACGCCCACACGCTGGCCCGCGGGGTTCCGATGACCCCGGTGCTGGCGGAACTCTTAGGGCGCAGCAACGGCCTCATGGCCGGCAAGGGCGGCTCGATGCACCTCACCAGCGTCGAGCACGGGGTGATGGGCTCCTACGCCATCATCGGGGCCCACCTGCCCATCGCATGCGGCGCGGCGTGGAGCGCGCAGTACCGCGGCACCGACCAGGTCGCGGTCTGCTTCTTCGGCGACGGCTCGGTGAACATCGGGGCCTTCCACGAGGCACTCAACTTCGCCGCAATCTGGAAGCTGCCGGTGGTCTTCGTGTGCGAGAACAACCTCTGGATGGAGTACACCCGGACGTCCGAGGTGACCGCCGTCGCGAACCCCGCCGCCGACCGCGCGAGCGCGTACGGGCTCGAGAGCATCATCGTCGACGGCAACGACGCCGACGCGGTCTACGAGATCGCCGCTGCCGCGATCGCCCGGGCCCGCGAGGGCGGCGGCCCGAGCCTGATCGAGGCCACGACCTACCGCCACGGCGGGCACTCGAGGGCCGACCCGGGCAAGTACCGCCCCGACGCCGAGGTCGCGGAGTGGTTGGCGAAGGATCCAATCCCTCGCTACCGGGCGCGACTGCTCGAAAAGGGCGCGACCGAGGAGCAGTTGCGCGAGATCGAAGAGTTGGTGGCGGCAGACGTGGATTTGGCGACCGAAGAAGCCAAGGCTGGCGGCGTTCCCGGCGAAGACCTATTAATGAAGGATGTCTGGGCAGACGGAGGCTCATCATGGCGCAACTAACCTTTCGCGAGGCAATCGCACGCGGCATCGCACAAGAGATGCGCCGCGACGAGTCGATCGTCTTTCTGGGCGAGGACATAGGCGCGGCGGGCGGGGTCTTCAAGGGCACCGTAGGCCTGCTCGAGGAGTTCGGGGGAGTACGAGTGCGCGACACCCCCATCAGCGAGCAGGCGATCCTCGGAGCAGCGATGGGTGCCGCGATGACCGGATTGAAGCCCATCGCGGAGATCATGTTCGCGGACTTCTTCGCCGTGTGCTGGGACATCGTCGTGAACGAGATCGCGAAGAGCCGTTACATGACCAACGGACAGATGACCTTCCCGCTGGTGATCCGTTCGGGCAACGGTGGCGGGCTGCGCTTCGGCGCCCAGCACTCCCAGAGCGTGGAGAACTGGGCAATGATGGTGCCGGGCTTGAAGGTCGTCGTGCCGTCGAATGCGCTTGACGTCATTGGCCTGATGGCGGCCGCGATCCGTGACCCCGACCCGGTGATCTTCCTCGAGGCCAAGGTTCTCTACTCGTCGAAGATGGACGTGCCCGACGGCGAGATCGTCGATACGCTCGGGTCCGCGAAGGTGCTTCGTCAAGGCTCCGACGCCACCCTCGTGGCGCTCGGCGCCATGGTGCCCAAGGCCATCGCCGCCGCCGACGAGCTGGCCGAAATGGGCATCGACTGCACGGTCGTCGACGTCCGCTCGCTGGTGCCGCTCGACACCACGACGCTGTTGCGCGAGATCTCGGCGACGGGACGTTTGTTCACGGTCGAGGAGAATCCGCGGCTGTGCGGCTGGGGCGGGGAGCTTGCGTCAATCGTGAGCGAGGAGATCTTCTACGATCTCGACGGGCCGATAGTCCGCATCACGACCCCGCATATCCCGCTTCCGGCGGCCGATGCCCTCGAGGACATGGCGATTCCCTCAATCGAAAGAATCGTCACGACGGTCTCGAAGTCGATGAATTCGTAGTAGTCAGGTCCCCCCGGCGCTCGGGGCGTTCGATCTCGGTCGGGCGTCACGAGCGCCGGTTCTTTGGCTTCTCCGTCTGGAGCCCGTTGGCGCATCGATGGTTCCGGTGTGTTCTTCGAGAGAGGCCCGTAGGGTTGGGGCGTGGCTGATACCCGGGGTCTGCTGATATACGACGGCACCTGCGGCTCGTGCCGCTCGAGTGTTGGCTGGGTGCTGCGCCACCAACGTAGTGACTCGCACTTCTCCGTGGTCAGTTCCCAAGAGTTGAGCGACCGCGAGCTGGCGCAACGGTCGTTGACGCGCGGTGACGTCGAAAGATTCGTCTGCTGGATCGAGGCTGGACGCGCGGAGCGAGGCTCGAGGGCCGTGGCGCGCGTGCTACTGCGCGTCAAAGGAGCGTGGCCGCTCCTCGGCTCGGCACTACTCGTGCCTCCGCTCAGCTTGGTCGCCCCCGTGGTCTACCGAGTGGTCGCGCGATATCGTCACCGGATTCCTGGCGCGACGTCTCAATGCGGTCGCGCAGGTGCGGTTGGCCGGACCCAATTGTCCCACCAGAAGGAGACAACCCAATCAACCCTGGGCCGCGATGGCCACCGAGACGCGGGAGTTCTCTAGTGGAGGTGCCGCTCCGACTTCCGGCTGTCGTGCGATGACTGGTTTCGACCTTCTTCTGCAACACGGGAGAAAATCTGTCACTTTTCCAGGCGACGCGATGTGAATGCAATGAAAAGTCATATTCTCACATTCGCTTGCCTACGGTGGCGTCAGTCGCTCACTGAACGGACAGAATCCACATCAGAGTAGAATTAGTTACCTTGAAGAATGCCCATGACCTCGGTCGCTGATGTCCTTGGCGGTCGCTACCGCCTCGTCCGCTTGCTCGGCAGGGGCGGAATGTCTGACGTCTACCAAGCCTTCGACGAGATCACTGGCAGCGATGTCGCGGTCAAGATCGTCCGCTCGAGTGATCCGGAGTTCGGGCGCAGGTTGGCTCAGGAAGCTCGCGCGCTGGAAAGCTTCGAGCATCCAGGCCTCATCAGACTTCTTGACATCGGCGCGGTGGGAGACCAAGCCTACCTGGTCATGGAACTTATCGCGGGCCAAACGCTCGCCCAGACTCTTCGTGAAGGCTCACTCTCGTCGAGGGAAACGGCGGACCTCGGCGCGAGGCTTGCCGACGCACTGGCGTACGTGCACGAACGCGGCGTCGTCCACCGCGACGTGAAGCCTTCCAACATATTGCTGTCGGCGAACGGCGACGCATGGCTCGGCGACTTCGGAATTGCCAGCCTTCACGACGCGTCGGTACTGACGGCTACCGGCACGACCATGGGGACCGTCTCGTACATGGCGCCCGAGCAGCTGGAGAATCACCAGGTAGGTCCGGCGGCCGACATCTGGTCGCTGGGAATCATCCTGCTCGAGTGCCTGACCGCCCGACGCGTGTACGAGGGAACGCCTAGCGAAGTGCTTGCGCGCCGCCTCGCCGGTCCCGTGGTGCTGCCTGGCGAACTTCCGGTGCCGTGGAAGTTGGTGCTCACCGGAATGCTCACCCAACGCGCCGACCAACGTCTTGAGGATTTCGAGGTGGCCGCGCTTCTCGCCACCCGTGCATACGACGCCCCTTGGTCGCCGCCGGACAGCGACGTCACCTCGCAACTTGGCGCAACAGAACATGGTGACAACACGGCGATGATGCCTGGTGTCGTCGGGGTTGGCATGATGGGAGATGAGACGCGCGTCACCAAGACCACGCGACCGGTCGTTGGGGCCAAGAAGCCCCCCAAATGGAACTCGCGAGCCTCGGCGGCAGTAGCCGTGGTAGCGGCGTTGGGCATCGGACTCTTCTTCACCTTGGGGTCGAGTCCCGCAAAGCCTCATCCCACCACGACCACCAAGCCATCGGTGACGACAACGACGGTCCTCGCGGGTACCGCGGCGCTCAATGCGTTGGAGAGTCAGGTGCTCGCCGGCGAGACCGCGGGTAACGTTGACGCCGCGTCGGGACAGGCGATCACTCAGCAGGCGGGCTTCGCGCAGGCCGATTACGCATCAGGAAGGACGCGGCAGGCGGTCAGCGATCTTGAACTCGTCTCTAGCGCCATCTCCAATGGGATTCTCAATCACACCATCGGTCCAATCGAAGGACAACTGCTGCAGAGCGACCTCGGACTCCTCGCGAGCTCGCTTAACTTGAGTTCGGCAGTTACGCCTCCAACTACCACAACGACTACGACAACCACAACCACAACGTTTCTATCGTTTGGCAATGGCAATGGCAATGGCAATGGCAATGGCGGTGGCAATGGCAATGGCTAATGGCAAACGAGCAGTGATTGTCAGGGTCTCACTGCGGCATAGGTCGTCGTTCACCGAGAACAGAGTTGTCTGAATCTCAGTGCGGTTTCACGTCTGCGATCAAGACTCTCAAACGTGTAGAGAAACTGGTTGGCGCTTCATCGCAGGTTAGACGTCGAAAGCTAGATCACCATTGCCATGTTCCTTTCCTCCAGTCGTGGATATCGGGCCACCAGTTTGACGGACATGGGAGCATCGAGGGTCGCCCAAAGTCATCTCGGGCCAAAACTCGCGCCATGGCCGTACGCCGTCAGACTACGATTGGCACGTGCCAGAATTGCAGCGACTGCGCGCCGACCACGCCCCGGCAGTCTTGGCCTTCGAACTGGCGAATCGCTCCTATTTTTCCTCCTTTGTCTCCGACCGCGGCGATGAGTTCTACCTGCACTTCTCCGAGCAGTACAACGCCCTGCTGGCCGGGCAAGAAACAGGAACCTACGTCTTCCACGTGCTCGTTGCCGAGGATGGCACGGTGCTCGGCCGTTTCAATCTGGTCGATCTTCACGACGGCACGGCCGAGCTCGGGTACCGGGTCGCGCAGGACGTCGCGGGTCGCGGTGTGGCGACCGCAACCGTGCAAGAACTGTGTCACCTCGCGGCCGCGCAGTACGGGCTGCGCACGCTCAGGGCAGCGACCACCTATGACAACGTCGCGTCCCAGAAGGTACTGACTAAGGCTGGGTTCGTCCCCGTTGGCCCCGCTGAGCCCGGCGGCCGACCAGGCACCTGGTATCAGCGTGCCCTGACATCCGACTGACTCCATATCCCTCGCTGACGACGCGCGCCAGCGTCAGGAGCAGTGGGAACCGGACAATGAAGGCACCGCTCTGAACCTTGCAAGATCGTGGACCCAGAGGAGGTCAGCAAGAAAACGCTCCGGACTCAACTCAGTCTGCTCCGATAACTCATTGAGAGCCGAGGAGCCGGAAGATTGGAAACCTCAGGCGCCCGACCAAAGGTTGATTCTCCAGTCGGATATTGTGCACGTCGGTCCTTCGAACTGAACCCCCCGCACCATCCAAATCTGGTGCAGAAAGATCCCATAGCGAGACCGATTGAGAAGCAGTGCTGCGCCATCTCGAGGTTGCGTCCAGACTCGCCTCAAGAGGAGCTGGCCCCGTACAAATCTGATCTCCGCTTCGATCAAACTTGCATGAGCGCTTTACCGGCGTCACGTGGGCGTTAGCGGGCGCACAATACGGGACAATATTGGTACGCCGCGGATACCGCGGGCCAAGTGGAAACGCACTGAATCATTGGACAACGCCTCACGACGCTTGGAGCGGGTGACGGGGATCGAACCCGCATATCCAGCTTGGAAGGCTGGAGCTCTACCATTGAGCTACACCCGCACGTCTCCTTGGAGACTCGAGCAAGTCTAGGGCAACAGCATCTAGCGTGGTGACGTGGAAACATCCCTCTACGACCAGGTCGGCGGACAACCATTCTTCGACCGACTTGTGGAGGCCTTCTACGAAGCGGTAGAGAAGGACGAAATCCTTCGCCCGATGTACCCCGACGATCTCGAGGAATCCCGGCGACACCTGGTGATCTTTCTCGTGCAGTACTGGGGAGGGCCGACGTTGTACATGGAGGAGCGCGGTCATCCGCGCCTTCGAATGCGCCACGCTCCTTTTCGGATAACCAAGAAGGCGCGTGACGCCTGGCTGTCGGCAATGAACTCGGCCCTTTCGAGCGTCCGAGACGAGCTCACGGAAGAGCAGTTCGTGGAGATGAACTCCTACTTCGACATGGCGGCGCACCAGCTCAGGAATGTCTGACGACGAGCGGACCAGGGGTTGCCAATCAAGAGGTCGATGAGGTTCAGCCGTCAACCGCAGTCTCGCACCGCGCCTTGGATCCGATCTGGCAGGTCACGCTCGGCGGAGCATCGACGTCCGAAGGCTCTTGGGTGACGAAGCGGCGACGGTGCTCGTTCATGAACCTCGAAGTCCTTAGCATTGGAGCATGAGCAAGAAGACGGCGCTGCGCTACGGGGAGGAGCGGGTGATCTCGGTCACGCCGGTGGCCCGCGGACTCGTGCTCCCCGCGTTCGCGAGCGTCTTGGCGGCGGTGTTGATTCAGTTCGGGGCGGGACACGTACATCTTCTCCACTCAGTCCGTATGCCCCTGCTGCTGATCTTCGTCGTGCCCTGCCTCATCGTTGTGGGAACGCGAGTGTGGCGTTGGCGCTCGCACAAGGTGCACGTCACCAACCAGCGCATCATCGTCGAAGGCGGGGTCCTGCACCATCAGCGCAGTGAAATCGATCTGCGCGACGTCATTGCGACCCACGTCGACCAGCGATTCCGCGAGCGATTGTCCCGGCGAGGTTTGGTGGTGCTGGAGAGTCGAGCGGGAACGACAAATCTCGGAGTCGTCCACCATCCGGGAGCGTTGTGTCGCCTGATCGATCAGGAACGAGCGGTGTACAGGGAGGGCGGCGTGGCCTTTGACACGGTGTTCGATTTCGATCAGCCCCAGCCGCCCGACTACGAGATCCATCCCCGACGCCGCCGCGAGCGTTCATGAACTGAATGAGGGTTCGGTGCCATCCACTACCGTGATTACCGTGACTACTCGATATCGCTGCACGGCCTGTGGGAATCTGACGCGCTTCGACGTGGTGGAGACGACCTCGGTTCGCTCCTTCCATCACTTCACCGTCGGCGGGGATCTCACCATCGAAGAGCCCGAGGTGATTTCCAAGACCATCGAATCCGTGACCTGTCGCTGGTGCGGGCACGGACGCAGTGTCGAGGTCATCACCGAGACCGAATAAGCGACACGTGCGGTCGTTCGACGCCTCCCGCGAGCGCCCGGCCCCGGCCTCGTTCATGGGAAAGACCCTCGCGGGTGAGCCGGTAACGCACCGGTTTGACCGGCTGACGCTGCTCGTCGCGGTGAAGAACATGTGTGACGGATGCCGCGACTTCGTGCAGTCGGATCTCCACGAGCTCGCCACGCTGCAGGTGGTGATCGTGAGTGCCACGGGTGACGAGACCGGTGAATGGGAGGGCGCTCCTCGCCAGGTGATCGTGGCGCCCGACGTTCTACGCGAACTCGATATTCGATGGCCGCCGTTCTACGTGCTCATCGATCCGTCGCGGGCCGCCGTTGTCACTGAGGGCGTCGTGTTCGGCCCCTCCCAAGTCGCCGAGGAGATTTCCACGTTCCTCGCGCGCTGAGATGTCACAGGCCCCCGTCAAGGTGGGGACAAGTGAAAGGCGTGCAATGTCAAGTGGAATAGAACTATCAATCAGCTGCAACGACTGTATTCGAAGGGGCACACCCGACTGCGCGGACTGCCTCGTCAGTTTCGTCATGGGCGAAGCGCCTGACGAATTGGTGATGACCAGCGCCGAAGCTGACGTGGTGCAGCTCTTCACGTCCCAGGGGATGATTCCACGCCTCAAGTTTCATCACCGTTCGGCACCGAGCCCCTGAGGACGAAGGGGTGAGCCCGTTGACTAGCGTGGTTCTATGGCGCGCCATCTACTGGTGACCAATGACTTCCCGCCAAAGACGGGTGGAATTCAGGTCTATCTCCACGAACTCTGGCGTCGCCTTGATGCGGGCCGAGCAGCGGTGCTCACGGCGTCATCGCATGAAGACGCCAAGAACTTCGATTCCGAGTCGGAGTTGGCGATCGAGCGGGTAGCGGCGTCGACGCTGTTCCTCCCAACGCCCAAGGTCCTCGCCGCCATCGAGGAGGCCATAGAGCGTCACCAACCCGACCTTGTGCTGCTTGATCCGGCGTGGCCACTCGGGCTGCTGGGGCCGCGACTCTCTCGTCCCTACGGAGTCATCCTGCACGGGGCGGAAGTGACCGTCCCCGGGCGTCTTCCCCTGGTCGCGTCGTCGCTTCGCTACGTGCTGCGCCGAGCAAGCGTGGCGGTGTGTGCGGGGACCTATCCGGAGAATGAAGCCCGCCGGGTGGCTGCCGAATACATGCCACCGGTGATCCAGGTGCCACCGGGTGTGGATACCACCCGGTTCCGTCCGCTGGACGGCGAGCGACGCGACCGCGTGCGAAGCTCGATGGGGCTTCGCGAGGACGGACTGCTCGTGAGTTCGTACTCGCGCCTGGTTCCGCGAAAGGGCATGGACACTCTTCTTCGCGCTAGCGCGCGCCTAAGAGGCGAGTTCCCCTCACTGCACCTGGCCATTGGTGGAGCGGGACGCGACCGGGCCCGACTCGAGAAACTGGCCCGCAAGATCGGCGCCCCGGTGACGTTTCTCGGCCGGGTTCCCGACGATCAGTTGAGCGACTGGCTGGGCGCGAGCGACCTCATGGTCATGGACTGTCGAAGTCGCTGGCTCGGACTCGAGCAGGAGGGCTTCGGGATTGTCTTCGTGGAGGCGGCGGCTACGGGAGTGGCCCAGATTGCGGGTCGCTCAGGCGGAAGCCACGAGGCCGTGCTCGATGGCGTGACCGGTATCGTCGTCGAGCATTCGAGGAGCGTGCGTGAGTTGAGCGATGCCATCCGAGCGCTGCTGAGTGATCACGAACTTCGTCGCGAATACGGTCGAAACTCGCGCGAGCTCGCGGTCTCGCGCTTCGAGTGGGATACGCTCGCCCGACGACTCGGCGAGGGGCTGCAGCCTTTCGACCACTTCGAGGCCGAGAACCAACTGCTCTAAGGTGTACATCGAGGGAGGTGCCGTGGCGCAACGAGCGACAGTATCTATGGTGGTCAATGCGGCTCCCGAGGCGGTCTACGGCGTGGTTACCGACTTCGCGAACTACGCCAACTGGGTCAGCGACCTCAAGAAGATCGAGGTTCTCGAGCGAGACAGCGAGGGACGACCTCTCGAGATCGAGTTCCGCGCCGCCGCCTTCGGGCGTTCTACCACCTACACCCTGCGCTACGACTACAGCCGTGCGCCCGAACTCCTGAGTTGGTTTCAGACCCAAGGCGACATCACCGAGACCATGAAGGGCCAGTACCGCTTCGAAGCCGTGGATGGCGGGACCAAGGTCACCTACGACCTCGAGGTCGAGCTCTTGGTTCCGATTCCGGCCTTCATCAAGTCGCGCGCCGCCCACCGCATTCAGACTCAGGCTCTCGATGATTTGAAGGCCCAGGCCGAGCTGCTGGCATGAGTGACGTCGCGATCGGCATTGACGTCGGTGGAACCAAAGCGTTGGCCCTTATTGTCGCGCGCGACGGACGCGTGCTCGGAGAGGTGAAGGCGAAGACCCCCCACGACGCCGGCAACCGAGCGGGCGAGGCAACGGCCGCGGTCCTCACCGGGCAGATCATCGAGCTGGCCTCGACCCACGGTCTCAACCCGAGCGAAGTGCCCGTCGGCATTGGACTTCCCGGCCTGATGCGTCGAGACGGCCACCTGGCCTTCGCCCCCAATCTCCAATCCGTCAACGGCTCAGACCTCGGAGCGCTGCTCGGCGCTTCGCTCGCGAGTTCGATCGTGTTCTGCGAGAACGATGCCAACTGCGCGGCGCTGGCCGAGCACGAGTGGGGCGCGGGCCGCGGGATCGAGGACTTCGTCATGGTGACCCTCGGCACCGGCATCGGAGGCGGCGTCATAGCTGACGGCCAGTTGGTGCGTGGGCGAAGCGGCTTCGCCGGCGAGATCGGCCACATGGTCGTCCAAGCTCACGGCGATCCCTGTCTCTGTGGGGGCCACGGCTGCTGGGAGCGCTACGCGTCCGGGGGAGCGCTCGGTCGACTGACCCGCGAAGCGGCGCACTCGGGAAAACTCGCCACCCTCGTCGCGAGGCTCGGAAGCGCCGAGGCCGTTCGAGCCGAGGACGTCACCGCCGCCGGCGCCGAGGGACTCGAGGAGGCGCTCGTTTTGTTGAAGGAGGTGGGGTGGTGGCTGGCTCTCGGACTATCCAATCTCGCCGCGATCCTCGACTGCGGTCATTTCGTCATTGGCGGAGGGCTCTCGAGCGCGTCCGATCTCGTGCTGCCCTACGCCCGCGAGTACCTGGTTGACCTCGTCGAGGGCTACGACGCCCGACCGACGATCACGGTCACCACGTCGATGTTCGGACCCCGCTCGGGAGCAATGGGGGCGGCGTTGGTCGCCTTCGAGCGCAATTCGTGAAGATCGGCGTCCTGCTGCCGACGTTTCGAGAGGGTGCCGAGGATGCGTTCGCGTTCGCCCGTGAAGCCGCCGACGCCGGACTCGACGGCGTCTTCGCGTACGACCACCTGTGGCCCATGGGCACGCCCACCCGGCCGTCGATGGCGCCCTTCGCACTGCTCGCGGCGGTCGCTCGCCGTCACGAGAGCCTCGTGGTCGGGCCGCTGGTGGCGCGCGTGGGCATCGTCGGCACGGATCACCTCGTGCGCCAGTTCCGCACGTTGGAGTCCTTGGCTCACGGGCGAGTGATCGCGGCGCTCGGGACGGGCGACCGGCTGTCGATGGAGGAGAACGCCGCATACGACATCGCTTCGCTGAGTGCCGACGAGCGACGAGGTCTGCTGAGGGAGGCAGTCGTGGCGTTGGGCGGCTCGATGCCGGTGTGGATCGGGGGCGGAGGCGCGACGACGAACCAACTCGCCCGTTCGCTCGGCGCGGAGATAAACCTCTGGGATAGTTCACCCGAGCACCTGAAGCAGATGGGAGGGTTCGGACCCACCAATTGGGCTGGTCCAGTGCCGAAAGACCTGATGGAGAGCTTGAACGCGCTTCGTGACGCTGGTTCCACGTGGGCGGTGCTAGGTCCCCAGATCGAGATTGCCCGACTCAAAGAGTGGCGACGCGCCAACTAACTAGTAAGTTTCCCAAATGGAATTCCGTCGAATCAATGGGCTGCCGCCGTACGTTTTTGCCACAATCAATGGCCTGAAGGCCGAAGCGCGCGCTGCCGGGCGCGACGTCGTGGACTTCGGCTTCGGCAATCCCGACCTGCCGAGCCCCAGTGTCGCGGTCGAGAAACTCGCCGAAGCCGCCCACAATCCGAAGAACCATCGCTACAGCGCCAGTCGGGGAATTCCCAACCTTCGCCTCGCCATGGCGACCCGGTACAAGAAGCTGTTCGACGTCGACCTCGACCCCGACACCGAGATCGTGACGACCATCGGCGCCAAGGAAGGTCTGACGCACCTGATGTGGGTGCTGCTCGGACCGGGCGACACCGCGATCGTGCCGAGTCCCAGCTACCCGATCCACCTCGCCGGGCCGGGCTTCGCCGGGGCGACGGTCATCACCGTGCCGATTCACGACCCTGGCACGAGCGGCACCGACCCGGGCGACGACTTCTTCGAAGGGCTGGTGGCGGCGTGGGAGAGCGCCCCGGTGAAGCCGCGCGTCATCATCTGCTCGTTCCCTCACAACCCGACGAGCGCGTGCGTGGACTTGTCGTTCATGGAGCGCCTCGTGAACTTTGCGCTCGAGCACGACGTGGTCGTCTGCCACGACTTCGCGTACGCCGACCTGGGCTTCGACGGCTACAAGCCGCCCTCAATCCTTCAGGTGCCGCGCGCCAAGGAGTGCTGCGTCGAGCTCTACACGCTCACCAAGTCGTTCTCCATGGCGGGCTGGCGCGTGGGCTTCCTGGTCGGCAACGCCGAGATCGTGGCCGCCCTCACCAAGCTGAAGAGCTACCTCGACTACGGCACCTTCCAGCCCGTGCAGATCGCTGCCATCGTCGCGATGAATGAGGCGGCCGACTACCCCGACGAGTTGCGGACCATCTACCAGACGCGCCGCGACCTGCTGATCGACGGGTTGCACCGGATCGGGTGGCCGGTGGCCCCACCCAAGGGATCGATGTTCGTGTGGGCGCCGATCCCCGAGCCGTATCAGGAGATGGGCTCGCTCGAGTTCTCGAAGTACCTCATTGAAGAAGCCGACGTGGCAACGAGCCCCGGGGTGGGATTCGGCGACGGTGGCGACGGGCACGTCCGTTTCGCCCTGATCGAGAACGAGCTGCGAACGCATCAGGCGATCCGCAATCTGCGAAGGGCACTCACCAAACTGAACTGACCGCTGGTTCGCTGCGAACTAGGGCAGTCCCGCGCCCGGCGTCGTCACCTCGGCGACTTCAATCCTTCCGTCGGTGACGTCGGCGATCTTGAATCGGTCGCTCGAAGGCGCGGTCATGATGTACAAGGTGGTGCCGGCGTCACCGCCGAGCATGCACGCAAATGCCGTCTGCGTCGTCGTCACTTCGCCGGTGATCTCGCCGCCTTCCTTCACGCGCAGGCACGTGTGGGATATGGCGTTGGCGAGCCAAATCTGGCCGTCGGCGTCGAGGCACATACCGTCGGTGGCGACGAATTCGAACTGCGCCCAGACCCGCCGGTTGCGCAGCGTGCCGTCAGCGCCGATGTCAAAGGCGGTCAGGCGAAATGCCATGGTCTCTCCGACGATGAGGGTCTTGCCGTCGGGCGTGATGACCGATCCGTTGGGAAAGTCCATGTCCGGAATCGTCTGGATGACCTTGCCGCCGGGATCGAGGACGACGAGGTTAGTGGAAGGCGCCGCGACCAGGCCCTCGACGCCATGCTCCATGAGCAACGTGTCCAGATCGAAACCGAAATTGCCCACGTACGAGTAGCCCGACGCCGAGACGACCATGTCGTTCGCCCAGAAGCTGCAGTACGCGCCGATGTCGGCGAACGTCGACTCCGCGCCTCCGCTGAAGCGCAGCACGCGCTGGTCGGTCGCCGACACGCAGAGCAGGTCGCCGTCGGGGAGCCATCCCAGCCCCGAGGGCTGGCCCGGCACCGAATGCTCGAGCCGCTCGTCGGATCCGTCGCCCGCGATCGAGAAGACGCCGCGGCGGTAGAAGTCGGCGAACCAGAGCCGTCCCTCGTGCCAGCGAGGTCCCTCGCCGAACGAGAGACCTTCTCTGATGACGTTGGAAGTGTAGGAATTCATCGCCCCCCCTTGGACCTCTCGCCAAACATAGTGTCTAGGCGCGCGCGCAAGCTCGAAGCCACGCGGCGTAGCCCGCGTCGACCTCCACGGGGTCGGTGGGGCTGAACCGGTGGTCGTACTCCCACAGCTCGCCCAACTGCTCGAGCGAATGCCATACGCCGATCTCAAGCCCCGCCACGGTCGCCGCGCCGCGCGCGGTCGCCTCGAGGGACTTGCTCCGCAGAACCTCCAGCCGCGAGTTGGTGGCCTGGAGCTGCATCAACATGTCCATCGACGACGCACCTCCGTCGGCCCGCAGTTCGCGCAACTCGATGCCCGCGTCGCGAAACGCGTCGGTCATGGCGCGCACCTGGTAGGCGAGCGCCTCGACGAGGGCTCGAGCGATCTGGGCGCGCCCGGCGCCTCTGGAGAGGCCCGTGATCGAACCGCGCGCCTCGCCTCGCCAGAAGGGCGAGCCGAGCCCGCTAAAGGCGGGAACGAACTGGACGCCGCCGCTGTCGAAGACGCTCGACGCGAGCTCTTCGAGCTCCCCCGACTCGCCGATGAAACCCATCTCGTCGCGCAGCCACTGCACGGCGGCTCCGGCGACGAAGGCCGAGCCTTCGACGGCGTAGGCGGCGGGCCCGAACGCGCCGAGGTCCCACGCGACGCTCGTGATGAGGCCGGGAAAGACCCCCGGGGAGCTGTCACCGGCGTTGGCGAGGATGAACGAGCCGGTGCCGTAAGTGGCCTTCACGATTCCCGACGAGAAGCACGCCTGACCGAAGAGGGCCGCCTGTTGATCGCCGAGCACGCCGGTGATGGGAACGCCGGCGAGCTCGGGCACGACCTCGGCACTGATCGAGGCGAAGTTGGTGGTCGAGGGTCGGATGTCCGCGAGCGTGTCGAGGGGGACGCCGAAGAGCGAGGTCATGGCGCTCGACCAGTCGAGCGTGTCGAGGTCCATGAGCATCGTCCTCGACGCGTTCGATGGCTCGGTCAGATACACCCCGCCGTCGCTGCCGCCGCTCAGCCACCACAGCAGCCAGGTATCGATCGTGGCGAGGCTCGGCGCCACGGCCTGGTCGAGCACGCCGTGGTCGAGGAGCCACTTCATCTTCGTCGCGGAGAAGTACGGGTCGAGCACGAGACCGGTGGTCGAGCGCACGAGTTGCGCGTGCCCGTTCGCTTCGAACTCTCGGCAGGTTGCGGCGGTCCGGCGATCCTGCCAGACGAGGGCGTGGTGGGCAAGATGTCCGGTCTCACGGTCGAAGGCGACCGTTGTCTCACGTTGGTTCGTGACGCCCACGGTGACGACATGGTGTCCCGCCTCGAGGGCCCGCGTGGCGACCTCGCGCAGGGTCGCCACCGCCAGATCAGCGATCTCGCTGGCGTCGTGCTCAACCCATCCGGGGCTGGGGAAGTGCTGGGTGAGCTCGCGATAGGAGCCGTCTACGAGCCTCGCCTGGTCGTCAAAGGCGGCGGTGCGCACTCCAGTGGTCCCGGCATCGAGGGCAAGAATGAGGTCCACGTGCCCGAGGCTAGTGAGGGTTTCGGGTCAGTTACTGGGCTTAACGTTTCTGAAAAGAGAATTGTTGACAAAAGGTGCTAAAAAGAGTTGACTTCGTGTAATTACAGTGCTGTAATAACACAGCATCTTGCGACGAGTAGTGGCTCAACCACTACATATAGTGGCTAGAGGGTCGAGAACCAGTAACCTCGTACCTCCGGCCCCAACGGCGCTTGAAGCATGTTCGAAGTGTCGGAATCGGGAAGAAAAGAGAAATTGAAATGGCCATCGCACCTCAGCGCATAGGAATTGGACTCCGTCGCTTCTTTACCACCGACGATCGACACCCGTACGACGAGGTCGTCTGGGACCGTCGCGACGCGCGGATCTCCAACTTCCGCGACGGGTCGGTCGCCTTCGAGCAGTTGGACGTCGAGGTTCCCGCGTCGTGGTCGTTCAACGCCACCAACATCCTCGCTCAGAAGTACTTTCGCGGCACGCTCAACACCCCCGAGCGCGAGACCAGCCTGAAGCAGGTCGTCGACCGCATCGTCGACACGATCACCACCTGGGGCCTCGAGAGCGACTACTTCGCCGACGAGGAAGAGGCCGAGACCTTCACCGCGGAGCTCAAGCACCTGCTGATTACGCAGAAGGCCGCGTTCAACTCGCCGGTGTGGTTCAACATCGGCGTGAAGGGCGTGCCCCAGCAGGGCAGCGCCTGCTTCATCCTCGCCGTGCAGGACTCGATGCGTTCGATCCTCAACTGGTACACCGAAGAGGGGATCATCTTCAAGGGCGGCTCGGGCGCGGGCGTGAACCTGTCGAAGATCCGCTCCAGCGCCGAGGCGCTCGAGGGTGGCGGCACCGCGAGCGGCCCCGTGTCGTTCATGCGCGGTGCTGACGCGTCGGCGGGAACCATCAAGTCCGGCGGCAAGACCCGTCGCGCCGCGAAGATGGTCATCCTGGACGTGGACCACCCAGACATCGAGGAGTTCGTGTGGTGCAAGGCCAACGAGGAGAAGAAGGCCCGCGTCCTTCGAGACGCCGGCTTCGACATGGACCTCGACGGCAAGGACATCCACTCCATCCAGTACCAGAACGCCAACAACTCGGTTCGCGTCTCGGACGACTTCATGCAGGCCGTCATTGGCGACGGGGACTGGAACCTGACCGCCCGCCACGGTGGGCGCACGGTGCAGACGGTGAAGGCCCGCGAGCTGTGGCGCCAGATTGCGCGCGCGGCGTGGGAGTGCGCGGACCCTGGCCTGCAGTTCGATACCACGATCAACCGCTGGCACACCTCGCTCAACACCGACCGCATCAACGGCTCGAACCCGTGCTCCGAGTACATGCACATCGACAACTCGGCGTGCAACCTCGCGAGCCTCAACCTCATGAAGTTCCTTCGTTCCGACGGTCGATTTGACGTCGACGCTTTCAAGGCGTCGATCGAGGTGCTCTTCACCGCCCAGGAGATCATCGTCGGCGCGGCGGACTATCCCACCGAGAAGATCGGTGAGAACTCGCGCAAGTTCCGCCAGCTCGGCCTCGGCTACGCGAACCTCGGCGCGCTCCTGATGGCGTCGGGCCTCGCTTACGACTCGGATGAAGGACGCGCCTGGGCCGCCGCGATCACCGCGCTGATGACCGGTCACGCCTACGCGACGAGCGCGCGCACCGCGGGGCGCATGGGCCCCCACGAGGGCTACGCGGAGAACGCTGAGCCGATGATCAACGTGCTTCGCATGCACCGCGACGCTTCGTATCAGATCGACCGATCGAAGGCGCCCGAGGAGATCCTCCAGGCGGCGCAGCGTTCGTGGGAGGAAGCAGTAGACCTCGGGACCCGACACGGCGTTCGAAACGCGCAAGCGTCGGTGCTCGCGCCAACGGGGACCATTGGCCTGTTGATGGACTGCGACACGACCGGCATCGAGCCCGACCTCGGCCTCGTGAAGTTCAAGAAGCTGGTCGGCGGCGGCAACATGTCGATCGTGAACCAGACCGTGCCGCGCGCCCTTCGCGTACTCGGCTACTCAGAGGACGAGGTGTCGGCCATCGAGGCGTACATCGACGTGAACAAGTCGATCGTGGGCGCCCCGGCTCTTAAGCCCGAGCACCTGCCGGTGTTCGCCTGCTCCATGGGCGACAACACGATCCACTACCTGGGTCACGTGAAGATGATGGGTGCCGTGCAGCCGTTCATCTCCGGAGCGATCTCGAAGACGGTGAACATGCCAGAGGACGCGTCGATCGAAGACGTCGAGAACCTGCACATGGACGCGTGGCGTCTCGGGGTGAAGGCCGTTGCCATCTACCGCGACAACTGCAAGGTGGGCCAACCCCTCTCGACCGCGAAGAAGAGCGGCGAGGAGTCGACGTCGTCGGTCACCGCGACCGACTCGGTGGCGGCTGAGTTGTACACCAAGATCACCAAGTTGGAGGCGGCGCTTGAGCTCGCCAAGAGCGAGGGTTCGCACGTCGTCGTCGGCGCCGTGCGAGAGCGGCTGCCGCGCCGACGCGTGTCGTCGACGTTCGCGTTTCGCGTGGCGGACTGCGAAGGCTACGTCACCGTCGGCGAATACGAGGACGGTCGGCCCGGCGAGGCGTTCATCAAGGTATCGAAGCAGGGCTCGACGCTGGCGGGCATCATGGATGCTTTCTCGATCTCGATCAGTTTGGGACTCCAGCACGGCGTCCCGCTCGCAACCTACGTTCGCAAGTACGTGAACATGAAGTTCGAACCGTCGGGGATGACCGACGACACCGATCTGCGGATTGCCACGTCGCTGGTCGACTACATCTTCCGTCGCCTGGCGCTCGATTACTTGAGCCCGAGCGAGCGCGAAGAGCTGGGTGTGCTCTCGACGAGCGAGCGTATCCAACCGACATTGCCCGAGGTTGTCGAGCAGGCGACCCCGAGCGTGGGCGTGAGCGTGCAGCCAACGCTCGTTGACGTCAACGAAAAGTTGCATCAGTCACAGCAGCCGAACTTGCTTAGCCGTTCAGAGCAGCGCGACGCGCCCATGTGCTATCAGTGCGGGAACGCCATGCAGCGGGCTGGATCGTGCTACGTCTGCTCGAGTTGTGGAGCCACAAGCGGCTGCAGTTGATGTCAAGTAACTCCGAGATTTCAGTGAAAGTGACCCCTAGATTTCAGTGAAATGACATCGAGATTGCAGTCGGTGACATGAGGTTTCAGTAAGAGGATGAGCCGCTGGTGACCACCAAGGTGCCCGGCGGCGTAGTCCTTGCGTAAAAATGCTGCCGCATCTTCGGCGAACTGGGACTTAGCGCGGCGGAAAATCAGGTGCGGGTTCACGTCGGGCCTCCGACACCAACAGTCCGAGTTCATGAAACTAGACCCAACACCCGTCTCGATTGTGAACTCTTGCGTACTTCAATGACGCGGTAAACGAAATGCACTGGATTGCAATTGCTTCGTCGAGACGTCCTAGTTCCACCGAATCGACAGCCATTTTCTTCCGTCACCAGGGTTAGTATCGATTGACGCCACGATGTGCTTCGCTGAAAGGGGCTAAGTGAAACTTCGGACGAAGTTGTCAGATTGGGCTGCGATTGTCGTGGCTTCGATGATGATTTCGGTCGTCGTACTGGCGCCGCCTAGTTTCGCTTCGGCCCCCAAGAAGCCAATCTCGATGTTCTACGTGAGCCTCGGTGACTCCTATGCCGCAGGGGTCGAGGCGGGGCCTGGGACTGGGGGATACACCACGAGAGTTGTGACCGACGTCGCCCCGAAACACAAACTCATATTGCGTAATTTTGCGTGCGGTGGCGCGACGACGACGACGATGATGAGCGTTATCGGTTGTTCGGGTGCTTTCGATTCGCATCATGGCTTGCCATACCCGAAAATGACACAACTGGCCGCCGCAATAAGCTTCATTGATGCCCATCGCGGTCGTATTGGACTCATCACGGTCACGATCGGTGTCAACGACCTCGGCGGCACTGCGGACAACGTTCCGCCAATAGCGACCAACATTGCCCGCATCTCGGCGCAGCTTCGCGCTGCGGCGGGTAGATCTGTTCCAATCATCGGTCTCACCTATCCCGACGCCGATCTTGCCGATTGGCTTAGTGGCCCGAGTGGCGTCACGATCGCCGAGGAGTCGGTCACCGCGTTCCAGCAAGTAGTCAATCCAGATTGGAAGGCGGCGTACGCCACAGCCAATGTCACGTTCGTTGATATCACCGCGGCGTCCGGTGCTTATACCCCGCTTACTCAATTAGTGAGTTACTCGACGTACGGTGAGATTCCGTATGCGGTGGCCGAGGTTTGCATTCTCACGGGGATGTGCAGTGAGAGTAACATTCACCCATCCGACGCTGGCGAAACACTGATCGCCAATCGGATTGTCCACGCCTACCTCAGACTTCTAATCTGACTCGTCGGTTCCCTAGATGGTGAGTCCTTTCTCTATCAATTGGTCCGCCATCGACCGTGGTCCAATATTTGATGTTGTGGATCCGGTACTGTTCAAGATTCCTTGGGCCTTAGCCTCCAGTGCAAGGTTGCATTCCTGTCACGTCGGGCCTCCGACACCAACTAAATCTCATCTGGTTCGAGCCGACGGAGCGAGGGTGCACTTATGTTCGATCGGTCCTCTGACACGAAAGCTGGAGCCTGAACCTGCAAGAAAGGATGTGAGCGTCAGCCGGCGAACCGGTTAGTAATCCAGCGTGTGTGCAACGAAGTCCCTGAGACTCAAACGGATGTCGCTGTGGCTCATGCCTTCTCCTTTGACCAGGTGGCCAAGGAGGTCGGCCCGAATGTTCGCTAGGAGTGAATGGGCGATCCAACTCGCTCGGCTCTTTCCGAATTTGCTTGCGACGAGGTCACGCAAGAGACCATGGACGGCTACGTAATCGGGTGACTTGTGGAGGCCATTCGTCGGTCCGCTGCCTTCTTCGAGGGCCAACATGAGATGGGCATTATCGAGTTTGACGACAGCGATTGCATCGATAATTGCTGAGACGCGTTCCCGGGGCGGGGTGTCAGGCCCGAGCGGCGGCGGCCCTGACTCGATCTGCTCTCGAAGTGGCGCCAGCCGAACGGCATAGACCTGTTGGATCAGGTTGCGCCGGTCACCGAAGCGCCGAAAAAGCGTGCCTTTGCCTACCCCCGCGGCGCGGGCAATGTCGTCCATGGACACCTCGCTAGGACTGTCCGAGGTCGCGAAGAGGTCATCGGCGGCCTCCAGGATCGCCTTGCGGTTCCGTGCTGCATCGGCTCGTTCTTCTTGCATGACGTGCCAGCGTCTCCTCTTGACAATCGGACCATCGGTCCGTATTCTGAACACTAACCGGACCGCTGGTCCGAATACTATCGACAGTCTCAACTTGACGACAAGCTTCTTGTCATCACACTCGAAAGGTGACGGGCCCATGACCGACGACGAAGGTATTCGACTTGAGACCCTCACCTTGATGCAGCAGTACCAAAGACTTCTGACCGAGGCGCGCTTCAGCGAGTGGATCGAACTGTGGGCTGATGACGGAGTCTGCGAGTTTCCCTTTGCGAGTCTTGGACGCCCGAGACTTCTTCAGGGCAAAGAGCAAATACTCGCCTACATGACGGCCTATCCCTCTCGCATCTTCATTGAAGGGGTGGACAAACTACGCGTCCATCCCGCTCTTGACCCCAACGTCGTGGTCGTCGAGATGACAATCAAGGGACGGGCCGTCGAGACGGACAAGCCCTACAACCAGCAATACGTCATAGTGGCCGAGACGCGTGACGGCAAACTGACCCATTACCGGGAATATTGGAATCCGCTCGTGTTGGCCGAGGCCCTGTCGTGATGGGGAGGGTTCTGGTCACCGGGGCTACCGGCAAGACCGGGCGCCGGCTCCTGACGCTTCTTGATCAGCGCAGCGTTCCAGCTATGGCCGCTTCCCGTGAGCCGCCGAACGGTGGGATCCGTTTCGACTGGACGGATCGCACGACCTGGGACGCCGCGCTGGACGGAGTCAGTGCGATCTATCTGGTTGCGCCAATGGGGGCGGGCGATGCGGTGTCCCTCATGACCGAGTTCATCGAAATGGCGATCGACCGTGGCGTTGCTCGATTCGTGCTGCTCAGCGCATCGTCACTCGATGCGGGTGGTCCAGCGATGGGCCAGGTCCACCAGTGGCTTCAGACTTCCGGCGTCGAGTGGGCGGTACTCCGGCCTTCGTGGTTCATGGAGAACTTTTCCGAAGGGCCGCACTGTGCCACCATTCGCGACGAGCGCGCCATCTACTCCGCAACCGCACACGGACGAGTCCCCTTCATCAGTGCCCACGACATCGCTGCTGCTGCAGCAACCGCGCTGACCGCACCCGTTCCTCCTCACGCAGACTACGTGCTGACCGGGCCTGAGTTGCTCAGCTATGACGAGGTTGCCCAGCGCATCAGCGCCGTCATCGGTGAGACCATCACCCACTATTCGCTCACCTTCGACGAGCTCGTGGCTCGCCATGTCGCGAATGGGTTGAGTGAGCCACACGCTCAGACGCTTGCCTTCATGGATCTCATCATCGCCGATGGCGCCGAGGATCGAATAACAGACGGATTGGCGCAGCTCGTTGATGAACCACCCGTGACGTTCCTTCAGTTCGTGTCGCACAATGCGTCCGTCTGGAATCGACCATAATTCTTATCCGGGGGTGCGTGCTCAAGCCTCCAGTGCAAGGTTGCATTCCTGTTGCGTCGGGCCCGCAATTGTCGTATTTGCCGCTTCGGCGCTGCATCCGTATGGTTGGCCCATGGAACAGACCAACACGGACTCGACGAATGAATCAGAAGAATGGACTTGTCTCCATTTCTCGGTCTCCAAAACAGAGGGAACGGTGCCTGATTTCCTGCGGCTGATCGCTTCGCGTCTGGATGAATTGGGTGACCCTGAGGTGATGGACATCTCCTTTGCGCGTTACTGGACACGCGAATACGGCGAGCTAGAGCATGAGACGACGATCACCGTCTACTACTACAGGGAGGAGAAAGAGTAACTCCCCGTTGCCGCGATCAAGATTTCCACGCTTCCAACCTCTAGTCGGAATCGGCCCTCCGACACCAGTCAGGCCTAAACCAGGTCAAGACGCCAGTGCAAGGTTGCACACCTGTTGCGTCGGCCCCACGTCCAACAAAGGGAAAATAGAAGGAATGCAGGTCCCACTATTTCCAGAATCTCCTTGGACTCTTTGAACTGCGATTTGCCGCGACTTCTCGAACAAGAGCTTCTCCTCTGTCAAGGTCTCTTACCGCTTCATCCAATATTTCTCGCATAGCTGTTATATCTGAGCCGAGACGTCTTTCGTCGTTTTCCAACAACTGATTGAGTAAAGGAACGAGGTTCGGCTGACTCTCAACTTGCAACAATTGGGTGAGAGACCTCACCCTCTCTATCTCACGAGATTGTCTTTCGTTGGATGCTGACTGAATCACTTGTGCCTTAGCAAGCATCGAATTGCTTTTTGGTAACAATTCCATTGCACGGATCTGCTCCGGCGAATGTGGCCTACTCCTTTTCCATTCTGCATCAAGCTCTCGAGCACGGCGGGCAATATCAACAGTCAGAACTCTGAAGCGATAACAGCCTCATCAAGCAGGCATTCATTTTGGACATACTTGACTAGCGCGCCAACGACTTCGTCACTCATTGCACTCCAATTCCGCGAAGAACTCCAATTTGTTCGAGTCTAGAAAACAAAGGGTCGAGGAGGCTTCTATAGGGGATTTTCTTCAATGGTGGGAGTCACGGATGGAGTAATCCCACTCAAGCACCTAGCCTCCAGTGCAAGGTTGCAGATCTGTCACGTCGGGCCCTCGACTATGACTTGGACTCGACATTCGGCAGTAGGTACAAGAGTACGTTCCTGTGACGTCTGGTCTCCAGAGCCAACAGTCTCCGAACTCTGTTCCTTTAGGCGGATCGGTCGCTCCTAACCTCATTCGTCGCGGTCGTACTCGGTCCGCATGTGCAAGTGTTCCGTGCCTGACGTAAACGGCACAACGCCTGACATGAGGGTGGTGGTTCAGCGGGCGGTTCGATTGAACACTTCTCGTAGACGAACCCGCGAGCCTGTGCGAAGAATTGCTCGTCGATAGACAGTGGCCGCTACTCGAGCGATACCGATCGTGCACACCACGCTGATAATCGCCGAACTGAGAAACTCCCACCATGTCACGGCTCTGAAACCTACCAACACCGGCATGGCGAAAGGAGCCGTCGGAGGTAGATACGCGAGCACCTTCAGCAGAGCGCTGGGGCTTCCCGAACTGGCTCCCGTGAGGGCCATTATGTAGCCGAAGATCATCGGGAGGCTCAACGGGAGCACCAGGCTTTGCACCTGATCCTGGCGCTCGACCATGGAACCGGCGGCGGCGTAGACCCAACAGTAGAAGACGTAGCCCAGCACCAGCCAGACCAACGTGCTCACGACGACGAGTGGCGCGGAGCCGTGCAAGAGACTTGAACCCACCGCCTTGGACAAGATGAGGGCGAACGCCACGATGAGCGATGCCTGGGCCAACGCCACCAGACCAATGCCCAGGACCTTGCCGGTCAAGAGTTGGATCGGGCGCACCGCGGACAGCAGCACCTCGATCACCCGGCTGGACTTCTCCTCCATGACCCCCATCAGGATCCAGGTGTTGTACTGGTTGAGCATGACGAAGATGAGAATTATGCCGATCAGTGAGGTGGCCTCGCTCGCGTTTCCCCCGGCGGCATTCTTCTTGCCCGCCTCAACGCTCGTTATCGGTAGCGCCTTGGCTTCCTTTAGCGTCTCGGACTGTGCGGGTGAAAGTTTGGCTGCCTGGAACGCCTCGGCGATGCCAAGGTTCTCGGCCACCGAACGAACCAGTTGGGCGCCCGACGAGTTGTCGGCCGATGAAAGAGGGCTCTTCACGAGCAACTCACGACCGTCCACGATCGCGACGTTGATTCGACCCGAACGGAGGTCGGACTTGGCCTTCTTGACACTGGATTCGGGCACGAAGTGCACGGTGACGTCCGCGCTCTTGGCGGAACTGGAAACGGTTGTGCGAAGGGAGGATGAGAGCGTCCCGACGATACCGACCTCCTGGGGCTTCGCCTTGCCGTTGTGCAGCACGGGGATGACGATTGCGGCAGCTACCACGATCAAGATGAACAGCGTCGTGACCTTCAAGACTCGTCCACGAAATCTCTCTCGCACTTCTCGAGCCATGATCAAACCGACGTCACTGCTGAGTGAGCTCGACAATGAGCGGGCCGCACGCCGTTTGGTGGGACGGTGCCGTCGACGCCGGCCGACCTTCAGGGCCGCCGCCACGACCACGGCGAGCGCAATGACGACGAACTTCATTTCACCGCTTCTCGGAAGAGCTCGGAGAGGCGGCGGCGTTCGAAGACGAATTTCGTCACCCGGCCGGCACCGCGGGCGAGCTCCAAGACAGCGTCGCTGTCGACGTTGGCGTCAAGCACGAGTCGAACTTCGCCCCCCGTGACTTCGGAGACCGTGACTCCGGCGACTCTATCGGCCCAGGAAGCGGAGCGGTCACCTTCGACCCGCACTACCAGTCGTCGCGGCCCACTGGAGGCCAAATCGTCCACTCGGCCGGCCACCACCAAATGACCGTGGTCGATGATCACGACTGACTCGCAGAGGTCCTCGACCTGGTCGAGTTGATGACTGGAAAAGAGCACGCAGCAACCGGAGCGGGCCTGTTCGGCGAGCACCTCACCAATGACGTCGATCCCCGAGGGGTCCAGTCCGGCGAGCGGTTCGTCCAAGACCAGCAACTCGGGTCCGTGGAGCAATGCGGCTACCAGTTGCACGCGTTGTTGGTTCCCGTGAGAGAGGGCCTCCACCTTGCTACCGGCCCGATCGGCGATTCCCAGGCGATCTAACCAGGTGGCCGTCGCGCTCGAGGCGTCGATCGCGGTCATCCCGTGCAGTCTCCCGAGATACTGAAGTTGCTCGCCGACGAGCATGCCTGGATAGAGACCGCGCTCCTCGGGCATGTAGCCGAAGCGCCGTCTCTCAGCCTGACCCACGACGGAGCCCTTCCACGTGATCGTGCCGGCGTCCAGATCGGTGAGGCCGAAGATCGCCCTCATCGTGGTCGTCTTGCCCGCACCATTGGGTCCCAGAAAACCCACCACCTGGCCGGCGGGAACCTCGAAGGTGAGATGGTCGAGGGCGGTAAGTGCTTCGAATCGGCGGCAGAGATCTTCTATCTGGAGAACATGTGCCACGTGGCTCAGGATACTGACCATGAGGAGCTCGCGAGCTGCGATGGCATTCACGGTGCACTCGAGACCGCCTCTCCGACACCAATTAGCTCACGTCCAGATCAAGTCGACAGTGCGAGGTTGCAATTCTGTTGCGTCGGGCCTACGTCACGATTCCGTACTTGGCTCGACCACTTTGTGATTTCTGGGTGGCCCTCCTATTGCGACGAATGTTTGACAAGGAACCTAACGTTCCAATCCGAAGTACGCTGCGCAACCGCTCAGACCCGCCACAGACACCGAGTCGCCCAAAGCACTCGCCTGCCATTGGGCACGAGTCAGCCGCAAGTGGCGAAGTTGGCACGGCCCGGACGGGGACTGGCTCGTACTGACGCCGTTGTCGCGGTAACCGATTCGGCGCGACACGCCGAGAGACGCCGCATTGTCGAGTCGGGCGGAGGTAATCGCTTCCTGGGCACCAAGGTGGTCAAATGCGAGTCCCAGAACTGCGGTTCTCATTGAGGTGCCTATTCCGATACCTCTGACGCTGGTTGCGAGCCATGAACCTGAGTCCACGGTCCGAAGCGTCGGAATGGGTCACGAGGCGATCACCCACGTACGAGTTCCACGTGTCACGTCGGGTAGAAGCTGTAGCAGACCTGCAGCGTTAGGCTCTCGAAGTGACCCCAGCGGACCAGTCTCGTATCCATAACGCATCGATCGCGGGACGTGTGATGTCACCCGATGACGCGGCCCAGTTCATCCGGCCGGGCGACAACGTCGGGATGAGCGGATTCACCGGAGCGGGCTACCCCAAACAGGTGCCGGGAGCCCTGGTGCGACGCGTCGAGGAAGCGGCCGCGCGAGGCGACCGATTCGCTGTGAGCGTGTGGACGGGTGCGTCGACCGCCCCCGAGCTCGACGGAGCACTCGCGGCCGTCGACGCGATCGACCTGCGCATGCCGTATCAATCCGACCCGGTGAGCCGCGCCAAGATCAACGCCGGACTCGTCGACTACCTGGACCTGCACCTCTCGCACGTCGCGCAGATGGTCTGGGAGGGGGCCTTCGGTCACCTGGACGTCGCCGTCGTGGAAGTGACTGGCATCACGGCGGACGGCGAGCTCATCCCGTCGTCCTCGGTGGGCAACAACAAGACGTGGATCGACCGAGCCGACCGGGTCATCCTGGAGGTGAACTCGTGGCAGCCCGCCGCCTTCGAGGGGATGCACGACGTCTACTACGGCACCGCGCTGCCGCCATTGCGCAAGCCCATTCAAATCCTGAGTGTGTCGGACCGCATCGGCGTGCCCTATCTCCACTGCCCACCCGAGAAGATCGTTGCCGTCGTCGAGACGAATTCCCCCGATCGCAATACGGTGTTCAAGCCGGTCGATGACACCTCTCAGCAGATCGCCCAGCACCTCTTGGAGTTCCTATCGCAAGAAGTGAAGCGGGACCGCCTCCCCGCGGCGCTCCTGCCACTGCAGTCGGGTGTCGGCAACATCGCCAACGCCGTCCTGCGCGGTCTCGACGGTGGCCCGTTCCGTCCACTCACCGCGTACACCGAGGTCATCCAAGACGGCATGCTGGCGCTTCTGCGCTCGGGCACCATGGACTCCATATCGGCGACGGCCTTCTCGCTCAGCGACGAAGGTGCGGCCGACCTGCACGCCAACATCGCCGAATACCACGACCGGATCGTGCTGCGGCCCCAAGAGATCAGCAACCACCCCGAGGTGATCCGTCGCCTCGGTTGCCTGGCCATGAACGGCGCGATCGAGGCCGACATCTACGGCAACATCAACTCCACCCACGTCATGGGTTCGAGCATCATGAACGGTATCGGCGGCTCGGGCGACTTCGCCCGCAACGCGTACATCGCGATGTTCCTCACGCCGTCGACCGCCAAGGGCGGCGCGATCTCCTCCATCGTGCCGATGGTCAGCCACGTGGACCATACCGAGCACGACGTGCACGTCATCATCACCGAGCAAGGCGTCGCGGACCTGCGCGGACTCGCGCCACGCCGTCGCGCCCAGAAGATCATCGACCAGTGCGCGCACCCCGACTACCGGCCGATGCTCCAGGACTACCTCGATCGCGCGAGTAAGACTGCCCCCGGCAAGCACACTCCGCACTTGATCGAGGAATCGTTGTCGTGGCACGCGCGCTACCTGCGCGATGGCACCATGCAACCCGGGTGAGGGCCACGCGGTGTCGCTGGTGCCAGCCCCTGCGCCATCTGACGCCCACCATGTGACGACCGAGGGCTTTGGTTCGCTCATGGAAATTACGTCAAGGGTTGACCTGACAGGATGACCTGCGCTGGGTCTTGTTACCTTTCCGTTTGGTGAAATTAGGCCCAGTGAAAGGCTCAATTCATGCCGGCGTCCTATTGGAGTTGCCACGGTTTGATGGACACGCCAAGAGCGGACGATATGCGATTCCTCCATTCGGACTGAAACTCGATGTCACTTGGACTGAATCTTGGATGTCACCTGACAGCTGATGTCAAGAGTTGAACTCGAACTTCAGTGGAATCGCACGGGAGTGCAGTAGCGTCGCATCTCAAATTCACTAGCGTCGCATCCTTGCTTCTGCTTGATGATCTCGATCGATCGAGTTTGCGAGGGTGCGGGGGTGCGGAGCAGTGGCCTAGCGCAACGGACTCGAGCCGGCGAGTCCAAGCAGGTCCCGTGAGACGAAGAGTGACGCGGGCTGACCGGCGGTCTTGCGCGAGACCGTCCCCTGTTCAGTGAGGATTCCGACACGGGCTAGACGGTGGAGGGTTGCCAAGGAGGCCTTGCGGGAGATCTCAAGTTCGTCGGCAAGTATTTGGGAGGTGAGGACGAGATGACGAGGAAGCAGATCGAGCGCTGCAAAGACCGCAGCGTCGCTGCGGGGCTTGCGATCACCGGCCACGAGCCGATCGCGCCACTGCTGCTTGATCTGTTCGACGTTTGAGATCAGTGCACGCTGGGCCCTGCCCCCACTGGCCACCGCGTCAGCGAACCACGTGATCCACCTGCGATGATCGCCTAGTCGGAAGAGCACCAGGCCCGAGGAGTAGCCAGCGACGTCGGCGGCGATCGCCACGCTTACTGGCGGAGGCACGAGGAGCGCGAGCCGTCGGGTCAGCACCCAGGCTACGAGCACCCGGCCTATTCGGCCATTGCCATCACCGAAGGGATGGATGATCTCGAACTGCGCGTGGCTGATCGCGGCTTGGGCGACCGGGTCGACGTCCACGCGGCTCACGTAGGCGATGAGGTCGTCGAGCAGCGCCGGGAGCGCACCGGGAGGAGGCGTCACGAGGTGCGCGTCGAGCGGACTCGTCCCCCCGATCCAGCCCTGCTCGTTCCTTATCGCCCCGACGTAGCGCTCGGGAGTCGGGCTTCGCGTCATGAGGGTGCGATGCCACTTGCACAGCGTCTCGATCGAGAGCGCTGCACCTCCTTCGGCGCTGGCTACAGCTTCGGAGACAGCCGCCAGGTTGCACGCCACCCATGCGGCGGCTCCTGCCCCTTGTCGGCCGAGTTGCTCCTCGGCGAGGACTACGTCGACAACAGGAGCGGTGACGCCCTCGATGTACGAAGAGGCGACACCCTCTGAGCGCAGCAGGAGCCGCGCGAGGGGTTCGTAGTCGCTGTCCAGCGCCTCTGCGGCGTGAGCGACTTCGGTGGCCGCCGCTGCGGACCTAGCGGCGGTGGGCGCGTCGAGCGTGAGTTCACGGTCTTTCAGGAGGGCCGGCACGAAGGCGAGGATCCTCCGTCCGTTCCAGACGACCTCAACTTCGGACCCAGACGATTCCAAGGTCTCTCCCTCAATAAGTTACCAATAACAGTGTACCGGTAATGTATTCGCACACAATCGGTATTTGCTGAGGATTCTGTGTTGCTGTGAGGGTTTCGCTGCGTGTTCCGAGGGATTCGGATCGACAGGCCTGCATGCATTGCTGCGGCCGCCAGTGCAGCGCTGGAGCGGATGACTCGTGGACCAGCGCTCTGATGAGCAGGACTTGTCCTACTCAGAAACGCGCAGGCATGACCCCCGGGTCAGCGAGCGGCGAAGTGATGTGCCACCGCGGCGAACGCCTCCTTGGGCTCCCAAGGCATGTCCGGATAGACCATCCCGTGGCGCCCGTCGGGCAAGGACTTCACGAGGGACATCGAGTCCATGTCGAGGTCGTAGCGAGGATCGCCGTCGGTATGGGCCCCGGGAGTCACGAAGGTCGACAGCAGGGCACCGGCCACTCCGGAGCGTTCGAGTTCGTCGAGGGTCTCGGCGAGCTTGCGGGCCTGCATGGCTTCGTCACGCTGAAATGTCCCCTTCAGGCGGAGCCGGAAGAAACGCCCGATCACCGGTCGCGTGTGAAGCCACAACCGGGTGGTGTCGGTGACCCCGAACCCCAGGGTGCCAGAGCTCTCGGCACCGCGGTAGGTGCGCATCCCGAACTCGGTGACGATCACCGGCTTTCCCGTTGACAGGAAGGGTTGGAGCATCTCGACGTAGCGGTCCTTGGTCCGGGCTTCGCGGTAGTGATCGACACCCACGTAGTCGAAGGGCCCCCAGTCCACCTGCTCGAAGACGAGCGAGGCGTAGGTAAGCGGGCCGCCGAACACGGCGCGCAACCTGGGGATCAGGTCAGCCAGGTACTCATCGAGCTTCCCCTTTCCGAGCAGCGACGGATCTCCTTTGAGGCGTTGTAGGCGCTCCGTCACGCTCTTGCCGGCGACCAGGCCCTGCATGAAGAGCGTGAGTTCGCTTCCGGCGACGAAGACGATACGCCCCGGGTGGGCCGTCGACAGCGGTGCTGCCGACTCGGCAGCTGCGACCATTCGGGACGTAGTCTCCTCCGGCGTGTACTCGAAGAAGGCCGGGGAGAACCACACCTCGAGCCCGAGGCCGAGTGCGATCTCTGCGACAGCCGTGATCCGTCCCACGTCACTACCCACGACCCGCACGGCGTTGGCGTGCAGGTCGTCCCGGATGATCTCGAGCTCTCGCCGCACGACCGACATGTCGAGTTCCGCCCGGCGCGTCGAGATGGCATACCCGGGGCCCCGGAAGATGGTCCCCGTGTCGTAGTGAACTCCCTGGTGCTGCACGTCGCCTGGATCCTGGCGCCCTAAGACGTGCGGAACATGTCGCAGGGCCCCATCGGCATGGACTGATCGTGGAGGGCCCGGCCTCGTGCACAGCAGTCCGCGCTCGCCTTGTCTTCAAGTCTCGTCATGAATTCGACCATAGCGAAGTTGGTTATCGGCTCCAGTTGCTCGCCCGGGTCCGCCGCTCTGGGATGTCATCCGGGCGCGTGTTTCTGAGCAGGACTTGTCCGGCTGCGTGGATACCCCTCCAGGAAATCAGCTGGTCAGAGGGGTGAGAGCATGAACACAACATCTTGTGGGTCGCGCGATTAAGGGGACAGCCCTTTGAATCCGCACCTTATTGCCCTCCACGAGCCACAGAGTCTGTCAACCACGGTTCTCATTTTGGCGAGGTCCTCGCCAGCTACATCGGTCGATTTCGGACTCAATTGGTCAGTATCAACCAGAATCTCCACCAAACGCCGAACCTTCCTCTTACGAAGCGCGCACCACTCAGCTACAGCGGTGTCATGCCGGCTCGGACCACGATGTACCAGACGACGATCTGTCGTCACTGCACTAGTGAGGACGAAGCGATTGCCCAAATACGAAAGACCGTTGTTCACGAAGTCGGGCATCACTTCGCCATCGGCGATCCCCGGCTCCAGGAGTTGGGCTGGGCGTAGGACGCTGTCGGGACCGGTCCTTGGGGGCCGATCTAGGACGATGCCCGACCTTGCACCGACCAGTCTTCGCTGAACGGCGTCCTGACCCACGCGAAGAGGTGCCGCGACGATCGCTGCGACCGTGACCCGTCAACTGATCAATCCGTGCGACCGGGGTCAAGCCGGTGACGAGCGGGCTTGACGGACGCTGCGACGAGCAGGGGGTCGACGTCGACCGACATCGTGAAACGAACTTCATATCCATCGAACGTCAATGACTGACGCCCTGCTCTTTCGTTCCGTTTTCAACAGTTGCGTGGTCATTTCGCCACCGCCCGGCGCCAGGGAGGACGAGAAGATTCCGCTGCTCTGGGTCTACTATTCATGCGGATACCCATTGGAGCGATCGCCAATTGGCGACGTTACCTTGAACGGCTCCCATGAGACGAGGGAAAGATTGTGAGTTTGCGCAGCCAGCTTCGGTTCTCAAGTGATCGTACCGAAGCAATCGAGGCGATTGAGTCGATCGCCTCGGGCCGAGGATGGTGCAACGTCGTTCCAGATGTCGTTGACGACGTGCCCGACCTCAAGGTGAACTTCTTCGGACTGTGGGCGAACCAGGGTGCCTCAATGGCATCCTTCATCACATCGCCTCCCCGCCACGGCGAGCCGCAGCCCTCCTCGCTTGGTGTCTTGCACTCGCGGGGACGGCTCGGGATTGAACGGATCACCTCACTGCTGGGAGGCGCACCGTTCAAGGTTCAGCAGGATCACAGTCAGCGCGGTCTACTCCTCGAAGTTCCCGCCGGCACGCCAGCGGGACGAGTGCTCGACGTGATGTGCACGATGACCGCGTCATTGTGCGACTACGAGATGACTGGGAACTGGCGACTGGACCTGTATGTGCGCCATTAGCGATGACGAGAAGAATCCGAGGCGGGGCCTACTCCGCAGCCTCAAGCGCTGATCGCGGGCCGATGACCGAGCGGGCAACCCGAATCCTCATTCGGGTACTTTCGGACTGAATCTCGGATGTGACTTGACAGTCGATCACGGGAGCCGTCGCCGGGGGGATGTGCGAACTAGCGGCCAGACGTCGTTTCCGGCGTTCTTCGCTGGCTGAGGTGCGCGCTCGGCCATGGCAGCGGCGATCGGGTCGTAGCATGCGGTCTATGAACATCATTGTCACGTCACTGAAGGGCGGCGTCGGGAAGTCGACGACGTCGATCTACCTCGCCGCCGCAGCCGTTGAGCGTGGTTACGACCCCGTCACACTTATCGACGCCGATCCTCAGGCGTCATCAGCCGAGTGGCTCGAGTTGTGGCCCCTCGATGGAATCACTGTCGTGGAGGCCCCGTCCGAACGCACCGCGACGCGCGCCATAGGTCGAGTCGAGGGCTTGGTGGTCGTCGACACGCCTCCGGGAAACGAGCGGATCACCCAGTCACTTGTCGCCGTGGGCGACGCAGTCGTGATACCGACGCGCGCCGGAGGCGTTGAGTATTCACGAGTGCTCGCCACGCTCGAGTTGATCCCCGCCACGACACCGAGGGGCGTCGTGATCTGCGCCGCGCGGCTCGGCACGAACGATCTCGAAGCTGCGATTGCCTGGTGGAAGGAGCAGAAGGTCGAGGTCTGGGGAGTAATCCCCGAGCGCGTCGGAATTGCCGCCGGGCCTGAAGCGCGACTGAGCCGCGAAGGCCTGGAGAACTACGACGGGGTCCTGCTTCGAGCACTGCGAGGATGGCGCTGAAGCGAGACTGGTCACCGGGGCGCTCGGTTCCTTTCTCACTCCTTGGTGGAGTTGTCTAGCTAGTCGGGTTGCCGTCGACGCTTCGGCACGCGAAGAGGCCTATTTCACGTCGGACGTGCGATCCGATGATGGTGTCCGCGAGCGGGTAGTCAGTCGACGGCCGAAGGCAACACGCACGTGATCCGGGGTTCCCCGGAGATTCGCGAGGGCGAAAGAGACGTCAATCCCCGTGTTCGCGAATGTCCGCAGGGATCACTCCGGCTGGAAGGCAGCGGCTGGTGATGTCAGCACCGGCGTGAAGGAGTCCTCGGTGGGACTTTCTACCCTAGGAGTACGCACCCGCCCTCGTACTACCTTTGCCAGTAACTGTGGTTCATGCGAGACGTGGGCCCCTTGAGGAGTGTGCACGGAGCCTTCTGAGCCATCGCGGCCCTCGAAGCTCCGCATCGCCTCGTTAGGAGCGAAAAATGACGAGTGACATCCCGCGCACCCTGCGAATGGCGGAGGTTCCAGATGACCATGAGTAACCCCGAGCGGGCACGACGTGACGTGACCTTGTGGTGGGTCCGCGGGCTCTCGTTGGCGACGCTCGCCGCCACGTTCGGTCTCATCGTGCTGGGTAGCGCCGTTCGGGTGACCAATTCGGGGATGGGCTGCAAGGGCTGGCCGTTGTGCTCGGGCGAGGTTGGTCCGATCTCGAAGTTTCACCCTCTCATGGAGCAGTCTCACCGCTTTCTCGCGTCAGTCGTGACCGTGTTGATCCTCGTGCTCGTGGTCACGGTGCTGCGCGTCGGCCCTGCGGCGCGTCACGTGCGCGGCCCGGCGCTGGCATCGGCGGGAGTGATCGTGGTCCAGATTGTGCTGGGTGCGATCACGGTGCTGACCAATAATGCGCCAGTCACCGTCGCGCTGCACCTCTTGGTCGCCACGCTGTTCCTCGGAGTCGTAACCGTGACCGCGGTGGCGTCATTCATTGCGCCAGACCGTCCGTGGTCGCTGCTGCACCGACCGAGTCGACTCGGCTGGGCCGCCGTCGGGGCGCTCTACCTCGTCGTGATCTCGGGCTCGATCGTCGTCAATGCGGGAGCCCAGGCGGCGTGCAAGTCCTGGCCCGCGTGCTTATCGAGTCCGGCGGCGATGGGACTCGTGACGATCCAACTGGTGCACCGTTCGATGGTTCTTACCGGCTCACTTCTCGTCGTGGCGTTCTTGATAACGCTGCTGCGCTCCAAAGATACCTACGGCGCCGAGCGCACTCTTTCGATCGGTGGGCTGGGGCTGCTTGCGGCGCAGATCGTCGTGGGCGCGCTGAGTGCCGTCGAGAGTTCACACACGGAGTTTGCTGACATTCACCTCGCCTTCGCCGCCGCCCTCTGGGGCGTCGTGGTCGCAGTCTTCGCCCTGTCGGCGAGAGGACACCAATCGCGATCGGATTCCTCCGAGGGCGAACGGCTGTCGGTCGAGCTGAACGCGAGCCGCCTCCCGATGTAGCTCGTTACTGCGCAGGCTTCGCACGCGCCGCGTTCCAATGTCGGCTTGTCGGGTGGACCCGCTGCGAGGAGTTTTGGTGGTGGGCGGTGCTCGGTTGCTTGAAGCTTGATTATCCGAGTGTTGGTGCGAGTCCAACTGCCGGCCAAACGAAACGTTCGCTCCCTCGACGTGCTGCCCAGTTGATCATACGAATGGCCGGCGCGGAGGCGATGATGACTGGACGAATTGCGAGTGCCGTCACCTGCGCCCTTCTGCGCGATCCAGGGTCGCTCGAGCACTATCTTGCGCAACGTGATCGCCGAGCGCGTGCTCGGGCTTCCAAAGGCTGAAGGCTCGGGCCAGGGTCGATTTGCGTCGCCGCGAAGAAGGGCCGACGTCCTGCGACTTCGCGAGCTCTCGAGCCGGAGCAGCCGTCGGGCGCTGACGAACCGGCCGGAGCGGCGCCGACGTGCATCTCGAACTGCTAGCCGGCGCGGACGTTCGCCTGCGGATGCTTGTCGAGGAAGCGGCGGAGTTTGGCCAGCGGCCAGGTGTTGACGACGTCCGCGGGTCCCGCCCAGCCTCGCTGGGCGGTGGCGACGCCGAAGCGCATGTTGTCGAGGTGGGGCACGGCGTGGGCGTCGGTGGAGATCGCCAGGCGCACCCCGGTGCGCCGGGCCAGGCGGACGAGCTCGCCGTCGAGGTCGAGCCGGTCGGGGGACGAGTTGACCTCGAGGGCCGTGCCCGTGCGGGCCGCGGCACGAAAGATCGCATCCCAATCGGCATCGATGGGTGCTCGTCGGCCGATGCTGCGACCGCTGGGGTGGGCGATGACGTTCACGGCGGGATGCTCGACGGCGCGCAGGATCCTGGCGGTCATGACGTCTCGGGACTGGCGGAAGGCGGAGTGCACGGAGGCGACCACGATGTCGAAGCCGGCGAGGAAGTCCTCGTCCCAGTCGAGGGAGCCGTCGGGCTGGATGTTGAGCTCGGTGCCGTGGAGCAGCGTGATGCCGGCGGAGCGTTCAAGCTCGCGGATGCGGTGACGTTGTTCGAGCGCCTTCTCGCCGGTCATGCGCTGCATGTAGAGCAGTGGTGCGTGGTCGGTGACCGCGTAGTAGGAGTAGCCGCGCGCCTTGGCGGCGCCGACCATGTCCTCCAGAGTGGCGATTCCGTCGGTGAGATCGGTGTGGGTGTGGAGGTCGCCGCGGATGTCGCCCAGTTGGACGAGGTGGGGGAGCTTGCCCGAAAGCGCGGCTTCGATCTCGCCGGTGTCCTCGCGGATCGTCGGGGAGATCCAGGGCAGTCCCAAATGCGCGTAGACCGTCTCTTCGGTCTCGGCCGCGATCAGGCGACCGGAGCCGGCGTCGAAGAGGCCGTACTCGGAGAGTTTCTCGCCCGCGCGCACGGCCATCTCGCGAAGGTGGATGTTGTGGGCCTTGGAACCGGTGAAGTACAGCAGCGCCGAGCCCCACGCGGATGGCTCGACGACCCGTAGATCGACCTGGACACCCTTGGTCGTGAGGATCGAAGACTTGGTGCTGCCGCGGACCAGGACGCGAGAGACGAGCGGCGCCGTGCAGAAGGCCTCCATGACCGGCTCGGAACCGTCCGAGGCGACCAGAAGGTCGATGTCACCCACGGTCTCGCACATCCGGCGAAGCGACCCGGCGTAGGTGGCTCCTCGGACCTGGGGCAGCTCCGAGAGGACCGCAAGAATCTCCTCGGCGAGGCCGAGGGCGATCGCCAACTGGATGCGTGCGCCGCCGAGGTGAGCGTCACGGATGGCCTGAGCCAGGTTCTCCTCGCTGCGCTCACCCCAGCCGTGCAGGTGCTGGAGGCGGTGTTCGTGCAAGGCGTCGAGCAGTTCGGCCACCGAAGTGATGCCGAGCTCGCTGTACACCTGGTGGGCCCGCTTCGGTCCGAGGCCGGGTACGTCAAGCAGGCTGCGCAGTCCGGCGGGAACGCGGGCGCGCAGCTCGTCGAGTTCCTCCACAGAGCCGGTGCGCAGGAGGTCGACGATCTTGCGGGCCAGGTGCGTTCCAACACTCGGGATCGCGTCGAGTCCCTTCTCGTCAAGATTCGCGATGTCTCTCGGATAGCCGGCGACCGCACTGGCCGCCTTCTCGTAGGCCCGCACCTTGAACTGATCGCCGCCGGAAATGGCAAGCAGGTCTGCGAACTCCTGGAGCATCTCCGCGGCTTCGTCGTTTGATCGGGGCATCTGTCACTCACTCGCCGGCGGTCAGAGTCGTTGTGAATCGCCCGCAGCGCAGGGCCAGCGCACTGAACCCTTCGCGATCCGGGTGCGCGGCGACCAGAGAGTCGGTCGGCTTCCGACGCCGCAACTCCTCAACCCTCCTGCCTATCCCGATTAGACACCTCTGGCCCGAACTTGTCAAGCCGCGCGTACGGGTGAGATCAATCGCCGCAGAACCGCGTGGCGAAGCCGCCCGAGAACGCCACGCGCGCAGCGGCCTCGTCGAAGACGTCGCCACCTGGTTCGTGGCTGGCTTCAGGTGGTGATCGAGGTTGGGACCAACGACCCTTGCGCGGTGGTCGCGGTCGCGAAAAGGTGGCAATGGGAGGAGGTCATCATGACCTTTGTCAATCGTGTGGATGCGGGACGTCGTCTTGCCGCGAGGTTGCAGCACTTGCGAGGCGACCAGGTGGTGGTGCTGGGCCTGCCCCGCGGTGGCGTGCCGGTCGCCTACGAGGTCGCGATGGCGCTCGATGCGCCTCTCGACGTCATCGTGGTTCGCAAGCTGGGCGTGCCCTTCCAGCCTGAACTGGGGATGGGCGCGATCGGCGAGGATGGTGTGCGCATCGTCAACGAGGAGATTGTTCGCCTCGCCGGCGTGTCTGACGGTGAACTGGCTCGCGTCGAGGTCCGCGAGCGCGCCGAACTCGAGCGACGTGCCCGGCGGTTCCGCGGCGACCGGCCGCGCACCGAACTGGAGGGTCGAACCGTGGTGGTGGTCGACGACGGTGTTGCGACCGGATCAACTGCCCGAGCCGCGTGTCAGGTGGCCCGCGCGCAGGGTGCGGCTCGCTTGGTGCTGGCAGTGCCCGTCGCACCGACTGACTGGCAAGACCGGTTTGGCACCGACGCGGACGAGTTCGTTTGTCTGGAAACGCCCGAGCCGTTCTACGCGATTGGGCAGTTCTACGCCAATTTTGATCAGACCTCGGACGAAGAGGTCATTGACTGCCTCGAGCGCGCCGCCCTCCGAGGGGCGCCCGCCGCCACGACGCGCGCGACGAACGATGATCCTCCCTTGCGAGACGAGGAGGTCGAAGTGACGGCTGGTGCGGTCCGACTCGGCGGGCATCTCACCCTGCCCGAGGACGCCACCGGGGTGGTCGTGTTCGCTCACGGTAGCGGTAGCAGCCGCCTCAGCCCACGCAATCGATACGTCGCGACCGTGTTGAACGATGCGGGTCTGGGCACCTTGCTCTTCGACCTGCTCACCGTCGAAGAGGAACTCGACCGGTCCAACGTTTTCGACATCTCGCTGCTGGCTCGTCGCCTGGTTGGTGTGACCGGATGGTTGCGCACCCAGGCCGATCTCGCTGGCCTTCCAATCGGCTACTTCGGCGCCAGCACGGGCGCGGGCGCGGCCCTTTGGGCCGCGGCGGAACCGGATGCCGGCATAGCAGCGGTGGTCTCGCGGGGCGGCCGTCCGGACCTCGCCGGTCCCCGCCTCGGCGACGTCGGCGCTGCGACATTGCTCATCGTGGGCGGCCTCGATGACGTGGTCATTGAACTCAACCGGCAAGCTCAGGCTCAGCTGCGCTGCGAGAACCGGCTCGTCATTATCGCGGGGGCCACCCATCTGTTCGAGGAGCCCGGCACACTGCAGGCCGCGGCTGAAGTGGCCCGTGACTGGTTCACCAGCCATCTGGCAGCCCCGCGAGACTCGGTGGACGGATCTTGAAGCTCGCGCTCGCGGGTGACACGATGCTCGGTCGCAAGGTCGCCGAGCGGTTGGCGGTGGCACGCGCCGACGCGCTCTTCTCCGACGAGGTCGTCGCCGCAGTGCATGAGGCGGACCTGTTCGTCCTCAACCTCGAGTGCGCGATCTCGGACCGCGGGAGGCCCTGGCCCGACCCGAGTAAACCGTTCTTCTTCCGGGCTCCGCCCGTCGCCACCGAGGTTCTCCAGCTCCTTGGCGTGGACTGCGTCACTCTGGCCAACAACCACGCCCTTGATTTCGGACCCGACGCGCTGCGCGACACGTTTCGACACCTTTCCGACGCCGGGATCGCCTGGGTTGGCGCCGGTGCCGACGAGGCCGCCGCCCGGGTTCCGGCCATTCTCGAATGCGGTGGTTGCCGAGTGGGCGTCATCGGGGTTACGGACCATCCCCGCGACTTCGCCGCCGCGCCCGATCGACCGGGAGTCGCCTTCGCGGACCTGCGCGAGGGGGTACCTCACTGGCTGGTGAGCCTCATCGAGGGACTCGACGCCGGAGTTGTCGTCGTGTCGCCCCACTGGGGGCCGAACATGGTCAGCGAGCCCGTCGCCCACGTGAGGAAGGCCGCAGTCGCGTTTCGCGACGCGGGGGCCACGCTCGTGGCGGGCCACTCCGCCCACGTGTTCCACGCGGTTGGCGACCGCGTCCTGTACGACCTCGGTGACTTCATCGACGACTACGCCACCGACACCGCACTTCGCAACGACCTTGGCCTGCTCTTCTTGGTCAGCTTCGAGAACGCCACCCCGACGCGACTCGAAGCCGTCCCCCTCGCCCTCGACTTCTGTCACACGCGCCTCGCCGATCGCGACGAGGCGGCTTGGATCGGCAGGCGCCTCCGGCGCGCATGCGTCGCCTTCGGAACTGACGTCGTTGAAACGGCGGGCCGCTTCGTCATTGAGTTCGCGCCGACTGGCGTCTCGGGGGGAGAAGCGGTAGGCACGCGCCAGTCGGCGGAAAGCGATTTCAGTCCGGACAACGAATGATTGACGGGGGCCGCAGCAGTGAGCCGCGGCCTGTCCCCAGCGTCGTTGATCGCTCGCGCTCAACCGTTGGATCTACGAAGGGTGGAGTTGGAGTTTCGACAGCCGCGTGATCGTCACCGGCGAAGTGCTGGGTAGTCACGTGGAGCGAACGATCGAGGACACCATGGCGGTGATGATCACTCACGGCGTCGTCGAAGGTCACCCCAAGTTGAAGGCCGTCGTCCTGGAACTCGGGTCGGGCCGGGTCCCCAACCTCTTTCGCCGGCTGGAGATCGCCTACGGCAAGGCACCGCAGAATTTCGGACGCGAGCCCATTCAGTCGTTCATCGACCGCGTCCACGTGATGCCGTTCTACGAGGACGACCTCACCAAGAACCTGCGGCATCTTCCCGTCGAAAATCTCATCTTCGGTTCGGACTGGCCGCATCCGGAGGGCTACGCGGGTCCGGGCGACGCGATCGCCGACCTGGGCGCGTTGACCCCGCATCAGCAGCGCCTCGTCCTGCGCGAGAACCTGCGGTCCTTGGTGTTCGCCTAGGGGTTCTTCCAGCCCGTTCGGGGTACCGACCACTCGGCGCGAGGGCTTCCTGCGCAGCCCTTTCGCCACCCGTCTCGGTCTAGGGGTTGATCGTCGGCAGGATGCGTTCTCGCAGGAATTCGATGACCGCCTCGGAGAATGCATCATTCTGGTCACCGGCGATCATGTGGGCGGCGCCGCTGACCTCGACGAGGGTGACGTTGGGCATCCGAGCGAGGATGTCGTCTACGCCTTCCTGCGTGACGACATCGCTCAGGAGTCCGCGAACAAGCATCGTGGGCACGTGGATGTTGCTCATCGCAACGTCGAGCAGACCCTCAAAACGGCTCGGTACCACTTCGGTCCGACCCTTGCTCATGAACTTCGGATCCCAGTGCCAGTACCAGCGGCCGTCGCGCTGGCGAAGCACCTTCTTCAGGCCCTCTGGGTTCGCCCGGCGGACCCGCTGCGGCGTGTAGGCGGCGATCGCCGCCGCCGCCTCCTCCAGTGAATCGAATCCGTTGATGCCCGACTCCATGAAGTCCCTGATGCGCTCGACGCCCTCGAGGTTCGCCTTGGGCACGATGTCGACCAGTATCAGACCACACGAGACGGTCCGATCGCTGGTGCCTTCAGCGAGCATCGCCGACATCCCCCCGAGCGAGGCTCCCACCAACACTGGTGGTCGTTCCAACTGGTCGACAACCGCGATACAGTCTGCGCCGAACGCAGTGAACGAGTAGTCGCCGTTCGCCGCCCAGTCGCTTTCGCCGTGACCGCGAAGATCGAGTGAAATCGTCCGCCATCCCTGGGCGGCCACAACTTCGGCGGTCCTACCCCAGGCGTGTCGAGTCTGGCCCCCTCCATGGAGGAAGAGCACGGGCCATGCGTCGGACTCTCCGCGCACGTCGGCGATCAAATTGAGCCCCTCAAAGCCTTTGTAAGCAATCCGTTCAACGTCCATGAGTGCAATGGTTGCATACGTGATCCATCAGTGACAATCCCGCAGTCTTGTCTCGGCGAAGTCGATCCTTGTGACCGGTGGTTCGTGGTCAGCGAGGCGTGCGACGAACAGCACCGATCGGCGTCGCGCATGCAGTCGAACCGGCGCGATCGAGCGAGCCTGAGACGTTTTGATCGAAGCCGGTCGCGCCGTGGACCAGATGGTTCATGCCGTTGCGACCGCACCGTGGATGCCCTATATCCTTCAAGTGTGAGGAATACACAAAAGTTGGAATATCCGTGTTTCGCTAGTTCGTGACGTCGCTCTCGAGGGAGCTGGCGCGCTGGGCCCGGGCGAGGTTCGACGAGCCGCTGCCCGGCGCCCTGGCGCGCAAGGTGCAGCTTCACATCCTCGACGCGACCAGTATCGCCATGGCCGCGCGCGTCGAGGATGTTGGCGAACAGATCCTGCGCACGGCCACGATCAGTGGCGGTCCCGGGCCAGCGAGGGTCCTCGGAGGCATTGGCGGCAAGCCAACCTCAGGTCTCGCGCCGTTAGCGGCCGCGTTCGCCAACGCGGCACTGATCCACGCGCTCGACTTTGACGACATCCACGACAACGCCAGATTGCACCCGACGACGGTCATTCTGCCGGCAGTCCTGGCCATCAGCGACCTCGTGGATTCGCACGACAACGAACGACTGTGCCGAGCGGTCGCTGTGGGCAACGAGGTGATGTGCCGGCTTGGCGAAGTGACCGAACCGGTCGGCGACGGTCCGGCCTCGGGTTGGTTCCTGACCCAGCTCTACGGCTACGTTGGTGCCTCGATCGCGGCTGGTCTAATGCTCTTTCTCAACGAGGAGGAGTTGGTATCGGCGATTGGACTTGCCACGATGCAGGCTGCGGGCTCGAAGCAGGCGGGGCTCGGGACCGGCTCGACGGCGAGGTCGATCTATCCCGCTTTCGCCGCCGAGGGTGGCGTGCGCGCCGCGCTGCTCGCCCGTGAGGGCATCATCGGGCCCGAGGCGTCACTCGACGGCGAAGCCGGACTGTTCCCTCTCTACATGGGCCACGATCTCGCGGTTGACAAGGCGACTCGACTGCTCGACGACTCGGCCGCGTGGTCGTTTCTCTCGACCGACGTCAAGCGCTGGCCGTGCTGCAGACTGACGCACACGTACGTCGCCGCCGCCATTGGCATTCGGGAGCAACTCGGGGCGCTGCGCCCGGGTCGCGTCGTGATCGAGGTCAATCAATCGGCGCTTCGACTCTGCGAGCCCGCGGGTCAGCGACGCCGGCCGTCGACCCTCGGCGACGCCAAGTACTCCATTCCCTTCCTCGTCGCCTTCACGCTCGAGCGCGGTGCGCCAACGCTGGACAACCTGACCGTCGAAGTGCTGAAGGATCTGGAGATCCTCGCTCTCGCGGATCGGGTCGAGGTGCGAGAGACGAGCGGCGACAACACCGTCCGCCCGAAGGCGAGTATCACAGTCGAGGCTGGAGGAAGTCACCTCAGCAGCGAGGTGGATACCCTCTCGCCGATGTCGGAGAGTGCGATCCGCGACAAGATCGCCTTGTGCGTCGCTCGGGCCCTCGAGAATACCCGCGACCTCATTGAAAACGGACCAGTGCCGCTCACGTAGCAGGAGCCTCTCGAAGGATCGGCGGCCATTGAGTGCCCGGGTCCGATAACTTCGAATGATGAGTCTGCGCGCGTCCCTGACCGATGTCGGATTCAAGGCATTGAATAGGTTCCATCGAGCGGTCGTGCACGCCAGCCGGGGCCGGGTCGGAAGCTCGGCCTTCGGCATGCCAATCGTCGAGTTGCTCACCGTCGGACGCCGGTCGGGTCTGATCCGCTCGACCATGCTGACGGTGCCGATCGTGGAAGGTGGTCGGTACGTGCTGGTGGCGTCCAAGGGAGGTGACGACCGGGATCCGGACTGGTACCGGAACATCCTCACCACCGCCGACGTCGAGCTGCTCGTCGCGGGGGAGCGTCGACCAATGCGGGCGCGCGTCGCGACTCAGGCGGAGACCATCGCCTTGTGGCCCCGGGTGGTGTCGGCGTATGCGCCCTACGACGGCTACCGCCGGCGAGCCCGCCGTGACGTCCCGCTGGTCATCTGCGAGCCGCGTCGAACTGAGGCGTAACCGGTCCTTTGGCCGCGACGGGAACGATCAGGCGATGATGGCGATGGGATTCTCTATGAGGCGTGTGAGCGTCTGAAGGAAACGGGCGGCCAGCGCTCCGTCGATGATCCGGTGATCGGCCGAGAGGGTGTAGCGCATGCGGTGGTGCAGCACCACCTCGTCGCCGACGGCCACGGGTTCGCGCGCAGTGCCGCCCACCGCCAGGATCGCCCCTTCGGGAGGGTTGATGATCGCGGTGAACTGCTCGACGCCGAACATGCCGAGGTTGCTGATGGTGAACGTTCCGCCGCTCATCTGTTCGATCGTGAGGCCCTTGCCGTGGGCGAGGGTCGCGAGTTGCTTGGCCTCCGCGCCGAGTTCGCTCAGCGACTTCTGGTCGGCGTCGACGATCACCGGAACGACGAGGCCATTGTCCGACGCGACGGCGACGCCGATGTTGATCCGCCGGTGCACGAGCATGGAGCGGCTTTCGTCATCAATGTATGAGGCGTTGACGAGCGGGTTCTCGCGCAACGCGAACGCGCACGCCCGGATCAGCAGGTCGTTGATGCTCACCTTTTCTCGCCCGATCGCGGCGAACTGCTCGTTCATCTGGGCGCGCAGTTGCACGAGCGCCTCGGCGTCCGCGACCGCGGTGACAAAGAAGTGGGGGATGCTGCGGGCACTGTCGCCGAGGCGGCGGGCGATAACGCGGCGGGCGTTGCTCAAGGGGACCGACTCGGTCCCGCGCCTTTCGTCAACCTGCTCGGCGCCGACTGCGACCAACTTGGTCATAGGCGGCGCGGCGGACGTCCTCGCGGGAGGCGATGCCGGCATTGTGCCCGGGGTGGTCAGCAGTTCCTCGATATCGGTGCGGATAATCCGTCCACCGGGACCGCTGCCGCGTACCCGGCTCAGGTCGAGATGATGCTCCCGGGCGAGCTTTCGCACCAGTGGCGAGGCGAACAGTCGATCTTCGTCGACACTTTCCGGGTGGGTCGGCAGTACTCGGTCGGGCTCGGGCTTCGTCGCGGATTCGGATGGCGCAGCAACGACGTCGGCGGCTGCGCTCGGCGCCTCGCTCGGTGCGGAGGGGCCAGCCGACTTACCGTCGTCGAGCAGGGCGATGGGCGTACCAATCGACACGGTCTCACCCTCGTTGACGAGGATCTGCGACAGCGTGCCCGCGTCGTACGCCTCGTACTCCATCGTGGCCTTGTCGGTTTCGATCTCGACGAGTATGTCGCCGACGCTGACCTGGTCTCCCGGCTGCTTGTGCCAAGTGGCGATCGCGCCTTCCTCCATCGTGTCGGAGAGACGTGGCATGGTGATTTCGATCATGATTCCTTGCCGATCCTCTCGCGACGATTGCCGACAGCGTCGAGGGTTTGGTAGACGGCCTGGATCACGTCGTCCACTGAGGGCAACGCGGCGCTCTCCAGCGATTTCGAATACGGCAGCGGCACTTCGGCCATGGCGACGCGTCGCACGGGCGCATCCAGGTAGTCGAAGGCGCCGTCGGAGATGGACGCGGCGACCTCGGCGCCGATGCCGTAGGTGAGCCAGTCGTCCTCGAGAACGACGGCGGCGTGCGTCTTCTTCACGGACGCGATAATCGTCTCACGGTCCAGCGGGCGCAGGCTGCGAAGGTCGACGACCTCGATGTCGAGCCCGTCGGACTGCGCGAGCTGCTCGGCCACCTGGGACGCGACGTGCGCCATTCGCGAATAGCCGATCAGCGTGATGTCGCTTCCTTCGCGCGTGACCGCCGCCTTGCCGATCTCGCCGGGGGTGTCGTCGTCGGGCACCTCACCCTTGGTGTTGTAGAGCGCTAGGTTCTCGAGGAAGAGCACCGGGTCGTCATCCCTGATCGCCGCGAGCAAGAGCGCCTTGGCGTCGGCCGGCGTGCTGGGGGCGACGACCTTGAGTCCCGGCACGAACGCGTAGTACAGCTCGATATTCTGCGAGTGGGTCGCACCGAGTTGCTGGCCACCGCCGCCGGGCGTGCGGATGACCAGGGGCACCGTGGCCTGGCCCCCGAACATGCCGTAGATCTTGGCGGCGTGGTTCACGATCTGGTCGAGCGCGAGCAGGGTGAAGTTGATCGTCATGATCTCGACGACGGGACGAAGTCCGAGCATGGCCGCGCCGATGGCCGCGCCGGTGAAGCCCTCCTCGGCGATCGGGGTGTCGCGCACCCGCTTCTCACCGAACTCCGCGAGCAGACCAGCCGTGATTTTGTAGGAGCCTTCGAAAACGCCGATCTCTTCGCCCATCAGGAAGACGTTCTCGTCGCGTAGCATCTCGGCGCGAAGTGTGTCGTGCAGGGCCTGTCGAAAGGTCATCACGGTCATTCGCTCGCCTCCGACTCCGGCATCGGTGCTGGCTCGAACAACGGCTGGCCGGGAAGACGACGAGAGTCGTTCGGCACCGGCGTGGCGTAGGTGTAGTCGAACAACGTCGACACGTCGGGGAACGCGCTGGCTTCGGCGAACGCTGCGGCTTCGTCGGAGCGAGCCGTCGCCTCCTCGTCGAGTTTCGCGAGCGCGTCAGCGTCGAGCAGTCCCTCGCTGAGCAGCCGCTCGGCCAACGTGTGAACGGGGTCATGAGCCTTGAGGCCGGCGACCTCTTCGGCTGAACGGTACTTCGCGGGGTCGACAACTGAGTGACCGCGCAGCCGCTCGGTGACGACTTCGAGCAGGAAGGGCTTGCCGACCCGGGCGGAATCGACGGCGCGAGTCGCGGCGTCGGCGACGGCGAGCGGGTCGAGCCCGTTGACGCGCTCGGAGGCGATGCGGTAGGCGGACCCACGTTTGTAGAGCTCGGGCTCCGCGGACGACTTCTCCACGGTGGTGCCCATGCCCAATTGGTTGTTGATGATGACGTAGACGATCGGCAGGTTCCAGAGTGCCGCGATGTTGAGCGACTCGTGGAAGGCTCCCACGTTCGTCGTCCCGTCGCCCATGGTGCACATCACGATCTCGTCGCCGCCGCGGTAGTCGATGGCGAGCGCCGCTCCGGTGGCGAGGGGGATCTGTCCGCCGACGATGCCGTAGCCGCCGAGAAGTCGATGCGTGATGTCGAACATGTGCATCGAGCCGCCCCAACCCTTGGAGACACCGTCGACCCTTCCGTAGAGTTCGGCCATCACTCGATTCGCGTCGATGCCGCGAGTGATCGCGTAGCCGTGTTCGCGGTAGTTCGTGAAGAGGTAGTCGGTGGGACTCATAGCGGCCATCAGGCCAACGACCGCGGCCTCCTCACCGAGGTTCAGATGGCAGTATCCGCCGATCAGAGCTTGGGTGTAGCCCCTGGCGGCGCGCTCTTCGAACCGTCGGATGAAGATCATCTGTCGGTAGAAGTCGATCAACCGTTCGCCATCGTCGGTCGGCGTCTCAGGCGCACTCACCGATCTCGCGCGAGTGCCCGCTTCTGATCGCCCCGAGGTCTTTCGTGGCGTCCGAGTTTGATCGCTCATCGTGGGATCCCCTTCGCCGACCCCACGAGGTCGGTTGTTGTCCATAAGTGATTGGCGGTAATAGTGATGGCAGAGATTCTATTTGGTTCAAACAGACCAGAATCACCGCCGCGTCGAGTTCACACTGCGGAACCAGTGGAGTGGCAGGCAGCGGGACTGAAGGGCGGTGTCGTCTCGACTGCTACTCGGAAGTAACTTGCGAGCAGGGATTGACCGAGGACGCGGTGTGACGCCTAGCTGAGAGACGAAGTTTGGGCTGAGTCGGCTTCTCCGGCACGAGGTGGGATCCGGTGCAACATCGACTTGAACATCGCCCAACGCATGGCAGGCCAACCGCGAATCGCCGACCTCGACGGCACGCAGGGCGTGCAGCGCCAGTGGAAGGACGGCCGTCACGAACGCCGAACCGATTCGTTCCCGCGCACTTCATTCAAAGAGTTGGCCGACATTCGCCGTTGCTTCGCGTGCGATGGTCCCGGAGAAACCCGCCCTTCGTCACGTGCGCGCCCGTAAGTCGCGAGGGGCGGTGCCTCCAGCGCATCGCGCGTTCGCCGAGGCCCCACGTGGAGCGCTGGAGGGTGCGACGTCCCTCGCCCCCGATGATCCCGGATGAACGTCGCATTCGGTTCGAGGAATGCAGGCAAGCACCCATGCGGTTGGCGCCGGGTGCCGGTTCGCCCGCTCAATGGTCGATGCGACCGACTTCAGCCCCTTCCAGGTTGAGGGTCAACCGAGACGTTGATGTAGCCTCGGCCCAATGTTGATTGACGGAGAGATCGCGTTTGGAACGGGCGACTTCGCCGAGCGGGCGTCCAAGTTCGAGGCCGACGGCTACGACGGGGTGTGGGCCGGCGAAGTCGGCCACGACCCGCTGCTGATCCTGGCGGGGGCGGCGCCGGCGACGACGAAGATCGAACTCGGCACCGGGATCGTCGTCGCCTTCGGGCGCAGCCCGATGATCACCGCGATGATGGCGAACGACGTGCAGGTGCTCTCGAAAGGGCGACTGCTCCTGGGCCTTGGATCACAGATCAAGCCGCACATCGAGAAGCGGTACTCTATGCCCTGGTCGCACCCGGCGGCCCGGATGCGCGAGTACGTTCTCGCGATGCGGGCGATCTGGTCGTGCTGGAACGAGGGGACCAAACTCGGTTTCCGCGGCGAATTCTACAAGCACACGTTGATGACGCCGTTCTTCGATCCGGGGCCGAACCCGTACGGGCCCCCGAAGGTGTTCCTCGCGGCCGTCGGTGAGTTGATGACCGAAGTCGCCGGCGAAGTGGCCGACGGACTGCTGGTGCATCCCTTCACGACCGAGCGCTACCTCCGCGAAGTGACGCTGCCCGCCCTCGAGCGAGGCCTCGCCAAGGCCGAAAGGTCCCCCGAGACGTTCCAGATCTCCCTCTCGGGCCTCGTCGCCACCGGCCGCACGGACGAGGAGCTGGAGAGTTCAACGGACAAGGTCCGTGCCCAGATCGGCTTCTATGGTTCAACGCCGGCGTATCGGGGCGTCCTCGAACTGCAGGGCTGGGGCGAATTGCAGAGCGAGCTCAACTCACTCTCGCGGAACGGTGGCTGGGCGGAGATGGCCGGATTGATCGACGATGACGTGCTCAACGCGTTCGCGGTCGTTGCGACGCCAAAGCAGGTCGCGGGTCGGGTGTTGGACCGGTTCGGCGACGTCGTGGATCGCTTCAGTCTCTATACGCCGTACACGCTGGATGTTGATTCGCGCAGTGAAATTGTTGCAGGGCTGAGGGCATGAGCTATCAGTGCTGCACAGCACGGATCGATGAGAAGCCAGCAGAGGTGGCGTCGAAGGTGATGGGAAGATTCCTGTGAAGGCGACCGGAAAGCTTGAGGTCTTCGCCGACATTTGGTGCCCGTTCGCACACGTGGGGTTGAGGGCGGCGATGGCGGTTCGCACCGCCAACGGTATTGACGGCAGCCCATTCGTCATTCGCGCCTGGCCCCTTGAACTGGTCAACGGTGCCCCAATGGACGTCCGGTCGACTTCGGCGCACATTCAGGATCTGAGAGAACAAGTCGCTCCGGACATGTTTCGAGGCTTCGACGAGGAGGATTTTCCCTCCACGTCGCTGCCAGCCCTCGCGCTGGCTCATCTCGCGTACGACCAGGCCCCGTCGACCGGCGAGGCCGTGAGCATGGCGTTGCGAGATGCGCTCTTCGAAGAGGGCAGGAATATCGCCCGTCGCGAAGTGCTCGAAGAGATCGCCGATGACTACGGGATGGTCCTTGACGGGAGCCTTGGCGATGAAGGGGTTCTGGACGACTGGCGCAGAGGTCGTGAGAGGGGAGTGAAGGGTTCGCCGCACTTCTTTTGTCACGGCAGCGAGGCGTTTTGCCCCTCGCTTGACATCGAATCGGACTCGCACGGACACCTTTCGCTCCGGCGCAACGCCGACCAGTTGAGCCAATTCCTGCTCGGCTGCTTCACGGATCAGACGAAGCCTTCGGAACGCTAAGGAGTTCTCGTTCTGTTCAGCCAGGACCTGGCGATGGATTCCGCAGACGTTTGCTTCTTCGCCCCGCTCGTTGGCCCGCCGCATAAGGCTCGATAACCCGCAAGCCCGCTTTCGCGACTCCGCTTGGTGACGACAGTCAACGTTGACTGGTTGGGAATCGGTCGTGCCCCGTGATGATCTCGAAACGGTTGAAAGTCGTCGCTCCTTCAACCGCTGGCGTTGATTGCGGCCATAATCGGGGTAGTCACCTCGAATCGAGCAGGAGTTCGCAATGCCCATCAACGTCACGCCAATACCCGCACTCAGCGATGAGATCAACGACATCCGACGCCGCACGGCCAGTCTGATCAATGACGAGGTGCTGCCCCACGAGGAGGTGTTGTGGCGTTCGCGACGCAACACGAGCCAGTCCGAGGACGAGCGCGAGGCGGGCCGGCGCGCGAGCATCGAGCTGCGCGAACAGATCAAGGCCAAGGTCTTCGAGGCGGGACTCTGGGCGCCGCATCTGCCAAAGGAGTACGGGGGCGCCGGACTCGATTTCCTGTCGCTCGCCTACATGTACGAGATCCTGGCCTACGCCGTCGGCGCGTCCTCGCTCTTCGGTATCGCCGCGCCAAATTCCGGCAACGCCAGCATCCTCGTCAAGTACGGCACCGAGGAGCAGAAGCGCAAGTGGCTGCTGCCGTTAATCGCGGGCGAGATGGAGTCGGGCTTCTCCATGACCGAGCCCGATAACGCCGGGTCCGACCCGCGCTCGATCCGGACCGAGGCGGTGCGCGACGGAGACCACTGGGTGATCAACGGCCACAAGTGGTTCACCTCGAACGGCATCAACGCCAACTTCTTCATCGTCATGTGCCGGGCGAACGACCCGACCGGCGAATTCGGGTCGACCGGCCGGATGACTCAGATCATCGTCCCGAGCGACACCGCCGGTGTCAATATCGTCCGCAACATCGGCATTTTCGGCCACCCTCATTCCGACCACTGCGAGATCAAGTACGAGAACGTGCGGGTACCGCTCGAGAACACGCTGGGTCTCGTCGGCCAGGGCCATCAGGCCGCCCAGGACCGGCTCGGCGCCGGGCGCGTCTACCACTGCATGAACTCAATCGGACAGATGTGGCGCGCCTTCGACCTCATGGTCGAACGAACCCTCGTCCGCGAGGTTCACGGCGGGCTGTTGAAGGACAAGCAGTTCATCCAAGGGTTCATCGCTGAGAGCTACATGGACCTGCAGTCCGCTCGCCTCATGACGATCAATGCCGCGGAGAAGGTGGCCAATGGCGACCCCGATGCCCGGACCGCGATCTCGGCTATCAAGGTCTTCGTGCCCGCGGCGTACCATCGGGTGGTCGACCGCGCCATTCAGGTCTGGGGCGGAGCCGGCGTGAGCAACGATCTTCCGCTCGGCCAGATGTACCTCACGGCCCGGGTGCTGCGACTCGCGGACGGACCCGACGAGGTGCACAAGATCCTCATGGCGAAGAACATCCTGCACCGCTATGAGAACGGCAGCGGCTGGAACTTCGGCGCCTGAAGACCGAGCCGCGCTCTCGCGACTTCGACCAACGGGGCGACTAGCGCGCGGCGAGCGCGTCCCACACCACGTTGCCGATATCGAAGCCCGGCTCCACCAGCCCGCGCCCGAAGCAACGCACGTCGGCCCGGCGAAGCATGAGCGAACGGTAGACGCCCGCCGACCGGATGTCGCCGGCCAACTGCGCGCCGATGATCGTGCCGTCGCGTAGGTACACCGAACGCAGCGACTGGCCGGACGACCAGCGCAGCACGTCGTCGGGACTGTCGATGGTGCCCATGGCCACGATGGGGATCCCGAGGTGCTTGAGGCTGTTCATCGCCTCGGCCCCCTCGTAGGTCAGCTTCGCGCCGAGGAGGTTGCTCGCCGCGACGCGCGCCTGGGTGACGGCGTTCGGGAAGATGGCGTGCACGAAACGTTCCCCGGTGAGCCAGTCGCGAGCCTCGGCGACGTCGCCCGCCGCGTAGATTCCGGGCACCGATGTCTGGAGATTGTCGTCCACGTGAACGCCCCACTCGGCGACAACCCCGGATCCGCCAAGGAATTCAATATGCGGCTTGACGCCGGTGGCGGCCACGATCAGGTCAGCTTCCAGCACCCGTCCGTCGTGCAGTCGCACGCCGGTCACGCTCGGCGTGCCGACGAAGGCCTCCGCCTCAACGCCGAGCAGGAGCTTCACGCCGCGATGGGCGAGCCCCTGCTCGGCGACGGCGGACGTGGAGGGATCGAGGACCCTAGGCATGATCCACGTGCGTCGGCCAATGATAGTGACGTCAACTCCGAGATCGGCGAGCAAGAGTGAGAGCTCCACGCCGATGAAACCGTTGCCCACGATGAGCGCGGTGCGCGCGTCACCGCTCTTCACGCGCCCAATCAGTCCATTGGCCATCCGCATCGACTTGAAGTCGAGGACGCCGGCCAGATCAGCACCCTCGAGCGGCGCGTGGAGGCGACTGCCCGACGCGATGATTAGTCCTTCGAAGGGGATTCGTTCGTCGTCGCCCAGGACTACCTCTCGGTTGTCGACGTCGATCGCACCCACGACCGCCTCGCGCCGCTCCTCGATGCCGAGGCGCTCGGCCACGTCGTCGCCCTTCCAGTACAACGTCTCGTCGCGCCCGGTAAGGAAGTGGTCGGCCATCGCGGCCGGAGAGTACGGCGGGTACGGCTCGGTCGAGAGGGCCACCACGGACCCCGAGGGATCCTGGGCCCGCAGGGTCTCGGCGGCGGTGATCCCCGCCGGACCGGTGCCGATGACCACGGCGCGCATCAGTGACCCACTGACAGGTAGTCGTCGCGACGAGCCTCGTCAATTGTCCGACTGAAGAGTTGGCGCGCGAGGGCTTGGATCGCCTTCGCCAGTGGAGTGTCGTCCAGCAGTTCGCCGATGGAGGGCTCACTCACGACGACGCGCTCGTCAAAAGGGAGCTCGGTGACCGAGCTGAACGCGAAGCCGCCGAGACGATCGAGGCACGACAGCGCCGTGTCGAGGTCACCCTCACGACGGCACTGATTCACGACCAGGTCGATTGTTCCGATGCCGAGATCGTCGGCGAGACGGGCGGTGTCGAGGCCGACCTGGACCGAGTTGAACGTCGGTTCCACGACGACGAGAGCCCGATCGAAGCCACGGGCCAGGGCCCTGCCGAAGTGCTCGACGCCGGCATGGGTATCCATGATCACGACCTCGCCCCGGCGAAGGCGCATATTGGCCATGGCGGCGGCGAGTATGGAGTTCTCGGGACAGAGGCAGCCTCCTCCGGCGCGCTTGACCCCGCCCATGGTCAACAGTCGCACGCCGTCGGGCGCTTCGACGGCGAGTCGATCGACGATATCGGACGTGTCGGGATTGAGTCGCAGCATCGCGCCAGAGCCGCCGCCGGGTTTGGCTCCCGTCTTTTCCTCCACGTACTCCACGCTCTGGGCCAACGGGACGATGTGCGCCAACGTGTCGAGGTTGATCCCGAGCGTCGCGCCGAGATTCCTCTGCTCGTCGGCGTCAACCGCGACGACTCGTGCGCCCCAGCGAGCCATCGAGCGCGCAAGCATCGCCGTGAGGGTGGACTTGCCGACGCCACCCTTGCCAACCACCACGACCCGGACCCCTTCGTCGGCGCTCTGCGCGTTCGACGCCTTCACTGAATCGCTGGTGTCGCGCACGGTATCAGCCCTGCGACGACGCGCCGGCGACCGCGGGCTCAGCGTCGCGGATGTCGGCTGGGGCGATGAACGTCAGACCGAGGCCCTGGCGCTTCGATTCGATGTGCCCGCGAATAAGCAGTGCCGCCTTGTAGGGATCGGGTTCGACCGCGAACTTGGCGCCGACCACGTCGTCGAGCCCTCCCGCCAACAGGCTGACGACGTTCGCACTGCCGAAGATCGGCGGTTGCACGCCGAGCACCGTGGTGATGCCCGATGCGACGACGTAGGCGCCGATCGCGACCGCCTTCTCCGAGTACCACTCGGGCGCGGCGCCCGCGAGCGGCAAGCTGTCGATGTCGACGCCGAGAGCGTTGGCGAGCGCGGCGGCGAGCTGCATGATGCGGCTGTTGTCCACGCACGAGCCCATGTGGAGGACTGGCGGAATCCCCAGCGACCTGCACACCGCACGCAGACCGGGGCCAGCCAGATCGGCGGAGTCGGGCATCATCTGGCCGGCTTTGCCGTTCGCCACCGCGGCGCATCCGGTGACCAGCACCAGGATGTCGTTTTCGATCAACTTGCGCGTTAACTCAATGTGCTCGAAGTCCTGGGCCAACTTGGGGTTGTTGCAGCCAACGACGGCCACGGCGCCGCGAATTGATCCCGCGACAATCGCGTCGATCAGCGGCTGGGGCGTGCCGCCGAGCGCGCCGAGAATCGCCTCCACGGAGAATCCACCCATCATCTTCACGGGCGCGACGGGAATACGCACGCGGTCGTGGTTGCGGTTGGGGTATGCCTCGACCGCAATGCGCACGATCTCACGGGCGATCTCGGCGCCCCGGCGAGGGTCGAACGACACGTGCGTCGCGCCCGGGAATTTCGCCTTGTCCGACGTGGAAATCACTTGGGTGTGGTAGCACTTGGCGACGTCGACCACCGAAGGCATGATGCACTGGTAGTCGACGACCATCGCCTCGAGCGCCCCGGTTACGAGCACCAACTCCTGCATGAGGTGGTTACCGGCCATGTGGACGCCTTTGCGCATGAGAAGCTCGTTGCCGGTGCAGCAGAGACCCACGATGTTGATGCCCGTCGCCCCGAAGGAGCGCGCGAGTTCGAGCAACTCGGGATCCTGCGCCGCAGCGAGGATGACGTCCGAGAGGAGCGGGTTATGCCCGTGCATCGCGATGTTCACCTGGTCGGTACTGAGCACCCCCAGATTAACTTCCGAGGTGACCGGACTCGGCGTGCCGAACATGATGTCCGACAACTCGGTGGCGATCATCGAGCCGCCCCATCCATCGGCGAGCGCGGTGCGCAGTCCGTGCAGCAGGAGGTTCACGTAGTCGTTGTCGACGCCCATGTGGGTTCGGTGCATCATCTCGACGTTCTCGCGGTCGATCCCGCGCGGTGTGATGCCGAGCCCCGCCCACTTCTCGCGGCGCAACTGCGGTAGCCGACCAACGAAGGAGAGCGAGCCCTTGGCACTGCCGTAGTTGGCCATTAGCTCGTCCGCCAGATCGATGGCGACATCCTTGGTGTCACGGCCTTCGGTAGCGACACCCACCTCGTCGGCGATCCGGCGAAGCTTGGCCTCGTCGGTCACTCGGTAGCTGCTCGTCTCACCTCGGGCCATCTCACCGAAGACTTCGAGGATGTCACGACCGTGGTCTGAGTGCGACGAGGCGCCGGCCGCGATGGTGCGTCCAAGGTTTCGCGCGACGATCACGTCCGCGTCGGCGCCGCAGACGCCCCGCTGGGGCCCTTCGCCGAACGGATCGACCCGACACGGTCCCATGGCGCAGTTGCGGCAACTCAGTCCGAGCTGGCAGTAACCGCACTGGGGCTCTTGGGCGTGCAGACGGTCCCACACCGTCTCGATGCCCTCCTCGCGCGCCCGATCGATCATCTGCTGCGCGTCATCGTGAATGGTGAGTCGGCCCAGTTGCCGCCCGCCGTCGTAGGTCGTGCTCATGAGGCACCTTCCTCTCTTGTTGCGCCATTGTTCTCTTTGGAGTCATTACCATTGCCCGGCTGAGCGCCGACGCGCGCCGCCTCGCGGCGGCGGCGGTTCCACACGTCTTGGGCGGCGTCGTCAACCGTCGCGCGGGCGATGCCGAATGCCCGCCAACCGGCGAGCGGATCCCCGCTGGGGCCCGCGGTGGCGCTGAAGCCGGCCGCCGAGAGGACCGCGTTGCTCTCGCGCAGCCGGCCCTTCGCGATCAACTCGTTGAGGTCACCGAACACCAGGGCGTCAACCTTGCAACTCTCGACGCACGCAGGCACTTCGCCTCGATCAAGGCGTTCCTTGCAGCCGTCGCACTTGACGGCCACCAGCGAGTCGGGTCCGAGCGCGCCCGCCAACGGATGGAAGGTCACGACGTCGAAAGGACAGACGACCGCGCACATCGCGCAGCCAATGCATCGCGCCGGGTCGATCAGGACGAGGTCGCCACCCGCGTCGCGGCTGATGGCGCCGGTTGGACAGACACGCTGGCACGGAGCCGGATCGCAGTGGCGGCACTTGTTCGGAAAGGACGTCGTCGCGACGGGGCCGGGTTCGACGTGCACTCTCTTTCTCGGGAGCGGCCTTTCGTGAAAGGCCTGCGCGAGATCTCGGCTGGTCGAATGCTCAACGGCGCAGGCTATTTCGCACTGAAGACAACCAATGCACCGTTCAGGGTTAATGAACACGGTTTGCATCGTCACCACCTCCGCTAGAGGCCCTCACGGGACATCGCAAGCGCACCAACGCCGAGATGCCCCCGAGGCAATTGCCTGAAGCATGACAGCCCCGTCGGTCGCAGGGCTAGAGCCATAAGTCCCATTGCGGGACTGCTCGCGATGCGCGCGAGCCGTTCGCGCGAGAGGGGCCCGCGGCCCTCGATCATTCGGTGACATTCTGCCCTATTGGCGGGTGATGATTGCGGGGCAGAATCTACTCGTAGGGGAATCCGTCGATCGGAGGAGGAGCCGTGTGACACGTGCCTTGGCTCGATGCTCGTCTCTTCTCGTCGGCCGGATGCGGGTGAGGACGTGATGTCGCGGCCCGCTCAAACTCCTGACGGTCCCGGGGTGAAGGCGGCGGATCCGGTCGTCTTGGGTCTTGACGGGCTCGACGCTCTGATAACGAAGTTGTCCGAGAGCGGCTACGAGGTCAAGGGTCCGGTGTCTCGCGGCGGCGCGGTCGTGCCGGGCTCGATCAGCGGGGTCGACGATCTTCCCGCCGGCGTCCATGACGAACAGTCGCCGGGAGGCTACCGACTTGCCCAGGGCGATGACGGGCGACTCTTCGCGTGGGCCGTGGGGCCTGGCTCTTGGAAGGGCGAGTTCTTTCCTGCGCATCAAGAGGTGTGGCGGGCCCGCGCGAGCGACGAGGCTATTGAATTCACCGAGGCCGCGCGCGAAGCGGCGCCGCTCGCCATTGTCGGAGCGCGTCCGTGCGAGTTCCGAGCGCTGGAAGTCCTCGATCGAGTGCTCAAGGATGGGGCGTACCGCGATCCACGCTACGCCGATCGGCGCGAGGCGGCCTTTGTCGCGGTGGTCGAATGCGCGAGCCCCGCGTCGACGTGCTTCTGCACGTCAATGGGGACCGGACCCGGCATTGAAGGGGGATTCGACCTGGCGCTCACCGAGATCGACGATGAAGGTGGCCACCGCTTCGTGGTGAGGGTCGGGTCCGAGGACGGTTCCGAGATGCTGGACAGCGTGCCGTCCACGAAGGCGGATGCCGGCGACCTTGAGGCTCGGGCGCGCGTGCTCGAGGGTGCTGCGGCGAACATGGGTCGTCACCTTCAGACGGAGGGCCTCGCGGGCCTGCTGGCTCGAAACATGGACCACCCCCGCTGGAGCGACGTTGGCGAACGGTGCCTCTCGTGCGGGAACTGCACGCTGGTGTGCCCGACGTGCTTCTGCAGCGACGTTCATGACACGACCGATATCTCGGGCGAGTCGAGCAGGGCGCGAGTGTGGTCGTCGTGCTTTGACCTCGATCACTCGTACCTGCACGGAGGCGCCGTGAGGGCTTCATGCTCGTCGCGCTATCGCCAGTGGATGACGCACAAGCTCTCGACGTGGTGGGATCAGTTCGACACCTCTGGTTGCGTAGGCTGCGGCCGCTGCGTCACCTGGTGCCCGGTGGGAATCGACATCACCGAAGAGGCGGCGTTCATCGCCGCGTCGGACGGCGCGACGCGGGTGAGTCCGCCGTCGACAAGGGGCGGCTCGTGAAGACCATGGACGAACTCCTGTCGACGCACCCGTTCATGGCCGACTTGGATGCCGATGCGCTGGCGATCGTCGCCGGCTGCTCGCGCAACGTGGTCTTCGAGCCCGGTGAGTTGCTCTGCGTCGAGGGCGAGAGCGCCGACACCTTCTACTTGATACGGCGTGGTCATGTCTCCTTGGACGTGCACGCTCCCGGACGGGGTCCGGTGGTCATCGAGACGGTGGGTCCCGGTGCCGTCGTGGGTTGGAGTTGGCTCATTCCCCCCTACCGTTGGACCTTCGACGCGCGGGCGAAGAGCCGCGTGGGGGCCGTGGCGATCGACGGAGCCTGCCTGCGGGGCAAGGCCGAAATGGATCCGGCCCTGGGCTTCGCCCTGCTGTCGAGGATCTCCAAGGAGTTGCTGTCTCGCCTGCAGGCCACCCGCTTGCGCCTGCTCGACCTCTACGGTGGGCGAGATGAGCGCTAGAACCCTTCACGAAGACGCCTCGACGGGGGTCTCCTCGCACCGAGGAGCGGGCAGTCTCACCCCCACCATGCACCGAGTCGTCGAACGGATCAGGGAGACCGGCGACGTCGTGACCCTTTGCCTCGAACCGGTCTCGGGTGGCCGCCTTGACTTCCTGCCCGGACAGTTCAACATGCTGAGCGTCTTCGGGGTGGGCGAAGTTGCGATATCGGTGAGCGGCGCGCCGCGTGATCCGGGCCCCCTGCGCCACACCGTGCGCGACGTCGGTGCGGTTTCCCACGCGCTGTCTGAGAGCGCCGTGGGCGACCTCATCGGCGTGCGGGGCCCCTTCGGCAGCGACTGGCAGATAGTTCCCGTGAACGCCGGCGCGGCGGCGGACCCGCGCGACGTGGTCGTCGTCGCGGGCGGCATCGGGCTGGCGCCGTTGCGCGGGGCCGTGCACGAACTGGTGGCCGCGCACCGCGAAGGGGGAGGCCGGGTGTTTCTCCTCGTGGGCGCGCGCGAACCATCCCAGATCGTCTTCAACGATGATCTCGAAGCCTGGGCTCGCGACGGCGCCAAGGTCATGGTGAGCGTCGACCGCGCCACGCCGAAGTGGCCGGGCCGGGTGGGTCTCGTCACCACGCTTCTGGGCGACGCCGGATTCGATCCCGCGAACGTCCGCGCGATGCTGTGCGGCCCCGAGATAATGATGCGCTTCACGGCGCGCGCGCTGGTCGACATGGGGGTCGATCCCGGGGCCATCCTGGTGTCACTCGAGCGCAACATGCAGTGCGGACTGGGTTGGTGCGGGCACTGCCAGCTCGGTCCATTGCTGTTGTGCCGTGACGGACCAATCGTCGCCTACGCCGGGCTGGTGAGCCAACTGCTCAGCGAGCGTGAACGATGAGCTCGACCTCGAACAGCGACGTCCGGCCGACCCTGGCGGTCTGGAAATTCGCGTCGTGCGACGGATGCCAACTAAGCCTGCTCGACTGCGAGCAGGAGCTGCTGGCCTTGACGGGCGCGGTGCGCATTGCGCACTTCACCGAGATGTCGCGCGCGACGGTCTCGGGACCCTACGACATCTCGCTCGTCGAGGGATCGATCACCACCCCTGACGACGTCGAGAGAATCAAGGAGGTGCGAGCGAACTCGCGCCATCTCGTCACGATTGGGGCGTGCGCGGCGAGCGGGGGAATCCAGGCACTGCGGAACTTCGTCGAGCCCGGCTCGTACGCGAGCGCCGTCTACGCCCACCCGGAGTATCTGGAGACCCTCGAGACCTCGACGCCCATCAGCGCGCACGTGGCGGTCGACTACGAACTCCACGGATGCCCTATCGACCGCCATCAGCTGCTCGAAGTGCTGCTCGCCTTCCTGGCGGGGCGGCGACCGGTCGTCGCGGGCCACTCCGTTTGTCAAGAGTGCAAGGCCCGTTCGACCGTCTGCCTGCTGGTGAGCGACAAGACCGCGTGCCTCGGCCCGGTGACGCGTGCGGGCTGCGGGGCCCTCTGTCCCTCGGTGGCCCGGGGATGCTTCGGCTGCTTCGGTCCGAGTGACTGCGCCAACGTCGCGTCGCTGACGGCGCGACTTCGCCTGCTCGGATCGTCTGACGGGGAGCTTGACCGGCTTCTCCAGACCTTCAACGCCGCCGCACCGGCCTTTCGCAGCGCGGTCGGCGTAGGCCGGGCGGCGGCGGTATCCCTGGGACAGTCGAGAAGTCCCTCCCACGAAGGAGCCGAACGATGACCCACGGCGCGAAGTCCAGTCGAACCATCAGCGCGCAGGGCATCTCGCGAGTCGAGGGCGAGGGTTCGCTGCGCGTGGACGTGCGCGACGGGAAGGTCACCGACGTCGCGCTCGACATCTTCGAGCCCCCGCGGTACTTCGAGGCGATGCTCGTGGGACGGCACTTCAGCGAGGCGCCCGACATCACGGCGAGGATCTGCGGAATCTGTCCGGTCGCGTACCAGATGTCGGCCTGCGCGGCGATGGAGGACGCGTGTTCGGTCAGCGTCAGCGACGCGATCAAGAGGCTGCGCCGCCTCCTCTACTGCGGAGAGTGGATCCAGAGCCACGCGCTGCACATCTACCTCCTGCATGCGCCGGACTTCCTCGGCTGCGCGGACGCGGTCGAGCTCGCCGAGCGCGACCCCCGCGTCGTCGAGCGCGGCCTCGACATCAAACGCACCGGAAACTTGATCATGGAAGCCGTGGGCGGCCGCGCGGTCCATCCGGTCAACGTCCGCGTCGGCGGGTTCTATCGGGCCCCTGATCGATCGGCGATCGCGGCGTTGGCGGAGCCATTGCGCCGCGCGCGCGAGAACGCCCTGGCGACGGTGTCGTGGGTGTCGGGATTCGAGTTTCCCGACGTCGCGGGCGACTACCGCTTCGTCGCGCTGCGTTCCCCGCGACACTACGCCGTCGAAGAGGGTCGCCCCGGACTGTTCGAAGGATTCGACGTCAGCGCCGGGCAGTTCGCCCAGCTCGCGGTGGAAGAGCATGTGGCCCGCTCGACGGCGCTGCACTCGAGGCTCGAGGGTCGAGACCACTACCTGACCGGACCGCTCGCTCGCTACGCCATCAATGGCGCCTTGTTGCCCCGCGTCGCCGCCGACGCCGCGCGCGACGCGGGCCTCGGCGCCGCCTGCACGAATCCATTCCAAAGCATCGTCGTTCGAGCGGTCGAGCTGGTCTTCGCCTGCGACGAGGCGCTGCGGCTCGTCGAGGAGTACGAGCCACCCGATAGTCCGGCAGTCGAGGTCACGCCACGCGCGGGCGTGGGAACCGGCGTCAGCGAGGCTCCGCGTGGATTGCTGCTGCACCAGTACGAAATCGACGACCAGGGAATCATCGTGCGCGCGCGCATCATGCCGCCCACGTCCCAGAATCTCCTGACGGTCGAGGACGACCTTCGTCGGGTCGTCGAGGACGGCATGACGCTGAGTGACGACGATCTTCAGTGGCGATGCGAGCAGACCGTGCGCAACCACGATCCCTGCATCTCGTGCGCGGCCCACTTCCTCGACGTCACGGTGGTGCGCTCGTGAGCGTTTCGGCTCCGGGCTCAAGGGTGGTGATCGCCGGCTTCGGGAGCGAGTATCGCCGCGACGACGCCGTGGGTGCGATCGTCGCGGCGAGTGCAGCCTCCTTGCGGCCCTCGACGTATGAGGTGGGGCCTTTGAGCGACCCACTGGATCTGCTGGGAAAGTGGGACGGAGCAGCATTGGTCGTCGTCATCGACGCGGTCAGGTCGGGCGCGGAGCCGGGCACCATTCGAATGATCGAGATGGATGTCGGCGGCGCGGCGGGCAGTAACGACGAGCGAAGCATCGAGTCCCACGAGACCAGCACCCACGGAATAGGGCTCGCCGGCGTGCTTCGCCTGGCGACGGCCCTGGGCCGGGCGCCGGCCCGGTTGGTGCTCGTCGCCATCGAAGGCGAGGAGTTCGGGTTCGGTCAAGAACTCAGCGCACGCGTCGAAGCCGCGGTTCCAGAAGCGGTGCGGCGAGTGGTGGAACTCATAGAGGAGGCGTGCTCATGTGCATGAGCCGGCTGCACAAAGTCCTGGACAACGACGGCGCCGCGCCAGTCCGGGTGGAGGATGTCGAAGGAACGGTCACGCGAGCCTGGTTGCTCGCGCTCGACGGCCTGGGCTTCGTGCGAGGCTTGGAGCAGGGCGACATCGTTTCGCTCCACTGGGACTGGGTGTGCGACCGGCTGGCGAGGAGCCCACTCGCGTGGTTGCGCGCTTGTACCGTCGCCAACCTCAACGCGGTGAATACCTTGGCGATACCTAGTCCCGCAGCGACCTGCGAGGCAAGAACCTAGGGCGCTGCCCTTCACGGGGCGCGCAACGCCTTCACGAGGGCCACGATGAAGAGCGCTTCGCCGGCGTCGCTGCGGCCTCGCGTCTGCGTCCAGCAGTCGTTGACGCCCGGGACGATCAACCTGGTAGTCACGCTCCACCGCTTGGTCCAGACCGTGATGGGCAGGTGCAGGTGCGTGGCGACACGAAGGGGCCGAGCGTCACGATGACACCGCTCGGCGAAACCGCGACATTCGCACTCTGTGTAACGTGCAGGTTGATGAAGGCAATCGCACCAAGACAGTGGAGTGCCGCGTGGTTGGCGGGAGTGACACTGTTCGCGGCCCTCGGCTCCGCTGCGGCTGCCGCGCCTGCCAGGGCGTGGTCGTGGCGTGCTTCGGGCACCTTGGGTCGAGCAGCCGAATGCTCCAAGGCCGGAGTGCTCGCGTCGCATGATATCTGCGCCTTCAAAATTCCTGATGCCCCGCGTGCGTCTGGCACGGTCACCGGAGTTGTTCGGGTGAAGAACACGGGTGAGCGGGTCGCGTGTTACGGCGTAAGCCTCAGCACCTCCTTCATGGCGGGACTTCAGAGCTTCTGCGTGAAGGCGAACTCGTCCGGCCAGTTCATCACGAAGGGTTCGGCACGGCACTATGACCGCACCAGGCTGAGTTTCTTCGTGACGACCGGCTCGAAGACTGAACCGATCCAGGCAATCCGGGGTACTACCGCCTCACCGTTCACGATCACGTTCAGCGAACCACTTCACTAGTCCTCTTCGCCGCAGCGCCACGCAACGTGAGCTTTGCCAGGGTCACACGATGTGGTGCTGCCGTCGCACTGCGGTGTGTCGAGCGGCGCGAGCGACCTCACGTCCCACCCGCGGCTAGTTGCCCGGCGGGGTCTCCTCGCGGACCAGATGGGCGTCGATCTCCGCCTCCTCATCGACGCGGAATATTCGATTGAAGACCACGAGCTTGAGAACCCAGAAGAGCGCGAAACTTGCGAGGTTGGCGGCGTCAACGATTCCGGTGTTGAAGAGATGGCTCCACCGGTGGGTGTGCACGAGGTGCCTGGCGTAGGCGCCCCCGACCATGGAGAAGCTGATGCCGAGCGCCGACATGACGGCAAACGGAAGAATCTCCCCTCGAAGGTGACTTCGACCGGTCTTTCCCCAGGTCCAACGGCGGTTGAGGGTATACGAGGGAATCGCTCCCATGAGGTTCCCGAACAGCGTCGCCTCAACTTCGCCCCGGATGATCTTGAAGCCGTAGACCAGTGAGATGGTGAGGATGGAGACGGCCGTCGAGACTACCGACACCGAGGTGAAGCGAATCAACTTGCGCCCCTGGTGGGACTTCGTCCATTCGATGATCTTCCCGAGACTGACCTGCATCAAAGCCACGCTACTCGCGGCCTTTGTCGCATTCTCGTGGGTCCAACTCATCCCCAACCTCGCGGGCGAGGCCCGACGCCGATGATCCGATTCAGCTGGTCCAGGTGCAACCGTTGAAGAGGGAAGGTCGGGATCATATTCGGCGTCCTTGGTTACGGCTCCTTCGTAGCGAACCAAGGTCTCGTGCACTGCCCGCTGGTCGACGCGGAGCGCGACAACGAGCGTGGTGGCGTGATGCGAAGCTGCGAAGAACATCGACGGCGGCCCAAATCGAACCAAGGTCTCGATTGACGTTCGTCCGGCGACTTGGCGGTAACGGCTCACGTGTCACGGTCCTGCGTGGTCCAATTACGCAATCAGACCAAACGGGAGGATCTGTTCTGCATTTTGGTGCCACTGCCAACGCTCACTAGACCAAAGACCCACTCGGGCGCGGGTGCTTCGAGTCAACGCGACTCGCGGAACCAGCCTGCGAGTCGCTCCAGGCCCTCGTCGACCGAGACGCGTGGGCTCCAGTCGAGGACCCGTTGGGTCTCGCGCTGATCGAACCAGTGGGCCACGGACAGCTGGCGCGCGGCGAAGTGCGTGATCGGCGGTTCGGTTCCCGGCCAGAAACGATCGGCGACCCGTCCCGCGAGCGCCGCGACGGGGACCGGCACCGAGCGAAAGGTCGGGGGCAGCCCCGCGGCGAGGAGAATCCCGCACATCAACTCGGCGACCGGACGCGGATCGGCGCCGGTAACCACCCAGGCCCTATTGCACGCGCTGTTGCCCGCGCGCGCATGGTCGAGTGCCGCGACGATGGCCGACGCCGCGTCGTCGATGTAGGTGGTGTCAACGAGCGCCCGGCCATGATTCGGCACGATGAGGCGGTGCTGCTTCGCGCGAGAGACGATGCGTCCGACGAGTTGGGTGTCGCCGGGACCCCAGACCAGATGGGGGCGCACCACGACGGTCGGCACCTCGCTCCTCTGGAGAACCAGCCGTTCCGCCACCGCCTTGGAGCGGGCGTAGACGTCGCGACCCTTGTACGAGGCGGGTTCGGCGCCCGCTCTAACGGCCGGTGCGTCGTTGAAGGCCACCGACGGGGTTGAGATGTGGACGAATCGTCCGCACCGTTCGCCCGCGCGCTGGGCGTTGAGGGTGCCCGTGACGTTGACGGCGTAGGCCTCGGACCAGGCGGCCTTCGGAGCCACCAGGGCCGCCACGTGGATAAGCGCGTCGTGGCCGTCGGCGGCCGCCAGCAACGCCGCGCCGTCGCGGATGTCGCCTCGCACGTCGCGCAGCCCCGTGTCCGAGGAGGAGCGTTGGAAGCAGGTCACCGAGTCGCCTCTTTTGGCGAGTTCGAGAGCGACGCTCCGCCCGAGCAGGCTTGACGCGCCGGTGACCAGCACCTTCATGGTCGAGGGCGCCGACTCATCGACCGGCCAGGAGATCGCGGACCGCCGCGGCGAGACGCGTGCGGTCCACTTTCGACTGGTGGCGCCGGTCGGTCGGGAGCTGACCAACGAGCACCGCGGCGACGCGGTGCGTCGCCGCCGCCCGCGCCGCACTCGCGAGAGAAGCAGGGGCGAGGCGGACGTCGCCCTCGCCGCCGATTACCAGCGCCAGCGCGCACGATTCCGGCGGGCCAACGCCAACGGCCGCCACTGGTCGATCAAGCGCCGCCGCCACCGGAGCCTCCACCGCGACGCTCGCGAGCGGGCCGTCGGCGGTTCGAATCACGTGCTGGGCTCGTCCGAGTTGGAACAGCCCGCCTCCCCAGAAGTAGCCGACGTCGCCGGTTCGGTGGAAGCGCCGTCCTTCGCGACGAACATTCGCGGTGAGGTCGGCCGACCACCTCGCGTCGTAGCCGTCGAAGAGCCAGGGCGCGCTCACCAGGATCTCGCCCCACTCGCCGTCGGCGAGCGCGGGACCCTGCACGTCACCGAGCGCGACGACGCGCACGTCGCATCCCGGAAGCGGACGTCCGGTCGCCGTTCCGCCGAGCGGACCCTTGGCGAGCGGGTCGGCTCCGTCGGTGACGGGCAGGCACTCGGTCATGCCGTAGGGGGCACGTACCTCGCCCTTGGTGATTGCCTGGATGTTGCGAACCAGAGAAGCTGGAATCGGGGCGCCGGCGAGCATGACGAGGCGCAGGTCAATTCCGCGTCCGGCGGACGTCGAGGCCACTTTCTCGGCCGAGGCGGGAGACAGCCACGCGGTGCTGACCTCGCCCTTGGCGACGGCGTCGGACAGCGCGTCGAAGTCCAACTCACGAGGCTTGTCGACGTCGAAGTCGGGCCGGACGAATCCCAGCCCAATGACCGGGGCGAGCAACATGAAGGGCCCGAACGATGTCGTGAACATCTCGCCGCGTTCGACCTCCAAGAGGTCGGAAAGGGCGTCGCGCTGCGCGGCGAGTGCGCCGTGCGTGTAGCGAACCGGCTTCGCGGGCCCGGTGGCTCCGGAGGTGTGGACAATGGCGGCAACGTCACTGGGGTGATTGATCACCGCAACGAACTCCGGGCCCTTCGAGGGCTCTCGAAGATCGGTGACACCCGGCAGCGAGGCGAACGCCGCGAGTCGAGCGCCAGGGGCGAACCGGCATGCGCGCGCCGCGGCCAACGTGGCGGCGGTGCCGACGATGTGGGAGGGGGCGGCGCCCTTGATGAGCCGGCGGAGTTGAACAATCCCTGCAGAAGCGTCCGCCACGACGACGGCCGCGCCGACCTTCCATATCGCAAACGTGGCAACAAGCAGGTCGACGCTCGGAGCTATCAGAATGCACACGCGATCACCTGGGCGCACGCCGTGGCGTTGCAGCGCGGACGCCGCGATCGTCGACCTGCTCGCGAGGTCGCGCCAGGACATGACGCCGTCGGGTCCCTCGTAGACGAGCGAAGAGTCGCCTGATCGCTCCTCGAGCGTCGCGAGTACTGATCGGAGCGGAGTTGACCCCTGCGCCACCGCGGAGGGCGACTTCAGCGACGCTGGTGGCGCGGTGGCGGCCGGTGGCTCCGCGAGGGACTGTACGAGCCAGTTCTCGATGACCGTCCCGACCGGCTCGTCGAGACAGACGTAGTGGCCGGCGTTCGCGAATCGCTCAACCTGAGCCTGCGGCGCACGGCGTCGAAGGTCTCGAAGGAACCGGTCGTGGAACACGGGGTCACGACCGCCCCAGAGAAGGAGGATGGGGCACTGCAGCGAGGCGAGGGCTTGGGCGCTCCTGGCGAGTGCGGCCCACGACGGATCTGACGCGCGGACGGGGATGTCAGCGACGAAGTCGGCAATGGCTGCGCGACGCGAGGCCTTGCGGTATGGGGCGCGAAGTGCCTCGCGATGTCTCCGGGCGGTCATGCGCGCCGCTCCATCAACGAAGACGGGGGTGCTCGCGCACGTGAGCGCGGTGATCGTTCGAGCGACGGCGATGAGCGGCGGAACTCGAATGTCGTCCGGTTTTGCCACCGCGGTATTGGCCAGAATGAGGGCCCGGACGTCCAGGGACGCTGCGGCGCCAACGGCAACCGGGCCGCCCCAGTCGTGCGCCGCGAGCACCAAGGGGCCGTTGACCTCTTCGAGGCAGAACCGAACGAGTTCGTCAATCCGGTCGCTCAGCCGTCGAGGTCCGGGGCGCTCGGAGTATCCCATGCCGGTCTGATCGACGGCGATCACCCGCCAGCCCGGTGACAGCGATCGAAGGACATCGCGCCAGAGGTAACCCCACGAGGGATTGCCGTGCACGCAGACAATCGTTCCCAGCGGGCCGGGTCCGGTGTCAAGGACGTGCCAAGTCAGCGTCGCACCGTCGGCCCCGGTGAAGGTGACCAGGCGCGACCACCTTGGCTCGAGGCCCCAGCGGCGCAGTTGGTCCGGCGTCGGGGCTACGTCAAGCCCACGCGACGCCGGCCCTCTCCGGGACTGAAACACGCAGGTCTACCAGACCAGCTCGGCGCCGGCGCAGTTCAGTCCAGACCCGATGCCCATCAACAGCACGCGGTCACCGGCGACCAGTTGATCAGCGATCGTGGAGAGCGTGTACGGCACGGCCGCGGGCCCCATGTTGCCGTATTTGGGATAGGTGAGCGGCACGCGCGTGGTGTCGATGTGCAGGAGTTCGCAAAGTTTCGAGGTGTGCACGGCCGACACCTGGTGGATCACGTACCAGTCGCAGTCCTTCCATTTCCAGCCGGCGGCGAGCGCCGCTTCGAATGTCTCATTCGCCAGGTCGAGGCCGCTCACGAGGAGCTTCGCCGTATCGGTGCGCATCTGCTCGAGGTCGCCAACGCAGAGCTCGTGGTGGTTGGTCGCGGCACGGGTAATGCCGCCGAGAAACGCGTGTCCTCCCGAGCGCGGTCCGCCCATGACCATGGCCGCGGCGCCCGAGCCGAGGGTGAGTGAGGCAAACTGATCGAAGACGTCCATGGCGGTCGTCGAGGGCAGACGCAGCCGGCCCAGCGTCGCGAGCTGGGTGTGGCGGCTACCTTCGCCATCGACGATGAGCACGGTCCGTGCTTGTCCCGATTCAATGGCCATCGCCGCGATGTTCATGGCGTTGATGAATCCGAGGCAGGCGTTGCCGAGGTCGAAGTTCGTGCAGGCCGACGAGAGGCCCAGGCCGAAGTGAACCGCGCAGGCGACGCTCGGCTCGAGGTGGTGCTTGCAGACCGACGTGGAGATTAGCAGGTCGATCTCGGAGGGCCCGACGTCGGCGTTGGCCATGGCCTCGCGGGCGGCGAGCGCGGCGGCCTGGTTGAAACTGACTCCCTCGGGCCACCAACGGCGTTCGCTGATGCCCGCCACCGCGTCGAGAAGTCCGGGGCGAATGCCGCAGCGCTCGTAGGTTTCGCTCAGTTGCTCGTCGATCCACGCCGAGGTCACGACCTCGGGGGCATCGACGTGCCCGAGGCCCCAGATTGACGTGCGGGTAAAGGCATTAGAAAGTTCCACCCGTCTAGGTTACGGGGTGGGCGGTAACGGCCAGAATGCGGGGAGCAATGGGCTGCGATCAGCCCATGGGCCGTCTGGGCTAGCAGACGCTCAGCAACGGAGCGTTGGTGACGTGGTCTCCTGGAACGAAGTTCCGAGGGCGGGGGTTCCTCGACGGGTGATGCGCCGCTCCTGAATGCCGCGGGAGTTCTCCGCGACTCCCTGATTGAGTTGAGTCGAATTCGGACCAACGCACCTTTATTGGTGGAGCGAGTCCGGATCGGAAACTGAAAACCCCTTTAGAACCTGGGATTTCCTAAGTGCTCTAATTATGACTAAGCCGATAGGGTTTAAGGCAATTAACTGAGAATCAAGAAAAGGGGATCCCCGATGGCGAGTATCGACGCGTCGCACACGGTCGAAGAGGAGTTCAAGCGATCGAGCGATTTCCTTCGTGGTGACCTGTCGAGCGAGATTGCGAATAACGAACCCAGCATCGAGGGTGGGTCGGAGCACCTGCTGAAGTTCCACGGCATCTACGCCCAGGACAATCGCGACGTACGCCGCGAGCGCTCGCTCGCTCGCGAGGCCCTGGAGTACATCTTCATGGTGCGCGTCGCCATTCCCGGCGGAAGACTCTCCACCGATCAGTGGCTGGCGCTCGACGAGATCGCCGAGGACCTCGCGGACGGAACGATTCGCCTGACGACGCGCCAGGCGGTGCAGTTCCACGGGGTGCTGAAGGCGGGATTGCGGCCCATGGCTTTCGAGCTCGACGCCCACCTGATGACGTCATTCGGCGCCTGCGGTGACGTCGTGAGGAACACCGTGATGTGCCCGGACCTGCTGGCCAATGGAGACAACGCACGGCTCGTCCTCATGGCCGATCACATCGCGCGAACGTTCAAGCCGGCGACGCGCGCCCACTGGGAGATCTTCGTGAATGGCGAGAAGAGCGCGACGTCCGAGCCCGACAACGAGCACTCCTTCTACGGAGAGACCTACCTGCCACGCAAGTTCAAGATCGCGATCGCCAATCCGAAGGAAAACTGCGTCGACGTCTACGCCCAGGATCTCGGACTCATTCCCGCCACCCATGATGAACTTGGCGAGGGCTTCAACGTCGTCGTCGCCGGCGGGCTGGGCCGCTCCTACGCCCACCCCGACACCTTTGCCCGGCTGGCCGATCCACTGACCTTCGTCACCTACGCGGAACTGGATGATGTCATTCGCGCGGTGCTCTCCACCTACCGCGATCTTGGCGACCGGACAGATCGTCGGCGAGCGCGCATGAAGTACATCGCCGCCGACGCCGGATTCGAGCAGTTCCGCCGGGAGATTGAGGAGCGCCTCGGACAGGAACTCCGTGCGCCACTGGCCCTGGATCTGGGCGAGGCCGATGACCACCTGGGCTGGCGCGAGCTCAGCGACGGCTCCTTGCAACTCGGCATCCGGGTGGGCGCGGGGCGCGTGGGCGACGGACCGGACGGCAACGGACTGCGCAGCGCGCTGCGCGAGATCGCCCAGACGCTGCGGGTCAACTTCTTGATCACCGCCCAGCAGGACATGCTGATCTCCTCGATCAGTCCCGAAGACCGTGGCGCCGTCGAGAGGATTCTCTCGGCGCACGGCGTGCGAGGCGTCGAAGAGCTGGGGAATGTGGAGCGCTCGGCGCTCGCGTGCCCGGCGTTGCCCACGTGCAGCCAAGCGCTGGCCGAAGCCGAACGACGCCTCCCCGACGTTGTCTCGTTGGTTCAGGGCGAACTTGACGCGAACGGGCTCGCCAAGCGACGTCTGCAACTTCGTATGACGGGATGCCCGAACGGTTGCGCGCGTCCGGCGGTGGCCGAGGTCGGCATCGTGGGTCGCACGAAGAACACCTACGACGTCTTCCTCGGCGGAGGTCCACGCGGCGACCGCCTCGCCTCGCTCTATCGGGAGAAGGTCAAGCTGGATGACTTGCCCGAAGTGCTGCGACCCGTCCTCGAGAGGTGGAAGGCCGAGGGACTCGAGGACGAGTCGTTTGGAGACTTCTACACGCGCGTGGTGTTCCCGTGACCGTCTACCTCGTAGGGGCCGGACCAGGTGATGCCGATCTGTTGACGATCAGGGCAGCGCAACTGCTCGCGACGGCGGACGTCGTCGTGCACGATCGACTCATCTCCAACGAAGTCCTGGACCTCATCAACCGCACCGCCCGACGATTCGACGTGGGCAAGGTTCCGGGCCACTCGCATTCGCAGGCGCAGATCAATGAACTGCTGGTGTCGCTCGGTGGAGCGTACACGCGCGTCGTTCGATTGAAGGGCGGCGACCCGTTTGTCTTCGGTCGCGGCGGGGAAGAGGCCGAAGTCCTGAGCGACGCCGGACTGGACGTCGAGATCGTTCCCGGCATCACCTCGGCGTTCGCCGGACCGTTGCTGGCCGGGATACCCGTCACGCATCGCGGGCTGTCCCACGGCGTCACGATCGTGACCGGGAGCACCGTGCAGGGCTCCACGGTGGACTTCGGCGCCCTCGCGAATCCGGATCTCACCCTGGTGGTGCTGATGGGGGTGCAGCGTCGCGCCATCATCGCGAGCGAACTACTCGAAGGCGGACTGCGCGCGGAGACTCCGGTGGCGGTCGTGGAGTGGGCGTCAACGGATCAGCAACGGACCGTTCGAAGCACTCTGAAGGAGCTGGCGGGGCTGGACGTGAAGTCGCCGGCGGTGATCGTCATCGGGGCCGTCGCGGACCTCGAACTCGGCCGCGTCGCCAAGTTCGCCTCCCCGTTCGCCATGAGTTCGTGATGTTCCCACTCGTCGTCGATCTCTCGAATCGATCGGTCGTGGTCATCGGAGCGGGCCGGGTGGGGGCTCACAAGACCGCCCAGCTGCTCGAATCAGGCGCGCGCGTCACCGTGATCGCCGAGGAGATACGCGCTGCGGTGCCCGAGGGGGTCGAAACCCTCGTCGTGCGTCGATACGCGCCCGGCGATCTGGCGGGGGCGTTGCTCGTCGTTGCGGCGACCGGTGACCCGGCGGTGAACGATCAGATCGTGAAGGAGGCCAACGAGCGCAACGTGCTGCTCAACGTGGTCGATGATCTTGGTCGGTCGGACTTCCATTTCACAGCCGTGCACCGTGACGGCGACGTGGTCGTCTCGGTATCAACGAGCGGCGCGTCACCGGCGCTGGCGCAGTGGGTTCGCAACACTGCGGCAATGGCGCTGCCGAAGAACTTGTCGAGCGTGGCCCGTCAACTGCGCGCCGAGCGCTCGGCGATCCACGCGGCGGGCGAAAGCACCGAGGACCGCGAATGGATGGCCAGGGTCAACGAACTCACGAACGAGCTCTAGGAGGCCTTCCCAACAGGCGCATGGGGGTCGGGACCCGTGCGCCGGTGGACCCGTCAGCGCCCAGCGATGTGACATTCGACTCTGGCCGCGCGCACCGGTTCGAGCGATGTTGGTGGCATGACAACGCGCACGATGAACGAGCAGGCCGTCAAGACCCTGGCGCGGCTCGCGCGGCCGCTGACCGGGGTGGCGGAGGACTACGACAGCCTCTTGGACCTGGTCGGTGATCGCCGTTTCGTTCTGATCGGAGAAGCGTCCCACGGTACCCACGAGTTCTATCGCGAGCGCGCCCGCATCACCCGCCGTCTCATCGACGAGCGCGGGTTCAACGTGGTCGCGGTCGAGGGTGACTGGCCCGACGCCAACCGGGTTAACCAATACGTGATGGGGCTCTCGGATGATCCAGACGCCGACGCAGCGCTCGGGGGCTTTCGAAGGTTTCCGACCTGGATGTGGCGCAACCGGGACGTGCTGGCGTTCGTGCAGTGGCTTCGCGCCCGCAACGACGCACAGGCGGCGGCGGCGACCAAGGCCCGTTTCCACGGTCTCGACCTCTACAGCCTGCGCGCGTCCATCGAGGCGGTTGTCCACTACCTGGAGCGCGTTGATCCCGAGCAGGCTCTCAGGGCGCGCCAGCGCTACTCGTGCTTCGACCACGTCGAGGCCGACGGGCAGGCCTACGGCTACGCACTCGCCACCGGCGTCGCGGATCCCTGCGAGGACGCAGTCGTCACTCAACTCCTCGAAATGCGCGAGCGATCAGCCGCGTACGTGGGCCGTGATGGTCTCGTGGCGGAAGACGAGCAGTTCTACGCCGAGCAGAATGCTCAACTCGTCCACGACGCCGAGGAGTACTACCGCCAGATGTATCGGGCGAACATCTCCTCATGGAATCTTCGTGACAGCCACATGGCGAGCACGCTCGATGCGCTCGTCAAGCATTTCGATATTCAATCAGCGCCGACCAAGGTTGTGGTCTGGGCTCACAACTCGCACGTCGGCGATGCTCGAGCGACGTCGATGGGCTTTCGCGGCGAGCTCAACATCGGTCAGCTGGCGCGCGAGCGCTACGGCGACGACGCGTTGCTCATCGGATTCAGTACGTACGCCGGACGGGTCACGGCGGCCACCGATTGGGGCGGCCCCGCGGAGCGAAAGCGGGTCCGGCCCGCGCGGCACGACAGTTACGAGTCGATGCTGCACGACGTCGCGCTGCCCCAGTACTGGTTGCCAATGCGTGAGCTCGCCAATGACGACGAGTTCGCCAGTTCGCTGCTCGAGCGCGCGATCGGCGTCATCTACCGTCCCGAGACCGAACTGCAGAGTCACTACTTCCAGGCGGACCTGGCTCGCCAGTTCGACGCCGTGATCCACCTCGATCACACGCGAGCCCTCGAACCTCTCGAGATGACCCAGCTTTGGGATGAGGGCGAGCCTCCCGAGACATACCCGTCCGGGCTGTAGTGAGGTGAGTGCCCAGTTGGCGACGCTGGCGAACTGGTCGACGGCTGCGACTTTGGCCGCGAGAAACAATCGATTGCCGATCTTGTCGCAGTGTTTGAACCTCGCGCGGCCCTCGCGCGGCTCGACGACAGCGAGCCGTGACTGTCCGAAAACTCCTACTGAAGAGTAAGGACAGTGAATTGGCGCTTTCGACGCTCACGCGTCGCGCTGACGCTGGGCGACGCCCGAGAGGCTCAAATCGAAGGTGCCATAATGGTTATTCATGGCAAACCGGATCGAACAAAGCGGGTCCACTCCCGAAGATGACTTCGAAACGAGACTCTACGGAGAAGGCTTTCCCGCCGGACTGCCCGTCTTCGAATTAGAGGTCGAGCCGCACCTGCGCAACCGTCGAAAGATCAACAGCCCTTCGCAGCTCCAGATTCTTCAAGACCTCGTCCACTTCAAAGCGAGCCACGGCCGCTGGCGGATCGCGAAGGACCTCGTGGGGCTCGTACGTCGCGGACACGGCGACGAGCGCGACGAGTCCTACTTCGACAAGCTGCGCCGCGAGACCCGCAAGGGCAAGTCCGAATCGTCGAACTACGGCACGGCCATCTTCGCCGGACACCCCGTGATCATGTACTCAATGAACTGGGACTTCTTTGCCGGATCCCTCGGCGTGGTGTCGGGCGAGACGTTCCAAGCCGCCGCGGACCTCGCGATCGCGAAGAAGCTTCCCTTCATCAGCGTCTACGTCTCGAGCGGCGTGCGCCAGCACGAGAACTTCGCCGGGCTCACGCAGATGACGCGAATGGTTGAGGCACTGCGCAACTTCAAGGACCGGGTCGAGCAGCCCCAGATCGCCGTCCTGCTCGGCAACGTCTGGGGCGGCGTCTCGGCGAGTGCCGTGCCCAACGCCGACCTGATCCTCGCGACGTCGGGAACGAACTACGGCTTTGCGGGCCCCAAGGTGATCGAGGCCTACGAGGGCATCATCGTTCCGGTCGACTCCCAGAGCGCCGAGGCGAACCTGCTCGACCGGAACATCGACGTCGTCCTTCCCGACGTCGGCGAGATGGTCACCTACATCGGTGAGATCCTCACCTCTACGAAGCTGCCCGACAAGCATCACGAGATCACCCGCGAAACCCAGCCCCTGATACGCAACGTGAGCGTCACCGGTCAGCGCCGCGTCTTCAGCTTCGGAACGATCGGCATTCACGGTCCCCAATTCGATACGGAGAAGGACCCCTTGGTCCTGATGGCGGCGCCCGCGCGAACCGGAGCGGCACTCGAGAACTCCGACGCACTGGTCGAGCAGTACCAGGACCTGATGACCGACGCGAACCGCGTCGATCTGGAGTTCATCACCCGTTTCGCCTTCACCGAGGCGACCGCGGTCTACAACTACGTGCAAGAGGGCGACTACAAGAGGTACCCGGCGATCGTTGGCGCCTTCGCCAAGATCGGCGCCCAGCCGTTCGTCATCGTCGGCACCCAGCCTTCGTACCAGCGACTCGGCGACACCATTGTCAAGCGTCCGTCAAACCCCGCTCCCGAGGACTTCGCCTTCATGGAGAGGATGCTCGAGATGGGCGAGCGGCTGCATCTGCCGGCCCTGTTCATCACCGACACCCTGGGGGCAAAGCCGACTCTCGAAAGCGAACGTCGCGGTCAATCGCGGGCGATCGCCCGCTCGATCCTGAAGGGCATCGACTACTCCGAGCCGGTGATCACGCTCGTCGCGGGCGCGCTCGGCAGCGGTGGGGGGCTCGCCACGACGCCAATGGCTGATCACGTCATGATGCTCCAAAAGGCCATGGCGTACGTCGCCGAACCCCGCTCGGCCGCGTCGATCCTTTACAAGACGCCGACCCCCACGCACGACCAGATCCGAATGACGCTCGCCACGATGCGCTCGACGGCCCAGGACCAGTTGAGCCTGGGACTCATCGACGAGGTCATTGTCGAGGACCCCAATCCGTTCGTCACTGTCGAGAACATCCATCGGGCAATTCTGAAGTCCTACGCCGAGCTGTCCGAGCTGTCCGAGCGACGGCTCAGGAATCGCCGTCAGGAAAGGATTCGCGGGCTTCGGGCCTTCGAGATCATCCAAGAGTAGGAACTGGCTCTCTCCATCCTGCCGGTTTCTTCCGTCAGGCGGACGTGGCGTTTTTTCGGCCGTCCTCGGAGTCGCTCAGATGTCGGCGCAGGTTGAGCATCAGCATTCCTCCGCAGAGGGCGGTGATCCCCGTGCTGAGCGGCCACCAGTTTCCTAGGTGATTGTCGAAGTACAGCGCGGTGATTGCGGGGGCGATGCTGCCCGACAGTCCCCACGTGAGCCCTTGCGCCGCATTGTAGCGACCCCGAAGGTGCTCGGGGGCGATCTCGTTGACGAGTGCGGGGCCCACTGGTGAAAGCATCGTCTCGCCAATTGCGAAGACAACCATCGCGACGCAGAGCGATGCGACGGCGAGTACCGCCGGCAGGGCCAGGGTGACGTCGAGGATGATCCAAAAGATGCACCAGAGACCAGCCGCCGTCGCCATCACTCGGGTGCGACTGCGGCCGTCGATCTTGTTGAGCACCCAGAGCTGGGCGAGCACGATGGTGCTCGTGTTGAAGAAGAAGATGACGCCGATGACGTGCACCGGCAGCTTCAGGTTGTTGACCACGAAGAGACTGAATCCCGCTTCCTGGGAGCCGTAGCCACCGATCATCAGCACGAGTGACGCCAGGACGAACTGCACGAGACGGCGGTCATGGATGACCTCGCGCCAGCCCTCGGCACTCTTGATCGGGTCTTCGTCGTGCTCGGTGATCGGACCGCCGTGCGCTCGAAGCGTCCAGAAGAGACCCGCAGCCACGAGCGTGACGCCCGCGTTGATCAAGTAGAGAACCGTGAATGACTCGGGGTGGTGCAGATCGACGATTGACGCCGACACCAGTCCGCCAAAGCCAATTCCCAGGTTCACCAGCATGAAGTTGAATCCGAACGCACGCTGGCGCTGGTCTTCGTGGACGAGACGACTGAGCATCGTGCTGCTCGGACCCCAACTGGCCCCACCGAAGACCGCCAGCAGGATCGCGGCGAAGATCGCCTCGGACTTCGTGTGCGCGTACGCCCACACCACCAGCGCTGCGGCGTCGCAGGAATAGGCGGTCAGCGCTACGCGCATGGGTCCCAGGTGATCGGTCAATGATCCCCAGAGCGGGCTCGACGCGAGTCCGGCGACCGCCGATGCACCGAGCAGCAGCGTGGAGAAGTTCGTCGAGAAGCCGCGGACGTCGTGTAGGTAGACGACGTAGAGAGAAAGGGTGAGACCCATCCCGACGCACGCCATGAAGGTGCAGGTGTAGAAGCGCCGCAGCGGCGCGTCTGTTGCCCTACGGAGATCCGCTGGAACCAGCGTCCGAATGAGATTCACGAGACAATCAGGATACATGGCGTTGCTTGTGCGGCGAATCACAAGTTGAACGAAGGTTGTGCTAGTTACGCCATTACGCTTGATGTTGCTGCTCTGCAGCGCCACTACCGAAAGGGTCGAGTTGACCGTAAAGCGATTGCCAACTAGCCGCACCGATCTCCTCACTGAGATCGCCCCCGACGTAGAGCGGCTCTACAATCGTCACCTCGAAGCGCCGCGCCTGTGGTTCCCCCACGAGCAGATCGACTGGGGCCAGGGGGAGAAGTTCAGCGAACGCCCCTGGTCTGAATCCGACTACCCACTCGCTGCGGGCGTGCGCAGCTCGATCTACGTCAACCTGCTGACCGAGGACAACCTGCCCTACTACACGCATTCGCTGTTGGTCCACGCACCCAAGGGCCACCCGATTCGTGACTGGAACCATCAATGGACCATGGAGGAAAACCGTCACGCCATGGTGATGCGCGACTGGGTTCACATCAGCCGCTGCATCGACCCGACGCTCTTGGAAGAAGGCCGGCGAGTTCAGATGGGCAAGGGCGAGGTCCCGGAACCAGAGACCATTGCCGATCTCATCACCTACGTCTCGTTCCAGGAGCGGGCAACCCAGATCGCCCACCGCAACACCGGTGCCAAGTTGCCCAAGGATGACAAGGTCGGCCGCAACGTGTTGGCGCTCGTGGCGGGTGACGAGACGAAGCACTACCTCTTCTATCGCGACCTCGCGCTGGCGGCGTTCGCGATCGACCCTTCGACGATGATGATCGCCGCCGCGAAGCAGGTGAGCGCCTTCGCAATGCCCGGCACCGGCATCCCGTCGTTCACTCGCCACGCCGTGCGCATCGCACGAGAGGGGATCTACGGCCTCGGCCAGTTCTTGAAAGACGTGCTCGAACCGGTCCTCGGACTTTGGGACGTCGATCACATGGCGGGGCTTTCTTCGGAAGCCGAGAAGGCGCGAACTGATCTTGAGGCATTCGTTGCGAAGCTTTCGGCGAACGTGGAGCGCATGGCCCAAAAGGCCGCGGGAGCTACACACGCGCTCGCTTGAGAACCGAATGCGCCGCGCTCGTCCTTCGCGAGCGGAACTTCGGTTTCGCTGAGCCTTATTCCTTCGTATTGGCGACCTTGCGGATGTAGTCCTCGAACGCCTGCTGCTGGACCTGCAGCTGATGAAGCTGTCGTTCGTGCATCGATCCGCCGCGCGTGATGAGGTACACCAGGCATCCAATCAGCGGCAGGACGAAAATGAACAGCACCCAGAGGGCCTTCATGGTGCCGGAGAGATCGTGGCTGCGAAAGATGTCGATCACGATATGAAAGACCAGGATGATCCAGAAGATCAGCAGCGCAAAGTACAACGTGGAGACGAAGATGTCGAAGAGTGGATAGCTTGATCCAAACATCGGGTGTTCCTTTCACACAGTGGATATGAACGTATTCTCCCACAGGCCGTCGGACAGTTCGCCGGGCCTAGGTCCCTAGCAGTTGCGCGAGTCGTGCGCTGAGCGCCGCTTCGTCGCCCTCGATCTCGACTGCCTTGGTCCGCGAGTGAGCTCCCCGCAGCAGGTGCACCGCGCCGACGCGCACGTCGAAGGCCTCGGCGAGCACGCTGAGCACCTGGGAGGTGGCGGCCCCGTCAACCGCACGGGCGCGCACGTGCACGTTCAGAGCCCCGTCGTAGTCGCCCCCCACCCGACTCGCTCGAGCGCCGGGGTGCACGTGGACCGAGAAGCGAATCATCTATTGTCCTTTGAGCGCCACGTTGTGGGCGGAGTTCATTCACCAGTTCTACCAATGACGAAGGCCGGCACGGAGTTCTGCATAGGATTTGGACACGTTAAGGGAGGCTCGTGGCATTAAGCATCGAAGAGGCCATCGCGGCGGTATCGGCACCGGGCCAGCCGTTTGAGGTGATTGAGGTCGAGAGCCACGGGGTGACGAATCGCGTCTTTAGGAACTCCCCTTCGGACCTTCGCCAGTTCTTCGACAGTGCGCGAGGTCTCGACCAGACCTTCCTCGTCTACGAGGACGAACAGTGGACCTTTGATGAGGTCATGCAAGAAGTCGACGCGCTGGGCTACGCGCTCGTGCACCACTACAACATCAGGAAGGGCGACCGCGTCGGGATTGCGATGCGCAACCTGCCCGAGTGGATAATCTCGTTCGCCGCCATCACCTCGGTAGGCGCGATCTCGGTGTCGCTCAACGCGTGGTGGACCGAGGACGAGGTGGACTACGCGGTCAATGACGCCGGACTCAGCGTCCTGATCGCCGACAGCGAGCGGGTGTCTCGAGCCGACGACGCCTGCCAGCGGGCCGGGGTGAGGATCCTCGGCGTGCGCCTCGACGAGCTCCTGCCGCTTCCTCCGGGCGTCGAGTACTGGCATGACGTGGTCGTGCGCGGTGCCGCGATGCCCCACGCCGAGATCTCACCCGATATGGACGCGACGATTCTCTACACGTCCGGGACCACCGGATTCCCGAAGGGCGCCGTCTCGACGCACGGCGCGATCTGCCAGACCATCATGGCGTTCTCCTCGGGCGCCTCGGTCCAAGCGTCGAGGCGAGATGACGGCGTCGAGGGCAGCGGGCTGGCGCCGTGCTTCATCCTGGTCGTTCCCCTCTTTCACGTCACGGGCTGCATTCCGGTCATGATGTCGTGCTTCTCGTGGCATTTCAAGCTCGTCATGATGTACCGATGGGAGCCCGAGCGCGCATTGCAGCTGATCGAGCGCCACCAAGTCACGAGTTTTGTGGGCGTACCGACCCAGTCCTGGGACATGCTTGAGAACCCGAACTTCGCGAAGTACGACACGTCGTCGCTCACCGCGGTCGGCGGCGGCGGAGCCCCGGCGCCGGTGAAGCTGGTTGCGCGCGTGGACAGCTCCTTCAAGCAGGGCCGTCCCACTCTCGGCTACGGGATGACCGAGACGAACGCCTACGGACCAGGCAACTACGGCGACGACTACATCACCCACCCGTCGTCGACCGGGCGGACCCCGACGATCGTGATGGACGTCGAGATTCGAGACGAGAGCGCCCGCGCGGTGCCGGCCGGCGAGAGTGGGGAGATCTGGATGAAGTCCCCGACGCTCATCCGCGGCTACTGGAACAAGCCCGAGGCGACCGCGTCAACGATCGTGAAGGGTTGGCTGCGCACGGGGGATCTCGGCTACATCGACGACGAGGGCTTCCTCTACATCGAGGACCGATTGAAGGACATGATCCTTCGAGCGGGCGAGAACGTGTACTCCGCCGAAGTGGAGTCGGCGATCTACGAGCACCCCGCGGTCTACGAGGCGGCGGTCTTCGGGCTGCCCCACGAGCGTCTCGGTGAGGAAGTGGCGGTGACGGTGATGCTGAAGCCCGGGATGAGGCTCACCGAAAGTGAACTCCACGCGCACCTGCACCCACGGCTCGCGAGCTTCAAGATTCCCAGCCGGATGGCGTTCACCGATGAGCCGCTGCCGCGCAACGCCGCGGGCAAGTTTCTCAAGCGCGAGATGCCCGGACGCTACTTCGGCTGAGCGGCCTCGATCGCCGCCCGGGCGTAGTCGGCGACATTCAAGGATTCGAGGTCGGCCAGGTCGAACCATGCCGCGTGATCGGTGGTGCCGTGGATCTCGTGGCTGAGCTCGCCACCCTTCAGTTCGGCGGTGAACAGGATGCGAACGGTATGGATCTTGTCGCCGTTGTCGCGCCGGCGCACGTCGCTCGTGACGCCGAGCAGCACGGGTTCGTGGATTTCGAGGCCGGTCTCTTCCTTGAACTCACGAACGAGGCTGTCCTCGGGCGCCTCGCCAAAGTCGATGCCGCCGCCCGGGAGCCACCACAGTGGCGGCACGTGGTGGGGGTTACTCGAGCGCACGAGGGCCACGCGGCCTTCGCTGATCAAGACGCCGTAGGAACGGACACTGGTGTGCTGCTTACTCATGAGATGGCTTACGTCCTAGTTCAATCTGTTGCGAGCCGGGTGGGGCGCTCGAGCCCTCGAGAAATGCTGTTCGACATCCCTCGCTGCAGAAATAGTAGGTCACATTGTCCGCGCCGACGCAATGCGGGGCGGTCGTTGCGTTCACGCGCATCGAACAAACCGGGTCGACGTGTTCGCCGTCGGGGTCCTCGTCCATTTGCGCGGGGTCCTCGTGGCGGTCAAAGCGCTCGGCGCAGCGCAGTGAGCAGAAGTAGAAGGTCTGGCCGTCGCGCGAGCGGGTGGCGACCGGAGCGCTGAGGTCGACGGTCATCCCACAGATCGGATCGCGCGCGCTGGCGTCGTCGCGGGACTGGCGGGAAAGGACCCACACGCCGACCAGCAGCACCGACGCCAGCACGTTGAGCATCAGCGTCGCGCCGAGGGGGAACTCACCCGACAGCGCCGCGGAGTGACGCGTCGTCGGTATCAGATGGGCCGAGCTGAAGAGCAGGTTGACGAGCAACCCGCCGCCGCTCATCACCAGCCACAAGAGTGCGAACAGTCGCAGCATGGAGCGGGTGCCGTAGAAGCGGCGGTAGATGAGCAGCAGGGGCAACGTGACCAGGTCGGCGAAGATGAAGCTAATCACTCCGCCAAAGGCCACGCCGTGACTCCACAGCGCCGCCGCGAGCGGGATGTTGCCGACCGAGCAGACGAAGGAGATCACCGCGAGCAGCGGAGCGACGATGGCGTTCTCGATGATCGTGAGTGTTCCGTGACCGGTGAGAAAGAGGTGCGACCACCAGAGCGTCGGTACGTGGACGCTGAGGAATCCGGCCACGACGAAGCCGGCGAGGAGCTCCTTGCGCAGCATGGTGAAGTCGCCCATGGTGAAGCGGGCGCTCAGGCGGTAGAAACGGCCCGAGCGCATGCGCTCGCGCCACGTTGAGGTCGTTCCCGACGCCGCCGGAGGCGCGTCGAGCACGACCCGCTCGCGAAGTCCGTCCTGAGTCTTCTTGGAGAAGAAGAGACCGGTCAAGGCCATCAGGGCGATCACCATGATGGCCCCGCCCACGAACTGGGCCACGACGAACTGCCACCCGAGCAGGAGGTAGAGCACGATCCCGAGCTCGACCACCAGATTGGTTGAGGCGACCATGAAGATGATGGCGTTCGTCCACGAGGCTCCTCGCCCGAAGAGCGCGCGCGACATGGCGCTCGCGGCGTAACTGCACGACGAAGAGATGACGCCGAGCAACGCGGCCCTCGAGGAAGAACCGGGCGTCGTCGTTCCCAGCTTCGAACGAAGCCCGTCGCGGGGCAGGAAACTCTGGACGGCGCCGGACAGCGTGAAGCCGAAGACAATGGGCCACCACGTCATCCAGAGCATGGCCAGACTCTCGCGGAGTCCGGCCCCAATCCAGTCGAGGGTGTGGCGGGCCGTGTCGATCACTGCCTAACGAGTGGTCGGAAACCCGAGGTCGATCTGGGACTCCGTGTGGAGTGGCCAGCGCGCGGTGATCGCTCGTGCGCGGGTGCGGGAGGCGAAGCCCTCGGGGCCGTGGACGCGCGCGTGGACGAAGAGGGAGTTCTTCCACCCGCCGCACGAAGAGGCGAGGACGCAAACGGGAACCTGAGAAGTCATTTCGCCGGTCGCAGGGTTGAAGACCGGAGACTCTCCAATTGTGTGGACACGTTGACCGCTGATGAAACGGGAACTGACTGCATGATCACTCTCCTTCGCACTGCCAAATCTACCGTCGCCCGGCGCGAGCGAATTAGGGTTGCGGTGTGACTACCTCAGAAGAAGGCCGCGCCCTGCGCGAAGCGGCGGCCGTGGAGCCCCTGGGTTCAGGGCGCTACAGCGTCAACCTGTCCCAGTACTACACCATCGCGGGACATCCTAACGGCGGCTACCTGCAGTGCGTCATGGCCAACGCGGCCCTGGCCGCGGCGTCCGAAGACGGCGCGAGCCACCTGCACACGACGGCAATCACGACCAACTACGCCGGCGCTCCGGACGTCGGGCCCGCCGAGTTGCGCACCGATGTGCGCCGGGTGGGTCGGGGAGTCTCCTTCGTCCACGTCACGCTCGAGCAGAGTGGACAGGTTTCCATCGAATCGCTGGTCACTGTCGGAACCCTGCACGAGGACTCGCTCGCGCGTTACATGGACACCGCCGCGCCGGAGCTGGCGCCGATTGCAGAGTGTCACCAGTCAACGGACGAAGAGGAAATCAACATGAGGAAGGTGATGGACCTTCGCCTCGACCCCTCAAGCGCCGCATGGTGGAACGGAGAACGTTCCGAACGCGGCGAGGTCCGTGGATGGCTCCGGCTCAACGACGGTGATGCGCAGTGGAACGCATGGAACCTGCTCTTCGCCAGCGACGCCTTGCCACCAGCGACGTTTCCTCTGGGGTCGTCGGGTTGGGTGCCGACGTTGCAGCTCACCTCCTACATTCGTCGTATTCCAACCAGCGAGTGGCTGCGCGCTCGCCAATGGTGCGTCGTCATCGCCGACGGCCTGGTCGACGAGCGATGCGAGCTCTTCGATGACAGGGGCGAGCTCGTGGCGTCGTCAACGCAGCTCGCGATGGTTCGACTGCCCAACGCCCACTAGCTCATGGCGTCGCGCGGCCCCCACGTCCAAAGCGACGGGTCGCTCTACATTCGGGCCCGTCTGATCATCCCGCCCGACGAGGTCGTGCTTCGCGTCACGACGTCGGGAGGCCCTGGCGGTCAGCACGCGAATCGTGCGCTGACCCGAATCGTCGCATCCTTTCACGTCGCGACGTCCCAGGTGCTGAGCGAACCGGACCGTGAACTCCTGCTCGAGAAGATCGGCACGGTGGTCAGGTCGAGCTCGAGTCGGTTTCGATCGCAAGGTCAGAACCGCTCAGCGGCTCTCGAACATCTGGCCGAGAAGATCGGGGCCGCCCTTCTTCGCCAACCTCCTCGTCGAGCGAGCAAGCCCACGCGCGCCTCAAAGGTTCGCCGTGTGGATGAGAAGAAGGCCCGAAGCCGGGTCAAGGAGCAGCGCCGGCGCCCCACCGAGGAAACTAGTTAGCGCGCTGATTCGAGGTGTCGTTCAATCGCTTGGAGCGCCGAGTAGAGGTGTTCGTCCAGGGAGGTGTCGGTGTCCTCTTGTGGGCCTTTGAGCGGCGTGAGCGAGGCGTAACCGGCGGCGAGCAGCGCGCCGTCCTCGTCGGCGTCCTCGTCGCTCACGTCACCCAGCTCGGGAGTGGCCGCACCGAGGCGAATCTGGAGTTCACCCTCGTCGGCGAGCGGCTCGCCCGCGGCCCGCGGCGTTCCGGCTTTGATGAGGCCCGCGGTCGAGATTCGGCCACGTCGCACGCCCTTCAGTTCTCTAACGGGAAGATTTGGCACGTTGAGGTTGAAGAGCGTCCGTGAGGGCGCGTTCATGAGCTCTTGTAGAACTTCAACCGCGACGTCGCCGGCGGTCTCGAAGTGGACGTTCTCTCCCCACTGGACCGAGACGGCGAGTCCGGAGAGGCCTAGTTGGGCACCGGAGAGAATCGCCCCGATGGTTCCCGAGTGCAGGACGCTTCGCCCGACGTTGGCTCCGGCGTTGATGCCGGACAAGATCATGTCGGGGCGAAAGTTGAAGTAGCCAATCGTTCCCAGTATCGCGCAGAGTGCGGGCGGTCCTTCGAGCGAGTAGGCGGGAATCGACTCGGCTCCGCTGATCGTGAAGCGCCTGTAGTGCACGAAGGGGTGCCCGTGCACGTCGCCGACTGCTGACGACATCCCCGAGTAGTTCTCGTGCGGGGCCACGATAATGGCCTCGCGGGTCTCGCCTTCGGGGCACCTTTCGATCCATCTGGCGATGCTGCGTGCGAGCACCGCGATTCCGGGAGCTGAGACGCCGTCATCGTTTGTTATGAGAATACGCATATTTGCCACGTTAACTGTCGTAAGTTACATGGCAGTGAATAGAAGGAAAACCAACTGATGCTCCCCTCCGGCGAACAGATCGCGATCGCCCACGGCGATCAGCGAGCGGTGATTACCGAGGTTGGGGCGACGCTTCGCACCTACGTGAAGGGCGGGCTCAGCGTTGTCGAGGGATTCGCGGGCGAGGAGGTCCCTACCGGCGCGCGTGGTCAGGTCCTCTACCCGTGGCCCAATCGAATCGGTGACGGGAAATGGTCGTTCTCTGAACGGACCGCCCACCCGACGGTCGACGACGTCCAGCACTCGACCGCGATTCACGGTCTTGTTCGCTGGCGTCCGTTTCGGATCGACGCGGTCAATCAGAACCGCTGCGTCCTCTCGCTGCTCTTGCACCCGACGCCGGACTACCCGTTTCTCAGTGAGATCAGCGTCGCGTACCACCTCGGCTCGCTGGGGCTCACGGTGACCACGACGGTGACCAACCGCGACGAGGTTCTCATACCGTTCGGTGTGGGATTCCACCCCTATCTGGCGGTGACGACTCCGACGATCGAGGGCGCGCAGCTGGAGGTGCCGGCGAAGGCGTTCATCGCGGTTGATGAACGCCAACTTCCCATGGGCGAGATCCTGCCCGTCGCAGGCCATCAACTGGACTTCTCGCGCCGCAAGTCGTTGAGCGGCCACGAACTTGACGTCACGTACACCGAGTTGGTACGAGACGACAGCGGGCTCGCGACGGTGATGCTGGGTGACAGCACGGGAGGGGAGGTCGAGCTCAGCGTCGACCGCAATTTCCCCTACATCCAGGTGTATACCGGTGACAAGCTGGAACGCGGCCGGCGTCGTACGTCAGTGGCAGTCGAGCCAATGACTTGCCCGCCCGACGCGCTTCGCAGCGGCAAGGACGTGGTCGTGCTTGAGCCCGGCCAGCACTGGGCGGGTTCGTGGCGCCTTCGTCGGAGGTCGTAGTGGCGCCTCGCGTGGTGCTCGTCACCGGTTCGACAAGTGGGATTGGTGAGGCGACGGCGCTGCAGTTCGCCCGAGCGGGCGACACCGTCATCTTCAACTCGTCGCGCAGCGTCGAAGCCGGCGAAAGGCTCGCGGCGGCCACTCCCGGGTCCCACTACGTTCAGGCCGACATCGCCAAGGGCGAAGACCGCACCCGATTGATCCGCGAGGTACTGGAGCGGTGCGGTCGCCTCGACGTGCTCGTGAACAACGCGGGGATCACGAAGCGGATCGTCCATAAGGACCTCGCGGGCGCGGATATCGACGTGTGGCGCGAGATATTCGAGGTCAACGTCTTTGGCACGTGGGGGCTCAGCGTCGCCGCGATGGATGCGCTTCGAGAGGCGCACGGCTCGATCGTGAACGTCTCGTCGATTGCCGCCAACAGCTCCGGGGGTTCGTCGATCCCGTATTCGGCCTCCAAGGCGGCCCTCGACCAGATGACCGCGCTGCTCGCCAAGGCGGTTGGGCCCGAAGTCCGGGTGAACGGCGTCGCGCCGGGGCTGGTGGCGACCCCCTGGACGGCGGACTGGCACGACACCCACAAGTTCGTGAGCTCGATTGCGCCACTGCGGCGCTCGGGAACGCCCGAGGACATCGCCGAGGTGATCTTCTCCCTGGCGACCGCCTCGTCGTACGTAACCGGGCAGGTGGTCGTCATCGACGGTGGACTCACTATTTGAGCGTGACCGGCTCGGTCGGCGGGACGAAGGCGCGAAGCACCACACAAAGAAGGCGAGTCGAGGATCGAACGAGCGCGCGCTGCCACGCGGGCCTTCGAGGGATGCCGAGCATCTGAAGGGCCCAGGGCGCGAGCAAGTCCAGCGAACTCACGATGAGCAGTCGGTAGACGATTCTCTGGAGCGGCTTCTCCAGGAACCCGTCAATCACGAAGTCGCGCGCCGTGACGCCATCGGGGCTGAGACGCAACTCCGGGCGAAACTCCTCCAGCGCGGCGTTCAGCTCGTCCAGTGTCGTGGGCGGCTCTTCTGCCCCGAGGTCGCGAGCCAGGTGCGCCATCTCGCTCACGTAGGTTTCGACGTCGTGGCGCGAGAGTGTGTGCTTGCCGTATCGCTGGTAACCGCTCAGGAACATCGACGTCTCGGCGGCGTGGACCCAGGCGAGCAGGTGGGGATCGTTGGCAGAGTAGTCACGGCCGTCGTCGGCGCTACCGCGCACGCTCTGGTGCACGCTCAACACACGCTCGATTGAGGCGTAGGCGGTCGGGGCTGAGCCGTAGGTCGTGGCGCCGATGAAGTTCGCAGTCTGCAGAAGGCGCCCGAGGGGGTCGTGCTGGTAACGAGAGTGCTGGGCGACGCCCGCCATCGCGAGGGGGTGGAGCATCTGGAAGAAGATCGACGCGAGGCCGCCCACCATCATCGACGAGAGGTCCCCGTGGACCAGTCGGGCGACGCCGTCGACCGGGAAATAGGCGGTCGCGGGATCGTCGCAGCGTGGGGGAGGGTCCTGCGAGAGGCCCACGGCCCTTCGAATATTCAGGTTGGCACGCGAGCGGATTCGTGCCGGCACTTCCCTCCAACTCGTGACGCTCAACACAACTTCCTCCAGGTTTCACTCCCAGACTACGGACTTGCGCTTCCCAAGTGATCGGTCGTCTGCGACACTGTTGGGGTGGGAGCCGTGAAACCAATGCGTCGATTGACGACCGAGTCTGAAGTGGCGACTGAGACCATGGTCGCCATCGAGCGTCCGTGGAGCGTGGTCGTGTGGGATGACCCCGTGACCCCAATGAGCGTCGTGGTCGTCATCTTCAAGAAGATATTCGGCTACTCCAACAACAAGTGCACCCAGTTGATGCTGACCGTCCATCACGAGGGACGGGCCATTGTGTGGTCGGGCCAACGCGAGCGCGCCGAGTCGTATTGCGTGAAACTGCAGGTGGCCGGCCTGCAGTCGACGATCGAGCACGATCAGTAATGGCGGGCAACAAGCTCTTCATTCGACGGCGCGACGGGAGGATTGAGGTTCGCCTCAACGACGCCGGTCGGGCCGTGGCCCGTGAGGCCTTCGGACACGTCGTCGCCGCCGAACGCGATCCGGACCACGAATGGCACGCGAGCCTCAACGCCCCCATCGACCCCGCGAGCGACGACGACGATGTGGTCTCGAAACTTCACCGTCAGAACGAGATATCGACGAATGCTGAGCTGGCAGTGATGACGCTGGGGGAGGAGTTCTTGAACGGGGCCGAGGCGTGGGCGTGGCTCAGCACCTTCCAGATCGCTCTGCGCTCGACGGCGATCGCGAACGGGCTCATGACCGAGGAGAAGCTGGAAACCTGCCAACCCGAACTCTTGGGCTACATCCGCACCCTGCAGCAGTTTCTTTTCGCCCTCGCGGAGTGCGTGTAGTTCACCGCGAACCCGTATCTCACCGTCATGAGCGGCGCAATGAGGCCTCCTGGCGGCGCAGTGATTTCCAATGCTGTCGCAAACGGGCACACCGTGTCACAGCGTAAGCTCCAATCGAACCTTTGGGGGCCGGGACCTACACCCTGGGGGCAGCCGGCTGCTTAGGCCGACGTAACGCCGATGCGGCCGTAGTCTCGAAGTATGGCGAGACGACGCGGTGCGCTCCTGAACCGTGTGAGTACGTTGGTCACAGTCTTCGTCGGCACCGGAATTCTCCTGGGTATAGCCGGCGCGACTGCAGTGGCGGTGGGCGCATCGACGACCACTACGACGAGCACTACGACGGCCGCCACGTCGACGACATCCGTCGTGACGACCACGACCACCGCGCCCGGCTCGAGCGGTCTGGCGTGCGCCCTTCACTACGTGTCGAACTGGTCCCTCACTCAACTCGCCAACCAGACGATCGTCGTGCCCGTGAGCGCCGCGAATCTCGGCGCCATGGTCCCCGCGGCGCAGGCGGGCTACGGAGGGCTCCTGCTCTTTGGCAGCAGCGCTCCTGTGAACATGGGCGAGACGATCTCGAGGGTGCAGGCGCGAACGCTCGACAAGTATCCGATGATGATCATGACGGACGAGGAAGGTGGAGGCGTGCAACGCCTGACGAACGTGATCGGCTCGATCCCGTGGGCCCAGACCATGGGAAAGAACCTCACGCCGAGCCAAATCAGAGGCAGGGGTCTGCACATTGGCACGTCGCTGCTCTCGGCCGGGGTCAGCGTCGATCTGGCTCCGGTGCTCGACGTCGACGGACGGTCGGTGGAGCCGGGAGCGCGCGATCCCGATGGATTACGGTCGTTCAGCGGCGCGCCGAGTGCGGTGGCGAGTGACGGAACCGCGTTCATGAATGGGTTGCGAAGCGCCGACGTAACGCCGGTCGTCAAGCACTTTCCCGGACTTGGCGGATCTTCTCGAAACACCGACTACGGCCCGGCTACGACCGTGCCGTGGTCGGTCTTGAAGAGGACCGGACTCGTGCCCTTCGAGACCGCCATCGCCAACGGGGCGCCAGGGGTGATGCTGTCGAACGCCTCGGTGCCCGGTCTCACCACACTGCCGGCGAGCCTTTCATCGGTCGTTGTCCAGGAACTTCGTCAGAGTCTCGGCTTTTCGGGATTGATCATGACCGATTCGCTCTCCGCAAAAGCGATTAGCGCGCTGCATCTGGCCGTTCCCGCCGCGGCGGTGAAGGCGCTGCAGGCGGGAGCCAACATGGTGCTCTTCGGGTCGTCAGGTTCTGCGGCGACGTCGCTCGCGGCGGCCCGGCAGGTCTCCGACGCCCTGGTGAAGGCGGTGGCGGACGGTATCTTGAGCCGTGCGGCGCTGGAGGGTGACGCCGCGCAGGTGTTGGCGACGCGAAATATCGTTCCGTGTCAATAACCCGGCTTCGAGACAGACGTCGATGACGAGGTTCCGTCCGGGCCTCAGGGACTGACGAGCACCGCGGCACCGTTCACGTGGTCGTGACGGAGATCGTGCAGGGCTTGGTCGGCTTGGTCGAACGGGTAAGGATCGACCGACACCTTCATTCCTATCTGAGCGGCCAAGGCAAGGAAATCGTGGCCGTCGTCGCGAGTGTTCGCCGTCACGCTGCACAGCGTTCGCTCTTGGAAGAGATGCTCCTCGTAGTTCAACTCCGGGATGTCGCTGAGGTAGATGCCCGCGACGGCGAGCGTTCCTCCGCGGTCGAGCGCCGCGAGTGCCGGCGGGACGAGCGAACCCACGGGCGCAAAGAGGATTGCGGAATCAAGCGGCTCGGGCGGCGCGTCGGCCGCGTCGCCGACACTGCTGGCGCCCAAGGAGAGAGCCAGCTCTCGGGCCACCTCGGACCGGGTCATCACGTGCACGCGCGCTCCTTGAGCCAGGGCGATCTGGGCCGTCAGATGCGCGGAACCGCCAAATCCATAGATCCCGAGCCGTCCGTTCGCCGGCAGGCGTGATCGCATCAGTGCGCGGTAGCCAATGATGCCCGCGCAGAGCAGGGGGGCGGCGTGCAGGTCATCGAACTGTGGGGGGATCGCGTAGGCGAAGTCTTCGTTGACAACGACGTACTGAGCGTAACCACCGTCGATATCCCAGCCGGTGAATGCCGGCGATGTGCAGAGGTTCTCCCGGCCGGCGAGGCAGTACCGGCACGAACCGCACGTTCGCGCCAACCACGCCGCCCCCACCCGTTCGCCGACGCCAAACCGCGTCGAACCCTCGCCGAGTTCATCGACGACGCCGACCACTTCGTGTCCGGGAACCACCAGGGGACGCCGTGGCGCCAGGTCGCCCTCGCAGAGGTGCAGATCCGTGCGACAGACGCCGCAGGTCTTCACGCGAAGACGGACCTGGCCCGGACCGGGACTGGGAATCGTCCGCTCAACACGCACGAGCGGCCCCGAGTCGATTGGTCCAGGTGATTGCACGGCCCACGCCGACATTGTTGACGAAGTCACGATGAACCTCCTGATGGTTGACCCTACAGCTGCCCGACTTCTCTCGCCTCCACCCTGGGCGGGTTCCCCGAGAATGCTGAAGGTGAAAGCCGAAATGTGCGCGAGCAATGTGACTTTTGTCACACCTCGATCCGAGGACCAGACGGCATACTCAGCATTGGGTGGCGTTGTCACTCAACGACCTTGGAGGTAGTTATGACGGACATACTGACGAAGCCGACACAGGACACCGGAAGAGAAGGTGGCGCGGAGACGGGCGTTTTCGTGGCCCCGGGGCGACCGGGCAGCCTCGTTTCTCTGAAGCCGCGCTATCAGAATTTCATCGGTGGCACGTGGGTGGCACCGGTGAAGGGCGAGTACATGAAGGACGTCTCACCGGTCACCGGCGAGGCATTCTGCGAAGTCGCCCGGTCGACGAAGGAGGACGTTGAACTGGCGCTCGACGCCGCGCATCGGGCCCGCAAAGAATGGGGCGAGACGTCGCTCACCGAAAGGGCGGCGGTCCTGAACAAGATCGCCGACATCATCGAAGCGAACATTCCCATGCTGGCGGTCGCCGAGAGTTGGGAGAATGGCAAGCCGGTGCGAGAGACACTGGCCGCGGACATACCGTTGGCGGTCGACCACTTCCGCTACTTCGCCGGAGCGACGCGCTCCCTCGAAGGGCGCACCAGCGAGATCGACAAGGACACGGTCGCGTACCACTTCCACGAACCGCTCGGGGTTGTGGGCCAGATCATCCCGTTCAACTTTCCGCTTCTGATGGCGGCGTGGAAGATTGCGCCTGCGCTCGCCGCGGGCAACTGCACCGTGGTGAAGCCTGCGTCGCCCACGCCATGGTCGATTCTGAAGTTGGCGGAACTACTTGAAGACGTGGTGCCGGCGGGCGTACTGAACATCATTACGGGACCCGGCGCGGAGATAGGAAAGGCGTTGGCGAGCAGCCCACGCATTGCCAAGATCGGCTTCACGGGAGAGACCACGACCGGTCGGCTCATCATGCAGTACGCGGCCGAGAACCTCATTCCCTCGACCGTGGAGCTCGGCGGCAAGTCGCCCAACATCTTCTTCGCCGACGTGATGAACGCCGACGACGAGTTCCTGGACAAGGCCATCGAGGGGTTGGTGCTCTACGCATTCAACAAGGGTGAAGTTTGCACCTGCCCGTCGCGCGCCCTCATCGCTGAATCGATCTACGACAAGTTCATGGAGCGTTGCCTCGATCGAATCAAGAAGATCAAGCAGGGCAACCCTCTTGACCCCACGACGATGATCGGCGCCCAGGTCTCGACGCAGCAGATGGAGAAGATCACGTCCTACGTCGACATCGGACTTCAAGAGGGCGCACAGTGCCTCATCGGTGGCAGCCGGGTTCGCTACGACGGCGAGCTCGCTGACGGGTACTACTTCGAGCCGACGGTGCTGAAGGGACACAACAAGATGAGGGTCTTCCAGGAGGAGATCTTCGGGCCCGTCCTCGCCGTGACCACGTTCAAGGACGAGGCCGAGGCGCTGGAGATCGCGAACGACACCCTGTACGGATTGGGTGCGGGCGTGTGGACGCGTGACGGAAACCTCGCGTATCGCATGGGCCGTTCGATCCAGGCGGGTCGCGTGTGGACCAACTGCTACCACCTCTACCCGGCGGGAGCCGCGTTCGGTGGGTACAAGATCTCCGGCGTGGGACGAGAGAATCACCAGATGATGCTGGAGCACTATTCGCAGACGAAGAATCTCCTCGTGAGCTACAGCACTAAGCCACTCGGATTCTTCTAAAGCGAGGATGAAGGAATATGAACGGGCCCCGTGCTCCTGAGCGCGTCGTGGCAACTGCCGCGGCCGTCAAGGCCATCGAGGGGTTAGTAGCCGAGCACGGGCCCGTCATGTTCTTCCAGTCAGGTGGCTGTTGCGATGGGAGTTTGCCGCTCTGCTTTGGTGAGGGGGAGTTCGTCATCGGGAGCCACGACGTGCTCCTCGGAACCATCGCCGGCTGCCCCTTCTACATTGACCACCGTCAGTACGAGGCGTGGAAGCATACTCAGCTCATCCTCGAGGTCGCAGACGGCGAACCCGAGGGATTCTCACTGGGTGCCGGGCGCGATCACCACTTCGTCATAAAGTCGCGCGTATTCGATCAAGACGAATTGGATGCCCTGCGAACTGCATGAACGCACGGTGAGGGTTCGAGGATCGAGACCGTTTTGCGCTACCTCAAGCCACCCACTTCCTCTGCAAAGGTGCGCAGTTCGTCTCCGCTCAGGCGAAAGACCGTCCACTCGTCCATGGGCAGTGCGCCGATGGACTTGTAGAACTCGATGGAAGGGCTGTTCCAGTCGAGCACCCACCACTGGAAGCGGGTGTAGCCCCGGGTCAAGCACAACTGCGCCAGTTCCTTCATCAATGCGGTGCCGACGCCCTGGCTCCGGTAGTTCTCTCGAACGTAGAGGTCTTCGAGGTAGAGACCGCTCGCGCCGTGAAAAGTCGAGAAACTCAAGAACCACAGTGCGAAACCCACGACTTGGTCGTTGTCCTCCGCGACGTGGCAGAACACGTGGGGGCTCTCACCGAAGAGCGCGCGCTGGATGTCTTCGTCGCGCGCCGCCGCCTCGTGGGCCAGTTGCTCGTAGCGCGCCAACTCTCCGATCAGGCCCACGATGGCGGGAACGTCACTGGGCGCCGCGAGACGAATGTGCATGCTGATGAAATTAGTGGATGCGGGGCAACGTGCCTGTCTTCGTGATCCCGACACCAATCTGTCGTGCGAGGCGTCGCGACGTTCGAGGGATTAGAGCTTGTAGCCAATCTCTCGCAGGAGCGCTTTGCGGTCGGCTTCGTCGACCGGTGTCTCGATCCCGGCGGGTGGCATCCCGTCAACGACCCCGACGATTCCTCGGCCCAAGTCCGTCTGGGCGACGAGCACCTGGGCCGGGTTGGCGGTGGCGCAGTACACCGTGCACACCTCGGGAACCTGCTTGATGGCGTTGAGAACGTTGACCGGATAGCCGTCGCGTAGGAACACGATGAACGAATGACCCGCACCTATCGCTTCGGCGTACCTCGCCGCGAGTTCGACGAGGTCATCGGCATTACCCGAGCGGCGAATCAGGCAAGGACCCGACGCCTCGCAGAAGGCCAGTCCGAAGCGCATCTGCGGGCTCGCCCCCGCCAGCGCCTCGTGGAGGTCTTCGACGGCCTTGATGAAATGGGCCTGACCGACTATGACGTTCACACCATCGGGCATCTCGATCGAGATTGCACTTAGTTCCATGTGTCGCTCCTTTGGTGGCGGTGTCGCCTTGGTCGAGCCTCTGCCATTGCCGACCGTACCCATGGCGGCGGTCAGTGCAGGCATCACCTCGACCAAGGCCAATCGTCTCGTGAATCTGTCCGCAGCGCTAGAGGCGAATGTCCTCAAGTCGGCGCCGCGTCGTCGCGCGAAGGCGGGCGGTTTCTTGGTAGTCCCCTGGGTGCCGTTGCCATCGAACCCGGTAGCTGGCCCCAGCTGTCGGCCTCGATCGATGCGAAGGGCCAGGGATGGAAAGTGACGTTCGACTCTGCGGCGCACCAGCGGCCCGGTGTACGGTCGGCGTTAGACGGTTGTCACGGTTCGCGGTTCGCTAAGTGCGAAGGGAGTTCGCCGGTGCAAGGCAATGTGATTCCCAAGTCTGGTGAGTACAGGGGTGCAGTTCCCAACATGGCCGATTACGAGGCTGAACGGGCTTCCTTCACGTGGGAGAAGGCGCGCCAGGCTCTCGACGGGCTTCCCAAAGGCGGGGGACTGAACATCGCGCACGAAGCCGTCGTACGTCACGCGTCGGGCCCAAGACGGGATCACGTGGCGATTCGCTGCATCGGCCGCCACGGAGAGCGCCTCGAAGTCACCTACGGCGAGCTCGACGAACGCTCAAGCCGCTTTGCGAATGTGCTCTCCGCGCTCGGCGTGCAGCCCGGCGAACGCGTCTTCGCCTTGATGCCGCGCACCGTCGACCTGTTCGTCGCCGCCATGGGGACGCTGAAGCACCGCAGCGTGCTGTGCCCGCTGTTCGCCGCGTTCGGTCCCGAGCCGATTTGCCAGCGGATGGAGCTCGGCGGCGGCCGCGCGCTCATCACCACTCCGACCTTGTATCGTCACAAGGTCGCGGGAATCCGCGACCGCCTGCCCGAGTTGCGCCACGTGTTGCTGGTGGGAGAGTCGGCTAGTTCGGGCGCCGGTCCGGACGGGACGCTGGACCTCGACGGACTCCTCGGCGAAGCCGACGCTGACTACGAGATCGGGGCCACCGATCCCGAAGACATGGCGTTACTGCACTTCACGAGCGGCACCACCGGCAAACCCAAGGGCGCCGTGCACGTGCACGACGCCGTCGTCTCGCATTACGCGACGGGCCGCATTGCCCTGGACCTGCACGCGGATGATGTCTTTTGGTGCACCGCCGATCCTGGCTGGGTCACGGGAACGTCGTACGGAATCATCTCGCCCCTCGTGCACGGCGTCACGGCCATCGTCGACGAGGGCGACTTCGACGCCCAGCGGTGGTACGAGACGCTCGAGCGCGAGGCCGTGACGGTGTGGTACACGGCCCCCACCGCGTTGCGCATGCTGATGCAAGCGGGGGCTTCCATGGCGAAGGAGCACGATCTGAGTCGGTTGCGATTCATCGCGAGCGTCGGGGAACCGCTCAATCCCGAGGTCGTCGTGTGGGGTCAAGAGGCCCTCGGGCTTCCCATCCACGACAACTGGTGGCAGACCGAGACCGGCGGGATCATGGTTGCCAACTACGCGTGCATGGACATCCGCCCCGGCTCGATGGGCCGCCCGTTGCCGGGAATCGAGGCTACGGTGCTGGTGCGCGATGAGAATGACGCCGTCGAGGTGGGCGCCGATGGCGTCGTCGTCGAGGCCGGCGTCGGCCAAGAGGGCGAGTTGGCTTTGCGTCCGGGCTGGCCGTCGATGTTTCGTGGCTATCTCGGAAACCCCGAGCGCTACCGATCGAGCTTTGTCGGCGGCTGGTACCTGAGCGGCGACCTCGTGCGGCGAGACGAGGACGGTTACTTCTGGTTCGTGGGCCGCGGCGATGACGTGATCAAGTCGGCGGGTCACCTGATCGGGCCCTTCGAGGTCGAGTCGGCGATGATGGAGCATCCGGCGGTGGCCGAGGCGGCCGTCATCGGAAAGCCCGACCCGCTGCTGGGAGAGGTCGTGAAGGCCTTCGTCACGCTGCACGCTGGCTACGAAGGCAACGAGGAGCTGCGCCTCGACCTGATCGGCTTCGCGCGCACGCGGCTCGGGGCCGCCGTCGCACCGCGGGAAATCGCCTTCGATCAGCACCTTCCGCACACCTCAAGCGGCAAGATCATGCGGCGCTTGCTGAAGGCGCGCGAGCTGGGCCTGCCCGAGGGTGATACCTCCACTCTGGAGGTGCGGCCTTGACGAAAGCGGCGACATCCGGGCAGTCGGGCTCAGAGAGCGGAGCAGCGGACGGGGACCGCGGCGTTCACCTCCTGCGCGAGATGCTGCGCATCCGACGGTTCGAGGAGCGCTGCGTCGAACTCTACAGTCGCGCCGAGATTCGCGGCTTCCTCCACCTGGGCATCGGCGAGGAGGCCTGCGCGGTGGGGGTCATGGAGGCACTCTCGCCCGACGACGCCGTGGTTTCCACCTACCGCGAGCACGGCCACGCTCTCGCGCGGGGACTCTCGATGCGCGCAACCATGGCCGAGCTGGAGGGAAAGGTTGAGGGCTGCAGCCGGGGCCGCGGGGGTTCGATGCACCTCTTTGACGCGGCCACGCGTTTCTACGGCGGCAACGCCATCGTCGCGGGAGGACTGCCCCTCGCGGTGGGCGTCGCCCTCGCGGACCACCTGCGGGGGCGCTCGCGCGTGACCGCGTGCTTCTTCGGAGATGGCGCGGTCGCCGAGGGCGAGTTCCACGAATCGATGAACCTCTCCGAGCTCTGGCATCTCCCGGTGTTGTTCTGCTGCGAGAACAACCTGTACGCAATGGGGACCGCGCTCAAGTACACCGAGTCCGAAACAGACCTGTCGTTGAAGGCCGCGAGCTACCGGATACCCGCGCGGGTGGTCGACGGCATGGACGTGCTCGCCGTCGAGGCTGCGGCCCGCGAAGCGACCCAAGCCATTCGCGCCGGCGCCGGCCCGCAGTTTCTCGAGTTGCGTACCTATCGATTCAGAGCCCACTCCATGTACGACCCCGATCGCTACCGCGACAAGGCGGAGATCGAGGGATGGAAGGAGCGCGACCCGATTCCGGCGCTCGTCGCGCAACTGACCGCCAGTGGCGCCCTCGGCGAGGGCGGCCTCGATCGCCTGGAGGCTGAGATTGCGCTCGAGGTTGATGACGCCGTCGCCTTCGCGGAGGCGGGCACGTACGAGCCGTTGGAGGACCTGGAGCGGTACGTCACGTCCGAGGCGGCACCGCAGGGACGGACGCCGTGACCGCGATCACCTATCGCGAGGCGATGCGCCAGGCCATCCGCGAGGCCCTCGTCCGCGATGACAGGGTGTTCGTGATGGGCGAGGACGTCGGCCACTACGGCGGTTGCTACGCAGTCACGCTCGGCCTGCTCGAGGAGTTCGGGCCCGAGCGGATTCGCGACACGCCCCTTTCGGAGTCAGCGTTCGTCGGGGCGGGCATCGGCGCGGCGCTGGGCGGGATGCGTCCCATCGTCGAAATTATGACGGTCAATTTCAGCCTGCTCGCGCTCGACCAGATCATGAACAACGCCGCCACCCTGTTGTACATGTCCGGCGGGCAATTCAACGTCCCGCTCGTGATCCGCATGGCGACGGGAGCGGGTCGTCAAGTCGCCGCGCAGCATTCCCACAGCCTCGAAGGGTGGTTCGCGCATATCCCGGGGCTGCGTATTCTCGCGCCGGCGACGGTTGAAGATGCCCGTGGCATGTTATGGCCCGCCCTGTGCGATCCCGACCCGGTGCTCATCTTCGAGCACGCCATGCTCTACAACGTGGAAGGCGACCTCGCCGATGAAGCCACTCCGGTGGACATCGACAAGGCGGCAATACGTCGATCGGGCAACGACGTCACAATCATCGCCTACGGCGGCACGCTACGCACGGCGCTCGGCGCCGCCGAGCAGTTGGCCGCTGAGGGTGTGGAAGCGGAGGTGATCGACCTTCGGTGCCTGCGGCCGCTCGACACGCCGACCATCGTCGCCTCGGTGGCGCGTACTCATCGCGCGGTGGTGGTGGATGAAGGGTGGCGCAGCGGCAGCCTCTCCGCCGAGGTGGCTGCTCGCATCACCGAAGGGGTCTTCTACGACCTTGACGCCCCCGTGGTCCGGGTGTGCAGTGTCGAGGTCCCCATGCCCTACGCCAAGCATCTCGAAGACGAGGCGATTCCCCAGGTGGCCGACGTGGTGGCCGCGGTGCGAGGACTGGGAGCCTGAGTGGGCGAGTTCACCATGCCCGCCTTGGGTGCCGACATGGAGGCCGGCAAGGTCGTGCAGTGGCTCGTCAAGCCCGGCGACCAGGTGCACCGCGGCGACATCGTGGCCGTGGTCGAGACCGAGAAGTCCACCATCGAGATCGAGATCTTCCAGAACGGGACGGTCGACGAGCTCGTCGTGCCCGAGGGGGGGCGCGTTCCGGTGGGCGCCGTGCTCGCGCACGTCACCGCCCGGGAGCCAGCCTCGGTGCCCGGCGCAGCCCCCGTAGCGACGACCGCGACTCCGGCGGGAGTGGTCGCCCGAGAGCCCCGGGGTCGCCCGTCCCAGACCGAAGTTGCGCCGACGGCGGGCCGTCACGCGCTGGTTGAATCTCCGCTGGTCCGTCACCTGGCCGAGCGGCTCGGCGTCGACCTTGACGCGGTGCAGGGGAGCGGGCCGGGCGGAAGTGTCACGCGCGCCGATGTCGAGCGGGCGGCGAGCGCGCCACCCAAGGAGTCGGGCCATACCGTGCCGGTGGGCGCCCGCCCGTCGTCTTCGCCGTTCGCCCGCCGCCTCGCCGGCGAGCTCGGGGTAGACCTCGCGGCGCTTCGGGGATCGGGCCCGGGTGGTTCGATAGTCGAAAAGGACGTGCGCCTCGCGGCCGCCGCGGCCCGTCCCGATGAGACAACGGCGGAGCAGGGCGCCCTCGAAGACCGTCAGGCCGCAATGCGACGTGCGATCGGCGCGCTCATGGCGCGTTCGAAGCGTGAGATCCCGCACTACTACCTGAGCACGACCATCGAAGTATCGCCCGCCGTCTCCTGGCTCGGGGAGGTCAACCTCGATCGGCCAGTCACCGAGCGACTGCTGCTGCCCGTTCTGCTCCTCAAGGCCGCCGCGCGCGCCGTCAGACGGGTGCCGGAGATGAACGGCTTCTTCGTCGACGGCGCCTTTGTGCCCAGCGAGGCCGTTCATCTCGGCGTCGCGATCTCGCAGCGTTCCGGAGGAGTGATCGCGCCGGCCATCCATGACGTGGAGCAGTTGTCGCTCGACGAACTGATGGTCCGGATGAGGGACCTCGTGACTCGAGCACGCGCCGGGAGGCTCCGCAGTTCGGAGATGAGCGATTCCACGATCATGGTCACCAACCTCGGCGACCTCGGAGTCGACTCCGTGTTCGGCGTCATCTACCCCCCTCAGGTCGCCCTAGTCGGCTTCGGCCGGATGAGGGAGCAGCCGTGGGCCGAGAATGGCATGCTCGGCGTTCGTCCCTGCGTCGTCGCGACGCTCTCGGCCGACCATCGGGCGAGCGACGGCATACGGGGAGGCCGCTTCCTCACCGAGATTGATCACCTACTTCAGGAACCGGGGAATCTATGACAAACGACGAAGCACTGCAACTGATGCGATCAGTACTGGCCAAGGTGGCGCCTGAGGCCGACCTCGGCGAGGTCGCGGCGGGCGAGAGCCTTCAAGAGGCGCTTGATCTCGACTCGTTCGACTTTCTCACGTTCGTGATCGGGCTCGCCGAGGGCACGGGCATCGAGATTCCCGACCGGGACTTCGCCAAGCTGGCGACCGTCGAGGGTTGTGTCGCCTACCTGACGTCGGCGCACTGACGTGACGGCGCGCACCAAACGCGGTGAATCTCGCAGGGGTCCGGCGATGGGGTATCTCACGCAGTGACCAACGTGATCCCCAAGGACGACCCCTTCGGTCTGGACCGTTTCGTCGCCGCCCAAGATCGCGGCGGTACCTACGATCGCGCGATCGAAGAACTGCGTCGGGGCCGCAAGAGCAGCCACTGGATGTGGTTCGTGTTCCCACAGATCGCTGGCCTCGGCATGAGCGACATGTCCAGACGATTCGCGATCTCATCGTTGGAAGAGGCGAGATCATATCTGCAGCACGCCATCCTCGGCCCTCGGCTGATCGAGTGCGCGCGCGCCGTGATTGAACTGCAGGGTGAGGGCCCCGAGGAAATCTTTGGCGGCATTGATGCCCAGAAGTTGCGTTCGTCAATGACGCTGTTCATGCGCGCCGACGGCGATGAACCGGTCTTCGCGCAGGTGCTCGAGTTGTTCTACGACAGCCAACCTGACCCGTTGACGGACGAACTCATCTGAATCACGCGGTCGACTCCCGCGGTGGGCCGAAGCGAGGATAGGCGCATGGCAGGTAGCCGGGTCGCCTTCGTGGAGGCATTTCTGGACTCACTACCTCCGAAGGAGAGTGGCTTGGTCTGGACGCGTCAGCCCGCGACTGTAGGCGCGGGCAGCGACATCGATTGAAGCCTCGGCGATTCGGATGAATTTGGCGTTCCAGCGGTCGCAGCGAAGTGAAGTCAGGAGCCGCGCCACCTCGGTGATCCTGAAACCATTTCGGATGACACCGAGCACGGCGTCCTTGCGCTGTTCCATCTTGTTGATTTCCTCACGCACTGGGCCACCTTCTCGACTCAAGGTCGAGAAGGTGGCGGCCGTGTGCCAAGGGTCAGCCTCGCTGCGCAACGCATCGACCGTTATTGAGTTCCGCATCAGGCATTGTCGATCTGTTCCAGATCGACCGTGATTTCGCACTTCTTTGGTGCGCCGGCCGGGACTTGAACCCGGAACCTGTTGATTGAGAGAAAGCCTCAGAGAGAAAGCCTCAGATGGTGGGACTGCTGACGGTTTAGTTGACATCTAACGTGTGAGGATTCTCCTCACGGAAGGATGGCAACACCGCTGAGACTCGCTGACTCATTGAGTCTCCGATTTCATTGCGTTCGGCTTGTCTTGTCCCGACCCAGCCGAGTCTCCAGTGGAAGGTTGCAGACTTGTCACGTCGGGCCTCCGACACCCGTAGGATCGAAAAGATGCATAGTCTCAGACGATGCGCAAATTTTCGATAGCGATATGCGTCTTGGCCTGCCTTTCTCCTTTGGTTCCCTTGTCGACGGCCTCACCTGCAATCGCGTCAAAGTCGATTCCAGTTTGTTCTTACGGCCAACTTGAGGTAGCCGTGGCTTGGGGGCCAGGTGCCGCCGCCGGCAACATCGGCATTCCATTCATAATTGCCAACATCAGCAAGTCCACGTGCACACTCCACGGCTATCCAAAACTGTTATTTTCGCCGTATCGATACAAGAATCATGCAATCAGGGTCACCCACAACGGTGGAATGATATTCACCAAAGTCAATCCGCGGCTTGTCACGATCAAGCCCGGCGGGGATGCTTCATTCGGACTCAACTATGGTGACGCAGCCAATCAAAGTGATCCGAATGGGGCACCTTGCCTCGTACAGAACATATACGTGACGCTGCCAGTTCGCCCGGGCACCTTTAATCAGAACTTTGAGACGACGGTCAACTTCAATTTTTGTTTCACTGGTTTTGTGGTTGGGTTGACGTCAATTCAGCCCGGTCCGTTGCCCAAAGAGGGCTAACACCGCTTCGCTTCAACGGGTCAGGGAGGATTGGTTTAGTCAGTGGGTAGCCGCCAGTGAGTGGTAGCAGACTTGTTGCGTCGGGCCTCCGACTCGAATATTTCCGACTCAAACACTCTCCAATTCGCCGCCGCCGCTCTTCAAGGCAATCAGGAGGCGAATCGTTGGACGGACCAGTCCCTTCCACTGTCGTGAGTCACGATCATCTCAGCAGTACCGGACGGTGACTCGGCGATTCCGATTCCGTCAGTCGTATTTACGAAGTGCAAGTAGGTAACGGGGCCGTTAAAGACAACGTGCGCATGCTTCCCCGCATCCCGACTCATCACCAGTTCCAGGCCAGAGCCAAGATCGTACTGAAAGAAGAAGACATCGGGGGTTGGCGACGCAAGCGCGGAGAAATAGCCGCCTGCGCCGTGCAATTTGCGCACAGCGTGAAAGTTCGAGCCTGCGTCGTTCGACACGTTGAGCCACCACGAGCCCGGCGCTGCCCCTGGTGGGGCCGTCGGCGATGGTTGGGAGAACACGCCCCCAATTTCACAGACTGCTACGAGACGACGGGCGTCACTCACCACAGGCACGACGTAGCTGTCACCCACGGACGTGCAAGGTGGCGACCACGCAGTCCACTGACCCTCTCGATTGAGACGCAAACTTCCCGTGATGCCACGATCGTTTCCCTCAACGAGCCAACCCGCGTGTCCGCTCACTACGATGTTGCCACTGGTCTCACTGCCACCGACGGGGGGCGGCAAAGGCGGTGTCGAGACGACGCTCCAGTGATCACTGTGAACCGGTGACTCCACTAGTACTGCGGTGAACTTGGGTCCTTCTCCCAGCAGATAGGCCTCATAATTGGAAAGATTCGGCGTTTGGTGGAGATTTTGGTTGATACAGGGTGGTTTTGGCCTAAATCGTCCGATTTAGTTGGGAAAACACACGTTGGTGCGAGCAACTCGGCCACCTGAGCCTGGGCTGGTACGCAACCTTCCGACACGAGCGATGCACACGTAAATAATCTTTGCTGCTTTGGGATACGAGGTGTGGGATGGTCCCACTGTCTGGCGTGTACGGGTAAGACCTTTCACGCTTTGAGTTTGAGCTTCTTGCTGTACACCCTTCCGTGGATGGTCGAGGTCACGTAAGCGCGCACTTTGCTCTCACTGCCGCCGCCGCCGGTCGCTGCGTCAATCACGGTCGCGAGTTCCATCACGAAGTACGTTTCGTGGCCACCGTTTAGCGTGAAGGGCAGGGACGTTGGAGGCCTCGTGGCGTCGAGATCGACGAGTGTCGTCTTGTCAGGCATCTCGAAGCCCCACCCGGTCAGTTGGACTGGCGATCGACCGACGTTTTGCACTGTGACCAACAAGTCCATCGCCGGCATCTCACGAACAGCGTCAAGGCCGAATGCCTGGCCAACTGCCACCTTGAGCTTAGGGCCTTCGTACAACCACGAACGCCATTGCCACACGAGCGTGCCGAGTGCGATGCACAGCCCGATGATGGCAATGGTGAGAGTCACGGTAGAGAAACCATCCAACCTCATTGTTGCTGCTGTGGGCGGCTGCAAGCGTGATGGCCGGAACCCGAGTCAGCCGAATGGATGGCGATGTGCGTCGCGGTGCTGAACGACGACGTTTAGCTCGCGTCCTGTACAGCGCCGGAGTCATTCACGTTCAGCGCCACCGGTTGTCCCGATGGAGCGGCGTCAAGCACTATCTCGGCAGCGACCGAGATGATCTCTATCCGTGGTGCCGCCACTGCCCCCAACTTGACTACATCGTTGGGGCCATACTCCAGGTTCTCTTCTCTCATCGCGCTCTCGCTACTCGCCGTTGTCTGACGAAGGAGCAGCCGCTGGCGCAGGAGCAGGAGCAGTCTGTGTCTCGGCAGGAGACGGCTCGGGCCTTGGTATCCGTGGCACGGCTTGCGCCCCACGTGTGTGGTCCGGCTCAGCGATCTTGTTGTTTTGCTTCTCACTCATACTTACCAAACTCCCTTTACGTTGAACATCAGATACAAAAACAGAAAAACGATTCCGAGTAGAAAGGCACCGCCGGAGGACAGGTTCAGTACCTTGATGCGCTTTCCGAGTTTCTTCTCTACGTCGTCGCTCTCCCCATTCTTGCTGAGCAGGTGCCGCTTGTGCTTTTGCTCGGCCAAGAAAGAAACCGCAACTGAGACTATGGCGAGGAGAAAGAACACCCACGACGCCATCAAGAGCACTGCCAAATGATGCTCCGCGGCACTCCCGCTGAAGAACGACACCGAAAGAGCGAGTATCCCAGATGAGACAGTCAAGATGAGCTTGTCAAACTCCCGGTATGAGTTCTCGAGCTCCGAACGCAGTTGAGCAATGTAGTGGGGCTCGTCTATGAACTTGCCGCTGTTCGCGTCGGAATCACTCATTAGCGGAACACCTGTGATGCGGCGAGGAGGGAGGTCCAGTCTGCGGCGTTGCCGATCACGCTCTCGGAGGCAAGGATGTACGCCCACTTCGTGTCTGACACGCCAGAGTTATTGACGACGCCCAACCAGTCCTTTGCTGCATCACGTTTGGCGAGCACGGTCACGTCGCTCATCTCGCCGTCGGCCTTGCCTTCGACCACCCAATGCACGCCCGCGTTGTCGATAACGATGAAGTCGGGAATGTACGTGCGCGTTGCTGCACCTGTCGAATACGAGATAGCGAGTGGCACGTCGTTGGTCACGCGAGCCCACGCCTTCACCCCTGCCGAGGTGTCAAGTATCTCGGCGAGACGGAACTCAGCTGACCAGCTGTCGAACATCGCTGATGGATAGAACGACCTTGCCCAACCGTCGTAAGGGCGGTACTTCTCGAACGATGCACGGTCAGTGACCCTGTTGCGGTTGGTGGGCTTCACTGGCAGCCAGCGCCCTGGGTTGCCCTCGGGCCAGCGGTTGAGCCGGACCTCGGTGACCCTTTTCACCGGAGCGCTTGACTGCTTCGTAGCGAGCCATTCAGTTAGCGCGCTCGTGGCCAGACGTGCGTGCTCGGGACGCCACTGCGTGTTTTCATCGACGCCGGCACCCGCAAGGAATGCCTTGGCAATCGCATTGGCGGCGTTGGCCTCAGAGAGGGACTGCTCAACCGCGTTGGACGCGACGATGCGGTTCGTGAGGTCAGCTTGCACGGTTTCGATGGAAAGACGGTTCACGACTGTGGCGGTCGGCGCCCCAACTGAGTCGTCGGTGATGTGAACTTCCACTCCTCCGGCGGTGGTGCGCTCGACGTTGATGACTTTACGCACCAACGTGGGCGCGCTGTCCTTGGCGAACGTCCGACCGAGGGCCTCGGCCTCGACGGCGTTGATGCTCTTGAGCGAGTACCGCTCGCGTTCCCAGTGCTGGGAGAGCGCCGGAATGAAAAGAGGCAGTCGTACTCCGTCAATGTCACGAGGCGCCTCGGGATGTTGTAAGGCATCGTCACTCTGCGTAGCCTCCGCGAGTCGCGCCGCGACCGTGGAGATACCGCCAACCTGTCGAGTCTGCGGTTCTTCGTCGCCCTCAGACTCCACAGTCCCTTGAAGAAACACGGCGAACTGAGCAGTTGGGTCATCAGTTGCGGCTGCGATACCGGATGCTGGCACCACACCAGCGGCTGTTGATACGACCGTTTCTGCCTCTTGTCGGCGCTGGCCGAGCGTCTGCGCGAGGAGTATGTCGGCGTTCTCGAGCAACTGCTTGAAGGAGTTGTGACTTAGCACCTCGACGGTATCGAGCATCGGGACATTGGTTCGCGAGCCATAGGGCAAGCGCATTCCACGGCCGAGAATCTGCTCGGTTAGGAGCTGACTCTCCATCGCACGGACCGACGCGATGACGTAGATGTTCTTCACGTCCCAGCCTTCTTTGAGCATCGCAACGCTGACGACGGCCCGGTACGGACTCGTCGGTTCTTCGAGAGCGTCAAGCAGTGGTAGCACTGTGTCCGGCTCCTTCGAGGTGATGAGCAGCACTTTGTCGGCGCTCCCGAGGAGGTCGGGTTGTGCGAGCGTGTCCTTAATCTCGTTGGCCTGCTCAATGGTCTGAGCAACGACAAAGAGGATGGGCTGAATGAAAGCGTTGCCCGTGCCAGCACACCACGAGGTGAGGACCGAGACCTTGCCGTCGAGCAGTGCTACCGCGTCAGCCATCTGGGTCCGTGTGTCCTTCACCCCATCGGGTCGTCCGACGAGTACCGGTATCTTCACGTAGCCGTCGGCGATGGCTTCGGCCAAGGTGTAGCGGTAGACGATGCTTGCCTCGGGAGTGCTCTCGTCTGGAGTAGCAGTAAGCCCAACCAGCGCCACCGGATCGAGGTCAGCGATGGCTTCTGCGAACTTCTTTGCATTCCCGGCGTAGATGTGGTGTTCGTCCGCAATAATGACGAGGTCGTGTGCGCTGCGCAGGTAGTCCGACAACGACTGCCCGAGGGTCTCGTGTGGACGATGCGCCCGGCGGTTCTCCTTGGTATCAGGCTTGAGTAGCGACTGAACAGTGAAGACGAACACTTTCATCTCTCGGTCGTCGGTGAGGGCTTGCGCCACCGACCCGCTCTCGAAGTTGTCGAGGGTGATGACCATAGGCCGGCATTGCAACCCACGGATGTACTTGGCGTTGCCAGGCGTGAGGTTGGCGATGGTCTTGCGCTGGATGGTGGTGCCTGGCGTGACGATGACGACGCTGCGAACACCCAGCCCATAGAGATAGTCGAGCAGGCCCGCTGCAATGAAGGTCTTGCCGACACCGGTTGCAATGTCAGCGACCATGAGTTCACCGTGCTCGGCGCCGTCAAGTGACTGGCCGAGCGCGTCCAGGCCGTTTCGGTTCGGCGGGCGAAGGTCGAGGGTGGTCGCAACGGTTTCGACGAGCGAGGGGTCGTAGGGCAGGTCAGCCATTGGTCTCTCCGGGTTGCGCGTCGGTCGCCGAGCGAAGCGTTCGTGTCAGTACATCGCGGGGTATCTTCAGCGCTCTCGAACCACGAGAGTACTTCGTAAGGTGGTCCGCGGCACCGGGCAACAGCGCGCCGGCCGCAAGCGTGAGCCTGGTATTTTCGGGTAGGCGGGCAATGAGGTCATCGATCTCTTCGATGCCGACCACGCCTGGGATGACTGCCAGCAACATACGGCCGCGGCGCCCACAGAACGGAGCGGCCTCTGGCGTGTAGGTGAAGCGCATCTGTCCGGACATCGCGCGCGACAGGTCGTCAGGGTCCACGCCCTCGCGAAGGAACACCATTCCCCCCGCACCAACTTCGTAGAGCGACGGCTCAACCATCACTGTTCTGAACCCTCCGCCACCGTCCCATTCGGCGCTCTTGGTAATGCCGCCAGGGTCGTCTCCACTAACGACCTTCGTTAGTCGGGGCGCAATAAACTCATTCACGTTATCGATGCTGAGTTCGGATGTCGCCCATTGACGCCCCATCTTGTGAGCAACAGCTGCCGTCGTTCCAGAGCCGGCGAATGGGTCGAACACAAGATCACCTGGGTTGCTTCCAATGTGGATGATGCGTTCGAGTAATCGTTCCGGCTTAGGCGTGGAGAAAGGCGTTGCACCTGGGAACAGTCGCATAATCTCTTTCTTCGCCTCGTCAGAGTGGCCGCATTCTGTGTGAGGCCACCAAGTGTTGGGTACGATGAGGGTTGCTTCGCTCAAATAACGCTTGATGGACGGCGCGCCCTTACCATCCTGACCAAAGTAAGCGCGGCCTGACTTTACGATGTCAAGCCATTGTTCCTCAGTGCGAGACCAACATCTTCCCTCGGGCGGATAACGAACCACTCCAGCTGAGGTCGTAATGGGATAGGAGAGGTTCGCTCTGAGGTTCGGGGCGTCCCAGGGAATGGACCTCCAAGGACCGAGAGGGTCATTGTCGGGGTTGCGGTACTGCTTCGCTTGCTCTTCGGTGCGGAGCAGTCGGTTGCGGCTCTTGTTCCAACTGGCGACATTGGGTGAGTAGACGAGTATGTAGTTGTGAGAAACAGAAAGTCCAGCGTCGTTTGACCGGGAATACCTGTTCTGCCAAACCACTGTTGCGACAAACGCGTTGGCGCCAAACACTTCGTCGAGCAGGCACCGCATCCGATGGACCTCGGCGTCGTCAAGGTGCATCCAGACCGACCCGTCAGGTGCGAGGAGATCCTTCATCAGCATCAGACGGTCCCGCATAAACGAGAGCCACGTGGCGTGTTCCATCCAGTCGTCGTAGTGCGTGAATGCCTGACCGGTGTTGAACGGCGGGTCGGCGTAGATGAGCTTCACCTTGCCGCGGTAGCGGGCCGCGAACTCAGGTACTTCGCACATCACGCGCATCGCGTCAAAGCTGTCGCCGACGAAGACCGCGTTGTCGAGATGCGGGTCCTTCTCATTGACATCGCCCACTGCATCGACGAAGCGTGTAAGGCGCACTTCGTTGGCCGCAGGGTGGTCGCGAGGAACCCAGACCGGCTTGCCGTCCTCGTCCTTCGGGACCAGGAGGAACTCGTCCTTGTGCGGCCAGGTCAGCTCGAGCTTCGGTCCGGCCATTGTCGCTCCTGGTTTGTCCTGTGGGGTGGCGATGGTCATCAACATCCTCCTACGAGGTGCAGGTCGTGGGCCACCAGGAGCAGTGTCGGCCCGTGACATTGCAGGCTACCTGGCACGGCGGCTCCCGGCTCTGGGTGCGGCCACCTTGACGACGGTCGCGGCCGCTTCGCGAGCGGTCTTCTTCGCCGGCATTGCTGCTCGTCCGAGGATGGTGCTGTGAGGCCTTCGCACGTTCAGCGTGGTCGTCGGGTTCCGAGCGACTCGAGGTGCTGCATCCCTCACCCTGGTGAGGCGATTGCGGCGCTCGTCGAGACGCTCGAAGATGTGCGATGACTGGTTGGGGTAGCTCGCGAGAGACTCGTCGATGAGCGAGACCGCCTCGATCACGGGCGCTTTCGGGTCCACCGGTACCGCACCCCAGCTGCCACCTTCGACCGCATCAACGACGGTCATCGAGGCGAGCATCTCGGCCAGACGCGGCGTGCGGCACCCGTCGTCCCACGCCTTGCGCAGGAGCCGGTAGGCCCACTCCCGGCCGCCCTCGACGCGACGAACGTCCGCCACTCGCGCGATGCCGTAGCCGGCGGCGTCGAGGTGACCTGCTCGTCGCAGCTCTCCGTAGAACCCTTCCTTCGGTCGCCCCCGCTTGCGCGCAACCTTCGGGTTGTAGCCGGCCAGGAACTCGCTGGCGCGCTTCTTCGAGGGCTTGGCGAACGGGTCGAACTTGTCCTGCACGAAGGCATCGACGCACCGACGAAGGACTCCGTCGAAGTCGCACGTGCCGCTCTCGTTGGCGCAGCGCTCGCAGGCGTCCTCTGGCGTGCACGGTCCCAACCAGTCGAGATAGGGGGCCAGTTCGTTGCGGTACACCTCGAGAACGTACTCGGGGTCTTCGACTCGTCGTAGGGCTTGGCCCACACCGCGCAGCAGGCGGCCGATGGTCGCGCGGCTCAGCGTGTCGTCCGCGTCGATGGACGCGAGCGCCCACGTGGTGACCTGACGCGCGTGCGCCTGGGTGATGATGCCGTCTTCCATTCGCGTGGGCAAGATGGCGCAGTCCTCCCCGAGGCACACGTCGAGCGCCAGCGACCGACTTCGTCCGTCCGAGAGGTCCGCGAGGTGCGCCGATCGATGCGCGTCCGTGAGTTCGACTTCGGGCTCTACGGGCACGACCCAACTGCCGCCAGTCTCCCCGTCGTAGGTGACACACAGACCGTCGAGCACTGCTGCGAGGTCGATGGTCTTCTCGTCTTCGACGATGCGATGGAGCAACTCCACCGCGGCGGCGGCGGCCGCGGCGGTGTCGCCGAGTGCGGTGTGCGGCGCGGAGTTCGTCAGGCCGAGTGCGGCGAGCAGCGCCTCGAGGGACTTGCGCTCGGGGTGAACGTGGGCCGCCTCGACGAGCTTCGCCGTGTCGAGCAGTTGCAACGGCGGCAAGGTCAAACCAAGACGCCGGTACTCGCCGGCCAGCTTGTGAGCGTCGAAGCTCACCTTGTGCCCGATGAGCGTGAGGGTGTCGCCCTCGGGAGCGGTGAGCCACTGTGTCACTTCATCGACCAGCACGTCGAACGATGATGCGTCCTCGAGGAGGTCAGCGGTGAGTCCGTTCTTGGCAATGGCGCCGGGATCCATTGGCACGTTCCCCGGGTTCACGAGCCAGAGTTTCGAGTCGGCTGCGATGCCATTGCGCAGTTCGATTACCGCGAGCGAGAGGATGCGCACGTCACCGTAGAGCCCGTTCGTCTCGCAGTCCACGACGACCAGGCGCCGGCCCTTCACGTGCAGTTGTTTGGGCGACCGGCCCCGCTTGCTCGTCGCCATCAGAGACCGGCCTGCTTCACGAGGCGTTCGGTCATCGTCTCATCGAGCAGCGACCGCACCATACGAACGTCGGCGATGGACCGCACCGGCGGAGCGAACCCGTCGTGCAGTAGTGCGTCGGTGACCAGCGCGTTGGCGACTGTCTGGAGGTTGTCGAACACGCCGTTGGCTCGTAGCGTCATCAGGTCGAGCAGTCGGTTCGTACGCTCGAGGTTCCCGAAGCCTGGTCCTCGCACGTTCATTGTCGGCTTTACGATGTCGAACAGCGTGGCTTCCAGCGACCCAGTGGAGCGCGGCAGGACGCGGCTCTGGTCGAGTACCGGCATCTGCGCATCAACCCTGGGCTTCACTTCGTTTATCCACTTGTGCGGCCACGCGCTCGGCGCGATCTTCTGTGCCCTCATCCGGTTCTCGTAGTCGCCCCACCACGTGTGCCAGGCAACCGACGACGAGGAGAACGACCAGTTCTGCAATCGATCCTCGAGGTCACCGGGCCTGAAGTTGTGCTCGCTGGAAAGCTTGGCGAGTTGGCGACGAAGCTGCTGGCGCAGGTGGTACGCGGACAGGCACACGGCGAAGGGCTTGCCCGGGTTGCTCTTCTCGAGCCAACGCACGGCTGCCCCGATGCCGGTCCCGCCGTCGGCCATCACGATGTCGGGAACGTAGCCCAGTTCGGCCAGCACGAGTTTGTAAGCGTCACCGGAGTGGTCGGGGTAGGCGCGCAACAGACGAAGTCGCGTGACGCGTTGGCCCTTGTCGAGGTCGATAAACGACTCCGAGGCCGCGAGCACCGAGAACCGCTGACGCTGGCGGGTCCCCTGGCGTGCCTTCACGAAGACGGGGATGTCGTCGAGCAGCAGCGACACGACCTGTCGGTCCTTCGTCGGTTGCGCGAACGCCTCATCGACCTCGGCGCGTGCGGCCGCGGCCCACGGCTCGAAGAGCACTGGACTGAACGTCTCGACCCAGTCGGCGGCGAGACGCCACGAGTTCTTTCGTTGCCTCGACTTCTCGCGACTGCTCGACGTGATGCGTGTGCTGGTGTGGCCCGTGAGTGCGAGCATCTGCTGTTTTGCCCATACCGCGGTCGAGCCGTACGAGTCCCCGTCCGCGAGCTCGGCGAGCGCTGCGGCAACGACGCGCGTCGTGAACTTGTAGCCGTGCGCGACGTTGGTGTCGCCTTGGTTCACTCCGCGTTCACGCGAACACTCGGGGCACGTCTCGCCGTGGTCCACCACGAGGCGCGACAGCACCGGGGTGAAGCGGTGCTCCGCGTCGCCGTTGTTCGGGTAGCAGCGGTAGCGCTGGCGCTCGACGCCGCGCGCCCTCTTCGTCTTGCCGTCTCGAACCGTGCGGCTCAGCGGGTGCTTGGGGCACCGTTCTGGCGGTGAGTACGGCGTCGGCTCAGGTGTGGCGCTGCCGCTCGCGTACGACTTCAGAGTGTGGGCCGCGTCACTGTTGTTGGGGCGGCAAAGGTAGCGCTGGTACGTGACGCCGGCGACCTTTCGGGTGCCATTCTTCACTACCGAACTGGATGCGTGACCAGGTAGCGGACACGTGATAGCCCAGACAGGACTTGGTCTCTTGTCCAAGTGCTCCCAACTAAATCGTCGCCAACACCGACAATCTACCCGGAATCAACCAAAATCTCCACCAAACGCCGAATCTTTAATTGGAAACCTCGAGGTCGTAGATTGGGCCCTGTGACGCGAGATCCGGAGGGTTCACTTTCGTCCATGTCGCCCCGCCATCGTGCGTCGACCAAAGAAGTACTAGCCATCGCGAGGTCGTAATTCCTCCGAAGTAGTCAAAGTTTGCAACTGTGCCATAGATCCATCCGTCGCGTGCGTTCGCGAAACGAACATTGAGGCCCGACGAGTTGAGGGCGGCAATTGAGTTGTGGTACTTCTGGTCGACCGGCGACAGAAGCGCTCTCGGTAGCGTTTCCAGCGTCCAAGTAGCGCCGTCGTCGCGCGTGGAACGGAGTTGCACGCACGCTGGTCGGACGGAGCAGCGCGCCGTACCGAGGACCCAGCCCCGGGTAGCCGTTGGGAACGAAGTCGAAATCGGCGTAAATCTGGCCGACGGACTTCCATTTAGATTCGACGAGGCCAGATTCGTGAGATTTCTTCTGGCGCCACCGAACGCATACAGCAGCACTATCGCCGCGATGACTACCAAGAAGAATGTAATCAATCGGAGACGCATAAGGCGAATCTAACGCTCCTAAAACCGAGGCAGGGGGGTTTGATCAGATGGCTGAGGCGATCTCTAGTCACCGAGCCGCCAATGAAAGGTTGCAGACCTGTCACGTCGGGCCCTCGACAAACACAGATCGGAAAACCAGCTGGGGCATTGCTCTGGCACGTCATGGCGTACGATCTCATCTCGTGACCAGTCACTCGCCCGATGACGCCCGACGTCTTGTCGAGACATCCTCGTCCGTGGTGATCATCACCGGGGCCGGGATCTCGACGGCTTCGGGGATCCCGGACTTTCGAGGGCCCGAGGGACTCTGGACCAAGGATCCGACCGCCGAGCGCCTCTCGAACATCGACGCCTTTACGTCCTCATCCGAGATCCGAAAAGCCTCCTGGCAGCAGGAGCTTGTGAAGCAAGCCAACCCGGCCCAACCCAACCCGGCCCACCGGGCCCTGGCGGCGTTCGAAAGTGCGGGCAAGCTCGAGGCCATCGTCACCCAGAACATCGACGGATTGCACGTGGCGGCCGGCTCTGATCCCAGGCTGGTCATTGAGGTGCACGGAAACTCGCGAATGACTCGCTGCCTGCAGTGCGGGACGGAGACGCCGACCACCGTGATCCTTGATCGGGTGACCGCGGGTGACCTCGATCCCCACTGCGACGTTCTCCTAGTAAACGCGAAGTGCGGCGGTCTGCTCAAGACGACCGTCGTCAGTTTCGGCCAGCCACTGCCGCGTCACGATTTTGCCCGGGCCGAATATCTCGCAAAGACTTGTGAACTACTGATCTGCGTCGGCTCGACGTTGACGGTACGCCCCGTGTCAGGTCTGGTCCCGAAGGCAGTGTCACGCGGTGCGCGACTCCTGATCATCAATGCGGATCCAACGCCCTTCGACGACGACGCTGACGTCGTCGTGCGTGGTGACATACCAACCGTGCTGGGCCCGCTGTTGGGCGTACCGGTGACGAACTGACACGACTTGTCTGACGCGCCGAGAACAAATCATTCTCCTTTAGTCAAGTACGGGAGTCAACGGCCAAGCATGTATCCGCCAGTCGGGTCCCATTAGATTGTTGACGTCGGCCTACCGGCACCTGAAATTCTGCCCTCTTGGCGGGCAATCCTGCTCAGAGCAGGGAGCGCATTCGTTCGATCTCTGTTCCCGTCATGTTGGTGTCCTTGCACTTCCACTCCACGACACTGGGCAGCACTGAAGAGAGGTCCATCATCGGGAACCGGCTAAGAAAGGACCTCAAGAGAATTCCGCGCCCGACCTTTGCCATCGCTGTCTGAAGACGACCACCTGGGATATTTGCGGAGGCCAGTAACACCCAAGTTGCAGCGACGTCGACCATCGGATTTCCACGGGCTGCATTTGTCCAATCAATGACGACTGGACCTTTGCTCGAAAGGATGATGTTCAACGGGTGCAGGTCCATATGGAGGAAACGTTCCCCAGGACCGCACGGAGCGGTCGGCATCCAATCTGGGGCCGACAAGAGGTGGAGGGAATCGTGCAACTCGGCCAAGTCTCGGCCAAAACGTCTTAGTTTCCATGGTTGAGTTGAAGCCGCATCAATCATGGTCGGGCCTACGATCCTCTCCATGACCAAATCGATTCCGTCAACGCTCACTTCAATGACTTCTGGGACGGGGTAACCCTTGGAGCGAACGAATTCCATGGCCTTAGCTTCGAGCACCTGAGATCGGCCATTGCGCGAGCGCCGCAGGACAGTTCCCTTGCCATATTCGAAGATGTCCGCGTCACGGCCCGCTGCGATCAAGTTGCCCGGAGCGTCCATGGCAGGAGACTACTTTCAAGGGAGCCGGGTGAAGTGCCATAGACCCAGATCTCGGTGCTTCGGTGAATCACAAAGACCGAAGTCGCTAATGCAAGGTTGCATTCCTGTTGCGCCGGGCCTCCGTACACTAGAAAGGGTTCGGCGATCGATAACTCGTGGACTCGGGGGGGAGATGCCGATGACCAATATCTCGCATCGACCGAACGTCCGCACGCTTTGACCGTGGGTGGTCGGGGCGTTTTTGCTGGGCGCCATTGTCATGGCCTTCATGCCGCCACTGCCCCCCGTCGTCATTGTCGCTCTTAGCGTTTGGGTTCTTGCCAGACGAGGTCGCCAGACTGCTTCAAGTCGCAAAGTCCTAGCCGTCGACGTCGGTCTTCTCCTGGCCACCGCGCTCTACCACATCGTCTGGATTGCGGGGAACATTTCAAGGTAAGCAGTCAGATCACCTCGCCCTCCCACTCTTCGACTCGCCAGTTGGAGATTGTGGACGTCCCTCCGACACCAGTCAGGGCGCAATTGCGTCAAGCCGCCAGTGTAAGGTTGCAGACCTGTCACGCCGGGCCTCTGGCAAACACGGGATCGGATTTACGACGGTGGCAAGACAAACGATTTCGTCGGCTTAATTAATGCTCTGAATTCACTGGCAGTCGGATGATGATTGAACGCCGTAAGGGTCGCTGAACTTGAAGAGCCGAAGTTGTGGTTGTCCCAAGAGACGACATAACCGAATAGGTTTGAGAGAGGCAGTCTCGGGGATGGTTTCGTGGTCACAAAAAACATTGGATTCTTGTCATTCGGTCACTGGGCGCCTTCGCCGCGCTCAGGGACGCGCTCGGCGTCGGACGCCTTGCTGCAGTCCATCGATCTCGCGATCGCGGCCGAGGAACTCGGTGCCGACGGCGCGTACTTCCGGGTACATCACTTCGCGAGCCAACTTTCATCGCCGTTCCCGCTCCTCGCCGCCATTGGTGCAAGGACGAGCAGGATCGAAATCGGCACCGCCGTCATCGACATGCGTTACGAGAACCCGCTCTATATGGCCGAGGATGCGGGGTCCGCTGACCTCATCGCGGGCGGGCGCTTGCAACTCGGTATCAGTCGTGGATCACCTGAACAGGTCATCGAGGGCTATCGCTACTTTGGCTACGTTCCGGCCGATGGCACCGATCAAGCCGACATGGCACGGGAGCACACGCGGGCCTTCCTGGAGGTCCTAAAGGGTGAGGGTTTTGCCGAGCCGAACCCGCGACCAATGTTCGCCAACCCGCCCGGCTTGCTTCGAGTCGAGCCGCACTCGAACGGTCTGCGTGAGCGGATTTGGTGGGGTGCTGGGACCCGGAGGACCGCCGAGTGGGCGGCCGAGCAGGGAATGAATCTGATGAGTTCGACGCTTCTGAGCGAAGACACGGGCGTGCCATTCCACCAACTACAGGCCGAGCAGATCGATCTGTTCCGCACGGCCTGGGCCAGTTCGGGCCACACGCGTAAGCCTCGTGTCTCGGTCAGTCGCAGTATCTTTCCGATCGTCAGCGACCTTGACCGCTCGTATTTTGGTCGCGAAGACGGATCACAGGACCAGATTGGCTACATTGACGGCGGCATAGCTCGCTTCGGTAAGACTTACGCCGCGCCGCCTGAGCAGTTGATCGAGCAGTTGGCCAAAGATGAGGCGATTGCCAGCGCCGACACGGTGCTACTCACAATCCCCAATCAACTTGGCGTCGACTATTGCTCGCACGTTCTTGAGACGCTACTGACCGATGTTGCGCCAGCACTTGGATGGCGTTGAGATGTTCGACGGCGCGGCCGGTGCCCTGTGAACCGTCGAGATGGAAGTGAGTTGTGCGTTGGCGCGGGCGCAGGAAGGTCGACACATGCGAGTCATAGACCAGAGACGTCGGGTCATTCATTGCGGCTTCAAGAACTGAGTCCAGACCGGGATTGGTTTCTCCTCGAATTGAGCGGAACATTAATCGAATCTACATAAGGAGTCGAGGCGATCTCCATGCGAGTCTCGAACCGCTGGGCGCAACCGGGTCACGATCCTTCACTGGCTCATTCAAGGATCCCTCGAGGGGGCTACCGAGTTTGAATATGGGAGTTACCCTTCAAGTCGCCAATGCGAGGTTGCAGAACTGTTGCGTCGGGCCTCCGACGTCAACAATCTCATGCATCGACCCCTCCAGACGTCGGTTAACGCCAGCAGAGTTCAAGATTTGCGAAGCGGCTGAACCGGTGTGAAGTTCTTGCCCCTGCGCTAGAAGCACCTGGACGGTCTTAGCCACGTAGTACGCCCCGACCGTTCTACGGTATTGAATTCAATGGGCTAAGCGCCGGTGTTTGTTATCAGACCTTCGCCAACGCTGAACCGACTGTGCGATCTCGGGCCGCGTAATCACCGGCAATTGCTTGAAAACCGAGGAGCACCAGCAGCACGATGAGCGGCACCGACCAGCCGTGCGAGAAGTCGAAGAGGCCACCGACCAACACAGGACCAATCGACGCAATCAAGTAACCCAATCCTTGAGCCATACCTGAAAGTGCCATCGCTTCGTCACGGCTCGAGGCTCGCACAACCATCATCATGAGAGCCAGACCGATCGAAGAACCCTGTCCCCAACCCAACAGCACCGCCCATAGGACGTCAAGGTGGTGGGGATCCACGAGTAGCCCCGTAATGGCGAGCGCCATGGTAACGGCACCAATCGCCACTCCGAGACGTTGATCGGTCATCTTGTGGGCGATCCATGGTGCGACAAAGGCGCCTAGCATCCCCACAATGCTGACCAGCGCGAGCAGAAAGCCAGCGGTCTCGCTCGGTGTGCCACGGTCGCGAAAGATTGTGGGCAGCCAGGTCACGGTCGCGTAGAACTCGAGAGACTGCAGGCCCATGAAGATCGTGAGCGACCAAGCCACCGAACTGCGCCAGAGTCCACTTATCGGCCGTCGCTGGTCGAACGCGGTCGTGCGACGACCGAGGGCGCGTGACGGCAGCCAGAGAACGATCGCCAACGCTACGGGTAGTGCCCAGAAGCCAACGGCGAGGTGAAAGTTCTTGCCCAGCACCCGGTAGAGGGGAACCGTCGTTCCAGCCGCAAGCGCCGCGCCGCCACTCAACATCATCGTGTAGAGCCCGGTCATGATCCCGACGTGGTCGGGGAAGTCCTGCTTCAAGATTCCGGGCATGAGGACGTTGGCGATCGCCACGCCGATCCCGATGAGAAGTGTGCCAGAGAAGAGACCAGCCAGGGTCGGGAGCGAACGAACCAGCACACCGGCGAGAAGTGTGAAGAGGCAGCCGAGGAGGACGGCGCCAGACCCAAAGCGATGCACAAGTCGCGGGGCGAGGGGGGCGAGCAGCCCAAAGCACAGAAGCGGAAGCGTTGAGAGCAGACCCACTCCGGCACCCGAGAGTCCGAACGTCGCCTGGATCTCCGCGAGCAGTGGCGAAACGGCCACGATCGCGGGTCGCAGGTTGATTGAGATGATCATCAATCCAACGGCGAGCCAGATTGTCTTGGCGGGCAACCTACTCATAGGCAAATGTTCTTGAGAACGTCCGTGCAAGAGTAGGCCACGCGTTCTTTCGTCGCGCGGCGCTGCGCAGCAGATTGTGTCGCCATAGCGGTCGGACTCAAGATTGATTTCGACCGTCGCACCGCCGCTCCCTCAGACCCGAACTCAGTTCCCCAAATATCTTGTTGCGGCATGACACCGATGTCACGGAGCACACATTCACGATTGAAGCAAAGGATCGCGTCAGCATAACGCCTCGGCGTTGCGCATGATGAGTCGATCTGGATTTGAACTACTGGATATCGCCTCGGGACGTCGCTGTATGGTTCGTGTCACTTCGAACAGCCTGAGTCTCATTCAGGGCGCCAGAGGATGCGAACCGTGCTGGCTGAGATCCACACCTAGATCCTCGAACTAGAGATCATTGAGTTCGGACTGTGGCTAGTAAGGCCAAGGAGGGGCACGAGTCGCCAGTGGTCGGCGTCCGTCGCGTTAGGCCCCAGACACCTATCGGGACCCAAGTGGTACGAGGCGCGAGCACGAGGTGGCAGAACGGTGACGTTGGGCCGGCGAATGGGTCGCCGTAGGGCGCTGTCCTACTGACGATCGAAGTCGCCGACGGGGTCCGGTTCATCAGTGATAATGGGTCCATGGTCGATCGAAACGTCATGGGTGGGGCACTGGAGCCGTGCGGCACCGACCCGGTCACGGGCTTCTACCGTGACGGGTGTTGCACGACAGGACCCGAGGACCACGGGAGCCACACGATCTGCGCCGTGGTCACCGCCGAGTTTCTCGAGCACCAACGGGCCATCGGCAACGACCTGACCACGCCGATGCCTCAATACGGGTTCCCAGGATTGGTGCCCGGCGACCGGTGGTGTGTGACCGCCGCCAATTGGCTCCGTTCCCATCGCGATGGGGCGGCGGCGTACGTGGTCCTCGCCTCGACCCACGAGCGCACCCTCGAGATCGTGCCTCTCGAAACTCTCCGTGAACACGCTGTCGACGTCCCGTTCGGTCCTGGCGATCTCCAGGCTTGATCAGAGCCGTCGCTTGCGGACGGTTCTCCCGCCCTTCGGATTTCACCCCGCGGTGATAGTTGCGAACATGCTCCAGTTGGACTTCTCGATGCGGGGTAGTTGCTTACCGGTTGCGCACGGTTGAAACCGGACTTTCGACACTGACGTGCTCTAGACGGTCAGCCAGTGCAGGGTTGCACTGACTTCACGTCGGGCCAGAAAACTGAACCCACACCGTCTATACCAAACGCCAATGAAGGGTTGCATTTCTGAGGCCCGCAATGAGGCCCGGCTCGGTGATCGCTATGCCTTGCGACCCGAGATATTGACCGCTGAAATCTTCATCGCAACCAATGCCTCATGCGACCGTTGGGACGCATGAGGCCGTAGAGTCTGACTACTTTGGTGCGCCGGCCGGGACTTGAACCCGGAACCTGTTGATTAAGAGAACTGTGACACCTGTTTTGACGTGTCGGTATGGTAGTTGCAGCCCTGTGTTCGTACGGAATGGTCGTCCGTTCCGGTCGGTTTGGTAGTTCCCAATAGTTCTGGTGTGTGGTGTTTTCTGTGGTGTTGGATCTGATGAAACTGACGTGAGATCAGCAGGCCACCGGGCGTGTCACATCTGACTTCGCATCTCTCGAACAGCCTGTTGTAGCTTTCCAATACCCATCACCAACCACCTCTATCTCGAGGTGCTACGACGACCAATTGAATTCACCTGTGCGAATTGGACCGGAATACGCACCCATGGAACCCTCGACGAAAGAGTCGCCGTCGTTCTGTTCGACAAGAGCGGCGTTCTGGAAGTGATGACCGGTGGCGACCACACGGTCATCGAAAAGACCAAGCAACGGGCTGGCGGGCCAGTATTTGCTTCGTCAACCTTGGTCGAAATGGTCGGACAGATCAAAAGACGCGTGAATCGTTAAACGGCGGTCAGCCGCCGAACATGGCGATGTGCCTCATCAACGAACGTTGGCGCTTCATCCAGTAGTCCACGATCACTTTTCTTGATACCGGCAGCGCAGGGTCGTCCTCGACATCGCCAAGGTAGCCGAGAGCCTTCACGATCGACTTAATATATTGATCAGGTTCGGCGGGGGAGTATTTCTCGATAACGAGCGCCAATCCGGTCTCAGCCATGATCGAGCGGTCCTGTTCGATTTTCATGATGTCGAAGTAGTCGCGAAGTTCACCACGGTCGACGATGACCTTCAACTTCGTTGCCATGATGTCTTCGACGCTCGCGACTCTCATGCCGCCAACCACTATGAAGGGCGCCACCATCTTCTGTGTGGTTGCTTCGAGCACTTGGACCCTGGTGCCGTCGATGACGCAGTTGATGGTGGAGTCGTCGTGCTGTGTGGCACGCGCATCACCGACTGCTTGTAACTGAATCCAGAGAGTTCGGAGATCCTCGGGACGCTCCAGGAAGATGTCCAGATCTCGACTCACTCGATGCAGCAGGTGCACGGTGAGGGCTGTGCCGCCCGACAGGTAGGCGCCCGCCGGTAGGAGCGGCGCGATCTTCAACCACGTCTCACTGGTGCCTGGTGGCATCTTCTTCACCAGTTCGTCGGGTAAGACCGACGATGAAAGAGCAACGGTCGATTCCGGGTTCTTCGCACGGTCGTATTCACCACCGTGCGAAGAACCCTTGGGGACTCGTCCTTGTGCCACGCCTCAGTCCTCGCTCGACATGGCCATCGCGAGACTACGCAACCAATGACGGTCTTCTTCCGGCGTGCTGCGCATGTGGGCTGCGTGGTCAATGGAACTGGGAGGCAGATTGATCGCCGCCCACGCGATCGCCTGCGGCTCATCGCTCAGCAGCATTCGGGTGGCAATGAAGTTGGCGTGTTCGGCGATCGGAAGCCTCAGAGGATCTGCGTTCCAGAAGAGATGCCAGAAACGCCGTGGGACGATTTTCGCTGACGCTGGCATCTCCGTCGGCAGTCGGACCATGGCGATCTGTTCTGAGAGACGTCGCCACTCTTTGTTGTGACGATTGGCGTGCAGCGTCGAAACGGTGAGTACTTTGCGATTCAGCAACTCCTGTTGGGGCGACACGACGATGAGGCCGCTTTCGGTCAATCGTGCCACCACCTTGGCCGCCGTGGTCGCACTAATAGAGGCCGCACACGAAACGGCGTGCACCGAACGGAACCCGTAAGGACTCAGGTTGATGGCGGCGAGTACGAACATATCCTCGCGGGTGTACCCCTCGACGTTGGGCGCAAAGCCCAGTTCGTCCTCGAGAACTGCGACCTGCGAAGAGTCAAGGATCTGGACTTGACGATCGTTACGTAACCCCTGCGTCGGGACGAGACCCAGGCGCTTCATCGCGCGAGTCACCCTAGGCACGGAGGTATCGAGCGTCGTGGCCGCCTCAGAAATGGTTATTTCCATATCGTTATTCTAGCACAGACAAGTTCCGTCATGACCAGGAAAACAAAGGCTCGTAGGGAATCTTCGTCCGTTCCGGTCGGTTTGGTAGTTCCCAGTAGTTGTGGTGTGTGGTGTTTTCTGTGGTGTTGGATCTGATGAAACTGATGTCTTCTCTGAAGCCGTCGTGACATTCTTGCGCGAACGTATCCGCCCGACAATCAACCTCTAGACCGGATCAGACCCGCCCATGGACGGCGCCCTTGGCAAGGTCTCCAGCGGGCACAGCCTCGAGGATTTGTACGTCAGGTGCTCCTGCTACCAGGCCCTTGAGCTTCTGGTTCAGCGACTTCAGGTTGGCACCGGACCCGTGAGCGTCGAGCGCCGCCATGTCGCGCCACTTCTCCACCAGAACCAAGCGGTCCTTTCCCCGATGGAGGGCGTATACCTCGCAGCCGTCCTCGTCATGGACTGCTTGGATGAGGTCCTTGAAGACGGTTTCGACCGCATCGAGCTGGCCGGCGTTCGGGGTAATGGTCGCGATGAGGACGGGCATGGACACTCCTTGATTCGTGGCTGGATGGCGAAACTCTGGCCCAAGGCTAGTTTTTTGGAGCAATCGCCAGCTGATCTTGAAACTCTCATTTCGTCCAATCCTTTACAATTTCGGATCGCTCCGGAAAGCGTGCGGGTTTAGGTCCGGCCACAGCGACTTGTCCACTCCCATTAGGAGCATCACAGGAAACGCACCCGGAACCTAAGAGCATGCGCGGATGAGAGTGACCAGATCAGTGCAGCTGGTCGTCGTCCAGCAAGCTCAATAGCTCCGCGACCATCGCCTGGACCGCTGGAGCGAACGGGTTAAGTGTTGACTCGATGTTGATGAGTTGGCCCTTCTCGTCCACATCAGCATCTGTGATAGACAGTTCGACGTTCTGGGCGGCAACCCGCATGTGGAGACCCTGAAGTACCCCACGCATCTGTTCCGCCGCCTCGGGTTCCGTAGGTCACGACCCCAACGGGCTTGTCATGCCATTCTAAATAGAGAAAGTCCAGAGCGTTCTTCATTGGAGCCGGATATCCCCAGTTGTATTGCGGGAAAACGAGCACGAAGGCGTCAAAGGAACTCACCAATCGGCTCCAACTCCGGGTGTGTTCGTGCTCGTACCGCCCGATTGCGGGCTTCAGCGGTTCATCCAGGAATGGGAGGTTCACCTCTGCCAAGTCGATGAACGCATATTGAAGCGAACTCTCGGCCTGTGCTGCTCGGACAGTCCATCGAGCGATGCCGTCGCAGATGCGATTCGACCGCGTGCTACCGATGATGACTGCGACGCGTTTCGGCGATTGCTCACCACTCATCCTGATCCTTCTCGTCGCTCGCGGAGTTTCCGCTCCATTGTCGCATCTGCCCGGCTACCTATCCGGAGAATCTTTCTGAAATCTGGCGCGATTACTTCGCCATCGCTCTAACCGCCAGTCGGACATTGTGCAAGTCGGCCCGCCGACACCGACAACCACCGGTACCACGGTATTGCGACCAGAGACTGGCGGTTGCCCTATGCTCAAGTGGCGGATTCACCATCCTGAAAAGGATGGTGAGGAAATTGGACAATCCGATAGGGGCAACGAGTGAGCGACGACAAAGGGGTTTCGACGCCCGTGTACGAGACTGAACTTGTTACCGGCATCGACGTCTTCGAAATGGCGGCCGTCGGCACAATTGTTACCGATCGCACCGGCTGCCTTCGCCGTGTCAACCCTGCCTTCGCCCGCCTTCTCGGACGCGACCGTGACGACCTGGTTGGCAAGTCGTTCAGTTCGCTGACGAGCCCCGACGACGTCGCCGTGAGCCTTGGCGTGATGCAGGACCTGCTGAACAGGACCACCGATGTCGCCCAGTTCGAGAAGCGCTACCTACGACCTGATGGCTCCATTGTGTGGGCCGAACTGCATATCCGCTCCATCATTGATGCTGACGGTGCGGTCCTGGAGTTCTTGGTCCAGGTCATAGACATCACCGACAGGAAGCTGGCCGAGGAGGCTGTGGAACGTCTTCACTGGCAGCTCGAAGAAGCGCAGTCGATCGCCGGTCTCGGTAGTTTTGAAATGGATTTAAATGGCGCGATCCGCTCCTCCGACGAGTTGTGCCGGATATTTGGAAGACCCACGCTGGAAGATGTTGCCGGCTTGATGGAGGTGGTGCACCCCGACGATCGAGACACGGTGGACGCTTCGGTCAGAGCGTGTCTCGAGGACCACAAACCGGCCGACCTCACCCACCGCTTGTTGCGAGGTGAGGCGGATGGGCGTTGGGTGCAGGTCCGGGCGGACTGGGTGGTCGGCGACGACGGTCGCGACGCGTTAGTCGGCACAGTGCTGGACATCACCGAAAAGAAGTTGTCAGAAGAGGCCCTGGAGTATCAGGCCTTTCACGACACCCTGACCGGGCTCGCTAACCGGGCGTTGTTCCTTGATCGGGTGAACTATGCACTAAAGCAGCGTGACGCGGCGCCGGTGGCGGTTTTGTTCTTGGATCTCGACGACTTCAAGACGGTAAACGACAGTCTCGGCCACCTTGCCGGCGATCAGCTCCTCGTCGCCATTGCCCAGCGCCTGGCCTCTGTCGCGCGAGTCGGTGACACCGTCGCCCGGTTTGGTGGTGACGAATTCGCCTTCCTCGTCGAGTTCGGCGTCATGCCCCAAACCGTCGAGAGCATCGCCCGACGGATCGAAGAGGTTCTCCGGTCACCGGTTCTCCTTGGCGACAGCGAAGTGGTGGTGAGTGCCAGCATCGGTGTCGCTACCGGACAGCCACTCCACGACACCGCCGCGGTCGTGCTACGCAACGCTGACCTGGCAATGCACTTGGCCAAACGAAATGGCAAAGGTCGCTTCGAGCTGTTCCATCCAGGAATGGAAGACGAAAGTCTGAAGCGCTTCGCCATCACCGCCGACCTGCGACACGCACTCGATAACGGCGAATTCGAGGTCTTCTACCAGCCCATCGTCGACTCGCACGACGCGACGCCGGTCGGTGCCGAGGCATTGGTTCGCTGGCACCACCCTCGTCGCGGCTTGGTGAACCCCATCGACTTCATAGACGTGGCGGAGTCAACTGGGCTAATTGTCCCACTCGGAGACTGGGTCCTGAACGAGGCGTGTCGCCAAGCAGAGGCGTGGCGGCACGCCGGTGTAGTCGACGATGGCTTCTACATCAGCGTCAACCTCTCCGCCCGCCAACTCGGCGAACCCAGCCTCGTTGAAAGCGTCGACCGGGCTCTTCGAGACTCCGGACTTCGGCCCGGCGCGTTGGTCCTGGAGGTCACGGAGAGTTCCCTCATGCTGGACTTTGACGCCGGGCTCGCCCGGCTGCAGGCCCTCAAGGCCCTCGGACTGCGAATCGGCCTCGACGACTACGGCACCGGCTACTCGTCGCTCAACCGGCTAAGAGTGCTCCCGGTCGACATCATCAAGATTGACAAGTCCTTCATCGATCAACTCGGCGTTGACCGAGAAGGGGCGGCTCTGGTCAAGAGCGTTATTGACGTCACCCGAGCCCTCGGGCTCCACTCGATCGCCGAAGGCGTCGAGCTCCAAAGTCAACGCGCCATCCTCAATGAAATGAAGTGCGACCATATCCAGGGATACCTGTTCGCCGAACCGACGCCACCCGCAGATGCGACGCGCACACTGCGGCGGCTCGGAGTCCATGGATCGCATCTGGCCAAGCGCCGTCACCAGCAGAAAGGTACTGGGCGGTCCTCGATTGATGGGCCAGTGACTACGTAAGATCACCTACGCGATCGATGGAAGTGCCTTATTGATTCTCGTACTCCGATTGGTCATCGCCACGACGTCTGCTTGTAACCGACATGCCCAGATTGGTTGATTCTTCAATCGGGAATTGATCGAAATCTGCCTCAGGTAGCAGACCACGAGGAAAGTGGCCAGTCGGATTGTTGAGGTCGACTCCTTTACGCGAATCCCCGTCACGAAGTCAATCGCCATTGGTTGGTTGCAGACTTGTCACGTCGGGCCACCGACTTGACAGTCATAGGAGCTACACGTACCTTTTGTACCCATGGCGGTGTGCCACGTTTCTAGATCACCATTCACTAACAGTTATCTTGAAGTGATGAGCAATGACATCTGGGCCGGGTTGGTTGACCGCTTTGCCAATGACGCGTATGCCACGGTGAAGGGGTACGTGCGCACATATGTGCTGCACCATCAACTGCTGGAACATCTGCCGCCGGCTCTAGCGTCAATCCTCGACGTCGGCGGGGGCGCAGGGCATCAATCGTTTCCACTGGCCCAGGCCGGTTACGACGTGACGTTGCTTGATCCGTCCAGGCGATGCTGGACAAAGCAAAACAGCGACTCCAGCGACTTCCAGTTGATGCCCAGCAACGTGTGACGTTTGTCCAGACCGATGGTGAGAACGCAGAGGAAGCGTTGGATGGTCGCCGCTTCGCCGCAGTGTTGTGTCATGGCGTGCTCGGGTACCTGGAGGATCCCGAGCCGTTGATCAATCAGATCTGCCGGTGCGCTAATAGGGGTGGCATCGTCTCAATCATGGCAGGAAACGCCAAGGCTACGGCAGTGCAACCGGCTCTGGAGCGGCGCTGGGAGGACGCACTTGCCGCGTTTGATACCAGAACCGGAATCGGGGTACTGGGACTGCGCGGTCGAGCCGACACGGTGGAAGAAGTCAGCGAGATCCTGCAGAGCCGGGGTGTCGAGCCAGTTTGCTGGTATGGGGTATGGCTGTTTGTGGACTGGCTCGAATTCAGTGGGGTCGAGTTAGACCCCAGTGATGCAAAGCAAGTCGCGGCAACGGCCGCGGTCGAACTCGAAGCCAGCCGACGAGACCCCTATCGCCAACTCAGTCGTGTCTTTCATCTCCTAGGACGCAAAAGTCCGAGTTGAAAAGGAGCAGCGACCATAACTGAGTCCGCCATTAGATTGTGCACGTCGGCCCCTTAATCCGAACTGGCACCTAATTACCACGCCCCATCGGTCCCGAGTTCGTCCAAGGCGCCGCTCCGACGTACCATCTATGTTGATGGAAGTTTTCCACCCGGCGGACAGGAAGGACCACCAGACGGTGACGTCGCCCGCCCTTCTGCCAGCGTCACCCTCACAGGCGCCAACGAGCCTTTTACTCTGGGGCGGGAGCGATGCGTGTTAACCCACTCATCCGATTTCAAGAATTAATACTTGACCCAAGCGGGACCGCCGTCGTCTTTTGGGCAGGGGGGATCGTGGTGGGAGTTCTGGCCCTCGCGCTCACGACGGCTGAACACAACCCTTCTGGGGCGGTGATCGCCGCTCTCGCCTGCGCCATCGTCATTGGGGTCGTCATCGTCGGTGTGCGCCTCGCCCTCGGGCCGCGGATTCCCACCTGGTTCGATCAGTTGAATGTGAGCATCGCCACGGTCATTGTCAGTGCGGGTGCCGCAATCGCTCCGAGCACGCACATCGACTTCGCGTACCTCTACGTCTGGATCGCCGTGTACGTCGCGCTGTCCTTCCAGCCAGTCGCCGCAACGCTCCAGATCGCCGGCGCCGGCGCGGCCTACGCGGTTGTGCTGGCTACCAGTTCGGGCGTCGAGAATCCGCTCGCCGCGTGGCTCATCACATTCGGCACGGTGTCGGTGATGGCCGTCATCGTGACCATCCTCGTCCGCGAACTTCGCGACACGAGTCGCCAAGATACGCTGACCCACTTGGCGAACCGGCGGTACTGGGACGAGCGCGTCGCCGAGGAGGTGGAGCGGGCCCGTCGTGAAGGGTCCCCTCTGTCGCTCGTGCTCATGGACATCGACGACTTCAAGGGAGTAAACGACCGGCATGGCCACCAAGCGGGAGACCGACTCTTGTGTCAGTTCGCGGAAGGCTGGCAAGGCACGATACGTGGCAGCGGAGACTTCCTGGCCAGGCTCGGCGGCGACGAGTTCGGGTTGCTGGCGCCCAACTCGGGCGAAAGAGGCATTGCTCTCATGACCCAGAGGCTTCACGAGGTGTCGCCCGACGGGATCTCGTGTTCGTACGGCGTGGCCACCTGGGACGGGCACGAGACTGTCGCCGACTTCTTCCGTCGGGCCGATGACGCGTTGTATCAGGCGAAGGGACAGTAGGACCGCGCGAAGTCGGACTACCGCGGACCCTCCTACAAACCGGCTCGTTCAGCCGAAGCGACCGCCGTCGACGTCGGCGTCTGCTGCTTCGGTAGGCTCGGGCAACAGTTAGGCGAGGAAGACTCAAACGCCCAGTATGAACCAAAATGTCCACTAGACACCGAACCTTCCGATCCATCAATCCCAGGCACCGATTCTCCAGTCGGAGAAGGTACAAGTCGGCCTACCGTCTCGAACCCACACGTTGCAATGTGAATGGCAACGTGTTTCGCGTTACTGATGTTCCTAAAAATGTTTGAATCTTCGTGTCGTTGCCCGGCGGGCGCGACAGTTGGGATGCATGAGTCCGTAAAGCTTGACTACTTTGGTGCGCCGGCCGGGACTTGAACCCGGAACCTGTTGATTAAGAGTCAAATGCTCTGCCAATTGAGCTACCGGCGCGTGACGAGTCTATACCGCCCCGCGCCGGGCTCGGTGCGAACTAGTTGTGCTGGACGGCCTTCACCTCGAGGAACTCCTCGAAGCCGTACTGGCCGAGTTCGCGTCCGATGCCGGACTGCTTGTAGCCGCCGAACGGAGCCAGGATGTTGAAGGAGCCACCATTGATCTCGACCTGGCCGGTACGGATCTTGCGAGCGACCTCGAACGCCTTCTCGTCGGTCGCCGCCCAAACGCCGCCGGCGAGACCGTACGAGGAGTCGTTAGCGATGGCGATCGCCTCTTCCTCAGTGTCGTAGGGGATGATCGAGAGGACCGGCCCGAAGATCTCCTCCTGGGCGATGCTCATGTCGTTCGTGACGTCCGAGAAGATCGTTGGCTGCACGTAGAAGCCCTGCTCGAGCCCCTCGGGAGGGGTTGTTCCGCCGCAGATGATTCGGGCGCCTTCGTGGATTCCCTTGTTGATGTAGTCGCGAACACGCTGCTGCTGGGCGGCGCTGACAAGCGGCCCGAGCAGACTCGATCCGGTGATCGGGTCACCGGGCTGCAGGCCCGAAGCCGCGGCGACCGCGAGGTCCTCGACCTCGGCCAGGCGGGCGCGAGGGACGACCATGCGTGTCAGTGCCGAGCAGGTCTGTCCGGAGTTCAGGTAGCACTTGAAGACACCGTCGCCCACCGCCTTTGTGAAGTCGGCGCCCTCCAGGATGATGTTGGCGGACTTGCCGCCCAGTTCCAGCGATACTCGTTTCACCATCTCCGCCGCGATCTGCATGACGCGCTTGCCGGCTCGGGTCGAACCCGTGAAGGAGACCATGTCGGTCTTCGGGTGGGCAACGATCGCCTCACCAACGACGGGTCCGAGGCCAGTCACCATGTTGAAGACACCCTTCGGGAGACCGATCTCGTGGATGATGTCGGCGAGAATGAAGGCATTGATGGGGGCTACTTCGCTGGGCTTCAGGACCACGGTGCAACCGGCCGCGAGTGATCCGGCCACCTTGTTGGCGATCTGGTGCAGGGGGTAGTTCCATGGCGTGATTGCGGCGACGATGCCGACGGGCTCGCGCACTAGCGTCGAATTCCCGAGCTCCTCTTCCCACGTGAACTCCGCGGCGCGCTTGGCGTTGTCCGCGAACGTCATGGTGGGAAGGCCGGCCTGGATGCCCTTGGCGAGCATGAGCGGCATGCCGACCTCGTTGGCGATGGTTAGGGCGATCTCGTCGCTGCGCTCGGCGAGCTTCTCTGAGATTCGTACGAGGAACTCGCCTCGCTCCTTCGGGCTGGTGTTCGCCCAGGCGCTGAAGGCGGCGGCGGCGGCCTCGACCGCCTGGTCGGCCTCTTCGACGGTTCCGGCGGGGATGGTGGCGTAGAGCTCGCCGGTGCCTGATGAGGTGACCTCGAGGGTCTGGCCCGAAGTGGCCTTCACCCATTCACCGTTGATGTAGAACGAATCGCGGACAATTGACATGGTTCCCCCTTTAGGACAGGCCACAGGCCATGGTTGGAAATCTACACGTCGGAATTACTTCGTGGTACAAGCAAAACACCCGACTCCTGTCCGCAGAGGCAAGAAGTCGGGTGTTGCGTGGGGTGAGCGACGGGGGTCGAACCCGCGGCCTCCAGGACCACAACCTGGCGCTCTAACCAACTGAGCTACGCCCACCAAGCATTTCCAGTATGACACAGCGACCAAGTAGTTCCGAGCGGCCCCGGGGTCGTTCACTACGATAGGGGGGCGCCCCTGTAGCTCAACTGGATAGAGCAGACGGTTTCTACCCGTCAGGCTGCGGGTTCGACTCCTGCCGGGGGCACCACCGCATCAACTTGGTTGATTAAACCCTGCAGTTTCGCGAGAAGCGATGATTGTTCACGCTGTCCGTCACGTGGCGTCACCGCACGGAGATCGCAATGGGACGCGCCTGCGCGTCCGAACGTCGGTCGCATAGGTCTCTCGTTCAACGTATGGCGAGGCTTCTTGTGGGCAGATAGTGTTCAAAGAACGGCGGAGGGGACTGGCGATCGTGGTGAGCGGGTGCGGAGCAATTAGGGCCAACGCAGTGGTCGCGAGCAGCCTTCCACCGGGATTTCGACGCGACGTCAACCTTGTGCGCCACGAGCCGCGTGACGCTCAAACGGCCGGAGGATTCGAAACTGTTGATGACGTTCCGGGCCAATTGCTGAGAGGCGAGGTCGCGCGGACGAGGGACGCCACGCCAGAAGAATTCGATACGTAATGACGGATCGCCAAGTGAACGGGGTGATTCGCTCGGACGGTCCGACGGGCGGCGCAGGTACTGACGGCGCCAAAGTCAACGTGCGGCTGGAGCACGTGACCAAGACGTTCGATGACGTGCCCGCGGTCGACGACCTCAACCTCGATATCAACGAGGGTGAATTCTTCAGTTTGCTGGGGCCCTCGGGCTGCGGCAAGACGACCACGCTGCGGATGATCGGCGGATTCGAAGAACCAACTTCGGGACGCATCATGCTTGGTGGTCACGACGTCACGTACATGGCTCCGTACCACCGCGACGTCAACACAGTCTTCCAGTCCTACGCGCTCTTCCCGCACCTCGACGTGTTTGAGAATATTGCATTCGGGCTTCGGCGCAGGAAGGTCGACAAGCCCGAAGTGCGCCGCCGGGTCGGCGCGATTCTCGAGGTTGTAGACCTGCCCGATTTTGAACGACGTCGCGTGAACCAACTGTCGGGTGGCCAGCAGCAGAGGATTGCGTTGGCGCGAGCACTGGTCAACGAACCGAAGCTTCTGCTGTTGGACGAACCCATGTCGGCACTCGACGCGAAACTGCGGCACCAAATGCAGATCGAGCTCAAGTCGATTCAGTCGCGAGTCGGCATCACCTTTCTCTACGTCACGCACGATCAGGAGGAGGCGATGACCATGTCCGATCGACTCGTCGTGATGCGTCAAGGGAGGATCGAGGGAATCGGTTCGCCCAAGGATGTCTACGACAACCCTTCGACGGAGTTCGTCGCCACCTTCCTGGGTGCGTCGAATCTATTGACCGGCGCGATCGCCCGACGCGACGGATTGGTGACCACGATCAACTTGACCAACGGCTCGACGCTGTCGGTGCCCACCTCCCGCCTGCCCGATCAACTCACGAGCGCGACGGTGGGAGTGGGCGTGCGTCCGGAGAAGATCAGCATCGTCGCCGCGAACGAGACGGTCGGCCCGAATCGGAACTCGCTGCGCGGACGAGTGAGGGTCTCGACATTCACCGGCGTTGGAAACCAGTACCTGGTGGAGATGGCCTCAGGCGCCGATATCACGGTCTACGCTCAAAACATCGGCGAGGAACTCGCACCTCGAAGTGGTGACGAGGTGCTCTTGAGTTGGCCCGTGGAGCACACGTTTGCGGTCCGGCCCTTGGAGAGCGGTCTTGGCGGCGAAGAGTCGGAAAGTTGAAGGAGCGGTAATGGGACATGTCGAGAATGAGGGGCCACAGAGCGGGGCGATCGATCCGGCGCTGTGGCGGGGGATGACGCAACGACGTTTCACGCGCCGTCAGGCGATGGGTTTCACGGGCGCCAGCCTGACATCCGCGCTACTCGCCACGTACGGTGGCACCGCGGCCGAGGCCGGCGCGGCGAGCGTCATCGGATCGGCCAAATGGTGGAAGAAACAGAAACTGCACCACGTGATGAACTTCGCGAACTGGCCGTATTACATCGACGTGCTGGCGGGCAAGCACCCTTCTTTGGAGCACTTCACCAAGACTACCGGGATCAAGGTCAACTACCTCGAGGTGGTCCAGGACAACGCCTCGTTCTATCAAAAGATCCGACCTTCGCTGGCGGCCGGCCAGTACACGGGATATGACATCGTGGTGCTCACCAACAACAATCCTCAGCTCGGCTACATGGTTCAGCTTGATTGGCTGATTCCCCTTGATCGTTCGCTCATGACGAATTTCAATAAGTTCGCTGGCCCCCTCGTGAAGAGCCCCTCCTGGGATCCGGGGAACAAGTACACCATGGCCTGGCAGTCGGGCTGGACGGCGATTGGCTACAACAACAAGCAGGTGAAGAACCCGGGCACCAGCATCGACATCCTCTTTGACAAGAAGTACGCAGGTAAAGTCGGCATGCTGAGTGACCCTTTTGAACTGGGCAGCGTGGGGCTGCTCGCCATTGGGGTGGAGCCCTCGACGTCCACCGAATCCGATTGGGCAAAGGCGGCGAAGAAGCTTCAGCTACAGAAGAGCGACGGCATCGTCGCGTCGTACTACGACCAGAGCTACATCCAGCACCTCAAGAACGGCGACATCGTGGTGTCGATGTGCTATTCCGGCGACATCTTCCAGGCCGACCTGAACAGCAAGTACAAGGATCTGACGCTCTTGCTGCCGAAGGAGGGCGCGATGCTCTGGACCGACAACATGTGCATTCCGAAGTACTCGCAGAACCCCCTGGACGCGATGACGTGCATGGACTACTTCTACAATCCGCAGACCGAGTCGGTCGTCGAGTACTACAACGACTACATCTGTCCGGTTCCGGATGCGAAGCAGGAATTGCTGCACCCGACGGGGTGGAACAAGGCGGCGTTGAAATCGCTCCAACCCGAGATCGGACTGCCGACTTCGGTCACCGCGAACTCACTGGACGTGTTCCCGTCGACGCAGCAAGTCAAGGCCTCGAAGAGCTACTACAACTTCAAGAACCAAGACGAGATCGATACGTGGAACAACCTCTTTCTTCCGATCATCCAGGGGGCATGAGCAGTCCGCCTCGTCATGCGGCTTGGAGGAAGGGCCTCGCCCCGTATCTCCTGAGCTCGCCGGCGGGACTGTGGCTGCTACTGCTCTTCATTGTCCCGCTACTCATAATGCTGTCGATCACACTGAAGACCTGTAGCCCGGCCTCAGGCCAGTGCGTGATGACGTGGAACTGGGGCGAACTTCCCCACGTGGTCAATCTGTACCGTACGCAATTCTTCACCAGCCTGATCTTTGCGGCGGCGGCAACGATCATCGACCTGGTCGTATCGTTTCCCATCGCGTACTGGATCGCCTTCTACGGTGGCCGGAGGAAGAACTTCTTCCTCATCATGCTGCTGGTGCCGTTCTTCGTCTCCTTCATCATTCGAACCCTGGTGTGGGAGTTCATCCTGTCCAACAACGGCGTCGTGCTGACCTTTCTGAAGGGCAACCATCTCTTGCCGTCGGGCTTCCACGTGCTGGGTACCGGCCTCTCGGTGGTCGCCGTAAAATAAAAAAAAAAAATNNCCCCTGTACGTGGCGCTCGAGAGGATTGACCGTCGCGTGTTGAATGCCGCCTACGACCTCTACGCCAATCGGAGGGTGGCCTTCATGAGGGTGATCCTGCCCCTTACGGTGCCGGGAATCTTTGCCGCGTTTCTGCTCACGTTCATTCCCGCCTTCGGCGACTACGTCAATCAGGAGATCCTCGGCGGAACGGCGAACACGATGATCGGAACGGTAATCCAGAACCTGTTCCTGATCGACTCGGACTACGCCGGCGGTGCGTCGCTGTCGGCCGTGCTGCTCGTTGTTTCTCTGCTCGGCATCTGGCTGTACGCCAAGCTGCTCGGGTCGCGCACGATTGAGGAGTACCTGTGAGCCTGACGCCCTTCGCCCGGGTCGTCGAATCGACAGGGAGCGAGCGCGCCGGCCGGCGACCGCGTCGACTGGGCCGATTCGTGCTCCCGATCTATTCGTGGCTGGTCATCGCTTACCTCGTCTTTCCGATCGCGGTGATGATCGTCTACAGCTTCAACCGCGTCATTTCGGGATTGCAGTTGGTGAGCTTCGCGTGGAACGGATTCACCTTTCAGTGGTACGAGCAGTGGCGCAGCATACCCGGGCTGACGTCTGCGTTCTGGCTCTCGATTCGCCTGGCGCTCGTCAGTACTGTCATCGCGACGGTACTGGGAACGCTGCTCGCCATCGCACTGGTCCGGTACCGCGGCCGCAAGTTCCGAGGCAAGGGTGGCATCGAGCAGATCCTCTTCCTCAATATCGCGGCACCGGAGATCGTCATGGGCGCGTCACTGCTCGGCATCTTCGTCACCTTCAATATCGCAAGGGGTTTCCTGACCCTGGTCCTGGCGCACGTGATGTTCAGCATTGCCTACGTGACTGTCACGGTTCGCGCGCGCCTGGCGGGTTTCGACGTCTCGCTCGAGGAGGCGTCGTACGACCTGGGCGCCAGCCCTCTGGGCACGTTTCGCCTGGTCACTCTGCCATTAATCATGCCCGGTGTGCTGGCCGGAGCGCTGATGGCCTTCGCGCTCTCCATTGACGACTTCGTCACCTCGAACTTCGTGAGCGGTTCCAGCGTCCCGTTCCCGGTGTGGGTCTACGGGGCGTCACGAGTGGGCACCCCGCCGCAGGTCTTCGTCTTCGGAACGGTGATCTTCTCGGTGGGCATCGTGTTCGCGCTCCTCAGCCTTGGCCTGTCGAAGAAGCAGACCTGAGCCCGGTCTGACGCGTATCGGGGCGAATCCGTTATCCGGCGCCCCGAGCGCTTCAACGTTGCCCCTCTATAAGTGGCAACGCATCCTTGCTGCGCGGTTCGAATGCCGTTAGGAGGTTCTTTCGTCGGTTAGGTGGATACTGTGTGGAGTTTCCCAAACGCTCACGTGAGCTGGGGCTTCGCAATGATCTCGTCAAGCTACTCTCACGATGGGACGGAAGTTTTCACGGGAGGAGAATCCCTTCAATCTGGCCGGCTTTCACGAGCACCCGGCAAGGTTCGAAGGAAGACCGGTGTGAAGCTGCTTCGTCTCTCATCGATGCGCCGTACGGCACTTCTTTCGCCCAACAAACCAGCCCGCCATCACTCAACTTCGGCCAAAGCGCCGGTAGAAACGGTAGGGACTATGAACCGCGAGCAGAACGAGCAGGACCGCGCCCGAAGAGAGGCGAGGCACCGCGCAACGCACCGCAGTCGGCGGCGCCGACGCGAGTTCTTGCTCGAGCGGCGGGCGCTGTCGCTCTCCATCGCGACGGGCTTCGTGCTCGCAGCGGCTGGCATCACCATCGGAGTCATCACCGGCTCGCAGATCATCCTCTTCGACGGGTTCTACACGTTCCTCGGCATTGGACTCTCATGGATGGCGCTACGGGTCTCGCACCTCGTAGCGACCGGCCCGACCGTGCGCTACCCCTTCGGACGCGAAGCGCTGACCCCGCTCATCATCGGCGTCGAGGGCGTGGCACTGCTCGCCACGTGCAGCTACGCGACGTTCAACGCGGTGCTCACTATCGTGCACGGGGGAGCGCGGATCCCGTCGGGGTGGAGCCTGGCCTATGCGGTCATCGCCCTGGTGCTGCCGACCGGACTGTGGTGGTGGATGCGTCGCAGCGCCCGGGAGTTCGAGCTCGTCTCCGCCGAAGCCACGCAGTGGCTCGCCGGTGGCATCCTGGGGCTCGGGATGCTGCTCGCGTTCATCTTCGCGCGCATCATCATCGGGACCGCCTGGGCGCCAGCCGCGCGCTACGTCGACCCCTCGCTCGTGATCGTGACGTGCCTCGCCTTCGTTGTACCGCCGGTGCAGATGATTCGCACGACGTTCATCGAGCTCGTCGAGGGAAGCCCCGACACTGAGTTGGCGCTGCCCGCCCGAGAAGCCGTCGACGAAGTAGCCGCCGTCTTCGGACTCGGTGATCAACGTCTGCGTATGACCAAGATCGGACGCAAGTTCTACGTGGAGATCGATTTTGTCGTGGACCCGTCGTGGAACGTCGCGCAGTCCGACGCAGTGCGTCACGTGCTCGCGACCAAGCTCGACTCGCTCGCCCTGGACCTGTGGCTTACCGTCGAGTTCACCGCCGATCCCACCTGGGGCGCCTAGTTACGGTCGCGCGCGTCGCGGGTATTGCGACGGCAACCCTGATGACCCGGGAAGACCGTGCGTACGTGCGCGAACGCGAAATGGTCTGTCGTGGGCTCGGCGCGCCAGGCCTGATGATGCCGTTTGCGACGAAGGTGTCCTCGTGAGGCGATCGCGCTGCGGCATCATGACTGAGCCGGAGGGAACTCATCGGCCGTGATTTCACTAGGCAATTGGACCAAGTTCGACTAAGTCACCATGGTGGGCACTTAGTGAAATTCCAAGAACCATTGCGGCGCTTCGAGTTTCGAGGCATCGCGGCGCGAGCCGAAAGACGCTTTCACACGCTTTCGCGGAGATTTTCACACGACTTGGAGGTCCTCAGAAGGGGAAGGACCGCAATTCGGTGATGTGAAGGTGGAGATCGCGAGGTGACTTCCGACACCGGATCAAGACATACGTCTCGCGCGCTCCCGTCTGCTTGGTGTTGTCTCGCCTGCGAGGCCTAAACATAGAAAGGCTGGGCTTGCCACCCTTATCTAGCAAGGCTAGTCTTGGTATATGTCTCAGGATCCAGGAGTTGATGACGTTGCTGCGGCTCTGCAGATGAGCATTGGCTTGTGCATACGACAGCTTCGTCAGATGCAAGCTCGGGGCGACCTGAGCTTACCGGAGGTCTCGGCTCTCAAGCGATTGGATCGAAACGGTCCGACCTCGGTGACCGAGTTGGCCAAGGTCGAGCAGATCAGCGTGCAGTCGATGGGAACGACGCTGAAGGCCCTCGAGGCACGTGGCTTCGTCGAGCGACATCCCCATCCGAGCGACGGGCGGCGTTCTGTTCTTTCGATCACCAAGACCGGCACACGGGTGCTGGGCGAAAAGCACACCGCGCGGGCTGAGCAGCTGGCAATGGCCCTCTCGACCGGGTTCAACGCTGCTGAGCTTCGACAGCTGATGGTCGCCGCGCCCCTGATTGAGCGGCTGGCGCAGAGCCTGTGACCGCGATGCCTACAGGAAGGAGGAAAACGATGGCACTGACGACTTTGGACTCCAAGCCCGCACTCATCGTGATCGACTGGCAGAGAGGAATCGTCGACGCACCCACGGTCCATCCCACCGTAGAGATCGTCGAGCGGTCTGCCAACCTGGCCGACGCATTCCGCCGCCAGGCTCTCCCGGTGGTGCTGGTCAACGTCACCGGTGGAGCACCTGGGCGCACCGCTCGGACCCGCCCGCCCGAGATCATCAACTCTCCAGACTGGGCCGACCTTGTCGACGAACTCAATGTGCAGCCGGACGACCACCTCATCGCCAAGCAGCGGCGGAGCGCCTTCCACGACACTGGACTCGACGCTCATCCGCGCGGCCTCGGCGTCACCCAGGTGGTGCTGACCGGCATTTCGACCTCCTCAGGCGTCGAGTCCACCGCCCGCTCCGCGTATGACCACGGCTATCACGTCGTCTTGGCAACCGACGCTATGACCGACATCGATCCCGATGCCCACGCCAACAGCATCGATCGCATCGTTCCCAAGTTCGGCGAGACCACCACGACCGCTGAGATCCTCGACATGCTGGCGGAGACGAAATGACGCTTCTTGGCACGCTCCTCAAGAACCGCAGAGCCCGAGACATCCATTCGGCCTGGAACTTTCCGAACCTGCAGGGACCAGAGCTGCTCATCGTAACGAGCGAGAGCTTCGGAGAGGGTGAAGCGATCCCAAGCGAACATGCCGGCAAGCGAATCGGCGGGAAGAATGTGTCCCCCTCCCTCGCCTGGAGTCCTCCACCAGCTGAGACAGTGCAACTGGTACTGGTGGTTGAAGACCTCGACGGCCCCATTTCTAAGCCAGCCGTTCACTGCCTTGCACTTATCGACCCGCTTCGCCTGGACTCACCTAACCACCTACCGCTAGGTGGGCTATCGGCCAAAGCGCCGGCCGCCGGTGTGCAGATACGTCGCTCCACCATCTCACGTGGGTACCACGGCCCCGAACCGCTCAAAGGCCACGGGCCACACCGCTACACGTTCCAATTCTTCGCCTTACTCGGTGAAAAGGGTGGCACCGCTTACAGCGCCAAACTCGATGCAGCAAGACCCCGTGCCCTCCTCTCTTCCCTCACCGCACCGGTGATCGCCAGAGGCCGACTGACCGGCGTTTACGAACGTTGAGCCCATGGCCGAGATCACCGTGGTCCTCTCTCGCGATTTGGCGATCTGCGCTTTGATAGGTGTCCCCTGACGCCGCGCCATGGCAGGACCGAGGGATGTCCCCAGGACGCCGCAGGGGGTAACGCTCCCGGCGTCGTGGAGCAAGGCGGCGGCTGCAGGTGGTGAGCATTCCTTCTGGCGATGTCGCTTGTGGCCGGCTTGTTCGGGAGGTCGTGTCAGGGCCGACGGGCCCGAGCGAGACAGGTCGGTCGGCCCGTGTACCGCTGCACCTGTCCTCATTGACTGTGAAGATGAGCCTCGAGTCGTTCACGGGCCGAGGGATTAGCCGATGAATCCGTCGAAGGAGCCTGATCCTGTGGACGACGACAGTCTTGCCCAGGGACGCGGTTTCGTCCGGCGCACTCTGTCGTCCCTCCGGTGGCGGAACTTCCGTCTGTTCTTCATTGGCCAAACCATCTCCCAGACCGGCAACTGGCTGACCAATGTTGCTCTGACCCTCCTCATCCTGCACCGCACCGGGAGCGGGGTCGCCCTTGGCCTGCTGGTGGCGTGCCAGTACGGCCCGATCCTGTTTTTGTCTGCCTGGGCAGGTGTGATCGTCGATCGCACCAAGAAGCGCAACCTCCTCTACGTCACGCAGGCGCTCGAGATGGGCGAATCGTTCGCGCTCGCGGCGCTGGCGTTCACGCACAACGCACCGCTCGCCGGGTTCTACGGCATCGCCCTTGCAGGAGGCGCACTGCTGGCGTTGGACAACCCGGTCCGGCGGACGTTCGTCAACGAGATGGTGCCGTCCGGCGAGATATCCAACGCCGTGACGCTCTACAGCGCCATGAACAGTATGGCTCGCATCGCGGGACCCGCCTTGGCCGGCCTGCTCATCGTGACGGTCGGCTACGGGTGGTGCTTCACGGTTGACGCCGTGTCCTACGTGGCGGTCCTTACCGCACTCGCCATGATGCGCTCGGCCGAACTGCAGCGGCTGCCGGTGGCGTCTCGTGGGGCCGGACAGGTCCGGGCCGGACTCAAGTACATCTTCGGCGTGCCAGAGCTCTGGATCACCTTTGTCATGCTCCTGCTCGTCGGAACCTTTAGCTACAACTTCGCGGTCGTGTTCCCCCTCTTCGTCGAGAAGGGACTCCACGGCGGCGATGGCACATACACACTTGTCTACTCGGCCTTCAGCGCAGGCGGCCTCGTCGGGGCGTTGCTCGTCGCCAGGCGTTCCACCGTCAGTATCCGGACCGTTGCGGTCGGTGCCGCGGGCCTTGGGGCGGCCATGCTTGTCCTCTCAGCCGTCCCCAGTGTCGCCCTCGCCTTCTTGGTGGCGACCCTGGTTGGCGCCGCCAGCGTCGCCTACATGACGGCGACGACCGCCATTGCCCAGATCCGAACTGAGCCGCACATGATCGGGCGAGTCCTCGCTCTACAGACCGTTCTCCTCGTCGGCACCACTCCGATCGGCGGACCGATCCTCGGGGCGATCGCCGACGCGGTCGGCGTCCGCGCCCCAGTCCTCATCGGAGGGGTCGCCGCCCTGGCCGCTGCTGCGTTCGGCATGCTCGCGGCCCGCCGTGTGGAGGCGCGTCGGAGTCACCGCTGAGCTGTTTCCGAATCGTGCCACGTCGGGCAATCTTTCGGAGATCGCCAGGATCCTGTCCCCCGAAGTTTGAATGGTCCTAAGAGCGGACTTGGGGCAGGTCGCCGAATTACCTGATTGCCTGAATGCCGATTGGTGGCGCCCCGGCGAGCGTTCAGCACCTTCAGAACTTCGGTCGCTTGCTCGACGATGTCCCGGCTGCCTCCCCAAGGGGAGCGGCGGGGACATCGAATTCCACTACGTGGTAAGACCTAATTCCACTAAGTCCCCATGGTGGGCACTTAGTGGAATTCCGAAAGCCCTTACGGGAGGTGCGTTTTCGAAAGAACCCGGCGCCGCCGCCGGAAGGCGTTCACACGAGCTCTGGGAGGTTTTCACACGGTTGTGAAGCCCTGAAGCCGGTTCAGCCACAGAGGCGGTAGGTGAAACTCGGCCGAGTGGCGTTCTGGCGCCATACGGCAATCATCAGGCAGTGAGCTTCTTAATGGGATTTGCACTTCAGTGCCGTAGCGGTTGGTCGGCCGAACATTGCTATGTCCGGCATCAATGGTCGTCGTCTGACGTGGAAGGAACTGGTTGGTCAAGACTGATCGTCCGGCATTTCGTCGTTCGGGGCTCGCAGGAGGTTCTTGAGTAAGTCTGTGGTCGCAGTGATCGAATCCGATTCGTTGGACTCAAGGCTCGTCGGTACGGGCTGAGCCCTGGCCGCGCTAGGGCCGACTTTGGGAGCTTTGGCTAAACGTTCCCCATTTTCTGCTTCTCGCCGCACCCTGTCCTCTTTCATCTCTTCGCTCAACAATGCCTTCTTGATGTCCTCACCTCGCACCATGATGCCAACTCCCAGTCTGCTCACCGCCGCATCGGGATTCGCTTGCGGATCATCCGAATCGTCGTAATGTTTCGTGAACATCCCGCACATGAGAGCACGGTACAGCGGCGCGCCAATCACGTCGTTCGGCGCGTCCATTCCTTGAACAAACATGAGTTCCACAAAGCACGGTGAACCACTAAATCCGCCATGTGAGCGACAGTCAATCAAGTGACAGTCGTAGTCATAGTCGTATCCCGCGGCTCCCAACAAGGCAACCTGGTTCATCTTTCGCTTTTTATCCATTAGTGAATCCCTTCTCTATGAGCTTGTGCTCATGAATGAAGGTCCGCGAAGAGATTGGAGGGACTGTCGCGGCGTTCTAGAGATTAGGGTTATCCGTCTGAGTACAGTAGATCCACGTCGGCACCAGGCGTACGTTGGGTTTCTCGGGTGGAGCTACGTGGACATTTATGATCGGCCAGATCCCTCGACGGGCAAAGTCCCTAAATCCGAGCCACGAGGGCTGCCACTCCAGCCGCCACGAGTGGCACTAAACCCAGAATCACGAAGACCCGGATAGCGAACGCGAGAAAGGGCGCCCGTCATTTCTCGCCCTGCATCAACTACCGGGCTGCCTTGACGCTGCCGTGTTACAGGCACGTGGCACGATACTGGTAGTGGACGACCATCCGCACAACGTAGTGTCACCTGGCGAGGACACGACCAACCCCGTCTTGAAAAATTAGACTGATCAAATGGGACCACGGTAACCGCAGTGGAGTTCTCCTATGTCCTGCTTGACGCCACCCACCCGAGCGACCGGCTCAACCAACATTTTCACACGTTAGATGTCGACTGAAACCTTCAGAAGCCCCATGGTCACTTCAACACGGTTTCACGTAGTTGGCTGAGTGACACTACTCAGGAATCAACGACGAAAACTTTGGCAATGTGCGCGATGGACTGAACTGGGTGACGACGTAAGTAGCAAGACCTCGTTTGTTGAGTGGGTCGAGAGCCAGACGACGGTCTAATTCGTCGCGTGTTACGCCGTCGGCGAAAATAACGCCACCCAAGCGAGGCACCTGTCGGCCGGAGGCGAGAAACACCCCATCCGCGTAGTTGATGTCGAGCCAGGCCGAGTGATCGAGAAGCGCAAGATCAATCTCAGTTAGGTCAGCCACATATGTCAGCGTCACGATGTACACCGTCTTATCGTAGGTGCCTATCGATCGGTTCGAGCTTAAGTGCGGTGGTGCGACCTTCGTGAATCGTGACGCCGCGGCACGCTCAAATCAATGCGTCATCGATGACTCCGGAACCTGATTCGAAGGTGAACCCCGTCTCGAACACGGCAAGACAAGACTGGACGACATCGGCGTCGAATAGCGTCCCTGCACCCTTTGCCACTTCGGCGAGGGCCTTGTCGATACCCAGTGCCGGCCGGTAGGGTCGATGCTGGGCCATGGCCTCAACCACGTCAGCTACCGCGATGATCCTCGCAGGCTGGCTTATTTCGCCGGCGCATAGGCCATTGGGATAGCCCGAACCGTCCATTCGCTCGTGATGCTGCAGGGCGACCTCCGCGATTGGCCAGGGCAGCGAGGCCTTGGCCAAGATGTGAGCACCAACGTTGGTGTGAGTCTTGACCATCTCGAACTCGAGGACGTCCAGCCGTCCCGGGCGAGTGAGGATCTCGGCGGGAACGGCGATCTTGCCGACATCGTGCACCTCCCCACTTTGACGAATGAGTTCGATCATTGTCGCGTCAAGGCCCAGATGGGCAGCGATGGCCGCGCCGAGGGAGCCGACGTTGAGTTGGTGGCCCTCGGTGTAGGGGTCACGAGATTCGGTCATCTGGCTCAAGGCCGCGAGCGTCCCGTCAAGGGCCTTCGCAAGATCACTCACTGAGCGGAGATGCGAGACGCCGAACTCGATCTCTCTCGCAACCGCGTCGAGGCCTTGCACTGCCATCTCGTCGAACGCGTGGGAGTGGGCGCTGGTAAGAGTCAGTACCGCCGCCCGCTGTCCGAAGGCGAATGGTATGGCCGCGAGCGATTTAAACCCGAATTCCTCCGCTCGCTCTCGCCACGGCTCGTAACCGCGATGGGTAGCCAGGAGGTTCGCCACCTGCGTCACCCTGGTGCGCATCGCGGTCCCGGTAGGTCCCAGCCCGTCCTTCTCCCGAGCTGACCACGAACCCATCCCGGCGTAGAGGAAGTCGGTGGCCCCCGCCGCGTAGGGAGTCTCGATGGCACCCGCGTGGTCCGTGTCACTGAAGCTGATCGAAGCCAAGGCACAACGGCCCAGTTCGACAAAGCTCGTGCACAGACATTCGAGGAATTCCGACACGTCGGTCGCGGAAACCACGAGTCGGTTGACCTGAAGGAGAAACTGGAAATTCCTTTCCCTCCATACCTGAGGGGTGATGTCGGTGAACCTGACGAGCGCGCCCTGGTCTGATCCTTCAAGCGTGAACGGGGTGGTGTCGGTCCTCAGCCACCGTCGCGCCAATGGAAGGTCCACGGCGATCTTCACATCGTGGCAGGCCTCACCGGTTTGCAGCGTCACCATAACTGGGTGCTCGCCAAGGGAAACCGGCGAGCCGTCCTCGAACGAGATTCCCAGCTGAGACGTGAATATGTTGGCGCCCAGTAGGTCATCGGCCTCGACGAGGAGTATTTCACCGGCGGTTTTGTTGCAGTCGACAACTAGCCCCTCACGGTCAACAAGGATCATTCCCTCGACCAGGGTGTCGAGGAACCTGGCCCCGAAGATCAGTGAGTCCAGCCCCCTACCAAAGTCAACCTCCAACCCGGGTGCATTCATCAGGGCCCCCTTCCCACAGGCATTCAACGTCCACCGATCAGACTCCCTGAAGGGCGACGCGCTCCTTTCGCCAAACCTAAGGGGTCTAACTCTTTCGATCCACAATTCTGAAACAACGATTCCACAATTCCGGAACCGAATCACCCCGGTGCAACCGGGCACCGTGCAAGGCCCAAGGAAGTTGAAGATGTCCTTCCACCCGCAAGTACCCCGTACCAGTCATCAATCACTGGCTATTTGACTCTTCGAAAATTAGCGGGGTTTGAGCCGCTCGCCGTGGCTGCCTGTCGCTCACCACAGTCACGTCAAGAGCACGAAGTGTTCCCAGTAGTAAAGCATCGACATGACGTGATTAGAACGCTGCCGGCACAGCTCCCTCTGGCCTGGGCCCTTAGCACGAGACCGAAAAGTCCGCGCTTGGCCGGACGCGACGTCGGGGCGAAATTCGTTGTAGCGGAACTCATCACCGCTCCTCTCTGGCCACGGCGTGGCGGCGACTACTACGGTGCCCATCGCCAAGTTGCACACACTCGCCGAGGCACCCTGATTGTGGTACAATGACCTTTCCTCCAGCGGGGCGCTTTGCTTGGGCGGGACGATCCAGACGACCGTTGCCCAGGGCAAGCCCTGATGTCGCCACTGGCTAGTCCAGGAGGTGCCTGATGCCCCAAGCCATCGTCGTTTCGCGATTCCGACTTCAGCGCAAGAAGATACTGACCGGCTGTGCGTCAGCGCTCGTACTTCTCCTCATGGTGGGCTACGTCACCGCCAGCCCCCGGGCGTCCTGGGCTATCTCGGTGTCGCACGGTCGCGGGAGTTCGGAGATTTACGGACTCGTCACGTCAAGCGGCCATGGCGTGTCGCACGTGATGGTCAAGCTCGACACCGTCAATGGCCCCGGCCACCAGAGCGCACACGTGGTGGCGGTCGCGGAGACGAACGGGAAGGGTGACTACCGTAATCTCTCCCACTTTGCCACCGGGAACTACGTGATCGTCATGCGCAACCAGAAAGGGACGATCACCGGGTCGCGAACTGTCAGTTTGCGGGGAGGGCACACCTACGACATCAGTGCGCACCTCGTCCAGCATCCCGGAAACTTCTTCTTCCTCCCCATCTTCAGTTACTAGCCGGCCCTAGAGTGAAGCAGTTTTCGCCATATACGCCTGAGTGGGAAGGCGGCCGCCAGTGCAGGTAGAGGTGACGTGGGCGACGTACGCGTCAATGGCGCTCATCGTGTACTACGTGGGCCTGTGGACCCTCCAGGCGGTCCTGGCCCGGACGTCGCGACCACGCCACGCTGGTGCGCTGGACATCTCCGCGCCCACCAGCACGCCCTGGCACTTCTACATGCTGGTCCCGGCGCTCAACGAGGAGCGCGTGATCGAGAAGACGATCACCAACCTGCGGTCCCTGGACCTCCGATCGGCTATGGACCGCATCACCATCGTCGTCGTCGATGACGCGTCCGACGACCGGACCGCGGACATTGTGGCGGAGATAGCGGAGCGCGACCCGCGAGTCAAGCTCGTGCACACGCGCGCACCCCTGATGCGCATCGGCAAGGGGAACTCCCTCAACCAGGGCTTCGCCCAAATTATGGAGTGGCGCGAACAAGAGGCCGCGGGGTCGGTGGCGCCGCTCGAGAGGGGCGCGGGCGCCATAGTCGGCGTGGTCGACGCGGACGGGGTGCTGGACCAAGAGACGCTCACGGTGGTCGCGGCCATGTTCGATGATCCCCTGGTCGGCCAGCTGCAGATCGGGGTGACGATCCAGAACGCGGAGTCGAACATGCTGTTGCGCATGCAGGACATCGAGTTCGTCGGCTTCTCCGGCTTCGTCCAGAGAGCGCGTGACTACCTCGGCTCAGTCGGGCTCGGTGGAAACGGGCAGTTCACTCGACTGGAGGCGCTGAGCTCCCTGGGTACGCTCCCCTGGCGACGCTCCGCGCTCACCGAGGACCTCGACCTCGGCCTGTCGCTCGTGGAGCGGGGCTGGAAGACGCGGTTCACCAATGTGGTCTTCGTGCACCAGCAGGGACTCAGTTACCTGCGGCCGCTCCTGCGCCAGAGGACCCGCTGGATCCAGGGGCACTACCAGTGTTGGACGCACCTGCCGAAGATCTGGCGTAGCAAGCGCCTGGCGCTGGTGGCCAAGCTCGACCTCAGCCTGTACTTGGTCTTCGTCGTGGGCGTGGCCGTCGTCTCCTTCGTAGCCCTGGCAACGCTCTTGTCGTACGCCGGACTGCTCAGTGCGCACAATTCGGCCCTGCAATCGATCGGTTCCTTAGAGCTGCGCCGGTACGTCGAGATGGTGTTGCTGGTCGCTCCGTTGGGCCTGTGGCTCGGTTCCTATCAGAAGTTCTCTCGCCACCCGCTGCGGTGGTACGAGATCCCCTTCTACTCGGCGGTCTTCGCGCTGTACACCTACGTCTGGAGCATCGCGACCGTCCGGGCGTGGTCGAGGGCCATCACGAGACGGCGAGGCTGGACCAAGACCTCACGAGAACTCCAGCCCGTGTCGTTGGACCACTAGGGACAGTCCACAGATGCCACCGGTTGATCTGCGCTCACGTACGACCTTGGGTTGCACTGCCCCTGGTCCTCCGGCCGTCATGGTCATCTACGGGACGCGCCCCGAGGCGATCAAGCTGGCACCGGTCATCAAGCAGTTCCAAGAGACGGACGGCGTGCGCTTGATCGTGGTCAACACCGGCCAGCACGATGCTCCGGTCAACGAGATCCAGCGGCTCTTCGAGTTTCGCCCCGACATTCAGTTGTCCCGGGACGATCGTTCGGGCAGCATTGGGCGCTGGCAGAGCGAAGTCCTTGGCAAACTCGACCGGGCCATGGAGCAGGAGAGCCCGGACATCGTCGTGGTCCAGGGCGATACGACCACGGCGGTGTCGGGGGCCCTCGCCGGCTTCTATCGCCGAATCCCCCTGGCCCACGTGGAAGCGGGTCTACGGACTCCCAGCATCACGGAGCCCTTCCCCGAGGAAGCCAACCGCCGGACGATCTCGCTGCTGGCGGACATCCACTTTGCGCCGACGCGAAGAGCCTATGACGCACTGATCGGCGAAGGGGTGCCCGCATCTCGAGTGACCGTGACCGGCAACACGGGTATCGACGCGATGCGCTACGTCATTGACCGCATTGGCGCTACGGCACGGCGTCACGAGGGCGTGCCAGCGGGCCGCATGGTCGTGGTGACGCTGCACCGGCGCGAGAATCAGGCCCGCACGCTCGACGAGATCGCCACCGCGCTGCGATCAATTCGAGACGGCTACCCGGACACGTATTTCATGTGCGTGAGCCATCCCAATCCGGAACTCCAACAACGTTGGCGAGATCTCGTCGGCGCCGAGGCCCGTTTCACCATTTTGGCGCCACTGCCCTACGAGGAGTTCATCCGTCTCTTGATCGACGCCCATCTGATCATCACCGATTCCGGCGGCATCCAAGAGGAGGCCCCGTCGATCGGCAAGCCGGTCCTGATAGTTCGCAACGAGACGGAGCGCCCCGAAGTACTCGAAAACAACGCCGGCGTCTTGGCTGGGGTGGACGCCGATCGGATCGAAGCGTGCGTGCGACGGCTGCTCGACGACGCGCAAACCTACGAGTCGATGGCGAAGGTGCGCGACCTGTACGGGGACGGACGGGCGTCGGAGCGCATCGTCAAGGACGTCATGGGCTACCTGCGGATCACCCATGCGTAGGCTCTGGAGTAACCGATCGGGTGCCGGCGTAATCGTGTTGTCGATCGCCCTGCTCCTCGTCTTGGCCGGCGAGTCGGGGGTCTTCGGAGGCAACGGGATCTCCGTGGTCAACAACGGCGACGAGGCCAGGACGTGGGCCGCCTCCTCGTACGTCCCCTCGACACTCAGCCCGCTCGGCGGCGGTACCTACGTTCTCGACGCCTTGTCCAAGACCACGGGAGCGGCCGAGCGTTCGCCATCGGCAGGAGTGGCCTCGCAAGTGACCGACGGTAGTTCGAGGTTGCTGCTCAAACTCGTCTCGCTGAATCTTTCGCGGCCCACGGTGCACGTGAGTGACCTGGTCGCCGCCGAGGTGGTCGCACTGGGTCTGGTGCTTCTGGTGGCGTATCGCCGCCGCGTAGCGCACCTTCAGGTGCTGGTCCTCGCCGTGGTGGTTCTGCCGGTGTTCAGTCGATGGTTGAACTCCCTGTATTCCGACGGCCCCGCGCTCGCGGGCACGGCGGCGTTGTTGATCGCCTGGCTCGGGACGAGAGACGACGCGGCGTCTGCGCCTCGGCGAGTCGCCACCTGGGGCGCCATGGCACTGGCGATAGGTTTCGTCGCCTTCAGCAACGTCAGCTTCGTGGCGATCGCCGTCGTGGGCGTCGTGGCGCAGGTCGTCACGCTGGCCCTTGCAGTGCGATCACGCGCTCGAGCCAGGGAGCGCTCGGGTTCCGCCGCGGCGTTCGCGGAACTCCTCGCGCGCTCCGCCCTGGTGGTGCTGAGCGTCGTCCTCGTGGTGCTGAGCGTAGGGATCGAAACGCGAAGTTCCTTGTTGCAGACCATGGCGCACACCACGTACAGCACTGACTTCCTCACCACGATCGCCATCCCGCTGCTGGGCGTCTCTCTAGTGTCCACGTACGGCATGCCCCACCAGCTCTTGCAGATGAAGGGGATCTCGTATTGGCAAGTCCCTACCCGTTGGGGCCACATTCCGGGATGGGAGAGCTTTGTCAGCGGGCACGTCAGCGCGGTTCGTCTGGATCTCCTGAGGAATCCCATCATGGATGCACGCCTCCTCGGGCAGTCTCTGGTGGCCAGTACCAGCCCGTCGATTGCGTACTTGGGCAACGGAACGGGGGGCGCCAGCGGGCACGACGTCTCGTTGTGGAGTCGAGCGGTCGACCTCTGGTGGCTCGGCGGCGAAGCGGTGGCGCGATTAGTCATGATCCCATTCACGAGCGGCGCCCTCGGCGTGGTCACCGTCGTCGTGATGATCGTGGGAGTAGTGATGATGGCACGCGATCGCCTCCGTGGCGAGTCGAGTCGCGTCCACCTGCTCGAGGCGGACGAGGGGCTGGTCATCTGGTGCGTGGTCGCCGCCTGCGTCAGTTGCTTGATGAGCGTGTTCGGCGATGGAACGGCCGGGCTCGGGCGCCATAATCTGGTAGCCAGTTATTGCCTCATGATTGCCGTCATCAGTTTTGTGCTGGCCGGTCTGAAGTGGAGAGGTTTGTCCCTAGCCGCCTCAACGGATCGCTCGTTTGCCGTCGAAGAGAGCACGGCGGATTCCGGATCCCAGAAGGTCGGGACGAACGCGGCGATTTGATCTACTGGCCTTTCCATTTGTCCGAACGACCCGCTCAGAGCGTCATGGTCCCGGACAGGGCGTGCAACAGGTCGATCTGCGTGTGCAACACCAGGTTCAGCGCCTCGTAGATCGGCTCCTGGTCGCAGAACGTGCGACGTGCCCGCTGCAGCATTGGCAGGAAGTACTCGGTCGTCTCGTCGACGTAGTTCGAGATCATCGCGGGCGTGAGGACCCCCACCATGGACGAGTGGTTGTGGATCCGGTCGCAGAGTTTGACGACCGAGGCGATCGGGTCGGCCCCGATGGCTTCGAACACCTCGGCCTCACCACTTCGTAGCCCGCGGAACTCCTTGGTCATCGCGTCCACGGCGTTCGCCACCCGATCGCCGAAACGCACGCGGATCAGCGCGTCGTCGCTTCCTGCGTCCACTGGTCGCGGGGTCACTCTTTGAGGCTAGAGAGGGTCCTAGGCGGAGCGCGGATTCCTACGAATCGCTCCGCTCCGAGGAAGCCCGACTATATGACCGGCCGGTGCAGTGCTCTTTCGTAGAGACCGGAGTCTCGCCCTGGCTGCGAGGAGCGTTGGAAGCGAGCGAAGCGCCTGGAAGTTTCGGGTACCAATGCTCAACCGCGAGGGTTCAGCGCAATCTGGGTTGTGGTCGCCGAGCCTACGATGACCCGCTTCACTCAGGGGGGTTATCGAATTCCACTCAGTGGTAGGGCCCAATTCCACTAAGTCCCCATGGTCGGGAAGGCGGGATTCGAACCCGCGGCCTCCTGGTCCCAAACCAGGCGCGCTAACCAAGCTGCGCTACTTCCCGTCGCTCCATCGTTGCACATTTTCGTTAATGCTCTCGCCGCCGCCGTTCACTTCGTAGGCTGCAGGCAAGGGTGGGAGGGGGATTTTCGTGGCCTACGAATGGATCATCGATGCGCTCGACGAGACGTGGACATCGATAGATCGACTGATGCGCCCGAAGCCGGAGGAGGCGTACGACGCGAAAACGGCCTGCCCGGGGTGGAGCGTTCGAGACGTCATCAGTCACCTGCTCGGGTTCGAGGTGATGCTCCACGGCGCGCCGGTTCCGACCTACGAAGGACCGTGGCCCGAGTACGTCCATAACCCCATTGGCGAACTCAATGAGGCGTTCGTGCAGGTCCGCCGCGGCGACCGCGGCCGCGAGGTGCTCGATCAGTTCCGAGACGCGTCCACGCGCTCGCTCGCGGCGCTGCGCTCGCTCAGCGACGACGAGTGGGAGAAGGTCGGCTGGAGCCCGGAAGGGGAGCGGCCCTACCACCGTTTCCAGGAGACGCGCGTGCTCGACAGCTGGATCCATCTTCAGGACATCCGTGATGCCTTGCTGCAACCCGAGGACGACCACGGGGCGGGCGAGCAGATCGTGGTGAATCGTTTCGAGGCTGCCCTGCCGTACATCGTGGGACGAAAGATGCATTCCCCCGACGGTACCGTCGTCCAGGTGAATCTCAGTGGGCGGCTGGGACGAACGGTCCTGCTTGAAGTGAGCGGCGGACGCGCGCAGCCACTGGATTCGACGACGGCGCCGCCTACCCTCGAAATCACGACTCCCGTGCCTCTCTTCTGGCGTCGGGCGGCGGGTCGGATCAGTGCCGAGGCCTTCCTCGCGGCGTCGGCGACTCGTGTTCGCGGGAACCTCGAGTTGGCCCGGGCCTTTTCTGACGCCCTGAACATCATGATTTAGTCCAGCCAGACAAGCCGGTAGGCTGGCTTCTCTTATGCGTGCCATCTCCACATCCCTAGACAACAATCGAATCAAGCTCGTCGTGGAACTCGACGACGCCGAGATGAACGAGGCGCTTGACGCCGCGGCGGCTTCGCTGGCGAAACAGGTGAGCGTCAAGGGTTTTCGCAAGGGCAAAGTCCCAAAGAACGTGCTCGTCGCCCACATCGGTGGCCTCGAGGTGCTGCGTGCCGAGGCGATCCGCGAGTCGATGCCCGACTTTTACGCCCGCGCCGTCGCGGATACCCTCATCGACCCGATTGGTCAGCCCGACATCAACGTGACGAGCGGCGAGGAGGAAGGTCCCTTCACCTTCGAAGCCGAGGTCGAGGTTCGTCCCGTCGTCACCATCACCGGCCAGCGCGACCTGCGCGTGACGCTTCCGTCGCCCAACGTGTCGGACGACGAGGTCGAAGCCCAGATCAACCGTTACCGTGAGACCGACGCCATCTTGAAGGACGTTGACCGTCCGATCGTCACGGGCGACCTCGTGACAATGGACATCCTCGTCCAGCAGATCGGCACCGACGTCGAGCCCCTCGAGATGAGCGACTTCATGTACACCGTCGGATCGGGCACCATCACCGAGGGGGTCGATGAGCTCATCCTCGGACTGAAGGCCGGCGAGGAGTTGAAGCTGAACGGCAACGTGGGCGGCGGCGTGGTGGCCACCTACGAGATGAAGCTGAAGCAGGTGAAAGAGCGCGAGCTACCGGAGCTCACCGACGAGTGGGTGCTGGAGAACACCGATTGGACCAGCGCCGAGGAGATGCGCGACGCCATCGTGAACCAGATGCGCCGCATGAAGATCGTCGAAGCGCAGATGTCCCAGCGCGACTCGATGCTCGTCGCACTCGGTGAACTCGTGGACGAGGATGTCGTGCCCGACGTCTTGGTGGACGCCGAGACCAACGAGCGCCTGCACGATCTGGGTCACCGCCTTTCCCAGCAGAACATGAACCTCGAGTCGTTTCTGCAGGTCACGAACCAGACCCCCGAACAGCTGCTGGCCACGCTTCGCGAGGACGCCGTGCGCGGAGTTCGCATCGACCTCGCTTTGCGCGCTCTCGTAGTGGCGGAGGATCTCGAGGCGACCCCGGAAGAGATCGACGAGGAGCTCGAGAAGACGGCTGAATCCATGGACGTCGACGCCGAGCTCTTGCGCACCAACTTGCGCGACACCGGACGCGTCACCACGTTCAACGCGGAAGTCGCCAAGATGAAGGCCTCGCGCTGGCTGATGGACAACGTGACGTTCATCGACCCTGAAGGCATCGAGATTGACCGAGAACTGCTGCGCGCTGACCAGTCCGAAGAGCCGAACGCTTAAGGTGGGAACGTGAACGAACACTATCGAGCCCAGAACTACCTCGTCCCCACCGTTGTTGAGTCATCGAACCGAGGCGAGCGGGCCTACGACCTCTACAGCCGCCTGCTGCGCGAGCGAATCATCTTCTTAGGCACGCCAATTGACGACACCATCGCCAACCTGATCTGTGCCCAGATGCTCTTCCTCGAGTCCGAGGACCCCGACAAGGACATCAACCTCTACATCAACTCGCCGGGTGGCGATATCACGGGACTTCTCGCGATCTACGACACGATGAAGTACATCAAGCCCGACGTGTCGACGTTCTGCTTTGGCCAGGCGGCGTCAGCGGCCGCAGTGCTGCTGGGCGCCGGTACCAAGGGCAAGCGTTACGCGTTGCCGCACGCGAGGGTTCTGCTGCACCAGCCATGGGGCGGTGTCGGGGGTCAGGCCTCGGACATCGAGATCCAGGCTCGCGAGATCCTTCGGATGAAGGACATGCTGAACTCGATGCTCGCCCACGACACCGGTCAAACGGTCGAGCGGATCACCAAAGACACTGATCGCGACTACATTATCGGCGCCCAAGAGGCAGTCGAATACGGGCTTATTGACGACGTCCTGACTGCTCGACTGTAAGTGCCCGTTTTCGGGCCCCGTGGCCCGTAGGATGGTGAAGTTCGTGGTCGTGTCGGAGGTTATCCGTGGCAAAGTTTGGCGAAAACAACGACCTTATTAAGTGCAGTTTCTGCGCTAAGGGTCAAAAGCAGGTTAAGAAGCTCATCGCTGGACCGAGCGTCTACATTTGCGACGAGTGCATTGACCTCTGCAACGACATCATCGCCGACGAGTTCGGCGATCGACCTGAGTTCGTCCTCGAAGACCTCCCAACCCCGCGCGAGATTTCCGCATTTCTCGACGACTTCGTGATCGGTCAGGTTGACGCCAAGAAGATCCTCTCTGTGGCTGTCTACAACCACTACAAGCGGATTCAGTCCGGACCCCTGCATGAGGACGACGTGGAGGTCGCGAAGTCGAACGTACTGCTGCTCGGACCCACCGGTTGCGGCAAGACCTTTCTCGCCCAGACGCTGGCGCGCATGCTCAACGTGCCGTTCGCCATCGCCGACGCCACCGCGCTCACCGAGGCTGGATACGTTGGCGAGGATGTCGAGAATATCCTCCTGAAGCTGCTCTCTGCGGCGGACTTCGACGTGAAGCGGGCCGAGCGCGGGATCATTTACATCGACGAAATCGACAAGATCGCCCGCAAGGCGGAGAACCCCTCGATCACGCGCGACGTCTCGGGCGAGGGCGTNNGGCGCTGCTGAAGATCCTCGAGGGAACGGTCGCGAGCGTGCCGCCCCAGGGAGGACGCAAGCATCCCCACCAGGAGTTCATCACCATCGACACCGCGAACATCTTGTTCATATGCGGCGGCGCCTTCTCCGGGCTCGAAGAGATCATCGAACGGCGCCTCGGCAAGAAGTCGATGGGCTTCAATCAGCCGATTGAATCCAAGCGCGGGGGCGACATCGAACTCTTCCGGCATGCGCTTCCCGAGGACCTCGTCAAGTTCGGCTTGATCCCCGAGTTCATCGGACGACTGCCGATCGTGAGCGCGGTGCAGCAACTCGACCGTGACATGCTTATCAGCGTGCTCACCGAGCCCAAGAACTCGCTCGTGCGTCAGTTCCAACAGGTGCTCGCCATGGACGGAGTGGAGCTCGTGATCGAGACTGACGCTCTCGCGGCGATTGCCGACCTCGCGCTCGAGCGGCAAACGGGCGCCCGCGGACTTCGCTCGATCCTTGAGAGCGTGCTGCTCGAGCCCATGTTCGACGTGCCTGGACGCTCCGACGTGCATCGTTGCGTGGTCACCGCGGACTCGGTGCGCGACAAGACCCCGCCAGCCTATGAAATGCGAAAGGCGACGCGTACCCGTCGCGCGAGCTAAGCCGTGCGGTTTCACTCGTATGTTGAAGCGCTGACCTGGCTCGAGTCGCACGTCGACTTCGAACGCGTCGCCCCGAACCGTCAAGAGGTTCCGACCCTCCAGCCAATCGTCGATACCCTGGCGCTCTGCGCCGACCCCCAACACGACTACCCGACGATCCACATCACGGGCACGAACGGCAAGGGAACCACGGCCACGCTGGCGGGGGCGTTGCTCTCGGCGACGGGACTTCGGGTCGGCACGTTCACCAGCCCGGACCTGCACGCGATCAACGAGAGGATCGCGGTGAACGGCGAGCCAATCGACGACGAGAGCCTCGTGCTGCTGCTGTCGCGCCTCGCGGACGTCGAGTCGGTGAGCGCGATATCGCTCACGAGGTTTGAGCTGCTCACGGTGGCTGCCCTGCTGCACTTTTCCGACGAGGGCGTCGACGTCGGCGTCGTCGAGGTGGGGATGGGCGGCACGTGGGACTCCACGAACGTCATCAACAGCGAGGTGGCGGTGCTCACCAACGTCGATCTCGACCACACGGCGGTGCTCGGCACGACCATCGGCGCCATCGCGAGCGACAAGGTAGGCATCTTTCGAAGCGAGCGGATCGCCGTCGTGGCAACGACCAACGCCATCGTGGTCGAGATCGCCCAGCGCCGGGCCGCCGAGCTCGGAGCCACGCTCTGGCTTCTGGATGATTCTTTCGTGCTCGAGCGCAATGACCTCGCCGTGGGGGGTCGCGCCATCACGGTGCGCACGCCCTTCGAGACCTACGACGACGTGCTGGTGTCGCTGCACGGCATCCACCAGGGCGTCAACGCCGCCACGGCCATCGTCGCCGCGGAGGCATTCCTGGGGCGCGCGCTGGGCCTCGACGTCGTCTTGACCACGTTGGCGAGCGCCAAGATGCCCGGGCGGATGGAGCTCATCTCGCGGCGTCCCATGATCGTGGTCGATGGCGCGCACAACCCGGCCGGGATGCGGGCGCTCGCGGCCACGCTCGACGGCGCGTTCCACGTGCACGGCGAGCGACGATGTGTGCTGGGCATGCTGAGCGGGCGCGACGTTGACGACATGGTGAGCCCG
>PMLJ01000032.1 GCA_003158855.1 Acidimicrobiaceae bacterium
TGGCAGTCCCAACGGTGTGTGAGTTCACAAGATAGTGGACGCGATGTGTCAAAACATAGTGGACACTTCCATTCGGGGGTGTTGCCATGGTCTTGTCGAAAATGGTGGTCGATTCGGTCGTTCTAGAGGGCCGGTCCATCCGTGACACTGCCCAGCGTTACGGCGTGTCCAAATCCTGGGTCTATGAACTGGTGCGCCGCTACCGCGAAGGTGGCGACGCGGCGCTGGTGCCTCGCTCCAAAGCGCCCAAGGGCAACGCGCGCTCGGTCGACCCGGCGGTCCACGAGCTCATCGTCGCGACGCGAAAGGAACTGGTCGACCTCGGCGCGGACGCCGGCGCCTCGACGATCCACTGGCACCTGACGCGCCAGGGACACGAGATGCCCTCGGTGGCGACGGTCTATCGGATCTTGCGGCGACGGGGCTTCATCACGCCCGAGCCGCGCAAGCGCCCGCGCGCCAGCTTCGTGCGCTTCGAGGCGTCGCTACCCAACGAGTGCTGGCAGTCCGACATGACCCACTGGCAATTGTCCGGGGGCACCGAGGTGGAGATTCTCACCTTCATCGACGACTACTCGCGTCGCGTGCTCGGCTGCGAGGCGGTCAAGGTCGCCCGGGTGAGCGACGTGCGACGACTCTTCGCCCGGTGCTGTTGGGACTACGGGACGCCCGCCTCGGTCTTGACCGACAACGGCGCGATCTACAACGCGCGCGCCCGACACGGTCGCACGGGTTTCGAGAGTGACCTGCTCGACGCCGGCGTGCTCTACAAGCACTCCACGCCCTACCATCCCCAGACCTGCGGAAAGGTCGAGCGTTGGCACCTGACCTTGAAGCAGTTCCTCGCCAAGCGGCCCGCGCGGGACCTGCGCGAGCTCCAAGCGGTCCTCGACGAGATAGTGCGCTACTACAACGACGTCCGTCCCCACCAGAGCCGACAACGGATGACTCCGCGCGCCGCCTACGAGGGACGTGACAAGATGCCCGCCGGCACGCTGATCAACCAACCGCACCACCGGATCCGTCACGACGTCGTCGACCAGCGCGGCCACGTCACCCTGCGCTATCTCGGTCGGCTGCGACACCTCAACGTGGGCTGGAAATACCGAGGTGAGCGGATTCGCCTCTACGTTGTGGACGATCACGTGGACATCGTCACCGAAGACGGAGAACTCGTGGGCGAAATCGTCCTAAACCCCGATAAGGACTATCAACCCATCGACCGCGGACACTCGAATTAGAATTTCACAGGTTCGAGTGTCCGGGATGATTTGACTCATCACAATGGCAGTCCCAACGGGATTCGAACCCGTGCCTCCACCTTGAGAGGGTGATGTCCTAGGCCACTAGACGATGGGACCATGAAGCAGGTGAACGGCAACGTTCACTCGATTCGCTCGGGGGCAAGGACTCGAACCCTGAATAACTGGACCAGAACCAGTTGTGTTGCCAATTACACCACCCCCGAAGGGCTTGGCAATCTTATATGAGCGGGCGCGTCAACCGCCAGACGGCAGCGAGGTGCTGGTCGACGTGGCCGTCCACGAGCTCAATCGACCGTAACCAATGATTCGCCCGACGCCCACGTCCATCGTCTCTTTCAGGTAGTAGCGCCAGAGCGAGTGCTTGATCGTCGGCGAGTTCGGCACGGGTGACGGCACCGGTTTCAGGCCCTGGGACGAAGATATCGCCATGGCCCGGTACTCGTGGAACGGATCGGTGACCGTGATGACGCTGACGATGTCGTGAGCCTTCAACGCCGCCATGACCGACGACACGTTCTGCCACGTGTCGCTCCCCGAGCCCTTGAGTATCCGTGATCCCGGCACCCCGTGCTGCTCGAGGTAGGCCGCCGACACCCCGGCCTCGGTGTACACGTCGCCGGGCCGGTTCCCTCCCGTGACCGCGATCCAGGGGGCCCGACCATCTCGGTAGAGCAGGAGCGCCTGGTCCAGCCGGGCCTGGAGCTCCTGGGATGGTGTCCCGTTGTCCTCGGTCGTGCCGAAGACGAGAATCGCCTGGGCCTTGGCTGACGAATGCTCGTGGCCGGTCAGCCAAATCTGGATGAAGGTCACCGCGAGGTAGAGCACCATGAGGCTCAACACCGCCGAGGCGACGCGCAGCGCCAGTTTGATCGGTCCGAAGATCACTTCGAACTTCGCGCCAGTGCTTCTCGCAGACGTTGAAGGGTCCGATCGCGCCCGAGCAGTTCGAGCGACTCGAACAGCGGAGGTCCGACCAGCGCGCCCGTCACGGCGCAGCGGATGGGCGCCTGGGCCTTTCGAAGCACGAGGCCCAGGGCCTCACCGATTTCAATGGTCGCTTCGTGCAGCGCGGCGGCGCTCCACTCGGCCTCTTCGAATCGCTCCACCGCGACCGCCAGCAGCGTCTGGCCCAACGGGTCGTTGCCAATGGACTTGGCGAAGGCTGGCTCATCGAACGCCACGGGGTCCACGAAGAAGAAGCCGATCATCGGCGCGATCTCGCCAAACGTCGCGACCCGTTCCTGCACGAGCGGGGCAACCTTGGAGAACAGCTCCCCGTCGAACTGGGACTCGCTCCACCCGGGCTCGCGGTCGGTCGGTCGCCACTCGCACGACCAGGGACGCACCCACGGCGCGGACCGTTCAACGAATTCGTCGGGGGTGAGCATCCGGATGTACTCGCCGTTCAGGTGGGTCAGCTTCTTCACGTCGAAGAAGGCCGGCGAATGCGAAACGTCCTCGAGGCGAAACTGCTCAATCAGCGTGGAGCGCGCGACGATCTCCTGGTCGCCGCGAGGGCTCCAACCGAGCAGCGCCAGGTAGTTGACGAACGCCTCGGGCAGGTAACCCTGGTCCCGGTACGACTCGGTCGCCACGGGGTCCTTGCGCTTCGACAGCTTCTTGCGCTGCTCGTTGACGAGCAGGGGAAGATGCGCGTAGACCGGCAACGCCACGGCACCGCCCGACACGTGATTCAGCGCCTCCCACAGCATCATCTGCTTGGGGGCGTTGGAGAGGTGCTCCTCGCCGCGGATCACGTGGGTGATGCGGTCGTTGCGGTCGTCGGTGACGTTGGCGAGCGCGTAGAGGACCGCGCCGGAGGACTTGGCGACCACGAAGTCGTCGATGGTGGCGTTCGCGAACTCCACGTCGCCTCGAATGACGTCGTGCACGGTCGTCACACCCTCGCGCGGCGTCTTGAATCGCAGGGCGGTCGCCGGTCCATGCCCGAGGTCGCGGTCGCGGCAGTGTCCGTCGTAGCCCGGTGTCTTGTTGTCGCCCTTGCGGGCGGCCAAGTCATCCCCGGTGCAGTCGCAGTAGTACAGGTGGCCGCCGCCGATCAGCCGGGCGATGCTCTCGGCGTACTGCGCGTAGTTGTCGCTTTGGCGAAAAGGGCCCTCGTCGAGGTCGAGCCCCAGCCAGTTCATCGCCGAGATGATGCCGTCGACCCACTCCTCACGGTTGCGCTCGGTGTCGGTGTCCTCGATACGCAAGATGAACACGCCGTCGGGGTCGCGGCGCGCGACGAGCCAGTTGAAGAGTGCGGACCTCGCCGAGCCGACGTGGAAGTACCCGGTGGGCGACGGGGCAAAGCGGACCCGGGGTCCGGCCATGGATTACTCCTCGATCGAGATGGCGCCGTTGGGGCAACTAGCCACCGCTTCGCGAACCTTGTCCTCCAGCTCGGGGCCGGGGTTCTCGTTGAGGATGTAGAGGTAGCCGTCGTCGCGGACCTCGAAGACTTCAGGGGCAATCCCCATGCAGACGGCGTTGCTGGTGCACAAATCAAAGTTGACGTTGACCTTCATGACGACTCCTTCAGGGTTTTCATCCATCGTAGTTGGCGCGGGGATTTCCCGGAAAACTGTCGTGGCGCGTGCGTATGCTTCGTGGCGACACAAAGGATGGCTATGGAAAAGCGCTCGCTCGGTTCACTTCAGGTTTCGGTCGTCGGCATTGGCTGCAACAACTTTGGTGCCCGCCTCGACCTCGCCGGCACCCGCAACGTCGTGCAGGGCGCGCTCGAAGCCGGCGTGAACTTCTTCGACACCGCCGACATCTACGGCGCGACCCAGTCGGAGGTTCTCCTCGGTCAGGCCCTCGGCGGGCGCCGTGGCGACGTCGTGATCGCCACCAAGTTCGGCATGCCCATCGACGACCAGCGCTTCGGTGCCAAGCCCGACTACGTGAAGCGGGCGTGCGAGGACTCGTTGCGACGGCTCGGGACCGACTACATCGACCTCTACCAACTGCACTACCCCGACGCCACCGTGCCGATCGCCGACACGCTCGGCGCGCTTCATGAGCTGATCGCCAAGGGGAAGGTTCGAGAGATCGGATGCTCCAATCTCACCGTCGCCCAGCTCAAGGAAGCGAAGGCCGCGGCCGGCGACGCCAACTCCTTCGTCTCGATCCAGAACCAGTACTCGCTGCTCGCACGCGAACCCGAGCGCGACGGGGTCTTGGCTGCGTGCGACGAGCTGGACCTCGGCTTCCTGCCCTTCTACCCACTGGCGAACGGTCTGCTCACGGGCAAGGTCCGCCCCGGCGAACCCCTGCCCGAGGGGACTCGGCTCTCCACCATGCCCGCCGAGCGCAGCGTGCACTGGCTGAGCGAGGAGTTCCAGAATCGGGTGAGCGCGCTGCTTCGCTACGCCGAGGAGATCGAGATCCCGATACTGAGCCTGGCCTTCTCGTGGCTCTTGAGCCACCATCAGGTCAGTTCCGTCATCGCGGGCGCCTCGAGCGCCGACCAGGTACGCGCCAACGCCGCCGCCGTTCGCCAGTTGAGCCCCGAGCACATCGAGCGGCTCAACGATTTGACGGCGTGACGCGGCGACAATCGTGCTGAGACGTTCAATGGAGTCAATGGAGAACATGTGGCGATAGAGATCGATCGTCGCGCCCTCGATGGATTCGAAAGAGGCACGTTCAGCGCTTCGGGCCAGGCCCACGACGTCTATCGAATCGGCTCGGGCCCCGCGGTCATCATCATCCACGAGATTCCCGGCATCACGCCGCTGGTCGCGGCGTTCGCCCGCAAGGTCGCCGAGCGGGGAATGACGGCCGTCGTGCCGAGCCTCTTCGGCACGCCCGCTCGCCCGATGTCGGTTTCGTACGCGGTCGCTGAGATCGCGCGCGCTTGCGTGAGCAAGGAGTTCACCACGTTCGCCGTGGGAAAGACGAGTCCCATCACCCGCTTTCTGCGCGAGCTCGCGGCGCACGAGTTCACGACGTGCGCCGGCCCCGGCGTGGGCGCCGTTGGGATGTGCCTGACCGGAGGGTTCGCCCTGGCCATGAGCGTCGATCCGATCATGATCGCGCCCGTCCTGAGCCAGCCCTCGCTGCCGCTCGGCTTCAACGCCGCGCACCGGCGCGCGCTCGGAATCTCCGACGAAGACCTGCGCGTCGTGAAGGACCGCGTGTCCCAGGGCCTCTGCGTGATGGGGCTTCGCTTCACCGGTGACAAGTCGGCCCCCGCCGAGCGGTTCGCCCGCCTGCGCGAAGAGCTGGGCGACAACTTCATCGGCGTCGAGATCGACTCGTCGCAGAACAACCCGTGGGGCTACCGCAAGGGCGCCCACTCGGTCCTCACCGAGGACTACTCGGACGCTGCGGGCTCTCCGACCCGTCAAGCCCTCGGCGACGTGCTCTCGTTCCTCGCGTCGAGGCTCGTCGTCGGCTGATCCGATCAGCGACCGGCGTGGGGCGGCGCCGTGGCTCCTCAGGCGCCCTTCACCGTCGCGAGGATCTTGGTCAGCGTGTCCTTCGCGTCGCCAAAGATCAGCATCGTCTTGGGGTTGTAGAGCAACTCGTTCTCAATGCCGGCGAATCCGGGGCGCATCGAGCGCTTCAGGAAGAGGACGTTCTCCGCGAGGTCCGCGCTGATGATCGGCATGCCGTAGATCGGCGAGTCCTTGTCGTCCTTCGCGGCCGGGTTGACCGTGTCGTTGGCGCCGACGACGAGCGCCACGTCGGCGGTCTGCAGCTCGGAGTTGGCCTCGTCCAGTTCCAGCAACTGCTCGTAGGGGACGTTGGCCTCGGCCAGCAGCACGTTCATGTGTCCGGGCATCCGTCCGGCGACGGGGTGGATGGCGAAGAAGACTTCGATGCCCTTGGCCTCGAGCTGCTCGGCGAGTTCGCGCACGACGTGCTGCGCCTGAGCGACGGCGAGGCCGTAACCCGGGATGATGACGACGCGACTCGCGTAGTTCATGAGCACGCCGGCGTCTTCCGGGGAGCCGGAGCGCACGGTGCGGCCGTCTTCGCGGTTGCCGTCGCCGGTCGCGGTGATGTTGGATCCGAAGGCTGAGAACAGCACGTTCGAAAGGCTGCGACCCATGGCCTTGCTCATCATGCGGGTGAGCAAGATACCCGAGGCGCCGACCAGGGTCCCGGCGACGATCAGCAGATTCGAACCGAGCGTGAAACCCGACGCCGCGACCGCGAGACCGGTGAACGCGTTGAGCAGTGAGATCAGCACCGGGACGTCCGCGCCGCCGATGGGCAGCACGAAGGCGACGCCCAGGATGAAGGCCAGCGCGAGCAGCACCCACAGAAGCGCCGACGAGTTGGTCACCAGGATGGTGACGATCAGCGCGAGCGCGCCGGCGCCGAAGATGCCGTTCAGCACCTGCTGGCCCGGGTAGGTGACTGGACGGCCGGTCATCAGCTCCTGCAGTTTCGCGAAGGCAATGGCCGAACCGGAGAACGAGACGGTTCCGATGAGCACGCCGAGCAGAACCTCGAGGGTCACGTAGGTCGCCGGGTGCGTTGCCTTGATGTGGACGAATTCGGTGATCGAGACGAGCGCCGCGGCGCCACCGCCCACGCCGTTGAAGATCGCCACCAGCTGGGGCATGGCCGTCATCTTCACGAAGCGGGCCGTCGGCACGGCGATGATCACGCCGATGAACATGGCGAGCAGAATCAGCCACACGTGGTGAAGCGCGTGACCATCGACGTACTTGAAGAACGTGGCGACAATCGCCACGAGCATGCCAAAGGCGGCGATGCCGTTGCCCTGACGGGCGTGCTTCGGGCTGCCGAGGCCCTTCAGGGCGAGGATGAAGGTCGTCGCCGAGAACAGATAGAGGAGATCAATCAGTGTTTCGCGGCTCATTGAGCTACCTCGTCAGTCTTCTTCACGGCCGCCTTGGGCTTGGTCTTGAACATTTCAAGCATGCGGTCGGTGACGACGAAGCCGCCGACCACGTTCAAGGTGGCAAGCAGCACGGCGAGGAAGCCCAGAACCTCTTCGAGGTTCGTGTTGGCTGACCCCAGGATCAGCATCGAGCCGACCAGGATGACGCCGTGAATCGCGTTCGACCCGCTCATGAGCGGGGTGTGCAGGATGCTTGGCACCTTCGCGATGATCTCGGTACCAACGAAGATGGTGAGTATCAAGACGGTGGCGTACTGCAACAGAACATTGCCCATCAGGCGTTCTCCTTCACTTCAGGGGTAATCGCAACGTGGGCCACGCCCAGTGCTTCGGCAGTTGGACCGTGATTGACTTCGCCATTCCTGGCTACGGTCACGCCGATGACGACTTCGTCGTTCCAGTCGGGAGCCAGCTGGCCCTTCGCCCCGAAGAGGGCGAGCAACTTCAGGACGTTGTTCGCGAACATGAAGCTCGCGTGGGCGCCCATCTCCGCGGGCGGATTCGAGAGGCCCACCACGCGCACTCCGTGATGCTCGACGACCTCGCCGGGCTTGGTGAGCTCGCAGTTGCCTCCGCCGTCAGCGGCCATGTCGATGACCAGCGAGCCGTCGCCCATCGCTTCGACCATGGCGGCCGTCATGAGGATCGGCGCCTTGCGACCGGGAACCGCCGCCGTAGTGATCACGATGTCGGCGTTCGCGACTTCGCTCAGGAGGGCCGCCTGCTGTTGGGCGCGCTCCTCGTCGGTGAGCTCGCGCGCGTAGCCACCCGCTGCGTCCGCGGTGACGCCCAGCTTCACGAACACCGCACCGGCGGACTCGGCCTCTTCCTTCGCCGCCGAGCGCACGTCGTAGGCGCGAACCTTCGCGCCGAGGCGCTTGGCGGTGGCGATGGCCTGAAGGCCCGCCACCCCAACCCCCATGACCAGCACCTTTGCCGGACGAATGGTTCCCGCGGCGGTCGTGAGCAGCGGGAAGAACCGGTCGAAGTGCGTGGCTCCGGCGAGCGCCGCGCGGTATCCCGACACGGTCGCTTGCGACGAAAGGGCGTCCATGTACTGCGCGCGCGAGATCCTCGGCAACAGGTCAAAGGACAAGATCGTGATCCGGCGGTCGTTCAGGATCTTGACGATGTCCTGGGCCAACAGCGGCGACAGGAACGACAGGTGCAACGAACCCTCGGGCAGCTGCGCCGCCTCTTCGGCGGTGGGTGGGTTGACCCTGAGGTTCACGTCACCCGACGCGACATCAACGATGGTGGCACCGACTGCCACGTAGGCCTCGTCAGCGAAGTGAGCGCGCTGACCAGCGCCACGCTGCACCGACACGTCCCAGCCGTCGCTCACGAGGGTCTTCACCGCGTCGGGCGTAAGCGCGACGCGTGTCTCTCCCGTTCGCGACTCTTTATAGAGCGCAATTTTCATACCCTTGTTTCTAGCAGCCCAGAATAGGTGTTTTTCAACGCTTTGGCTCAATCGGTAGTTACGAAAGTCACAACTTCGGTCGATGTTTCGCGAGCCCTTCGATTGCGGCCATCGTCCGAAACCCTCGTTGGACTTTACGGTACTGCGGAAAGTGCCCACGACGATGTGACATTCAACGACTAGAAATGCGGCGTGAAACTATTTCGGATGAACGTGGCGTCGCCCGTTGGAGCCTGGGGCGTCGAGGGAGACGAGCAGGGCGTGACCCGCGTCTACCTGCCCCACGAGAAGGGGCCGGCGTCGAGGGGCACGGCTCCGAAGTGCGTCGCCGACGGTGCCTCGCAACTCGAGGAGTTCTTCCACGCCAAGCGCAAGCACTTCCGCGTCACGCTTCACGACGTCGACGCGACCGCGTTCCAGGAGGACGTCTGGGGGGCGTTGCGTGCTATTCCCTACGGCGAGGTTCGCACCTACGCCGACGTCGCGGGCGCGGTGGGGCGACCGCGGGCGGCGCGCGCGGTCGGAAACGCCAACCACGCCAACCCCTGGCCGGTCATCGTTCCGTGTCATCGCGTGGTCGCTGGCAATGGACTCGGCGGCTACGGCGGCGGCGAACGGGTGAAGCGCTACCTGCTCGGTCTCGAGGGCGTCACGTACGACTAGGAGTCGCTCGAAAACTGATCGGGCCCGCGCGACCAGGTAATCCTCCACACCTTCTCACCCGCAAAGATCTCGCTCGTCAGCACGCCGATCGTGCGCCAGGCAACCCAGAAGAGCACCACGGCGCTCGGGATCTCGAGGATCAGGGCCATCAGCAGGCTTTGGGTCACGTCGCCGCGTCGAGCCGTCGTCACGTCAAACCAGGCGTCGATGATCAGCAGCGTTCCCGCGGAACTGGCGAAGATGATGAGCAGCGCGCGCCGCTGCCACGCCGCCCACGCCGCCAGCACGAGCATGACCACCTGAGCGGCGTCGAGGACCACCCACGCTAGGTCCCAGTGGTTGGCGACGTAGTGGCGCGGCAACCTCCAGCCAACGTAGATGGTCCAGACCGTTTCGAGCAGCGCGGCGGTCGTGAGGAGCGTTAACAGCGACGATCGCGGCAGATTCAGATTCCGCGACGTGGACATCGCCCTACTGCGTGACCGGCACGGGATGCTTGACGGCCTCTTCCATGGCGAGGGCGCCCTCACGCAGCGCCCGGCGCTCGTCGTCGCTCAACACCTCGAAGTACTTGGCCATGGCGGCCGACGTTATCTCCTCGGCCCGGGCCTTCTTGGCCTCGAGCTCGGGCGTCACCGTCGGTACGTCAGCGTCGGTGTAGCCGTGCATCTTGAAGACCGAGGAGTCTTGCAGGTACGCCGCTTCGGCGGGCGTCAGGCCGACTTCGCGAACGGCGTCGATGTGAACGCAGCCTCGGAGCTCTCGCATGAGAATCGCGCCGAGATACGCCGAGTGCACCGGATTCGCGGGCACGGCGAACTGCTTGTAGCCGTCGAGGAGCGCGTGATGGCCCGCCTCCACCGATTCAGCGACCTTGTGCACGGCCAAGGCGAACTTCGAAAGGACCTCGACGGGAATGGCCCCGAAAGTGTGGTCGGCGTAGGCGTACGCCGCCTGCACGTGGGCCTCGGCGGTCTCCGCGGGATTTCCCTTCTCGCGCGAGTCGGTCCAGAGCATTCCCATCGCCGAGTGCGAGAAGAAGGTGAACGCGTCGAAGACCACGTCGTAGTCGACGTCGCCCAGGACTCCCCCGCGGCCCAGCCCGTAGAACTGGAAGACGTTGAGGCCCCGCTCCTTCGCGCGCTCGACCGTCGAGGGGGCGAAGTAGTAGCTCATTCCGACCAGTTGAATCGGATCGGCGGTGACGCTTGAGAGTTCTGTGGAGTTCATGAACCTGACTCTAGGTCCTGGACCCGGTCCGTGCGACCGCTCGCCCTAGGTGCCGCGGCCGTCGCGGCGGATCCGAAGCTCGATCTTCGTCCCCTTGGCGACGACGACGAACTGGGCGTGTCCGCCATGGCGCGCGACGATCTCGGACACGATCGCGAGGCCCAATCCGGTGCCGCCGGAGTTGCGACTTCTCGCGGGGTCGGCGCGAACGAACCGGTCGAAGAGTCGGGCGCTTTGGGCCACGTCGAGGCCTTCGCCGTCGTCGACGACCGTCACGACCGCGTTGCTTCCTTCGTAGCGTGATTCGAAGCGGAGTTCGTGGGTCGCGTAGCGCGCCGCGTTGTCCACGACGTTTCTGATCATGCGTTTCAACATCGCCGAGTCCCCCACCACGCGGGTTGGCTGCACCGCGGTGGTGTCCACGCCGAGGTCGCTGATCGAACGGACGCGGTGGGACTCTTCGAACAAGAGGTCGTCAAGGTCGACGTCCATGCGGGCGGCGTCGACCTGGTCCTCATCGTTGCGCGCGAGCCAGAACAGATCGTCGATGAGCACGTCGAGACGACGACCCTCTCGGATGATTGTCTCGGTCACTTCAGACCAGTTGGCGTTCTCCTGATCGCTCGCCGCCCGGTCAACGGTCGCGAGCAGGGTGGTGAGCGGGCTTCGCAGCTCGTGGCTGACGTTCGAGACGAACTCCTGTTGGAACCTGGACGACGACTCCAGCCGGTCAAGCATCTCGTTGACGGTCCGGGCGAGCCGGGCGATCTCATCGTCGCCTCCCGTGACCGGGACCCGCTCGGAAAGGTCCTCCCCCGCTATTGCGTCAACGCGGCGGCGAATTGACTCGACCGGCGCGAGCGCCAGCCCGATGCCGAGCCAGATGAGGCCTCCCGACATCAGGAGCAGCAGCGGAAATGAGACCACCACGCTCGCGAGCAGCACCGTCACGCTGTGATCGATCGGACCTCCGTAGACGAACCCGAACACGAGGCCCGGCCCCCGCGGCGTCGTGACGGTTTGGACATGACCGAAGCTGAGTTCTCCGATGATCGACGTCGTGGCGGCGCTGTTCACCATACGGACGATGAGTCCGTTGGTCGAAGAGAAGTTCGCCACCGGGTGCGCCAGCACCGGCGCGTTCACGATGGCCGAGCTCGCCGCCCATACCTTGGTGCCCGCGAGATTGGTCACCTGCACGACGACGTCGCCGTGCATGGGCAACACCACGACGTGCGAGCCGGGCATTGTCCCCGTGGCGAAGCGCTCCTGAGTCTGGGTCATCGCCGCTTCGATTTGGTTCGAGGCGCTCGTCACCAGCGAACGGTGCACCAGGTTGACCAGCGCGACGCCGGTAAAGGCGAGCACGACCGCTATCGCGAGTACGAAGAACAACGTCAAGCGCGCCCGGATGGACAGTTGATGCAACGAGGCCATCAGCCCGCGGACACGGTGTAGCCAACGCCGCGCACGGTGCGAATGATCGAGGGCTGGCCCTCGATGTCAATCTTGCGCCGCAGGTAGCCAATGTAGACCTCGACAATGTTGGGATCCCCGTCGAAATCGCTGCCCCACACGGCGCTCAAAATCTCACTCTTCGCGAGTGAGCTCTCGGAGTTCGTCATGAGGAACTCCAGCAAGGCGAACTCGCGTGGCGTCAGCATCGCTTCGCGGTTGTGCGAGCTCACCTTGCGCCGAAGCGGGTCGAGCGTGACGCCACCGACGACCAGGCGCTGGGGACGCTCGCGGTCGTGGCGTCGGAGCAGCGCGTAGATGCGCGCGAGAAGAATGGAGCGCTCGAAGGGCTTGCGCAAGAAGTCGTCGGCCCCCACTTCGAGCCCCTCGACCTCGTCCATCTCCCCGTCCTTCGCCGTGAGCATCAACAGCGGCGTGTTAACCCCCGCGCTTCGAAGATCGAGGCAGACGCTGAAGCCGTTTCGCTTGGGGAGCATGATGTCGAGGACGATGACGTCGTAGGTTCCGTCCCTGCCGGCGGCGAAACCGCTCTCGCCGTCATGGCGCTGCTCGACGACGAAGCCCTCGTCTTCCAGCAAGTCGGCGACGGCGCGCGCGAGGTCCTGGTCATCCTCGATAAGGAGCACCCGGCGCTGATCATCACTCATTTGAGGTAGAGGTTACCGTCAGAGCCTTCCACGACATTGAGCTTGGTGAGACCGTGAGGCGCGGGTCCCGAAATCACGTCGCCGTTCTTCGCAAGGAACTCTGAGCCGTGACAGGGGCAGACGAGCTTGTTGTTGGACGGTGAGTAGCCAACGGTGCAGCCCATGTGCGGGCAGACCGCGTCGTAGCCCACGAAATCGCCGGCCGTCAGCTGGATGATGATGCCCGGGTCGCCAGAGGTCGGGATGGTGAACGCCGCGGGTTTGCCCACGGGCACCTCGTGCGCCGAGCCGATCAGGGTCCCCGAGCTGGCACCCGACGGGGTCGTGCCGGTGGAGGCGGGACCGGACGTCGTCGTCGACAGCTGGCCCGATGCCGAGGCGGGGACCTTCGCGTTGCCGATCAACTTGCCAACGTCGGCCGTGGTCGCACCGAAGATGACCGCCGTCGTTCCGACGATCGCCGCGGCAGTTCCGCCGATGACGAGCGAACGCCGATCGACGGAGTCAACGGCCCTCCTCGTGATGATCGGGGGGTGGTCGCCGAGCAGCACCGGACACACCGCCGCGTCGCAGGCGAGACCCCTTCGCGCCTTGCAGGTGTTCTTCGAGAAGTTGCCGCAGAGCTCTTGGACCCGGGCGAAAGGTAGCACCACGAGCTCTGGCGACGCGACGCCCTCCTTCTTCGCCGCCCGGTTGGCGATCCACGCGTCAGCCGACAGTCGCGTGCCCCCGCCCGCGAGGATGAAGGGCATCCACGCGAAGAAGAAGACGATGTCCGCCCCGGTGAAGTAGGGCGACGAGTGAAAGCTGACCGTCAGGAAGAGATTGAACGAGAGGATCGCGCCGCCGATGGCGGCGACCCTGGTCCACAGTCCGAGCAGCACGCCGATGCCGATGGCGATCTCCGCGTAGGCAATGACCATGCCAATGGGGTTCGCGAAGTTCACGAGATGGCTCAGCAGCGCGTGGATGGGACTCGTGCGCACCGATCCCAGCAACTGCGACCTCATCGAGTTGGGGGCGTTGTTGTTGAAGAACGTGGGGTTCGAAAGCTTCTGGAGGCCCGCGAAGAGGAACGTCACGCCCAGGAAGAGTCGAAGAGGCAGCAGGGCCCACTCCGCGAGCGCCCAGGCGCGCACCGGCGCGTTGAACGGAAGTCGCCGCTCCTTGGATCGGTTCTGGTGCTTTGGGGGACTGGTCGGCATCTATGTATGTTGCCACAGCGCAAAATCCTCGAAACTCCGAAAAATGCTTGATTTACTGAATCCTTATCTGGCGGAGCGCCAACATTTAGATGGGATCCCCGGCGGTGGTTTCCGTTGGATTGTCCATCAACAACAATGGGGAGGTGTTCAGCGCCTCCATTGTCTCTTTCATTCTGAACGAGCTCCATCGCCTGCCCGCGGCGATCGTCTACGGGCTCGTGGCGCTCCTGGTCTTCGGCGAAGCGGCGCTCTTCATTGGTTTCGTCCTGCCGGGTGAGACCGCGGTCATCGTTGCGGGGGTCGTCGCGAGCCAGGGCCACGTCAACATCGTGGCCCTGTGCGTCTTGGTGGTCGTCGCGGCGATCGTCGGCGACTCGGTGGGCTACGCCGTTGGCCGGCGCTACGGGCACCGGCTGATCGAGCTCTCCCTGGTGCAGAAGCGGCGCCCCGACCTCGAGCGCGCCCTGGCCGGTCTTCGCAAGCGCGGACCGGCCTACGTATTCATCGGCCGCTTCACCGCCTTCTTTCGAGCGGTGATGCCCGGGCTCGCGGGCATGAGCAAGATGCACTATCGCCGGTTCCTGATCGCGAACGCGCTCGGCGCGACGTTGTGGGGGGTGGGATTCACCCTGCTCGGTTACTTCGCCGGCAGCGCCCTCACCAGAATCGAGAGGTACGCCAGCTGGTTCGGCATCACGCTGCTCGTGCTTCTCATCTGCTTCTTCGTGGGTTTCCACTTCTACCGCAAGCGCCGCGAAACCGCGCGCGACAAGGCCGGATGAAGAACCGCTGCTAGCGCAGCGCCTCGAGGACCTCAGGCGCGGCGCCGGCGGTCCACTCGCCGTTGTGCTTCACGAGCAGGCCCGATCGTGCCGCCGTCGGTCCGGTACCCCTCACCAGGGAGCGCACGTACACCTCCGCGTACCGCGGGGCGTTTCGCACCTCCGCGAGGGCATCGCTTCCGAGATCGATGGTGACGGCGTCACGCACGATCTTGGGGCCAACGATCGGGTCGGCCTCGAGCAGTCGCACGATCTCTTCGATCTGCGCCAGTGCTCGTTGCGCGTCGGCGCTCTGACCGTGACGCCAGGGGGGAAGGGATCCTTCGAGGTAGCCACGTCTCGCCAGTTCGCCCGGACTCGCGAAGATAGCGACGCCGCCCACGTGCGCCCCGAGGTGGTTGACGACCCTTCGCGCGTGGCTTACGACGTGCGGCACGACCCAGGGAAGCAGCCACGCCTCGAGTCCCAGCCAGGCGGGCCATACTCCGTCAACCAGGACGATGGTGACGCGAAGCCCGAGCGACGCGGCGTAGCCCAGGACCTGCGCGTAGCGATCGAGGGCCTCGTTGTCCACCGACCCGCGATGGGGCTCGACTCGCGGCCACTCAACGGTGAGACGGACGCCGTCGAGACCGAGTCCGCCCGCGAGGTCGAGCACCTGCTCGTAGTCCGTCCAGAGTCCGTCCGCCACTCCGGGTCCCGCGTGGCGTCCGAGGGCGATCGTCGGCGAGTAGCAGGTGGCCGGCTGGTAGGGGCGGTCGAAACCCCCTTCGACGGCGTAGCCCTCGAGGGTGGCGAGCAGGAGCGGCCGGACTGTCACCGGCCCAGTTTCGCACGCCCGCCCGGCGCGGAACTCAACTAGCGTTTCCGTTGGTGCCCCTCGGGGCCGTCACAAGGAGAACTCATGGCCAACGAAGTACTTCGCGAACGACGTGGACACGTTGAAATACTCACCATCAATCGTCCCGAAGCCCGCAACGCGATCAACCTTGCGACCGCGCTGGCGCTGAGCGACGCCCTCGACGACTGCGAGACCAACGACGACATCTGGGTCGTCGTGCTCACCGCCGCGGACAACAAGGCGTTCTCCGCCGGCATGGACCTGAAGGCCTTCGCCACCGGAGAGTTCCCGATCACCGAGAAGGGCTTTGGCGGGCTCACGAAGCGCGACTTCCCGAAGCCTCTGATCGCCGCGGTGAACGGCTCGGCCCTCGCCGGTGGATTCGAGATGATGATCAGCTGTGACATGGTGATCGCCGCCGACCACGCCAAGTTCGGCATTCCCGAGGCCCAGCGTGGCCTCGTCGCGGGAGCGGGCGGGCTCATCCGCCTTCCCAAGCTGGTCCCCCTGGCGGTCGCGTTCGAGATGGCCCTCACCGCCGATCCGATCGACGCCGCCCGCGCCTACGAACTGGGCCTCGTGAACCACGTAGTTCCGAGCGAGCAGGTCCTCGACACCGCGGTCGCCCTCGCCGAACGCATCGCGAAGAACGCCCCCCTCGCCGTTCGCACGTCCAAAAGCGTGATGAAGCAGGCCCTGGAACTGAACGAAGCCGACGCCTGGATCGTGAACGACGAGGCGTTCGGGATGATCGGACGAAGCGGCGACGCCCTCGAGGGCGCGGTTGCCTTCGCCGAGAAGCGCGCGCCGAACTGGCAGGGCAAGTAATGCACCTGCTCGCGTCCTCACAACTACAGCTGGCCGGCGGCCTTTCTGTTCTTCGCCTCAGCCTGCACGTGCTCGCCGCGACCGTATGGGTGGGCGGGCAGTTCGTGCTGGCGGGAATGCTGCCGACCATTCGCGGACTCGGCGAAGGCGCGCCGCAGAAGATGGCCCAGGCCTTCGGGCGATTGAGCTGGCCCGCCTACTGGCTGCTCATCGCGACCGGCGTGTGGAACTTCATCGCGGTCGGCCCCGCGAACGCCTCGAGCGCGTGGAACGCGGCCTTCGGCATCAAGATGGTCTGCGTGGTCGTGGCGGGGCTCGGCACGTACCTGCACACCAAAGCCAAGGCCCCCAAGTCCCGCGGCGTCTACGCCGGCGTGGGAACGCTCGCGTCGATCGCGGCGCTCGTGCTCGGCATTGCCCTGGCTGGCTAGTGCAGGTGGTACACGAGCGCTGAGGTAACGGCCGCGGCGACGACGACGACCGGGAAGGGCGCCTTCGCGAAGAGGGCGCAGAGCGCCGCCAACACCCCGGCGAGGCGGTGGTCGATGACGACGTGGGTCTTCACGACCAGGGCTTGGGCGACGACCAGCGCGCTGAGCAGAGAGATCGGAATCAACGCGTTGATGCGCTGCAAACGCGGGTGGGCGAACCAGCGTTCGGGCACCGAGTGCCCCAGCATCTTGATGGTGAAGCTCAGCGAGCTCGTGCCGATCAGCACCGTCCACATCATCGAAGGACTCACCTCGGCCTCCACCCCACGGCGACCGCGACCGCGACGGTCGCGATGATCGGCAGGCCCGCGGGCAACAACGGCGTCACGAGCAGAGCGAAGACCATCGACGCCCCCGCCACCAGTCGCAGAAACTTCGTCTCGAGCCGGGGCCACAGCAGCCCGAGGAACGCGGCCGGCACCGCGGCGTCCAAACCCCATGACGCCGGGTTGCCGAGCGCTTTGGCGCCGAGCGCGCCGAGCAGGGTGAAGATGTTCCAGAAGAGGAAGACCCCGGTGCCGGTCAACCAGAAGCCGGCTCGCATGGCGTCGCTGCCCCGGGGCGCCTGGGAGAGCGCGACACCGGTCGACTCGTCGATCGTGATCTGCGCGGCGAGCACTCGGCGAGCGCCCTTCACCTGGAGCAGCGGCGCCATCTGGATCCCGTAGAGGGCGTTGCGAGTTGCGAGCATGGCGGCGGCCGCGATGGCGTTCACGGCGGCGCCGCCCGATCCAACCACGCCGACGGCCGCGAACTGGCTGGCGCCGGTGAAGGTCAGGAGCGAGAAAAGGCAGCTCTGCAGCACGGAGAACCCCGCCGCGACGCTCGCCGCGCCAAAGGCCACCCCGTAGACGCCCACGGTGAGAGAGATGCTGAGTGCGTCTCGAACGGTGCTTCTGGGGATAGTTGGCATCAGATCATTCTGGTTGAGAATCCGGCAATTGGCCGGCCCTGTTTCCCGGTATCGCCCAGGGCACTACTCTGGTGTGAAGCACGTCAAAGGAGAAGACCGTGTTCATAGGCGAAATTTTTGGACCCGATCTCTTGATCGTCGTCATCGTAGTTGCGGTGTTGGTCTTTGGTGGTGCGGCGATTCCAAAGTTGGCCCGGAATCTGGGTTCGGCCAAGACCGAGTTTGAAAAGGGTCTGAAGAACGCGAAGACCACCGAAGAATCGTCGTCCAAGGCCACGGAAGTCACCGAAACCAAGACACCCGAGGCCGACAAGTAAAGCACGATGGAGATCGTCGAACTCGCCGACCGGATGTGGCGAGGCGACAAATCGGCGCCGACCGGTCATCCCCTAACGGCGATTGATGGCATCGCGGAGATAGCTGACGGGGCTGGCTTCCTGCCCGCATTCGGCAACTGCTCGGTCTTCTCAACTGGCGACGGCCTCTTCATGGTCGACACCGGGTCGGCGATCCTCGCCGAGAAGATGCACGCCGAGATACGCAGATGGTCGCCTGACCGACTGAACTGCGCGGTGTACTCGCACGGACACGTCGACCACGTGGGCGGCGTCGACATCTTTGAACGCGAGGCCGAAGCGAACGGTTGGCCCCGGACCCGGGTCGTGGCCCAGGAGAACGTCGTGGGCCGCTTCGATCGTTACATCATGACCGCTCAGTACAACCAGATCGTCAACCGCCGCCAGTTCGCGCTGAAGGGCTTGCAGTGGCCCACGTCGTTTCGCTACCCGGATGAGACCTACGTCGAAGGGCTCTCGCTCGACATCGGATCACTGGGGATCGAGCTTCGCCACGAGAAGGGCGAGACCGACGACGCCACGGTGACGTGGATTGGCTCGAAGAAGATCCTCTGCACCGGTGACATGTTCATCTGGACGAGCCCCAACGCGGGAAATCCCCAGAAGGTTCAGCGATACCCGCGCGAATGGGCCCAGGGCCTGCGTCGAATGACCCAGCTCGGCGCCGAAGTCCTCCTTCCGGGCCACGGCATGCCCATCTTCGGCAGCGATCGGATCGTCCAGGCGCTCGAGGAGACGGCCGAGTACCTCGAGAGCATTATCGACCAGACGCTCGCGATGATGAATCAGGGCATCCGCCTCAGCGACATCGTGAGCACGGTCGAACCCCCCGGCCACCTCGCGAACCGCCCCTATCTGCGGGCCATCTACGACGAACCCGAGTTCATTGTCCACAACATCTGGCGGCTCTACGGTGGATGGTGGGACGGCAATCCAGCCTCCCTGAAGCCCGCGAACGACCGGGCGGTGGCGCGCGAAATCGCCGAATTGGCCGGTGGGCCGTCGCGACTCGCCGATCGCGCCGACGCCCTCATGGAGGTGGGGTCCTCCGAGGCGCAGAGACTCGCCGGACACCTTATTGAAATGGCCTGGCTTGCCACGCCCGAAGATTCGGCCATCCAGGCGGCCCGCCGACGGATTTTCACCGCACGCGCCGAGGCCGCCACTTCCACCATGGCCAAGGGCGTTTTTCGCTGGGCCGCGCGCGAAAGCTCCGGCGAGGAGTTCTAGGAGCCACATCCTAGGGGCGATAAGGGTTTTCACATTATTGGCTGGCCGTCGCACCTGAGAAAGTGAGTAAGGTCTTGACGTGCTAACACCCGCCCTGCCCCCTCAGGGTGCGACGGTTCGTGCGCGCCGTTGGCGCCGACTACGACGTGCCGTTGCGCTCCCATTGGCCGCATTAGCCCTCTCGGGCTGTACCGTTCCCTCCTTTGGCGCAAGTCCCGGCGCCACGTCGAGCTCAAAGTCTGTCTACCACCTGTGGCAGGGCTTCTCGATCGGCGCAGCCGTCATTGGCGCACTCGTCGTCGCGTTGATCCTCTACGCGGTGCTTCGCTACCGGCGAAAGGGCGATCGCATCCCCGCGCAGTCGCAGTATCACCTGCCACTCGAAGTGCTCTACACGGTGGTGCCGATCCTGATCGTCTTCGGGCTCTTCGCCGCCACCCTCGTGGTTGAGAACAAGGAGGTCTCCAACCCGAAGACCAACGTCGTCGTCGACGTGAACGCGTTCCAGTGGGGCTGGAAGTTCACCTACCCGGGCACCAACGCGCTCGTCTACGGACAGACCACGCAGAACCCCGAGATGGTCATCCCCGTCAACACGAACGTCCGCATCAACCTCTCGTCCTCGGACGTCATCCACGGCTTCTACGTGAAGGCGTTCAACTTCTCGCGCTACGCGCTGCCCGGCGTGCTCAATCAATTCACCATCCGCGCGCAGAACACCGGCACGTACTTCGGCCAGTGCACGCAGCTCTGCGGCCTCTATCACTCGTTGATGTGGTTCCGCGTGAAGGTTGTCTCGCAGAGCGACTACGCGTCGTGGATCGCGACGTTCAACAACCCCACCGCCGAAGCCGCCGCGAAGGCCGCCAGCAAGACCACGTCCCAGCAGACCGCGAGTCTGGTTCCATCGAAGCCCTCGTCCACGAAGTTCGGGAGATAACTGAATGACTGACGTTCTCAATCCACCGGTGCACATCGAGAGTCCTGACCACGGCCACGACGAGCACCACGGTCCGACCGGCATCCTGAAGTGGATCACGACGACCGACCACAAGATCATCGGTCTTTCGTACACCGTTACGGCGGTGATCATGCTGGTGATCGGCGGCGCCTTCGCCGAGATCATTCGCGCCCAGCTGGCGAGCCCCAACGGCAACCTGGTCTCGCTCGCGCAGTACAACGAGCTCTTCACCATGCACGGCTCGGTGATGATCTACCTCTTCGCCGGACCGTTTGCCTTCGGGGCACTCGCGAACATCATCGTGCCCATCCAGATCGGCGCGCCCGACATGGCGTTCCCCCGATTGAACGCCCTCTCCTACTGGCTCTACCTCACCGGCGCGATCACCATGCTGTCGGGCTTCTTCGTCTCGGGCGGGGCGGCCAACTTCGGTTGGGTCGCCTACGCACCGCTCTCCAACTCGATCAACACCCCCGGCGCGGGCGCCGACCTCTGGATCGGGGGCCTGCTGCTCACCGGCTTCTCCGCCATCTTCACGGGCGTGAACCTGTGCGCGACCATCTTCTACCTGCGAGCCCCGGGCATGACGATGTTCCGCATGCCGATCTTCACGTGGAACATGCTGGTCACCGCCATCCTCATCCTGCTGGCGTTCCCGGTTCTCACTGCCGGGCTCGTCATGCTCTACTGCGACCGCCACTTCGGCACGCACATCTTCTCGGTCGCCGGAGGAGGTGTGCCGGTGCTCTGGCAGCACCTGTTCTGGTTCTGGGGTCATCCCGAGGTGTACATCCTGGCGCTGCCGTTCTTCGGCATGGTCACCGAGATCATCGCGGTCTTCTCGCGCAAGCCCGTGTTCGGCTACAAGGGAATGATCTTCGCAACCCTGTCCATCGCCGCGCTGTCGCTCGGCGTGTGGGCCCACCACATGTTCACGACCGGCGTGGTCCTGCTGCCCTTCTTCTCCATCATGAGCCTCTTGATCGCGGTGCCGACGGGAATAAAGATGTTCAACTGGATCGGAACGATGTGGCGAGGACAAGTCTGGTTCTCGACCGCGATGCTTATGGCATTGGGCTTCCTCTTCACGTTCCTCATCGGCGGACTCACCGGCATCTACCTCGCCAGCCCCCCGCTCGACTTCTTCACCCACGACACCTACTTCGTGGTCGCGCACTTCCACTCGGTCGTGATGGCGCTCGTGCTCGCCGGTATGGCCGGCCTCTACTACTGGGGCCCGAAGATCACCGGGTACCTGCTGAACGAGGCGATCGGCAAGTGGCAGTTCTGGACGCTCTTCATTGGTTCGCAGGTCTTCACCTTCCCCTTGTACATCCTCGGACTTGAAGGAATGCCCCGTCGCGTGGCCGTCTACGCGCACGATGCCCAGTGGAAGGCGCTGAACGACCTCAGTACCCTCGGAGCCGTCATCATCGGCGTTTCGACCATCCTCTTCGTCGTCAACGTCGTCGTGAGCTGGAAGAAGTATCCGGCGGGCGACAACCCGTGGGACGGCCACACGCTCGAGTGGTTCACCACCTCTCCTCCGCCCCATCACAACTTCTATCGACTGCCCCAGATCCGCAGCGAGCGTCCGACGTGGGACTACAACCACCCGGGCCACCAGGCCCTGCATCACGGCCAGCACGACGAGCCTTCCCAGCCCGCGCCGGAGGCGCCAGTCTCATGAGGGTAGAAGCAAAGATCCTCTTGGGCCTCGGCTTGTTCTTCGGCCTGATGTGCGCCGTGTACTGGAACTGGAGCCTGGAAAACGCCGGTGGCGTGATGATGTTCGCCGCAATGCTCCTCTGCTTCTTGCCCGGGGGCTACTACTACTGGTGGAGCCGCCGAATGAAGGCCCGTCCGGAGGACGATCCGAACGCGACCCAGGAAAGCGGCGCGGGCGTCGTCGGAGCCTTCCCCGGCACTTCGATCTGGCCCTTCACGCTCGGAATGGGCACGTTCTTCGTCGTCCTGGCGCTCGTCTTTGGCATCTGGCTCCTCGTTCCGGGCCTCGGCCTCGTGTTCTGGGCCATGATTGGCGGCACCGCCGAAGGACGCCGCGGCGGCACGCACTAGCAACCAATCGTGCAAAACGCCCTCGGGATTTCCCGAGGGCGTTTTTTGTTTGCGCACGTCGCCGCTCGCCGCGCACAGACAACGATCGCGCCCTACGAAGAATGCTCACGGGACTTGTTGAAACAGTGACTCTTGTCAAATGGGGCCAACCCGACTATTGCCTAGTATGGAAGACGTTGCAGTTTCGCGAGAGGCACTTCGCGCCAGCACTGATTGAGAAGGAGATGCTGTGGCCGTCACGGAAAGTTCGACGAACGTTGTCCTAGGAGGAACCCGGGGAGGGCCTGATGTTGCAACTCTTCGTCAAGACCGTTGGTGGCTGCAGCCGGTGGTCACCGTCTCGGTGCTGACCGCCTTCGTCATCTACTCGACCTGGGCGGCGTTCCAGAACAAGTACTACTACGTCGGCGCCAACGTTCACCGCGACCTCATCAGCCCCTTCTACTCGCCGTGCCTCGCGAGCAACTGCGTGCCTGGATCAAAGGCGGGCTTCGCGTTCAGCGGATGGGCCCTTTCACCGGCCCTGCTGATCTTGATCTTCCCCCTGGGCTTTCGCCTCACGTGCTACTACTACCGGCGCAGCTACTACCGCGCGTTCTGGTGGTCGCCACCCGCGTGCGCCGTCTCCGACGCCCACGCCTCGTACACGGGCGAGACCAGGTTCCCACTGATCATGCAGAACCTGCACCGCTACTTCTTCTTCGCGGGCCTGATCTTCAACACCTTGCTGACCTACGACGCGATCCGCGCCTTCCACCAGCCGGGGCTCGGCTGGGGCGTCACCGTCGGGACGATCGTCCTGCTGGTGAACGCGGCGCTGCTGTGGCTGTACTCGCTCAGCTGCCACGCCTGTCGCCACCTCTGCGGCGGGCAGGTGAAGAGCTTCTCGAAGCACCCGATCCGCTACCGCTTCTGGAAGTTCCTCACGCCGCTCAACGCCAAGCACATGAATTTCGCGTGGGCCTCGCTCATCTTCGTAGCCCTCACCGACGTCTACGTGCGACTCGTCGCTTCGGGCGTCTTCTCCGACTACAAAATCTTCTAGATCCAAGGACAACCTGTGACGAGCTCATACGAACACCACGACTACGACGTACTCATCATCGGTGCCGGTGGCGCCGGACTGCGGGCCGCAATCGAGGCCAAGCAGCGCGGCCTGAAGGTCGGCATCATCACCAAATCGCTCCTGGGCAAGGCCCACACGGTGATGGCCGAGGGCGGCATGGCCGCAGCCATGGGCAACGTGTCCGCCGAGGACAACTGGCAGGTCCACTTCCGCGACACCATGCGCGGGGGCAAGTTCCTCAACAACAATCGCATGGCCGAGTTGCACGCGAAGGAATCGCCCGACCGGGTGCGCGAGCTCGAGCAGTGGGGCGCGCTCTTCGACCGGACCAAAGAAGGCAAGATCCTACAGCGCGACTTCGGCGGCCACCGGTACGCGCGCCTGGCGCACGTGGGTGACCGCACCGGTCTGGAGCTGATCCGCACCCTCCAGCAGAAGGTCGTCTCGATGGACACCGACGTCTTCATGGAGTGCAAGGTGCTGAAGCTGGTGCACGACGAGAACGGAAGGATCGCCGGATGCGTCGCCTACTGGCGCCCGACGGGCGAGTTCGTGACCTTCTCCGCGAAGGCGATCATCCTCGCGACCGGCGGCGCCGGCAAGTCGTGGAAGTTCACGTCCAACTCGTGGGAGGGCACCGGCGACGGCCACGCGATGGCCCTCTGGGCCGGGGCGCAGCTCATCGACATGGAGTGCATCCAGTTCCACCCGACCGGCATGGTCTGGCCGCTCAGCGTGCGCGGACTGCTCGTCACCGAAGGCGTTCGTGGTGACGGCGGGGTGCTTCGCAACTCCGAGGGCCAGCGCTTCATGTTCAACTACGTCGCGCCGATGTTCCGCGACGAGACCGCCGAGTCCGAGGAGGAAGGCGACAAGTGGTACGACGACCACGCCGCCGGCCGGCGGCCGCCCGAACTGCTCCCACGCGACGAGGTCGCGAGGGCAATCAACTCCGAGGTGAAGGCCGGCCGCGGCACCCCCCACGGCGGCGTCTACCTCGACATCGCCTCTCGCCGCACCCCGGAGTTCATCCGCCGGCGCCTGCCGTCGATGTACCACCAGTTCATGGAGCTCGCGGGCGTCGACATCACCAGCGAACCTATGGAGATCGGGCCGACGTGCCACTACATCATGGGCGGCGTGAAGGTTGACGCCGATTCCGCCGCCACCCTGGTGCCCGGCCTCTTCGCCGCCGGCGAGTGCGCCGGCGGGATGCACGGAGCGAACCGGCTCGGCGGAAACTCGCTGAGCGACCTCGTGGTCTTTGGCCGGCGCGCGGGCATGGGCGCGGCCGACTACATCGAGTCGGGCCAAGCCGCCACGTCCCTCGACATGTCCGAGGTCGAAGAGGCCGTGCAGGAGGCGCTCGCTCCGTTCGATCGCACCGAGGGAGAGAATCCGTACGACATCCAGCGCGATCTCCAGGAGATGATGCAGCTCAACGTCGGGATTATCCGAACGGCCGGCGAGATCGAAGACGCGATCACCCAGCTCGAGACCTTCACCGATCGCGTGAAGAACATCGCGGTCAAGGGCGGACGGGCCTACAACCCCGGCTGGAACCTCGCGACCGACCTTCCCGCGATGCTTACCGTCTGCAAGACCGTCGCCCGGGGGGCTTCGCTGCGCAAGGAGTCCCGAGGCGGCCACACCCGCGAAGACTTCCCGAAGGCCGACCCCGAGTTCGCGAAGTTCAACTTCGCCCACACGACCAGCGGCGGCAACTGGGACAGCGAGATCGTCACGGTCGAGTCCCCGCTGCTCCCGATGCCCGATGAACTAAAGGCGCTACTTGAGGAGACGAAGTAATGGCTGATGTGACCATGCGAATCTGGCGCGGCGACGCCAGTGGTGGCGACTTCGAGAACTACAGCGTCGAGCAGAACGAGGGCGAGGTCGTCCTTGACGTCATCCACCGCATCCAAGCGACCGAGGCCCCGGACCTCGCGTGCCGCTGGAACTGCAAGGCCGGCAAGTGCGGATCGTGCGCCGCGGAGATCAACGGTAAGCCCCGGCTCATGTGCATGACGCGCATGGACCAGCTGCCCGAGGGCCCCGTCACGGTGACCCCGATGAAGACGTTCCCCATCATCCGCGACCTCGTGACCGACGTCTCGTTCAACTTCGAGCAGGCGAAGAAGGTCCCGGCGCTGATGCCTCCCCCGATGCCCGAGGGCGGCTACATCATGTTCCAGGAGGACGTGGAGCGGGGCCAGGAGTTCCGCAAGTGCATCGAGTGCTTCATGTGCCAAGACGTCTGCCACGTGATCCGTGACCACGAGGCGAACAAGCTTCACTACTCGGGCCCGCGGTTCTTCATCCGCTACGCCGAGCTCGAGATGCACCCCCTCGACATGAACGACCGCCGCGACCTCGTGCGCGAGGAGATGGGCCTCGGCTACTGCAACATCACCAAGTGCTGCACCGAGGTCTGCCCCGAGCACATCAAGATCACGGACAACGCCATCATCCCCCTGAAGGAGCGGGTCGTCGACGCGCACTACGACCCGGTGGCGTGGTTGGGCCGCAAGATTCGTCGCAAGACGAAGACGTCGGCGGCGGACGCGGCCGTGCAGCCCGCTCCGTAAATCGTGCCTGACTTCCTCTCGGACGAATGGTTTGAGAGCCTCAACGACACGCTGGCCAACGCCGGACCCGTTCCGATGAAGGACGGGTCGACGACGTTTCGCATCGTCCTCGAGTTCCCCGACGCCCCGTCGTCGGGTCCCCACGCCGTGACCTTCACCCTGAGCAGTGATGGGGCGTCGCTCGAAGCGGGCGATCACCTGGCGGCGGACGCACTGGTGCGCCTCAAGTACGCCGACGCCCTCGCGCTCACCACGGGCAAGATCGACAGCGCCACGGCGCTGCGCGAGGGACGGATCAAGGTCCGTGGCGACATCAACGCGATCGTCCCCCTGCTCAGCTGGCTCCAACGGGTCCATCCCCAAGCACTCGACTAGAAAGGGTTCAACCGTGGACTCGCTTCCTCTCTTCGAGAACGACCTGGGTGAACCAGGGGTCATTCAAGGGCACATGCTGCACTCGAAGGACGTCGTGATCCCCCACGTGGCGGTGCTCTGCTTCTTCAACGAGCTGCTCGAGCAGCTCGCCAACGAGAACGTGCTCACGCCGATCTACACCCTGCGCAGCGAGATCGGCAAAAATCACGTCTACGAGTTCACCAGCGACTTCGGCACCGTCGCCGTGGTGCACCCCGGCGTCGGTGCGCCGCTCGCCGCGGGGTTCGTCGAGGAGATGGCGGCCCTCGGTGTGACCACCTTCGTGGCGTGCGGCGGCGCCGGCGCCCTCGTGGAGGACCTGGCCCTGGGCCACGTGATGATCGTCTCCTCGGCGCTGCGCGACGAGGGGACGAGCTTCCACTACGCGCCGCCGAGCCGAATCATCGAGGCGGACCAGGTCGGGGTGAGGGTGCTCGAGGCGACGCTCCACGAACTCGACGTTCCCTTCTACGTGGGCCGGACCTGGACGACCGACGCCTTTCTCCGTGAGACGCGCAGCCGGGTCCGGCGCCGCATTGACGAAGGCTGCACCATGGTCGACATGGAGTCGTCCGCGTTCATCGCCGTCTCCCAGTTCCGCCGACTCCGCTTCGCCCAGCTGCTGTACGCCGGCGATTCGTTGGCTGGGGGCGAGTGGGACTCGCGACACTGGGAGCACGCCCGCGGAGTTCGTGAGCATCTCTTCTACGTCGCCGCCCACGCCGCCCTGGAGCTTCACAAGACGCCCGGCCATCCCTCCGGCGACCCCCCCACCAACTAGCGGTGCAATAGAACGGGCCGCCGGTAATCATCCCGGCGGCCCGCATCTCTATAGCCGTTAGCTCCTTAGATGAGCCCCAGGGCGCGGACCTCGTCGCGCTCACTGACCAACTCGTCGGTCGTGATCTTGATGCGGCCGGCCGCGAACTCGTCGATCGTGAAGCCTTCCTTCACCTTCCAGTCGCCCTTGCCGTCGGACGTGATCGGGAACCCGAAGGTGCGCCCTTCGACGACGCCGTACTCACCGTGACTGGTGACGCCCACCGAGACGCAGTCGTCGCCGGCCGTGGGGTTCACGAGACTAACGACGGTGTCGATGGCGGCATTCGCCGCCGAGGCCGCTGAGCTGGCACCGCGGGCCTCGATGATCGCCGCACCGCGCTTCTGCACGGTCGTGATGAAGTCGCCGCGCAGCCAGTCGTGGTCCGAGATCACGTCGGGAACGAGCGTTGCGCCGATCGTCGCGTTCGCGAAGTCCGGGAATTGGGTGGCCGAGTGGTTTCCCCAGATCGCCAGGTTCTTGACATCCTTCACGGGCAGGCCGGCCTTCTTCGCCAGTTGGGTCTCGGCACGGTTCTGGTCAAGGCGCGTCATGGCGAACCAGCGATCAGCGGGGATCTCCGGGGCGTTCGAGCGCGCTATCAGGCAGTTCGTGTTGCACGGATTGCCGACCACCAAGACGCGCACGTCGCTCGACGCGTTGGCGGCGATGGCGCGACCCTGCGGCTTGAAGATGCCTCCGTTGACGTTGAGCAGGTCGCCGCGCTCCATGCCGGCCTTGCGCGGGATCGAGCCCACCAGCAGCGCCCACGAGGTATTCGTGAAGGCTTGGTTGAGGTCGCTCGTCGCCTCAATGCCGGCGAGCAGCGGGAAGGCGCAGTCGTCGAGCTCCATCACGACACCCTCGAGTGCCTTCATGGCCGGTTCGATTTCGAGCAACCGCAGTACTACTGGCGTGTCAGGGCCGAGCAACTGGCCCGAGGCGATGCGAAACAACAACTGGTAGCCGATCTGGCCGGCGGCGCCGGTCACAGTGACGTGAACTGGGGTAGTCATGATGCTCCTTCTGAATGGGATTAGAGACGGTCAACGATTGCCGAGGCGAACTCTGAACACTTGACTTCGGTGGCGCCCTCCATCTGGCGCGCGAAGTCGTAGGTGACGATCTTCTCGGCGATGGTCGCCTCGAGGGCGCGCACGATGTCGTTCGCGGCGTCCGTCCAGCCCAGGTGCTCAAACATGAGCACGCCCGACAAGAGGACCGAACCGGGGTTCACCTTGTCCTGGCCGGCGTACTTCGGTGCGGTGCCGTGCGTCGCTTCGAAGATGCCGTGACCCGTTATGTAGTTGATGTTGGCGCCGGGGGCGATGCCGATGCCGCCAACCTGAGCCGCCAACGCGTCCGAGAGGTAGTCACCGTTCAAGTTCGTTGACGCGATGACGTCAAACTCCTTGGGGCGCGTCAACACCTGCTGGAAGATGATGTCAGCAATGGCGTCCTTCACGAGCAACTTGGATCCGGGCTTTCCACCACAGTCGTTCCAACCCACCGCGACGTCGGCGAACTCGTTGCGTACGAGCTCGTAGCCCCACTTCATGAAGGCTCCTTCGGTGAACTTCTGGATGTTGCCCTTGTGCATGATCGTCACGCTGGGGCGATTGTGGTCAAGGGCGTACTTGATGGCGGCGCGGATCAGGCGCTCTGAGTTCGCCTTCGAGATGGGCTTGATTCCAATGCCGCTCATCTCGGGGATCGCCCAGCCGTAACCCTCCTTCAAGAATGCACGCAGCTTCTCGGCGTCTGGGGTGCCGGCTTCCACTTCGAGGCCGGCGTAGACGTCCTCGGTGTTCTCACGGAAGATCACCATGTCGACGAGCTCCGGCTGCTTCACCGGCGAAGGGACGCCCTGAAACCAGCGCACCGGGCGCAGGCACACGTAGAGGTCGAGAATCTGGCGAAGAGCGACGTTGAGCGAGCGGAAGCCGCCGCCAATCGGCGTCGTGAGCGGGCCCTTGATGCCGATCAGGTGGTCGCGGAAGTCGGTGATCGTCTCGTCAGGAAGCCAGTTGCCGGTCTCGTTGAAGGCTTTCTCTCCGGCGAGCACCTCTTTCCATTCGATGTCAATGCCGTACTTCTTCGACGCGGCGTCGAGGACCAGTTTCGCAGCGGGCCAGATGTCGACGCCGATACCATCGCCCTCGATGAAGGGGATGATCGGGTTAGTGGGAACGTTAAGCACGCCAGAGGCGCTCATTGTGATTTTGTCAGCCATAACGACATCCTACGACGAAATTTTGGGGCGATTTCAGGGTCGAAATCCCCTACGAGCGCTGTCCATCCTTCGAAAAGATCGCGCTGTGGATCTCTCTGGTCGCCGTTGACTGATTCAACGTGTAGAAGTGCAGGCCGGGCGCATTCTCATCGAGCAGCTGCTCGCAGAGTTCGATGGCGGACCTGATTCCTTCCGACCTCACCGCGGCGGGACCACCACGCTCGTCGGCCGCCTCGAGTCGACGGATCAGCGCCGGCGGGACACGCGCGCCCATCGTCGCCATGCGCTCGACGGCGTGGAGCGTCGTGACGGGCATGATGCCGGGCAACACCGGCTTGGAGACGCCGAGGGCGCCGAGCTCTTGGACGAGTCTCGTCCATTCGTCCAGCTCGAAGAAGAACTGGGTCACCGCGAAGTCGGCGAGTTCCAGCTTCTGGGCGAGGAAGCGGCGATCGGACTCGAGGTCGATGGAGCGCGGGTGACCCTGGGGGTGCGCCGCGACACCGATCGAGAAGTCCCCGACCTCGCGGGCCAGCTCGACCAGGTCTATGGCGTGGGAAAACTCCGAGGCGGCGAGCGAGGCGTCGTCGGGGATGTCGCCGCCGAGGGCCATCACGTTCACCACGCCCGAATCCAGGTAGTTCTTCAAGATGTCGCGCATCTCGGCCCGGCTGTGGCCGACGCAGATGAGGTGCGCCATCGCGGTGATGCGTCCGCCCTTTTGAATCCGCGTGACGAGATCGAACGTGCGCTGGCGCGACTCGCGACCACCGCGATAGGTAACCGACACGAACGAGGGCTCGAGGGGCTCAAGTTCCGCGAGGGTCCTGGTCAGCCTGACGGTCTCCTCGTCGGACTTCGGAGGAAAGAACTCGAACGAGTGCGTAACACCCGAGGCGCACAGTTCGTCGATGCGCACGAATCTAGTTGGCCCGTCCGAAGTCGTCTTCGAGGCGCACGATGTCGTCTTCTCCGAAGTACGTGCCGTGCTGGACCTCGATGAGCACGACGGGTGTCGTACCGCGGTTCTCGCAGCGGTGAGCCTGGCCCAGAGCGATATCGATGCTGCCGCCGGGCCTGATCTCGTGCTCGACGCCATCGAGGACGACGGTCGCGACACCGTTGACCACGAACCAGTGCTCCGCGCGCTTGGCGTGCTGCTGGTAACTCAGCCGCTTCCCGGGAGCGACGATGATCCGCTTGACCTTGTGGTCGAACATCTCCTCGTCCAGCACCGTGAAGTTACCCCACGGACGTTCGTCGAACTCCCGGCCTTTGTCGTCTTTTGTACTCATCGCACCTTCTCAGCAGCCAATACGGCGTTACGCAACAGCATTGCACGAGTCATTGGTCCGACGCCACCGATGCGCGGCGTGATCCAACCAGCGACGTTGGCGACTTCCGGTGCGACGTCGCTCATCAGCTTCTTGCCCGACCAACTCGTTCCAGCCCCCACCACCGCGGCGCCCGGCTTCACCATGTCCGGGGTCACGAGTCCCGCCACCCCCGCGGCGGCGACGAGGACGTCGCCGAGCCGCGTGAGGGCGGCCATGTCATCAACTCCGGTGTGCACCACCGTCACCGCGGCATTGCAGCCGGGCCGACGCATGGCGAGCAGCAACGCGAGCGGGCGTCCGATGGTGAGTCCCCGACCAATGATCACGACGTGCTTTCCTTCGACCGGCACGTGGTGGGCGCTCAGGAGCTCGACGATGCCCGCAGGCGTGCACGGCAGCGGGCCAGGGGCCCCCATGACCAGGCGGCCCAGGTTCGTCGGATGAAGCCCGTCGACGTCCTTTGCGGGGTCCACGCGCAAGAGGATCTGCTCCTCGTTGATCCCGGCCGGCAGCGGAAGCTGCACGAGGATCGAATGAACCGCGGGGTCGGCGTTCAGACGGTCGATGACCGCTTCGACATCGGCCTGGGTCGCCGTGGCGGGCAGGTGCTCGTGCAGCGACGTGATGCCGATCTCCTCGCAGTCCGCGAGCTTCATCGCGACGTACTTCGCGCTCGGGCCGTCGTCGCCTACGAGCACGGTGCCGAGGCCCACGGGACGCCCGGCCGCGGCGAGCCTGCGGGCGCGGTCGGCGAGCTCCATCTTGATGCGACCGCTCAGTCGCTCACCATCGAGTAGTTCTGCGGCCATGGCTCTCCTAATGTCGAAAGTGACGCTCGCCAGTGAGCATCATCACGATTCCCGCGGCGTTGGCCGCGTCAACGACTTCCTGGTCGCGCACGGATCCGCCGGGTTGCACGACTGCAGTCACCCCCGCGCCAGTGAGCGACTCGAGGCCGTCGGCGAACGGGAAGAAAGCGTCCGAGGCGGCGGCGCTTCCCCGGGCGAGTTCGCCGGCCTTGGTCGTCGCGATTCCCGCCGCGACGACACGGGACTGCTGACCCGCGCCGACCCCCACCGCGACGCCGTCCCTCGCGATCACGATGGCGTTCGAGGTGGTGCGTGCGCAGACGCGCCACGCGACGCTGAGATCCTGGAGCTGCTGCGCCGACGGGGTAGTCGCAGTGACGCAACGCCACTGCGACACCGGAACGAGCAGCTCGTCGGCGTTCTGCACGAGCGCGCTGTCACCGAAGGTGCGCACGGACAACCCCAGCGGTTCGGGTGCAGGAGCGCTCAGCAGTCGGGTGGCCTTTCGTCGGCGCACCAGGACCGCAATCGCCTCTTCCTGGAACGACGAGGCGACGATCACATCGGCCTGGGGACCCGCCGCGATGAGCCCGGCGAGTTCCGCGTCAACCTCGCCGCCGACCGCGACGACGCCACCGAACGCGCTCTGGGGATCCGCGTCCAGGGCCTTTTGAAACGCGCCACCGAGCGATGAACCGAGGGCCGCGCCCGAGGCGTTGGCGTGCTTCATGATCGCCACGGCGAAGTAGCCGGGCCAGTCGCTTCGCAGCTCGTGCACGAGTCGCCACGCCGCGTCGGCGTCGAAGATGTTCAGATACGAAAGGGCCGAGCCGGCGTGCTGTTCAACGCCGTCCCACCACGGTGTCGTGCCGGACATGCGATAGCGGCCCCCGATCTGGTGGGGGTTCTCTCCGTAGCGCAGGACGTCCGCGCGCTCGAGCGTCAGGTGCAGCGTCTCGGGCAGCACCTCATCGGTGGTGTTAGGCCTCTCGCCCACCACGCCGCCTCCATCGAGCCAGCGGACGATCTGCGCGTCGTAGGCGGCGGTCTGCGCGAAGGCCGCGCGCGCCAGCGCGTGGCGCGTCGAGTGGGAGAGCGCGCCGTTGGACTTGAGTTCGCTCAGCACCATGTCGTACTGTTCGGGGCTGGTCACCACGCCCACGTGCTGGTGGTTCTTCGCAGCGGCGCGCACCATCGACGGCCCGCCGATGTCGATCAGCTCGATCGACGGGTCCGACAGGAATGGGTAGAGGTTGCACACGACGAGGTCGATGACCTCGATGTCGTGGGCGGCGAGGGCGGCGAGGTGATCAGGCTTCGAGCGGTCAGCGAGGATGGCGCCGTGGATGCGAGGGTGGAGCGTCTTCACGCGTCCGTCGAGCATTTCGGGAAAGCCCGTCACCTCCGCGACGTCGAGGTGGGCGACGCCAGCCTCGGCGAGGGCGACCGCCGTGCCGCCCGAGGCGACCAACTCCACCCCGAGGGCCTCGAGCCCTCGGGCGAACTCAATGAGTCCGGTCTTGTCGAACACACTCAACAACGCTCGCATTAGTTCTCCTCTAGGGTGCCGGCGACTGAAACTGGTTCCAAACCTTCTTCGAGCGACGCCATCACCCTACTTATCACCAGCGGATAGAGCGAACGCTCGACGGTCTTGATCCGCTCGTGAAGGGCGGCCTCGTCGTCGCCTGCGAGTACCGGCACGTGACGCTGGGCGAGGATCGGACCGTTGTCGAGCTCCTCGGTCGCAATGTGCACCGTGCAGCCCGATTCAGCGACCCCGGCGGCGATGGCCTGGGCGACCGCGTGCCAGCCCTTGAAGTCCGGCAGAAGGCTCGGATGGGTGTTGAGCACCCGCCCCGGGAAGGTCTCGTGAAAGACCGCCGTCATGATGGTTCCAAAGCCGGCCATCGCCACGAGGTCGATGTCGCGCTCACGCAGCTCATTGGCCAACTCCCGGCTGTACCCCTCGCGGTCGAAGGACTTGGAGAACCCCCCGAACGCGGACCGGTCAACGAGCAGGGACTCGATCCCGGCGTGGCTCGCGACGTCGAGTCCGCGACAGGGACGGTCCGAGGCGACGAGGGCCACCTTGATGCCCGCGCTCACCATGGCTTCGAGGATGGTGCCCGAACCAGATACCAGTACACAGAGACGAACATGGCCCAACGCGTTACAGCGCCTTGACGATCTCGACCATCTTCTGACCGGCCTCGGTGGGGTTGAGACACACGTGCACCCCGGCTTCGCGAAGCGCGTCCATCTTGGCCTGCGCGGTCCCCTTGGAACCCGAGATGATGGCGCCGGCGTGGCCCATCTTTCGCCCCGCGGGAGCCGTGACCCCGGCGACGTACGACACCACGGGCTTGGTCATGTTGTGCTTGATCCACTCGGCGGCGCGCTCCTCTTCGGAGCCGCCGATTTCGCCGATCATCATGACGGCCTTGGTTTCGGGGTCGGCCTCGAAGGCGGCCAGACAGTCGATGAAGTTGGTGCCGGGAACCGGGTCGCCACCGATGCCCACGCACGTCGTCTGACCAATGCCCTGCTGGCTGAGTTCGTGCAGGGCCTGGTAGGTCAGGGTCCCGGAACGCGAGACGATCCCGACCGGGCCGCCCGCGAGGGCAATGTCGCCCGAGGTGATCCCGATGTTGCACTTTCCGGGCGAGATGATGCCCGGGCAGTTTGGTCCGAGGAGGCGCACGCCGGGGAACTCCTCCACCAAACGGTTGAAGACAATCGCCTCATCGTGGGCGGGTATGCCCTCGGTAATGCAGACGATGAACTTGATGCCGCCTGCGGCGGCCTCCATGATCGCGTCGGCCGCGAACCTCGGAGGCACGGAGACGAACGACGCAGTGGCGCCCGTCGCCTCGACCGCCTCCTTCACCGTGTTGAAGACGGGGATGCCGTCGACGTCGGTGCCGCCCTTGCCCGGGGTCACGCCGCCAACGATCTTGGTCCCGTAGTCGCGGTTGCGCAGCCCGTGGAACTTCCCCTGTCCTCCGGTGAGGCCCTGGACAATTACTTTGGTGTTTTCATCTACGAAAATGCTCATGGTTCTTCCTTAGGCGTTTGCGAAGGCCACGGCCCGGCGGGCGGCGTCCAACATGGTCGGTTCGGTGATCAACTTCTCATTGAGATGGGGCGCCAGGATCGCGCGCCCCTCGACGGCGTTGGTGCCATCGAGCCGCAGCACGATCGGCGAGCTGATGGTCACTCGCTTCAGCGCCTCGAGGACTCCCTTGGCCACCTCGTCGACGCGAGTGATGCCGCCGAAGATGTTGACGAAGATGACCTTCACTTTGGGGTCGGAGTTGATGACCTCCAACGCCGACGCCATCACGTCGGCGTTCGCGCCGCCGCCAATGTCGAGGAAGTTCGCGGCGGACCCGCCGACCTGGTTCACGACGTCGAGCGTCGACATCGCGAGGCCGGCGCCGTTGGCGATGATGCCGACGGTTCCGTCAAGTCCGATGTAGTTCAGGCCTTTCTCCTTCGCCATCTTCTCGCGGGGGTCCTCGGTCTCGGTGGCGCGGAACTCTTCCCACTCGGGGTGGCGGAACGACGCATTCTCGTCCAGGGTCACCTTTGCGTCGAGGGCGTGCACCTTGTTGTCGGGGGTGAGGATCAGCGGATTGATCTCGGCCAGGTCGCAGTCGCCAGTCGTGTAGCAGTCGTAGAGCTTCACGAGCAGTTCGGCCGTCTGTTCGCGCGCCACCTCGTCGAGCTCGGCATCGGCGACCCAGCGTCGGGCGGTCCCGAGATCGAGCCCTCGAACCGGATCGATCGAGAGGAAGGCAATGGCGTCGGGATTCTCCTCGGCGACCACTTCGATCTCCACTCCGCCTTGGGCGCTCAGCATCCCCAGGTGCATCTTGTTCGGACGGTCGAGGGTGAACGAGGCGTAGTACTCCTTCGCGATATCGCTCGAGCGCTCGATCCAGAGCCGATGGACCACGTGGCCCTTGATGTCGAGGCCCAGAATATTGCCCGCGTGCAGGCGAACCTCGTCGATGTTGTCCGCGAGCTTCACGCCGCCGGCCTTGCCGCGACCGCCGACCTTCACCTGCGCCTTCACGACTACCGGGTATCCCACGCGCTCGGCGACCGCCACGGCCTCCTCGACCGTGTCGGCGACGTCACCGGGTGAAACCGCGATACCGAAGCGCGAGAAGTACTGCTTGCCTTGGTACTCGAAGAGATCCATTGACTTCAACTTTCATTTCACTGGTAGTCAAACGACACCATGCTTGGAACTACTGCACTGCCTCTCGAGCGTCAAGCGCCGATTCGAGCCACGATCCGATTTCCGCGAGCGACGCTCCCGGCGTGAAGACCTGCGCCACGCCCTCCGCTTCGAGCGGGGCGATGTCGTCGTCGGGAATGATGCCGCCGACTATCAAGAGCACGTCCTCACGCCCAGCCGCCTTCAGCAGGCCGACCACCCTCGGCACGAGCACGAGATGCGCCCCCGAGAGCAGGGACAGGCCCAGCGCGTCGGCGTCCTCTTGAATGACTGCCTGGACGATCTGCTCGGGCGTCTGGTGTAGCCCCGTGTAGACCACCTCGAAGCCGGCGTCGCGCAGAGCCCGCGCGATGACCTTCGCACCACGATCATGGCCGTCAAGACCAGGCTTGGCCACCACAACTCGATATGTACGCTCCATCAATCACTAAGCATAGAGCCCGGGAACAGCCCCGAATTTCGTGGACTGGCCCCACCAAACAGCACTAGTAGCGTTCTGTATGTGACGACGAACCTGGGAACATCTCGAGGGGCCGGCCGCGCGCTCTTCTCGGCGATGCGTCCGCGCCAGTGGGTGAAGAACGGGCTCATCACGGTCGCCCCGGGAGCGGCTGGCGTGCTCAGCCACGACAACGTGATCAGCCACGTCATCGTGGCGTTCGCGGCGTTTTGCGCAGTTTCCTCGGCAATGTACCTGCTCAACGACCTTCGAGATATCGAGGCGGACCGCAGCCATCCCACCAAACGGTTCCGGGCCATCGCGGCGGGTGAACTACCGACAAACGTAGCCGCCGTAGCGTCGCTGGTACTGCTGGCCATCGGCTTCGCGCTCCCCTTCACCATCGCCGCGCCCCAGGGGCTCCTCTTGATCCTCGGGCTCTACGTCATGAGTACCGGGCTCTACATCATCTGGCTGAAGGAAGTCGCCATCATCGAGCTCGTCATCGTCGCCAGCGGCTTCTTCTTGCGGTCCTACGCGGGCGCCGTGGCGTGCCACATCTACGTCTCGACGTGGTTCCTCGTCGTGGTCTCCTTCGGGGCGTTTTTCCTGGTCGTCGGGAAGCGATCGAGCGAGCTGTCGAAGGTCGGCGCCGGCAGCACCCGCAAGGTCCTTTCCCAGTACACCCCCGAGTTCCTGCACTCGGCGCTGACCCTCAGCGCCACGGTGGCGGTCACCGGCTACTGCCTGTGGGCCTTTGACACGTCGTCGACAGGCCTCTCCTCGATCCATCACCACGTCGTGCCGATCCGGCTCACGGTGGTGCCCGTCGTGCTGGCTATTCTCTTCGTCATGCGGACGTCCGAGTCCACCAACGGGCAGTCCCCCGAGGACCTGATCCTGAAGGACCACACCGTGCAGGTGCTCTTGGCGCTGTGGGCGGTGCTCCTGGGAATTGGAATCTACGTATGACCCGCGCCACCCTCTACGGCTGGGGCCGCACGACCCCGAGCATCGCCGAGGTGCTCGCCCCCGCCAGCGAGGTCGAGGTCGCGGCTGAGCTCGCGAGAAGCCGCGGCGTCATCGCGCGCGGGCTGGGTCGCAGTTACGGCGACGCCGCGCAGCTGAGCGGCGGCGTGGTCCTCAGCAACCTCGATTTGGGCGGCGTCAGCGCGATCAGCCCGCAAGGCGTCGTCACCGTGGGCGCGGGAATCTCCATCGACGAGCTGCTCGCGTTCGCGATCCCCCAAGGCTGGTTCGTCCCGGTGACCCCGGGCACCCGCCAGGTGACCCTCGGGGGTGCCATCGCCGCCGACGTCCACGGGAAGAACCACCACCTCGACGGATCCTTCGGGAACCACGTGCTGGAGATGCGCATCGTCACCCCGAGCGGCGCCTTCACCATCTCGCCCCAGAAGGACGCCGAGCTCTTCTGGGCGACCATTGGCGGCATGGGTCTCACCGGCGTCGTGACCTCAGTCACGCTTCGCATGCTGAGGATCGAGACCGACCAGGTCATCGTCGACACCGAGCGGTTCCCCGACCTCGAAGGCGTCATGAGCGAGATGTCGCGAAGGGACGCCGAGTACCAGTACTCGGTCGCCTGGGTTGACTGCATGACCAGGGGCGCGCACATGGGCCGGGCCATCCTCACCCGCGGGCGCCACGCGGCGGCAAACGACGTGGACGCGCCCACGTTGAAAGCCCCCGCAAAGCCCCGGCTCTTCGTGCCGTTCGACGCCCCGAGCGGGCTCTTGAACTCGCTTTCGGTGAAGGTCTTCAACGAACTCTGGTTCCGTTCGGCCCCGAAGCATCAGGAGAACGAGCCCCAGTCGCTCTCATCGTTCTTTCACCCGCTCGACGGCGTGCGCGACTGGAACCGCCTCTACGGACGGCGAGGCTTCGTCCAGTATCAGTTGAGTGTGCCCGACAGCGCCGGCGAGACCGTGACCAGCGCCATCCACAGGCTCTCGTCGTCGGGCGTGGCGAGCTTTCTCGCGGTGCTCAAGCGGTTCGGGCCCGCCAATCCCGGAATGCTCTCGTTCCCCATGCCGGGCTGGACGCTGGCGCTCGACCTTCCGGTCGGTCCCGATGCCCTTCCCCAGGTGCTCGACGACCTCGACGAACTGGTCCTGTCGGCGGGCGGGCGGATCTATTTCGCGAAGGACGCGCGCCTCAGCCCCGACAAGGTGCGCGCGATGTACCCCGACCTCGACAAATTCCTCGAGGTGAAGAATCGAGTCGATCCCGAGCAGCGACTGATGAGCGATCTCGCCCGTCGTCTCGACCTAGTAGGAAGACAGAGAAGATAGACATGGAAAACGCCTTCGGACAGCCCCAGAGCGTCGTGGTACTCGGCGGAAGCTCGGACATCGCGCGCGCCATCACGAAGAAGCTCGCGGCCGCGCGCGCCCACACCGTCGTGCTCGCCGGACGCAACCAGGAGCTGCTGAACGCCGCCGCGAGCGACGCCCATGAGTACGGCGCCACGAAGACCGACACCGTCCTCTTCGACGCCGAGGACGCCAGCAACGCCGCGCGCACGGTCACGGAGGCCTTCGAGAAGGTCGGGGACCAGGTCGACCTGGTGATCATTGCCGTGGGCCTGCTGGAGGACCAGCTGAGCATCGAGAACGACGCGCAAGCGACAGCGAGAATGGCGATGGTGAACTTCACGTGGCCCGTCGCGGCGCTCGCGGAGATCCGCCGGCGCCTCGTCGCCCAAGGCAGCGGGCGAATTCTCGTCATCTCCTCAGTTGCATCGATACGCATCAGGCGCAGCGCCTACATCTACGGCGGCGCCAAGGCGGGGCTCGACCGGCTCTGCGACGGGCTCGCGGACTCGCTCGAGGGCACCGGCGTCACCCTGCAACTTCTGCGGCCCGGTCAGGTGCGTTCCCGGATGACCGAGGGCCAGCACGACGTCCCCTTCACGACCGGCGTCAACGAGGTCGCCGAGAACGTCATGAGGGGCCTCGGCGGCCGGGACCGCGTGATCTGGAGCCCGCCAATCCTTCGCTACGTGTTCGCGATACTGCGCCACCTGCCCGCGCCGCTGTGGCGCAAGATCATGGACCGTTAGCCTTTCGGGCCGGCCTTCGTTGCGCTCTTGATCAGCTCGTTGCTGCGAAGACTCATCGCGAAGAAGTCGCGGTTCCACCAGTTGGTGAAGTAGCGCGACGGCGACTGCATCGAGCCCAGCAGGGTCGTGGCGTTGCTGCCGTTGAGCGAAGTTCCGATGGCCCCGCTGAACACCGAGTACTGCACCCATCCGGTGTTGATATCGAGCTCCATCGCCCGCACCGCGCCGGCGCGGACCAGGACGTTGGCGAGGTCGCTGATCGAGAGGGCGGGTCCGCCCACGTAGACGAGCGCCCCGTTCTTGGTCTCTCCGATGCCCGAGCGCCACACGTTGAACGTGCCGCCAAGGGTGATGCCCCACTTGCTGGTGTTCTGGGCCGCAAGACCGGGGACCGCCTTGCCGTGATCGACGATGAGGTCGAGGTTCTGGCGCACTGAGGCGATCTGGTTGGACATGGTGAAGTCACGACCCCACTTGCCCACCATCATCGTGCCGTCCTTGTAGATGACCACCGATCCGGCGCCGTTGCGCAGCGCCTTCACGAGACGGCCGCCCGTGTAGTAGCCACCGTTCGCATCCTGGATTCGAAAGCCTGCGTTGAACGCGGTGACGATCGTCTTGGAATCAGTGGCGTTGATCGGTGCGGTGTACTTGTAGGGGCCCCCGCCGGGAATGTACGAGCCCGAATAGAGCTGGGCCTTCAAGAGCGTGGGGTCCATCCACGCGACGCCCACGACGTAGCTCGTATGAATGGCGTCGGGACGAACGAACGCCTCGTAGACGCCGGGAACTCCGTTCGCGCTCTCGCGACCCACCGGGTGCCACACGCCTTCACCGGCAAGCGCGTGACCCGCGGGTGATGCGATCCGCGTCGGGATCGGCAAGTGACCGGACGCCGGAAGCGTGACCTTGCCCGAGCCCGAGCCGAACGCTCCCTTCGGCGGCACACCACCCTTCTTCGGCGGATTGAGACGGTACGCCTCGGCCTCGACCCAGTTGACGACGGGCCCCAGCCCGTGGGAACGGCCCCACTCGGCCGCGCGCGCCGACAGCGAACTCCCGTAGCTCTGATTGGTCAGGGCAACGCCCAGGGTCACCGCGTAGTAGCCGAAGAGTGTGACGGTGAAGAGGGCCAGCAGCACGATCGCCCGGCGCAACCAGTAGACCGACGCTGGGTGGCGGGGACTCGTGGGCGCGACGGGTGGTCGATAGACGGGCCGGCGCGAATTCATGGATTCCCATTCTGACACCTCGATCGCACGTGCCCTTACCACGCACTAAATGCCCATTAATAATGTCGTAAGAAGCTCACGCCCGACGAAGCGGCGTCATCGCGAGTACCAGTTGCTTGGTGCCGTGCTCGTCGAAACTGACCGCGGCGCGGCAGTGCGAGCCTTCCCCGTCCACCTTCACGACGGTGCCAAGGCCGTAACGATCGTGCACGACACGGTCGCCCACCACGAGGCCGAGCATCTCCGCGCCCGTCGAGCGCACCGGCGGTGCGGCGCCGGTTCCAAAGGCCCGGCCTTGGGTGAAGTCGGTGCGCCGCCCGACGAACCCGTCATCGTCGCGAGTGAAGCTCGACCGCCGCGACGGCAGCGTCGCCGAAATGTCGTGCACGAGTTCGGGCGGGATCTCCTGGAGGAATCGGCTCGCGATGGCGTCGACGTGATTGCCCCACATCGTGCGGCTCCACGCATGGGTGAGGGCCAGGTGACGCATGGCCCGCGTGATGCCGACGTAGCAAAGGCGGCGCTCTTCCTCGAGCTCGGCCTCGTCGGAGAGCGCGCGACGGTGCGGGAAGATCGTCTCCTCGAGTCCAGTGATGACCACGGCCGGGAATTCCAGTCCTTTCGCCACGTGCAGCGTCATCAAGGAGATCGCCCCCGCGCCGCCGTCGAGTTGGTCCGAGTCGGCGACCAGCGCCATGCGCTCGACGAAGTCCATCAAAGTGTCGTACTGCGACGCCGCGGACGCGAGTTCGCCGAGGTTCTCGAGCCGTGAGTACGCCTCGTCGGAGTTCTCCGCTCGCAGTGCGTCGCCCATGCCCGACTCGCGAACAATGGCGTCGATCATCTCTCGGGGGCTCAGGTCATTCGCCAGGGCACGAAGTTCGTCGAGCATGAACGAGAACTTCTCGGCGCCGGCGAGCGCCCTCGCGGTGAGCCCGGCGGCTTTGGCGTAGTGCGACGCCTCGGCGAAGGAGAGCCCGTTCTCCGCGGCGTAGGCGCCGAGCTTCGCCTGGGCCGATTCGCCGATGCCCCGCTTGGGCTCGTTGATGACTCGCCGGGCCGAGGCCTCGTCGCGAGGGTTGACGATGAGCCGCGCGTACGCCAGGGCGTTCTTGATCTCCTTGCGGTCGTAGAACCGCATCCCCGAGATGACGCGGTAGGGGATGTTGGCGCGCAGCATCTCCTCTTCCAGCACGCGACTCTGCGCGTTTGTGCGGTAGAACACGGCCATCTGGTTCCAGTGGAGCTCGGACTCCGCGCGCAGGCGCCGCAGCTCGCTCGCGACCCACCGGCCCTCGTCGTACTCGTCGCCCGCCCGGTAGAGGCGGATCTTCTCTCCCTCGGCGCCCTCGGTGAAGAGGTTCTTCGCGTGTCGACTGGCGTTCTTCGAGATGACGGCGTTCGCGGCGTCGAGGATCGTCTGGGTCGAACGGAAGTTCTGCTCGAGCAGTATCACGTCCGAGTCGGGAAAGCGCTGCTCGAACTGCAGGATGTTGCGCACATCAGCCGCGCGGAAACGGTAGATCGACTGGTCCGAGTCGCCCACCACGCAGAGGTTGCGGTGCTTGGCGGCGAGCATCATCACCAGCTCGTTCTGCACGCCGTTGGTGTCCTGGAACTCGTCGACGAGCAGGTACTTGAACCGGTTCTGGTACGAGTTCAGCACGTCGGGGTCGCGCTTCATCATCTCGACCGCGTTCAGCAGGAGGTCGTCGAAGTCCATGGCGTTCGCGAGTTTGAGCCGGTCGGCGTAGAGGCGGTAGATCTCCGCCACCCGACGATGGTGCGGGTCATCGCCGTGGCCCGCGGCCTCGTAGGCGGCCGGGGAAAGCATCTCGTTCTTCGCCGCCGAGATCGCCCCCGCCACACTGCGCGGCGAGAGTCGCTTGGTGTCGAGGTTGAGCTCCTTCATGATCCGTTCGACGGCGCTCTCGGCGTCGCCGGCGTCGTAGATCGTGAAGCCGCGCTGGAACCCGAGCACGTCCGCGTTGGCGCGCAACATGCGCAGGCAGGCCGAGTGAAACGTCGAGACCCACATGCGGTCCGCCTCTTCACCCACGAGATCGATAACGCGCCGGCGCATCTCATCGGCGGCCTTGTTGGTGAAGGTGATCGCCATGATCTCCCAAGGTCTCGCGTCGCCCGACGCGAGAATGTGGGCGATACGCCTCGTGAGGACGCGGGTCTTGCCCGACCCCGCTCCCGCGATGACGAGCAACGGGCCGCCGCGCTGCTCCACCGCTTGGCGTTGGGGTTCGGTGAGTCCCTCGAGCAACGCCGACGGGTCGAGGCGCGCCGACGGGTCCACCGGATCGTTACCCCACAGTGACGCGTCAGAGAAGGAAGTCCTCTTCACTCCCACTCAATGGTGCCCGGCGGCTTGCTCGTCACGTCGAGCGCCACACGATTCACGCCTTCGACCTCGCGGATGAGTCGATTGGCGATCAACTCGATCACGTCGTAGGGAAGCCGAGCCCAGTCCGCGGTCATCGCGTCGTCGCTCGTCACCGCCCGGATGATTATCGGGTACGCGTAGGTTCGTCCATCTCCCATAACGCCCACAGTACGCACCACCGGTAACACCGCAAAACTCTGCCAGAGTTCGCGGTAGAGGCCGGCCTTCTTGATCTCGTCCACGACCACGTGGTCGGCGTTGCGAAGAATCTCGGCGCGCTCGCGGGTCACCTCGCCGACAATGCGAACCCCGAGGCCGGGGCCCGGGAACGGCTGGCGCCATACGATCTCGGCGGGCAGGCCGAGTTCCTCGCCGACGTGGCGGACCTCGTCCTTGAAGAGACTGCGCAGCGGTTCGACGAGGTCGAAGGACAGGTCCTCGGGCAGCCCGCCCACGTTGTGGTGGCTCTTGATGTTGGCGGCGTGGCCCGAACCCGACTCGATGACGTCGGGATAGAGCGTGCCCTGAACCAGGAAACGCGGACCGTCGCCGCCCTTGCCCAGCTCGCGCGCCACGGTTTCGAACTCGCGGATGAACAGTTCGCCGATGATCTTTCGCTTGCGCTCGGGGTCGGTGACGCCGGCGAGCGCGTCGAAGAATCGATCCTGCGCCTTCACGTGGATCAGTTCCACGCCGAACTGACGGGTGAACGTCTCTTCGATCTGGTCGCCCTCGTTCTTGCGCATGAGGCCGGTGTCGACGAAGACGCAGGTCAACTGCGATCCGACGGCCTTGGTGACGAGCGCCGCCGCCACCGCCGAATCGACGCCGCCCGAGAGAGCGCAGAGCACCTTCTCGTCCCCGACCTGCGTGCGAATCGCGGCGACCTGGTCTTCGATGATCGAGGTGTTGGTCCACGTCGGGGGGATGCCCGACACGTGGTGCAAGAAATCGGACAACAACTCCTGCCCGCGTTCCGAGTGGGCGACTTCGGGGTGGAACTGGACCGCGTACAGGCGCCGCGAGGAGTCCTCCATCGCCGCGACGGGCGCCTCGCGCGACGAGGCGGTGACGGCAAAGCCGCTCGGCGCCGCGGCGATGGCGTCGCCGTGGCTCATCCACACCGGACTCGCCGTCGGCCACTCGCTCATCAACTGCGAAGAGCCCTGACGGGTCAACTCGGTGCGGCCGTATTCGCCCGCTCCGGTTCTCGCCACGTCCCCGCCCAGCTGCAACGCCATGAGCTGCGCGCCGTAGCAGATGCCGAGGATCGGGATGCCGAGTTCGTAGATCACGGGATCGAGCGAGGGAGCGGGAACCTCGTAGACCGACTTCGGCCCGCCCGAGAGGATGATCGCGGCGGGCGACTTCGCGCGGACCTCGTCGGCCGTGATGGTGCTCTGGACGATCTCTGAATAGACGTGGGCTTCGCGCACACGTCGGGCTATGAGTTGGGCGTACTGGGCCCCGAAGTCAACAACGAGAACGTTCGAGCTCAATGGCCCATGCCTACGCCCTGCGAGCGCTGCAACTGCTTTCCTTCAGTCTGGATCGACGGGGCGAGCATGATCTCGGCCTTCTGGAACTCCTTCAAGGTCTCGTAACCGCACGTGGCCATCGAGGTTCGAAGCGCGCCGAACAAGTTGAGCCGGCCGTCGTTCTCGTGAGCTGGCCCGAGGAGAACTTCCTTCAACGTGCCCCTCACCTGCGTACGAACGCGGGTGCCGCGTGGCAGCGTCGGGTGGAACGTCGCCATTCCCCAGTGGAAACCGCGAGCGGGCGCTTCGACCGCGCTCGTGAGCGGCGAGCCGATCATCACCGCGTCAGCGCCGCAGGCAATGGCCTTTGCGATGTCGCCGCCCTTGCTCATGCCGCCATCGGCGATGACGTGGACGTAAACGCCCGTCTCGTCGAGGTGACGCATCCGCGCGCCGGCGACGTCAGCGATCGCGGTCGCCTGGGGCACGCCGATTCCGAGCACGGCACGTGAGGTGCAGGCGTTGCCGGGGCCGACCCCGACGAGCACGCCGGCGGCACCGGTGCGCATGAGGTGAAGTGCGGCCTGGTAGCTCGCGCAGCCGCCCACGATGACCGGCAGTTCGAACTCGCGGATGAACTTCTTCAAGTTCAGCGGCTCCACGGTCTTGGAGACGTGTTCGGCGGAGACGACCGTCCCCTGGATCACCAGGATGTCGAGGCCGGCGTCGAGGATGGTCTTCGCCATCCAGTCGGTGCGCGCGGGCGTCACCGACGCCGAGATCGTGACACCCGAGGCCTTCATCTGCTTGATCCGCTCCGCGACGAGCTCGAGCTTGATCGGCTCGAGGTACATCTGCTGCATGCGGGCGGTCGCCTTGTCGTCATCGAGTTCGGTGATCTCGTCGAAGAGCGAGGTGGGGTCCTCGTAGCGGGTCCAGAGGCCTTCGAGATTCAAGACGCCGAGCCCGCCGAGGCGACCGAGCTCGATGGCGGTCGTTGGCGACATCGCGCCGTCCATCGCCGAACCCAGCAACGGCAGTTCGAACTTGTAGGCGTCGATCTGCCACGAGATGTCGACATCCTCGGGATCGCGGGTGCGCCGTGACGGGACAATCGCGATGTCGTCAAAGCCGTACGCCTGACGCGCCGATTTGTAGATACCGATCTCTACTTCCGCCATGGTGACCTCCGCCTAAGAAAATGCGCCCCGAAACCGGGTGTGCTTTCCTTCCAATCTACTGGACGAAGTTAGGACCAAACTCGGCGCGCTTCGGGCCACTCAACCCCGGTTGCGACACAGAGCAGTTCGGTGAGCACCCGGGCGGTGGCCCCCCAGACGATGTCACCGGGAACCTGGAAGAAGTAGATCGGAAAGTAACCCTCTGGATCGACACCGGGGCGCACGTTCTCGCGGCGCCAGCGCTCTTCGAGGAATGCTTCGTCGGCGACCAGTTCGGCAAGGGAGGTCGTGAAGACCCTCTCCACCTCGGCGGGGTCCGCGGTGAGGGTGGGACGACCCTCGAGAACCCCAATTACCGGCCAAATCGCCGATCCCGAGGCAAATGTCACAATTGGACTGAGCCAACCCACCGGCTCAACCATTGAAGGGAGCAGGCCGACCTCCTCCTCAGCCTCGCGCAGCGCCGTCTGGATTGGCGTCTCTTGCCCGTCGCTTCTACCGCCCGGCAGGGCGATCTCGCCGCGGTGGCTACGAAGCTTGAAGGACCTTCGGGTCAGAATCACGTGCGTTTCGCCATCCTCTTCGAACAGCGCGACGAGCACCGCGGACTTCCGGGTGATGGGTTCGAACGCGCCGTCGGCCACGCCGGCCATCTCCACGGGGTCGCCCGGAATCGTCGAGATATCGAAGGTGCGTCCACTGTCCCTCAGGCGGTTCACCACCAGTTCGAGGGTGAAACCCATTCGTTGCGAGGGTGCGAGTTGCGACCAGGGAGCGGGCGCGCCACGGCGGATGTCGTCGGGCTCCGGGATCACCTGCGGATACGCATGGTCTCCGAAGCGCGACGGCCACTCGTCGTTACGCGTCATTGAATCTCCCCTAGTGTGGAAGCGCACAAAGTGCACGACTGAATTTTACTCGGTTTCCCTGCTTTTCAACCCTGGAGAAAGTCCTCATGAAGACCCTTGCGCGCTCGAGCGTTCGCCGCCGTTGGTATGTCCTCGTCGGATGGATAGTGCTGTTCATCGGCATCAACGTCGCCGCCCAGACCGCCGGATCCGCCTACTCCAACAACTTCACTTTTCCCGGCACCAACTCCACCCACGCCCAGGCGCTCCTCGCCGCCGGCTTCACCCAGAAATCGGGTGACGCCGACCAGATCGTCTTCCACGTGACCACTGGGACCTTGGCCAAGGACGAGTCAAAGATTCAGAAGGTACTCGCCAAGATCGCCAAGCTCCCCTCGGTCGCCAGCGTCTCATCGCCCTTCTGCCCCGCCAGCGAAGCGACGTGCCTCGGCGCCACGCAGATGAGCAAGAACCACCAGATCGCCTACGCCGTCGTGAGCTTCTCCAAGCAGGCCTTCCAACTGAAGCTCCCCCAGATCAAGGCTGTCGAGACGGTCGGCGAGACCGTTCGTTCGAGCTCACTCGAGGTCGAGTTCGGCGGCAACGCCTTCGGCCAGCTCGACGCCCAGAGGGGAAGTCCCGGCGAGATCTTCGGACTCATCGCGACCGCCATAGTGCTCGTTCTGGCCTTCGGTTCCTTCTGGGCCATGCTCCTGCCCCTCGGGGTTGCCCTCTTCGCGCTCGGCATAGCTTCCGCCGCGACCACCCTGATGAGCCACGGCCTCGCCATCGCCCAGTTTGCGCCAATACTGGGCTCGCTGATCGGACTGGGTGTTGGAATTGACTACGCGCTCTTCATCGTCACGAGAAGCCGGCAGGGCTTGAAACGCGGTCTGAGCGTCGAAGACTCGATCATTACGGCGGTGAATACATCCGGGCGCGCGGTGCTCTTCGCCGGCTCAACGGTGTGCGTGGCCCTGCTCGGCATGCTGGTGCTCCGACTTTCGTTCCTCAACGGCGTCGCCATCGCCGCGTCGGTGACGGTCTTGATCACGATGTTCGCCTCGCTGACGTTGCTGCCGGCGCTGTTGGGCTTTCAAAAGCACCATGCCCTCAGCCGCAAGGAGCGTCGCTCGCTCGCCGCCAACGGGCCCGAGCCGGCGGTCGTAGAAGGCGGATGGCAGCGTTGGGCGAAGTTCGTCGCGCGTCACCCCCGGGTTCTGTCCGCGGCCGCGCTCGCGCTCATCGTCACCGCGACAGTCCCCTACTTCTCGCTGCACCTGGGCAGTTCCGACCAGGGGTCCGACCCCGCGAGCTCGACGACCCGCCACGCCTACGACCTCCTGGCCCAGGGTTTCGGGCCGGGCTTCAACGGGCCGCTTACGGTCGTCGGTGCCATCCACTCGTCGGCCGACAAGACCACCATGGAGAGACTCGACGCGACGCTACAGGGCAAGGCTGACATTGTCGCGGTGAGCCCGCTCATCATGAACCCCAAGGGAACGGTCGGTCTCATCACCGTTGTTTCGAAGTCGAGTCCCCAGGACACCGCCACCTCGAATCTGATCACGACAATTCGCAACAAGTACATCCCGGCCGCGACCTCGACCACGCATACGGCGATCTACGTCGGCGGCATCACCGCCATCTTTGGCGACTTCGCGTCGGTACTGAAGAGCAAGCTCCCTCTCTTCGTCGGCGTCATTGTGCTGCTCGGCTGCCTGCTGTTGATGGTCGCCTTCCGGAGCGTTCTGATCCCGCTCACCGCCGCCGTCATGAACCTGCTCGCCGCCGCGGCATCCTTCGGGCTCGTCGTCGCGGTGTTCCAGTGGGGCTGGGGCAGCAACATCATCGGAGCTGGCAGCGGCCCGGTGGAGTCCTTCTTGCCGATCATCATGATCGCCATCCTGTTCGGGCTCTCCATGGACTACCAGGTCTTCCTCGTCTCTCGCATGCACGAGGAATGGCTGAACACCGGAAGCAACGAGGAAGCGATTGTCCGCGGCCAGGCCAACACCGGCCAGGTCATCACGGCCGCCGCCCTCATCATGATCTGCGTGTTCTCCTCGTTCGCCTTCGGGGGCCAGCGGATCATCGCCGAGTTCGGCATTGGCCTCGGGGGCGCGGTGCTGATGGATGCGTTCATCCTGCGAACCGTGCTCGTGCCATCCTTGATGCACTTCTTCGGCAAGGCGAACTGGTGGATGCCCAAGTGGCTCGACCGTGCCGTGCCGCACCTTGCGCTTGAGGCGACCGAAGACGTCGACTGAGTATGGACGCGCGTAGCCCGCGCGTCGTCGCGCGGGCTACGCGCCCGTGTTGAAGGCGTCTGCAGGTAATCCCACGCAGGAGAAATGTCGGCAATCCGCCGCGGCGTGGTGAGGTCGACTGTCATGCGCGAACCGGCGGCACCCTGCTGACAACACTCGTCTCGGTGGCCGAGACGTCCTTGGAGGCGTGACGGAGAACGCGGGCGAGTGTAAGGTCCTCTCGGGAGGCCGCAACGGACCGTTGACGCTCCGAGCCGCCGACGCCCATCTCCAGGTGGTGCTGGCGACCGGCGAGGCGGTCCCGCTCGTCGCCAGACTCGGTCCCTGGTGGGTAAGCCGGATCTACGACTGATGACGGTCTACGCCGAACTTCACGCGCACTCGCGACTCAGCTTCTCGGGCGGAGCGGGCGGCCCGAAGAGCTCGTCGCCGAAGAAGCGCAAGCCCCAATGACGGCGATGACCGTCGCGGTCTGCTCGCTTGGCGCGCGCGGCGCGAGTACCTGCGTGGGGTGGCGGCGCGGCTGCGCGACGACCACGCTCGCCACCGTCAGCGCGAGTTCCAAGGAGGCGACCCCGGTCGACTTCGCCCCCGCACGCGCGCACGAGCGTCACAACTCCGACGGTTTCCGCGTTGCTTCAGACACCGTCGACCGCCGTTCGACGAGCGGACATCCGATTCACGGTTCGACCAGCGAGAACGGCATTTTCATCGTCGTTGGCCCTCCGACGGGCCATTCCGTGATTCACGGTTCGACCAGCCATAACGTGAAACCCGTTTCTGCTCTATTCAACCTCGTTCGCGCGTTCGACGTGGGTGGTGTGAACTCGAAGGCCGATCGGCGCCACCTGCGCACGACGACAATACTCGTCACTACCGTCAATGTGGGCTTCGACGAGATGACCTCGGTCGACTTCATGCCGCCCGGTTGGAGGACATCTCATGCCGCGATGGTTCTCATCGTCACCCGCGACGCGGGTACTGGTGGATCAACGCTCGACGGCCGCTGGCGGGCAGTCGGGATCTGCGACCAATGACGGTCTACGCCGAACTTCACGCATACTCGGGATTCAGCTTCCTCGACGGAGCGAGCGACCCCGGAGGACTCGTCGCCGAAGTCGTGCGAGTCCTGACGACGGTGGCCACCGTCACAGCCTGCTCGCCCAACACGCCCGCAGGAGGAGCTTCCATGTCGCGATGGTCATCACCCTCACCCGCGACACGGGTTGGTTCCGCGTCCGAAGCCTCAGTGCGCCGCCATGGCCATCGGATTGGGCGTCGGAGGGGCGATCCTGGAGAGAGTGTTGCTGTCCACGTGAGAAAATGGCGTCTGAAGTCCGGGTATCTCGAGAACAGCCTCCTCCTCGTATGACCACGTTCCGTCGGTGGCGATCGAGAAGCGAAGCTTGAAACCGACCGTGCGAAAGGCCCGGTCCAGGATTGGCTTCGAAAGGATCCCGTAGACCGGCGATCCGATGCCGCCTCGACTTCGAACTCGGCGTCACGGGATCGGCGCGACCCGAGGCGAGCAGCGCCTGCCCGCGAGGGATGGCGAGGAGTTGGCAGCCGACCCACCGGCGCTGGAGGAGATCGTTCGAACCGCTGGCAACTGAACAATGGTGATGATCCGCCTCCACGGTGAATCAAGGAGAGGCGATGGTGTCTCGCTGCGAAACCAGGGCGCTGTGCTCAATCCGGGGCCAGCCACAAACTCACAAGCCAGTTATCCCTTCGCATCGCAAAGATCGCGTCGCGGGATAACTGGCGTGAGTGCAGAAGACCCAGTAACAGGACTACCTTCTGAAGTTTCCATTCCAGCTCGAGCCACCACCGCTGTGGTTACCCCGGCCGAAGGATCCACGGCCGCCGAACGAATGGTTGGCGCCACCTGAATGGTGACCGCAGTCTCTGCCGTTAGAGCCAGACTGGGCGGGAAGGACCTTGATCGAGGTGACGGTGACGGGGGTCGTCGCCGACAGCACCAGGACGACTCGGTCCGGGCTGGCCAACGTCACGCCGGCATCAAGGCCGGTGATCGTGGTCGCCGCGGTCAGCGCGTAGGTCGTTGGGGTCGTGCTGCCCTTGGCCAGGATCGAGATTGACGTGCCGGCCACGTAGGTCGAGACGACACCGAAGGCCCAACTCCCCTGGGACTGTGTTGTGCTGTCATGCTGGTAGCGCGATGAGTGATGACCGCGCTGTGAAGCCGAGGCGATGCCGGCGGTACTCGCCGCAAGGCCCACGCTTAATAGGGTCGCAACGACAACTCGCCCGGCCACCTTCGTCTTGATCCTGAACATTCGTGCTCCTTCATTGGATCCACCCAAGATGATCTCGGACTTGACAAAGTTTCGCATCCGATGTTGAGAAACCCCTGCGAAAGATCTGTGGGCGCCCTCCGACAACCCCAAATTCTGGACAATTCCACGTGGTAATCAGTCGGTGCAGGAGAAATCAAGAAGTTCAGCCTCAAGCGTGGATCCGATTCGCGAACCTTGAACTCGAGGGCCGCCAAACGATAGCGCCCACTGAGAGTGCCACTGCTACTTGATCTTCGCCACTGCCTTGGCGGCCAGTCCCAGAAACTGACTCAGATTCACGGAGGGATAATTGCCTTCCAGGATTCCCAGAATGACGCTGCCCTTGCGCACGATCAGGTAGTCGGCCTTCACTGTTACGTGCTTGCCGACCACAACGATCGAATACGCCACGCTCGCGTTTCCGTAGCGGGAAAGGCTCAGCCGACGAACGGTCCCTTTCACCGGGTAGCCCCCAAGGTCCCCAGCCACACTCCGGCACCGTGCGATCGTCGAAGCGATCTTCTTGTACGCCGAGGTGGCACTTGAGTACGTCGTGATGGTCTCGTCAAACAGCGGCAGATCCCCGCGGCCCAAGTAGAAGACCTGCACGCGGTGGGTCTCCTTGACGCCCTTTGGCTCGAGGAGACTCGCCAGACAACCGAGCCTCGGATCCCCGCGCGGCACACTGGCCGTCCAACCCGCCGGCACTTGGCCAATGCTCAGCGATTCAGCCCGGAGTCGAGCAACAGAGACCGTCGCCGCTGATCCGACACCCACCGACGAAAGCGTGATGAGAACCGCTGAAACCAACGCAGACACCGTAACAAGACGCTTCATCGCACTCCTTCATCTCACCTCCACATCTACACCTCTGGGGGGAAGAAATGTTAGGTACCTTGGTCACTTCTTGCTCGATGGAGTCGAGGCCAGCGCTGTCTCACCCGTGAAGGAAACGAGCGCCCGCGGATCCGGCGCATCGTCCGCGAACTCCATCATCAGCGACAGGTGGTTCGCACCGGTGTCAACCCTTGATTGGCTGTTCACGCAGTTCCAACTTCATGAGTCGAAGAAGGTTGATGCCAGAGGTCCAGCGTGACCGATGTGGCGAACCGCGCTCGCTGGCTCAAGACATGACAACTGCCGCAAGTCTTCAACTCCAGAGCCCGACGCCGAGTCCGGCCGCCAGATCAAGACTGCCGCTTGCGACGTGCGGCCATCCAGGTAAAGGGTTGAATCGTGCCCGTCGGAGTGGTGTGGCGTTCATTCCTGCATTCGAGGACGTCAAAACCGTCTCCGAGCACCGCCGCAAGTCCTTCGGCGCTGTAGCGGGTCACGGGAAGTCCGGAGCAGTACTCGGGACCGTCCGGCGCGAACGTGGCAAGAATAACTGCGCCGCCCTGAGCCAGAGAACGATCAAGAAGCGCCAGATAGACCTCGACCTGCTCTCCCGCCAGGAAATGGAAGACGGCCCGGTCGTGCCACACGTCGTATCGCCGCTCGGGCTGCCAGGTCAGCAGGTCCTGGGCGGTCCACACGACACCTTGCGAGGCGCCGACCCTCTGGATGCTGGCCTGGAGCGCCAACTCCGAGATATCGAGAACGGCTATGTCCGAGAAGCCTCTGACGAGCAGGTGATCCACGAGGGTTGACTCCCCTCCCCCGACGTCGATGATGGCGTCGTCGACCGCCACGTCGAGGGCGTCCAGCAATTCGAGTGAGACAGCTGGCTCACTCTGGTACCAACTGCGCGCGCTCGCGTCCCTTGCGGCGTAGACGGTGTCCCAGTATCGCTGGCGCTCGAAAGAGCTCGTCTGATCGTCGGTCACTCAAGTAACTGTATCGACGAGCCGTTCGCGGCGGTGAAGCCCGTCCGCACGTCGGGCCGTTGCGGCCAAGGCCCCAATCTGACCAGGTTGACGGTCTGGGAGGATGTCCAGTGTCGCAGGTCTGCCACCATCCACTTGCGACGTGGTGCATCGGAACCCTGAGTGGTGTCGAGGGCCCCACGTTGGGAATGTCACCCTGCACTGGCCGTGAGAAGGAAGTTGGTGTCGCAGGACCGGAGTCGACAATCTCCGGCGGGAGAATCAGTAGGTGGTCGCAAGGGTCAGACCCACGTTGTGTCTCAAGAGCCACTCAAGGAGCCTGCGGTTCGATTCCAAGGAACTCCGCCTTGGAAACATGTCTTTCGCCCCTACCACGTGTCCTCTGTCGCGCCTAGACCGATCTGTTACGGAGGAGTTCGCCATGCAGATCGAGTACATACATGCCTCGAAGTACGGTAACGGGGCCAAAGTCGCGGAGGAGTTCAAGAAACTCATGGCCGCCAGGAACGTCGTGGTCAATGTTCACCACGTCAAGGACGTGCGGCCCACGCAGATGGCTCCGGCCGAGTTGTACCTGTTCAGCTCACCTGGACGCATGGGAAAGCCGATCGGCACAATGCGCCGGTTCCTGAGGAAGGCACGGCTGCCCGTTGGCACGAAGTACGCGATTCTGACCACCGAGTCCGCCGCGGTACCCGATAAGAAGACCGGGCGAATGCCAACCGAGGAAGAGTTGGCCAAGTGGCACCGCATCATCCCGATCATGGTCGAGATCCTGCGAAGTAAGGGTCTGGTCAACGTTCTCGAAGGAAAGGTCTTGGTTACGGGAATCAAAGGACCTTTAGAGGAGGGCTGGCAGAAGAAGGTTCAAGCCTTCGTCGACGAGTTGCTCTTGCTCACCGTCCAGACCCATTAGGGATGCCACCATCCACTGGCGACTCGTGCCACCTCGGACTTGATTGAAGATCAGGGCCGACAACGGATCCGCCGGTTGGTCGCCTAACCAGCAATTCGTGAGCGGGCAAGGTCAATGTCTTGTTGCCCCTGCGTAGCGTGGAATGGCCTTGAACCATCATCTTGCGGCGAACGAAATCCCCGGCTGGTAGTCGGCGTTCGTGTTCGGCTGAAGGTCTCATGAAAACGGCTCATGGAGACACTAAAGTCTCATTTTGACTTTCCTAGGAGGTTTTCAATATGTGGGCACAACTCATCACCATGCATTTTAAGCCCGGCAAGGAGGCCGGCCTGACGGAAATGATCGAGCAGTTGCGGGCGGCTGAACAACCCGATTCGGGCTTACTGCGCCATATAGCGATGCAGGATCAGAATGATCCGAGTCGGTTCCTCATGTTGGCCCTCTTCGAGAGCGAGGAGAAGGCACGTGCACGCGAGAATGACCCGCGACGCGAAGAGGGGCTGAAGGCAATGAGGGAAACGATGATGGAGAGCATTGACGGCGCTCCGGAATTCGTCAACCTGAACGTGCTTTCTGAGATGCCCGAGTAGTTCTCAATCGTCGTCTGCTCTGACGCGGAGAAGGTGACAAGAGGTGGATCTGATCGAAGCAGGTCTCAAGGTACCGCATATTCCCGACATTCCTGTTGCGTCGGGGACGTCAACAACCTCCGACTGGCGCATCACATCTTGGCGTCAGCGGGATCAAGTGAGATGCGGATTTGGGCAAAGTTGGGGACTGACATACCTGACGGATCCGGCAGTTCGCTGCGAATTGGTCGGAAGAATACGGTAATAGTTGGGATAACATTGACCCGTGAATGCCGAAGAGGGAGCCGACATCGGCAACGAGAATAAGGGCCAAGAACCAGCGTCCCGGAAGAAAGGCTCGATTCGGTCACATGAGCAGTTGATTGGAATGATCATCCTCTCGGCGGCGTTCATCATCGGATCGTTCTCGGTAGCATCGGGGATCCGAAACCGAAATCAACCGCAGACCAACCAGATCACGATTACCGGTTCTGCTGCACAGGCAGTCACGTCCAACACATTCCAATGGATGGCAAGTGTGGCCAGCACGCAGCCGACAACCTCGGCGGCACTGGCGCAATTGAACGGGTGGACCGCCCAGATTCGCGACGCGATTATCGCCGCCGGAGCTCTCAACAACGAAATCTCCATTGGCACGGTAAATGTGCAACCCAATTCACAGGCTACCGGTCAAGTGACCAGTTTCACTATGAGCCAAACGGTCACCGTGCAGTCCTCTCGCCTGACCGCCATGCAGCGTGTTCTGGGCGTCAGTAATCACCTGCTCGCCAACAACGTTCCGTTCATCGCCCAACAACCGCAGTACACCTTCAATGGTTTGAAGAAACTGCGACCCGCTCTCACGAAAGAGGCGGCCGCAAATGCTCGACAGCGTGCCCAAGCCGCTTTGGGTAAACAGGTCAAGTTGGGGAAGCCGATTTCGATTACGGTGGGACAAGTGTCCGTGGATGCGCCGGGGTCCGTCAGTTACGGCAGCGGAGACTTCAACACCAGCTCGATTCCCAAGATCGTCTCGGTAGTGGTTTACGCCACCTACTCAACTGGGTAAGTGGTCCTCACCCTCGCAGGATGAACCGATCAGAGTTTCGTGGCGGCTCTGCGGCCCGACGGAACAGAAATGCCATCTTGCACTGGCGACTGAGGGTCGATGGGTCTTGACCAGTCCTGGCGGGCTAACCCTGCGGTCTTAGTTGCCATTCTGGTCGACGTAAGTTATGGGTCCATGTGATTTGGAGCAGATGAAGACCATGAACGAACTCGAGAGTTCGCTTCGGCGGATTGTGAACCCCGTGTCGACTGGAGTAACGCAAGCATGGTGCAACTCGTCGCTCTTTCGATGGGCGCGCCGCCCGGGGGTCAGGGTTCTGACCGAAATGCCCAAATCGCGTCGCCATCCCCCATCACAAAATGACCGGCACTCGACCGGCTGAGTGTGTTCGCTGTAGGTTGCGCCAATGAGAATGTTCGAATCGTCGGGTTGGCGTCTGTCGCTGAGCAGTATCCAGGCAGTACATATCGTTCTCTACGTCCGAGACGCCTGCCAGCTGACCCCGACTGGGCATGACGTTCCTCCGCCCCTGATTGGCAGCGTTGAAAACTTGGATCTCGGTTTTAGTCTCGTTGACCACACAAGGGCTTCTGAGCAGTGGCTTCAATGGTGGCGTCGAGTTGTTCATGCTGAAGGCCAGGCCCAACTCGATTTCGGCCAGCGTGCAGACCTACTTGACGCGCAGCCCCGGGCACTGCTCACGGGACGAATTCATGGCTTCGATCCGCTCGAGGACTTCCAAAGTTTGGAAGCTTCTCCATTGCTAAGAGGTGCCGCACTGAGATCATGGAGGCAAGGTGCCAGTTGGTCTACGACGTATATGTCTCGCGGGGTCGGTGAGAGAACCCAACTTGCGAGGTCAGTTGCAGAATCGATCACTCGTGAGAGGCAAGTGGGTCCCGAGAGGTTAAGGGCGTGTGCTCTCATCTTGAGCGTGACGGGCAACTGGTCCTGTCTCTCTGAGCCCGGCCTGCTGCTTTGTTCCAACGCGAAGTACCAAGATGACGCACAGTTCGCGCTGGAACTCAAGGAGGCATTTGAATCGGGACTCAATCGCCCTCTCGACTAGGGCGGTACCAACCACGTACTTACCGGCAGACATGGTGTCGGAGGCCCGACGTGACAGTTCTGCGACCTTGCATTGGCGACTCAATGCAGCCGAGGATTAACCGGGACTTGACGAACGAAAGCGATGCGGGAAGCCACCTCCCCTGGGGTTTGATAAGCAGACAGGGTGACCCAATGCAAAATCGTGATCTCGAGGAATGACGGCATCAAACGGGATCGAATTCGCAAGTACCGGATCATCTTGGACGACACTGAAATTGGACGAATCCGTGCTGGCGAGAGTCTGTCCTTCGATGTTGATTCGGGCGATCATCAGTTGAGCCTGAAGATTGACTGGGGCGCCAGCCAAACTTTGACATTTGCAACGATTGAGAACAAAGTCATTGAGTTCGGGTGTGAGCCTTTAGGCGGCGATGCAGGAGCCCTGGCAGCTGTTCAAGGATCCATAGACCTTTGGCGTATTCCGAGCGGTTACGCGGACGCCAAATAGGGCCTGGTGTCGGAGGCGGGACGCGAACGCGCACGCGCACGCGAAGCCAACGGTTTCATGATTCTGGGACGGGAACGTTGGCCCTTGATCGCTCGCCCACGGCATCTCTCAGGACGCCAAGTCAAAGTCACTTCGGAAACATCAAGGAGAAACCGGGTCCACTCGGGACCCGGTTTCTCCTCATCCATATAGACGGATGACTACATCATGCCGCCCATGCCGCCCATGCCGCCGTCACCCATGGGGGCGCCCGCGGGCTCGGGCTTGTCGGCCACGATGGCCTCAGTCGTGAGCAAGAGAGCTGCGATTGAAGCGGCGTTCTGCAACGCAGAGCGTGTCACCTTGGCGGGGTCAATCACTCCGGCCTTCACCAGGTCCTCGAGTTCACCCGTGGCCGCGTTCAGCCCAATCGAGCCCTTGGCGTCGGACACTTCGCGCACCTTGACGGCGCCCTCGTATCCGGCGTTCGCGGCGATGTGGCGAAGCGGCGACTCAAGCGAGCTCGCAACAATGCGAGCGCCCGTCGCCTCGTCACCAGTCAGCGTTGCGACGAGAGCGTCAACGGCGACGCGCGCGCGAACCAGTGCGGTACCGCCGCCGGCCACGATGCCTTCGTCGATTGCCGCACGGGTCGCACTGAGTGCGTCTTCGATACGGTGCTTCTTTTCCTTCAACTCAACCTCTGTCGCGGCGCCGACCTTGACGACGGCAACGCCACCGGCGAGCTTGGCGAGGCGCTCCNNGCGCTCCTGGAGCTTCTCGCGATCCCAGTCCGAGTCAGTGTCTTCGATCTCGCGCTTCAGTTGGGCAACGCGTCCGGCAACATCAGCCGCGCTTCCCGCTCCGTCGACGATCGTGGTCGCGTCCTTCGTGACGACAATGCGACGCGCGCGCCCCAAGAGGTCCACGGTCGCGGTGTCGAGCTTCAGGCCGATCTCTTCTGAGATAACCGTCCCGCCGGTCAAGACCGCCATGTCCTGAAGCATGGCCTTGCGGCGCTCCCCGAAGCCTGGGGCCTTCACGGCAACCGAGGTGAAGGTGCCGCGGATCTTGTTCACCACGAGGGTCGCGAGGGCTTCGCCTTCGACATCTTCTGCGATGATCAAGAGCGGACGACTCGACTGCATGACCTTCTCCAAGACCGGAACAAGGTCGTGAACGGCGGCGATCTTCGAGCTCGTGAACAGAATGTACGCGTCTTCCAACACCGCTTCTTGACGCTCGGGGTCGGTCACGAAGTACGGCGAAAGGTAACCCTTCTCGAACTGCATACCCTCGGTGAGCTCCAGCTCGATGCCGAAGGTGTTCGACTCTTCCACGGTTACGGTTCCGTCCTTGCCGACCTTGTCGATCGCGTCAGCGATGACTTCACCGATTGACGCGTCGGCCGCCGAGATGGTGGCGACCTGCGCGATCTGGCTCTTGTCCTCGACGGGCTGGCTCTGGGCGGCAATGGACTCCACCGCGGCCTTCACACCCTTCTCGATGCCGCGCTTCAAACCTGACGGGTTGGCTCCGGCTGCGACGTTGCGCAGGCCCTCCTTGATCAGTGCTTGGGCGAGCACGGTCGCCGTCGTTGTTCCGTCACCGGCAACATCGTTGGTCTTGGTGGCGACCTCCTTCACCAGCTGGGCGCCCATGTTCTCGAACGGGTCCTCGAGCTCGATTTCGCGAGCAATCGACACACCGTCGTTCGTGATGGTCGGCGCGCCGAACTTCTTCCCGATGACCACGTTGCGGCCCTTCGGTCCAAGGGTGACCTTTACGGCGTCGGCCAATTTGTCGACACCGGCTTCGAGGCCGCGACGGGCATCTTCATCAAACTTAAGTAGCTTCGACATGTCTCTCCCAGTTACTTAGAGATTGTGGCGAGCACGTCACGACTGGAGAGGATCAAAAGGTCCTCACCGTCAACGGTGATCTCCGTGCCGCCGTACTTCGAGTAGACGACGGTGTCGCCAACGCTCACGCCGGTAGGGATCACGTCGCCGGTGGCCTCGGTACGACGACCGGGACCAGTAGCGAGGACCTCACCCTGCTGGGGCTTCTCCTTCGCAGTGTCTGGGATAACCAGACCTGACGCCGTGGTGGCCTCTGCAACGTTGGGACGGACCACAATGCGGTCTTCTAATGGGTGTAGCTTCATTTTTATTGCCTCCTGTGCAATTAGCACTCGAAACCTGTGACTGCCAATTTAGCAGCCTAAGCGACCGAGCGCCAAGCCCGAACGGCCTTGATTTTCCTATGCTGGCCAAAACCGCACTGCAAGGAGATTCGTGCTTTATCCCACGCCGGGTGAAGAATCCCTGTTCGACTGGTTCTGGAAATGACCTTCTCGGCGCCCCAGCGCCGCGACGTACGGCTGCTCGCGTTCCTGCGCGGCGCGTCGTTCCTCGGCGACACCGTGGCCCTCGTGGCCCTCTTCCTGCGGCTCGCCCCCATCGGCCACGCGTGGGCGATCGCGGCGCTGGCGACGGCGGGTTCCCTGCCTCTGGTTCTTCTGTCGCCCCTCGCGGGCCACGTGGTCGACCACGTGCCCGCCAAGCGGATGCTGACGCTCCTCGGAGTCGGCGAGGCTCTGATCTGCACGGGCATTGGCTTCTGGCATTCCATGGCGGCGACGCTCCTGCTCATGGCCTTGCTCAGTTGCGCGGTGGCCTTCTCCCTCCCCGGTTACTCCGCCCTCATCCCCGCCCTGGCCGGCGAGGGGAACATCGCGAGGGCGCAGGGGATGATGCAGTCCGTGCAGGGCGCTGCCGGCGTTGTCGGCCCGGCTCTCGGGGGGCTCCTCGTCGGCGGGGCCGGGCAGAGCTGGCCGCTCTATATCGATGCGATGAGTTTTGCGCTGTGCGCGGTGGGCACCTCGATGCTGCGACACGACCGTCGCCCGTCGCCCGCGCTCACCATCGAACGGGCCGAATCGAAGGGGATGATGGCCGGTATCGCGCTGCTCTGGAGCGACCGGATTCTTCGCTCCGTCACCATTGTCGTCTCGGTCTTCATCTTCGCCCTCGGAATGATCAACGTGGGCGAGGTCTTCTTCGCGACCCGGACCCTTCACGGCTCCGCCACCCAGTACGGACTTATCGGGGCGAGCTTCGGTCTCGGCTCGATCGGCGGCGCCCTGTACGCCGGTCGATTGAAGCAAGAGACCGTGCCGCTGGTGCGCTCGGTGCTGCTCGCCATCGTGGTGATCGGCCTCATGATCGGGGCGGTGGGCCTGGTCGAGCACATTGGCTACATCTATCCGCTGATGGTGGTGGCGGGATTCGCCGCGGGCATCGCCAACGTGAGTTCGAACACGCTGCTCGCCCTGCGCACCCCCGAGCACCTGCGCGGTCGGGTGTTCGCCGCCTTCGGGGCGATCTTCACGGCGGGAGAGATCGGTTCGTACGCGGCGGGCGGCCTCGTGCTGATGGCCATCGCCCCGCGCACGGTCTTCCAGGTCGCGGGGATCGCCTCCACCCTCGCGGCGTTGCTCCTTGGTCCGCCCGCGTTCAAGGCCAGTCGCCGCGCCCACCGCAGGGAGCGCGACCTCTAGGGCGCGTGCCTCTCGCGGCGCCAGGCCGCTCCCTCCGGCGTGTAGAACACGCGGTCGTGCAGTCGGTCCTCGCGGTGCTGCCAGAACTCGAAGAGCGTGGGCGTGAGCTTGAACCCGCCCCAGTGGGCGGGTCGGGGAACGTCGCGGTCCTGGAACAACTCCTCGAGTTCGCGAACCCGCTCCTCGAGATCCTCCCTCGAGTGAAGGAGCTGGCTCTGGTGGCTCGCGTGCGCGCCGATCTGGTGGCTCCGCGGGCGGGCGTTGAAGTACGCATCGGATTGGGTGTCGCTCATTGATTCGACGTGGCCCTCGATGCGGATCTGGCGACCCAGCGGCTCGCAGTACCAAAGAAGCCCGGCGTTGGGATTCTCTTGGAGCTCCCGGCCCTTCCTCGAGAGGTAGTTGGAGTACCACCCGAAGGAGTGCTCGTCAACGTGGCGCAGCAGGACCATCCGCGCGCTCGGGTGCCCGTCGAGCGTCGACGTGACGAGCGCGATCGCCTCGCGTTCGGGCATCAGCTCCTTCGCCTCGTCGAACCACCTCGTGAACTGAACGAAGGGGCTCGGGTCGCACTCCTCGACATGCAGCGGTGTCCAGCGCGGGCTCATGTGACGTCCTCCAACTGCCAGTTGGGACGAGCCGACAACTCCATCGGGCTCGGCCCATCTGACTTCAACCGATAGATGCCTGCGGCGGCGATCATGGCTGCATTATCGGTGCACATGACCATCGACGGCAAGTGACTTATGACACCAAATTCCTGGGCCAGCCGGATCACCCCCGCCCGCAGGGCGGAGTTCGCCGCTACGCCGCCCGCGAGGGCCACGCCCCTCACCTCGTACTTCTCCATGGCGCGGCGCAGCTTTCGCAGCAGCTGCTCGGCGACCGCGGCCTGGAACGACGCGGCCACGTCGGCGACGGCCACGTCGCGCTGCTTCTGCGTCGCTCGAACGACGGCGGTCTTAAGCCCCGAGAACGAGAGGTCGAAGTCGGTGCCGGTCATCGAGACGGGCAGCTTCAGCTTCCCGGGCGTCCCCTGCTGGGCCAGCCGGTCGATCTCCGGTCCGCCGGGATAGCCCAGCCCGAGCCAGCGCGCCACCTTGTCGTAGGCCTCGCCAGCGGCGTCGTCAATCGTTTCGCCCAGCACTTCGTGGTGTCCGGGACCCGACTGGAGAACGATGAGACTGTGCCCGCCCGAAACCAGCAGCGTCAGCAGCGGCCACTCGAGATCGGACTGTTCGAGCAACGGCGCGAACAAGTGACCCTCGAGGTGGTTGACCCCGACGAACGGCACCCCCCACGCCAGCGCGTAGGCCTTGGCGGCGGAGAGCCCGACGAGGAGCGAGCCAATGAGCCCTGGTCCGCTCGTGACGGCGATGCCGGCGATGCCGGGGTCGTGGGCGTCGAGACCGGCGTCGTTCAGCGCGCGCCTGACGACGGGTCCGATTGTCGCGACGTGGGCGCGTCCCGCGAGCTCGGGCACGACGCCGCCAAAGGCGCGGTGCTGGTCGATCGAGGACTCGATGACCGAGGAGAGCACGTGGAAGTCGTCGTCGACGACGGATGCGGCGGTCTCGTCGCAACTGGTTTCGATGCCGAGGACGACCGCCATGGAACCAGCGTAGGTCGAAGCCGTCAGGTCTCTGGCGCCAGGTCCGCCCACAGCACCAGGGCGTCTTCCTTCGTGCGTTCGTAGTAGTTCTTTCGAACTCCGACGGGCTTGAAGCCGTAGCGGAAGTAGAGCAGCTGGGCTCTCGTGTTGGACGTCGCCACCTCCAGAGTGGCCCGCGTGATCCCGCGGCGAGCCGCGTCGCGCAGCGCTTCGTCCATGAGCGAACTCGCGATGCCGCGTCCCTCGAAGCCCGGCAGCGTGCCGATGGTGTTGATGTGCAGTTCGTCCAGGACGAACATCACTCCCAGATAGCCAACGATCTTCTTGTCTCGCACGGCAACCGTGTAGCGGCGGGCTTCGGTATTGGTGATCTCGTCGAGCAGCATGCCCTTGGTCCACGGTTCTGGGAACTGCGACTGCTCAATGAACAAGAGCTCGTTCACGTCGCGGCGCTCGCAGAGGCGGATGGACCACGAATCCGTCATACGGGACGTTCGCGGGTCGTGAAGTTCGCCACGGCGTCCGCTTCGCGCAGGTACAGGGGCGCGACGGACTCCTGCGGGCGCCGAGACGCCCCGAGCCGCAGCGCGGCGTGCAATGAGGGCACGGACTGCGCGAGGATCTGGCCGTTCGAAACGGCATTGAAGTCGGCGTTGTAGCGATCGACCCCGTCGCCAGTGAACGTGACGCTGGCGCCGTTGGTCGCCCACTCGATCACCACGTCACGCGGCGTCGCGACCGACGGGCCGCCGCGGGCCTGCACGTCGTCACCGAGCGCGAACGTCTGCACGAACACCTCGCCGCGCCGGCCGTCGACGACGCCCACGACCATGCCTCGAACGCCGGCGTCGTGCGCTCCATGAGCCAGCAGTTCGAGCGACGTCACCCCAACGAGCCCGCATCCCAGGCCCTCGGCGAGACCTATGGCGGTCGCTATCCCCACGCGCAGACCGGTGAAGAGACCGGGCCCGATGTCGACGACCACCCGATCGATGTCGCGTGCCACGAGCCCCGTCTCGGCCAAGAGGGTCGCTATCCCCGAAACCAGAACCTCGGTATGGCGACGTTCGAGGTCGAGGACCCGCGTCACCTCGACGTCGCCGCTGGTGCGCACTCCGGCCCCGCAGGCCTGCGTGGCCGTCTCGATCGCGAGGAGATTCATTGGTCCGCCCACTGTTCCAGAAGCGCTCGGCGCGCCTCGTCTATCGCGCCGCCGACGAGCAGCGTGCGCGTGTCGTCCTCGTCGATCTCGAAGCTGACGCGAAGGACCTCTCGTCCAAAGACCGACTCGGCGAGTTCTCCCCACTCGACGAGCGCGACCGCGGACTCTTCGACGAGTTCGCCGAGCGCGAGGTCCAGCACCTCGTCGAGGCTTTCTACCCGGTAGACGTCGCAGTGCTGGAGGGTCTGGATGCCCAGATCATTCTCGCAGCGGTGCTCGCGAACCATGGCGAAGGTGGGGCTCGTCACGCGCTCAGTCACCCCGAGCCCCTGCGCGACGCCCTTCGCGAAGGTGGTCTTTCCCGCGCCGAGCGGCCCCGTCAGCAGGACGATGTCGCCGCTTCGCAGGATCCGAGCGAACGACTGGCCCGCTCGCTGGGTGTCCGCGTCGGTTGCGCAGCACCGGCTGGTGGTCACGCCTGCTCCAGCAACTGCTTGAGGATCCCAAGATCGGCGCGCATCACGCCCACCACGCTAGGCCCGGCGCGCAGCGCCGCCGCCGGGTGGTAGGTGGCGATGCCCTGGGCCGCGCCCAACTGGCAGACCCGCCCGTGCGTCTGGCCAATACCGTCGACGTAGCCGAACACGGCCCTCGCCGCGGTGTTGCCGAGCGCCAGCACCACGCGAGGCGCGCAGTCCTCGAGCTGTTCGAGAAACCAGGGCCGACACGCCGCCAGCTCTTGGCGCCTGGGCGTTCGATTGGCCGGTGGCCGGCACTTCACGACGTTGGTCACGAAGCACTCTTCGCGCTCCACGCCCGCTTCCTCGCTCAGCAGCTGAAACAGCAGACGGCCGCTTCGACCGATGAACGGCTCGCCGCCCTCGTCCTCGTTCTGCCCCGGTGCCTCGCCGACCACCATGAGGGAAGCCCTTCGAGGTCCCGAGCCAACGACCACGCGCTGACGCGTCTTCGCCAGATCACATCGGGTGCAGGTGCGCAGTGCGTCGAGATCGAGCACGACTCAGTCCACGAGAACGCGCGGCACCCGGGCTCCGACGCCGCAGAGGATCTCCCACGTAATGGTGTCGCCACGACGGGCCCACTCTTCGGCGGTTATCTCCTCGTCGCCCTGTCGTCCCAGCAGCACGACGACGTCACCGAGCTTCACCTCGTCGTCGCCACAGTCGACGAGCAGCTGATCCATGGTGACGTTGCCCGCGAGTGGATAGCGCTTTTCGTTGATCAGCACTTCGGCGCCGGCGTCGAAGAGCCGGCGCGGGTAGCCGTCGGCGTAGCCGAAAGGAACCGTCGCAATCGTCGCGTCGTGTGCGAGGGCCCGGCGCCGCCCGTAACTGGGACGCTCCCCGGCTTGGACTCGCCGCACCGCCACCACCTTGGCATGCAGGCTCAGGGCGGTCTCGAGCTTGAGACCCTTCTCCTCGAGCTCACCCGAAAGCCACCCTTCGGGAAGGTAACCGTAGAGGGCGAGGCCGACCCGAGCCATGGTCCTTCTGGCTTCGCCGTACCCGAGGGCGCCGGCGCTGTTGGCGAGGTGCACGACCCTAGGCGCGACACCGCGGGCCTTCAGACGGCCGAGCACCTCGTCGAAGAGCTCGATCTGGTGCCGGGTGAAGACGCGGTCCTCGGCGCTCGAACCGTCAGCGACGCTGAAATGGGTGTAGATGCCCTCGAGGTCAATGGCATTCGAGGCGAGCAGCACGTCGACCACTTCATCCACCTCTGACGGGTCGACGCCCATCCGGTGCATGCCCGTGTCGATCTTCAGGTGCACGCGATGGACGCCGCCGAGCTCTTCGGCGCTCCGCACCACCGCGCGGGCCCCCTCGAGGGAGCCCACCGTCAAGGTGAGCGAGTTAGTCAGCGCATCGAAGATCGTGTCGGGGGGAATCTCTGCGAGCAGCAGAATCGGCGCGGACACGCCGATTCCTCGAAGTTCGACTCCCTCGTCGACGATCGCGACCGCGAGCGAGTCCGCCCCACCCGCGAGGACCGCCTTCGTGGTGAGTTGGGCCCCGTGGCCGTAGGCGTTAGCCTTCACGACGGCGCAGAGCAGCGTGTCGCCCAGCAGCGCCTTCATGACCCGCACGTTGTTGGCTATCGCCGACGCCGAGATCTCCGCCCACGCGGGACGACGAATGCCCTCAACCGCCACGAGGGGGGCCCTTCGCGGCGCTGGCGACCACGAATGCCGCGGCCATCTGGTCGGTGTGCGTAAGCGACACATGGAGCTCGCCGACGCCGCAGCGTGAGGCGAGTTCCTTCGCCGCCCCGTGCAGGTGCACCGACGGCGCGCCGCTCGCGTCACGACGAATCTCAATGCTGCGCCAGGGTGCCGCACCGATGCCCGAGCCGAGCGTCTTGAGCACCGCCTCCTTCGCGGCGAATCGCGCGGCTAATCGCTCGGGGCGCGAGTTCGCGTCGCTGCGCTCCTGATCGGTGAAGAGCCGGGTGAGCAACTTCGGGTGACGCTCGAGCGCCGACGCGAAGCGCGGCACGTCGACGATGTCGACGCCCACCCCCACGGTTGCCACTATTCAACCGTCACGGTCTTGGCGAGGTTGCGGGGTCGATCGACATTGCGGCCGAGTCCTCGGGCCATGGAATAGGCGAAAAGCTGCAGCGGAATGATGTCGACCATGGGTGTGAACATTGGCTCGGTCGCCGGAACGCGGAACACGTAGTCCGCGACCAGGCCGATGAGCTCGTCATCGTCCGTCGCTACCGCCACGACGCTCGCGCCACGGGCCTTCACCTCAGCCAGGTTGGATAGCATCTTCTCGTGCATCGCGGGATCGGTCGCCACGGCGACGACCACCACGCCGGGTTCGATCAGCGCCAACGGCCCGTGCTTCAACTCGCCCGCGGGGTACCCCTCGGCGTGCAGGTAGGTGAGCTCCTTTAGCTTGAGCGCGCCCTCCAAGGCCGTCGGGAACCCCACGTGTCGCCCCAAGAAGAAGTAGTCGTGCGCGTTGAGCAGTTCCTTCGCGACTTGCTCGACGTGCGAACGGCGGCTGAGCGCCGTCGCCACTTGACCGCTCACGGCGTTCAGCCCGAGGAACAGCGCGTCGATGTCCTTGGGCGGCAACGTCTTTCGTAGTTGCGCGAGACGCAGCGCCAGCAGCTCGAGCGCCGCGACCTGAGCGACGAAGGCCTTCGTCGACGCCACCGACACCTCGAGCCCGGCGCGGGTGTAGATGACCGCGTCGGCTTCTCGGGCCAGGGAGGAGTCGACGATGTTGGAGATCGCGACGACGTGAGCGCCGCGACGCTGAGCCTCGCGGGTTGCCTGAATGGTGTCGATGGTCTCGCCGCTCTGGGAGACGCCGATGACGAGGGTGCCAATCTCCACGATGGGATCGCGGTAACGGTACTCGCTCGAGATGTCCACGTCGACGCTCACACGAGCCCAACGTTCAATGGCGTACTTCGCGACGAGCGCGGCGTGGTGCGAGGTGCCGGCAGCCACCAGCACGACCCGCTTCACTTCGCGCAGCTCGTCATCGCTGATCCGCAGCTCGTCAAAGACGATGTCGCCGTTGCGGCGCCGGCGGTCGAGCAGCGTCGAGCGGATGGCGTCGGGTTGCTCGCTGATCTCCTTCGACATGAAGTCGTCGTGGCCGCCCTTTTCAGCGGTCTCGAGGTCCCAGTCGATCTGCAGTTGGCGCAAGCGAACCGGCGCGCCCTCGAGGTCAATGGCGCGAAAGCCCTCGGGTCCGAGGCGCACGATCTCGTCGTCGTTGACGGCGTAAAAGGCCGTGGCGCAGTCGAGGATTGCCGGTATGTCACTCGCGAGGTACGTCACGCCCGGAGCGGTTCCCACCACCAGGGGCGAGATTCGACGCGCGGCGACGATCACATCCGGCTCCGTCGCGTCCACGGCCGCGACCGCGAACGCGCCGCGCACCGTAAGCAGGCTTTGGCGGACCGCGTCCATGAGCTCGAGCCCCTGGCCGCGAGACTCCTCGATGAGGTGCGCGAGAACCTCGGAGTCGGTCACCGACGTAAAGACGTGACCGCGCGATTCGAGTTGCTCCTGGAGTTCCGTGTGATTCTCGATGATGCCGTTGTGAATGATCGCGATGTTCCCCGAGCAATCGAGGTGCGGGTGCGCATTGACCGCCTCGGGCGCGCCGTGGGTGGCCCAGCGGGTGTGGCCAATGCCCGAAGTGAATCCCTTGGGGGCGTGCTCGCATTCGAGTCGAAGCGCGGCCACGGACTCGGTGCCGGAGGCGGTTCGAGCACGCCACGTCTGGCCCGGGCGCACCAGGGCGATCCCGGCCGAGTCGTAACCACGGTACTCCAGTCGCTGGAGTCCTTTGAGCAATATCTCAAGCGTGTCCGAGGATCCAACGACCCCAATGATGCCGCACATGGTGGCCAGCCTACTCGTGGCAGTCTGGTTGCTATCGGCTCGAGCGCCTACTCGGAGAACTGCGAGGCGATCCGCGACGAGAATTCGGCAACGAACGAGCCGTCAAGCGCTTCGACCATGACGCGCACGACGGGCTCGGTCCCCGAAGGGCGAATGAGCAGCCGCACGTCATCGTCAGCGACCCCAAACGACGCGCGCAGCTCGGAGAAGATCCCCGACACCACGTCGTCGTTGTACGCGCCCACCCTGACGTTGACCAGCGCCTGGGGCACACGAAGCCACGCGGCCTTCGCCTGGTCGGCCAGAGGACCTCGACGCACGACGAGGTCCGCGAGGATCAGACCGGTCAAGAGCCCGTCACCGGTAGGCGCGAGGTCGCGAAAGATCAGGTGTCCCGACTGCTCGCCGCCGAAGGGCAACGACTTCTCCTCCAGGGCCATCAAGACGTTGCGGTCGCCGACGTCGGTTTCGATAATCGCGATGTCGCGGGCCGAAAGGGCACGTCGAAGCCCGAGATTGCTCATTGACGTCACCACCAGTGCGCCGCCCAACCGGTTGCGCTCGGCGAAGTCGAGCGCGAAGAGGACCATCATGTCGTCGCCGTCACGCACGTGGCCTTCAGCGTCCACCGCTATCAGGCGATCGGCATCGCCGTCAAAGGCCAGACCGAGGTCGGCGCCCACCTCGAGAACCTTCGCGACCAGGTCGTCGACGTGCGTCGACCCGCAGTTCTCATTGATGTTGCGCCCGTCCGGCTGATCGTGGATCGTGGTGATCCGAGCACCCGTCTTCTCGAAGAGTTCGTGGGCCACGTGCGACGCCGCGCCGTTCGCGCAGTCGAGCACGATGTGCAGCGACGAAATGTCACCCGGGACCAGCTCGCGAAGGTGCGTGGCGTAATCGTGCTCGGCCTGCTCGTCGACGGGAACATCATCGAAGGAGTCGCTCGGTGCGGAGGGCGCTGCGTTGAGCGCCTCGGTGACCGCTTGCTCGGTGGCGTGGTCGAGTTTCGATCCACCCAGGCCGAGAACCTTCAGCCCATTGTCGTAGTACGGATTGTGCGACGCCGAAACGACGACGCCGGCACCGTTGCGCTGCTGGGCGATGACCGCGACACCGGGCGTCGTGAAGTAACCGAGGTTGACCGCGACGGCGCCGCCATCGCGCAGCCCGGCGAGCACCGCGGATGCCAGCTCGGGCGAACTCTCCCTCGTGTCGTAGCCAACGAACACCGGGACGGAGAAGACGGCCGCCACGGCCCGACCCAGCCGGTAGGCCAAGTCGACGGTGATCTGCTCGGAGGCCCTTCCACGAATGCCGTCCGTGCCAAAGCGCACGGTCACCGTCATTAACGCTTCGAGTACTGGGGAGCCTTGCGCGCCTTCTTGAGACCGTACTTCTTGGTCTCCTTCTTGCGCGAGTCACGGGTGAGCAGTCCGGCCTTCTTGAGCGAGGGACGTACGTTCTCGTCGATCTCCAGCAGCGAGCGGGCGATGCCCAAACGCAGCGCGCCGGCCTGACCCGCGACGCCGCCGCCTTCGATGGTCGCGTCGATGTCGTAGGTCTGCTGTGCGTCGATGAGGCGCAGCGGCTCCATCACCATCTGGCGGTGCGTGGCCGACGTGAAGTAGTTGTCGAAGGCGCGCGAGTTGATGGTGATCGTTCCGGTGCCAGGACGAAGACGTACGCGGGCAACTGCTTCCTTGCGGCGGCCAGTTGTTTGGGTAAGTGGGCTAGACACGAACTGTTCTCCTCTTAACCGCGGCGGATTGCCGAGGTGTCGTACTTCGTAGGCTGCTGCGCTGCGTGAGGGTGCTCGGCACCGGCGTACACGAAGAGCTTGCCCATCTGGGCGCGGCCCAAACGGTTCTTTGGAACCATGCCCTTGATCGCGTCAAAGACGAGCTTCTCGGGGTCGTTCTCCAGGAGCGACGCCCACGACGTCGAGCGCAGTCCGCCCGGGTAGCCCGAGTGGTGGTACTGGAAGTTCTGTGCGGCCTTGTTGGCGGTGACGACGATCTTGTCGGCGTTGATGATGACGACGAAGTCACCGGTGTCGACGTGGGGGGCGAAGTAGGTTCGGTGCTTTCCGCGCAGCAGTGAGGCGGCGACCGTCGCGACGCGACCGAGGACGAGGCCCTCCGCGTCGATGACACGCCACTCGCGCGTAATCTCATGAACCTTTGGTGTGTAGGTGCGCACAATTCTTCCTTAAGCGATCTTTAGGACAGTCACCGCGGTGGGACTCCTAAGGGACTCTCTACCTTACAAAACCTGAGGGCCCGCCGGCAAATTCATCGAATCCGACCCCGATAAGGCTCAGACCCCCAGCAGGGGCCGGCGGGGGCAAATGGTCCCGTTTTAGGCTCTCCAGGCGCTCTTTCACGGTGTTTTGGGCTAGGCGTCCCTGCCCGATAGCGACCATGGTCGACGTGAGACAGCGCACCATGTTGTGGCAGAACGACTGGGCCCGGATGGTGAGGCGAACGGCGGGGGCGTTGTTGGGGCTCATCCCCCACTCGTCTTCCAGCCTCTCCCATCGCGCCGCGTCAACGTGGCGAAGCAGCGGCTCGCCCGGCTCGGAGTTCGTGGGGCGCCGACAGAACGAGCGAAAATCGTGGGTTCCAATGATGTCGTCGCACGCCGCGTTCATGGCGGCGAGGTCCAGGGGGCCCTCGACCGACCAGGACCACGCTTCATTGACACCGAGGGCCGGCGGGGTCGCTTCCAGGAGGAGGTAGCGGTACTCGCGCCACGTCGCCGAGAAACGGGCGTGGAACTCGTCGCTGACCGTTTGTGCGCGTATGACGCGAACTCGGCCTCGAAGCTGCTGGTTGAGAGAGCGCATCAGCCGCTCGGGGTCGGGTCCGCGGTTCTTCGCAAAGAGCTTGGTGGGCAGGTCCACGTGGACGACCTGGGCGAAGGCGTGCACTCCGGTATCGGTGCGCCCGGCGCCGACAACGACGGGCTCTTCGCTCATGCCAAGGGTGCTCGCCAGGGTCTCGCGGAGCAGTCCGACTACCGTCGTGAACTCGGGCTGAAAGGCGAAGCCATTGAAACCATTGCCGTCGTAGGCAAGGTCAAGCCGCCACCGTTGGGTGGTGGCTACCGGTTGCTCAAACGAACTCAATGCGCGCCATCGGGGCGTTGTCACCCTGACGCGGCCCGAGCTTCAAGATTCGCGTGTACCCGCCGGGGCGCTCGGTGTAACGAGGAGCGATCTCGGTGAAGAGCTTGTGGGTCATGTCCTTGTCGCGAATGAACGCGACGACGCGACGCTGGGCGTGCACCGAGCCCTCGGGCGAGTTCTTCGCGGCGGTCACGACCTTCTCGACGATCGGACGCAGCGCCTTGGCCTTGGCTTCGGTGGTAACGATCGATTCGGCCGCGATCATCGAAGCGACGAGGTTGCCCATCATCGCCTTCTGGTGGGCGCTGTCGCCACCGAATCGCTTGCCCTTCGTAGGTGTCCCGCGCATGCTTAGTCCTCTATCCGCAGTGAGAGACCGCGCTCTTCGAGGCGGTCGTTGACGTCCTTCAGCGAGGTGGCGCCGAAGTTGGTGATCGAGGTGAGGTCACGCTCGGTGGCGTTGACCAGCTGGGCGATGGTGTTGATGCCGGCGCGCTTCAGGCAGTTGCGCGAGCGCTCGGTCAGGCCGAGCTCCTCGATGCGAATATCGAGTTCGGAGGCTGCGGCCTGAGCCGTGCCCACGTCGCCCAATTCCAGCGAAGGCGCTTCTTCGTCGAAGCTCCCGATCAGGTCAACGAGCGATCCGAGGGTCTTGCCCGAGGAAGCAAGCGCCTCACGGGGGCTGATCGAGCCGTCGGTCTCGATGTCGATGACGAGACGGTCGAAGTCCTTCGACTGCTCGACGCGAACTGGCTCGATTTCGAAGCTCACGCGGCGCACCGGGGTGAAGATCGCGTCGAGCGGGATCACGCCAATGGTCGACGAGCCCTTGTTGCCCTCGGCTCCGACGTAACCCTTGCCTCGCTCGACCGTCAACTCGAAGGTCAGCGCGCTCTTGGGATTGGTCAGGTACGCGAGGTGCAGGTCGGGGTTCAGGATCTCGACGTCGGCGGTCGTGGACAGGTCGACGGCGGTGACTGGGCCCTCGCCCCTCTTGTCGAGGCGCAGGGTGACGGGCTCGTCGCTGTGCACGATGAGCAAGAGGTCTTTCAGGTTCAGGCAGATGTCCTGGACGTCTTCCTTCACGCCCTCAATGACGCCGAACTCGTGCAGGACCGCGTCGAACTTCACACGGGTCGCCGCGGCGCCCGGGATCGACGACAGCAGGGTGCGGCGAAGCGAGTTGCCGAGGGTGTGACCAAAACCGGGGTCGAGCGGTCCAATGCCAAATGACTGACGGTTATTGACTTCTTCGCCGAGTGCTTCGATGGTGGGTCGTTGGATAATCAACATGGGGACTCCTTAAGATCTTTGAAAGTTACGTTTACTTCGAGTACAGCTCGACGATGAGCTGCTCGTGGATCGATTCGTCGATCTGCTCACGCTGGGGTACGACTCGCACAGTGACGTTGAAACCGCCCTCGCTGACCTCGAGCCAGCCCGGAACCGTGCGGTCCAAGACGTCGAGGTTACGCTTCACATTGAAGTTCTCGCGGGTCACGTTCTTGAGGCCAATGACTTCGCCGGGACGGACGCGGTACGAGGGGATATTGACGCGCTTGCCGTTGATGGTCACGTGGCCGTGGCGCACGAACTGGCGGGCCTGGGCGCGGCTCGCGCCCCAACCGGCGCGGTACGCCACGTTGTCGAGGCGAAGCTCGAGGAACTGGAGCAGGTTCGTTCCGGTCATGCCGGGGCGACGGCTGGCCTCTTCGTAGAGATTGCGGAACTGCTTCTCCAGGAGACCGTAGATACGACGGGCCTTCTGCTTCTCGCGCAGCTGGGTCAGGTACTCGGATCCCTGGCGCTGACGGTCGCGACCGTGCATGCCGGGTGGGAACGCGCGCATCTGGCGGTCCGAGTTCTCCGCGACGGGGCACTTCATGGTGAAGCAACGCTCACCCTTCAGGTACAACTTGGTGCGCTCACGACGACAAAGTCGGCAAACGGGTCCGGTATAACGAGCCATGATCTTCCTTAGCCTCGACGACGCTTTTTGGGGCGGCATCCGTTGTGGGGTAGCGGGGTGACATCCTTGATGGCCACCACTTCAATGCCGGCAGCGGCAATTGATCGAATCGCGGTCTCGCGGCCTGAGCCGGGACCGCGCACGAGCACGTCGACCTTCTTGACGCCGTGCTCCATCGCGGCGCGCGCGCACTTCTCGGCGGCGAGCTGCGCGGCGTAGGGGGTTGACTTGCGTGAACCCTTGAAGCCGACCTGACCCGACGATGCCCACGACAGGACGTTGCCCTCGGGGTCGGTGATCGACACGATGGTGTTGTTGAATGAACTCTTGATGTGCGCAACACCGAATGCGATGTTCTTGCGTTCCTTGCGGCGACCCTTTCGAGCCGTGGTCGGCTTAGCCATTACTTCGTTACCTTCTTCTTACCGGCGACTGTGCGCTTCGGTCCCTTGCGGGTACGAGCGTTGGTTCGGGTGCGCTGACCGCGGACGGGCAGGCCCTTGCGGTGGCGGATCCCCTGCAAGCAGTTGATCTCCATCTTGCGCTTGATGTCTTGAGCAACGTCACGACGAAGGTCACCCTCGACGGTGACGCTCTGGTCGATGTACGCACGAAGCTTGTTGATGTCGGCCTCGGTGAGATCCTTCACCCGGGTCGACTCGTCGACACCGGTCGCCGCGCAGATCTGCTGAGCGGTGGTGGGTCCAACTCCGAAAATGTAAGTAAGTGAGATCACCGTTCGCTTCTCGCGTGGGATGTCTACTCCGGCAATACGGGCCATATTCTTCCTCTCCTAGCCCTGGCGCTGCTTGTGACGCGGGTTCTCGCAGATCACGCGGACGTGACCCTCTCGACGAATGACCTTGCACTTCTCACACATCGCCTTAACGCTGGCGCGAACCTTCATGTTTTTTCTTTCTCGATCTCTGTGGAACTTGAGTTATTTGTAGCGGTAGGTGATGCGCCCGCGAGTCATGTCGTAGGGCGTGATCTCCACCTGCACCTTGTCGCCGGGCAGGATACGGATGCGGTGCATGCGCATCTTCCCCGAACTGTGAGCGAGCACGGTGTAACCGTTCTCCAGCTCGACGCGGAACATAGCATTGGGTAGAGGCTCTACGACGGTTCCCTCAACGGTGAACGCGTCTTCCTTTGGCTTACTCAGGTTCCTTCTCCTTGTGACGGCACTGCGACGTAGAGGAGCGAAATGCTCCTTCACGGATGGACCCCTGGGGTTTCCAAGAGGTCGGCTGACCATTCTACCGAAAATCCCCCGGAACGCAAAACCCGGTGTTTTGGAACGGCCCGGAATCCGTCCGAAGACGCCAAAATCCGCAAATTGTGACTGCAGACCCTAGTGGCCCGTTGGGAATTGGGTTCATGCTTGGTAGATGACGGCGCACCGCAAAACCCAGCTATCTGGGGCAATTGAGCGAGAAACCTGCCTCGATCTGCTTGAGCACGCTGCCTTGGCGCGCGTGGTCATCTCCGTCAAATGCCTGCCGGTGGCCCTTCCGGCACGAATTTCGCTCGTGGGGCGCGATCATCTGCTGCTCGCGAGCTCAGACCCCGCTGTTCGCCAGGCTGCGGAACGAAACGACGTGTTGTCGATCCAGATTGACGGCCTTGACGACGACGGCATGGTCTGGTCGGTGATGGTGTCGGGCATCGGCAGCGTCGCCGGCGAGGACGAACCCTTGAGCCGCCCCCTCCAGGATGCCCTCGGTCACGGGGCCAAATTGGTCATGCTCCCGCTCTCGGTGGTTGTTGGCCAGCACGGGTAGCTTGGACGACCGCGCGAGGTCGTGTGAGATGCTGGGTCATGGCGTATCACCAAATCAAGGAGCCCGAGCGACTGTACGCGCTCATTGAAGCCATCCTTCTGATCGAAGCCGACGCCAGCCTCTCGACTCTGCTGAATCGAATCGTCGAGACCGCCGCCAAGTTGGCGGGTGCGCGTTACGGCGCGCTCGGCGTGCTCTCGAGTAACGGCGAATCGCTCTCCCGGTTCATCACCTACGGCATCGGCCAGGACCAGCGGGCACTCATCGGCGAAAGCCCGCACGGCGCCGGCGTGCTCGGCGAGACCATCCGCCTGGCGAAGCCGCTGCGCATCGACGAGCTCGCCGACCACGAGGGCTCGGCGGGGTTCCCCGAGCACCACCCCCCCATGCACCGGTTCCTCGGGGTGCCGGTGAAGACCGGCAACGGCCACGTCTACGGCAACCTCTATCTCACCGACCCCTTCGACGGTGCGCCGTTCACGCAGGCCGATCAGGATCTCGTCGAGGCCTTCGGCCACGCCGCCGGCATCGTCATCGATCAGGCGCTGCTGCGCAGCCACGTGCGCGAGCTCACCCTGAGCGAGGAGCGCGAGCGCATTGCGCGCGATCTTCACGACACCGTGATCCAGCGGCTCTTCGGCGTGGGCCTCTCGCTGCAGCTTTCGCTCGGCGGATCGGTCGAGGACTCGGTGCGCGAGCGCATCGACAAGGCGCTCGACGACCTCAACGAGACCATCCACGAGATCCGGACCACCATCTTCGAGATCGACCAGGAGGACGAGAAGAACATCTCCCTGGAGCGGCGCATCGCCGCGCTCACGACCGAGGTCGGGTCGCGGCTCGGCGTCTACGCCCACCTCGTCATGGCCCCAAACATCGGCAGCGACGTCGGCCCGCACAGCGCCCAGCACGCCTTGCAGGCGCTGCGCGAGATCCTGTCCAATATCGTGCGCCATTCCCAGGCCACCCTGGTGGACGTCAACGTGAGCGTCGAGGGCAATATGTTGGTGCTCACGGTCAAGGACAACGGCATCGGCTTCAACCAAACGAGCGGCACCGGCAGCGGATTGCGTAATCTGGTATCACGGGCGCACGACCTCGGGGGCGAATGTACCATTAACTCCGAGCTAGGGCGTGGCACACTTGTGCGGTGGACCGCCAACCGATTGGACTGACGTGATTCGACTACTCCTCGTTGATGACCACGAAATCGTGCGTCGCGGACTGCGCGAGCTTCTCGAGGCGAACGAGGACCTGCGCGTCATCGCGGAGGCGGGATCGCTCGAAGAGGCGCTGGCGCTGGAGCTCGACGACATCGACGTCGCGGTGCTCGACGTCCGGCTTCCCGACGGCAGCGGCGTTGACCTGTGCCGGCTCCTGCACGAGAAGCGCGCCGACCTGGCCTGCCTCATGCTCACGTCATTCGCCGACAACGAGGCGTTGAATGCGTCGATGCTCGCCGGCGCCCGGGGCTACGTCTTGAAGAACGTGCGCGGCGACGACCTCGTGAGCTCGATCCGCCGCGTCGCGGCGGGAGAGACGCTCATCAGCGACGAGCAGCTCGAACGGGCGCGCGAACGCCTGCGCCGCCAGATCACCGAGGACATCCGCCTCGAGAGCCTGAGCGGGCAGGAGCGAAAGATCCTCGAGCTGCTGAGCGAGGGGCTCAGCAATCGCGAGATCGCCGAGGTGATGTTCCTGGCGGAGAAGACCGTGAAGAACTACGTGTCCAACCTGCTCGCCAAATTGGGCTTCCAGCGACGCACCGAAGCCGCGCTCTTCGCGCAGCGTCAGTTCGACCGCGCGCATCCGGACAACTAGGGAAGCGTAAAGACTTCCGGTCCGCTGTCGGTGACGGCGATCGTGTGCTCGAAATGGGCCGATAGTTTCCCGTCCCTGGTCACGACCGACCATCCGTCCTCGAGTTCGCAGGTCTCGTAGGAGCCGACATTCACCATCGGCTCGATGGCGAAGACCATCCCCTCCTTGAGCGTCGGTCCGGGAGTCCCCGGCCAGTAGTTGGGCACCTGGGGGCTCTCGTGCATGGCCGTTCCTATCGCGTGACCCACGTATTCGCGCACGACCGAGAAGCCTGCGGCCTCGGCGACCTTCTGCACGGCTCGCCCGATCTCGTGGAGGCGATTGCCAATCGTGAGCTGATCGATGCCCGCCCAGAGGGAGCGCTCGGTGGCGTCGATGAGGCGCTGGGCGACGTCGCTGATCTTGCCAACGCCCGCGGTGTAGGCGGCGTCGCCGTGGTACCCCTCGACGATCGCCCCGCAGTCAATCGAGATGATGTCGCCCTCTTTGAGCTTGTAGTCGCCCGGGATGCCGTGCACGATCATGTCGTTAGGACTCGTGCAGATGACCGCGGGAAAGCCGTGGTAGTTGAGGAAGTTGGAGCGCGCCCCGCGCTTGGCGAGCACCTCGGCGGCGACCTCGTTCAGCTGCATGGTCGTGACCCCGGGACGAATCGCCGCCCGCGTCGCTTCGTGCATCTCGGCGACCACCTTGCCGGCCTTTCGCATCTTGTTCAGTTCGTCCGGCGAGCGCCTCACGCAAGGCCCTTCTCGTGGACAACTGACCTAATCGCCTCGGTGACGTCGTCGGGGCTCTGGTCGCCGTCAACCGTGACGAGGAGGCCTCTCGACTCGTAGAAGGACAGCAGCGGCGCGGTATCGCGCTCGTAGGTCTCCAGGCGCTTGCGGATGGCGTCGGGCTGGTCGTCGACGCGCTGGATCACGTCGCCACCGCAGTTCGCGCACGTTCCCGAAATCGCCTCGATGTCGGTGTCCCTGTAGATCGCACCGCACTCTTGGCACACGCGACGCGACGAGAGTCGGGCGGTCACGAGCTCGATGGGGACTTCGAGATTGATGCAGAGCTTGATCCCGTCATCGCCGAGCAGCGCCTCGAGCGCCTCGGCCTGGGCGAGGGTGCGAGGGAAACCGTCGAGCAGCGCCCCTCCCTGGGCGTCATCCTCCTTGAAGCGTTCGTCAACCAAACGGATCACGAGATCGTCCGATACCAGCGCGCCGGCGCTCATGACGTCCGCGACCTCGTGGCCGAGCGGCGTGCCGCTCTTCACGGCCGCGCGCAGGATGTCACCAGTTGAAACGTGAGGGATGGCGTACTCTTCGGTAAGGCGCTTGCACTGCGTTCCCTTGCCCGCACCCTGTATTCCCAGAACCACGAGGTTTAGACGTCCGGACATGGCTAGCGCTTCAGGAAGCCTTCGTAGTTGCGCATCATGAGCTGCGAGTCGATCTGGCGCATGGTTTCAAGCGCGACACCCACCGCGATCAACAGGGTCGTTCCGTAGTACGGGAACTTGTTGATGTTCCACAACGCCATCAAGATACTCGGCACCACCGCGACCGACGCGAGGAAGAACGCTCCCACGACCGTGATACGGCTCAGCATCTTGGCGAAGTACTTCTCGGTCGGCATGCCGGGGCGAATTCCCGGAACGAAGCCGCCCTGCTGGCGCAGCATTTCAGCCTGCTGGTGCGGTTCGAAGGCGATGTAGACGTAAAAGAACGTGAAGGCGAGGATCAAGATGAAGTCCGAGGCGATGTAGAAGAAGCTCGTCGGGTGCAGCGAGGTGTTCACGAAGTTCTGGAATCCGGTCCATGGCACGATGTTCGACAGCAGCACCGGGATGTACAGCACCGACGACGCGAAGATGATGGGGATAACTCCCGACTGGTTCACCTTCAAAGGTATGTACGTGGAGTTGCCACCCATCTCCTTGCGCCCGACAACGCGTCGGGCGAACGTCACCGGTATGCGGCGTTGGCCGTTGTCCATGAAGACGATGAGCACGAGCAGCGCGATCGAGATCACGAAGATGATGAAGAACTTCGCGGGGCCACCCTCGCTCCACACGGCCTTGCCGCCCGACGGCAGTCCAGCCACCACGTTCGCGAAGATCAAGAGGCTCATGCCCTGGCCAATGCCGCGCTGGGTGATGAGCTCGGCGAGCCACATGACGAACGCCGTTCCGGCGGTCATGATGGCCACCATGAACAGGCCCATCCAGAGGCTGAACTTGGGGATCAGGTCGATGTTGAAGCCGAGCAACGCCTGGTCGTGACCGTGGAACGCGTAGATGAGCCCCGTTGACTGCAGCAGCGCGAGGCCGATCGTCAGGTAACGGGTGGTCTGCGTGATCCGCTTCTGACCAACGGCACCCTGGTCACGCCATTCGGTGAGCTTGGGGATGACGGTCGTGAGCAGCTGGATGACGATCGAGCTGGTGATGTAGGGCATGACACCGAGGCCGAAGACCGCGAGGCGGGTCAGCGCGCCGCCCGAGAACAGGTTCAAGAATCCAAGCACTCCACTCGCGCCGGCCTTGGACTGGAGCAGTTGGACCTGCGACCAGCTGACCCCAGGAATGGGCAAGTTCGCCCCCAACTGGTAGAGGCTGATGATCCCGATCGTGAACAGGACCTTGTTGCGAAGGTCCGGTACACGAAAGATATTCGCGAGTCGCTTGAACACGTGGCGACCTTAGCGGTTCTGGTGCTGGTTGCCCGACGCAGGAGGACGCACGCTGAACGGCTTGTCAAGCTCCGTCGTCGTGCCGCCCGCGGCCTCGATGGCTGCCTTTGCCGAGGCGGAAAAACCGTGAGCTGAAACGTTGAGCGCGGTGTTCAAGGTGCCGCGACCAAGGATCTTCACGAGGTCCTTCTTACGCGCGAGACCGCGCGAGACGAGCACGTCGAGGTTGATGTCGGTGACGCCCAGCACCACGAGCGCGTCGAGGTTGACGGGCGTGTACTCCACGCGGAAGGGGTTCGTGAAGCCCTTCAGCTTGGGGATGCGCTGAAGAAGCGGCAGCTGACCACCTTCGAAGCCGGCGGGAATCGAGCGACGAGCCTTCTGGCCCTTGGTACCGCGACCCGCGGTCTTGCCGCCCCTGCCGCCAATGCCACGTCCGACGATCTTCTTTCGATGCGTTGAGCCCTCGGGTGACTTGAGATCGTGCAGCTTCATTAGTTGACCTCTTCTACTTTGATCAGGTGCGGCACGCGAGCGATCATCCCGTGGATTTCGGGGCGGTCGGGCAGCACGTTGGACTGGCCGATGCCGCGAAGTCCGAGCGCGCGCAGTGTTCCACGGTGCTTGGGCTTTGTCGCGATCGACGAGCGGATTTGAGTGACTTTCAGCTGAGCCATGACTTAGCCCTCCGTCTTAAACAGGTCGCCCTCGCGCTGGCGCTCGCGGTAGGCGCGAAGGGTGCCAGAAGGAATGACGTGGTCGGCCGGCTTGTCGCGTGACGCCGCGATTTCCTCGGGACGACGCAGCTGCTTCAGCCCTTGGATGGTGGCGTGGGCGACATTGATGCCGTTGGATGAGCCCAGTGACTTGGCGATGATGTCCTTGACGCCGGCCATCTCCAGGATCGCGCGCGCGGCGCCGCCGGCGATGACTCCGGTACCGGGAGCGGCGGGCTTCATCAGCACGCGTCCGGCTCCCGAGGCGCCGAGCACGGGGTAGACGATGGTCGTGCCGGCAATCGGCACGTCGAAGAGGTTCTTGCGAGCTTCCTCGATGCCCTTCTGCACGGCGAGGCCGGCCTCTTTGGCCTTGCCATATCCGAGGCCCACCTTGCCATTGCGGTCGCCGATCACCATGAGGGCGGTGAACGAGAATCGACGTCCACCCTTCACAACCTTCGACACGCGGTTGACCTTGATGGTCCGCTCTTCGTACTGCTCTAGGTCAGCCATTAAAACTCCAGTCCGGCGGCGCGCAGCTGGTCAGCAAACGCAGCAACGCGACCGTGGTAGTCAAATCCACCGCGGTCGAAGACCACGGTGGTGATGTTGGCGGCCTGTGCGCGCTGCGCGAGCAGCGCGGCCACGGCCTTGGCGCCATCGATGTTGCCACCGCTGGTGTCCTTGAGGGATGCTTCCACCGAGGACGCGGCGGCCAGGGTGCGCCCGGCGACGTCGTCGATGATCTGCGCCGAGATGTGCTTGTTCGTGCGCGAGACGGCGACACGCGGACGCTCGGCCGTGCCCGAAAGGCGACGACGGATGCGGGCGTGACGACGCTGGCGCAGTTCACGGGTTGTACGTGCCATTACTTAGCAGCCTTTCCAGCCTTGCGCGCCACTCGCTCACCGAGGTAGCGCACACCCTTGCCCTTGTAGGGCTCGGGCTTACGGAGTTTGCGGATAGACGCGGCCACCTGGCCAACGACTTCCTTGTCGGCACCCTTGATGATCACGCGCGTCGGAACGGGCACCTCAAAGGTGACTCCCTCCGGGGCGGTGAACTTCACGGGGTGCGAGAATCCGAGCGCGAGGTCGAGGACGCCAGGACCGCCGGCGGCGGCACGGTAGCCAACGCCGATGATTTCGAGTTCCTTCGACCAGCCGTCAGTCACGCCGACCACCATGTTGGAGACCAGCGTGCGCGTCAGGCCGTGCAGCGAACGGTACATGGTCTCGTCGTTGACGCGGTCAACGGTGAGCACGTCGCCCTCTTGGCTCAATGTGATGCCGTCGGGGATGAACCGGTCCATGGTCCCGTTGGGGCCCTTCACCGTAACAACACCGTCCGCCACCGATACGGTCACCGTCGAGGGCACCGTGATGGGGTTACGACCAATACGTGACATCAGCGAACCTCCTGCTGAATCGTTGGCTGGCTACCAGACATAACACAGCACCTCGCCGCCCAGTTTCGCCTTGCGAGCTTCGCGGTCGGTCATCAGGCCGTGGCTCGTCGAGACGACGGCGACGCCGACGCCGCCAAGCACCTTGGGCATCTGGTCGGACTTCTTGTAGATACGTAGACCTGGCTTCGAGACGCGCTTGATGCCGATGATGGTCTTCTTGCGGTCTTCGGAGTACTTCAGGTTGATCTCGAGCTGCATGCCCGGCTTGCCCTCGACCTTGGTCACGGTGAAGCCGGAGATGAAGCCTTCCTTCTGGAGAACCTTCGCGAGGTTCTCCTTCAGCTTGGAGCTGGGCATCTTCACGCTGTCGAACGCGGCGGCATTCGCGTTGCGAATACGCGTGAGCATGTCGGCGATGGGGTCAGTCATTGTCATAGCTGTCCTCCTACCAACTTGCCTTCGTCACGCCGGGGATCTCACCGGCGTGCACCATTTGACGCAGGCAAATCCGGCACAGGCCGAACTTGCGGTACACCGAGCGTGGACGGCCGCAGCGCTCGCATCGCGTGTACGCACGCGTCGAGAACTTCGGGGTCTTCTGCTGCTTGATTCGAAGAGCTTTCTTCGCCATGACTATCGATTCTCCTGCTTGAAGGGGAAGCCGTAGGCGCGCAGGAATGCGCGTCCCTGCTCATCGGTCTCGGCCGTGGTGACAATGGTGATGTCAAAGCCACGAGGCGCGTCAATCTTGTCGTAGTCGATCTCAGGAAAGATCAACTGGTCGTTGATACCGAAGGTGTAGTTCCCGTGACCGTCGAACGACTTGGGCGACAGCCCGCGAAAGTCGCGGATTCGAGGAATCGCGATGCTGAGGAGCCGGTCGAAGAACTCCCAGGCACGGTCGCCACGCAGGGTGACCTTCGTGCCGATGGGCTGCTCTTCACGGAGCTTGAAGCTCGCGATCGACTTCTTCGCGCGCGTCACGATCGGCTTCTGGCCGGTGATGAGCTCGAGGTCACGCTGGGCGCCTTCGAGCAGTGATGCCTGCTGCGTGGCGCGGCCGACACCTGAGTTCAGCACGATCTTCGTGAGACGCGGCACCTGCATGATGTTGTCGAGGCCGAGTTCTTCCTTGAGAGCCGCACGGATCTCTTGGTCGTAGCGGACCTTCAAACGCGGACGAGTTGTGGTGCTCATAGCGCCTCTCCACACTTGCGGCAGACGCGGATCTTCGCGCCGTCTGCAACCTTGTAGCCAACCTTCGCTGGACCCTTGTGACCGTCGCACCAGAGGGCCACGTTGGACACGTGCAGCGGCATCAGCTTGTCGATGATGCCGGCCTGCATGGTCGAACCGGCCTGCTTGGTGTGGCGCTTTGCGATATTCAGGCCGTCGAGGATGACCTTCTGGCTTTGCGGTAGAGCTTCTTCGACCTTCGCGCGCTCTCCACGGAACTTGCCCGCGAGAACGAGCACGTCGTCACCCTTATGAATCTTCATTACAGCACCTCCGGAGCCAGCGAAATAATGCGCATGAACTTCTTGTCGCGCAGTTCACGTCCGACGGGCCCGAAGATGCGGGTCCCGCGCGGCTGCAGCTGGTCGTTTATCAGCACCGCGGCATTCTCGTCGAACTTGATATACGAACCGTCGGGACGACGCTTCTCTTTGGCGGTGCGAACGACGACGCAGCGAACCACGTCACCCTTCTTCACCGCGGCCCCGGGAATGGCGTCTTTCACCGTGGCGATGAAGACATCGCCAATCGAGGCGTAGCGACGGCGTGAGCCACCGAGCACGCGGATGCAGAGGACTTCCTTCGCACCGCTGTTGTCGGCGACCTTGAGGCGGGATTCTTGCTGGATCATCGAGCACGCTCCACAATCTCAGTCAGGCGCCAGCGCTTGAGCTTGGACAGGGGACGGGTCTCCTGCACGCGCACGCGGTCGCCGATCTTGGCTTCGTTCTTCTCGTCGTGGACGTAGAGCTTCTTCGTACGCTGCACGGTCTTGCCGTAACGAGGGTGGCTTACCCGCTCGTTCACCGCAACGACCAGCGTCGAAGCCATCTTGTCCGAGACGACAATACCCTCGCGGACCTTGCGAGGATTCTCGCGAGTTGTGTCGTTCGTCGAGTCAGTCATGACTACTCACCTTCTCCAACGGCCTCAGCGGCCGAGATCTCGCGCTCGCGCAGGAACGTCGAGAGGCGCGCGATGTCCCTGCGCACCTCGCCAAGTCGAGCCGAGTTGTCGAGCTGACCGGTGGCCAGCTGGAAGCGCAGGTTGAAGAGCTCGCGACGAGCCTCGCCCAAACGCTCGACCAATTCGTTGTCGCCGAGGAGACGAAGCTCCGCGACGTGTTCTTTCGTCTTTGCCATTAGATGGTCACCTCCGGTGTGCCGTGCGTCCCGGGACGTATGACGAACTTGGCCTTGATTGGCAACTTCTGGATGGCGCGCTCCATGGCGGCGCGGGCCAGCGTCTCGTCGACACCGCCGAGCTCGAACATGATGCGTCCAGGCTTCACGACGGCGACCCAGAACTCGGGGTTGCCCTTGCCCGAACCCATGCGGGTTTCGGCGGGCTTCTGCGTGACGGGCTTGTCCGGGAAAATCCGGATCCAGACCTTACCGCCGCGCTTCACGTGACGGGTCATCGCGATACGCGCTGCTTCAATCTGACGAGCCGTGATCCAGCCCCGTTCGAGGGCCTGGATACCGAAGTCACCGAAGGACAGTTCAACGCCACCCTTGGCGTTGCCGGTCATGCGACCGCGCTGCTGCTTGCGGTACGCAACTTTACGTGGCATCAACATGATTACTCAGCGTCCTTTCGAAAGTGCGGCGTGTCGGACTGACCTTGGGCCGTACGGCGCTCGATCTCTTCCTCGACGCTCAAGCGGCGCTCAACCTCGTCGTTCGCCGCCAACAAGTCAGCGGGCTTGACGTCTTCCGCGGCGAGCTCGGCGACGGGCTCGGCCTCGACTCGACGGCGCCCCCCACCGGCACGGACGACACCCTTGGGCACGGCCGGAGCCGAACCTACGGGCACCGCGTCACCGGCGGCCATGGCCGCTTCGCGAACGATCTTCTCGTCATTGGTCAGCTGGTAGGGCAAGATGTCGCCCTTGTAGATCCAAACTTTCACACCAACGCGGCCGGTGGACGTACGCGCTTCACGGAAACCGTAGTCAATGTCGGCGCGAAGGGTGTGCAGGGGCACGCGACCTTCACGGTACGACTCGCGACGTGACATTTCAGCACCACCGAGACGACCCGAGGCCTGAATCTTCACGCCCATTGCGCCCGCCTTCTGCACCGTCTGGATGCCGCGCTTCATAGCGCGGCGGAAAGCCACGCGGCGAAGCAACTGGTCGCAGATTCCCTGGGCGATGAGCGCGGCGTCGAGCTCAGGCTGCTTGATCTCCTGGATGTTCAAAGAGATCTTGTTCTTCTGGCCGGTGATCTTCTCGAGATCCTTCTTCAAGCGCTCAGCCTCGGCGCCTCGGCGCCCAATGACAATGCCCGGACGAGCCGTGTGGATGTCAACGCGGATGCGGTCCGAGTTGCGCTCGATCTCGATGCGGCTCACGGCCGCGCTCTCGAGCTGCTTCGTCAGGTAGTCGCGGATCTTCCAGTCCTCGATAACGAGGTCCTTGTAGCCGCGCTCCTTGAACCAGCGCGACTTCCAGTCCGTCGTAATACCGAGACGGAAACCGTAGGGGTTTACCTTCTGACCCATTAGTTCGTCTCCTCAGTGGTGTCGTCTGACACCGTCTCGTCAGTCGAGCTCTCCTCAACGACTGTCTCGTCGAGCGTGGTGTCGACATCGTCGTTGACCGCGTTGGCCGCGACTTCGGCCTCGACTGCCTCATTCTCGATCTCTTGCGCGGCAACGGCCGCGGCAGACTCACGCTTGTTGAGGCTGGCGGTCTGGTCGGCACGGTGGCGTGACGACGCCACTCGGCGGGTACGCGACGCAGCGGCCTGGGCCGTGCGCGCGGCGCGAAGAATCGCGAGGCGGTCCTCGTCTAGGCGCGACACGATCACCGTGATGTGGCACGAACGCTTGCGGATCTTGCCCGCACGTCCGCGAGCACGCGGGGTGAAGCGCTTCATGGTGATGCCCTCGTCGGCGTACGCCGCCGAGACGAACAGCTCGTCGGCGTTCAGCCCGTCGTTGTTCACGGCGTTGGCGACGGCTGACGCCAGCACCTTCCCGATGACGTCGGCGGCCTCGCGGGTGGTGCCCGCCAAGATCTCGCGTGCGGTGTTGACGTCCTCGTTGCGAATGAGGTTCAACACGACGCGGGCCTTGCTCGCTGACATGTGGTAACCGCGCAGCGTGGCGCGGGTCCCTGGACGTTCGTTGGTCTTTGGACCGGTCATTAGCGCCTACCCGTCTTTTCCTGGCCGGCGTGGAACTTGAAGGTGCGCGTCGGAGCGAACTCGCCAAGCTTGTGGCCCACCATGGACTCGTTGACAAACACTGGAACGTGACGACGACCGTCGTGCACGGCGAAGGTGTGGCCGACCATGTCCGGGATCACCGTCGAGCGACGGCTCCAGGTCTTGATGACCTTCTTCTCGTTGGCCGCGTTCATCGCGTCCACCTTCTTCAAGAGGTGGGCGTCAATGAAGGGACCCTTTTTTAAGCTACGTGACATTGTCTACCTACCTCCGCGAGCCGCGTCCACGGCGACGACGAATAATGAGCGCGTCTGATGCCTTTGGCAGACGCGTACGACCCTCTGGCTGACCCCATGGTGATACTGGGTGGCGTCCACCGGAAGTCTTGCCTTCACCCCCACCGAGTGGGTGGTCGACTGGGTTCATGGCCACACCTCGCGTCTGGGGGCGGATGCCCTTCCAGCGGTTACGGCCGGCCTTACCAATCTTGATGAGTTCGTGCTCCGAGTTGCCGACGATGCCGAGCGTGGCGCGGCAGTCGATCGGTACACGGCGCATTTCGGTCGAGGGAAGACGAAGGGTGGCGTAGCCGCCGTCCTTCGCCACGAGCTGAACGCTCATGCCGGCGCTGCGCGCCATCTTGCCGCCGCCGCCGGGGCGAAGCTCAACGTTGTGAACGGTCGCACCGGTTGGGATGAAGCGCATGGGCAAGGAGTTGCCGGTACGGATGTCGGCCTTGGGGCCGGACTCGACGAAGTCGCCGACCTTCAGACCGTTCGGCGCGAGGATGTAGCGCTTCTCGCCGTCGGCGTAGTGGAGCAGCGCAATGCGGCACGTGCGGTTCGGGTCGTACTCAATAGCGGCGACCTTCGCCGGAACGGCGTCCTTGTTGCGCTTGAAGTCGATGATGCGGTACTGCTGTTTGTGGCCACCGCCGCGGTGACGCGAGGTCTTGCGACCGTGGGTGTTGCGCCCACCCGTGCGGGGCTTGGGCGCGAGCAGTGACTTCTCTGGCGTCGACTTCGTGATTTCGGCAAAGTCCGAAACCGTCTGAAAACGGCGACCGGGGCTGGTTGGTTTGCGGTGACGCAGTGCCATGGCAGTCCTTAACTCTCGAAGAGGTTGATTGAGTCACCCTGCTTCAAGGTGACGATGGCCCGCTTCGTGCCGGGGCGCGAGCCCACGACACCGGTGCGGCGGTTGCGCGTCGTCTTACCCTTGCGGTTCAGAGTGTTGACGTTCGTGACCTTGACGTTGAAGGCCTGCTCGACGGCGTTACGCACGTCGATCTTGGTGGCCCTGGGGTCGACGACGAACACGTACGTGTGGTTGTCCATGAGCCCGTAGGTCTTCTCAGACACCACGGGACGGATGAGGATGCTCATTGCATCGCGCATTAGACGATCTCCTTCACCACGGGCAACGTGGCGTCTGTGAAGAGGATCCAGTCCGAGTCCAGCACGTCGTAGGCATTCACTTCGCCGGCGTCGATGGTCTTCACGTTGTTGAGGTTGCGAAACGAGCTGATGGCGACGGAGTCGTCACGGCTCAGCACGACGAGGATCTTGCCTTCGAGGCCGAGAGCGCTCAAGGCGCTGATCGCTTCCTTGGTCTTGGGCACGGTCCAGCCTTCGAAGCTGTCGAGGAGCGCCACGCGCTCGAGCGACGCACGGTCCGACAGCGCCGAGTAGAGGGCCAAACGGATCATCTTCTTCGGCGTCTTCTGGTCGTACTTGCGCGGCTTGGGTCCGAGCGCAATGCCACCACCCGGGTAGTGCGGCGCACGAATGGTTCCCTGACGGGCTCCACCGGTCCCCTTCTGGTTGAACGGCTTCTTTCCACCACCGCGCACTTCCTTGCGGGTCTTGGTGGACTGGGTGCCGGAACGCTTGGCGGCGAGTTGGGCCTTGACGACCTGGTGCATGACGGCCATGTTGGGCTCGATACCGAAGATCGTGGGCTCGAGGGCCACCGTCCCGAGCTCGGCGCCCGAAAGGCTCTTGCGAGTCACTGAACGGCTCTCGGGAGCGGGACGGTCCTTCTTGATTGGACCACGCAGAGTGAAGACATCGCTCATCGCATACCTCCGGCCTTCATTGGGTTCTTCACCGACGTGCGAAGAACAACGACGCCACCGCGAGGGCCGGGAACCGCGCCCTTCACGAGAACGAGGCTGCGCTCGACGTCGACACCGATCACTTCGAGATTGGTCGTGGTGACCTGGCCGCCACCGTAGCGACCGGCCATCTTCGTACCCTTGAAGACACGTCCGGGCGTGGCGCAGGCGCCAATCGAACCAGGAGCGCGGTGGTGCTTGTGGTTACCGTGGGCGGCTCCCTGTCCGGAGAAGTTGTGGCGCTTCATACCACCAGCGAAGCCCTTGCCCTTGCTCACGGCGGTGGCGTCAATCATTTCGCCCTTTTCGAACACGTCGGCCAGGATCTCCTGTCCGACCGTGTAGCCCGAGACGTCATCGAGGCGAAGCTCTACGAGCTTCTTGCCCGGAGTGACGCCGGCTTTGTCGAAGTGTCCGAGCTCAGGCTTGGTCAATGTCGACGTGCGGCGTGTGCCCCACGTGACCTGAAGGGCGCTGTAGCCCTCCTTCTCGGGAGTCTTTACCTGGACGACGCGAGCTGGACTGACACGGACAACTGTCACCGGAATAGCCCGGTTCTGGTCATCCCAGACTTGGGTCATGCCCACCTTCTCGCCGACGATCGCTTTGGTCGCCACGTTTCCCTCTCTCTACTGATACCCGCGCATCGGTTCGTCCGACACACAGACGCTCCGCCGGGCCAAATAACCCGAACGGAGCGCTCGACTGTTTCGGTTCAGCGTTCCTTTTTAAGGCAACTGAACACATCTGCATTTTCTCCCCACCACTGCTGGCAGGGCTTACAACCGTACACCATCAGACCCCGCCAGCGCAAAGCAGCTGACGGGGCCCGCGGTGGTACTACTAAGCCTGGCGAATCTTGATTTCGATGTCCACGCCCGCTGGAAGGTCGAGACGCTGGAGCGAGTCGACGGTCTTGGCGGTGTGGTCCACGATGTCCAAAAGACGCTTGTGCACGCGCATTTCGAAGTGCTCGCGGCTGTCCTTGTGCTTGTGGGGTCCACGAACCACCGTGTAACGGTGCTTCTCGGTGGGCAGCGGCACGGGGCCCTGCACACGAGCGTTCGTACGCTCGACCGTTTGCACGATCTTCGCGCAGGACTGGTCCAGGACGCCGTGGTCGAAGGCCTTCAGCCGGATACGGATCATTTGACGGTTGTCGGCCATGATCGAACTACTTCAGGATCTTTACGACGCGGCCTGAACCCACGGTGCGGCCACCTTCGCGGATGGAGAAGGTGAGTCCCTCTTCCATGGCGATTGGCTTACCCAGGGTCACGGTCATCTCGGTGTTGTCACCGGGCATAACCATTTCAGTACCGGCTGGCAGCTCGATGGTGCCAGTGACGTCAGTCGTGCGGAAGTAGAACTGCGGACGGTAGTTCGCGAAGAACGGCTTGTGGCGGCCGCCTTCTTCCTTGGTCAACACGTAGACCGATGCCTCGAAGATGGTGTGAGGGGTGATGGTGCCTGGCTTGCACAGGACCTGTCCGCGCTCGACGTCTTCCTTCTTGGTGCCACGCAGCAGCGCGCCCAGGTTGTCGCCGGCCTGACCTTGGTCAAGCAGCTTGCGGAACATCTCGATGCCGGTGACGGTCGTCTTGGTCGTGTCGCGCAGACCCACGATCTCGACTTCGTCGCCGACCTTCACGACGCCCTGCTCGACCTTACCGGTCACCACGGTGCCACGGCCGGTGATCGACATGACGTCTTCGATCGACATGAGGAAGGGCTTCTCCGTCGCGCGCACTGGCTCGGGGATGAAGGTGTCGACAGCCTCCATGAGCTCCATGATCTTGTCGCCCCACGCTTCGTCGCCCTCAAGGGCCTTCAATGCAGAGACGCGCACGATCGGGGTGTCGTCGCCTGGGAAGCCGTAGCTGTCGAGCAGTTCGCGGACTTCCATCTCGACGAGCTCAAGGAGCTCCTCGTCCTCGACCATGTCAGCCTTGTTCAGGGCCACCACGATGTAGGGAACGCCCACCTGACGCGCAAGCAGCACGTGCTCACGGGTCTGGGGCATTGGTCCGTCGGTCGCCGAGACCACGAGGATCGCGCCGTCAACCTGAGCGGCGCCGGTGATCATGTTCTTCACGTAGTCGGCGTGACCGGGCATGTCGACGTGGGCGTAGTGACGCTTTGCCGTCTCGTACTCAACGTGGGCGATCGAAATGGTGATTCCGCGCTGGCGCTCTTCGGGGGCCTTATCGATCTGGTCGAAAGGTGTGAAGGCACTTCCTGGGACGCGGGTTGACAGAACCTTGGTGATGGCCGCGGTAAGAGTGGTCTTACCGTGGTCAATGTGGCCCATGGTACCGATGTTTACGTGCGGCTTAGTGCGCTCGAACTTCTGCTTTGCCATTGTCGGGGACTAACTTTCTCTCTAGTGACCGGCCCGCTTGGGCCCGTCTTGTTTGTTTCGGCCCTCCCCGACGACGGTTTGGACCTTGGTTTTACTGGTTTCCCAGCTTCTTACGCGCCAGTTGCCTTGGCCACGATCTCCTTCGAGATCGAGTCAGGCACTTCTGCGTACGAATGGAACTGCATGGTGTACGTCGCGCGCCCTTGGGTGCGAGAACGCAGGTCAGTAGCGTAGCCGAACATGTCGGCTAGTGGCACAAGTGCCCTAATTGCTTGGCTATTGCCCTTCTGCTCCATGCCCTCCACGCGGCCACGTCGCGATGACAAGTCACCGATAACGTCGCCCATGTAGTCCTCGGGGGTTACCACTTCAACGGCCATCACGGGCTCGAGGAGCACCGGGCTGGCGAGACGGGCGGCCTTCTTTACCGCGATGGAGCCCGCGATCTTGAAAGCCATTTCCGAGGAGTCGACGTCGTGGTAGCTACCGAAGGTCAAGCGGACGCGCACGTCCACTACCGGATAGCCCGCCAGCACACCCGAGGTCAGCGCCTCGGTGATGCCCTGGTTGACCGGCCCGATGTACTCCTTGGGAATGACGCCACCGGAGATCTCGTCCAAGAACTCGTAACCACCACCGGGGCCCGTGGGCTCGAGGGTGATGACGACGTGTCCGTACTGACCTTTACCACCGGTCTGGCGCACGTACTTCTCCTCGACCTTTTCGACCTTCTTGCGCACGGTCTCGCGGTAGGCCACCTGGGGCTTGCCGACGTTGGCGTCGACCGCGAACTCGCGGAGCATGCGGTCAACGAGCACCTCGAGGTGCAACTCGCCCATTCCCGAGATGACCGTCTGGCCGGTCTCCTCGTCGGTGCGCACGCGGAAGGTGGGGTCTTCTTCTGAAAGCGCGTAGAGGGCCTTTGACAGCTTCTCCTGGTCGGCCTTGGTCTTGGGCTCGACGGCGACGTGGATGACGGGCTCGGGGAACGTCAAGGTCTCGAGCTGGATTGGCTGGTCGATCGAGCTGAGCGTGTCACCGGTCGTCACCTGCTTCAGGCCGACCGCGGCGACGATGTCGCCGGTGCGGATGGTGTCGAGGTCCTCGCGGTTGTTCGCGTGCATCAGCAGCAGGCGACCCAAGCGCTCCTTCTTCATTCCCTTGGTGGTGTTGACCACGGTGTCGCCCTTTTGCAGGGTTCCCGAGTAGACGCGCAGGTACGTCAGCTTGCCGACGTAGGGGTCGGTCATGATCTTGAACGCCAGGGCCGCGAAGGGCTCGTCGTCCGACGGCTTGCGCTCGAGGATGTCCTCCTTGCCGGGCTTGGTGCCCGGAGTCGGGGGAAGGTCGACCGGCGAAGGCAGGAAGTCCACGACGGCGTCGAGCATGGGCTGGACGCCCTTGTTCTTGAAGGCGCTGCCGTTGAGGATCGGGACGCAGTGGTTCTCCAGGGTTCCCCGGCGCAGGGCGCTGCGGAGGTCCTGGGTGGTGATCACTTCGTCGCTCAGGACCTTCTCCATCAACGCGTCGTCGAACGTCGTCAGCACGTCGATCAGTTTGGTGTGGTACTCCTCGGCCTGAGCCTTGAACTCCTCGGGGATCTCGATGACCTCGAGTTCCTCGCCCTTGTCGTCGTGGTAGATCGTCGCGGTCATCGAGCAGATGTCGATGATGCCCTTGTAGTTGCCCTCGGCGCCGATGGGCAGCTGGATGACGGCGGGAACGCAGTCGAGGCGGTCCTCGATCATCTCCACGCAGCGGAAGAAGTCCGCGCCGACCCGGTCCATCTTGTTCACGAAGCAGATGCGCGGAACGTTGTACTTGTTGGCTTGGCGCCATACCGTCTCGGTCTGGGGCTCAACGCCGGCGACGGCGTCAAAGACGGCAACGGCGCCGTCGAGCACGCGCAGGGAGCGCTCCACCTCGACGGTGAAGTCAACGTGGCCGGGGGTGTCGATGATGTTGATGCGGTGGCCGTTCCAGTGGCAGGTGGTGGCGGCGGAGGTGATGGTGATGCCACGCTCTTGCTCCTGGACCATCCAGTCCATGGTGGCGGCGCCTTCGTGCACCTCACCGATCTTGTAGTTCTTGCCCGTGTAGAACAGGATCCGCTCGGTCGTGGTGGTCTTACCGGCGTCAATGTGCGCCATGATGCCAATGTTGCGAACCTTGTCGAGGGGGAATTCGCGTGCGGTCATTTCAATAACTCTCTTTGATTACCAGCGGTAGTGGGCGAACGCCTTGTTGGACTCGGCCATCTTGGCCATGTCCTCGCGGCGCTTTACAGCGGCCCCGACGCCGTTGCTGGCGTCGATGATCTCATTGGCGAGACGCTCGGCCATGGTCTTCTCACGGCGCTTCTTGGCGAAGTCGGTGAGCCAACGGATGGCGAGGGTGGTCGAACGGCGAGGACGCACTTCCATCGGAACCTGGTAGGTGGTTCCTCCGACGCGGCGACTCTTCACTTCGAGCTCGGGGCGGACGTTCTCAAGCGCGCGCTTCAAGGTGGCGACGGGGTCCGTGCCGGTCTTCTGCTCGACCAGCTCGAGGGCCGTGTAGACGATGCGCTCGGCGATGGTGCGCTTGCCGCGCTCGAGGACCTTGTTGGTCACCTGGGTGACGAGAACCGACTTGTAGATCGGGTCGGCGGGAACTTCACGACGAATGGCTGGGCCTTTACGAGGCATTAGCTCTCCCTCTTTGCGCCGTAGCGGCTGCGGGCTTGCTTGCGGTCACGGACGCCAGAGGTGTCCAGCGCGCCACGGATGATCTTGTAACGAACACCGGGAAGGTCCTTCACACGTCCGCCACGCACGAGCACAATGGAGTGCTCCTGCAGGTTGTGGCCGACACCGGGGATGTACGCCGTGACCTCGACGCCCGACGTAAGGCGCACGCGGGCGACCTTTCGAAGAGCCGAGTTCGGCTTCTTGGGCGTGACGGTGTGCACACGGGTGCATACGCCGCGACGCTGCGGGGCCCCCTTGAGAGCCGGCGTCTTGGTCTTGGATACTTTGTCCTGCCGGCCTTTTCGGACCAACTGTGCAATTGTGGGCACGCGGAACCTCTTCTAGTTGTACTTCGTTCATGGAACGTGCAAGTGCTGCCTGCACGCGGACTTTCTATCCTACGACAAATGACCTTCTATCGGCAAGCCCGCTGCCGGCCCGGGGGCCGGCAGCGTCGCTCGCCGCTAGATAGCCTGTCCGCCAAGCTCGTTTTCGGGCCTGGCTTCATCGTCTTCGGGCAGCGCTGACTCGTCGTAGGTGGCCGTTCCGATGTTCTGGAAAGCCGACAGGTCGGCGCTAAATGTGTCTTCGCCACCGATTTCACCCAAGAGACTGGCCAAATCGAGGTCATCGTCCGACACCTGAGCCCAGGCGGGCAGCAGTTCGGCGTCGGGCATGTCCAGACGAAGCTCGCGCTTGTTGTAGTACTCGAGGCCAGATCCAGCCGGGATCAGCTTGCCGATGATGATGTTCTCCTTCAGGCCCACGAGGTGGTCTCGCTTGCCCTCGATGGCGGCCTCGGTCAAGACACGGGTGGTCTCTTGGAACGAAGCGGCCGAGAGCCACGAGTCAGTCGCCAGCGAGGCCTTGGTGATACCCATCAACTGGGCACGGCCGTCGGCGGCTTCCTTCGAGTTGGCCTCGAGGCCATCGTTGGTGTCGTTGAACAACTTGACGTCGACCATCGCACCGGGCAGCCACGGGGACTCACCCGCGTCGACGATCTGGACACGGCGGGTCATCTGGCGAACGATGAGCTCGATGTGCTTGTCGTGGATGGATACACCCTGGTCACGGTAGACATTCTGGACCTCTTCGACCAAGTACTGCTGGGTCTCACGGGTACCACGGAACTTCATCATCAGCTTGGGGTCAAGCGGACCATCGTGCAGCGGGGTGCCGACTTCGACCTCTTGGCCGTCCTCGACGTGCAGGTGGCGCGCGATCGAGATCGACTCCTCCTGAACCTCACCCTCGTTACCGATGACCGTGACCTTACGCTCACGACCAATCAGTTCAACGCGTATAACTCCTGAGAATTCAGCAACCTTGGCGGCACCCTTCGGGGTACGGGCCTCAAAGAGCTCGACCACTCGCGGGAGTCCGTGGGTGATGTCGCTCTCGGTCACACCACCGGAGTGGAAGGTACGCATGGTCAACTGCGTGCCGGGCTCTCCAATGGACTGCGCCGCAATAACGCCGACCGCTTCACCGAGCTCGACGAGCTGGTGGGTCGCGAGCGAGAGTCCGTAGCACGCCGCACACACGCCCTGGACTGCGTCGCAGGTGAGGGTGGTGCGAACACGCACGCGGGTCACGGCCTCGTCGTCGCGCAAGCGCTCGACGTCGTCGACCATCAACATGGTGCCGGCGGGGATCGTCGATCCGTCCGACAGCGTCACGTCTTCAGCGGCAACGCGGCCCCAGAGCTTGGTTTCGAGGTGAGCGCGCTGGCCACGGGTGTCCGGGGCGACGTGCTCGATCCACATGCCACGCGAACCTCCACAGTCGAACTCCTTGACAATCAACTCCTGGGCGACGTCGACGAGTCGACGGGTCAGGTAGCCAGAGTCGGCGGTACGAAGCGCGGTGTCACCAAGGCCCTTACGGGTACCGTGCGTCGAGATGAAGTACTCGAGGACCGAGAGGCCTTCGCGGAACGAGGACTTGATCGGACGAGGGATCATCTCACCGCGCGGGTTCGACACGAGGCCCTTCATGGCGGCGATCTGTCGGATCTGCTGGCTGTTACCACGAGCACCCGAATCCACCATCATGCGGATCGGGTTGTCGAACAACGCGTTCATGGCGCGGTCGGTGGCGTCACCGACCTCCTTGTTCGCGTTGGTCCAGATCTCGATCTCCTGCTGGCGACGCTCGTCGTCGACGATGACGCCTCGGCGGTAGTTGGTCTCGACCTTGGCGGCCTGCTCCTCGTACTTGTTGAGGATCGCGGCCTTCTCCGAGGTGGTGACAACGTCGTCGATGGAGATCGTCAAACCCGACTGCGTGGCGAAGCGGAAGCCCAGCGACTTGATGGCGTCAAGCGACTCGGCGACCTCTTGGCGGCCGAAGCCGCCGGAGATCTCCTCGACGATGGTGCCAATAGGCGTGGCGTTCTTTCCGATCAACTCGTTCACGTAACGAAACCCGAACGGCAGCGCCTCGTTGAAGAAGACCCGACCCGGCGTCGTCACGAGCGAGCGGCTCGCGCCGACCACTTTGACGCCCAAGGCATCGAGACGAGTGTCGAGCGATGATCCCTCGAGAGGACGAATCTGAATGGGCGTGCGCAGACCAACGGTCTTGTCACCCAAGGCGTTTTCGATCTCGTACACGTGACGGAATACCCGGGGGTTCTCGATCTCCTCGTCAGCGGGCAGCGTCAGGTAGTACGCGCCAAACACCATGTCCTGAGCGGGCTCGGTGATGGGACGACCGGTCGCGGGCGTGAAGATGTTGTTGGTCGAAAGCATGAGGATCCGCGCTTCGGCCTGGGCTTCTGCCGAGAGCGGCACGTGCACGGCCATCTGGTCACCGTCGAAGTCGGCGTTGAACGCCTTGCAGACGAGGGGGTGGATCTGGATGGCCTTGCCGTCGACGAGCACCGGCTCGAAGGCCTGGATGCCGAGACGGTGCAACGTCGGCGCGCGGTTCAGCAGCAC
>PMLJ01000042.1 GCA_003158855.1 Acidimicrobiaceae bacterium
TGTCAAGTCCAAGTTCCCCAGTTCGCAGTGATCCAAAAAGGGGCCACGTTCGAGATCCGAGTACTCCGCTCGACGTCACGCAAGCTAACGCGTCGATCTTTGGGTGACAACAGTTGACGGGGCAAGAGTTCCGTACTCCGGTCGCTGCCGGCTCCGAGTTCCGCGCTGACAAAGACCTGGCGACAAGAGGACTGGTGTTTGAAGCCTGGCCGGCACGACCGCACTGGTGGCCGTGGCAGGAGCCCGTAGTGCCCACGGGATCAGACTCGAACCTTGGCGACGTCTTTGCGATCCCCCGACGCACGGACAACTGCTGCGTTGACCATCGGCTGACGTGAGCAACGGCGGCGCGTCAAGAGCCCAACTTGTCAACCCGGCAAAGCGCTCAGACTAACTCCGTGGTCCGCGACGCCGAGCCAGCTTCAGCGCCACTGCCAACGCAACGACCACGCCGGCAATCTTCGCGACTCTAAGGACCATCGTCTGCGCCACGACTCGCCCCAAGTCGAGTACCTCGTCGTCGGCGCCATGGTGACCGCCCGTCCTGGGGTGGTCACCCACCCCATCGCCAACCGGCTCCTCCGCCGTGGTCTCCCCGCGCGCCTCCGCGCTGATCTTCGTCTCGAGCCGCTTGGAGAACTCATCAAGCACTCGGCTTCCCACGTCCTCGAGAACTCCCTTGCCGAACTGAGCCTGTGGGCCGGTGATCTGCAGGTCCGTCTTCGTCACGACCCGAGTCCCCCCTTCAGTAGTCGCTTCGAGGCGACTGCTGAGCGTGGCAACAGCGGATCCCTGGCCTTTCGTCTCGCGGGCCTTGAGCAAGATGGTCGACGTCCGGGCCTGCTCGTCGATGTCGACCAGCGTGGCTTGACCCTTGTAGTCGACGGTCATCGGCCCGATACGCACCCGAATCGCGCCCTTGTAGACGTTCGGTGGCTCGAACTCCTCGATCGTCGCCCCGGGGAGGCAGTCGGCCATATTCGCAAGGTCGATCATGTGAGCCCAGACGGTTTCAATCCCGAAACCCACCGTGAATTCATTGGTCAGAATCATGCCCGGCACCCGCTCGTCATGGCCTTCATGCCGCTCCACCTTCACGAGAGATCACGCGCACGCCACGAGGCTCGTCGCCTTGACTGCTTTGCAGCAACTGGTAGACCCGCTCCCATGGGTTATGGCTGTCAAAGACGACAGCGCCATCCTTGCCGAGCGCGTCTTGCAGTGCACTGCAGATGGTATGCACCGCCGCCCCTCCGCCTTCTCCCATGCCCTTGGCACCGTTAGGTGTGAACGGGCTGGGTGACTCGATATTGCCAGTTCGGATGTCGGGGATGTCCATCGCGGTTCCGGCGTGGTACTCGTAGAACGATGGCTCCTGGAGCTGGCCGTCCTCGTCGTACTCGAAGGCCTCGTAGAGAGCCGCACCAATGCCGAGGCCAACCGCGCCGTGCACCTGGCCCTCGACGATCTGGGGGTTGATCCGTTTGCCGCAGTCGTCGACGGCCACGTAGGAGAGGATCTCTACGACACCGGTCTCCTCATCCACCTCCACCACGCAGACGTGGATCTGGCTGGCGTAGGTCAACGTCAAGTTGCCCATCTTGCGCTCGACATCGGGCACCTCGAAGGGCGGTACGTACACGTAACGGCAGTTCAGGTCAATCTTGCTGCTCAACTCGCTCGGCAGCACCGCATTGTTGGTGTAGATGAGGTTGGCGATACCAATGAACGGGATCGACCGGCTCGGGTCTCCCTTCACCAGACAGGCGCCATCGCGCAACTCGAGATCATCCTTCGGCGCCCCAAGAGCGAAGGCACCCACTTCGAGAATCTCGTCTCGGAGCTTGGCCGTCGCGCCCATCACCGCACCGAGCCCGGTCACGGCAAACTGGCTGGCGTAGGTGCCCGAGAATCCGACGAACGAGTTGTGGGACTGGTCGAACCCGATGGTGACGGTCACGTCATTGGGCGACATATTCAAGATGTCCGCCGCGACTTGGGCCGAAGTAGTCTCGTGGCTCTGCCCTTGAGGCGTCGTGCCGAGATTGATGTTCACCTCACCGTAGAGATCGAGCTTGGCGAAGGCGGCCTCGCCATTGCCGGAGAACGGAAGGTCCGGATTGACGATGCGGGCCTGGCCGAAATTATTCGTCCCCGAGTCGAGGGTGCTGCCGATACCGATGCCGATCCTCTTGCCCGTGCCAGTGCCCATCTCACTCTGGCGTCGACGCCACGTGTCGACGTCGGCCAATTCGAGCGCCATATCGAGCGACAGTGGCAGGTTCCCAGAGTCATAGACACAGCCGTTGGGCGTCTGGTAGGGGTAGTCCTCGGGCTGAACGAAGTTCAACTTACGCAACGCCACGGGGTCGAAGTCGAGTTCGTGGGCAACGATGTCGATGACCCTCTCGAGCATCCACAATTGCTGCATGCGCGAGTAGCCACGATTTGGCGCTACCGGACACTTGTTCGTCAGTGCCGTGGTGAAATCGATCTTGACATTCTTGAACTTGTAGCAACCCGTAAGCACCTGGGACCAGATCACGGCGCCGAGCGGCTCGTAGTGCAGGTAGGCACCCACGTCGTCGACGGCGCGGGCCTTGACGCCAAGGATCGTGCCGTCGGCCATTACCGGGACCTCGATGTCGAGGAAGGTTCGCTCGTTGCCGTGCGTGGATGACAACATGTGCTCGGTGCGGTACTCGGTCCACTTAGCCGGACGCCCCGCCTTCTTCGACAGCAGCGCGAGCGCGGCGATCTGGGGGTAGAAGGCGATCTTGTTCCCGAAGGCCCCACCGATGTCACGCGACGAAAATGAAAACTTGTTCATCGCGACGCCCAGCGACGGACCAATAACCATGGCCGCGAACATCGGCATCTGGATGTTCGACTTCACGTCGATGACGCCACTTCCCTTGTCCCAGTCGACCACAGCGCCGTTGCATTCGAGCGGTGTGGACGAGAAGCGATGGAAGTGCAGCCGATCAATCTTGATGACGTGGTCGGCGTGCTCCAACGCAAAGTCAATGTCGCCGTAGTCGTAGACCCCGTGCCACGCGACGTTGGTCCCGGCCTTCTCGTGCAGCACCGGCGCAGCGTGCTCCACCGCCTCGACTCCATCCACCACCACCGCCAGTGGTTCGTATTCGACCTCTACGAGCTCGGCGGCATCTCGTGCCGTATCGCGAGAGTCCGCCAGCACGACCGCGACCGCGTCGCCCTGATAGCGAACCTTGTCGACGGCGAGTGGCCACTCCTCGATCCGAGCGCCGTCGCCGGGGGCAATCTGGAAGAAGGGAACCACGCACATCTCCCTCGCCTCTTCCCCGGTCAGTACGGCGTACACACCTTCCAACGCCAGTGCGGCTGAGGGGTCCACCGACACGATTCGCGCGTGAGCGTAGGGCGAGCGCACGAACCAGGCGTAACCCTGGCCGTGCATTCCAAGATCGTCAATGAATGAGCCCTCACCCTGCACCAGGCGACCGTCCTCCTTACGGGGAACACTCTTACCGGTCCACGACTCGACCCGCTCACGCGTTGCCGCCTTACTGCGTGAAGTAGCACTCACCGCTGTTCCTCCCCAACTATGCCATCGGCCTGCTCGGACCCGTGACCGCCCGCAACGTCCATGATCGACCGGACGATGTTCACGTATCCGGTACAGCGACAGATATTTCCCTTGATGCCCCGACGAATCTCTTCCTCGGTCGGGTTGGGGTTCTCACGCAGAAGATACGTGCCCGCCATGAGCATCCCCGGCGTGCAGTATCCGCACTGGAGTCCGTGGTTCCTGCTGAAACTCTCCTGCAACGGATTGAGCTCGCCGTCGTTAGCCAGCCCCTCAACCGTTTCGATCACTGCCCCATCGGCCTGTGGCGCCAGCATCATGCAGCTCTTCACCAACTTGCCATTCAGAATAATCGAGCACGCGCCGCAACTGCCGGTATCGCAGCCGATGTGAGTTCCCGTCAAATCAAGGGTGTCTCTCAAGAAGTGAACGAGGAGTTGGCGCGCCTCGACGGTCCGACTGTAGAGCCGCCCATTGATGGTGACCTCAATCACGTGTGTGGTTCCTTGCTCGGTCACTTGCGACCCCCTTCTTCAATGGCCGCGAGCACCGCTCGACGTGCCACGACTCTTGCCATCTCTCGTCGATATTCGCTACTGCCGTGGCCATCCGAAATGGGCTCCACGTCACTTCCGATCAACTCGGCCGCCGCGCGCACCAACTCGGCGGTCGGCGCAACTCCTCGCAGCGCTTCTTCCATCGCGTGGTGGCGGATGGGCACTGAGGCGACTCTGGCCAGCACCACTCGCACCTCTTCGATCACGCCGTCCACTCGCACCCGCGCGGCCGCGCGCACGATCGTCTTGGAGTCCGTCGCCACGCTGAGCGAGACGTACCCCGCCCCGCCCCCAACAGGGATCGGGGGGATCGTAATGCTCACGAGCAATTCGCCGGGCTCGAGAGCGGTGAGAAAGTAGCCCTTGAAGAAGTCCTCGGCCGCCACATGGCGAGTGCCCCCCACCGCGCGAATGTTCATGGTGGCGTCCAGGGCGACAAGGAGTGGTGGCAGGTTGTTGGTCGGATCGCTTAAGCAGCAGTTCCCGCCGATCGTGCCGCGGTTACGGATCTGCTGGTCCTCAATATGCGAGGCCTCCCGGGCGAGGATGACGTGACCCGCGCGAACGTCTGGCGAATGATCGATCTCGTCGTAGGTGACGCAAGCGCCGACCTCGAGCGAGCCGTCCCCCGCGCGGGTGATAGCGCGCAGTTCGCTAAGGGCGCTGATGTCCACCAGCAGGTCCACCGAGGCAACCCGGTGCTTTAGGACATTGGTCAGGCTCTGGCCCCCGGCGAGCGGTGCCGCACCCTCGTTGGACGACAGGATGTCAAGAGCCTCGGTGACCGATTCCGGACGAACGTAGTTAACCGATTTCAGAAGCATTAGTCAGAACACCTTCCATTCGCGGCCTCAACTGGCACCGACAACCCATATTCGAAATGGCAGTTGCGCCAAAAACCCGACTTCTCTTTCGAGTTCAGCGCGCTGTCGCGATACGCCAGCGACCCTAGCCTCTACTTGATCAACTGTCAACTTCACGACCACTCAGTGCCGAGGGGGCCCACGCGGACTCCTTGGCCTTGACCAGTTGGTACAGAGCGAGGTGCAGAGGAACCTCGACGCCGTAGCGGATACCCGCCTGAACCAGTTGGCCGGTGATGAAGTCGATCTCGGTGGGTCGGCGGGCCAGCACGTCGTCGAGCATCGAGGGATTGTGCCGGTAGACCCCGTCAGACGTCTCGCCACGGCCAACGGCGTGCAGGTTCATCTCCCAGGGATCCTCGTAGAGCTCGATTCCAGCTCCCTTGGCCACTCGCTTGCCCTCGTCGACGAGCCGCAACACGAGATTGCCGAGGCTCCACAGTTCGTCTTGCTCGCGGAAATGGTTGTCGTGGGGAAGTTCGGTCAAGGCTGAGATCGAGTTCACGGTGGCATTGAAGATTAACTTCGACCATTGGGCGGGCCGGACGTCGTCCATCGCCTGTGCGTGGAGGCCCGAATCCACCAGCAGCTCGGCCACGGCGAAGGCGGTGTCACGCGAGGGGCCTTGCTCGCCCGGCCCGAGCCAGGTGGGAGCATCAAGTTCGTACTCAACGTGAGAATCGGAGTGACGGGTACCACTCATGAAGGTGACCGCCGAGATGACCAGCCAGGAACCGTGGCGCCGCACGATCTCTTCGGCTCCCAGACCGTTCTGCGTGGTCATGATCACCGCCTCGGGTGACAGCCCGGCGAGGTGGGACATCGCTTCGTCGAGATCCGTCGCCTTCGTACAGACGATGGCCAGATCGAAAACGGGCAGGCTCCCGGGATCAGCCGTTGCCCTGACGGGGGCAATGAACTCGGACTTGCCCGAAACTCGCAGCCCCTCGGCTTCCAGGGAGCGCGCCTGCTCCTCTCGCCGGGTGAGGATCCACACCTCGGTCGTGCGGCCCAGATGGCCGGCGAAGAGGCTACCGATCGCGCCGGCGCCGACGACGCATATCCGCATCGCACCCCGACCTTCGTTCAACTTCTTCGCCACCGAGCTATTGGTCAACGAACTGCTCCGGCAAATTCACTGGCGATACCCACACTCCGCCCTCGAGCAACCGGAACAGCTCTTCGCCACCCATCGCGCTCGACGTCGCGTTGGCCGTAGTAGCCAAGTGGTTGTAGATCTCGAACGCGGCGTATCCGTCATCGTGGTTCAGGCACGCCTGGAGAATCTTCTCGTGCGCGTCACGGCGCGCGCCTTCTACGTCCTTGAGTGAGAGCGCCAGGCGGTAGCGCTCGCTGCTCTCCCACAGTGGCTGGATCAGTCGCATCAGCCAACTCGACCCGCCGACCCGGTACAGGCCGAGGTGGAATGAACTGTGGGCAGACCATTGCTCAATCGAGCCAGCTGGTTGCTCACTCATGGCGTCGAGGGCGAGTCGCGCCTGGCTCGCGTCCTCGTCGGTGAAGACCTTCGCCGCTCGGTAGATCGCGAGGGGCTCCAGGACGAGTCGTGCCTCGTAGACCTCGCGAAGATCCTGCACGGACAACTCGGTGACCCGAGCTCCCTTGTGGGGCACGTTCACCACCAGGCCCATGGCACCGAGGCGTCGCACCGCTTCGCGCACCGGCATCGCACTCATGCCGAGCGTTTCTGCCAAATCGTCGATCAGAAGCCTCGATCCTGGCCGGAGTCCTCCCGTCAGGATCGCACGGTGCAGCGAGATGAACGCCTTCTCGGCCAACGTACGGTGCTCACCAAGTTGTGGCTCGTCACTAAAGACCGGCGAGTGTTCCGGACTCTCCTCCGCGTGCTCAACCATCTGCCACCACCCCTCCAGTCCCCATCGAGCTTGAACCCCCGGTTCCACCTCCGCCAACGGACCCAGCCGCCAAGACGCCCGCACCCAACAACGTCGTGCCGTCACCAGCTGGTCGAACTCTCATGGCAACCACCTCGACGTTCACCGACGCCGCCCGTGTCCGAGCGCGCCGCGCCAACGAGCCCGGGCCAGGAGATCGCGCGCCGCGAGGTAGCCCGACTGGGCATTGAGACCCGGGCCCGGCCACGTCCCGGCGCCCACGAGTACCAGGTCCCCGATCGCAGTGCGGTAGCGCGCCATCCCTGATGCCGGGCGAAAAGCGAAGTTCTGTCGAGGATGCATGCTGCCCGTGATGCTATCGCCCCCCACGAGATTACGGTTGTGGCGTTCTAGGTCAGCTGGCGACAGCACCGTCCGGTCCAAAACAACCGCACCGAGACCGGGCGCGTAACGCTCCAGCTTCGCCATGACCCTATCAGCGAAGGGCTCGGCCGCCTCATCCCAACTCTTGCCGCCCAGGGAGCCCGCCGGGTCGTCGCCGATACGAGTGGGCAGCGTTCGCACCTGGATCCACAGCACCTGACCCTCCCCTGGGGCTCGCGTCGGGTCGACCGAGCTCGTCTGGCCAACCACGAGCAGCGGCTCGGCCGGCAACCGGCCCGCCAACGCGTCGGTATAGGTCCGGGCCAGATCGTCCACGTACGGCGCGACGTGGACGTAGGCATAGCGCTGCAGTTCCTCGCCGGCTTCCCACGGCACCGGCTTGGACAAAGCGAGGTGAATCATCATCGTGGCCGGGCCGTACGCGTAGCGCTCGAGCGCCTTGGTGTCGCGATCGGGAAGGTCACCCGGCGCCAGGAGATTTCCGACGAGTGCGGTGGGTGAGACGTTCGCCACCACCGCGCGCGCCGCTTTGAGGTGCTCCCCGTCAGCCAGCTCGACACCGACGGCTCGACCCTCCGCCACCAAAATACGCTCGACGGCCACACCGGTGCGCAACTCACCGCCGTACTCGCTCAGCAGACCGCAGAGTGCATCCACGAGGCGCGAGGCGCCGCCCTCGGCGACCGACATCCCCACCTGCATATCAGAGAAGGCCTCTAGGAATGGAAACACCGCTCCGCCACTGACGTCGGGTCCAAAATCGAGGTGGAGCCCCCAGCAGGCGATGAGCGCCTTGGCCTCGTCACTGACGAGGTGGGCGTCGACAAGCTCACGACACGAGCTCGAAAGCAGTTGGGCCAAGTCGGCCAACCCCTTGCGGCCGAGTGTACGCGCAGCGCCAGCCATCACCTTCGCCATTCCGTACGACGGAACTGGCGAGGCATACACGCCGAAGAGGGCGCCCGCCATTCGCTGGTACAGATCGTTCAGTTGCTGCCACCCCTGCGCGTCACCGGGACTGAGCTGGCGGAGTCGCTCGAGGGTCGACTCAAGACCGACGCTCACTCCGATGGATTTTCCCCCCGGAAAGACGTTGGCGTAGGGAAAGTCAGACCTCCGTAGGCGCAGGCCGTGTCGGGCCAGATCGTCACCAAACTCCGCATAAAACTGCGAACCGACGAACAGGTTGAGGTTCGTGGCGAAGAGGTCATGAACGTACCCCGGGCGAGTCGCCTCGCCACTCATGAGTGCTCCGCCTGGTCGGTCATTTGCCTCGACGACCACGACCTTCCAGCCTGCGCGCGCCAATATCACGGCGGCGACCAGACCGTTATGCCCGGCGCCGACGACTACCGCGTCATAAGAGGGAGCCACAGTCGCGGCGCCGGGCCCTGTCATCCAGCGCGATTCTCAGTGCCGTCAAAGACCTTGGCCGGGATGACAGAGAGCAGCTCGGGCCCGTCGACTCCTACCAACCACGTGTCCTGCATGTACATGCAGGACTTCCCGTCGCCGGCGATGGCGTGTGGGTGCATGGAGATCACCATGCCTTCGGCCAACTCGACGTCGACGCCTTCGCCGATCCTCGGGTGTTCGATCATGGTCATCCCGATCGAGTGCCCGGTGACGTGGCCCAGTCCAATGCCACGGTCGAGGAACGGCCGCGACACTGCGCGATGCACGTCATGGGCAGTCATCCCCTTCTTCATAGTGCGCTGAGCCAACTCGAAGTACTCCCCGTAGGCATCGAGCATGCGGGTCGTGTCCAGGGCGAGTGCGCCACGACAAAGTGGCCTGGCGAACTCCACCCAGTATCCGCCCGATCCCGCTACCTCGAGCGAGTACAGGAGAAGGTCGTCTTCACGGATCGGGTCCACGAACTCGGGAATCCGAAACTCCGGCTCGGCGGCGCCGTTGCGCCCCCACAGCACCATGTCCATGGTGTGGCGCCCGGACCCGAGACGAACAAACTCCGCCTCGGCCACCGCCATCAGCTCCGCCTGCGTGCGTCCGGGCTCGTAGGCGGCGTGCACGGCCCAGAAGCCGGCTTCGTTGACCGCCATCGAGTCACGAACCTCGACCATTTCTTCGGCACTTTTCACCGCTCGCGCCAGATCGAATTGATCGTCGAACGCCACGAGATCGAGTCCACCGTCGACCAGGGCCTGGTGGTCGCGCACCGGCATCACGTAGTCGAGGCCGTAGACGCCCACCCGTGTAACGCCGTGGCTCTCGAGGTACTGGCGCATCCAGGCACCGGGGTGCTCGGCGAACACCTTCTCCTCGACCCAACTCTCCGCGTGCGCGCCCACGTAGCGCGCCTCGCTCGGAAAGACCGCGCAGGGCTCTCCAACGTCCAGGAGAACGACGTACGCGAACCGGTGGACAATGCGAAACCCCGACAGGTACCGCACCGCGCCGTCGAAACCGGTGTACTCACTCCCACAGACAATGAGGGCCGACACCTGCGCCTCCGCCATGGCCTGACGTACCTTCGCGTAACGACGCTCGATCTCGGTCTGGGACGTCACGACGGACCCCCTTCAGTCGTCGCAACGTCGGGCGCGAACGAGTGCTCGACGCCCTTGATCAGAGCCACGATGGCGTTGTTGAGTGGTGTCGGTACCCCGGTCTGAACTCCAAAGACGGCAACGCCGGCGTTCAGGGCATCGATCTCCGTCGGACGTCTCGCTTGGACGTCTTGCAGCATGCTCGCTCGGTGCTCGTACGCGACGAGTGCCGCGTGGTCGATCAGGTCCTCCGGGTCGCTGTCCAGCGTGATCCCGAGCGCCTCGGCCACGGCCACACCTTCGGCCACCAGCCCGCTCACCAAAGCGCGCACCTCTTTAATCTCGCAGAGACGTCCGTGGCTGAGTCCGGTGAGCGCACCGATGGGGTTCGTCGCGGCGTTGAAGATCAGTTTGGTCCACTGTGCCCCCCTGGCATCTTCCAGGGCAATCGTCGGCATACCGGCCCGGTTGAGCGCATCGGCGAGCCGCCGGACGTCGTCCATGGGGGCCGCATGCCCCTCGAAGGGACCGATCCACGTGTCACCGGTAGTGTCCATCTCGACCACCCCGGGCGACACGACATGCCCAGCGGGAAATGTCGTACCGCGCATCACCCGCTCTACGTAGTTGGCGATGATCTCCTCGTTGCCGACTCCATTTTGAACACTGCAGACGCTCGCGTTGGGTCCAAAACATCTGGCTGTTGCCTCCATTGCCGACTTCGTGACGTAGGACTTGGTGGCAACGATTCCAAAGTCGCACGGGAGGATGGTGCTGGGATCGTCGCTTGCCATCACCCGAGCCAGAATGTCGGCCTTACCCGTGATACGAAGTCCCGACCGGTTGATCGCCGCGACGTGCTCGCTCGACAGATCGTACGCGAACACCTCGACATCTTCGAGACTTCCAAGGTGGGCAGCGAACAAACTCCCCACCGCTCCACATCCGACAATACATACCCTCATCGGTACGTTGCCCATCATCTACTCCTTAATCTCGAGTGCCACCATTGTTGTAAATTCCTCGTCGCTCACCAAGCCACGCTTGCGAACACCGAGGCGCTTGACGTCCGCGAGAAGTGCGGGCCATTGCTCCTTGTTCACGTCGAGCCCGAGCTCGGCCAACTTGATTCGAATCGAGTCGAGACCACTCTTCTTACCAAGCACCACTCGCCGGAACGCCCCTACGACCTGCGGCGCGTACGGCTCGATAGCGGGTGGGTCGTGAAACTGACTCGCCACGGCCCCGCTCTCCCGCGCGAACAGTGCTTCACCAGTCAGCGGTTTCCACCGCTCGAGAACGTACCCCGAACGCTCTTGCACGAGAGTCGAAACCTCGAGAATTCGTTCCATCCGTAGATTCGTCGGAACGCCGTATAGCGCCTCTAGCGCCATCGCGACTTCGCCCAAACTGGCATTTCCAGCACGCTCACCCATGCCATTGATCGTGCCCTGCACCCAAGTAGCGCCAGCGCGTACAGCCGCGACCGCCGCGGCGGTCGCGAGTCCGAAGTCATTGTGACCATGCCAGTGGATCGGCACGTCCGGTCCGAGCCACTTACGTGCTCGCCCGACGATCAGCGCCGCACCCTCAGGACTTGCCACCCCGAGTGTGTCCACGATCGCGATCTCGCTCGCGCCGGCGTCCACCGCCCTGTGAACGACTTCTTCGATAAAACCCGAATCGGCGCGGGTACTGTCCACGGCAAAGAAGCACACCTGGAGTCCATTTCCCACCGCGTAGGAGATCGAGTCCACGACCCGTTGGATGAGCGTCTCACGTGAGATGCCATAGGCCGACAGTTTCTGGTCACTCACTGGTGACTCGATAACGGTCGCTCGCGCGCCGACCTCCAGCACAGCGTCAACGTCGACCAGCAACGCTCGAGCAAAACCCCAAATTTCCGCGGAGAGACCGGCCGAGACGATCTCCTTCATCGCTTCGGCGTCCTCGGGCGACACCCTGGGAAACCCCGCCTCGATACGATCCACACCGAGCGCATCGAGTGCCCGGGCAATCGCAATCTTGTCGTCGGTCCCGAGCACAACCCCGACGGCCTGTTCTCCGTCGCGAAGCGTCGTATCGTATAACCCGATCGGTGACGAAGGTTTCTTCCACGTCTCGCCGAGCGCCTCTCGATTCAGGTCCCCCGTCCAGAGATTGGCTGGATCGATCATGCGATCCGGAAATCGTCACGGAAAGTCCCGAGCCGCTCGGCCGCGCCTTCGGTGATGAGATAGTTGTCCTCGAGTCGCAGTCCCCCGCCCTCGGGCCAGTACGCACCGGGCTCGATTGCGAGCACCATCCCCTTTTCGAGGGTGAAAGCATCCGCCTGGTGAGCAAACGGCGGCTCGTGCGCTCGTGCTCCCACGCCGTGCGCGATCGGATGCGACGGTTGGCCGGGATAGCCGCCCTTGGCGAGTCCGGCACGGATCAAGAGATCGAGTTCGTTGAGGGGGGCGCCGGCGACGGCGAACTCGATCGCCTCGTGGTACACGCCGAGCAACATGTCGAGCAGGCGATCGTAACGGGCGTCGAGCGTGCCGGGGCAGAAGTTCTTGGTGAGATCGGTCCAATACCCGTCCGCACAGACCCAGATCTCCATCAACGTGGGCTCGTGTTCGTAGACCGGTCGATCACCGGTTGCCGTGAAGGTCCGGATACCGGGTCCCGACCAGACCAGGGTGAAAGCCCGCGCCATCTCGACCTGACCCTTGTAGCCAATGCCAGTGGAGTGCACGAATCCCTCGAACATCGCACCAACTTCGCTGCAGCGCATCCCGGGCGCGAGGTGCTCGTTCACGTGCTCGAGCCCGAGCGTGGCCAACTCCTGCGCCAGTCGCATCCGCTCGATCTCCTGGTCGGTCTTGATCATCCTCGCCCGTGCCAGTAGACCTGACGCGTCGACGACCTCACCCGGTCCGGCACTGAACGCGTCGAACCACTGTTGGGAGAAGACTGTCGGCTCGCCCACCATGCGGTCCATCGCCTGGACCCCCTGAGAGAGCTCCAGCCCCACACGGCGTTCGAGTCCCCGTTCCTTGAGCACGGCCAGGCACAGGTCGCGCGCCCGATCCTGGGGTGGTCTCGGGTCGTGAGGGTCGTAGCCGGCGAAGGGGCGAATGTCCGAGGTCCACGAAACACGCTCGGCGTCGGCCATCTGGGGCTCCAGGGCGATGAGGGTCGGTTCGCCCTCTCGGGGAAACACGACGGCGTCATAACCCTTCATGCACCAGTAGTTTGTGAGGTACAAGATGTTGTCCGGAGTTCTCGCCACGATGGCATCGAGATCCGCGTCCGCCATCATCTTGCGCACTCGATCAAGTTTCAGTGTGTCAACGGCCCAGGTCATATTGTTCACCAATCTCTAAAGGGCGGCGCGGGCTCCCCGTGCGCCTCCTGCCACGAGATGACGGGGTTGCTCATGACGCCTACCCGCTCGATCTCGCATTCCACGACGTCGCCGGGCTTCATATACCAGTTCTGCGCGTCCTCTTTGAAACCCGCCACTCCCGACACGGTCCCCGTGGTCAGGATGTCACCCGCGCTGTAACCACACGGTGAATGGTGGGCGATGAGTTCGGGGATCGAGATGGTCATCTTGCTCGAGTGCGACTCCTGGCGGATCTCGCCATTCACCCGCAAACGCATGGCCAAGGTGCGCGGATCGCCGACCTCGTCGGGCGTGACAATCCAGGGGCCCAGGGGGCAAAACGTCTCGATCGACTTGCAGAACGAGAACACGCCAGAACGCATCTCGGTGCGCTGGATGTCGCGCGCCGTGATGTCGTTGAATATCAGGTAGCCACCGATGTAATCTTCGGCCTCCCCTTCGTCGAAGTTGCTCCCACTCTTAGCGATGACGACAGCCAATTCGAGCTCGTGGTCGAGCTCCTTGGTCAGGTGCTCGGGATAGACAATCGCATCATCGGGCCCGATGATCGCGTCGACATTCTGATAGAACACGATCCAAGGGGCGATCTCGTGGGACCAGTTGACGTTCTTTGACTCCTCCTCATGCTCTCGGAAGTTTCCTGAGGTGTGGATGAGCTTCTTCGGGATGAGCGGCGTGCGCAGGCGCACGTCCGAAAGCTTGAAGGTTGCCCCGTTGGCGTTGCGGGCGGCTTCCATGCCCTCCTCGCCCCGCTCAAAGACCTCTCGGATCGAGGAGAAACCTTCGATCGCCACCGCTTCATCACCGCGAACCACCCCGGGGCGAGTCGTGCCGACGGAGTCGGTAAACATGATTAACTTCATTTCATTGCACCTCACAGATCTGTGCCGCAGCTAACGCGTACACTTGGGCGGTTCGAACAAGTCCTTCGACCTCGAGGTTCTCCCCGTCGGGGCTCGGCAGGCCACTGGAGGTCCCGTAGTTCACGGACTCGATCCCGTAACGGGTCAGTACCGACGCGTCCGAGGACCAGCGCACGGTGTCGCGCTCGGGGGTAGTGCCAAAGACTAGTTGGTGGCCGCTATCGATAGCGGCAATCAGCTCATGGTCCTCGGCGATCTCCGCCCCGGGCGACGTGACAAAGATTTCGGAATCGATGCCGGCTTCGGGGTGGCGACGGCGCAGGTCGGCGACGAGGTCGCCAAAGGCCGCCTTGGCCTCTTGCATGCGCATCGTCGGTGGCACGCGGATGTCGAGGAACAGGTCCGTCCGATTGGGGGTGCGAGCCAGCCGCCAGGCGTTGCCACCGCGCACCGCGCCAATGTTGACCACACCCGGCTTTCCCCCGTAGGAGGTTCGCTCCTCCCACGTCGGTATCCACCGGCGCACATCCTCGAGGACTCCGCCCATCCGAACGATCGAGTTCTCCTCCAGGCGGTCGCCGGAGAACGCGGTGTGGACAAATGGTCCCGACGTAGAGATCCGAGCCCACAGGGTTCCGTAGTGACCGAGTACGACCCGCTGCTCGGTTGGCTCACCGAGGATGCACATGTCGGCGCAACCGCCGTGGCCCACCAGGTAGTGACTTCCCGCCGAGTACCCGCGATACTGCGAACCCCGGAACTCCTCGCCCCACTGTGCGGCCTCGATCTCACCCACGACCGCAGCCACCTGGACGTCGCCACGTAGTTGCACACCGGAATCTTGAATTGCCCTGACGGCCTCTAGATAGCAGGCGATGGCGCCCTTCATATTCGTGATGCCGAGTCCCCAGATGAGTCCGTCACTCACTCTGGCGACCGGCTGGAAACCTGGCTTGCCCTTCAAGTGCGGCTCGCGCCCCGAGTACGACGTGTCCGTGTGGCCGTTGAACATCAACGTCCGACCGCCGCCGCCGCCCACCAGGGTGGCCAGGACATTCGAGCGCCCGGCCTCCACCTCCTGGAACGAGACCGCCAGACCCATTTCCTCACAGGTTTCTCGAACCCGCTCGGCCACCGCCTGTTCGCTTCCGGTCGGACTCGGGATGTCCACCAAGTTGCACGCCGTCTCGACGAGGCGCTCCACATTCACGTGCGAAACGAGCAGTTGGCGAAGGTCCTCGCCCATCGAATCCACGGGCGGCTTCATCGACGGAAGTGTGGGAGAACCTTGGAGCCGAACAACTCGAGCTGCGCGTTGCGGTTCTCCCCCCACAGTTCGAGCATGATGTGGGTACAACCCGCATCATGGTACTTTTCGATGGCCTCGATACAGTCAGCCGGATTACCGGCAATCGGCACCGTCTTGTCGAGGATTTGATCGCTGACCGCGGCCGCAGCGGCCAGCCGGCCACCAGCGGTCATGGCCTCGGCGATCGGGACGATCTCTTCTCTAGTCAGCCCGGCGCTCTCGAGCAGAACGTCTGCCGATCCCTGGATGTTCTCGACCTTGTTGGCCAGATACATACCGGCTATCTCGCGGGCGCCCTCTCGGCCCTTGGCGCGGTCTTCGTTGATCGATGCGACGATTGTGCAGCCCAGATCAATATTGGCGGGATCCCGTCCGGCCTGCTCGGCACCCTTGGCCAGGTTCAGACGGGCGTAGCGCACGAAGTTGGGCGTCGTGATGCTCGGAGTGAGCAGGCCGTCGGCCATTTCACCCGCCATGTGCTGCAGGCGCGGACCGGTGCCTGCCACGTAGATGGGAACCGAACCCCGGGGGGCCAGCGCATCTGGACGCATTGCCGGGACGACCGCCGTGAACTCCTTGCCATGAAAATCAAACTCTTCCCCGCCCAACACGCCCCGCAGGATCTCGATGCTCTCGCGGATCGCCGTAAGGGCACGAGCTGGCCGCTCTTCGCCAATACCGGCTTCCTTCATGAAGATCTTCGAGGCACCGAAGCCGACGAGGAGCCGATCGGGACCGACGATCTCCTGGGTGACTCTGGCCTCCATCGCTACCTGGATGGGGTGGCGGGTGTACGGCGAGATAATCCCCCAGCCCACGGCCAGGTTGGTTGTCACCTTGCCAATGAGGGCCGACAGCGCAGTGGAGGAGCGAGCCTCCATCGAATGCTTGCGCCACCACGGATAGGCTTCGGCGAGCCAAATGGTGTCGAATCCAAGTTGGTCAAGCCGCTCAGCGTGCCCGAGAATCTCCTCAACCGGCTCCATCGTGAGTTGCATGACTCCGATTCGCAAAGGAAGGCTCATTTTAGCGTGCTCCGATCCATTCAGTGGTTCCAAGAGTTGGATTACCTCATAAACTATACTTGATAATATACTTGAACGCAAGCGGGATCGGAGGCCACGGAGTTGAGCGCCGAACGTAGCACATCGCCCCAGTGGACAACGACCACAGCGCGGCAACGCACATCCCTATATTACGGCACGTCGATGGCGGTTGCCGTTGCGCTCGGACTTGACGAGTGTGCCCAGTGACGCCCGCGATCTCGCAGGCTTCACGCCACGCCGACTACGACGCAGTGGTCGTCGGCAGCGGCATCAACTCCCTGGTTGCCGCGGCCACGTTGGCGCGTGGGGGCTGGCGGGTGTGCGTGCTCGAGCGCAACGACGAACTCGGCGGAGCGATACGGACCGCGGAGATCACGGTACCGGGTTTCACGCACGACGTCTTCAGTGCCTGGCACCCCCTGTTCGTGCTGTCGGCCAGCTACGCCAAACTGGGTGAGAAATTGCGATCCCGGGGTCTGGAGTACCTCACGGCAGACCTGGTGACCGCGACCATTTTCCCCGACGGTGAAGCTGCGTTCCTCAGCCGGTCCCCCGAAGCCAACACCGTTGAGTTCGACCGCCACGCCCCGGGAGATGGCCGGGCGTTCCAGCGCGAACTCGAGGACTTTCAGCGCAACGCCGACATCAGTTTCGCCATGCTCTCGACCGAATTAGCGGGGCGAGCTGGAGGAGTACTCGCGCTGCGGGCGCTGCGTCGCTTCAGGCGCCGTGGCCTGATCCACTACAGCGGAGAGTTGCTCACCACGAGCCGGGCCTGGCTGGAAGAGGCCTTCACCTCGCCGCGTGTCCAGGGTCTCCTGGCACCGTGGGTCCTGCATACCGGTCTCGGGCCGGACGCCGGTGGTTCGGGCTTCATGAACCGCGCCATCGCCAGTGTCCTGCAAACCGCCGGGCTCCCGGTCGCCCGAGGCGGGGGAAGCCACCTCGTCGAGGCGCTGGTCGCAATCATCAACGACCAAGGTGGGGACTGCCGTACCGGCGCCGAAGTCGAGCGCGTGCTCGTATCGGGCGGGCGGGCCGTAGGGGTCAAAGTGGCTGGTGGCCGCACCGTTACTGCGCGGCGCGCCGTATTGTGCAACGTCACCCCACCACAGTTGTACGAGACGCTGCTCGCGGACTGTGATCTGGTACCGGCGGCGCTCGCCGAGAGCCGCCGGTACCGCTTCGGCCGAGCCGGGATGCAGATCCACTACGCCTTGTCGAGCCCCCCGCGCTGGGACGGCGACGACCGGCTGAGCCAGACCCCGGTCATCCACCTCACGCCCGGTCTCAATGGTGTGTCGCGGGCCGTCAACGAGGCCGATCGCGGCCTGCTCCCGCACTCGGCCACGATCGTGTGTGGGCAACCCTGTGCCGTGGACGCATCGCGCGCGCCCGATGGGAGCTCGATCCTCTGGATCCAACTCCAAGAACTCCCCGCCCACCCGATCGGCGATGCCGCCGACGAGATCGATGTCGAAGGTGGGATCTGGACGGAGTCGCTGCGCGAGCGCTACGCCGATCGCATCCAGGCCCGGCTGGTCCACCACATCCCCAACCTGGAGTCGTCGATCCTGCGACGCGTCACCCTCTCGCCCGCCGACATCGAGGCGGCCAACCCCAACCTGCGAGGCGGCGACATCTACAGCGGGTCGTGCGACTTGGATCAGAGCCTCCTGTGGCGACCACGTCCCGGGCTCGCTGGGCACCGAACGCCCATCCGACGCCTCTACCAGATCGGCGCTAGTACCCACCCGGGCCCCGGTCTTGGCGCCGGATCGGGTGAGATCGTGGCCCGCCACCTCCTCGGTCGGTGGTGAAACTGAGAGCGCCGGAACGCTGAGCGCAGTCGCGTGGCTCGCGTCTTACGATGTCGGGCGCGGCGATAAAGGAACTTCTGATGATTCCTCGTCAGTCATCTTCGCAGTGCTCTCGGGCTCGGTGCCGGTGCCCGCCTTTGCCGGTCTGTGGGAGAAGAAACGTTCCAGAAACTCGTGGCTTCCACTAATGCCCTTCGGGGCGAAGATAAGCACGACCACCATGATGACGCCCACGATCACCACACTCAGTCCGTTGGGCAACGTGACGTGCCATGATCCGATCGCCACACCGTTCTCGGCGTTGCTCAAGAACGATTCGAGAACCCCGAGCGCGATCCCTCCGAGCACGGCGCCCCAGAGACTCCCCGTGCCGCCCACCACGAGCATCGCCAGAGTGGCAAAGGTAAGATCGATGTAGACCTGACCAGTGCTGATGCTTCCGAGCTCGTGTACGAAGAGTGCGCCCGCGAATCCGGCAATCGCTCCGCTGATGGTGAAGGCAATGAGGCGGTGTTGAAAGATCGAGATCCCGATCCCCTGCGCCGCCACGGCGTCCTCCCGAGTGGCTCGCAACAACCGGCACGAACGCGTGCGCTGGTACGCGAAGGCGACCACAATGGCCACACCGAGGCCTAACGCCCCCATGACCAGAGTCGTGGTCACCGGCACCAGCACCACCGGCATGACGCCCGGACCGATCTTGTCCCAGTAACTGAGGACGTCGTAGGTGATCTCCAACACGGCGAATGTTGCGATACCTGCACTGAGCCCACTCAAGCGCAACAGGACAACACCCACGAGAAACGCGAACAGGGCGCCCAGGCCAGCACCCAGCAGCAACGAGTCGAAATTGGAGATCTGCGTGGTGCTGAGGAACTTGAACAAACTCGGCATGTTCGCCTGTCGCGTGAGTGTTGGGGCGGTGAGGATGCCCGCGGCAAAGGCCCCAACGGCGACGAAGCTGATCTGGCCGAATGACATCACCCCGGAGTTGCCAGTGAACACGTACAACGCCACGACAATGGTGGTGGTCACGAGAATGTTGGTCACGTTGCCCTGCTGGGCTATCGACATGGTGCTGCCGAACACGGTGACGATGGCGACCGCGGCGAGTGGGCCGACCAGCTCGGCCACGAGACGAAACTTCGACCTCATACTCTCTCCACGTTCGAGCCCTTGGGGGTGAAAAGACCCGCCGGGCGCACCACGAGCATGACGATCACAAACATGAAAGTCAACATGGGGAGAAAGACGAGCAGTTCCTGGGGAATGATGGCCCCGAGCATGGAGTTCACGAAGCCGACGACAAAACCTCCAGCGGTGGCTCGTCCCAGGCGGTCGATACCTCCAAGCACCGTCCCCACGAGGCCGAGGGTGATGAGATTGAACCCTAAGGTCGGGGTCACCAGTGGGGTCTGGACCGTGAACAAGATCGCGACCATCGCGGCGCTCACGCCTCCGAACACGAACGCCAGGGTGACGACCCGATCGATCCGCACACCTACGATCCGCGCCGTGCGGAAGTCTTCGGCGGTGGCGCGCATCATCACTCCGATCTTGCTACCGTAGAGGACCAGAACGAGTAGGGCAAAGAAGATCCCTCCGACACCCATCTCGACGAGGGTTATCCACCTCAGTCCAACGTTGCCTCCGACAACAACCTGGTTGAGCGAGGAAAGCATCGACACCGGTTGTCCGTTCGTGCCAAAGACAATGGTCCAGACCCCCTCCAAGGCGTAGCTGAGGCCGAAGGTGACAATCAGGGTGGTCAGAGCCGACGCACCGCGAAGCGGACGAAAGATGATCACCTGGATGACCAGTGACATGGCCACGCACACCCCAATGCAGACGAGAATCCTCACGACGACGGGAAGATCCCGGGTCATCCAAAGCGAGTAGGCACCCAGCGCGATGACCTCTCCCTGGGCCAGGTTCACCTGACGAAGCACGCCGAACACGAGACCGACCGACACGGCAACCAGTCCGTAGACAACGCCCAGAGATACGGCATTGACGAGATGGCCGATCCAACTCATACGTGCGCGCCCCGGTTCAAGGCGCTGGTCATCTTCAAGGCTCTAGTCATCTCCCGAAGTATGCCGCCATCAAGGACTCGGGGTCCTCACTCGTACCCTCGGTCACCTCGAGGCGGATCTCTCCGTCGGACAAAACATAACCACGCTCGCAAAAGTCGGTCGCCCGCTGGGCCCGCTGTTCGACCAACAGGATGGCGACGCCCACCGCTCGTATTCGCTCCAGGGCCTCGAACACCGCGTCCACAGCCACCGGCGCCAGTCCGAGCGAAGGCTCGTCGAGCAGGAGGAGGTCCGGATCCGAGAGCAACGCTCGCGCGATGGCCACCAACTGTTGCTGGCCACCGGAGAGTAACCCTGCGCGTCGCGAAGCGAACTCTCCAATGATCGGGAACAACTCCGCAACCCATCGCTCATCAATCCGGGGCGTTCTGCCCCGTCGGCGAGCCAACGTTCCCAAGACCAGATTGTCCTTGACCGACATGGTGTCAAAGAGGTGGCGGCCCTCTGGAACCATCGCCACACCGAGGTGCGCCAATGCCTCGGGTTGCAGGCCTCGGGTCGATGTGCCGCGCAGGAAAACGTCACCCCGCGAGCGAACTGCACCCATCACCGCGAGCAGCGTGCTCGACTTGCCGGCGCCGTTCGGTCCGACCAGGCAGACCGCTTCGCCCTCGTTCACCTCAAGGGTGACATTCTTGACCGCAACCACACGGCCGTAGGTGACCTGGAGGTTGTCAAGTCTCAGCAACGGGATCACTGCACCACACCACGCAAACTGGGACGCACGATCATGGGGCTTGGCTCGCGGCGAGATTCTCGACGCCTGCCTCGCCAAGATAGGCGGACACCACGTTCACGTTCTGACGAATCTCATCCGAGGATCCCTCGGCGAGGACTTTACCGTAGTCCAGTACCACGACTCGGTCGCTCAAATTCAGCACGAAGTCCACGTTGTGGTCGATGAGAACGATGCCGGCTCCGCTCTCCTTGATCGCCCATTCGATGACCAGCCCGAGTTGGGTCAATGAACCTTCGGGCAGCCCGGCGGCCGGTTCATCGAACATGAGATACCTGGGCGCGGCCGCTACCGCGCGTGCGACGCTCACGTGTTGCTGGTCCCCGTGGGAGAGTTGGGCGACTGGCACATCAGCCACCTTCTCGAGGTCGAGCGCTGCCAGCAGCCGGGCGGCGGTGGAACGTGCCTTGCGTTTCGATACCCGCACCGCGATCGCCCCGAGCTCAACGTTCTCTCGTACTGTCAATCCCGAGAAGAGACGCCCGTGCTGGAACGTCCTTTCCAGTCCGAGCCGTGCCCGTCGATGCGGAGCAAGGTGAGTGATGTCACGTCCGTCGAGATGGACCGAGCCTGTGACAACTTCCGTGAAACCGGTGAGTACGTTGAGAAGGGTCGTCTTGCCGGCACCGTTGGGGCCGATCAGGCCGACCACCTCACCACGATTCACCGAGAAATTCACCTGGTCCAGGGCGCGCACACCGGCAAAGGCCACCGACACCCCGCTGCAGACGAGGCGGTCCGTGGCAACCGGGATCGTGGTGGCACGTGCGTCCTGCACCAGCTCGTCCGCGAGGTGACTCATGGCCTCACCCTTCTTACTGCGTCGAGGTGTCTCACACGGACCACCGATCTGTCGTCGCTCATCGGTCCTGGCGCCGGGTCGCCGTCGTCTAGGAGCCCAGGGGGCCGGGCGACAGCATCTGGACGAAGTGCGGCTTGCCGTTGGTGACCTCAATGATCCGGTACGAGCGTCCGACCACGGTGTGCTGGGTGGGTGTGAAACTCACCGATCCCGAGATTGTGCTGACGTTGTGGAACTTCGCCATGATGGCGGCGAGCTTCGTGCCGTTGAGGTTCCCGTGGTTGCGCTGGATGGCGAGCACGATTCCCTGCACGGCCGACGGGCCCGTGACGAACCCACCGGTGAGCGGGGTCTCTCCCTTGGCGGCCATCTTCGCCTCGAGGGCGCGAACCGGAGTACTCGGGTCATCGCCGAACACCGACGCGAAGGTCGCCCACCAAATGTTGTTCGAGACCGTGAGGCTGGTCGGCTCCCAGAACCCACCGTCCATCGACCACAGGCCCACGAGGGGCTTGGTGTTGCCCAACGTCCTCAGCGCCGTGACGAAGGTCGGCAGGTCGGGCGTCGTGGTCGCGCAGAGCACGGTGGCGTCGGCACCCGACGTCGCGACGTTGCCCGCGACCGCGGCCGCGGTGCCATCAAACGAGGTGAACGAGCTCTGCGAGACGATCTGACCGCCGTCTTTGACGAAGGCCGAGGAGAAGTCCTGGCACGCAGTCACGAAGTAGGCCAGCAACTTGTCGGTCACCACGGCGGCGGTCTTCCAGCCGTGGTTGATGAGGAGCCGGGCCAGCACGGCGCCGTCGGACTGCGGCGCGTTGCCGAAGCTGAACGCCAACTTGCCCGCCGAGCCAAAGAGCGATGGGCCCATCTGGTCCGTGCCGATGCACGGCGCCACGGTGAGCACCTTGGCGGCGAGACCGACCTGGATCGCGGGGGTGGCGTAGTTGACGTCGCAACTGACCCACAAGACATTGGCGCCCGCGGCGATCGCCGCGAGGGCGTCCGAGCGGGTCAGCGTCGGCTTCAGTTGGTCGTTCCAGACCTTGAACACGATCTTGCGCCCACCAACACCACCGGTCGCGTTGAGCTGATCGACATAGATCTTGGCCGCCTGCAGCGCCGGGAGGTCGAAGGGCTTCATCGTGTTCGTCTCGTCGATCACCGCGCCGACGATGATCGGCTTCTTGACCGCCGCGCCGCTCGACGTCGCCACGGCGACGCCCGACGAAACGAGCGCCAGGCTCAGCGCCATCGCGACTACGCGTCCATACCTTGCACCATGCTGACGACTACGTCCCATTTTACGCCCCCAAAATAGATTACGGATACTATCGCTCATAAATTATCAAATGTCAAGTCCAAGTTCCCCAGTTCTAGACAACCCCGAGTGACCTCACTCTTGTTACTCCAAATAGTGACGCACCGGCTCGCTCTGTGGAAATTCCAGTCAGTTTATCCCGGGTTGGAGCTCCATTTTCGTCAGGGTCAGGACTCGGACAAGATATTAGGGCACCGCCGGTGATCAGACGACGATGTGCAACATGAGCACGGGAAGATCTCTTGGGATAAGGGGCTCGCCGCCGTTGCGCCGAATCGACGCCACGCCGAGGTCGCGCCACCCGGGCCAACTGGGTGATCTCTTCGTAAGCAAGCGGTTGGGACCTGGGTAGGCACGTCATATCCTCTTCGGGCATGCAGTACACACGTCGCGGGTTGCAGCGGTCGGTGACCGAGATGCGCAGCTCGTCGTGGACTCGATCACAGCGGTCAACGAGCGATCCCGCCGAGGGCACGGCCGGATTCGGACGTCAGCGACCCTATGGCGCAAGACTGGGAGTCGAACCCGTGCCAAAGCGGTCGCACCGAGACTGAGACCGGAGCGGCGCTCGCGCCCGTTGGGCGCCCGGGGTTTGATTCGGAAAAGTTTAGGTGGGTATCGGTGTTCAACTCCATCGGGCCAGGTCCTCCACGGTGTCGATATCCAGGGCCTCGCCATCGCATGCGATCTCGATCACCAGGTCCGGGCGGGCCAACATCAACTCACGAGCTCCGACGTCTCCCCCGGTCGGGAGCAGGGGCCATACGCTACGTGCGAGCCGGACCGGTGGGGTGCGCTGACCGGCGAAACTTGCCACGGCAATAGGGCTGTTGGCGTTGGCAACCGCCGACCACGCTGACGGGGGCACGAACGGCTGGTCACCCAGACCCACCACCACCACCTCATGGCCCCGTTGCTCGGCTGCAGCAATACCGGCGTGCAGTGAGTACGCCTGACCCGATGCCCACTCAGGGTTGTTGACGATGACGACCGTCCCGAGCACCTTTGAGAGGTCGACCGCCCCGAGTACCACGATGACTTCGTCGAAACCAGCGGCGCTGACATGCTCGAGCGCCCATGCGACCAACGGCCGACCTCGAAGCGGTGCTAGGAGTTTGTGCTGGTCCCCAGTGAAGCGGGTCGACCCTCCAGCGCAGAGCAGTATCGCGGCAGTCACGCAATCACCCGATGGAATCGGCCCGACCCGTCACGCAGCGAGGAGACGGGGACGTCCGCCCGATGCGCCCTGACCGCGGCCACGACGCCAATCGCCGTCTCGTCGGCGGTTCGCGCACCGACGCCATCGAGAACTTCCTTCATGGCCACCACCTCATGTGGTTCGAGAGCGACCACCGAGCGCCATTCACAACGCGCAGCCTACCCGCCAACATTGCGCCGTTTTGCTGAGATTGCGGCGCTGAATGCGGCACATGGTCACGTCGGTCTCAGTGCGGCCGTCGGTGGGCATCGTTTCGCTAGTACCCATGGCGGTCGGGCGCTGCGGACTCATCAGTTGGCTCAGTGACGGCGAATGGCACCGAAGCGTTCCGAGCGCTTGGGGACCTTCGGCCCTCACCGCCCTCGAGTTCTCACGCTTTCGCCGCAAGCAGACCCACGTTGTTCGTGCAGAACCAAAGGACGTCGCGCCGACCACCGACATTCGCTCGCCGTTGGGTGCGCGAGGCACTTCCGAGGTAATGAACAATTCTAGGCTGCCCGTCACTAGTCTTTATAATCTATCGACTTGACGACCCATCGAAAAGACCGAGAGCAGAGGCGAGGATTCAGGCAGATGAAAGACCTCATCGCAGACATCGAGCGTTGGCAGGCCGCCGGCCAGCGAGTAGCACTGGCGCGCGTCGTCGCGGTCGTTGGCTCTGGACCTCGAGACCCGGGCGCGGCCATGGCGATCAACGAGGCGAGCGAAGTTGTTGGCTCAGTCTCTGGCGGCTGCGTCGAAGGGGCGGTGGTTGCTGAGGCACTCGGCGTCATCGAGTCGGGCGAGCCACGCCTCTGCACCTTCGGCTATTCCGACGACGAAGCTTTTGCGGTTGGCTTGACCTGTGGCGGCACCATTCGGATCTTCATCGAGCCAGTCAACTAGTGGACGAGATCTTCACCACGCTGGCCGAGTGCATAAGGGATGAAGATCCAGTGGCCCTCGCCACGGTGATCGAACGCACCGACGTCGTCCAAGGCCGCAACACGTTGCTCCCACAACTTGGTGCGACCTTGCTGGTGAGCCAAGTCGTTGGCGTTCAGGGATCGCTGGGGCGCGACAAGCTGGATGCCGTGGTAGCCGGCGACGCCACTGGGGCGCTTTCGAGTGGACAGAGCGTGGCTCGCCACCACGGCTCAGCTGGCGAATCTCGCCTCAACGATGTCACGGTGTTCATGGACGTCTTCGCCCCGCCACCGCGCATGATCATCTTTGGCGCCGTCGATTTCACTGCGGCACTCGTCAAGGTGGCAAAAGTCCTCGGTTACCACGTCACGGTCTGTGACGCGCGCGAGGTCTTTGCCACAAAGAAACGGACCCCGAAGCGGACGAAGTCATCGTCGGGTGGCCGGACGCCTACATGACGACGGTGGCCGGACGCCTCAGCGCGCGTGATGCAGTCTGCGTTCTCACCCACGATCACAAGTTCGACATTCCCGCGATCGTCGCGGCTTTGTCAACCAAGGTTGGGTACCTTGGCGCAATGGGATCGCGTACGACTCAGTTGGAACGCGTCAAGCGCCTCACCGAAGCCGGCGTCGCTCCTGCTCGGCTGAACGAGATCATGGCGCCGATCGGTCTGGCGATTGGCGCTCGCACGCCGCAAGAGACTGCAGTGACAATTTGTGCCGAAATCATCGCCCGGCGTGCCAACGCCGAAGTTCGTTCGCTGCGCGACGACACCGGACCTATCCATAGGGTTGCCTCGTGACCCATCCGCCCCTCGCCCCGCCAGATGTCGGCGACTGGATTGGCGTGTCCGACCAGGCATTGCCGGTTGACGAGGCGTGGAAGTGGGCAAGTCTTGCGCACTGCGGCGGCATCGTGACGTTCTGTGGCTTGGTGCGTGACCACTCCGAACACCGACCCGGCGTGACGTCCCTGGAGTACGAGGCCTACCTGGAGTACGTCGTTCCACGCCTCACCGAAGTAGCCACCCAGGCGCGCGAACGCTGGAGTGACCTGGGCCGACTCGTGCTACTGCACCGGGTCGGCATGCTCAGCGTTGGCGACGTTGCGGTCGTCGTCACCGCGTCAACTCCCCATCGCGCCGAGTCATTTGAAACTGCGAGGTTCTGCATCGACACGCTCAAGCACACCCTGCCCATCTGGAAGCACGAGACGTGGGAAGGAGGCTCCGAATGGAGTGCGTGCGCTCACGACGCGTCGCCCTTTGACGGCAGCGTCCCCCCGGTGCAGCAACCCACGAAGACGTCTTGAGTGGACATGATGATTCCATTGGACCAAGCACAGGGCATCGTGCTTGACTGCGTTTCGCCGCTGCCTATTGACGAGACGCCGATCGACCAGGCGCTCGGATGCGTCCTGGGCCGAACGGTTTACGCCGTCAATGACGTCCCGTCATTTCGAAACTCCTCAATGGACGGTTACGCGCTCCGATCCGACGATACGAAGGGCTCACCCGTCACCCTGCAAGTCGTTGGCTCCGTCAGCGCCGGACACGTCTTCATTGGCACGCTGGCACCGGGCCAGGCCGTTCGCATCATGACGGGCGCACCGATCCCCAACGGTGCGGATGCGGTGTCCATGGTGGAGCTTTGCGAGCCAAATGATGACGACGACACCGTTGTCGTCACGACCGAGATTCCTGCGGGCAACTTCATTCGCCACCCCGGCTACGACGTGGCCGCGGGCGATGTTCTCGCCCTGACCAGCACGCCTCTTCGGCCGGCCCACCTGGGTGTCCTCGGGGCACAAGGGATCGATACGGTGCCGGTCCATCGTCGTCCTCGCCTCGGCGTGCTCTCAACGGGCGACGAACTCTTTGTCGATGACGGGCCACTGCCCCCCGGCCGGATCCGAGACGCCAATCGTCACTCGTTGCTTGGACTTATTCGTGAAGAAGGCTGGGAGCCAGTCGACCTAGGCGTCGTTCCAGATGACCGTGGGGCTCTTCTCGACGCCTTCGGTCGAGCCGCCGAATCGTGCGATGCCCTCATCACCAGCGGCGGGGTCAGTGTCGGCGACTTTGACATCGTGCGTATCGTGCTTGACGACGTCAGCGGTGGGTCAATGCGCTGGATGCAGGTCGCGATTCGCCCGGCGAAACCATTCGCCTTTGGAACGTTGGCCCAGACGAACCTCCCCGTGTTCGGACTCCCGGGAAATCCGGTGTCGGCCATGGTGAGTTTCGAACTGCTCGTACGCCCCGCCGTTCGACGGATGGCGGGACACACCAATCTGTTTCGCGCACTGGTGAGCGCTACGTCCACGGTCGATCTGGCGAGGGTTCCTGACGGCCGGATCCACTTCGTGAGGGGCCACGTCTCCCTCGACGGCGAGGGCCACTACCTCGCCCGCCCCCTCGAGGACCAAGAATCCCACCAACTCCATGCCATGGCCAACGCCAACGCCCTTTTGATCCTGCTTGATGGAAGAGGCGTGGTCCGGGGGGCCTCAGTTCGAGCACTACTGTTCTACCCAGCCGATGTCATCGAGTTGAATGATGACCAATCAACCGGAGGGGCGGGCTCATGACGACGTCAGTACCGGTCGACATCACACCCAAATCATTGCGTGCGATGGAGTCGGACAAGAGTGTGGTCCAGGTCATGCCCACCAGCGGTCCTCTCGTCGACCGCTACGGCCGCGTCCACAACGATCTGCGAATCTCAGTAACCGATCGGTGCAACCTGCGATGCGTCTACTGCATGCCCGAAGAGGGCATGACCTTTATGGAGCGTGATCAGCTGTTGCGCTTTGACGAGATCCTTCGTTTCGCCGAGGTGGCCAAAGGCCTCGGGGTCGATGCCGTTCGCCTCACGGGTGGCGAGCCCCTCGTTCGAAAGAGACTGGTGTCTCTGGTGCAAGGTTTGAGCGATCTGGGGTTCGAGGACATCTCTCTCACCACGAACGGGACCGAGTTGGCGCGCCACGCCGAAAAGCTCGCCCAGGCGGGGCTTCGGCGAGTGAACATCAGCTGCGACTCGTTGATCCCGGAGCGCTTTGCCGCGATTCGCCGCCGGGCGACCCTCGACGTCGTGCTCAATGCGATGGACGCGGCAGAACAAGCGGGACTCCTGCCGTTGAAGATCAACGTGGTCCTGTTGCGTGGTCAAAACGATGACGAGATTCTGTCGTTCGCCAAGTTCGCGCGCGACACCGGCCGCACGGTCCGCTTCATTGAATTCATGCCTCTGGACGCCCAGGGCGACTGGGATCGTGCGCAGTTGGTGCCGGGTCGTGAAGTCCATGATCTGATCTCGGCGCGCTGGGAGCTGGAGCCAATCGAGCGGACCGCGAGTCCCGCGCCCGCCGAACGATTCCGCTTCGTCGACGGGGTGGGCGCCGGCGAGATCGGCCTGATCTCGAGTGTCACCGAACCGTTCTGTGGCACCTGCAACCGCCTGCGACTCACCTCCGATGGCGCTATTCGCAACTGCCTGTTCTCAGATGGTGAAACTACCGTGCGCGATCTCCTACGTCACGGCGGATCCGATGACGCGATCGCGCAGAGCCTTCGATCGGCGGTCTGGGGGAAGTTCCCCGGACACGGCATCAACGAGCCCGGCTTCTTGTCGCCCCAGCGCTCCATGTCGATGATCGGCGGCTAGACGGTGGCGCGACTACTACTCTTCGGACCGGCCCGCGAAGCCGCCGGTGTCTCCCAGACCTTCCTCCCCGGTCGCCACGTCAGCGACGTCGTCGCTGCGGCCGAAGAATGCTTCGGGGCCGACTTCTCACGAATAGTCACAGTGTCTCGAATATGGGTCAACGGCGACGACGCTGGCCCGGACACGCTCGTGAACGACAGCGACGAGATCGCTGTCATCCCGCCTGTTTCAGGCGGCTGAGGGCGACGACGTCGCGCGAACGTCGTCGGTGATGATCGAGCCGGGTGTGGGAGCCGGGTGAGTTGGTGCCAAGAACGCCGCTGACGTCCGCAGCGACCGCGTCGGACGAGTCAGAACAACACCAATCCGTTCACCGTGAGAGGTTGCCTAGCGGGGCATCCACCAGTCGGCCCCAATCACCTGACTTGCCCCCGCTTTTACGTAGCAGGACAAGGTCGTCGATCTGTGCGTTCGGGTCCAAATCCACTAACGAGCTGATGATACCGAGGGCGGCAAAGGCACAGGCCGTGAGCGCCTCCATCTCTACTCCCGTCCGATGTTTCGCCGCTACGGTCGCTGAAATCTCTATGCACTGCGACTTCACAACGAGGTCGACGTGAATATCGTTGAGATTCAGTGGATGACAGAGGGGAATAATGTTCGCCGTCTGCTTAGCGGCTTGGATGCCGGCGAGCCGTGATGCGTGCAAGGGTTCCACGCCGTCATCTCTCTGTCCAAGAGCGCCGATGTCGGCCACGGTGCGGACCACGCAACTGGCGTACGCTCGTCTCAACGTCGAACGCTTGCCCGTGACGTCAACCATCCGCAATTTGCCTGCGCTATCCACGTGAGACAATGGTTTCTTTTTTGCCATCGCTCTCTCCTGCTTCATTCACAACGAATTACTCATATCAACGATCACTTGATCTTCCCGTGGAAAGGCTACTCGGGCAGATTCCACGACGACGTGCGTTCGGAATCCAGGTGCTCATGTCGCAAAGTGACCAGAAAACCTGGACCGATTCACATCCGGTAGTTGGAACCATTGATTGGAGCAGTACGTCAAGACCCTGGTGTCGGTTGATTGCGCGGTGGAATCCATTCCGGACAGTACGAAGGCCCAGGCTGAGCCTGGGCCTTCGATCTTGGTGGCGGGGGCAAGATTTGAACTTGCGACCTTCGGGTTATGAGCCCGACGAGCTACCAGGCTGCTCCACCCCGCAACAACTGGAGCCAAGCTAACCTCGACCTGGGGTGCTGTCAAATGGCCCCGGCTCCCGGGGTTCGTGGCCGCCCGGCGGCCCGGCGG
>PMLJ01000015.1 GCA_003158855.1 Acidimicrobiaceae bacterium
CAGAAGACGCCGAACGAGATCGCCTTGACGATCCTGTTGGCGGTCCTCACCATTGTCTTTATTCCCGTCGTCGTCACCCTTGAGCCGTTCGCGGGTTTCGCCGGGGCCACCGTCTCTGTGGTGGTCCTGGTGTCGCTCCTGGTGTGCCTAATACCAACGACCATTGGTGCCTTGTTGTCGGCCATCGGGATTGCGGGAATGGACCGCCTGGTGCAACGCAATGTGCTCGCCATGAGTGGTCGAGCCGTCGAGGCCGCTGGCGACGTGCAGGTGCTGCTGCTCGACAAGACCGGCACGATAACCCTCGGTAACCGGATGGCGGCCAACTTCTTTCCGGTGACGGGTCACACGGAGCAGGAAGTCGCCGATGTTGCCCAGCTCGCTTCGCTCGCCGACGAGACGCCGGAGGGTCGATCCGTGGTGGTTCTCGCGAAGGAGAACTTTGGAATCCGCGAGCGCCAACTTGACCCCACCCACGTCTTCGTGCCCTTCACCGCGACGACGCGCATGTCTGGACTCGACATGGGTCAGCGCCAGATTCGAAAGGGCGCCGCCGAATCGGTGAAGAGGTGGGTGAGCGAGCAGGGCGGCTCGATTCCCGCCGACCTCGACGCAATCGTTGAGAGGGTCTCGCGAGCCGGTTCGACGCCGTTGACGGTGACCGACGGCCCTGAGATTCTCGGCGTCATCGAGTTGAAGGACGTCGTGAAGCAGGGGATCAAGACGAAGTTCGAAGAGATGCGCCGAATGGGCATACGCACGGTGATGATCACTGGTGATAACCCGTTGACGGCCGCGGCGATCGCCCAGGAGGCGGGCGTCGACGACTTTCTCGCTGAGGCCACGCCGGAGGCGAAGATGGCTCTCATCAAGCAGGAGCAGGAGGGCGGCAAGCTGGTCGCGATGACCGGCGACGGGACGAACGATGCCCCGGCGCTCGCTCAGGCAGACGTTGGCGTTGCCATGAACACGGGAACCACCGCGGCTAAGGAAGCGGGCAACATGGTCGACCTCGACTCCAACCCGACGAAGCTCATCGAGGTGGTNNTCGACCTCGACTCCAATCCGACGAAGCTGATTGACATCGTGGAGATCGGCAAGCAGTTGCTCATAACTCGGGGATCGCTGACGACCTTTTCGATCGCCAATGACATCGCCAAGTACTTCGCGATCATTCCCGCGTTGTTCGTCTCCACGTACCCCCAACTTGGTTCGCTCAACATCATGCGCCTTCACAGTCCAGAGAGCGCGGTCTTGTCGGCCGTCATCTTCAACGCCCTCGTGATTGTGGCCCTCATTCCGTTGGCTCTTCGCGGGGTCAAGTTCCGAGCCGCTAATTCAGCGGCGATCCTGCGGCGAAACGTCTGGATCTATGGAGTTGGCGGTGTCCTCATCCCCTTCGTGTTCATAAAGCTCATCGACCTCGTGCTCGTTTCGTTGCACGCCTATTAAGAGAGAGTCTCAGATGCTCGTACATCTTCGTCGTTCATTGGTATTCGCAGTTATCTGCATGGTCGTGTTTGGTTTCCTGTACGCGTTCGCCGGCACAGGTGTGGCCCAACTGCTCTTCAAGAATCAAGCTAACGGATCAATCTCGGCCAACGGTTCAACACTGATTGGACAGAACTGGTCGAGTCCCAAGTGGTTTCATGGTCGCCCCGACGACACCGGCCCTTACGCCGCCAACCCCAAGAACAACGTCTCCGGAGGCGACAACCCCCTAGTTGCCAATGGAGTCAGCGGGGAGTCAGGGGCGACCAACTTGGGACCGCGATCGAAAGTCCTGCTCGCCGACACCAGACAGTTGGTTGCGTACTGGCACAAGCTGGGCGTCAATCCGACGCCCGACCTGGTGACCACGTCGGGGAGCGGTTACGACCCCGATATCTCGCCCCAGGACGCCATCGTCCAGATTCCTATGGTGTCCAAGGCAACGGGAATCGCGTCGTCGCGACTTAGGACGCTCATTACCAAGGAGAGCCACGGTGCCCAATGGGGCTTCCTCGGAAGCAGCTACATTGACGTGCTTCAACTGAATCAGGCGCTCGCGAAGTTGAGCTAGTCGGTGATCATCCGGTATCTCGTGGCGTGGTTCTGCATCTCAGGAAGAACTCAGACGGTCATTTCGTGATGAAGCAGGCGACGAGTTACGTCACGATGCACCGCGCAGGTTTTGCGGTGCTTGCGGCGCTCATCCTGCCGCTTTGCCTCGCGGCGGGTTTCGTTCCGTTCCGAGGCTCATTCACCAACGTGGGCGCCGCACTTTCCTTGGTCGCCCTGATCGAGGCAATCGCGATTCTTGGCAACAGGTTCAGCGGGGTGGTGGCGACGATTTCGGCGGCGATCTGGTTCGACTTCTTCCTCACACCGCCTTACGAGCGCTTGACGATAAGCCGCCGACCCGATCTGGAAACGACGATCTCGATCTTGGTCATAGGAGTGATTGTCACGGAAGTCGCGGCGCGGAGCCGGCGCCACCGGCGGGCCGCGGGAGAAGAGTCGCGGTTCGTGGCGATGCTGCACGACGTCACGGAACTTTGTGCCGGGACGAACAAGATCTCCACGGTGATCGACTACGTGACGCGGTCGCTTGTTGATGTACTGGGGTTGCGCGCCTGCCACTTCGAGACCGATATCTCGGGGCCACCGCCGGCCCAGATAGAGTTCGGCGGCAACGTCGTGCACGTCGGGCTCCACTGGCCCGCCCACGAGATTGGAATACCGGGACCAGAAGCCGAGATCCTCTGCCGGTTTCGCGGCGAGACGGTGGGTCGATTCGCCCTGACACCGACGCCGGGTCTCGCCGTTTCGCGCGAACGCAGGGTCGTGGCGGTGTCCATGGCGAATCTGGTCGCCGCTCTGCTCTTCGAAGAGCGATCGTCGGCGGCTCGATAGCTGGTGGGGTCCTGCATGCGAGTGAAGCTCGTCCCACGGCGCACATTCTCAGGGGCATCGACCGGTTTCCTGGAACGCTCGATTGCCGACAATCTGGAAGTGCGTCCCATCGCCGTGGCCAAAGTCACGAGGAGCCAACCAGCCGTTTTGGCAACTTCGGGACTCCAGATTCGGGGCTCTTTGACCCATGAGTCCCAAACCCCGGTCCAGGGACGATAATTCTTCTATGTCACGTGGCCAGCTTCGCGTCTACTTGGGACTAGCGCCGGGAGTGGGCAAGACGTTTCGAATGCTCGACGAGGGATGGCGTCGCCGCGAACGAGGCACCGACGTCGTCATTGGCTACGTTGAAACGCACAAGCGTCAGCTCACCGAAGTCCAACTTCGAGACTTGGAGGTCATCCCGCGCAAGAAGATCGAGTATCGCGGCGCTCAACTCGAAGAGATGGACCTCGAGGCGGTCCTCGAGCGCCATCCGGAGTTAGCGCTGGTCGACGAGCTCGCCCACACAAATGTGCCGGGTAGCACCAACGAGAAGCGCTGGCAGGATATCGAGGCGCTTCTCGAAGCTGGGATTGACGTCATCACCACGGTGAACATCCAGCACTTGGAGTCGGTAAACGACGTCGTCGAGAAGATAACGGGAATAGTCCAGCAGGAGACCGTGCCCGACTTCATCGTCCGTCGGGCCGAGCAGGTCGAACTCGTCGACATAACACCTGAAGCCCTGCGGCGGCGAATGGCCCACGGGAACATCTACCCCGCGGAGAAGGTCGACGCGTCACTTTCGAATTTCTTCCGCTCGGGAAACCTCACCGCCCTTCGCGAGCTGTCGCTGCTGTGGCTGGCCGACCGGGTTGAGGATTCGCTGCAGAGTTACCTCGATGCCCACGACATCAAAGGTAACTGGGAGACGCGCGAGCGTCTCATCGTCGCGGTGACTGGCAACGAGGCCGACGAGATCCTGCTGCGCCGAGCGGCGCGAATTGCCGCGAGGAACCATTCCCAGCTGGTGGCGGTTCACGTGATCGACACGGGCCGAATGCGGGAGCGCTCGGAAGACACCACGCTCGCCCGAGAACTCGTGACCGAGTTCGAGGGCACGTTCCACGAGATCGTCGATGAGGACATCGCGGGCGCGCTCGTCGCGTTTGCCCGGGCCGAGCGCGGGACTCAGATTGTGCTCGGATCGAGTCGCTCGCGAAAACTGATGCACCTGCCCGGTGTCGTCGAGAACGTGTTGCGCCAGGCACGCGACCTCGACGTCCACATCATCGCGGTGACGGGGCAACGGACCCCCAAGGCGCGGCGACGACGGAACAAGTCTCCGGTCTCGTCGCGGCGTCTACTTGGGGGTTTGGCGGTCTCGGCGTTGGTGCTGCCGCTCTTGACGATAGGGATGTCGACGCTGCGTTCGGATCTCTCCGTCTCAACCGTCTTCTTGGTCTATCTGGCGGCCGTGCTGGCCCTCACTACCTGGAGCGGAGTGGTCGTCGGCGTCGTCGCCGCTCTCGCGGCGTCGGGCCTGGAGAACTACTTCTTCGTCGGGCCCCTTCACACCCTCGTAGTCGCTCGGCCCGATGACGTTGTGGCGCTCGTTGCCTTCTTGGTCTTCGCCGTCGGATCGAGCTTGGTGGTCAACGGCTACGCGAGCCGGTCCAACGAGGCTCTGCGGGCGCGCACGGAAGCGGAGTTGCTGGCGAAGGCCGCGGCAACCGTTGCGACCACCCGGGATGACCTCATGCCATTGCTCGATTCGCTTCGCGCAGTCTTTGCGGTGCCTACCGTCGCGCTGCTGGAGAAGCACGACGGTCAGTGGACTCCGGATCTCGTGAGCGGCGAGCCATTTTCGGATACGGGGTTGAACGCGCGGTTCGAGGTCAACGACGACACCGTGTTGGTCCTGGCGGGCGCTGAGCTTGACAACCAGGACCGTCAACTCGTCACCGCCTTTGCCGGGCGCATCGCTGCGGGGATTGAATCGCAGAAGCTTGCGAAGGATGCGGCTGCATTGAAGGCGAGGGCCGAAGCGGACGCGCTGCGCATCGGACTCTTGCGCACGGTTTCGCACGACTTGCGCCCGGCGCTGGCGAAGATCGAGACGAACGTCTCGTCGCTGCTTCGCACGAACGCATCGTGGAGCCAGGAGCAGCAGAGGAGTTACTTGAACGCAATCGAACGTGAAGTGAACAACCTCACGAGGATGGTGACGAATTTTCTGGATTCTGGACGCCTCGACGCCAGGTTGGTGGCCCCGCGTTCACGCAAAGTGGCGCTTCTCGATCTCGTGAACAGGGCGATAGAGACCATTGACACACAAGGCCGCGTCATCGATATTGACTTCTCCGAGGAGTTGCCGAAGTTGACGACGGATCCAGACCTCTTGGAGCGGGTGATTGCCAATGTCGTCAGCAACGCGTGTGAGTTCAGCCCCGGGGATCAAGCGGTGCGCCTCAGCGCAGGGGTCACCGCAAACGGAGTTGAGCTACTCGTCATCGACCGTGGGCCCGGAACCCGCGATGCCCGGCGCCGGATTCCCCATGCGCAATCCGACGCGGGGACCGAGGAAGCCATTGGTCTCAGCGTGGCGTCGGGATTCATGACCCTTCTTGGCGGCGAGCTCCGCTTCGAGGACACGCCGGGCGGAGGGCTGACGGTGGTCGTCGAACTCGAGCAGCATTCCGCGCTGGTGGAGACGGCGGCACCCAGCGACTGAGGGCAGCGCAGCCACTCGCCCGGTTTTCCGGACGACCTCGAAATCCCCCGCGATCGTGGGATGGAGGGGGTCAGGACGCGCGATCTCGTGTCGACCTTTGAACGCACTTGCGCTTCCCGTGGACCACGGGGCCCTGGAAAAGCACCTGAAGGTTTCCTTTGGCTCGAGCGTCGCGAATCAACTGCGACCGCTGACTCCTCTCGCGTGACATCGTCACCCATTCTGCCAAGGTCGAGGCCATTCGACTGGCGACGCCTCCGCAGCATCGAGTGGGGAGGTGGACCCGCTGAAGTCAAGAGGCAATTCCAAGACGAGGGCAACGTACGATGCTTATCCTGTCGAATGAGCATCTAGCGTGGCAGTCACTACCTAGGAGTTTCCATGATTAACCGCCAGATAACTCTCGCCCAGCGCCCCGTCGGCAACGTGGACGAGTCAACCACCTCGTTGGTGGAGACTCCTCGACCCGAGTGCGGACCCGGCCAGGCACTTGTCAAGGTGGGAATCCTCTCCATCGACCCCACGATTCGCACGTGGATGAACGACGCGCCGGGCTATCTGCCCCCGATCGGTATCGGCGACGTCATCCGCTCGAGCGGAGCCGGTGTTGTCGTTGAGAGCAACAACGCTCGTTACGCGCCCGGTGATGTGGTCTTTGGAATGACGAACTGGCAGGAGTGGGTCGTGGCTGACGAGGAGAACAAGTTCTCGGTGCTGCCCACTGGCATGGGTCTTGACCTGCCGACGGTGATGAACGTGCTTGGCGTCACCGGGATCACTGCCTTCTTCGGGCTTATGGAGATCGGGCAGTTCAAGGAAGGCGACGTCGTTGTGGTATCGGGGGCCGCGGGGGCGACGGGATCGGTTGTCGGACAGATCGCCAAGGCGCGTGGGGCGAAGAAGGTCATTGGGATCGCCGGCGGACCGGACAAGTGCGCCGAGGTCGTGGAGAGGTATGGATTCGATGAGTGCCTGGACTACCGCGAATCGCACTTGGCGCGACGCCTGCGCGACGCGTGCCCGAAGGGCGTCGATGTGTACTTCGACAATGTCGGCGGCGAGATCCTCGACGCGGTGCTTTCCACCATCGCCCTGCACGCGCGCATCGTGCTCTGCGGGGCGATCTCCCAGTACAACGCGATGGAGAAGCCCCAAGGGCTCGCCAACACGACGATGCTCATCATGCGACGCGGGCGAATGGAGGGCTTCATCGTCCTCGACTTCGCCGACCGATTCGTCGACGCCCAGATGGAGCTGGCGGGCATGGTCTTGAACGGTACGCTGGCCCACCAGGAGCACCTCGTGCGTGGCCTCGAGCACGCTCCGGACGCTCTCAATCTCCTTTTTACGGGGGGCAACCATGGCAAGACTCTCGTCGTGGTTGACGAAAGCGTGCAGCTTGCCTGAACGGGCTCACGAGGCTCTTACGCATCGTCCACTGAATCGAATCACCGTAGCCCTGTTTCTCGCCGCGCTTCTTGCTGGTTTTGGGCAGTTCGGCGCGGTGGCGTCGCTCAATGACGTCGCGAGGCACTTCGGCCACCTCTCCTCGCACGGGTCGCTGCAGAGCGTGGTCGGGCTTTCCGGTTCGATGATCGGGGTGGGACTGGCGACGCTTCGCCTCGCGTCGCTCGCCGCGCTGCCGCTGGCGTCCCTGGCCGATCGTTGGGGGCGCACCAAGGTTCTGCGGCGCACGATGACCGTCGGGCTCTTGGCGACGGCGGCGGCGTCGACGAGCCCCAGCTACTGGTTCTTCGTGCTGTGTTTTGCCTTGGCGCGGCCGCTTCTCTCCGCCGCCTCGGCGCTCGTCCAAGTGATCACCGTCGAGTTGTCGGCCACCTCGCAGCGAATCCATCGATTGGCCATCATGGCGGCAGGAGCCGGACTGGGCGCGGGGCTCTCTGCGGTGCTGCATGGGATCATTCGCGGCCCGGACTCGTTTCGCTGGCTCTTCGCAGTGGCGTTCGCTCCAGCACTCTTCATCTCGCCACTGCTGGGCTCGATTCCCGAGCCTGCGCACGAACGCTCGCCCGCCTCGTTCGCCCGCCTCGCCTCGGTACCCGGGGAAATTCGTGGTCATCTGGCCGTCGTGGCGACGGTGGCCTTCGCGGTGGGGATGATCACCGGACCGGCGAACGGTTTCGCCTTCGTCTACGGCGAGGGGATCCTCCAAATCAGCCCGCGGGTCGTCGCTTCGGTGGTCGCCTTGAGCGCTCTGACGGGGCTTGGCGGACTGCTCATCAGCCGCAGTCTCGCGAAGACCCTTGGCCGTCGCTGGACCGTGGTCATTGGGGTCCTCGGCTCGGGCCTCACCTCGGCCTACGCCTACAGCGGAGGACGCTTCAGCTTCGTCGCTGGCTACCTGGTCGGCGTGGGCGCCGCGGGCGTGCTGGCCCCCGCGGCGACCGCCATCAGCACGGAGATCTTCTCGCACTCGCATCGAGCGACCGCGGCCGGATGGGTGGTCGTGGCGGGAGTTCTTGGTGCCACGGCGGGGTTGGGGCTGTTTGGCTGGGTCGGCGACGCCGTGCACTCGTCGGGCGTCTCTGTCCTTCGCATTCCGGCGCTGGTGACGTTTCTGCCGCTCATGCCGACGTTGCTGCTCCTTCGACGCCTGCCCGAGAGTTCCGAGATGGTGCTGGTCTAACCCAGTTCGATGTCGGCGACGAGCGCCCGATGGTCGCTCCCGCCGTTGCTCGCACCGCCTCCGAGGCTCTTCCAAGGTCCCCGTCCGAGCACGTGGTCGATCTGCGAGTGCGGGAAGCGCGCGGGCCAGGTGCGAGCGCGCACGAGCGAGCGCCACCCGGGGAGCAGCACCCGAAGGAGGGGCCGCCAACAGTTGAAGTCACCCGCGAGAATGACAGGCGCCCCCGGTTCCAACGAGGCGGCGATCTGGTTGATTCGGCGATACTGGCGGTACGAACCGTGGCTGATATGGGCGCCGTGAACGGCGAGCACGTAGAACGGACGCCCGTCGTCGATCAGGCGCGCCACAACAAGTGCGCGGCGAACCTTCTCACGGGGAAGGCGTCCGAGCGGCTCGATTCGGATCTCTTCGATCGGCAGCCTGGTGAGGAACGCCAGGCCCCATTCGCCCGCTTCGAGAGCGCCGTGTGATTCGCGGCGGGCGAGCTGGGAGGCCGTGAGTGCGCGATGCTCGCCGAAGTACAGTCCTCGTTCGGCGCTGAAATGGGCCGTGAGGGGCTGCCAGGTCCGCCCTCCCGTACCCGAAGTCACCCGCTCAGCCCGCGCGAGCGGCGCGAAGATCCCCTTCATGGAAAGGCGGGTCGAAAGGTCCTCGAAGAAATCAGTTCCGTCGTCGCCTCGCCAGAGTTCCGGGCAAATGAGCACGTCGGCGCCCAGCGAGCAAGCGTGATCCAGGACACCAGTCGGGCGACCCCAGCCGTCTACGCCGGCGTGAAGATTAAACGTCGCGACACGCACCCCAAAACCCTACGCCGTTCGCGGGTCCGCGTGTGGCAGTCTCTAATGGTGGATTTCGTCAATGTCAGCTTTGGTCACCGGCTTTGGTGGGTGGATGCGTTCATTGGAGACGCGGAACGAGGCAACCCCGCGGTGGTGGTCCTGTTGGAGCGCCCAATGGAGGACGATGAGCTGCAGCAGATCGCCTTCGAGCTCGGCGTCTCGGAGACCGCCTTCGTGCGCCGCGTTGGCGAAACGTGGTCGCTGCGTTGGTTCACGCCGACCGTTGAGGTCGACCTCTGCGGCCACGCGACGCTCGCGACGCTGCACGTCCTGCTCACTGAACTTGGCGTTCCCGGCGGGGAGTTCTATTTTCAGACCCGATCGGGTGTGCTGTCCGGGCGCCGCTTGAAGGATGGGATGCTGGGTGTCGACCTGCCGCGTTCGTATATCGAGCTGCTCGACGCGTCGGTGCTCAACGGGACGCTCGGACCGGTGAGCGAGGTGTACCAGGCCGGAGCGCAGAGCGTGCTGGCGGTGGTCGAGGACTACGACACGCTGTGCGGGCTCTCGGTGGACCCCATGAGCCTCTTTCTCGTGCCCAGCTCCATTGTCATCGCCGCCTGTTACGGCGGACCCAACGTCGACGTGTCGATTCGGGTGTTCGCGCCTCGACTCGGACTCGCGGAGGACCACGTCACCGGAAGCGCGATGTGCGCGGTCTCGCCCTGGTGGGTGGAGAAGGTCGGATCGCCGACCGTCTCAGTGCGCCAGGCCTCGGCGCGAGGGGGAGTGATGTTCGCGAGGCTCTTCGAGAAGAACGTCGAGGTCGCCGGAATGGCCCGCACTTTTTTTGGTGGCGATTTACGCGCATGAGCGACGAAATGCTGGGGCCGGGACCGAACACCAGGGTGCGCCGCCTTCCAGAGAAGGCGCGCTACGACGCCGACACGATCAACGCGATTCTGGACGAGGCCAGGTTCTGCCACGTGGGGGCGATCGTCAACGGCCTCGCCGTGGTGTTGCCCACGCTCCACGCCCGCGAGGGGCGAACGCTCTACCTGAACGGCAGCAATTCGAACGCGGTGATGAAGTCGGTTGTCGAGGCTCGCCGCGCGTGCGTGACGGTCACGCTCTACGACGGTCTTCGACTGGCCCGAAGCGGCTTCGAATCGTCCATTGCCTACCGGTCGGTCGTGGTCGTCGGCTCAGCGAGCCGGATCGGCGATGCGACGGACAAGGCGAGGATCCTCAACCTGTTCGTCGACGCGATCCTCCCTGGTCGCGCGTCAGAGGTCCGGCCGATGAGCGAGCAGGAGCTACGCCTCACGACGGTGGTCGCGGTGTCGATCGACGAAGCGTCTGCCAAGGTTTCGAGCGGCCCGACCGACGATTTCGAAGAGGATCTCGATCTTCCGATCTGGTCGGGGGTCGTTCCCGCCCGCCTCCACTTCGCCACGCCGATTCCGAGCACCGATGGGGCAATGGCAGCGGGTGACGTGGCGCTGCCGGCGTCGGTGCGACGCCTCATGGAGCAGCAGAAATGACGTCGATCGAGGGCTTACGCGCGAAGATCGAGGCGATCTCACCGGTCGACGAGCGCGAGGCCTGCTCCATCAGGGCAACGCTCGACCGCCTTACTTGGCCCGACGACCCCTTCGACGAGGAGTTGAACGACCACCATCTGACTGCGTCGGCGTTCGTGGTCTCTTCGAGGGGAGTCATCCTTCATCTTCACAAGAGGCTCGGGATCTGGGTGCAGCCGGGGGGCCACGTCGACCTCGGCGAAACGCCAGAAGAAGCGGCAGTGCGCGAGACGACCGAAGAGACGGGCCTTCGGGTGCGACACCTGGACCCCGTCGTACTCTTCCACGTGGACGTCCATCCCGGACCGCGCGCACACACGCACTACGACCTTCGCTACGTGCTCGTCGCCGAGCCGCTCGATCCGGCACCTCCGCGGGAAGAGAGTCCAGAGGTGTACTGGTTCTCCTTCGACGCCGCGCAGAAACGGTGCGAGCCCGCGCTCGCGCCGGCGCTCGCGAAACTCGCCAAATCGGTGGCGAACTTCGACGTGGGAGACTGACGGGGTGAGTGAAACCGACGCCCTTCGAGCCCTGATGGAAGCCGACCGGTGGATCGATCGCGTCGGATCCCAGCGCAGCCACCTTCCAGAAATGGCTGAACTCGCCGCGCTCGAAGAGGAGCTGCGCGAGCTGATCAAGGCTCTTAGGGAGGCCGAGGCGGCCCAGAATCCGGTGCGCACCGCTTACGAGGACGCCAAGAGCGAAGCCGAACGCCTGGACCGGCGCGCGAGCGACCTCGAAAAGACCCTCTCGGCGTCGACCGCCAACGCGCGCGAACTCAGCGCGATCCAGAATGAGCTCGAGCATCTGCGAGAGCTCCTGGGGCGTTGCGAAGATCGTGAACTCGAGCTGCTGCTTGAGCTGGAGCCCCTCGACGAGGTGGTGAACGCCGTCAAGGAGCGCGCCCAGCCGGCAGTCGCGCGCCGGACCGAGCTTCAAGGGGTGATTCTGCAACTGCAGGCGACCCTCGATGAGGAGCTGGCGTCGCTTCGCGAGGCTCGCCATGGGCGCGCCGCGGCGCTGTCGCCCGAGCTGCTCGCCCGCTACGACGCGGCATTCGCGCGCGCGGGGACGTCGGGCGCGGCCCAGGTCGACGCCGCACGTTGCGACGGTTGCCGGATCGCCCTTTCGCCCCTCGACCATGATCGCTGGAAGGGTCAGGCGGCGGGAACGTTCACGAACTGTCCCGAGTGCGGTCGGCTTCTGCTGCCATGATCATCCTTGTCCGGCACGGTCAAACCACGACGAATGCCAAGGGACTCCTGGTCGGACGGAGCGACCCTGCGCTCACGGAACTCGGCCAGCGTCAGGCTGTTGCCTTGCGGCCGCTGCTCGAGAACGTCACCGAGGTGTGGGTCTCGCCCCTGCAACGCGCCCGCTCGACGGCCGAACTCGCGATTCCCCACGCTTCGTATTCGGTGAGGGAGTCGTTCGTCGAGGTTGACTACGGCGATCTCGATGGTCAACCGATGAGCGTCGTGAGCGGGGCGCAGTGGCAGGCCTTCGAAACGGACCACAACGTCGCGATCGGCAACGGCGAATCGCTCGCGTCGGTCGACGCGCGGGTTCACGCCGAGCTCGACGCCCTCCTCGCTGACCGCGAGAGTCTCCTGCACAGCTCGGACCGACACCTGGCCATCGTGAGTCACGTGTCGCCCATCAAGTCGGCGATGGCCTGGGCCCTTGGCGTGCCCGGGTCGGTGGCGTGGCGTACGAGGCTCGACAACGGTTCGATCACGATGATCGGCACGCGACGCCGCTCGCCCACGCTGATCCATTTCAACATGGTGCCGCCGCTCGACTAGCTAGTGAAGAGCGACTGCGAGGGCCCAGAAGTGCAGGCCGGCGCCCAGCAGGGTGAAAGCGTGGAAGAGCTCGTGGTAGCCAAAGACCCGTGGCGAGAGTTTCGGGCGCTTGGCGCCATAGAAGACGGCCCCGACCGAGTACGCGAGGCCTCCGGCGACGATGAGCGAGAAGCAGAGTGCCCCGCCCCCCCGGTAGATCTGGGGCATTACCGTCAAGGCGGCCCATCCCACCACCAAGTAGGGGAGTGTATTGACCCACTTCGGGGTGTCGAGGGCGAGCTGGCGGATCGCGATGCCGATGGCGGCACCCGAACCAATGATGATCATCAGCACCAGTCGGACGTTGCCGTGCATGGTCAGGCCGGCGATGCCGAGGTAGCTTCCGGTGATGGCGAGAAAGATCGTCGAGTGGTCGGCCCTCTTCCACGCGCGGCGCTTCGATGGCGACCAGTTCACCCGATGGAACAAGGCGCTCGTGATCATCATCGAGGCGACACCCACGATGTAGCAAAGCACCCAGCCCACTTGGGCCCACGTATGGGCGCGCGCCATCAAGATCGGCGAGCACGCGAGCAGGACCACGACGCCACCCAGGTGAAGCCATCCGCGCAGGATGGGTTTGACGAGCGGAGCCGATGCCTCTGAAGCGGACATGCGATCACTCATGACCCCAGCCTAGGTTCATCGATAGTGCTTCATGGAATCTCCCACGGCAACAACGAAGCCCGTCCATTCTGTATGGACAGAACAGACGGGCTCGCGATGTTTGGCCCCCCCAGCCAATAGAGAAGAAATTACCTCGCGCAGCAACCACTACTCTGTGAGCAGAAGCCAGCAAACAAAGGTTTGTGAGCAACTTCACAAAGAAGGAGACAGCGTGGAGCGTCGATTACTGGGTCAAGGACTAGAAGTATCAGCACAGGGCCTCGGGTGCATGGGCATGAGCGAGTTCTACGGAGAGGGCGACGACACCGAGTCGATCGCCACGATTCACGAGGCGCTCGACAGCGGAGTGAGTTTTCTCGACACCGCCGACATGTACGGTCCCTTCAAGAACGAGCTGCTCGTCGGCGAGGCGATCAAGGGCCGCCGGGGCGAGGTCGTGCTCGCCACCAAGTTCGGCAACCAGCGCGGTGAGGACGGTTCGTACCTGGGCATCAACGGCAAACCTGAGTATGTGCTGAAGGCGTGCGACGACTCGCTTCGCCGCCTCAACGTCGACTACATCGACCTCTACTACCAGCACCGCGTGGACCGCACGGTGCCCATCGAAGAGACGTGGGGAGCAATGAAGTCGCTGGTGGAGGCGGGCAAGGTCCGCCACCTCGGGATCTCGGAAGCCTCGTCGGCGACGATAGAGAAGGCCCACGCGGTCCATCCGGTCACGGCGCTCCAGAGCGAGTACTCGCTCTGGACGAGGGACCCCGAAGACGGGGTGCTCGACACGTGCCGTCGCCTGGGCATTGGTTTTGTCGCCTACAGCCCGCTCGGACGGGGATTTCTCACCAACGAGTCGGCCAACCGCGACGGTGTCGATGAGAAGGACTTTCGTACCCACCACCCGCGCTTCATCGGCGAGGCGCGCGAGAAGAACTTGCAGCTGCTCGCCAAACTCGAGGCCATCGCCGCCGAGAAGGGAGCGACCGTTGCCCAGTTGGCACTCGCGTGGGTGTTGTCACGCGGCAGTGACGTGGTGCCAATTCCGGGAACGAAGCGTCGTAGGTGGCTTCGCGAGAATATCGCCGCGAGCGACGTGGTCCTCAGCGACGAGGACTGCGCCGCCCTTGAAGCAGCGGTACCGCGCGACGCCGTCGTCGGCGACCGTTATCAGGAGCGTTCCATGGGTACGCTCAACGGGTAGTCCGACGAAGAATCGTTCCGGAGAGCTCGAGCACCTCGTCGCACCACGACACCACCTGAGGGTCGTGCGTGGCGACGACGACTGACGCGTTGGTCGAATCCAGCAGGGCCAGCACGCTGGCCGTCTCGTGCGCACCGAGACCGCTCGTTGGTTCGTCCAGGATGATGATCGTGGGATTCGTGACGAGGGCCCTCGCGATGGCCACCCGTTGGCGCTCGCCGCGTGAAAGCTCGTCGAAGCGTGACGTGGCGTCCGTCACAATTCCGAGCGCCGCCAGGTCGCTCGGAATCTCGCGTTCGCTGGCGCGACCCAATCGGACAACGTCATCGACGTAGCCCCTCGTGAGCCCCGGTTCGCTCACGACGTAGGCGAGCCTCGCGCGCAGGTCACGCTCGTCGATCTCGCGAAGCGCCACGCCGCCAACCGTGAGCGAACCCGAGTGGACTTCGTCGAGCCCGCTCATGGCACGTAGCAAGGTCGACTTTCCCGATCCCGAGGCACCCGTCACGGCGACTCGACGCCCCGGCGCGATCGCGAAGGATGCGTCATCGATCAGTACCGACCCGTCTTCCAGTATCTCCACGTGATCACCACGGAGGGTGGCGTCAACCGGCCATTCGCTGGATGCGGTGAAGGGGCTTTCTTCCAGATCTTCCAGTCGCTCGCTCGACGCGCTGACCGACACCGCCGTTTCTATCGATCCGCGAATGACGGCGAGCGACTCCGCGGTCGAGACTGCCAAGAGGGCGACGACGACGAGCCACGTGGGCGAAGTTCGAGGATGCGCGGCCCATAAGGTCAGGACCGCGAACAGCGAACCCAGCAGAGGGACGCCGCTCGTGATCCTCCGGGCACGTCGCACCAGATCCTCGCCCTCTTGGACCGCGCCTCGAACAACTTTGAGTCGCGACTCGGCAAAATCCTCGCAACCGAGAAGGGTGAGTTCGGGTGTCGTGGCGCTGAGCTCCACCATCGCCGCCTGATAGGAACCCCTGGCGCGGCGAAGATGTCGGTCGGCCCTGACGAGGGGCCCGAAGTTGGCAAACAGAATGAGCGTCGAGGCGAGTTGAACAAGGAACAGGAGCGTCGCGAACGCTCCCCAGTGACCGCGTGGGGGAAGGAGCGCGATGACGACGTCGCCGAGGAGCATCGTCACGCTGGTGTTCAAGATCGGCAACGCGAAGCGCAGCCATAGGTCCTGGAGCTCGTCGGTGTCGCGTAGCGACCGCTCTAGAAGGTCTCCTGCCGCGTGGGACCGCCACCTCGAATAGTCCCACCGGCCAATGGTCACTATCAGCCAGCGCCGCCATCGTGTCACGGCCTCGAAACCCAGCCGGTGGGCGCTCAGACGCTCGCTGAAGCGAAGAGGCGAGCGAAGGAAGGCGAGCACTTCGATGATGATGAGCGCGCCCGCGACCGCCCGAAGTCCCGGTCGGTTCGCGCTTTCGACGAGAAGGGCCACCGCGCCCACCAGAAGACCGACGTTGGCGATGCTCGCCACGGTGCCGGCGAGGATGGCGCGAAGGAGCCGGGCGCGCGGGGGCTGGGCCCGCCGCAGCCAGCGCAGCATTCGCCGAAGGTCAGCGCCCATGAGCCAGCTCGATGTGCTGCGTGGGTGAAACCAGGAGGGGTGAATCAACGGTCGCCTCGACAATCGCGGCGCGTTCCTCGCGCTCCAGGCGTCGCCGGACCCGGTCGCGGGTCGCCTCATCCATCACCCCGGCGATGTCGTCCAGTATGAGGACGTCAACTCCGCCGATCAGGCTTCGAGCCAGTGCCAGTCGTACTCGCTCTCCGCTGCTCAGTCCGCGCCCGTCAGCGAGAAGCAGTGCATCGAGATCTTGAAACCGAGGCGCGTCAAGCCCCAATTCGTCGAGAAGGGTTACCACGGAATCCCTCGAGACCTCACGCCCCAGGGCCAGGTTGTCCCATAACGACCCCGACAGGAGGGGGCTCTCGACGCTCACGTAGCCAATGACGCCGACGGCGTGCTCGGCGTCTCCCCGTCGGGGAGGGCGCCATCCGACGAGGGTCTCCAGCAGCGTGGTTTTGCCGCAACCCGAAGGGCCGGTCACGAGTAATCGGTCGCCGGGGCCGACCTGGAAACTCAGCGCCTCGTCGCACGCTTCGGTGACGAGGTCTTTCGCGCTGAAGAGCGGTCCACTCTTCACCGCGTTGTGAGGGCCGGCGTTGTCCTGAAGGAGAGTCGTTGATTTCGTTGCGTTTTCACGGCGGTGAAACTCCGAGCCGAACCTTCGAATGCTGACGAAGATGTCGCCGGTAACGAGCACGGCGATGAGGGCGTGCTCAAGTTGCACGTGGCCGGCGAGCAGCGAGAAGCCGACCACCATGGCAACGAGACCAATGCTCACCCCGCTCAGGAACTCGGTGACGAGCGATGACTCCAGCGCGACGCGGATTGCCCGCATGGCAATCGAGTTCTCGGAGTTCGAGATCGCGGCGATCTCGTCGGCCCCGTAGTTGACCGCACCCAGTGCGCGTAGCTCCGGGGCGTGGTTCAGCAGTTCCAACTGGCGGCCTTCAAGCAGTGCGCGGCGTTGTTGAAACTCGGTCGCGAGCACCTCGCTGCGCTTGCCGGCGCGCTGGTAGAGGGGTACCGCGAGGGCCATCAGGCCAACGGTGACGAGCGTGCTGAGCCAGCCGACCGACCAGAACACGACGATGAGGCCGAGCGGGCTGAGACGGGCGCTGGTCGCGAGCAACTCGAGGGAGGGACCGTCTGCGGCGTGTTCTATCGCGAGTGCGACATCTCCGCGACCGCGTTCGCCCTCCAAGCGCGGCATCATCATGAGACTCACCGTGCGGCTGCGCCAATGGAGCTTGATGCTGCGAGAGGCGTGTGCGCTCCATTCGCCAAGGGCCGATGACAGCAGCCAACGGGCGGCGAGAACGGTTGCGAGGACCCCAAGGCCCGACGCGAATGATTGGTGAGAGATGTTGGTGAGTCCCACCGCCAAGAGCACCGCCAATCCCAGCGACATCGCGATGTTGAGAGCGCCAAGAAACCGTGCCGAAGTGCGAAATGGGGCTTCTACTGAAGTCGTTGACGTTGCAGAGGCCACCATGCAAATCTAACGAGCCCAGCGAAGACTAGAGAATGTCGTCGCGGTGCGCCAGTTCCTTGGCGGGGCCGTTCAGCCAGTCGCGCAGCGCCTTCGTGGCCCGACAGTCATCCTCGTTGTACTCGAGTATTCGAAGGCGAGACGCCAAGGCGACCTCAGAATCATCGCCAACGGCCACCTCGTACCACAGCATCGACGCCTCGCCGCTCGGATTCGCGTCGCGCCAGCGAAAGCCACTCGCCATCGCCAACTGCTTCAGCCCGAGCGGTCCCTCGGTCTGGATCTGGCGCTGCGCGAGCTCGTGCAGATCAATCCATTGCGTCGGGGAGGCGTTGCGGAACGCGTTGACCTCTGTTCGCGACGGTCCTCCCTCCACCTGGTGTTCGACGGCCCGGTTCATCGCGCCATCCTCCGCCTGGGCCCAAAAGCAATAGGCCGCGATGGTCCGCCCTTGGCGCTCGCAGAGGGCGCGCAGCCCGGTGAACCAACTCCAGAATTCACTGAAGATCCTGGATTCGGCCTCGCCGGACAACTCCCCCCACTCAACGAAGGCCCGGTAGCCGGCCTCGACTCCGTCCACGTGACGATTCACGCTCACGCTGGCGCCCCAGAGGTACGTCGCGTCGTCGTAGCTCTCCATGTCGACATCGACCTCGATGTCGGCCGTCGGGCACCCCATCTGCGACGGATCAACAGTGCGCAGTGAACTCGAGCGCTCGTGGGCGCGCGCACGGTAGATGAGGTCGTCGAGTTTGTCGATCACCCGCCCTAGATGGTCCTCGCGTTGAAACTCCTCGCGCGGAGCGAGCGCCTTGCCACGTGCGGACCTGGCGCGAGCGGGATCCAGCCGTGCCAACTGGGCTCGGGTGTCGACCCCGTGCTCGTGGAGCATGATCTGTTGCCCCACGCCGGTGAACCTCGTGAGCGACACGTCGTCGATCTCCTCGAGCTGGGCTTCGCAGTGGGCGGCGTAAGGGCAATCGAGGCACTCCCGGTGCCAGTAGGGCGACGTGGGGAAATCGCCGCCCGCTTCGCGCCAGTGGTCGTGAGCTTCGAGAATCAGGAGCCGTTCGGCGTAGAGCCGGTCATAGGCCGCCAAGTTGAAGCGCGGGTAGTTGTCGCTCGCGAGGTCGAACCACCACACGCGGCGGTGCCGGTCGACCATCGCCGCGCGGCCGGCAGGGTCACCGTGGCCGAGCGCTTGAAGAACGCGGGTGGCGTGGGCGAGGGCGATACCGTTTCGAGTTACGGTCAAAGTTGACCTCGGCCCGAATCCGTCGGTGAACGAAGCGTCGGACGGCAAGAGACGGGCGACCGAGCCCTCGAGCAGACGACGGGTGGTGGCGGCCTCGATAATCTCGTTCTTCTTGATGATGATCGGCGCGTAGATGAACCTCTCCTCCGAGCGTCCGACGCGCACTAGCGCGTGCACCGATGAACGCCGACGTCCCTCGACGTCGTTCGCGAGCCGCGGACGCAGGATGAGCTCGGCTCCCTCGTCGAGCAGCGACATCGTCTCGTCGGGGTTGGCCGGCGCGACGGCGTTCGGGTGCTTCTCTCGAATCTCCGCGATTGTGTGGAGTCGATGCTCTTCGGCGTCGCGTCGCCGCTTCTCCATTTCCCCGGTGACCGGAGGGCGGACGAAGTCGAACGGCTGGCCCCGGTTGAGTGCGACCCGATGAACGCAGGCGAGGATTTCGTCGCTGCGAAGGAGATCTGCCACGGACGAAGCCTACGAGCCCGCCAGGCCCCGCTGCGTCAAAGTGTCCGACCGCGCGTGCGCGTCGCCGAGCGTTGCCAATTCACGCGGGCTCGCGACTCGATCACCAGCGCGCCCCCTTGCGACCAAGACCCCGCCTTGCGGGGAGAAAGGGGATAGTGAGTCGACCTGTAAGCGGGGTTCTGTCCACCCTTCGTTCGAAGGGATGGGTGACCATCCATCTCAGCGATCTACCTAGGGAGTGCCTTGTTTCCAAGACATGCGGGCCACGCGCTCCCATGTTTGATCTTGCTCCGGGTGGGGTTTACCAAGCCATCCTGGTCGCCCACGATGCTGGTGCGCTCTTACCGCACCGTTTCACCCTTACCTGTTCTCGGTTGCCCAAGCCATCGGCGGTTTACTTTCTGTGGCACTGTCCTGCACGTCACCGCGACTCACGTTTCGCGAGCACCCTGCCCTTTGGAGCCCCGACTTTCCTCACGCCTCGTTGCCGAGTCGTGCGGCCACCCAGTCGACTCACTATCCACCCACAATTCTGACACACGCGCCCGTTGATGACAAGAGACGTTTGAGGGTCCCCATCGGGCGATAGCCTCGCGACGTGACTCTTGACGACACTTCGAGTGACGAGACAATTCTTGAGGTTGGCCAGTTCTATGAACTTCTGACCGCTCAGCTCGAGTCGGCGTTCGGTCGTCGCCATCCTCGTTGGGTGCGCGGGGAGATCGCGAAGGTCTACGAGAAGGTGCATCTCTACGTCGATCTCGTTGATGCGGGTTCCGCGTCATCGGACACCAAGCGGCCGGTACTCAACGCTCATTGCTGGGGTTCGCAGTGGAATCCATTGAAGAAGAAGCTGGCCGCCGACGGCGTCACTCTGAAGCCGGGAACCATCGTCAGTTTCTTTGGCTACGTTGACGTCTATGCGCCCCAGGGCCGGATCGGCTTCACCGTCACGGCAGTCGATGTGGAAGGGCTCTTGGGTGACGTGGCCCGGCGGCGACAGGAGCTGGTCGCCCGCTTGCTCAGCGAGGGACTGCTGGAAGCCAACAAGCGACGCGTGCTCTCGCCGGTGCCGCTGCTCGTCGGCCTCGTGGCGAGTCCCGGCACCGAGGGTTACAGCGACTTCACGGGTCAACTCTTGAATTCGGGCTACGGGTTCGAAATTACACTGGTCAAGACCGCGGTCCAGGGCGAGGCGGCCCCGCCCCAAATCGTCAGCGCCATCGAGACCCTCGACGAGCACGGCGTTGACATCATCTGTCTCGTGCGCGGCGGCGGCTCCAAGGGGGACCTCGCCTGCTTCGATGACGAGCGGGTGGCGCGCGCGATCGCCAAGGCATCGACTCCGGTTTTTACCGGCATCGGCCACACCGGGGACGAGTCGATCGCGGACATGGTCGCCCACACGCGGGCCATAACGCCGACCAAACTCGGCGAGGAGATTGCGAACATCGTCGCCCAGTGGGATCAGCGCTACCTTCGCATGCCCGCACAGAAGGTGTTGAACGCCACCGAAGCCATCCTCGACGAGGCGGCCGAGTACGTCGCTGAACGCCGGCGCACCATGATCTTCGCGGTGCGCGACCGCCTGCGTTCGGAGGAACGCCATCTCGGCAGCACTCGTCAGCGGCTCTGGCTCCAGAGCACGCACCTGCTCGACTCGGTGGCCCAGATGCTACAGAGCAACCGCCAGCTCCTGGGCGCCTACGATCCGAAGAAGCGCCTGGCGCAGGGATGGTCGATCGTGACGGGCGAAGGCGGGGGCGTCGTGCGGGCGCTGAAGGACGTACGAACTGGCGAAGTCGTCCGCGTGCTCGTGAGCGACGGAGCATTCGAATCAACGGTGACATCAAAGGATGGAATGACATCATGACAATTGGCGACTGGAACGAGGCGGCCAGCGAGCTGAACGCCATAGTGGCGTCCTTTGACGAGGGCGAAGTGTCGGTCGACGACCTCTTCGTCAAGCTCGAGCGGGCAACGCAGATCATCGAGTCCCTGGAGGCGAGGCTCGAGGCGACCAAGGCCAAGGTGGAAGAGCTCGCGCCTCGGATCGCGCGCGTCGCCGAGGAACAATGAGCGACGGCTTCTACTTCCGCCAACTGCTCGCTGGTCGCGACTTCGCGATCGGCGACGACATGGCCCGACAGATGGTCAACTTCGTGTACGTTATCGGCGACCGCGAGACCGGTGAGGCCATTCTCGTGGACCCGGCGTACCGGCCTCGCGAGCTCGTCGAGCTCGTCGAGGCCGACGGGTTGAGGCTCACCGGGGCGGTCGCCACGCACTACCACTTCGATCACGTCGGCGGCAGTTTCATGGGTCACGATGTCGAGGGCATCCGCGAGCTGCTGGAGGTTGCTGACGTGCCGGTGCACGTGCAGGCCGCAGAGGTGGAATGGGTGACGCGCTCGACTGGGGTAGGGGCCGACACGCTCGTCGCGCACCAATCGGGAGACCACGTTCGCGTCGGCGGACTCGACGTCACGTTGATTCACACGCCGGGCCACACGCCGGGCAGTCAGTGCTTGCTGGCTGGCGGTCGCCTGCTCAGTGGCGACACCCTCTTCCTCGAAGGCTGCGGGCGGACCGATCTGCCGGGCTCGGACCCCGCGGAAATGTACCGGACGCTCACCCAGCGCCTGAGCGCGGTGAGCGACGACACCGTCCTGTTCCCCGGCCACATGTACTCGCCCGATCCCAGCGCGCGAATGGGCGACGTGCGCGAACACAACTACGTGCTCGCGCCTTCGTCGGCCGAGCAGTGGCTGGCGATGTTCGGGTCATGAGCACGCTTCGTTCGTCCGACCACGTGATTGTCGTGGGCGGCGGGCTCGCGGGATGGCGCTTCGTCGAGGCGCTTCGTCGAGAAGGCTACGACGGCGCCCTGACGTTGATCGGCGACGAGCCCTACGCACCCTACGACCGGCCCCCGCTCTCGAAGCAGGTGCTCTCCGGCAAGTGGCACGTCGAGAAGACGCTGCTCGCGACGCCCGCCTTGGTGGAGAAGTGCGGGGTCACGATGCATCTGGGGGTACCGGTCACCGACCTCGATGTCGCCGCCACCACCGTGCGCCTGAGGAATGAGACGGCTATCAGTGGGACGCACGTGGTGATTGCGACCGGAGCCAAGGCGCGACGCCTCCCGTTCAGCGCGGATGCCCAGATCCACACCGTTCGAAGCCGCGATGACGTCTTCGGCCTCAACGAGGAACTATCGAGTCTGCCCGCCGCCAGCGTGATCGCGATCATTGGCGGTGGCTTCATCGGAGCCGAAGTCGCGACGTCGCTGCACTCGCGCGGCTTCGTCCCGCTCGTGCTCGAGGCGGCCGCGCGGCCGCTCGTGAACGTCCTTGGTCCCGAGGTCTCAGCGTGGCTCGCGGGCCTCGCCGGCGACGCGGGAATCGATCTCCGAAACGAGCAGCGGATCGCTGACGTCGTCGCCACCGACGATGGTCTTGTTGTCGTGTTCGCTGACGGCGGCACCCTCGCAGCCGCCGCGGTCATCGTGGGCGCGGGGGCAGTGACCAACGATGAATGGCTGAAGACCTCAGGCTTGACGATAGACAATGGCGTGGTCGTCGACGAGAACCTCATCGCCACCGAACGCATCGGTGCCATTGGCGACGTCGCTCGATTCATGTGGAGAAGCACCACTGGCACCGAGCTCGTTCGAATCGAACACTGGCAGGTGGCGAACGACCACGCGGCGCATCTGGCGCGCTTCTGGACGGGCGGCGTGACACCCGCTGCGCTCATGGTTCCCTATTTCTGGTCCGACCAGTACGGCAAGAAGATCCAGATGCTCGGCCACGCTAAGCCGACCGACAAGGTGACGCGCGTGATCGGCTCGAGCGAAGAGGGCAAGTGGGTCGGGCTCTACTCGCGTGACGGCATCGTAACGGGCGTGGTGGCCTTGAGCCAGCCCCGTGCGCTGATGCTCTCGAAGATAGTGCTCGACGCACCCACCACCCTTGACGAGGCGCTGGAACGCTCGCCGTGGGCCAGTTAGAACTGAACGCTGCTCAACTCTGGAATTGTCTTTTCCACGCGTTGAACCATCGAAGACCATTGGGAACGAAGAGCAAGACGCTCATCGTCGCGTAGTTGGGGCATGTACACGTCGACCGGCGACCAGAGCTTCTCGACGTCGCCGAGGGTCAGGTGGCCGGCGCTGACGAGCGCCATCAGGCCCGCGCCACGAGTAGTGGCCTCGCGCTGGGGAGAGATGGTCACCGCCAGTCCCGTGAAGTCGGCGAGCGACTGCACGAGGAACTTGTTCGCGCTCATGCCCCCATCGACGCGGATCTCGTCGATGGTCTCTCCGGTCTCAATCTGGGCGGCGTCGATGAGATCGGCGCCGCGATGGGCGATTCCCTCCAGGACGGCGCGGACCAGGTGGGCTTTCTTCGAACCGCGGGTGAGCCCGAAGAAGCCGGCGCGCGCGCCGAAGTCCCATTGGGGGGTTCCAAGCCCCGAAAGAGCGGGAACAAACCAGACGCCGTCGCTCGTGGGCACCGACGTCGCGACCACCTCGGAGTCGCCGGGATCGATGATGAAGCCGAGGTCGTCACGAAGCCATTCGATGCAGGACCCTGCCGCGAGGGCGATGGCCTCGATGCCCCAGACGATCTTGGCGTCCTGGCTACGCGCAACGACGGGAAAGCATCCCGAGGGAAATCGGTTCATCGTCGTCGGTCCGACTTCGCCGTGAACCATGTCCAGCATGGCCCCCGTCCCAAAGGTGATCTTGACGCCCTTGGTGATGCAGCACTGCCCGAAGAGCGATGCCGGCTGGTCCCCGATGAGCGCAGTGATCGGAGGCGAGCCCGGAAGGGCGCTCGCGATGCCGTGCGCTCCCATGGTGTCAACGATCTCGGGCATCATGGCGATGTCGAGTCCGAGAACGTCGATGGCGTGCTGATCCCATCCGTCGATGCCGACAGTCACCAGCCCGTTGACGCCCGCATTGGAGCGGTCGGTGACGTGCAAGTCGCCTTGGCTGAGGTGCCAGGCGATCCAGGTTTCGATCGTGGCGAACTTGAGCTCGCTGGCCGGGCGGCCCGAGTGCTTCACCAGCCACTGGACCTTTGTCGCTGATTGGTTCGGGGCGAGTCGCAGTCCTTCCCCTTGTAGGATGAGACAGTCGATGACCGTGCGCAAGTCCTGCCAACCGAGCGCGGGACCGACGGCCTCACCCGTCGCGGGATCGAACACTATGGTGGTCGCGCGCTGGTTCGTAATGCCCACGACGTCGCAGTCCCCGCCATCGGCCAGCGTTCGTCGCGCCAGGCTGAGAGCGACGCTCGCGATCTCAACGGCGTTGAGCTCAACCTCGCCAGGATTCGAGGTGGTGATGCTGAGTGCCTGCTGATGGATGTGCGAAAGTTCACCCGAGACGTCGACCAAGGCTGTTCGAACCGTGGTGCTTCCGACGTCGATGGCGAGGGCCTTCACCATGACGCGCCTCCAATGCCGAGCGCGCCGGGATTGAGGATATTGAGCGGATCGAAGACGGCCTTCTGCGAAACGAGCAGCGGGTAGGCGCTGGCAAGCGCTTCGGGGACGAAGCGAGCGCGATTCCGGCCGATACCGTGGTGGTGACTCAAGGAGCCTCCGCAGGTGAGCACCGTCCGTGAGGCCTCGTCCCACGCCCGGCGGTAGAAGGCCGTGTGGTCTCCCTCGGGCTTGCCCGCGAAAGTAAAGTAGAGACAGGCGCCGTCAATGTACGCGTGCGACTGATGCACCGACACGGCCAGCATGCCGTCGATGGCGCTGAGGGCCGCAACGACCTTCTCGCGCATGTCGGGCAGCGTCGACCACGGTCCGGCGACTTCGATCGTGTCGACGACGATGCCGTGCTCCCACAGCGGGGCGAGCGCGCTGACATCGTTGCGGTGGGCAATCCACGTCGCGACCAAGGACTGATCCAGGACGGAGGCCTGCGCGCACTCTCGGCGAACTATTTCCATGGTGGCTTCTACGAGGAGCTGGTCGCCTTCATCGAGCACGACGAGCGCGCAGTGGGGGACCTCGAAGTTCCTCAAGGTCTCGGTCTCGTCGTAGAGGCGAAGGACTGTGGGACGGGCGTCTCGTTGCATGATCCGCCGACACGCTTCGAGGCCCCCGGCGAAGGTGTCGAACCCATACGCCGCGCGCTGCTCGTAGGGGGCGACGGGGTGCATCGCCAAGGTGGCCTCAGTGATGATCCCCAACGTCCCTTCGCAGCCAATGAAGAGCTGCATGAGGTCGGGCCCGACCGCTTGGCGCGGTCCACGACCGCCGAGTTCAATGACGTCGCCGTTCGCGAGCACCACCGTGAGTCCGCGCACGATGTCCTCGATCTTTCCATAGCGATTCGAATACTGTCCCGCGCCCCGGCACGCGATCCACCCGCCGACCGTCGCGAGTTCGAATGATTGGGGAAAGTGGCCGACGGTCCAACCACGATCCTTCACGTAGGACTCGAGTTCGGGGCCGAAGGTCCCCGCTTCAACGTTCACGGTTCCCGAGATTTCGTCGATGGACACGATTCGATTCAGACCAGTGAGGTCGAGGGCGATTCCCCCGGTCGGGGCGACGGCACCGCCGACGACTCCCGATCGTCCTCCTTGGGCGGTGACGGCGGTGCAATGGTCGCTGGCGATTCGAAGCACCGCGCTGACCTCGCTGGTCGAACGCGGAGCCACCACCACGCCGGGCCAGTGGGGCACGTGGCCGTTCGCCACCTCAAGGATCGACAGGGGCCACCAGTCGCGACCGTGCGCGGCGCGCTCGGACGCCGAGACGCCGTACGAGACGCCGGCGCGGTCAAGATCGGCCAGGAGCGCTACGGGCGCGGCGTCGGGCACTTCGTCACCGAACGATCCGGAAGGGTAGTCATTGGGCATTGTTGGTTTGGTCATCGACGTGCCTTATGGATTGAGCCCGGCAGCAGAGAGTTCCTTCTGCACGAGCGCCTGGTAGTTGCTTATCTGATGTGCGCGCTGAACGTCGCTCCAACCGAGCACCGGAGCGACCAGCGCCGCCACGGCCGGAGCCGCTCGCAGCGTGGTTCGGGCATCATGCAGGTGCGCGCGGGTGCGCCGAGTGAGCAGGTCCGTGAGCGAGAGCGCCATCTCGTGTCGAGCGCAGTACACGAACTCGGCGCCCACGTAGGGTTGGCCCGCGATCGGCGTCCGGGCGAGCGCGGGGTCGTCCTCGATGAGCGTGAGCACCGCAGCCGCGTCGCTGCCGAAACGTCGATACAGGTGCTCCTCCAACTCGTTCTGGGGCCGCCACGAGGAGACACCGTGGAGGCGAAGGTTCTTGGTGCGGGCGCTCTTCAGGCTCTTGAAGTATGGTGTGAGGGCGTTGACGGTGTCCTCAGCCATCTGGCGGTAGGTGGTCCACTTGCCCCCGGTGATGTGCACGATGCCGTCTTTCGAATCCGTGACCTGGTGGCGCCGCGAGAGGTCGGCGGTGCGCTCACTGAGGTGCGCGCCCTCCTTTGGAGCAAGCAGGGGACGAAGCCCCGCCCACACGCCCGTTACGTCATGCGGCGTCAAGTCAGAGGACGTCCACGCGTTCACCGCAGTGAGCAGGTAGTCCACATCTTCGGGCGTGCAGTCAGGGTCGTCGAGCGCCCCCTCGTAGGCCGTATCGGTCGTTCCGATGAACGTATAGGGCGCATCTTCAAATGGAACGACGAAGATACTTCGCCGGTCGCCGGGCACGTTGAGAACCGCCGCCACGTCGGCAGGAAGGCGCTCGCGGGCGACGGAGAGGTGGACGCCTTTGGCCGGAGTGATTCGATGGGACGCCTCGTGCTCGGCCATCGAGAAGATGGAGTCCGACCAGACACCCGTCGCGTTGATCACCGTCTTGGTCTTGACGGTGAACGGCGAGTGGTCGAGCTCGTTGCGACAGACCACGCCGTCGACGCGTCCGTCTGGGCCGTGGGAAACGCCAACGGCGCGAACGTAGTTCGCGACGTCCGCTCCAAAGTCGAGCGCCGCAGTGCGCGCCAATGTGAGAGCCACACGGGCGTCGTCGCCACGGGCATCCATGTAGAGGAATCCGGCGACCAGGTGATCGGCCTTCAGGGTTGGCAGGTGCGCGAGCGCCTCGTCACGAGAGATCCTGCGATAACGGGTTCCAATCCGCCAGCCCCCGGTGAAGTCGTAGATTCGCAGTGCAGTCGAATAACCCTTGACCAGGGCCTTGGAGGCGACACCGTCCTTGCCGAAGAGCGGAACGAGGAACGGAAGCGGTCGCACGAGGAACGGCGCGTTCTCCAAGAGACGTTGGCGCTCGCGGAGGTTCTCGTAGACCAGCCGGAACTCCTTCTGCTGAAGGTAGCGCAGGCCTCCGTGGACCATCTTGGATGACTTCGAGCTGGTTCCCGAGGCAATATCACCCGAATCGATCAGCGCAACTTTCAGTCCGCGCTCGGCGGCGTCAAGCGCGGCGCCGGATCCGGTCATGCCCGCGCCAATGACTACGACGTCGTATGAAGCCGACGTCATCGTGACGATTGATTCGTCGCGCTGGAAATGTGCCATTCGCCAATGTTGGCACACGATCAAGGCTAACTTGATTGGTATGGATTTCGAACTGACAGAAGAACTCCGCGGCCTCCAGGAGTCCGTCCGGCGACTTGCCCAGCACAAGATCAAGCCTCGCGCTCGCGAGATTGACACGACGAGTGATTACCCTCAGGACATCTTCGATGAGTTCAAGAAGGCTGACCTGCTGGGACTCTGCATTCCCGAGGAGTACGGCGGTTCCGGAGCGGGGATCATGGGGCTCACACTCGCGATAGAAGAGGTGACCAAGTACTCGAACGTGCTCGGGCTCATGCTCCTGCTCACGCGGCTTCCTACCGGACCGATCATGATCGCGGGAACCGAGGAGCAGAAGCAGCGCTACTTGCCGGGGATCGCAAATGGGACTCGTCGATCGGCATTCTGTCTGTCCGAGCCGGGCGCAGGATCGGACGTCGCCGGAATGCAGACCCGTGCGGCGGAAGACCCCGAGGTGCAGGGTGGCTACGTCCTGAACGGCACCAAGTGTTGGATCAGCGGCGGCATGCAAGCCGATTGGTTCATCGTGTTCGCCAAGCTCGGCGATCCGTCGTCGAGGCTCCATTCCGACATCTGCGGTTTCATTGTCGACGGCGATACACCTGGCGTCTCGCGTCCGCGAGTGGACAAGAAGATGGGCGTGAAGGGCATCGACACCGCCGAGATCCATTTCGAGGACGTGAGAGTCGCCCCCGGCAACGTGCTGGGGGGAAGCTTCAGTTTGATCATGCAGTCGCTGAACGCGATGCGACCCATCGTCGCCGCACGGGGACTCGGACTCGCCGAGGGTGCCCTCATGTACGCGACGGAGTACGTGAAGAATCGACCGGCGTTCGGCAAGACGATCGCCGAATTCCAAGGCATCCAATGGGAGATAGCGAAGTGCGCGACTGAGATCGAGGCAGCTCGACTCTTGACCTACCGGGCGGCGTGGCTCGCTGATCAGGGCAAGTTCTCCAAGGAGTACGTGCCGATGCTTTCCATGTGCAAGTACTACGCGTCAGAAGTGGCCGTGAAAGCTTCGGGGCTCGCGCTGCAAATGCTCGGGGCCGCGGGCTACATGGAAGAGCACCCCATGGAGCTGTACTACCGCGACGCGCGCCAACTGACGATCGTCGAAGGAACGAGCCAGGTTCAGTTGGGTCTCATTGGCAAGGGCGTCCTCGGGCACGACCTCTGGTGGGACTAGCCGAACAGTGACGTCGAGTCTTTGTACACTGACATCGTGGGTGGACCGCTCGAGGGAATAAAGGTGCTTGAACTGGCCGGCATCGGACCGGGCCCTTACGCGTGCATGCTCCTCGCCGACCTCGGCGCGAACGTCCTTCGGCTCGAACGCGGTGATTGGTCCATCGAGCGGACCGCCTCGTGGGACGTGCTGAACAGATCGCGCTATTCGGTCGCGGTCGACCTGAAGAATCGCGCCGGACGGGATCTGGTGCTGGAACTCTGCGAGCAAGCCGACGTGCTCGTTGAGGGCTTTCGACCGGGCGTGACCGAGCGGCTCGGACTGGGACCCGACGACGTGTGGCAGAGGAATCCGCGTCTCGTCTACGGGCGTATGACCGGTTGGGGGCAGAGCGGCCCTCTTTCGCAGCGTGCGGGTCACGACATCAACTACATCGCGGTATCGGGCGCCCTTTGGCCGGTAGGGCGAGCGGGCGACCGGCCGGTTCCACCCCTCAACCTGGTCGGAGATTTCGGTGGAGGCTCGATGTTCCTGGCCCTCGGCGTGCTGTCGGCCCTGATCTCGGCGAGGGTGACCGGCGAAGGTCAGGTTGTCGACGCGGCGATGGTGGACGGCTCGGCCTCGCTGCTGGCGATGACTCACTCGTTCATGAACGTCGGGATCTGGAGCGAGGAAAGGGGAGTGAACCTTCTCGACACGGGTGCGCCCTTCTACGAGGTCTACGAGACGATGGACAGGGAATACGTCGCCGTCGGGGCAATCGAGCCGAAGTTCTACGAGGAACTCCTGCGGGGTCTAGGCCTGTCATCGGGTGAACTTCCCGCCCAGATGGACAAGTCGCACTGGGTTTCGATGAAGGAGAAGTTCGCCGGGATCTTCAAAACCCGGACCCGCGACGAGTGGACGGCTATCTTCGAGGACGTCGACGCCTGCGTCACCCCGGTGCTCTCGCCTCGCGAAGCCGTGGTTCATCGCTACAACGTCGAGCGCGACGTCTTCACCACCCAAGGGCCAGTGCAGCCGAGACCCGCTCCGCGATTTTCGAAGACGCCCGGCGAGATTCGAATGGAGCCGCACGTCGCTGGCTCAGGAACCCGCGAGGGGCTGAGTGATTGGGGGATTGGTCTCGAGCGCCAATTGGCCCTGAAGGCCGAGGGGGCCTTCGGTTAGATGTTGACGACGGGACAGGTCAACGTGCGCGTGATCCCCGGGACTTTCTGGATCGCTCCCACAATGAACTTGCCCAGGTCGTCCACGCTGTCTGCTCCGCAGCGAACAATCACGTCGTAGGGACCAGTCACTTCATAGGCTTCCACAACGCCGGGCACCGCGCGCGTGGCGAGCACCACCGCTTCGCTCGAGCCAATTTCGGACTGAATCAAGATGTACGCCTGAACCGACATGTGGGACCTTTCATTTCAAGTCCTCCTATATTGCCTTTATTCTTCGAATTTTGCTAATCGTCTCGAAAGCGCTTTCCGATGTGCCACTGGAAGCAGTAGTCGCACCGGTAGGCGTTCAGATCGACTCCGTTGAGCGTCCAGGCTAGTTGAGCCGCGCTCTTCGCCTCCGATTCAGTACGATACGGACTCTTCGGAGTCCCTTCTCGCGTGAAGTGCGACGCGACGCGCCCGATCGGCCTGGTGGAAGGGGTGGGGCGTCGCCGTCGTTTCATGACTCCTTGACACTACCCATGTCGGTAAAGTCTTGTCCGTGAGCATTCAAGTGGACACCGAACTAGCCGTCATCTCCACGACGAAGTTGGACGACGGCGATCATGATCGATTCACCCACATCGTCCTCGAGGGTTACACGCCCAAAGACGGGGAATTCGTGCCTCTCGACAATTCTGTGGTGGGTGGCATGATCAACGCGACGCCAGTGAAGGCACTGTGCGGCAAGGTCTGGGTGCCCGGACGCGATCCCGAGAAGTACCCGATCTGTCCCACCTGCAAGGAGATCGCCCAGTCGATGGGCTGGTCACTTCCAAATGGATAGTCTCACCGGCCTGCGGCTTTAGGCTGACCTCCTGTGCGAACGGTTCTTTCTCCTGTCCGACTACAACGCGTTGAAGGGTCACGTGACGGCGCCGAGACCGTGTTGGACCGGGATTCCCCTGTAAGGTCGACGAAGTAATGGCGCGGGCGCTCTTCCTACGGCATCATCTCGAGGACAGCCCGGGGCTCGTTGGTGAGGCTTTTGCGGCGCGCGGCTACGAGTTGGACGTCGCGATGATGGACGAGTTCAACCCCACTCCGGATATCGAGGGCTACGACGTGCTCGTGATCCTGGGCTCGAAGAGCGCGGTCTACGACATTGACGTGGAAGCAGCGTGGTTTGGTCGCGAGCTCGGTCTCATCGCCCACGCGACCCGACTCGGCATTCCCATCTTTGGTATCTGCTTCGGGGCCCAGGCTCTCTGCCAGTTCCATGGCGGCGTCGTCGAGCCTTCCAACGAGCCCGAGATTGGCTGGTACGAGGTGGAGGCCCAGAACGGCTCCGGCATCGTTGCTGGTCCTTGGTTCGAATTCCACTTCGATCGCTGCATGCTGCCGGGCGACGCCGAACTGTGGGCGACGACGTCTCGAGCCGTTCAGGCTTTCGCCATTGGCAAGAATGTAGGTGTTCAGTTCCATCCCGAAATTGACGACGCGCAGCTTCGCGAGTGGTTCTCCAGCGGCGAAGAGCACGCACGCGAATTCGGTGTTGATCCCGATGAGCTGCTTGCCCAGACCGCCCTCGAGACCCCCGCCGCCCGCCAACGCGCGGCGGCTCTTGTCGATCTGTTCTTGACGCACGCCACGAGTTGATCGCGGGCGGCGCTGGGCGTTGGGGTGATCCTCGCCTCGTCGCTCCCCGGGAGATCACGTCGAGATCTCACGAGCCCCGCTGACGATGTTCACGGCGCCAAGGCTCGTATCTTGCGGTCTCAGTAGGCTGCAGTAGTGAGTAGCGACTCTTTTTCCTTATCCGAAGCCCCAGTTCGTATTGAACGTCCCGCCACTGGCGGGGGAGTCGGGCGCCTGCCCGATGGCCGAGTGGTCTTCGTCCGTCACAGCTTGCCGGGCGAGTTGGTGCTCGTCAACGTCACTGAAACAACGGCCAATTTCTCGAGGGGCGACGCCGTCGAGATCGTGGAGGCGAGTGCCGAGCGGGTGAGCGCGCCGTGCGACTACGCGCATCCGGGCGGTTGCGGAGGTTGCGATCTCCAGCATGCTTCGCCAACGGCGCAGGCATCGTGGAAGCTCTCCCTCGTGCGCGAGCACCTGAAACGGATCGCCGGGGTGGAGCGCGACGTCACCGTCACGCCCGCCTTGATTCCAGCCCAGGGATCTCGCACGCGACTTCGCTGCGCGGTGAACGAGGACGGTCAACTGTGCCTGCGCGGCGCGCGATCCCACGAACTGGTCGCGATCGAGTCATGCTGGATAGCCAACGAAGTGTTCACCCCGGCCTTTGGCACTTCATGGGAGGGCGCCGAAGAAGTGGAACTGCGAGCCATTGGCGACGGCGAGCCCTTCGCGGTGGTGCGCCGCGATACCCATCGTGGAACGATGTACGAACTCTGCTCCTTCCACGGCGAGCCGTTGGAGCCCTCCACCCAATCTCGAGTGTCGGTGCAGGGCCACTATTTCGCGGTCTCGCCGCGTTCGTTCTGGCAGTCGCACCGCTCGGCTCCCCAGCAGTTGCTCGAGGCGGTGTTGTCCTTCGCGGATGCCCAGGTCGGTGACCACGTCGTCGACCTCTTCAGCGGGGTCGGGCTGTTCGCGATCCCCCTCGCCAAGGCGGTCGGTCCGGGCGGGAGGGTCACCGCCGTCGAATCTTCGCCCTACGCGGTCAGAGACGCTCGACAGAACGGCGACGGGCTTCGTCATTTGAAGGTTCGCGAATGGTCGGTGAGCCCCCGGGCCGTCAACGATTCCGTGGGCGAGGGCGACATCGTGGTGCTCGACCCTCCGAGGAGCGGCCTCGCCAGAGGTGTCGTCGACGCACTGCTTCGTAGGGCACCGAAGCGGCTCGTCTACGTGTCCTGTGACGCTGCGACCTTCTCCCGGGACCTGAAGACCCTCATGGCCGGAGGCTTCATCCTGTCTGATTTGAAGGTATTTGACCTTTTCCCAATGACAGAGCACGTCGAACTTGTGGCACTCCTTGACATTCGCCTCTAGAGGGTACAGAGTTCTGATGAGGGCGGAAAACCTCAGCCCTCGATGAGGGGGTTGACTATGTCGATCAAGTTGGATCACCATCACCGCATTACCGCCCAAAAACTCTTCGGACATCCGCTCAATCACAATATTCAGTGGCATGACGTCTGCTCGTTGCTCGCCCGCTTCGGTGAAGTTCACGAGACGCATCGAGGAAACTGGGCAGTGACGGTCGAAGGCGACACCATCTCGTTCGGCTCCACGCGTACGCGGGACCTCACCGAAGATCAGGTGATCAAGGTTCGCCACTTCCTGCGCAATCTGGGACTGACCCCGGACGTGGTTCGAGCGGCGTAGTTGATTGAAGAGGGTACCGTGTGAGCCGTGACCGGCCCACTCTTCGTACTCATCCCGCCATCTGAAGCAAAAAACGCCGGTGGATCGAACACTCCCAAAATTGGGGCCTTCGATGCGGACTTGGCCGAGCCTCGAAGGATCATCATCGCGGCGCTCGGAGAGTTGCTCGTCTCTGCCTCGCCCGATCTCCTGGAGAAGACCTTGAAGGTGCGTGGTCCACTTCTCGAGCGGGCGCTCGAGGCGTCAAGGGAGGTGGTGGAGGGCCGGGCGGGGCTGCTCGCGGGTTGGCGGCGCTACTGCGGAGTGGTTTGGTCGCACCTGGAGCCCCAGAGCCTCAGCCCGGCGCAGCGGCGGCGAATCCTCGTCCCATCCGGCCTCTACGGACTGACGACTGCTGAAGACGCGGTGGCTGACTACCGGCTCAAGATGAACGCATCTCTTCCGGCCGTCGGGAACGTGGCTGCGTTCTGGAAGGAACATCTGACGGCTGTCCTCATCCAAGACCTCAAGGGCGTGGGCGTCGTCAATCTTCTGCCCAGGGAGCATGAGGCAGCCATTGATCTTGGCGAGTTGTCGGGTGCGGTCAACCTGACGACAATCAGGTTCGTCACCCATGGCGGCGGGCGGGCGGCTGGCCACGCAGCGAAAGCCGTGAAGGGGCTGGTGGCCCGCGAGGTGCTCACGGGTCGTTTGGATTCGCTCGATTCGTTTCGCTGGCAGGGTTGGCGTGGGCGCCGACACGCTGGGCAGCTGCAGATCGTGGCTCCGCGCGCTTGAGGATGCCGTGGCCATGAATTATGACGGCGATGCCAACAAATTCATTCGAAGTCACAACGACGACATGGCGCCCGCGCGTGCCTGCGCCGAGGCGAGGTTGTGCCGCTTGAATCGGTGACGTGCGCCAAGAGTTTGCTCGCCATGAGCATTGAGTAAGAAGAAACTGGTGACACGGAGAATCTTCCACCAAGGTTCAGTGCCCAATTGGTCGGTCCGACCAGTGAGGGGGGCGTAACGGAGGCTTTCAGGCGATAACCCCTCGTCCCCACCATCGAAACTCCTGACGGCCCGGAGTTGCGAAGCAGCGGTCGATCGTTTTAGGAAGAGCGGGCCGAGTTGCCATTAAGGAATTTTGACGACGAACGGCCGGTTATTAAGAATCTTTTCGAAGCCTTCCCGCGAAAATGTGAAGACAGTAGTTTCCAATTAGGAGCGGAGTCATGAGTAACGAAAAGTCATTTCACCTTACAGAACCCGACCGCAAAGGCCAACCGCGAGAAGTCAGTCGTTCCAGGCGCTACGCGATGAAGGGTGGCACCGGTAGTCAAGTTGACCGGCGAAGCGATCGGCAGACGCTCACCGGGGTCGACGTCCGCAAAGCGCAGGAATCGATCCATCGCTTGACACCGCTTTGGGTCAAGTTCGGTGCCCGAATGATCGGCTCAGATCTTGATCGCCGACTCGCGAAAGGAGAGGCTCCCGAGTCGAGTCGACTGATGGAGGAGCGAATCCAACAGATTGCTACGCCCCGGGCGCGCCAGGTGTTGGCCCGAAACTGGTTAGACATCTTCACCGAATCTGACGTGTCTTTGAAGTTGTTTGATCTAAGGGTGCCAGTTGTTTACGATCGAATCATCGCGGCCGAAGCGGAGATTCGAGCGATGATTGTCGCTCTGATGGCCCCTCTTCCCAACGCGCAAGGTGTCGCGATGTCAAGATGGCTGCTCTCTGATGGTGCGGGACCGCTTTACAACCCACAGTGCACTCTTGATCTTGGTTCCCGGCTGCGACAGATTGTCGAGCATTTGGATCCTTTGGCTCCTCAGGCCACGTGAACGAATCGTCCTGGTCGCAAAAGATCGTGCCGAAGAGCCGATAGGCAATTCGTTCGTCATTTTGCCCCGTCGGTGTTCGTCACCGCCCTCGGTTTCGGCACCAAGAGCGGACCCTCGTCGGGCGTGACCAACACCTTGCTACGAGGTTGATCCTTCGCATGAAGCACGATGCTCATCGCGTGTTCTCGCTGGTTAGTCGTGAAGAAACGGATGGCATCGGCCTTGGCGTCCTCCGGCAGACGTGGCAAGGGCCCCGCGCATGGAATTCTCGGGGGTCGCTATCGTTGGGACGTGAGGTTGGACGTCTATCGAAGTTGCTCGTGGCGCGAGAAGCGAGAGGTACTTGACGCGTTCTGGCGTGCGAAGACGCACCCGTCGAACCGGATCAATGACGCGGCGCTCGAGTACGGCCCCTACGCCGCGCTCTTGATCGCCCTGATAGTTCTCGAGTTGGTTCCGATCATCATCTTCACGATCGCGCGGGCCAACGCCTGGGGCTGGGTCGCGGGAGTCGTCGAGGCGGGTGTGGTCGCTTCGCTCGGGCGGGCCGTCGTTCGGATCCGGAAACTGAAGAGCGAGTCCTCGACACGGCTCGCGGGCGCCAACTTCTAACGTTGCTGCGTAGGCCCTGAATCATTGGCGAGAAGGCGCATCGAGTGAAGGTGACATCTGGCCCTACTGGTACGCCGTGTTAAGGGCCTAAGTTCCAGACTGGTGACCGGATTGTCTCCAATTTGGTCAAATCCGGTCACGCGATCGGCATCGTGCCTTTCGATACCAAGAATGGCAGGAGGTAGGCCGTGAAGGCTCTCGTTTATAAAGGTCCTGGTCAAAAGAGTTGGGAAGAAGTTCCGAACCCAGCAATCCAGCAGTCGACGGACGTGATTGTGAAGATGGCGGCGACGACGATCTGCGGCACGGATCTTCATATCCTGAAAGGTGACGTTCCCGAAGTTGAAGTTGGTCGAATCCTCGGCCACGAGGGGATCGGCGTCATCACCGAGGTCGGTTCCGGCGTGACGCAACTTGCGGTGGGCGATCGGGTCATTCTCTCGTGCGTGAGTTCGTGCGGAAGGTGTTCCAACTGTCGCAAGGGTCTCTACAGCCACTGTCTCGACCCGGAGGGCGTGGCGGGAATTGGTTGGATCTTCGGGTACATGATCGACGGCACCCAAGCTGAGTACGTTCGAGTCCCGTTCGCGGAGAACTCGGTCTACAAGGTTCCAGAAGGGATGAGCGACGCCGAAGGAATCCTGCTGTCGGACATCCTGCCCACCGGCTTCGAGATTGGCGTGCAATATGGCCACGTCAATCCGGGCGACGTCGTTGCCGTGATCGGATCGGGACCGGTGGGACTGTCGTCAGTGATGACGTCGCGCTTGTACGGTCCGTCCAAGATCATCGCGATCGATCTCGATGACGCCCGACTCAAGCGGGCCACAGATTTCGGAGCGACCAACACCATCAACTCGGGTGACGCGGACTGGAAGGAGCAGGTAATGGCTCTGACCGACGGACTGGGTGTCGATGTTGCGATCGAGGCCGTCGGGGTTCCGCAGACCTTCACCATGGCGACCGAGATCGTGCGCCCTGGTGGACACGTCGCCAACATCGGCGTTCACGGCAAGTCCGTTGACCTCAAACTGAACGAACTGTGGATCAAGAATATCGACATCTCGATGGGCCTCGTCAACACGAACACCTTGGGGATGCTGTTGAAGCTCGTCGCCGAACACAAGCTGCCGGCGGAGGAGTTCGTGACGCACGAATTCTCGTTCGATCAGATGATTGAGGCCTACGACGTCTTCGGAAACGCGTCAATGCATGACGCGCTGAAGGTGCTCATTCACTAGCGCGGACGTTCGATGCCGTGCGCACCTGTGTGCCGACATCGATCCCTGGACTCACGGGCACAATTTCGCTGATGAAGGCGAGATTGTGCCCGTGAGTCGTTTGGTTCCTCGGATATTGGTGGGCAAACCTTGGTGATGCTTGACTTGCTGCTATAAACTACTTAAACTATAGAAATAATAGAATAAACAACGAAACGGAGTCACGATGTCACTGAGGTTTGTAGACAAGGTCAGCGAGGCACCCCGCGAGCGTGCAGAGGAGTTGCACGCACTCCTCTTAAGCCTTGACCTTCCAGACGGTCGCCTGAGCCCCGCCCAACTTGAGAAGGTGATCGAAGCGGTCGCGAATCGGCCCGACCTCTTCGGGGATCTCATCGTCGCGGACCGTGAGAGTCGATGGTGGCTTCTTCTGTTTCGCACGCCAGGCTTCGAGGTGAAGCTGCTGACGTGGGAGAACGGCCAGGAGTCCGACTGGCACGATCATGGCGGTTCGTCGGGAGCGTTCCGGGTCACGGCTGGCTCGCTGCTTGAGAGGCATCGGGCCGCCGACGGCGTCGGTGTCGACTCGGCGAGTTTCGGCGTGGGCGAGTACGGGTCGTTCGCCACCGACTACGTGCATGACGTGGTTTTCGAGTCCGGTGATCCGGCGGTGAGCATCCACGCGTACTCCCCGCCGCTCAGCGGCTTGACCTACTACGAGCAGACGCGCTTCGGCTTCATTGCCCGCGAGTTCGTCGAGGAGGAGCGACGATCGACGTTTCGAACCACGCAGCCGGACTTCGAGGACTGAGGCAAAGGGCTCGACGTTGGCCTTCCGCGCGTCGGAGTGGCGAGTGGCGACCCGACTGGAAGATGGTCTCCCCAAATCGAAAATGATCTCCGGATTGCCCGCGCTGAAGGGCGTAGCCTAAGGAGCAAGGTGCCGCCTGGCGCCGAGGCGAAGCAGTTAGGGCCTGAACGGGATCGGGGGGATCTTGTTTCTCGATTTTGCATCTGTGTGGGAAGAAGTTGCCGACGTCGTGCCGGAGCGCGACGCCGTTGTCCAGGGTGACCGCCGATTGAACTACGTGGAGTTCGACGACGCTGCCGCACGCTTCGCCGCGGCCATCGAGTCGGTCGGAGTGCTCGAAGGGGGAAAGGTTGCCCTCT
>PMLJ01000022.1 GCA_003158855.1 Acidimicrobiaceae bacterium
GAGGTAGCAGGGGTCGTGGTAGGTCACGGTCCCGGAGTAGTTGACGCCTGGAACGAGGCGGCCAACGCCGACCAGGTGGCTCAGCAGCTCGGCGTGGTGGATCATCTCGAACTCGCCGCCGAGACCCGGGTACTCGTTCTTCATCGTGTTGAAGCAGTGCGGGCAGCTGGCGACGATCTTCTTGGCGCCCACTTCGTGCAGGGTGGCGATGTTGGCCTTGGCCATCTCCTGGAAGAGGTACTCGTTGCCCAGGCGCCTCGCGGGGTCTCCGGTGCAGGACTCGCGAGGTCCGAGAATTCCGAAGGTCACCCCGGCACGGTGCAGCATCCTCGCGGTCGACTCGACCTGCTTGCGGCCGCGCTCGTCGAGCGAACCCGCGCACCCGACCCAGTAGAGGTACTCGATGTCGTCGGGAATCGGGCCGTCGATGATGGGCACCTCGAAGTCGAGCGCGCCGAGCCACTCGGTGCGCTTGGACGAGCCGAGACCCCACGGGTCCCCCTGATTCTCCATGTTGCGCAGCAGCAGACTCGCCTCGGAGGGGAACCTCGACTCCATCAGGACCTCGTAGCGGCGCATGTCGATGATGGCGTCCACGTGCTCGATGTCCACCGGGCACTGCTCGACGCAGCTGCCGCACGTGGTGCACGACCAGAGCACGTCGGGGTCGATCGTCGTCGGCACCAACGTCGCGACGTCGCCCGAGGCCTCGCCCGACAAGAGCCGGTCGGCCGAGGCGAACATGTTGTCGCGTAGCCCCATGATGAGCAGCTTGGGGCTGAGAGGCTTGCCGGTGCTCCACGCCGGGCACACCGACTGGCAGCGCCCGCACTCGGTGCAGGTCGCGAAGTCGAGCATCTGCTTCCAGGTGAAGTCCTCCACCTTGCCGACGCCGAAGACCGTGTCCTCGGTCACGTTCTCCATGTCCATGTCGGGGGTCTTGTCGAGGCCACCGAGCGCGCGGGGGCGACGAGAGACGCCGATGTTGATCGGCGCCAGGAAGATGTGGAGGTGCTTGGAGTAGGAGACGAAGACGAGGAAGCCCGTGATCACCGCGATATTCGCCAGCAGGAAGACCGCTTCGAGCACGCTGTTGATGCCGGTGCCGAGCGGGTGGAGCCAGATCGCGACGACGTGGCTCGCGAAGGCCCACGTCGAGTTCCCGTAGGGGAAGTGACCGGTGTTGATCTGCGCGCCGCGGTAGATCAGCAACGTAATGATGACCATGGAGATCATGAAGAGCACGAGCCACGCAGCACCAAGGTGGCTGCCGTAGAAGCGGCTGGACCGCTCCTTTCGCGACGGGGCGTTCTTGATGCGGATGATCGTGAAGACCGCGAGCGACACCAGCACGGCGGTCGCGAAGAAGTCCTCGACGAAGGCCAGCCAGTTGCTCTGGCCGATGAGCGGGATGTGGAAGTCAAGCTGGAAGAGCGACCCGTAGGCCTCGATGATCGTCGTCATCAGCACGGTGAAGCCCCACATCGTGAAGAAGTGCGCGAGGCCCGGCACGGTCCAGCGAAGGATCTTTCGTTGGCCGGCTACTTCGATAACCTCGGCTTCGCCGACCTTTCGAAAGCCCTGCCAGCGTCGAGGGGCCGCCTGGCCGCTACGAATGAGGCGCGACAGCCAGTAGAAGCGTTGGCCGGCCACGATGAAGCAGATTGCCGTCACGCCGAGTCCAATAATGATCCGAGCTAGCACGGCAATCCCTCCATCTATTGGACGCTACGACTTCTTGAAGTTTTCCGAGTACCGACTCGCCGTGGGTCCGCGCTGGCCACGGTACTTCGAACCGAGGCCCGACGCGCCATAGGGACGGTCGGCGGGCGTTGTCATCTCGAAGAAGCTGATCTGGCCGATCTTCATGCCCGGATAGAGGGTGATGGGAAGGTTCGCCACGTTGGAGAGCTCCAGCGTGAGATGCCCGTCCCAACCGGCATCCACGAAACCGGCAGTCGAATGGATCAGCAGTCCCAGTCGACCGAGCGAGCTCTTGCCCTCGAGACGCGCCACCAGATCGTTGGGAAGGGCGACGCGTTCGACCGTGGAACCGAGCAGGAACTCCCCCGGGTGCAGAATCATCGGGTCGGTGGGGCCAACATCGATGAGTTCGGTGAGATCCTCTTGCACTTCGCGCACGTCGATCACCCGCTGGGAGTGATTGCGAAACACGCGGAAGAGCTGGTCGATGTGCAGGTCCACCGAAGAGGGTTGAATGCAGTCGTCCCCGATCGGGTCGATGATGATTCGACCCTGTTCGAGAGCCTCTTTGATTGAACGATCTGAGAGCACCATAACCATGGCAACGATACTCCTAAGTACGGGCGTCCCAGAACTTCTCGTCTCGGGACATCGCGAAACACTCCCCAACCACAATGGCCCCGACAGTCAGGTCGCGAACGGGAACTCCGTCGTCCACTTCATTGCACCTTCGTGGCCGATCACCATCGCCTCGTAGTCGTAGACCCCTTCGATCAGCGCAAGAACCTCCTCGCCGCCGACGACGAGGGCCGTCGCGAGCGCGTCGGCGAGGCCCAGGTCCGGACCCGTGACGCTGGCCGATGCGAACGCCGTCTCGTAACGGTCCGTGAAAGGGTTGAACAGATGCTCGCCCCGCTCGTAGGCCCCAGACGTCGCGATCGCCCCGCGCAGCTCCACGGTGCACGCCAGTGACGTCGGTGAGGAGGGATTAACGATGCCGATACGAAACGGGCCATCGGAGGTGGGACCCCCGAAACTGGCGATGTCTCCGGCGGCGTTCACCATGGCCCCGCCAACTTCGCTGCCGACCAGATCCTCGAGCGCTCGCTGGGCGGCCCAACCCTTCACGTAGCCGGTCGGGTCGACGCCCCCGGGAAGGCGCCACGGGTCGAACCAGCCGCCCGAGAGCTCCTTCGCTCCCTTGCAGTTCTCCAGGACCTCGGTGACGTCGATCGGCGCCTCTCCGAGCGCGATCTCCCCTCGACGCAGCCGACTGAGCGGACTGTCCGGCTTCCAGGTGCTGAAGTCCTTGTCGACTCGATGGAGGGTGGCGACGGCCTTGGCGAGGAAGGGCAGCAGCGTGCCGGGGTCAATCCCCTCGTCGTCGTAGATATCGAAGGTGACGACGGTTCCCATCACTTCTTCACGGTGATGAATGGTCAAGGGTCGAGGGCCATGTGACCGGAGGGATGTCATTTGAAGCCCAGTGTCTTCAGCGCGTCCTGGAGCGAGAGTTCAAAACCCGCGCTCGTGTAGCTCGCCCCCGACACTCCTTGGATGCTGGCGCTTTGGGCCTGCAAAGCCTGCTGCTCGAGTTGCGGAATCGCCATCTGGTCAATGGACTGCGAGCGGAAGTTCCCGCCGTCGTTCAATGTGCCGATCGTCACCTTGGTGATTTTCGAGCCGGTCACCGTGACCGTGACCGATAGCACGCCGAAGTTGTAGTTGACGAGCGGACCCGTGGCGGTGCGCGCTGCGCTCGAGGCGGCGGTCGTCGTCGTTGTCGGCGGCGGCGAAGTGGTCGTGGTGGTTCTCGTCGTGGTCGTCGTCGTACGCGCGGCGGTCGTGGTCGTCGAGTTGCCGGTCTTGGCGGCTCTCGAGGAGGTTGCGGTCGCGGGAGCAGTCGCGGGAGGAACGGTCGTCGCCGCAGGAGGACTCGTGGTGGGCGGCGAAGTGGTGGATGGGGACGGACTGGTGGATGGGGACGGACTGGTGGTCGTAGGGCTGGAACCAGCCGTCCCTACCGTGCCGAGGTTGAGTTTCGCCGGTGACGTGTGAAAACCCAGCACGCCGAACAGACCGGCCAACGTTCCGGCAATGACGATTGGCGATCTCCTCATTTCGCTGGCTCACTGTTCAAGGTCGTCATCTTCTACCCTCTTGCTCTAGAAGCTGAACGCTTCGTGGTGGATTCTCTTAGGGTCGCAACCTTGCCGCAGTGCCGCCGCCACCACCCGCTCGGTGAATCCGTCCGGCCCGCAGACGTAAACGTCGCTCTTGGCGATGTTGGGAACGAGTCGGCTCATTGTTCCGGGATCGAACGAGACTTCCTTGCGAGAGCCCACCAGCTCGTGAAACTCCCCTCCACGCATCCGAACGAGCTCCTCGACCTCGTCACGGTGGACAATGTCCTCGGCGCTCGAAGCTCGAATCACAACCGAGACGTCGACGTCCATCGGAAGGTCTTCCAGCAGCGCGCGAAGCGGCGTGATCCCGACGCCCGCTCCGATGAGCGTGACGAGGCCCTGGGTGCGGGCGTGCCTCGTGAAGGTGCCGTAGGGACCTTCGATGAAGACTCGGGTGCCGGGCTTCAGATGCGCGACCGCCTTCGACTGATCGCCCAGACCCTTCACCGTCACTCGAAGGAAAGGCGGACGGGGCAGCGCCGACAGCGAGTAGGGATGACTGTGCCAGAAGAGCCCATTCGCGAGGAACCGCCACTGGAAGAACTGCCCGCCCGAGACCGCCAGGCGCGCGAGGTGCTTTCCCGAGATCGTGAGCGAATACACGCCCGGTGTTTCTTCGACGACGTCAGCGACGCGAAGTTGATAGCGCAGGTTCTTGAGAACGGGCCACACGAAACGACTCACGAGCACGAGTCCAGCGGTGAGCGACCAGATTGCAATCCAGAATGCCCGCGTGAGCGGATGTCCGAGGAACACCACCCCGGTGACGATTTGATGGGCGAACGCCAGCGCGAGGGCCAGGTAGATGTAGAGATGGATGACCCACCACGTTTCGTACTTCATCTTGCGCCGGGCGATCCGCGCCGACAAGAAGCCGGCCACGACCAGCAGTGCGAAGCCCACCATCGCCGCCAGCATGTCGGGGTAGTTGGCGAGAAACACCCACAACTGATGGAGGGGTCCGACCTTGGTCATCTGCGCGTATCCGAGTGTGATGGTCACGACGTGAAGCGCGATGAGCGCGATGGGCCAGCCTCCGATGCGCCGGTGCCAGCGAACGAGACGGTCTTGGCCGACGGTCCGTTCGAGCCAGGGAAGCCGGGAGACCAGCACCAGCATGACCAGCATCAAGTACGTGCCGGTAAAGCCCGCGAGGCGCCCGACCGCGATAAGCACGCCACCCGGCGAAGCGAGGGTACCCCCGGTCTCCCCGATGACGACCAGTGCGACGACGGCTCCGAAGCCGATTCCGGCGACGGCGGCGAGGAGGTCAGCCACCCACGGCTTCGGGGCGTGACCGTCGCGTCGCCTGGTCGCGATCGAGTGATTCGTCCATGCTGGACGCTCGACCCTTCGAAGTTGCCTGGTTGGAGCCACGAGCAAAGGGTAACTTTCGAACATAAGAGCACCCCAAGAAGAACTTGGGAAATTCCCTATTCATCCGGCCCTCGGGTGGCCTCAGGAACGAGGCGGCGCCTCACCGGGATCGAAGCGCCCCACGTCCGCCCCGATCTTCTTGCCGATGTTTGACACGTGGAGATGAATCTCCTCCAGAAGGTCAGTGTTGGTCTTGATGAGGGCGGTCAATTCCGTGTTCTCCTCGATGAGCGTCTTGATGTCGTCGGTGTTGTTCGCCGTGTGCAGCGCCACCTCGGACGAGATCGAGTCGGCGCGCTTGGCGGCGATGAGGAGAGCAGCCGCCTGGACTCCGGCCATCATCGAGAGGAATAGGTTGAGCAGGATATACGGGTACGGGTCGAACGCCTTGTGGTGAAGGATGTGCTGGATCAGAAGCGTGTTGACGAGTGCCCACAGGATCAGTACCCCGAAGAAACCGAACACGAAGGGCCAGGACCCCATTAGGTTCCGCATTCGATCAGCGGCCCTTTCCCCCAGCGAGAGCTCGTTTCCGGATCGAACGCCGGGATGCTTGTGCCAGTGGCTCTGCCACGATGAATTTGCCATGCCCCCGATCGTACGCACACCCCGCGTCAATTCAAGCGGGGCGCTCGCGGAGAACTCACGAGAGGGGGCTGGCAAGAACGGTACGATAGAGCACACGCGGGCGTAGTTCAGCGGTAGAACATCAGCTTCCCAAGCTGAGAACGCGGGTTCGATTCCCGTCGCCCGCTCCAAGGATTTCCAGTGTAAACCCAGCGATTGCAAGGGGTTTACATTGACCAGCAGTGACCACCATCAACCGCCATTGCCCTGTGTGAGGCGCCCACAGACGCCCACGGAGCGCCCACGGAGCGCCAAGAATCTTCCGCCTTCAAGCCTCTCACCGGCCTGAACCACAACTGCCAAAGTGAACTTCAGTCTTCATTGTGGGAAGTGACCAAGATTTCAAGGCAACCGTCGGCTCATTATCAATTTCTATTCACTCGATTTCGCCTTGGGGTTAACGTCGGGCCTTCGACGAGAACTCATACTTCATCGGATGAAGTTCAATCTATGGCTATGTGAAGCGACAAATTTGCTGCTTTCAAATTTGAGACTTGATGATCGCAACAACTTCTTCGCCTCGGTAACCCTGGCTGCGTGCATAGTCCAAAAGATCATTGATTCGTGTTTGAAGATTGCTCTTGCTTGGCGACGCCACGACGCGGATGCCGCGTCCTCGCGTGAAATCCAGCAGGCCCTCGTCTCTCAAGATATGAAGGGCTCGAGTCACAGTGTTCTTGTTCACTCCGATTACGTCGGCTAAGTCAATCGCCGAAGGGAGTCGTTCGCCGGGAGCAGCTTCGCCATCGGCGATTGCTCTTCGAATCTCTGCGGCGACCTGTTCGTAAAGCGCCACGGACTCGTTCTTATTGACTACTTGAATTTTCATAGATACTATATTTGATAGTATCATTTAGTGAGGACAAATTCGATGACAATTACACCCGCGCGACACGACGTTTCCTTCGAGATTTCGGACGCCGCGGAACTACTGATTAAAGAGGCTCGGCGGAAGGGGCGGCGGCGTCGCCTCCGGGTCGCCTTAATCGTCCTCGCAGTGTTAGTCATCATCGCGGCGGCTCTCGTTGCGATTGGACGTGCAACTACCCCAGCGTCGAAGGCGATTGGCGGTCCTCGTGCCACCGTCGGAGCGGACACCGTATCGAGTACTGTCTTTTCTCCGTTTTACTTTCCGCCTAGTCAAAACCTTCAGTTCGTCTCGGCCAATGACGGATGGCTCATTGACCCGAGCATTGAGGACCGAATCCTAGGCACCACCAATGGCGGACGTAGTTGGTCGACGAGCTACTTGTCATCTGTTTCCGCAAAAACGGATAAGGGCGGGATTGTCAGCATTGACTTCATAAACACTTCTGACGGTTGGGCACTTCTTTACGGAGAAGGACTCATTTCCACGACAGACGGCGGACGTTCTTGGTCGGCTGCACGTGAACCAGTCCAAGGCTCGGTCATGGCCTACACGTTCACTGGACCTTCCAATGGTTGGGTGCTCACTAGCAAGGGAGTGCTGCTGCGCACCCTTAACAACATGAAGACGTGGCTCAAGGTAACTACGCCGGCAGCGGCGACGTCAATGTGCGCTACTCCCTCGGGAAGTCTCTGGCTTGGCGAGAGCGACAGCGGCAGCGTGTACTCATCTAGCAACGGTGAATCATGGAAGCTCTCGCTCTCGGGTTCACGAGTCCCGGCCGCCGGTAACGTCCCTGCGAGAAAGCCAGCCCCTTGGATTTCGTGCTCGGGTACGTCCGCGTGGCTGCTCTACAACTGGGGAGAAAGCGCGGGCAGTATGGCCTACGCCGTCGAGCGAACGTTAAACGGTGGCAAGAGCTGGAAGGCCGTGGTGTCAGATGAAGTAAAGCCTGCGGCGCCGGCAGATTCTGGTGGCGTGTTCGCAACGATAGAGAGTTTCGGCAGTACGGGAAAGACCAGTGCTTGGATTCTTGGCTACTGCGGACCGTGCACTACAGGGTCGGCAACGGTAGCAACGACAACGAACGCGACAACGTTTGCCGACGCGACTCTGCCGATCGCGAAGAATTTTCACGCTACCCCGGTCGGCGTTACCTTCCATGGCCCCAAGGACGGTTGGGCCATTCTTCAAGAGAGTCCGTCGTCGGCCACAGCCTCGACACTGAAGATCGTCGTCGTTGACACGACAGACGGAGGGACGTCCTGGAAGGTAGCGGATCCTAACCTGAACCCGTAGTGTCCGGTGCCTCGCATACGCCGCAATCCCGTACAAGCGAGATCGTCCCGATTGAGGCGCTTCAATTTGCCAACCGCCAGTGCAAGGTTGCAGAACTGAAGTGTTGCGTCGGGCCGGCGACTTGGTTGGCGCGGAACGGCACACGGAGAGCCAGTCGAACTCGTGGGGCAAAACGCCGAAACCCGCTGACCCAATTGAGCAGTCACAGAGCGCTACTGTCACGTCCAGAAGGGAAAAATCTGGTCACGAGGAGGCTTTTATGCGGAGAACTCATTATGTTGCTTGCGCGACCCTCGTGCTCGCCGTCTTCTCATCGACGGTCGCGGGTGCCACCTCCTCGCCCTATCCGGCGACGCTGACGATGCAGCGTGGACTCTCCCAATCCTCCACGAACCCCGCACTGCCCTGGGGAACCACGCTGACCGCCGCGCAGGCACGGCAGGTGACGTTGAAGTCATCGGGACCCACCTTCCGATGGGGCGTATGGAAGAAAAATGGCGGGCCTGAGACGTTCCCTGTTCGTAGCACGGACGGCGGCGCCCACTGGACGGCGGCGGGGCCACAACTCGCCACGGACTGGGCGGGTGGGTCGCTTTTCTACGTCAGCAAGGTGATTCCGGAAAGTTCGACTTCCGTTGTGATGGTCAGCAACTCCATCATCGATGTCACGACCGACCGCGGGCACCAGTGGTATCAGTATCTGAATACTGCCGACAATTGGTCGATAACAGGTCACGCGGTAAGCGGCGGTATCGGCCTGCGTATCGGTCCAGCCAGTTATGCCTTATTGCCGAAGGCAAGTTACGCCCTCTACGTCTTGGACATCGCTCGACATCAATGGCGTCGAACCAAGTAGTCACTTGGCTAACGCTGCACTCTTCGCCCACCGAGTGTGCTGAAAGTGCAAGAGACGTGCAGTCTCGCAATACCAGAACCATCACGGCCGTGGAGAACGACGACGGCCAGGCCTTAGCGGTGAAGACTACGGCTGCGGAGGCGTTGAGCCCTTCACGATAGGCGTTAGGCCGAACTCGAACGCTGTGAAGCAGGAGTTCACGTAGTTTTCGGCCGGGCCGTCAATTGCAGGCATTGAGATTCTTGTCGTGTGCCTCGGCTTTACACCTGGCAACCGGACATTCACCGCATACATCTGGCAACCGGTCGCATTGCCGTACTGCTGGTCCTTGTTATCTGTATATGAAATACCGAACGAAGCAGTTCCCTTAGGAGCCAAGACAACCGTCTTAGGAGAAGCAGTCGCGTAGGACTGCGAGCGTGAGGTGTGAACAAATGTAATGGGCTTCGGGCTTGCGGTCTTCGTCAGTGCGGTGACCGTTGCAAAACCATCGAGAGAGCAGGAGGTTGCCCCTTTGTTGGTAACAGCAACAGCGAAACCTGCACTGCTCATAGCAGCATGTCCCTGGGCTCCCAACTTCACAGAGAGCGCGGCAGAGGCGCAAGTGTGGACCGTGGCAGCGCTGGCAGCGCCAGTCACTGCGAGCGTCCCCACCGGCACAAAGGACATCGCCGCCGCGGCCGCCAGTGCTGAAAAAGTTCTTGCCAAGCGGTTCATCTAAACCCCCAAAAAGCCGTGTCAAAAGTCTACGACACTGACGTATCTGTTTTTACTGTCCGTGTCTGCGCGTCTCTCGCAACGGGATCTCCTTGCTGGGTCTGTCGATTGACAGTGACATGGAGACCCCCATTTTGAAGTTTGAGCACCCTCGCGCATTCTCCAACTCATCAGAAGCCGGAGCTCTCAATTTCGGACCGCTGCCAACCTCCAATGAAAGGTTGCACACTTGTCACGTCGGGCCTCCGACACCAACAATTTGCGACAACCGAAATCGCATCAAATTACAGTGATTCTTCATCGTCAATTAGTGGAATGCAGTTTGCGGGTGCTGTGATGCTGGGAGCTCACCTTGATTTTCGCGACGCCGTGATTGTTCGTCTCAGTAGTTTGGATCCACAATATTCTTAGCGCCGGAGCCGTCGAGGGGTTACTCTATTCATTCATTCGGTGCAAGAAGTAGAACTTCATCTTCTGAATTCTCTTGTCTTCTTGCAGCATGCCCCATACCGCCTGCAGTTGAGGTCCAGAACAACCAATTGCGGTGGCCACAGCAGCGAGAATCGGCTTGTCCAGGCCAATTGAAACTGCGAGGCTTAACCCAGGCGCAACGGCTTGACGAGGGTCCTTTACAGAACTCAGTAGGTTCTGAATATAAGAGTTGTCTCTCCGAGCTTCCTCAATCTCAAGCAACGACGGCTCAATCTCTTCGACAAAAATCGTTCGAATAATCTCGTCCAGATTTTCTTGTCGAATTTCCGCCTGCGCTTGCCTGCTGGACGTGACTAGGGCCGCCCTGAGTCGCACCAGAGGGCCTGCCAAATCTTCCCGCAGGTCAATCAGTTCCTCAATTGAGGCGTTTTGAACACGTGGAAATCGCGAGAGGATGCTCACTCCAAGGAAAGAGGCCGTGTCCAATAGTCGCATGTCAGATTTGTTCAAGCCAAGGCTTGAACTCAAGTCTTCGGACCACTCGTCAAGCATTATCGCCGATCCACCACCGGCAATCTGCTGCATCATTTTGACTGCGCCATTGAGTGAGTATTCTTCGACCTCGTCACTTGTCAATAAGCCAATTGGCGAATCAGCTTGTTGCTCTAGCTCGTAGTCAAGATGACCCTTGATCTCAAGAATTCCCAGATCCAAAGCCGCTCTTAGATCTGGAGAGTGCAGATCCTCTTCTTCTTGCCGAATCTCCTGAGCGATCCAATCTGAGAACTCGCTGATCTCACGTTGCCACCGGTTTAAAGCAGCGGTAAGTTCTTGCGAACGGGGATTGTTCTCAATGTCAGGTGGTGCTCCCTTCCACCATTGCGGTCCAACTGCCTCGGCCTGCTCAACATAGGCACGGGATCTTTCAACGAACGCCATGAAATCGTCAGTCTGAGGAATAAGACCTTTGGGAATTGCAATGCCGTTAATTTCGGTCACACCTCCGTGTGCAAAGCTCTCCATTACTGCAAGCGCTGGGATCTGCATGCTGAGACGCAACCCTCGATGCCTCATCTGGGACGCAATGTATGGGTTCCCCGAGTAAAGAGTCACTTTGTCCGCATACAAGAGCGCGGGCTTGACGACGTTTAAGTCGTGACTAGCCAACAACTTAGCGGCGCCAAGGAGTGGCACCTTTTCATCACGTTTTGAGAACTGGTAAGTGGCGTCAGTTATGCAATCTATCGTCAGCAGATCCCGCCCCAGTGTCATAGTCGCTGACTCTCTTCTTTGGTCGTAGCCGATTCCTACACAAGCGGGAATCGTTGCAGATTTGCAGGAATGCTAGTTCCTGATGCCAAGAGGCGACTTGATTGTTAGAATTCGCAGCTCGAATTTTCTGGCTAGGGTGACAGTTGGCCTAGTACCAAGGTTTCAGGCCCGCAAACTCCAATTAGGGAACGCTACCGTCAAGCCTCCATTAGGTTGCACTTATTGGAGTCACGTTTAGCACTCAGAACCGCAATCGGTCGATTGGGTGATCTCGGGTTCCCTGTGGAGATCATGCTGATCGAACCAAAGAAGAAAATGTCGTCGATATAGAACCATGACGCGAGGTTGCTAGTGGGACCTTTGGTTGCGAGTCGCTCTTGACCGTTGCCTTGGATTGTATTGTCATTTCATGGCGACTCTTCATCAGAAGATCTGGACCGCGTGGGGATATGTCGTCGCCTCGGCACTTCCCATTGGAAGACTCGAACTGGGTCAAAATGTTCGCATCGAGCCTGTGGAAGTGTGTCCCCCTCAACTACTTTCCGCGAGACCCCAAATCAACCACACGATGAACCTAGGACCGGAATACTCGTCGTCGGTGCCGGCAGAGGTGGTGGTGCGGGGAAGCCACGTCATCTGGTTCAAGTGCAACGCCTCAACGATGGAAGCTGCGTGGAGCTATATCGAAAACACCCAATTACCGCTTGTAACGGCGGCTCTCGCCAATTCGATTGATATTCCCCCCCGGATTGAACTCCTCAGAATTGCACAACTCTTCAGGGATGGCCGTATGGGGGAAATACTCTCCCCTTGGATGGTGACAACCTTTACGTCGTATAGAGCACGGGAAATGTCGGCCATTGAAATGCAGAAACTATTGGAGCGTCACAACATCATTGAACGTCTCGCCTCTGGGCCGTCCCGAAGTTACCAAGAAGCTCTAAGGCTCCAGGATTCAGGAGACCTAAGCCCTCGAGGTCTTGCCAATGTAGTGCTTAGTTATTTCCTCGTAGTGGAGGCAATAACTCGAACAGTGAAACAAGTTCCCTCATTCGGCGGCATTGCTGGAATAGAGGCGGCGAAACTGGTTGCGCAACTCCGCTTGACGATCGGCAGAACAGAGGAACCTGCGACCCACCTCAAGAACATACGCGCGACAGTTAAGAAGATGGAA
>PMLJ01000050.1 GCA_003158855.1 Acidimicrobiaceae bacterium
CCACTAGGTAAGACACCCCCTCCCCAAAAGGGAGGGGGTGTCTGTTTTGCACTCATAACTCGAGAGTCGTTGGGCATCCATCAGGTTGAACAGCCTGCACCATTTCGCGTATGGTCAACCTCTCAAACCTGCACCGTCGCGATGGATCCAGGCAAAGAGGTCAGAGGGTTGAACAATGTCAATCGAAGACTATTTGCCGCCCTGGGCGGTATCGGTGGCCTTGGTGACCGAATCATCGGTGTCCACGGACGCCTTCAGCCCTTTTTCGAACTCACTCTTGGCCGAGCCCAAGCTGCGCGCAAGTTTTGGAATGGCTGAACCGCCAAATAGCAGCACCGCTAACACAATGACAACGACCACAAGGTCGGGTCCGAAAATTTCACCAAAGAGCATGATCCGCCCCCTTGACGTTCTTGTCCACACAGTAACGCGGGGCAGCGCAGAGAGTGCTCGCGCCTACACTCCTGGGCTTCGGGCCGTCGTTGAGACGCTCTGGGTGTTTGATACGGGTAGTCGTAGCGCGTTGGGCTGGCGTGGCGATACCTTCCTGAACCGTCGTGATTCGGCGACATTGCCGAACAGGCCACGATCCTGTTTCGGGCCGATCGGATAGCCGCCGCGACGGCGTCCGTGGACCGGTGAGTTGGGAGTGGCACGCTGCATCGCTTTCTGGCGGCTGCCGCCGGGTACTTAGCCGGACATCGACTGGCGGGCGCGATCGGGCGGCCGGTGCGGGGCTCGCTCGGTAGAACCAGTTGCTCATCTATGAGTTCCAGAGTCACACTCAGAGAGTTCGCGCGCGTGGCAGCCCTGGATCGGGTGGAAGACGTGCTGCGACTCGTGGTCACCGATACCTCAACAATCGCCTGCCGATCTGGCACGGTTGGCCGGAGATGGCCTTGGTGCGTCTGACGGGAATGTTCCCGCTGCGTCCGACCGGGACGTCGACGGCGAAATTCGTTGCAGTACCGTCAAGGAAGACCTGCTCTGCTGACGTGTTGCGTTTGGTTTGCCGGTATCGCCCTGGCAATCACGGGCCCGGTTATAGTCACGTCATGATTCGGAGAGATGGCTAAATGGCGCCCAGCCAGGTGGGCGCTCGCCGGGTGGCGGTCCGTATCACCGGCGTCGTCCAAGGGGTTGGTTTTCGTCCGTTCGTCTACGGTGCCGCGCACGGGCTCGGGCTGAGCGGCTTCGTCGGCAATGATGTCGCCGGCGTCTTCATCGAAGCGCAGGGCGATCCCGTCGTCGTCGAACAATTCGTCACCGACCTCCGGGGTGGCCCGGTCTTGGCCCAGGTTGACGCAGTAGCGGTAACCGAAATACCAGCGATTTGCGATGATGGCGGGTTTCGCATCGTTGCCAGTCTCGATTACGCCGGCGTCACGTCGATCCCACCCGATACCGCCGTCTGCGCGGACTGCCTCGCCGAGATGCGCGAGCCCACTGACCGCAGACACGCTTACCCGTTCATCGCGTGCACCAACTGCGGCCCGCGCTACACGATCGTCACCGGTCTGCCCTACGACCGCCCGTTCACCACCATGGACGATTTCCCGATGTGCGCTTACTGCCAAGGCGAGTACGACGATCCACGCTCACGGCGCTTCCACGCGCAGCCGACGGCATGCCCCGAATGCGGCCCACGGCTGGACACCGAGATCACCACGGTTGCGCAGGCTCTCCGCGATGGCCTCATAGTGGCGATCAAGGGGATCGGCGGCTATCACTTGGCCTGCGACGCCGGTGACGCCGCCGCGGTTGGAAGATTGAGGGACCGTAAGAGGCGCGGTGACAAGCCGTTCGCACTGATGGTTTCGAATCTCGACGTTGCACGGCGCACCGTGATGCTCGACGAGACCGCGGAGGTTGCGCTAACGTCCCCGGCGCGGCCCATCGTGCTCGCGCCGTCGCTTGACTCGCGTCTGCAGCGTTCGGTCGCTTCCGGTAACTCCTATCTCGGAGTGATGCTCGCCTACGCGCCGCTGCATTACTTGCTCTTCGATGCCGGCGCACCCGAGGTCTTGGTAATGACGAGCGGCAACCTCTCCGATGAGCCCATCTGCACCGGTGCGCAGGAGGCTGAGGACCGTCTGGGCGCGGTAGCCGATGTGTTCGTGCACCACGACCGGCGCATCCACGTAGCGTGCGATGATTCGGTGCTGCGCGCCACAGGTGGCGTTATCCAACCGGTGCGACGGAGTCGTGGGTACGCACCGCTGCCGATTACGCTCAACTTTGATACGCCCGACCTGCTGGCCGTCGGCGGTGAACTCAAGGCCACAATCTGCGTCGCGTCGGGCCGCCTGGCCTGGATGAGCCAACACATCGGTGACATCGAGAATCTTGAGACTCTATTGATGCTCGAACGCACTGTCGCGACCTTGAGTGAGCTGCAGCGCGTCGAGCCGTCGGCAATCGTGAGCGACGCCCACCCGGCCTACTTGTCTCGTCGGTGGGCCGAGCAAGAGGCGTCGCGGCGTGGGGTCGCGCATTTGACGGTCCAACATCATCACGCGCACGTGGCTTCGCTGCTGACCGAACACGGTTGGCCGGCTGATCGGCCGGTGCTGGCGTTCGCCTTCGACGGCACGGGTTTCGGCACGGATGGGTCGATCTGGGGAGGCGAACTGTTGCTGGGTTCGTATCGCGAAGTTCAACGGGTCGGTCACCTCAAGGCGGTGCCGTTGCCCGGCGGCGACGCCGCCATCCGGCGCCCCTTGCGCAGCGCGCTGGCGCACCTCTCGGCCGCCGGGGTAGAGGCCGGACCGCTTTCGGCCACGGTGAGGAACGCCGAAGCGAATGAGTTGTCCGTGATCGCACGGATGTTCGCCACCGGCGCAGGGTGCACGTCGACGACCAGCATGGGCAGACTCTTCGACGCGGTTGCGTCGTTGCTCGACGTGCGCCAGGAAGTGGACTACGAGGGCCAGGCGGCCATTGAGCTCGAGGCGCTGGCGGCGACCGTCCGGGGGTACGCCGTCGACGACCTGCGAGCCTGGGCACCGCGCCTGGAGAACGGAGCCGACGGGCTCATCCTGAATCCTGAGCCGACGATCCGGGCGACCGTGGCGGCCGCCAGCGCCGGAATGGATCGTGGGGTGGCGGCGCGAATGTTCCACGAGGGCCTCGCCATGGCTGTGGTCGCTGCCGCCCTCGAGATCCGAGCGGCTACGGGAGTGGCGACCGTAGGTCTCACGGGAGGCGTCTTCGCAAACTCGGTGCTTGGCGCGGCGTGCTGTGCCAGACTTCGGAGCGAGGACTTCACGGTTCTGGTTCACGAGCGCGTCCCGCCGAACGACGGTGGCCTCGCGCTCGGTCAGATCGCGGTTGCGGCCGCTGGCGGTGCAAGCAGCACAAGGTAGTACGTTCGGAAGGATCCAAGGACATGTGTTTGGCACTACCGGGAAAAGTCGAAGACGTGTGGGAGGCCAACGGCACTCGAATGGCCACGGTGAACTTCGGCGGGGTCCGTAAGGAGGTCTGCCTTGCCTTCGTACCCGAGGTGACGGTCGGGGACTACACCATCATCCACGCAGGATTCGCCATTACCCAGCTCGACGAGATTTCAGCCCTGGAGACCCTCGAGATCTTCAAGAGCATCGGCCTGCTCGATCAAGAATTCGCCATTGTGCTGGACCCTCAGCAGGGATCGTGAAGTATCTGGACGAATTCTCCGATCCCGAGACGGCCGGTCGCTTGCTGGATGAAATCGCGCGCATGGTCACTCGACCTTGGGCGATCATGGAAGTGTGCGGAGGCCAGACGCACACCATAATCCGCAACGGAATCGATCAACTCCTGCCCAGCGGCGTCGAACTCATCCACGGACCGGGCTGCCCGGTGTGCGTCACGCC
>PMLJ01000023.1 GCA_003158855.1 Acidimicrobiaceae bacterium
AAGGCGATCTCGTTCGGCGTCTTCTGCCGGTTCGCCCCCTCGACCAATGAGATCATCCGATCGATGAACGTGTGTCCGCGCTCGGCGGTTATCCGCACCACAATCCGGTCGGAGAGGACCTTAGTGCCGCCCGTGACCGCCGAGCGGTCACCTCCAGACTCGCGTATCACGGGTGCCGACTCCCCGGTGATCGCGGACTCGTCAACCGACGCGATCCCTTCGATGATCTCTCCGTCCGAGGGAATGATGTCATTGGCCTCGCAGACGACCAGGTCGCCCATCGAAAGATCCGCCGCCGGCACCAACTCCTCAGTCCCGTCGGCGCGCAGTCGGCGAGCCTCGGTTTCGGACCGCATCTTTCGAAGCGTGTCAGCTTGCGCCTTGCCGCGCCCTTCGGCCATTGCTTCGGCGAAGTTGGCAAAGATCACGGTGAGGAAGAGCCACACGGTGATCGACCACGTGAACGTGCTCGGGTGAGCGAAGGCCTCGATCAGGGTGATGACCGAACCCACGAGCACGACGAACATCACCGGGTTGCGGACTTGAATCCGAGGATCCATCTTCTTGAATGAATCCTTGAACGCCTGACGCAGGATCTGGCGGTCAAAGAGGCCTCGAGCTTGCGCAACGCCGTGTGGAGTCGACTCAGAAGTTGGCTGAGTAAGGACAGTAGACATTAAAAGAACCTCGCGTGGCTAAGTTGTTCGACAATTGGTCCGAGAGAGATGGCCGGGAAGAAGGTCAGCCCGCCAATGATGAGGATCACGCCAATGGTGAGTCCCACGAACATCCCGTTGTCTGTTCGGAAGGTACCGAGGGACTCGGGAACCACGTTCTTCTGAGCGAGCGCACCTCCGAGGGCGAGCACCGGGATCATGATCGCGAAGCGGCCGACCAACATGTCGATGGCGCCGACGATGTTGTAGAAGGGCGTGTTGCCCGTGAGCCCGCCAAAGGCGGAGCCATTGTTGTTGCCCTGCGAAGTGAGTCCGTAGAGGATCTCAGTGAATCCGTGGGGGCCGGCATTGAGCGGACCGGCCTTACCCGCAGCGAGCGATACGGCGAGCCCGGTGATGATCAATACCGCGATCGGCATCACGAGGGCCCCGAGGCCCGCGAGTTTCACCTCTCTGGCTTGGATCTTCTTGCCTAGATACTCCGGCGTGCGCCCAATCATGAGCCCACCGATGAACACCGCGATGATGGCGTAGAGCAGCAAGGTGTAGAGGCCGCTGCCCGTCCCGCCCGGGGTGACTTCGCCCAACATCATTCCCGTGAGCAGCCCCATTCCACCGACGGGAGTGAACGAGTCGTAGGAAGCGTCGGCAGACCCCGTCGACGTACTGGTCGAAGCGACGCCGAACAAGGCCGTCGTGGTGTCGCCAAAACGAACTTCCTTGCCCTCGGTGTTTCCGACGGTCGAGTGAATGCCGGCGGCCGCAACGGCTGGGTTGTTCTGGTGCTCGCCGTAGCTCGTGAAACCAACCCACACGCCAAACAGGATCACCATCACCGACAGCAGCGCCACACCGTGGCGAATACTTCCCACCATCTTTCCGAAGGTGTAGGTGAGCGCCACCGGTATGGCGAGCAGCAGGTAGATGGAGAGGAAGTTGGTGAGGCCGGTCGGGTTCTCAAAGGTCGTGGCGGAGTTCGTATTAAGGAAACCACCGCCATTCGTACCGAGTTGCTTGATCGTCTCCATGAAGGCTATGGGTCCACGTGCCATGGTCTGGGTCACCTGATTGAGCACGTCGTGGATCGTCGCCGTTCCCGCCAAGGTCTCGACAGCGCCCTGGGCGACGAAGATGATGCCGAAGAAGAACGCAATCGGCAGCATGATGTAGAACAAACAACGGGTGATGTCGACCCAGAAGTTGCCTATGGTCGACGAGTTGCGACGTGAGAAACCACGGACCACCACCATCGCAACGGATATGCCGACCGCGGGCGACACGAACTGCTGGACCGAGAGCGCCCCTATCTGGGAGAAGTACGACATCGTCGTCTCACCGCCGTAGTTCTGCCAGTTGGTGTTCGTGACGAAGGATGAAGCAGTGTTGAAGCTCAACGCCGAGCCGACTCCGCCCAGGTGCTGCGGGTTAAGTGGCAGCGAGCCCTGGATTCGAAGGATCACGTACGTGAAAAGAATCGAAACCCCCGAGAAGATGATCACCGCACCGGCGTAGCGCTTCCACGTCTGCTCCTGCTCGGGGCTCGTCCCGAGCAGTCGGTACACAGGCCGCTCGATGAATTTGAGAAAATGGACCCGGCCGTCGAAGACTGCCGCCATGTAGGAACCTAGGTACCGCCACGTGAGCCCGAGGGTGACGACGAGCAGGACGAGTGTGAGAAGGAAGGACATTTAGAATTTCTCCGGCTTGAACATGGCGTAGCCGAGGTACAAGAACATGACTGCGGCCACTGCTAAAAGGATGTCTTGGGTGAGCGTCATACGCGGTCCAAGACCCAAACAAGTCCGAGCATCGCGAGGGTAAACCCAACGATGCCCAGTAGTGAATAGATATCTGCCATGAAGTAAGTCTCCTTGTTAGATTCTCAACACATTCTTAATAGCCGGAGCGTAGTCTTAATAATTCCTTCATTCCCGTCCCAGTCGTCGTCACGCGATTATTAGTGGAACAATGGGAGAGTGCGTGGACGCCTAGTTGGTCTGACTCTGGGGATGTCCAGCGCCTTGGTGCTAGCGCTCATCCTTCTCCCCCTGCGCGACCACGTCGCCGTCGCCACGGTGACCCTGATATTCATCATCCCGGTGATCCTCGGGGTCGTCACGGGTGGTCTCGCAGCCGGTCTGGCAACCGTCGTCTTCAGCGCGCTTCTTCTGGACTTCAACTTCATCCGTCCCTACGGCACGCTTTCGATTGGATCGACCCAGGACTGGGTTGGACTCGGCGTCTACCTGGTCGTGCTGGCGCTGGTCGCTCACGTGGTCTCAGATCTCAAGGCCGCGCGAGTCGAAGCTCACCGCAGTGCAGAGAATATGCGGCGCGTCTACGAGCTGTCGGAGCTGCTCGTCCAGGAGAGGTCGGTCGAAGACTTGTTGATTACCGTCGTTCGCGCGCTCCAGAACGTCTTTGGATTCGACGGGGTCTCCCTATTCGTCCTCGAAGACGAGGAACTGAAGGTCGCCGCTTCGGTGGGCAACGCCCTGACGACCGAAGAGCTGAGTCAGCTCGACCCCCACTCCGGACTGTCAGTGAGCATCTCAACTGCCCTCGGTACGACCGGGAGCCTGCGAACAGTGGCGCTCTCATCGTCGGGTCGGCCAACGGGTCTCCTCGTGCTCAAGGGTCGACCGATTTCTGACGCCGATCGGACCGTGCTTATCACCTTTGCCAACGACGCGGCCCTCGCCATGGAGAGGGCTCATCTTCGCGAGCAAGCCTTGAGAACCCAGTTTCTTGAGGAGGTAGACCGGCTGCGCCACGCGCTCATGGGTGCCGTCTCACACGACCTTCGCACACCTCTCGCCACCATCAAGGTCGCCTCATCGACATTGGTCAACCGAGCAAATCTGCTTTCAACGGAGGACACTCAAGAACTGCACGAATTGATCGAGATCGAATCGGATCGTCTCACGCGACTGGTCACCAACCTGCTCGACATGACCCGAATTGAGGCTGGCGTCCTGAAGATCAACCGCACCTCGACGCCGGTGAAGGACTTGATTGATGAGGCGGTATCCGTGATGGGATCGAGCCTTAAGCGCGACCGGGTTCGCGCGTGCGTTGAAGGTTCGCTGCCAGATGTGAGCGTCGACCGCGTGCTCATCGTCCAGGTGCTCGTCAACCTTCTCGACAACGCGCTTCGCCATTCTCCCCAGGACGGCGTCATCACGATTGAGAGCGAGCTTCGAGGCGGGCGGGTCATCATTTCGGTGTCGGACAAAGGCACGGGTGTTCCACTAGAGGATCGCGAATCTATCTTCAACCGATTTGTGAAGTTCGACACGGGCGGCAGGGCCGGGCTGGGACTCACCATCGCCAAGACCTTCGTCGAGGCCCACGGGGAGAGGATTTGGTGCGACGACGCCCCCGGTGGAGGCGCCAAGTTCATGTTCTCCATGCTTCCAGATGGCAGCACTGATTCGAAGCACTTCTGATTATGGCGAAGGTATTAGTCATTGACGACGACAAGTCACTCCTACGGGCGCTGCGCCTTGGACTCAAGGCGGGCGGGCACGAGGTCGTAACTGCCGAGACGGGCGAACACGGGATATCTCAAACGGCCTTGGTTTCGCCTGACGTGGTCATCTTGGACATCGGCCTTCCAGATATCGATGGCTTGACCGTGTGCAAGAGGATTCGCCAATGGAGCGACGTCCCCATCATCATCCTCTCCGCCACTGGGGCGGAGAATCGAAAGGTTGCCGCGCTCGACGGCGGCGCCAACGACTACGTGACCAAGCCGTTCAGCATGGCCGAGCTCGAGGCTCGGATACGAGTCGTGGTACGGAACCGAATCCCCGATTCTGAAATAGCCGGTCCCGCGCTCCTGCGATGCGGACCTTTGGAACTCGACTTGGTTCACCACGAGGTGAATCTCCGGGGCGAAAAAGTTCAATTGACCGCGAAAGAGTTCGAAGTCTTGTCCTTCCTCGCGCGCCACGCCGGGCGCACGTGCACCCACCAGATGATTCTCAGCGCCGTCTGGGGCGTTGGATACGGCAAGGAGGCCCAGTACGTTCACGCCTACGTCCACCGCTTGCGCCAGAAACTGAACGACGAGACGGGAGAGATCATCCGAACGGTGCCCGGCGTGGGCTACTACGTGCTCCCTAATGAGGACGTCGAGAGTTCGTGACCCTCCTTCAGCGTTTCGCCAAGGAGTATCTGCAGCACCCGACGAGAACCACGTGTCAACTCTGCGCGACCAGACGTCGGACCTCCCCAGGGGTGATCACGACAACTTCGTGATTTCGACCGTCACGCCGAGCGCCCTCGACGGTGCGCCGTGATAGATGCCCTTCAGCGGAGGAACGTCGCCGTAGTCTCGTCCCTTCGCGACGACCACGTGCTGAAGTCCGATGTCGTTCCCGTTCGTCGGATCGACTCCGACCCACTCGCCGCAGAAGTACTCGACCCAGGCGTGGCTTTGACCGAGCACCGTCTCGCCGATGGTCGGATCCGCCTGGGGGTGGAGGTAACCGCTCACGTATCGCGCGGGAATCCTCCGGCCACGCAGGAATGAGATCATGAGGTGCGACAGATCCTGGCAGACCCCGGACTTCTGGGTCCACGACTCAAGGGCGGTGGTGGTGACGTGGGTCGAGCCCGTGACGTAGGCGACCCGGTCGCGCACGAAGGATGACACGCGCGCCACGACATCGTCCACATCGTCGTTCCTGATCTCGGCGGCGAGTTCGGCGTGGAGATCGTCCGGCAGGAACGTGCGGGCCCCGGCCTTCAGGTATTCCGAGTACCGGTCCATCACCGAGGCCGTTCCCAACTCCTCGAGCGAGAGGGAAGCCGACGAACGCTCGGCCCTCACGACCTCGACCAGGGCCCCGGCGGTCACTTCCAATTGACTGTGACGCTCGTGCAGGTCAAAGGCCGTCACCGCGGATCCGAAGTAGTCGAGATACGTCAGCTGGGACGCGACCGGCGACGTTCGAAGCGTCGCTTCGAGGACGTGCTGGCGCGATGAGCTGAGCGGCGTCATGCGCGCCTCGTTGTACGAGGACTCCGCCAAACCGTCGTAGACGAATCCGGTGACGTGTCGGATGGACAGGCGCGACGATCGGGGGGCCGCGGTCACAGGCCCTGCTCGGTCGCCCACGGCTCGGCGATGACGTGGCGAAAGTAGCGGCTGGTGATCTCGTCGTTGGCCGACGCGCAGGTCCTCTCCAGGAACTCCAGGAGCTCCGGCAGCTCCTCCACGAGCGTGCGCGGATCGGAGAACTCCAGCCGGTTCCTCGCACGGCCAATGGTGCGCCGGGCATTGGACGTGTCGCCCACCCGGCTGTGCGAGGTCGTCAGGAGATCGAGCGAAGAGTCCGCCACGTTGAGGGCGTGGAAGGCCGAGCGGGGAAAGAGCCGGTCGAGCAGCAGGAACGAAGCCAGTGACTCGGCGGTCGCGTTGCCCCTCGACTCACGCAGGTACGACTCCATCGCGCCCGCGGCGCGGAGCAGCGTCAGCCAGTCCGGCGGACTGTCGAGGCCAACGAGCTGGGCGTCGAGCAGGCGGCACGTCATGTCGATCCTCTCGATGCTCCTGCCGAGCACCAGGAAGTGCCAGCCTTCGTCGTGGCTGATGGTGGCGTCGCTCAGCCCGGCGAAGAGCGCCGCGCGGTCCGAGACGAACTTGAAGTAGCTCGCGGCGCCGACACCGCGCGCCTGGCGCTGACGGGCGGCGACCTCTTCATTGGTGCCGTTGAGGCACACCCACATCTCGGAGGAAATGACCTCGCGCGAACGTCGGGCGTTCTCGTAGGCCGCGCGCAGCGCTCCGGTGATGGCGCTCGGACTCTCGCGCGAGAAGACCAGGTCCTCGAGCACGATCTCGGTCGTCGCGGGGCGGTCCTCGTCGAGTTCCACCCCGAGAATCGCGAACAGCGAGCGGCACGCGTTCTCGGGATCCCCGAAAGGATCTTCGGCGATGCGGTGGATGTAGGCGTTGATGATCCGGGAGGTGCCGTCGGCCCGCTCGACGTATCGGCCAATCCAGTAGAGCGATTCGGCGATCCTCGAGAGCAGCCGCTGCTCGCTCACTGCTCGGCCTCGCTGACGTGCGACGGGCCGCGTTGGCGCACGATGGCGTTCGCCGGAGGTCGCACGCGGACCACGTTCGAGGTGGCACCCGTCGACTGGTCCAACGCCGAGTCGCGATCGGCCAGGACCCACGTATCCTTCGAGCCGCCGCCCTGGCTGGAGTTGACGACCAGGGCGCCCTCGGGCAACGCCACGCGGGTAAGCCCGCCGGGCAGCACCCAGACCTCGCGGCCGTCGTTGATGGCGAAGGGACGCAGGTCCACGTGGCGAGGGGCGATCTTGCCGTCGACGTAGGTAGGCAGCGTGGAGAGGGCGACGGGACGTTGCGCGATGAATCCACGAGGATTCGCCTCGACATCCTTTCGAAGGTTGTGCAAGACCTTCGCATCGGCTTGGGGCCCGATGACGATCCCCTTGCCGCCGGAGCCGTCGACGGGCTTCACCACGAAATCGCGCAGCCGGGTGATGACGTCGGCGAAGATCTCCGGGTCGTCCAGGCGGTACGTCTCGACGTTCTGCAGTATCGGCTCTTCGTTTCGGTAGTAGCGAATCAGGTCCGGCACGAACGTGTAGATCAACTTGTCGTCCGCGACCCCGTTGCCGAGCGCGTTTGCAATGGTGACCGTGTTTGCGCGCGCAGCGTTCACCACGCCCGCGACGCCGATCAACGAATCCGGTCGGAAGTGGACGGGGTCCAGCCACTCGTCGTCGACGCGGCGATAGATCACGTGCACCGGCCGCTCGCCCTCGGTCGTGCGGAGCATCACCCGGTTCCCGACGGTCACGAGGTCGCTTCCCTCGACAAGTTCGACGCCCATCAACCTCGCCAGGAGGACGTGCTCGAAGTAGGCGGCGTTATGGACACCGGGGGTCAGCACCACGACGGTCGGGTCACGGACCTCCTCGGGAGCCGAGAACCTCAAGGCGGCGAGCAGTCGCTGCGGGTACTCGTCAACGGGGTGCACCCGCTGGTTCGTGAAGAGCGATCCGAAACTCTGGGTCATGGCCCTGCGGTTCTCGATCACGTAGGACACGCCTGACGGGATGCGCAGGTTGTCTTCGAGGACGCGGAAACGCCCCAACTCGTCGCGGATCAGGTCGACTCCCGACACCGTGATCCTGGGGGCGTGCGAGGGGACGATGCCCACGGCTTCTCGACAGAAGTGCTCGCTCGAGGTGATGAGGCTCCTCGGAATGACGTCGTCGTCGAAGCACTGGCCATGTTGGTACACGTCGCTCAGGAAGTTCTCGAGGGCCACGACGCGCTGCTGGATGCCGCTGGAAAGGATGTCCCACTCAACGGCGCTGATGATCCGGGGGATCAGGTCGAGGGGGAACGGGCGCTCTTCGCCGTCGTGGGCGAAGGTCACTCCCCTTTCGCGAAAGGTGCGGCCGAGTTGATCGAATCGGGTCTGCAGTTCGCCCTCGCCGTAGCGTTCGATCTCGGCGACCACATCTCGGTAGACGGGCCGCGGCTTTCCGGGCTCGCTGAACACTTCGTCCCACGCCTGCTTGGGATCAATCTCGACGTATGACTGTCCCATACCCAAAGTTATCCCCGCAATGTTTCGAAAGTATTTCTCGACGACCGTTCGTGAGAAGTTTCCTCTCCCTTTGTTGGCCGAGTACGTTGGCCGGATGGATCTCAACGAAGCCCTCACGCTCAGCACAACGAACTTCCTTTCCCTGCTCGAACACGTCGGGCCCAACGACTTGGCGCTGGCAACCCCGTGCGAAGGGTGGGCGGTGCGTGACTTGGTGGCCCACGTGGCGCGCGGCTCTGACATGTCCGTGTCCCTGCTCAACGGCGCGTCCCAATCCGAGGCATCGGAACTCCTCATGGCCGCGGCGCCCGACGACGTGCTGGGCGAATGCCGTCGCGCCCTCGCCGCCCAGCTCGCGGCGATGACGAACGCCGTCGACCTCGAACGGATCGTTCACCACACCATGGGCGACATTTCCACGCGCCAACTGTTCGACTTTCGAATTGGCGATCTCACTCTTCACGCGTGGGACCTCGCGCGGGCGCTTTCCATCCCCGACGAGCTCCCCGACGAGCTCGTCGAGCACGTCTACGACGTCCTTCTGCCCATGGAGGCGTTCATCGGGGATATTGGCGTCTTTGGCAGGGGCCCGTCGGGGGCCGTCGAAGTCGACTCCACCACCCAAGCCAAGTTGCTCGATCTGACCGGACGACGTCCGTAACCTCCGCCGAGGCGTGGCATCGACGCGGCGCCGCCCGTTCCCTGAGCCACGGTCAAGGCTGCGTGACGATCAAGCGGCGGAGGCCAACGACTCGCGGGCGGCCTGGTAGGTCATCCACCGGCCCTCTTCGAAGTCATAGAGCTTGCACGCCTTGGTCGCCCTTCGAAAGTCCCCGAATCGCCAGGGCTCATCATGCACGACGCCGGGAAAGGCCTTCTCGATCGCCTTGGCGGCCTTTGCGAGGTTGTACATCGGGATGCGCATGTCCACGTGATGCGGGGTGTGGATCATGATCCAGTGGAAGAAGAAGTTGAGGCCCTTGGGCACCCGCAGCACCGTCGTGCCCTCCATCTGACCACGGAACTTCGTCCACTCGCCACGCTTCCACCAGCGGATGTCGGTCTGAACGTGGTGGACGTGAACGACCGAGCCGATCATGACCGAGAAGCCGAGGAACGGAATGATCTCGACGCGGAGAATCATCCACACGACGCCCCACACCGAATGCGTGCGGACGTAGCCGAGAGTTCCAAAGCCCACCGCCATCGCGAGGATGAACGCGCCGACCAAGAAGCGATCCCGGCGAATCGCCTTCACCCAGCGCGCCGGCGGCTTGAAGGCGATCATCTTGTGCCACCAGACTTCCTTCAGGTAGTAGAGGCCGGTTCCCATCCACGACCACTCAATCCGGTGCAGCAACCTCGACATCCGGCTCTTGTCCTCGTACTCTTGGGCGGTCACTGGATGCCACACAAAGTCGTACCCCTGGCGGACCGTGAAGGCGTGATGGATCCGGTTGTGGCCGAGGACCCACGCTTCGAAGACGTGCCACGAGGGAAGCATCGCCAACTTCCCGATGACGATGTTCTTTCGCTTCGTATTGAACAATGCGCCGTGCGCCGAGTCGTGCGCCACCACGAAGAGCGCGGTGACGGCGAGAATCAGGACGATTTCGACCGGCAGGACGAGGAGAGGATTCGTGACGAATACGAGCAGCACCAACAGCCCCACGTAGATTGCTAGATCACGGAAGAAGTACACGAGACCCTTCCAAGTGGGGTTCTCGTAGAGCTCGGACGGAATTGCGTCGATGACGGGCTTCAGCGAACCCTCTCGGGCCACTTCGGTACGTTCTTCTAGCGAATCATTGGACACGTGACTCCTCTGCGCCTTCTTGTTTCAACATACGTCAAAACTCGCGTGAAGCCTCGCCAGGTACAACTTCGATGACTCAAGTCTAGATGCCGGGTCGCTCGGAACCTCAGGGGATTTGGTCACACCAGGCGTCACGGCCGCCGTCAGAACCGCAAGGACCGCAACGAAACCCCCGACACCGACCTCGTGGACGATTTCACAAGCCTCCGTATCCGACTCCGTCGTATTTCGATTGAGAACCATGGACCTTCGAGCGAGGCTGGAAGCCCAGGAGTCTCGAGGGCAAAATAACCCCCACCCGGCTCTCGACTGGCGCTCCTGGAGACCATGGACTCCTCTGGAGGCGTTCGAGCTGCAAGCACCGCCAGTCGTGGCGCGACTTCGAAAACCACAGACCGAAGCCGACGGCGACCTCTCCATCGAGCGAACCATAGCCACCAACGCCGACGGGCCTGCCGGTCGCCGGGGGTTCTCACAACCACCTGACAACCGGCAGACCCGTCCAACGCGATCGACGTCTAACTTCAGCGGCGCCGCAACTACGCCACGTACCGGCGGTTCAAGGACTAGGCGTGCTTCACCGCGATCCGACGCGTCGCGTCACGCGGTGAACTCTTCGGCAGCGCCATTCGAACCTCCAAGACGCCATCCTTGTACGTCGCCTCGATCATCGACGGATCAACCCCGGTCGGGATCGGAACGCTCCTCGTCAGGGATCCGTACCGGAACTCACTGCGGTGGAAGTGATGATCACCCTTCTCGTGGCTCTCGGTCTTCTCCGCCGATATCACCAGCGCACCGTCGATTACCTCGACCTCGATGTCCTTGTCAGGGTCCACTCCGGGCAACTCTGCTCGAACCACCATCGCGTCGCCTTCTCGGCATTCCTCGATCTTGATCATCTGGTGCATTTCGCCCTCGTGGAAAAACTCGTCCAGCCACCTCCAGGATGGCCACGAAGTCCCAGCCCAACTGGCGGGCAGATTGCGTTGCTTGCTTGAAACTTCAGTGTTTACCATGTCAACCTCCGCATCGCGGAAAGGCCACCGCCCCGCCATGAGACGGCGACGCTACTTCCAATCCCCACGGTACGCCCCTTAGCACGGTGCGGTGACCGAGAACGTAGGGCACATTGTCACAACCTCGGACCGCCAACATCATCCGAATTCGATACGTGCCTTCACGCTCATCGAAGGGAGTCGCACGCGACACGTCGCTACGAATGGCCGGTCCTCAGTTCCCCGTCTGCTCGACCAAGGCGACGAGCGCTCCGGCCGACGAGATTGCGGCGTCGACGCCCCAGGACCCGTCAAAGAGCCAGCGGTTGGCATCATCATTGATCCGCGCCACGACCCGCGGGATTTCGAGGTGGCGCTTGGCCATGACCGAGATGACGAGGTTCTCCGAGTCACGCTCCGTGCAGGCGACGAGTACGTCCGCGCGCAGGGCACCCGCCGCCTCGAGCGAAGTGGCGACACTCGCATTCCCCGTCACGATCTCGAGCCCCTCGGCCTTGAGGATCGCGGCACGCGCACTTTCGTTCTCGATCACGATGACCTGGTGATCCGAGGCAACCAACGCCCGGGCGATCTGGGCGCCAACCACACCTCCCCCGGCAACGATGACCCTCATTGTTTCCAGCTCCCTCCGAGGAAGTTCCTCAGTCGTTCAAGCGAGCCCGACGAGACGACGAAGCTCACCAGGTCTCCTTCGCGCAACGTTGCTGCGGTCCCCGGGATCGTCGAGTGTCCTCCTCGACCGATTTCCACAACCTGAATCTCACCCTCGACATTGAATTCGGCCACGCGTCGTCCCGCCAGGTAGTCAGGCACCGACGACCGAACCAGCAGCGACTCCCCGTTGCCGAAGACCATCTCGGGGTCGAGTGGCCGGTGCTGCAACAGTAGGTGGATCCGGTCGACCGTCATCTGGACCGTGGTAACCATTTGGAGCCCGAGGTGCGCGCTGATCGGATGCCACTCGACGTTGTGCAGCCGACCGAGGACGTGCGGCACGCGGAACGTGTCACGAGCCACGCGGGCGGCGACGATATTGAGGCTGTCACTCGAACTCAGGCTGACGAACGCGTCGGCCTGAGCGATGTGCGCTTCTTCAAGAACCGCTCGCCGCATGGCGTCGCCTGCGACGAAACCGCCCCTGAACGAGACCGGCAGTCGAGCGCGCGTGGCGCCGTCGACGTCGATGACATGCACCGCCTCACCCTCGGAATCGAGACGGGCCGCAAGGGCCGCGCCCGAGCGTCCACAGCCAACGATCACGACGTGCATAGCCGCTCCTCTCACGAGCGTCCCGGCGAAATCACCGATTGGCGCCGCCGGTCCGCACGGCGACCTAACGCCTTTCGAGTTTCGTCCGCTCCCAGCAACAGTACCCCGAAGCCAAAGAGGATTAGCCAATCCGACAGTCGCAACGGGGCGGTATTGAAAACCCGCTGGAGGAGAGGAACGTAGCTCACGCATGACACGAATCCGAGTCCAATAAGCCCAGCTCCGATGAGGGGGGGATTGGAGAACAGGCCGATCCGCAGGACGCTCTCGCGATCGGTTCGCACGGCGAAGCTGTTGAAGAACTGACTCACGACGATGCCGGCCTGGGTCATCGTCAGCGCCTCGCGGTAGGTGTGGTTCGACGACGTAAACGCCGAGAAGGGCAAGTGGGCGGTGTGGATGCGCCAAAAGAAGGCGAACACGACGCCGACGGATTCAATGGTGCCGAGGAAGACGAAACGACGCACCAACTCCCACGAGAAGAGGTGCTCATCGGGCGACCGAGGCGGGCGCGCCATCGTGTCGGGTTCGGGTCGTTCGGCGCCGAGGGCCAAGGCCGGCAGGACATCGGATCCGAGGTCAATGGCGAGGACCTGGAGCGCCGAGAGGGGAACGAGCGGGAAGCCAACGAGCGTCGCCGCGAGGATCGGCGCGAGTTCGGCGAGGTTGTGACTGAAGAGGTAGACGAGGAAGTGCCGGATGTTCTGATAGACGCCGCGGCCCAGCTCCACCGCCGCGGCGATCGAGGCGAAGGAGTCATCGAGCAGCAGCATCTGCGCCGCGGCCCTCGCCACGTCGGTACCCCCTTCACTCATCGCGACGCCGACGCTGGCTCGCTTGAGGGCTGGGGCGTCGTTGGCCCCGTCCCCGGTGACCGCCACAATCTCTCCGAGTCCTTCCAAGGCCAGCACGATGCGAAGCTTGTGCTCGGGTCGAACCCTGGCGAAGATGATCTGATCGCCTCCGCGCAGCGCCGTCGCGAGCTCCCCCTCGTCCAAGGCATCGAGATCGGTCCCGGTCACCACACGGGCGGCGCCGCTTCGCACGATCCCAACGCGACGCGCAATCGCCTCGGCCGTCAGGCCGTAGTCACCGGTGACCATGAGGATGGCGATTCCCGCCCTCCGGCAGGCCTTGACCGCGTCGGTCACCTCGGGGCGAGGCGGGTCAACCATGCCCACCAGGCCCAGCAACGTGAGCTCGTGCTCCGACTCCTCCTGGCTCGCCCGGTCGGAGGTAACGGACCTCGTCGCGATCGCCAGCACCCGCAGGGCCGAGCTCGCCATGGCGTCGTTGGCTCGCTCCAACTCGTGGCGAAGCTCCGGATCCAAAGGGAGATCCTCGCCATTCCATCGAACCTTGGAGCAGCGTTCGATGACGCTCTGGGGCGAGCCCTTCATGAACGCCTCGACGTGGTCGCCAACCTGATGCAGCGTGGTCATGAGCTTGCGGTCGGAGTCGAAGGGGAACACCCCCACTCTCGGGGTGGACGAGGACTCGGCGGCGAGATCGATCCCGGCCTTCGCCGCGGCGACGAGGATCGCTCCCTCGGTCGTGTCACCAAGCACCTGCCATCCCCGGTCGTCGATCGGAGACACCAGGCGCGCGTCGCAGCACAGGGCCCCCACCCTCAGCACCTCGGTGACGTCCGCCCGATCCTCGACGTCGCCTCCGGGGCCGTAACCCACCCCAGTGACGGCGCGCGCCCGCCCCGACACGAAGATTTGCTGCAGCGTCATCTCACCCTTGGTGAGCGTCCCGGTCTTGTCGGTGCAGATCACCGTCGTCGACCCGAGCGTCTCCACCGCCACCAAGCGCTTTATGAGTGCGTGTCGCCGGGCCATTCGTCGCACGCCGATGGCGAGCGATACCGACAGGGTCGCCGGCAGTCCTTCGGGGACCAGCGCGACCATCACGCCGAGCGCGAACACGAAGGACAGGGACGCGGGATTGCCCGTCATGAGCCGCACCGCGAACAACAAGGCTCCGGCCACTATGGCGACGATCGCAACCCGGCGGGCCATCTCGCTCACTTGACGCTGCAACGGACTCGTTTCGCGCGGCAAGTCGGCCGTGAGGCGGTAGATGCGGCCGAACTCGGTCCCGAGCCCCGTGGCGAACACCACCGCTTTGCCGGTGCCGTTCGTCACCGAGGTTCCCATGAACACGCAGTTGCGCGCCTCGAGGGGTTCGAGGCCGCCGCCGACCGGCTCGTCGCTGCGGGTGACGGGCTGACTCTCGCCGGTGAGCGCGGCCATCTCGACGGAGAGTCCGTGCGATTCGATCACGCGACAGTCCGCCGATACGGCGTCACCCGCCTCGAGCACCACCACGTCGCCCGTGACCAACTGCTCGGCGCTGATCTCCGTCAATTCGCCGGCGCGCAGAACGCGAGCGGCGTGCGGGACCATGGCCTGGAGCGCTTGAGCGGTGCGCTCGGCGGAGTGCTCCTGGAAGAAGCCGATGAGGGCGTTGAGCAGGACCACACCAAGGATTGCGAAGGCGAGTTCCAGATTCGCGGAGTTGCGCGGCGTCGTGAGCAGGTACGTCGCGAACGTCAAGCCGGACGCCACCACCAACAAGATGGCAAACATGTTGGCGAACTGGGCGAGAAACTCGAGGACTACCGATTGCCGGCGCGGCGCTGGCAGTGCGTTCGGACCCTCGACGCCAAGTCGTCGGAACGCTTCAGCCGCGTCGAGACCCCGGCGCGAACTGCTCAACGACGCCAAGGCATCTGACGCCTCGAGGGTGAGAACCGACGGCGCCGCCCTCGCCACTTCGGGGCTGCGAGACACCGGCGATCGAGCTTTCTTAGCCACGAGCCTCAGTATCACAGATACCTGGAACGAGGCTCCGGGTCTTGAGAATCCGAACGTGGATCTGACCGGGGTGTTTGCCTCACTGGCGCGAGGTGATCTCGATGCCGGCCTCGCCATCGCGCGTGGGCAAGAAACCCCGCCAAGCGGACGGTTCGAAGTGCGTCACTCTTGGAACACACGCGCTGGTCCTTGCCACGCCCTCGCCAGCGATCGGTCACCCGTTCGCCGCCGTCACTGATGATGGAATCCTCGATGACAATGGATCCAACGACTGCCCTTCCTGGCAAAGGACCAATGGCCCTAGCCACAGTGGCCGCCGGGGTGCCACGGTCGTGATTGGGCGGGCAGAGCGGCCGTGATGCTGCATGCACCCGTCAACCAAGAGGTGCACGCAAGGGCCGCTTTGATTCGACGAAGGACCCATGGCCGACAACCATCCGATGAAAGGAGAGTTCGTGACTGCAGCCCAATCAAACGCCGACGTCGCTGAGACCCGAAGTCCTCTGGGAGCGGGCCCGCCTGGAGCCGAGGGCGCGCTAAAAGCGATCTACCAGCGCCGCGCCGTTCGGGCCTACACCGGCGATCCCGTGCCCCGCGAAGAGATTGAACAACTGCTCGACGCCGCTATTCACGCCCCCAGCGCCGTCAATCTGCAACCGTGGGGATTCGTCGTGATCCAGGATCGCGAGACCCTCGCCCGCTACGCCGAGGAGGCAAGGATGCTCCTGCTCGGTGATCCCCCAAGCGAAGGGGTGGTGGAGAGCGGGTTCTCCGGTAACGACTGGCTTCGCCAGATGGCCGCCAGCGCAGACTTCGCGATCTTCCACGGTGCTCCCGCTTTGGTGGTGATCTACGCCACGAATAGCGGGGGCACGCCGGACTGCTTCCTCGCCGCCGAGAACCTGATGCTGGCCGCGTGGATGCTCGGTCTCGGAACCTGCCCAATCGGCTTGGCTCTCCCTTTCTTCAATCAAGAGGAAGTGAAGGCGGATCTCAACGTGCCGTCCGATTGGGTCGCCGCGCTGCCAATCACGGTCGGGCGGCCCGCCGGCGAGACGCCGCCCACGACGAGGCGCCCAGTCCAGATCGTCGCCTGGAGATGACCGGATCACCGAAGCCCGGAGACGATCGCAAGGTTGAGGTTGCCGTCTCCCGGGGCGCGTCAATCATGAAGGAACTTCCGCTGTCCGACGTGTACCAGCTTCTCGAACCGGGGCCCGTGGTGCTCTTGACCACGCAGCAGAATGCTCGGCCCAACGTCATGACGATGTCGTGGCACATGATGGTCGACTTTGCGCCACCACTGGTTGCCTGCGTCGTCAGCAGCGCGGACTTCAGCTTTGCGGCGTTGCTGGCCGAGCAGGAGTGCGTCATCGCCATTCCCGCTGTCGAACTTGCGTCCACCGTGGTGAGGGTCGGGAATTCGTCGGGCCGCGCCGTCGACAAGTTCAAGAGCTTGGGGCTGACGCCACTTCCGGCCGAGTCGGTTTCAGCGCCCCTCGTTGGCGAGTGCTTCGCCAACCTCGAATGCCGGGTTGTGGATACGGGCATGGTGGACAAGTACGACATCTTCATCCTGGAAGTGGTCAAAGCCTGGATTGACCCCGCTCAGAAGCAACCGAGAACCATTCATCATCACGGGTACGGGAACTTCGTGGTGGACGGCGAGACCATCGTGCTGGACTCGAAGATGCCGTAGCCTCACGGCTCAAGAGACTCATTCCTCAGTCCGCGACAGGTCGAGAACGGTTTATGAACTCTCCATCAGGGATTCTTGAATCGCTAGAGGCCGATGGACGCCCGGACACTTACGCGGTGCGCGATCAACTGTGGCAATGTCGCAGGTGCGGCCGAGATCAGAAACGAGGATGCGCCGATGACTGAAGTTCACTCACGCCGGCCTGCATTCGGGGCCGTGATCGACCAACTGGGACTGCCGGGGTCACTGCGGCTCATCCCCACCCCTGCACTCGTCTGCGACATTGACCTTCTGACGGCCAACCTTGCACGCATGGCTGACACGGCGGCGTCCGCCGCCATCGCGCTGCGGCCGCACGTGAAATCGCACAAGTCGGCCTACGTCGCCAGGCGCCAGCTCGAAGGTGGAGCCGTCGGACTTGCGTGCGCCAAACTCTCCGAGGCGGAGGTCCTCGTCGAGCGGTTGCTCGCCGACGGCTACGAGCCCCGGATCTCGGTCCTTCTCACCTCGCCCATCGCGGGCGCTGCGTCGGCGAAGAGAGCGTCCCTTCTCGCCGAGCGCTGCGACCTGACGGTAGTTGTCGACCACCCGCAGGGCGTCGATGAGCTCTCGGCTGCCTTGGGGATCTCCGGCAACCCCCTTTCGGTGCTCTGCGACGTCGACGTGGGGCTAGGGCGCACGGGCGTGGTCGGCCCTCACGAGGCGCTGGCCGTCGTGGAGCGGATAGGACAGAGCGCTTCGCTCCGTTTCGCCGGTGTCCAGGGCTACGGGGGCCATCTCCAGCACATCGCCGGGCGCGACGAACGGCGATCGGCCGCCGGCGAATCCGCGCACCGCCTCCGGGCCGTCATTGAAACCCTGGAGTCGAACGGCCACAGAATTCCCCTGCGCACCGGAGGGGGCACCGGCACCTCGAGCCTGGATATCGAGCTTGGCGTCCTCAATGAACTGCAGCCCGGGAGCTACGTCTTCATGGACCGCGAGTACCGCGACGCGCTCGGCGACGACGTAGAGGGAGGCTTCGCCCAGAGCCTGACGATCGCCACCACGGTGATCTCGGCGAATCGACGGGACTTCGTGACCGTCGACGCTGGATTGAAGGCCATGGCCACCGACGCCGGCAGCCCCCTCGTCGTCGGGCACGAGCAAGAGTCGCAGTACCACTTCTTCGGCGACGAGCACGGACTTGTCTCGACCGGACCCCACGTGACGTTGGGTCGAGGTGACCGACTTGAACTCGTGCCGCCGCATTGCGACCCGACCGTAGATCGTTATGACTTCATGTGGCTCGTTCGAGGCGACGTGGTCGTCGGGGTGGCCGACGTCGACGCGCGAGGTTGCTCCCAGTAGCACCAATCTCGCGAGGCCCGCCGCGCGATCCACCACCCCAAGGACCGATCGATGCCGCCGTTCGGATCTTCGGCGACTCGATGGCCTGCGCATCGCGGTCGTTGTATGGTCACTCAGTAGGACGAATCCCGGTAGGCGCCAGCAGACCGGTCGGTTCCATGACAATGAGGAGATTCGAAAGATGCCGATCGACCCAACGACCACAGCGGTAGTGCTGATTGAGTACCAGAACGACTTCACGTCTGAAGGCGGCGCGCTCCACGGAGCCGTCGAAGGGGTCATGACCAAGAACGGCATGCTGAGTAACACCGCCGGCGTGGTGGACGCGGCGCGTCGCGCCGGGGTCACCGTTATGCACGCTCCCATCACGTTCCACGAGGGGTACAACGAGATCAGTTCACATCCCTACGGCATTCTCAAAGGTGTGGTAGACGGCAACGCGTTCGTCAAGGGAACCTGGGGCGCGGCGATTGTGGACGAGCTGGCCCCTCAGGAGGGCGACATTGTCATCGAGGGCAAGCGAGGCCTGGACACCTTCGCCAGCACGAATCTTGACTTCATCCTTCGCAGCAAAGGAATCAGCACCATTGTTCTGGGCGGCTTCCTCACGAACTGCTGCGTCGAATCGACCATGCGTTCGGGCTACGAGAACGGCTACCAAGTCATCACCCTGAACGACTGCGTCGCCGCCACGTCGATCGAGGAGCACGACAACGCGCTCGCCTACGACTATCCGATGTTCTCGCGGCCAATGAGTTCCGCCGAGTTCATCTACGAGCTCGAGGCGTCGTAGATCCCAGCGACTGCCTCCCAGGTCGCGCCACCTTGCGGGCCAGCTCAACGAACGCTGACGCTTTCGCCGTCGTCATCCACCGCGCCATGGTGGCCTTGCGCCACCCAGCAAGAATCAAGATCTCGCGTACGGCGCGGACGTGACCAATCCCATCTCGATGAGACGCGCTGGCCCATGGAACTCTTCTGGAGCGGCTCGTCACGCCCGACCGACCGCCGCCAAGGGTGCGAAACATGGTTGGCAGTAGCGTGAGACGTGGGCGAATTCAACTATCCATCCATCGGCGGCACCCAGGACGTCTTCTTCGATCGAAGGAGCTCGTCACTCCTTCCCAGGATCGTGGCTGGGCAGGGCACGCACCTCATTGACGAATACGGACGCCGGCTTCTCGATGCCTGTTCGGGCCCGTTTCTGGCGTCGCTCGCCGGCCCCGGGTTCGAGCGCGCGCACCTCACCTCGGGGGGCTCTGAGGCCGTCGAGATGGCCCTCAAGTTTCTACGAGCCCACGCGGTCGCGACGGGCCAGTCCCAGCGTTCACACGTAATTTCGCTCGTGCCCGGCTATCACGGGGCGACTCTTCAGACGATTGGCCTCAACGGCGACGTGAGTGCGCCATTCCTGTGAGGGGAAATGACGGTGTACTCCGCGAAAATCCCCGCGCCACTCACGTTTCGCGCCCCAAGCCCGTGCGCTGCGGCGTCCACGAGCCTCGCCGCTCCCGAGGAGACAGTTGCCCGCCTCGGTGAAGATCGGGTACTCGCGTTCGTGATGGAGCCTGTCGGGGGGCAATCCTCAGGAGCCAACATCCCGCACCCTTCGTTTGCGCGCGGTGTTCGAACGATGTGTGATCGATACGGCATTGGCCTCGTCTTCGACGAATGCGTCAGTGCGTTTAGGACCGGGTACTTCTTGTCGGCGCACGCCGACCTCGAAGCGCTTCCCGACGTCGCCGTGCTCGCGAAGGGCCTGGGCGCTGGCTACGCCCCGCTCGGTGCGACGCTCTACTCGGCAGCGCTGGTCGAAGAGCTCGCGGCAACTTCGGGCTTTGTCGTCTCGCACTCCTACGACGCCAACCCGATCGCGTGCGCCGCCGGGACCGAAGTGCTGGACGAGATCGTCGAGCGAGACTTGATTCCCCACGCCACACGGATGGGTGATTCCTTGCGCCTCGGACTCGACGAGATCGCGCGCGAGTCGCCGCTCGTTGGCGACGTGCGAGGAAGAGGACTGCTCCTTGCGATCGAGCTCGTCGCGGACAAGGAGACGCTCGAGAAGTTTCCGGCGGAGATCGACCCGGGAGCAGTGGTCCTTCGCCACGGCCTCGACCACGGGCTACTCTTGTATTCACGTCGCCAAAACGGGGGCCGATTCGGAGACTGGTTGATGATCGCCCCGCCTCTCGTGGCGGACGATGATGATTGCATCGAGCTTTTGGAAGGGCTTGCCGCGTCGCTCACCGCCGCCACCGATGACCTGCTCTCGCGACGCCCCGCTTCGTAAAGTCGCACGCTAGGTGTTCTGAGCGGCCCTGACAGTTCACACGAGCAAGTTTGGTGGGCGCTGAGGGACTCGAACCCCCGACCTGCTGAGTGTAAACGGGAATCGCTCCGTTGTCATATGTCGTCGATGGTCGATTTTGTCGATGTTTACTGGGTTCTCCGTCGTCCCTCGTCGGTTCTGTCGTGCGCCGTCGGATCTTTGTGAGGGATGTTTTGAGGGATGGCGCGTGCCCAAAAACATTGACGAGATGTACAAATGGATGCTGTCGTGTTGTACACTAAAGGGATGAACGTAACTGTGAGCAACCTAAGAGCCCACCTCAGCGAATGGGTCGATCGCGCCAGCTCCGGAGAGGAAATTCTCGTCACCGATCGCGGTGTTCCAGTTGCTCGTCTTCTTGGCGTGGACGCCGCTCCCCTCCTGGAACGACTCGCCGCCGAGGGTGTCATTGGTCGAGTTGACCGTATATCGCGACCGAAAGCCACTAATCACCGACGAGTTCCCAGCACCGCGTCGGTAGCCGACCTCGTCACTGAGCAACGTCGGTAACGACTAGTGACAGTGGTCTACTTCGACGCCAGCGCGCTGGTGAAGCTCGTCGTCGGTGAGGAAGGCAGCGACCTCGCCGCCGCTCTCTGGGATGGGTGCGACAGTGCGCTGTCAAGCCGCCTCTCGTACCCCGAGGTTCGGTCCGCGCTCGCCGCTGCCGCACGAGATCACCGAATCGACACTCGTTCTTTGGGGAAGGTTCAGCGAGACTGGGAGCGGTTCTGGTCGGCGATCCAACCAGTGGAACTCACCGCTGCAGTCGAGCGTCACGCCGGCGAACTGGCGAGTGCGTACTCTCTGCGAGGAGCCGACGCCGTTCATTTGGCCAGCGCCCTTGCCATCGAACTCCCTGATCTCATCGTGGCCGTATGGGATCACCGGCTCAGAGAAGGCGTGCTTTCAGCCGGCCTACGCGTCGCTCCAGCTTGACGAAGTTGTTGTCTCGCATTTTTGGGTTGCACTCCCACGCTCGTGGCGAATGGGTGGTCCCAGGCTCGTGGCGTGTGACACATTGCGGCACCCACCAATGCTTGGCGAAAGGTCAATTCAATTGTGGCCGAATACGACGTTCGTACCAAATTGCCATTGGCGTCCTTGGCCCAAGGGGCAGCAATAGTTCCATACTGAACAGCCACGTCATTCGAAGCCAATAAGCAAAAACTGCTCCAACGAATCAGCAGGCCAACCTCACTCGTTTCGTTGGCTTTTCAGGGGTACTCCACTCGCGTAGACAAATCATCCCTCAAGAAAACCTCACTCGTGAGGGTTCCTTTGAGGGAAAGTGCGAATCCATATCGTTGTCCTATAGACCAAAAGCCAACAATCACTTGGCCTCTGGTTAGTGGGCGCTGAGGGACTCGAACCCCCGACCTGCTGAGTGTAAATCAGCTGCTCTAACCAACTGAGCTAAGCGCCCGCAGCCAGCAAGCCTAGTTCGCAACCATGGCTGCACCCCTTGAATGCCCTCCACCCCTGAGGTTGACCAACTTCAGATCAAGTACGTCATTTCAATCATTCGAAACCAGCGAGGCGCGACGTCAGTCGTCGAGAAGCCGTTGAAGCCAACTTTTCGAGAACCACCAGCCACGTTGGCGGCAACGGGGATATATTCGAAACGTGTGAGAGAAAAGAGGAATATGTCGAAATTCAAACTCTCCAGATGGATACCCTCCACCAGAAAGACCAGGGGCCGGTCGCACGAAGAACTTCAGTCCGCCTCTCATCACCCGCGCCACCGGGCTAATCGCTATTGGTCGCGCACACGGTAGTGCCTCGCTCGTCCGCCAATGAGCATTCTTCAGATGACGTCGCGCCACGACGGTTCGCAACGCGAACGGGGACGGCCGTGCATTACGGGTGACCAGGACTCGATTAGAGATCGGTGCCAGGAGTGCGCAATGATGCTTCTATGAGTAGGAAAACGTCAAAGGAACCTAAGGGGCCCCAAAGCGCGGACGAGTTCGTGCGGTCGCTCTTGAGCTTCGAGGTGGGAAACCTGCTGAAGTTCGATCCCGTCGCGCGTCAGGGTCATGACCCTGAAGGAATCCATCAGTTACGCGTGAGCGCACGACGCCTGCGATCGGAGCTCAAGATCGTCGCCCCGGTGTGGAGATCGGCGCCGTTGAAGGACCTTCAGCGAGAGCTCCAGTGGTTCGGCCAGGTGCTCGGAGAACAGCGCGATTTGGATGTGCTTCGCGGTGTGTTGAGTTCAGTCAACGAGAAGATCTCGCCCCGGATGGACAGTTCGGTCTTCGATCGACTCGATAGAGAGCAGATCGAGAAGAGCAGGCGCGTGGTCGAACTTCTAGAATCGCAGCGGTATCGTCAGCTGATCGGAACCCTCTCCGAATCGGTGATCCGCCCCCCTCTTCGATCCGTGGCGTGCGAGCCAATGGTTCTCATCTTGCGCCCGGCGCTCAACGCCGCCCTGACGAAGATCTTCAGCACCGTGGATGACCTCGGACCGGCTCCGTCGAACGAAGACCTCCATCGAATCCGGATCCTAGCCAAGCGGGGTCGCTACAGCGCCGAAATCTCGAGTCCCCTCTTGGGCAGCGTCGCGAAAGACGTGGGTAAGTCTCTCGAACTCGTCCAGACCGTCCTTGGGGACTTGCACGACTGCTTGGCAGCGGTGAGCTATCTCGAAGAAGAGAGATCCAGGCTGAACGAGAGAGAGTACGACCCGGGAAAGGCTCTGTCACTTCCTCCGGCATTGAGGCGACTGGGCGAGTCGATTGAAAGACTGAAGACGCAGTGGCGCGAGCCCCTGGGAGCGGCGCGCGAGCTCAGCGGTTCGATCTCGATGAGTTCCGTGGAAGGCCTAGATGGTTCCGGCGTTCAACATGAAATCTAGGAGCGCTTGGGAAGCGCAAAAGACCGGTCGGCGCAGAACGCTGGAAGAAGTCACCAACTCATCGCCCAGGTAGTCCCGCGCCACGGCGCCGGCCTCGCGAACCATGAGAAGTCCGGCGAGGTAGTCCCAGGGATTCAGCGTCGAGTGCTGGGCGACCCCGTAGACGTCGAGTGAACCGTCGGCAACCAGGCAGATCTCCAGACTCGCCGCACCGAGCGACCGCACCTGTGCCCAACCCAGATGACGCGAGGGGATGCCCGAGAAACTCATGATTGACTTTCCCACCTCGGTCTGACCACTGCCGCGGATCAACTCGCCGTCGCGGGTGGCGCCGCTCCCCTTCTCCGCCTCAAAGACCGTCCCCGTCGCTTGGTTCATCACCAGTCCCGCCACGAGCTCGCCCTTACGCATCACCGCCAGACTGGTCGCGAAGAACGGGATGCCGCGGTCGCAGTTCGTGGAGCCGTCGATCGGGTCGACGACCACCGTCGTCTCTCCGTCGCCGGTGGTGCCGGATTCTTCGCTGACCACCCGATAGCCCGCGCCTCCGAGAATTCGAAGCGCCACCTCGTCCGCCACGACGTCCAGGTGGTACTGCGTGTCCCTCACCCCGGAGAATCCGCGTCCCTGGTGGGCTTTCACCGCCTCGCCGATCTCCAGGGCACACTCGCGAAGGGGGTTGAATATGGAATCGGTCACGTATTCACGGTAGTTGTATTGGGGACTAACCTAAGTAGTAATGGCCGCCATCGATGTAGCTGGGTTCGTTGCAGACCTCAAAGACCACGCGGTAACCCACGGTTTCCACGTCCACGATGAACGGCATTTCGTCGAGACGTACTCGCTTCGCCAGGCTTGGGAGGTCGACCTGCACCCCGAGGACGGGTGCGGCGGACCGGTCGATCTTCACATTGAACTCGACGTGGACCCAAGGACGCTGCTGGCGTTCGAAGACGCCGTGCTTGGTCTGCCCGACGAAGTCGATCCTCCGGACGAGTTTCACTTCCCCCTAGTGTTGACCTGGACGCTTCCGCCCATGCCCCACGGACCGGATCTTCTGCGCCTGGCCATCGATCTCGCGCCGATCGGAGGAATTGAGATGCCGCTCGAAGTGACGGCGACCGACTCGTTCGCCTCGCCCACCGAAAGCAGCGAACGCCGCATATCGATCGTGGCTCGCCGGGCGATCTCGCTGAGTCAGGTCGCGAGGGGCGAGGATCCGCTCTGCGACGTATTTGAACGGGGACGCAGCGTCAGCGACTTCCTGTTACAGGCCGCCGACTCGTGGCTCGGCTAACGCGCGCGGTCGCGGTCGCTACCCCACTCTTGGTCGCGAGCCTGGCGCTCAGTTCGTGTGGCACCGGCACAGCCGTCGCCGACGCTCGCGCCTCATGCGTCTTCGTGCACAAGGCCCTCGTGCTGCAGACAAGGAGCGAAGCGGCCGGCGTCTCGTCTGCTGAGCAGGCAACACTGCAGGCGAATGCCCTCAGCGAACTGTTGAAGGGAACCCAGCTCGCCGCCGACGCGACGTCCGCCGACGGAAGCTGGAATCCGTTGGAGACGACCGTCAACGAGGCCGAACGGGTCCCCTTGGCGAATCTGGTCCCGGCTCTGACACGACTCTGCCGGGTCGCGAACTCCACATCGCCCTATCTCTAGCTAGGGGCTAGCGGGGAAAGCGCTCGTACAGCCAGGCGAGCGAATCCTCTTCGAGCATGGCGTCTTCCCAGCCCTGCAGCTTGTCCTCGAGCCCGGCCAGCGAGGGGACTTTTCCGATGACCACCACCGTCAGGTCGCTGATCAACTCGTCGGACACCAGGAAGTCACCGAAGATGTCCTCATTGACGACGGCCTCGGGCTCGACCATCAGGTAGAGCTCGCCAGTCGCTTCCACCCAGGAAAGTTCGTACTCGTTGTCCGAGGCGTCGGTCCACTCCGAGCCAAATTCAAACTCTGCGCTTTCGCGGCGAGCTTCGTTCTGTTCGTAAAAGGCTTCGATGTCCATGTCCCAAGACTACGTCGCGGCTATGTGCGCCGTGAAGTGCGCGCCCGAGGGCACGCTGACGGTAATGAGAAAAGGACTCAAACGATGCGCCGCGTGGGTAGTCGTCCGGTGCGCGCTCGGCCCTGTACTGGGCGCCATGACAACCAAGACAGATCTCCTAGGACAGCTACGACGTGAGTGGGAACGAGCAGGACGGACCAGCGAGGCGAGGGAGGCGCTCGCTATCCTGCACCAACGGCACCAATCTCTCGGCCTTGACGCCTTGAGCGACCTTTGCGACGTCGTGAATGTGCTCGAGGCAGGCGGGGGCAGAGGCGTCCTGGAGAGGGCCGAGATCGTCCGGGCGCTGCTCGAAGAGGCGGCGAACACGATGCTCCACCGGACCCTGCTGCAGACGATGATCCCGGGCATTGTGAGCGTGTGCCGCCAGCTTCGTTTCGGCGACGGCATCATCAGGGATCCGAGCGAGACGCTCGCCATGGCACTCGGCCTCGCGAGTGAGCTGCTCGTGGACTGGGCCGGCCAATCGCGCCAGTACGCCGCGCCCGACATTCTCTCGGCGCTGCGCGGACGCCTGCGCCGCTGGCTGTTGAAAGAGAAGGCCGCCCTCTGCGCGGTGTCGTACTTCGAGCAAGGCGACGAGCCGGCCACCGAGGACTCTCCGCTCCTCGCGCGTCTCACCAGCTTCCGAGGCAGCCAGTACGACCGGCTCGCTCGTCTGACGTACGCGCGGGTCTTCGAGGGAAGGTCGTTGCGCGAACTCGCCAGCGAGGACTGCTCCTCCCAAGGTTCGTTGCAAGCCGAGCTCCAGCACTTTGCAGTTCGCCATCTCATCTAGACCACGCGAAGGGCTTTTACCCGTGAATAGCAATTTGTCATCAATACCCCTAACCTGCGAGAACCATGGTGAGCCACCGTTATTCCTTTCGAAGCGCCCACCTCGTGATGTGGTCGAGTCCCTTGCTGCTGCTCGTGCTGGTCTTCACGCTGACGAATTCGACGAAAACCCCGGCCAGCTCCGCACCGGCGCACCACACCTCGCAGCCAACGAGTCCGACTACCTCAGTCCCGGTCGCGACCACGAGCAGAGCGACAATGACCACGGTGGCCAAGAGCACGACGACAACGACGAGCGCAGCCAGCGTCGCGCCCTACGCCAACACGACAAGCTCGATCGCGAGGTCAGTCGCGCTCGCGCCCAGCGCGAACGCCTCGAGCGGGGCGCTCGAAGGAATCCTCGATCGCTCCTTCCCAGTAGCCGACGTGCCGCTCCAAGGGCCGGGGTCCTGGACGCTCACGACGAGCGCAGCAACGCGAAGCCTGCTCGCGTGCAGCGCAGCAAGCTCGCCGGTCGCCACCCGCGTCGTGATCAAGATCAGTCAGAGTTGCCAACTCGAAATCACCTCATCCAGTCCAGGGGTGTCGCAAACGTGGCAACTTATTCCAACTCCGTAAGGCGATTTTCCACCGGCCCCCTGCACGGAACGGCGCTCGCGCTGTACTTCGTCCTGCTGCCCTACGTGGTGATCACGAAGTGGACTCTCACCCAGAACGAGGCCAACGGGACGCTGGTTCGGGTTCTGCTCGTGGCGCTAGGCGTCTTCTGGCTGGCCTTCCTCTTTCAAGTTGGCCACAACGTCGTGCGGCTGCGCAACGGCGTCGGACTCGGCGCGGGCGGCGCCGCGTGGCTTGCGGGACTCGTCGTTGCGATGCTCCCCTTCCTGATTCCGGCGCCGGCCTCCGCAGCCCCATCCAACGTCCACGGGCAGTCTGCGTTCAGCGCCCGGGCGTCGGACTCACCCTGGCTTGTCCACGCCAACGCAGCGGCGTCACGCCCGTCGAAAGATCCGTCCCATGATCCCCTGCCGTCGCCCGCGCCGCTTTCATCAATCAGCGCGGTGCCGATGGCGCTGATGGCCAAGCGTCGCCACGACCTGCTTCGCCAGCAGCAGTTCGATACCGCAGAAGACCAGATTGACGACGTCGTCGAACTCTTGCGGGCCTACAACCCTGAATTGGTCGCCCGCGTCCGCTTTCTCACCGGCGTCGAGCGCAGTGGCGTCGTCCACGTGCCGAGCGACGTCGAACAGGGCGAGCGCTCCTACGACACTGACCCGTTGGTGGCGTGCGCGCTGGCCCAGGACGACGACGGACTCTTCGTCGCCTTTTCGCGCGAGGGCGGTCAACTCAGCGTCGAGGCCAGTTGGAACAGCGACGACGTCACCGCGTCAGTGGTCGCGATGCACGAAGGACGGCTCGTCTTCGTCGCGAACGAGACCGAGTTGCTGCGGGCGCTAGCGACGCGGGTGCTGCGAAACACCATGGTCGTGTACCTCGGTTCGGCGACTGACCTCGATGACGAGCTTCGAGCGTGCTGTGTCACCCTCAATCCGCTGCTACGGGCTGAGCCCGCCGCCCGCTTCGACTTCTCCCGGGTCGGCACTCAGGCCGTCGCGCCGAGCACCCCGACGAGCGACGTTCGGGTTGAACTGCTGCGCGCCGACCCCCAGATCAGCGGACTCGGTGAACCGTTCACGCCCACACTTCGTCGGCGGTGCATTGAAATGGTCGCGTACCTGGCCCTTCATAGGGGCGAGCCCGTCACTGGAGAGCGCCTACGTTCGCGGGTACTCACCCACGCCGACGTTGAGGCGTCCAACCGGACCCTAGCCAACACCGCGAGCGCAGTGAGGCGAAGCCTGGGGGCGAGCGCCAAGGGCCCGCGACTTCATGCGGTCACGTCCTCGGGGCTCTACGCCACCCACGGCGTGACGAGCGACGTGGAGATCTTCCACACTCTCGTGTCCAGGGCCCGCGGCCTCGGCGTCACAGAGGCTGCACCGCTCGTGCACGAGGCTCTCCTGCTCGTGCACGGCGAACCGTTGGCGAGCGCCCTTCGAGGATTCGAGTGGTTCCTCGCCGAAGGGCACAACGCCAGCCTGCAGCGCGACGGCGAGTGGGCGGCTCTCGTGCTGCACCACGACGCGATGAACCACGAGAGCTACGAATTGGCGTTCTGGTCGCTGCAGCAGGGTCTGCTCATCGACCCGTACAGCGATGTGCTGCTCGAAGCGCTCGCCCGGGTCCCGCGCCTACGCCAGTTTGGCGGCGATCGAACCGGCGGTGCGAAGGACGAGGCCGTCGGCTCCGGCGGCGCTGTAGCGGTGAGCTGGTCGTTCAATCGCCTCGGTAATCAAATCAGCCAATAATTGGGAGAAGTCCAGGGGCGGCTCGACGAAGAGGTGCTTCGAGAGCGAGCCGGGAATCGTGTTGATCTCGTTGACGAACAGTTCGGTCTCGTTGGCGAGGAAGTCAATGCGGGCGACGCCACGAACCGACGCCAACTCGGCGATGATTCTCGCGCTCGATGCAATCGCCTCAGCTTGCCCCTCGGCCAGCACCGCGGGGAGCTCGCGCGGGGCGGACACCATCCCCTCGCCGCCGACGTACTTGTCGCGGTAGTCGAGGATCTCTGCGGCGTCGGACCTGCGAATCGGCTTCTCGATGGAGGACAGCGACAGCGTGGGATATGTGCGCAGGGCAATCTGCACGTCGGTGAGGTCCCGTCGAAACGGCTCGACGACACAGCCGCGCGACATGTGCACGTTGGCGTTGAGTCGGGCCTTCGCCGTCGCAAGGTCGGTGACGACATCAATACCAATCGACGAACCACCGAAACGAGGCTTCAAGATGTACGGGCCGTCAAAGGGCAGCGACGTCGTGTCGGGGGTCAGAAGCGCCCGGGGCAAGGTCGCAAGCCCGGCGCTCGCGATAACCGCGCCGAACGCCCACTTGTCCATCCCGAGCGCAGCTCCTGCGACGGTGGGCCCGCTGTAGTTCACGCCCGCCAGGTCGAGAGCCGCCTGCAGCGATCCATCCTCACCCGGCCCGCCGTGCGTGCAAAGAATCACCGCTTCGAGGTCCGTACGACGGTCCTTGCCCATCCGCCCGCCCGCCGAAAAGAACCCGCCCTGGTCTCCCACGCGCAGGCTCAGTTCGCTCGAACCCTTGGGCAGCCCGTCGAGAAACGACTCGGCTTCGGCGTCCGCGGGGACGCTGAAGAACGCGCCGGTCTTGGTCCAGTAGATACCGAGCGGGTCCTTCTTCGTCTTTTGCAGCTCTCGCAGGGCCAGCAGACCCGTCAGGATAGAAATATCATGCTCGGGAGTCGGTCCCCCGAAGAGCACTCCAATAGTCACCGAACACCTCGCAACAACGCCATCAAGAAATCAAGAGTAGTGGTCGGGCAGGTCGTTGAGGTACAGCACCCCGTCTCCCGCGACGAGCGACGAGCGCACCCAGGCCACCGCCTCGTCACGTGTGTCGAAGCGCCGGACCGGCTCTTCGTAGCCAATTTGCAGGGCTTTCGCGTTGGTGCGGCCCACCACCACGAGCTCCGCGCCGTTCGCCGCGACCTTCTGGGCGAGCGAGATATTCTCGCCGTGCTGGTCACTACCGAGCTCGATCAGCCCCGGGGTCACCACCACGCGCCGCCCGCTCAGCGGCAACGACCGCAGAAGAGCGATCGCCGAGGCGGCACTCGCGGGATTCGCGTTGAAGGTGTCATCGATCACCATCACGCCCGACGCCGCGGTCACCACGTTGGAACGGTTCGCCACCGGGGTCACCCTCTCGAGCCTGGCGGCGATGTCGTCGGGTCCGACGCCCAATTCGAGCGCCGCCGCGATGGCGCACGCCAGATTCGTTGGCTGAACGCCCTGGATCTGACGCATCGTCGCCGTCTTCAACCCGTCGACCAACACCTCCCATTCGCCGTCCTGCCCGCGCACCCGTACCTGCACCGAGGCCGACGGGTTCGTGGAGCCGGCGGTGCGAACCCGCTTGTCCGCACCCTGGAGCTTCTCGGGCCATCGCGCGAGCCGTGAATCGTCGATGTTCACGATCACCGTCCTCGCCTTCTCAGTGATCTCGAACTTCGCCCTCTCGATGACGTCCAGGGATTTCATCCGTTCAAGATGGACCGGCCCGATCGCGGTCACGACCGCGATCTCCGGGGGGCACCACGAGCAGAGCTCGGCGATCTCTCCCGGACCGTAGGTACCCATCTCGGCAATGAAGACACGGGTGCCGTCGGCGAGATTCTCATTAATCGCTCGAGAAAGCCCGGCCCGGTTGTTGAAGCTTCGCGGCGATGCGACGACGCCGTCGCTGCCACCGAGCAGGTCCGCCAGATGGTTCTTGGTGGAGGTCTTGCCGTAGGAGCCGGTGATCGCGACGATGCGGGGACGAACGCGGCCAAGCCGCTCGACGGCTTGATCGACAAAGTTCTGAGACCGGCGGTGTTCATAGGGCTTCAGTACCCGCGCGCCGAGGTCCAGCAGGACCGGCACCGCCCAGACCGTCGCGAGCGCCAACAGCCAGGGACGCGACGTGAAGACGCCGCCCACGCCAATGAAAACCGCCGCTACCGTCACCAGGACTGACACTGTCGTGAGCCGACGCGTCCACCGGAGCTTGCTGGTTCGTCCCCTTATCGAAAGACCGACCGGACAGAAGACGCCGTAGACGATCGAAATCAACACCGCCGCGACGTCGGATCGAAGAGCCACGGAGACCGCCAGCGCCAGCACGAGCAGATGAGTGAGGGTGACCGGCCGACTCTTCTTCGAACGCTCGACCGACTTGGCGGAGCTCACCTGGGGTGAGGACCAGCGGCCGAGGAATCGGCTCATGGAACCCGGCTCGTAGTGCTCTCGCTGCAGGACACGAAGCCAACGAAGCATCTGCGCGATGAACGCGACCCCTATGCCCAGCGCGAGAACGACGTCGAAGACAACGCTGCCCACGCTCACGAAAGCGCCTCCCTTACCACAGACGCCAGCTCACGAGGGGCCTCGGTGGGCAGCAGATGGCCGACTCCCGCGACGACGCGCAAGGTGTGGGGGCTGCTGATCAGCGCGCTGGCCCGCTCGGCGACCTCGATCGGCACGTCTACGTCGTTCGAGCCCCACACCATCAGCACCGGCGCTCGGAGCTGAGCGAGTTCGGGCTCGTAGCTTTCGTTCACCATCGCAACCAGCACGTCGCGAAGGATGCCGCTGGCGTTGCGATAGTCAGTGGAACCGAAGCGCTGGCGGGCGCTCTCCATCCTCTCGTCGCTCACGAGGCGCTTCGCGTGAAGGGCCCGAGCCATCCGGTAGCGAAGCGGCGGCTTAGCCGGAGAGTTTCGCCGCACGAGCGGCACCCCGGTCAGGACAATCGCCTTCACCAGTTCGGGATGGGTGGCGCCGATCACCGTCGCGATGCGACCGCCGAACGAGTGCCCCACGAGGGTCAGGGGCTCGTCGGAGATCTCGCGCAGGGCTCTGATCAAGAGGTCCGCGTAGGTTCGAGCCCCGCCCGCGACCGTTGGTAGCGGTGATGATCCAAAGCCCGGAAGGTCGAACGCCACGGATCCGACGCCCTCGGACGCCAGTTGCGCGGCGCTGGCTGAGAAGTCCTCGCCCCGGCGAGCCCAGCCGTGGAGCCACACTACCCGGATCGGGCCTTCGCCGTATAGCTCACCAAAGAGATTCCCGTCGCCGTAGGCACGCAGCACGTCCTTCAGGTTACTGACATGCAAACACCCACTAGGAACGCGTCACGCCGTGCCGGTAGCGTCAAGAGAACTATGACCGACCAGTTGGCCTACTCCGACAACATGCTCGTGGGTCTCACGCCCGAGCAGCGTGAAGCCGTCACGTCGCCGGCGAGGCGTCTCTTGGTGCGCGCGACTGCCGGATCGGGCAAGACCCACGTCCTCACCCTTCGCATCCAGCGACGGATCGCCGTGGGCGAGGTCGACGCGGACCAGGTCCTCGCAATGACCTTCACGAGAAGAGCCGGCGATGAACTGCGCCGCAGGCTCTTTCGCGCGGGAATCCGCGACATCAGAGCCGGCACCTTCCACCGAGCCGCGTTGTCGCTAGTCAACCAATACCGCGAGGACCATCACCTGAAACCTCTCGTCATTGAGTCGAACCGTCGAAGGTTGGTGGCGGCACTCGCGGCGCAGCTGAGGCAGAGCGGCGACCTGCACCTGGAGGATTGGCAGCTGCCGCGACTGGAGCAGGAGATCGGCTGGGCCCTGAGCCAGGGTTTCAATGGCGCGCTCTACGCCAAGAGCGCCAAAAGGCTTCGCCGCGATGCCCCGCTGCCGCCCGCGCAGTTCGCCGATGTGCTCGACCGCTACGTCGGGCTCTGTCGAAGTCGCGGGGTCCTCGACTTCGACCTGCTGCTGAGCGAAGCCATTGCGCTGCTGCGCGACGATCCCAACGTGCTCGCCTCGTTCCGCCACCGCAACAAGTCGATCTACGTGGACGAAACCCAGGACATGAACCCCCTCCAGTTCATGCTGCTGCGTCACATGGCCGGCGACGATCCCGACCTGTTCTGCGTGGGCGACCCCAACCAGTCGATCTACGGATTCAACGGGGCGAATCCTCAACTCCTGAGTGAGATCATCCGAACGTGGCCCGACACGGTGGTCCTCGACCTCACCCGCAACCACCGTTCGACCGCGAACATCATCGCGGTCGCCAACACGCTGCTCGAAGAGGGCGCCCAGGGAATCATCCCGGCAAAGGATGAGGGCGACGTGCCAATGGTGCGGAGCTACAACACCGACGAGCAAGAGGCCGAGCACGTGGCGACCTGGCTGAGCGCCAAGCATCAGCCCGGGAGCCCGTGGAGATCGATGGCGGTGCTCGCTCGCACCAACACCCAGCTCGAGCTCATCGCCAGTTACCTCGAGGCACACGGCGTCCCTTGCGAACGCCGCGGGCCCGAACACTCGCCGGCCTCTGACGTTCTCGCCGCTTCCGAGACGTGGCGGCGCATCGACCATGACCACAAGGACGCGGTCGCCTTGTCGACGATCCACCGCGCCAAGGGCCTCGAGTTCCAGCACGTCGCCGCGATCGGCTGGGCCGAGGGTCAACTGCCGAACTACAACGCGACAACCGGCGCCCAGCTCGCCGAGGAGCAACGGTTGGCCTACGTGGCGCTCAGCCGGGCCGAGGACTCCCTCCTCATCACCTGGAGCCGGGGGCGAAACGACCCCCGCTACCCCGACCGGGCTCCCTCGAGGTTTCTCGCGCCGATCGAGAAGGTCATCAGCGAAATCGAGCAGCGAAACGCTCCGCTCACGGGTGAAGCTCGCAAGGCGCGCCTCACCGCGATCCGGCGCGAACTCGAGCAGGCGCTCGACGAAGGTAACGTGACGCTGTAGTGGAACCTGCGGACCTTCGAAACGAACTCATCGCCATCGTCGGCGCCGACGCCGTCACCTTCTCGCCTGGGCACCACCCCGACGATCTGCACGATGAGACGCTGCATCCCGAGCACAGCGAACCCTTTGCGGTGGTGCGGCCACTGACGACGCAGCAGGTGAGCGACATCGCCAAGGTGGCGGGCAAGTACGGTGTGCCGCTCACCCCTCGAGGATCGGGCACCGGACTGTCGGGTGGCGCCACGCCGGTGCCGGGCGGCATCGTCGTGAGCTTCTCGAGGATGAACCAGATCTTGCGCCTCGACCTCAACGATCACGTGGCCGTCGTCCAGCCGGGCATCACGCTTCGCGAATTGGGCGAGGCGCTCCACGAAAGCGGGCTGCGCTACCCCGTCTATCCGGGCGAGCTCTCCGGATCGCTCGGGGGCAACGTGAACACCAATGCCGGCGGCATGCGCGCCGTGCGCCACGGGGTCACCCGTAATCACGTGCTGGGGCTGGAACTCGTACTCGTGGATGGGACGATCCTTCGAACCGGTGGTCCGGTGATGAAATCCTCGTCGGGCTACGACCTCACTCAGCTCGTGGTGGGCAGCGAGGGGACCCTGGCGCTGGTGTGCGAAGTGACGCTCAGGCTGTCGCCCGCCATGGCCAACTCGGCAACGGTGCTGGTGCCATTTCGCTCACTCGACCACGTCACGCGGATCGTTCCGAAGATCGTGGCGTCGGGACTCGAGCCGTCGATGTTGGAGTACCTTGACGTGGTCACGATGAGCGCCATCACGAAGGCCGCCGAACTCGAACTCGGCGTCGACGCCGCGGTCGCGAGCGAGACCGCCGCCTACCTCGTCATCGTGCTCGAGACGCGCACCTCCCAGCAGCTCGACGATGACGTCATGGCGCTCGCCGAGCTCGTGGAAGGGGCCGGGGCGATCGACGTCTACGTCTTGCCCCAGGGCGCCGGGACCCGGCTTGTCGAGGCCCGCGAGCGCGCCTTCTGGGTGGGCAAGGCGGCCGGAGCGAATGAAATCATCGACATTGTCGTGCCCCGCTCGAGCGTCCCCGTCTTCCTCGAAGAGGCCACGGCCATCGCGCAACGTCACGGAGCGTTTATTTCGGGTTGCGGGCACGTGGGCGACGGCAACATCCACCTGTCGGTGTTCCTGCCCGATGACGAGCGCAGGGCCGCGATGCTGCTCGAGCTCTTCTCCTACGGCCTAGGACTCGGAGGCCAGATCTCGGGCGAGCACGGCATTGGCCGCGACAAACAAGGACCGTACCTCTCGCTCACCGACCCGGCGCTCCTTGAACTGCAACGCAGAATCAAGGCAGCGTTCGATCCGCGGCAGCTTCTCAACCCCTACCGCCTGCTGGACGAAAGACCAATGCCGTGAACGGCGCGCACGCCCTGCTCGCCACGCTGCGCGCGAACAAGGTCACCACCTGTTTCGCCAATCCCGGCACCTCCGAGATGCACTTCGTCGCAGGGCTCGACGACGTCGCCGAGATGAGAGCCATCCTCTGCCTCTTCGAAGGTGTGGCGACGGGTGCCGCTGACGGCTTCGCCCGCGTCACCGGCACACCGGCGGCGACGCTGCTCCACTTGGGGCCGGGACTCGCCAACGGGTGGGCCAACCTGCACAACGCCCGACGCGCCCGGGTGCCCCTTGTCAACATCGTCGGAGACCACGCGACCTACCACGCCCAGTACGACGCGCCGCTCCAGAGCGACATTTCGTCTGTCGCCGCCGCGCTCAACGGGTGGCAGCGTCGAACCATGAGGCCCAACGACGTCGCGAACGACACCGCCGAGGCGATCACCGCATCGTTCGGACCCCCGGGGCAGATCGCCACGCTGATTCTCCCGGCGGACGCCTCGTGGGGTGTCCTCGACAGCGTCCCCTCGTCCTGGCCGGTCGCCCACCGGGCGGCGCCCTTCTCCATCGACGAAGCTGAACTTCGCCGGGCCGTCGGCGCGCTTCGCTCGAAGCGCTCGGCAATCTTTCTGGGTGGTTCAGCCGTTGACGCGCAGCAGCTCGCCTTCGCTCAGCAAGTCGCGGCCGCGACCGAGTCACGGGTGATCACCGAGACGTTCCCCGCGATCATCGACCGCGGGGCCGGCGTTGCGAGCCCCGAACGGCTCATCTACCTGAGCGAATTCGCCATCGCCCAACTTCGAGACCTGGAGGCGCTCATCCTGATCGGGTCCATCGAACCAGTCGGGTTCTTCGCCTATCCCGATGTGGCCAGCCGGCTGCTTCCTGAAGGCTGCGAGTTGATCGCGCTCGCCCCACCGGGATCCAATACCCTCGAGGCATTAGAAGCGCTCGCCGACGAGCTCGGCGCGCCGGCGCGCAGCATCCTCGCGGGCGATCCGCCGGACGCCCCGACCGGAACTCTCACCAGCCAGAGCTTCGCCGCAGCAGTCGGAGCAACGATGCCCGAGGGGGTCATTGTCGCTGACGAGTCCAACACAAGCGGCGTGCACCTCTTCGGGGCCACGCAGTTCTCGCCCGCCCACCAGTGGATGACGCTCACGGGTGGGGCCATCGGCTACGGGCTTCCCGTTGCCTTGGGCGCGGCGGTCGGCAGCGGACGCAGGATCCTCGCCCTCGAGTCCGACGGTTCGATGCTCTACACGCCCCAGGCTCTTTGGACCATGGCCCGCGAAGGACTCGACGTGACGGTGGTCGCGCTCAGCAACCGCAGCTACGCGATCCTCAACCTCGAGCGCCAGCGCGTTGGCGCGGTGTCCGAGGGCGCGACGAGCCAACGCATGCTCGAGCTCGACAATCCCGCGATGGATCTCTGCGCCATCGCGACGGGACTAGGTGTGGAGAGCGTGAAGGCCACCACGGCGGACGAACTCGTGCACGCGCTCGCTCGTTCGTACGCGACGCCGGGACCGATGTTCATCGAGGCCATGCTGCCGAAGGGTCTGAGCTAGAGATCGAACTCGCCGATCACCGGCGCGTGATCCGACGGTTTCTCGCCCTTTCGCGCTTCGCGGTCGACGTAGCTGTCGGTGGCCCCGGCGAGAAGGGCCGAATCGACGAGCAAGAGATCGATCCGCAGGCCCCATCCCCGGTGGAACGCGCCGTTTCGGTAGTCCCACCACGAGTAGCAGGGCTCGTTGGGGCGAAGGGCCCGTGTGAGGTCTACGAGTCCGGCGCTCTCCAGGGCGCGGATGGCGCGGCGCTCCGGCTCGCTCACGTGCGTGGCGCCCTCGAAGGCGCTCGGGTCGTAACAGTCGAGGTCAGCGGGCGCGACGTTGAAGTCGCCGCCCACCGCGAAGGGCTGCGCAGGGTCGCGGTTCTCGACCAACTCCGCGAGCTTCGCGAGCCACTGGAGCTTGTAGACGTAGTGCGGGTCGTCAAGCGCGCGTCCGTTGGGCACGTAACACGAGTAGACGCGCACGCCGGCGCACGTCGCGCCGATGATCCGTGCCTCGGGGTCGTCGTCGCCGAAGCCCCTGGTGACGCCCTCAAGACCGACTCTGGACAGGATCGCCACACCATTCCACTGACTCTGTCCGTAATGGGCGGACTGGTAACCCAGCCGCGCCAACTCGGTGAAGGGAAACTTCGCGTCGGTTTGCTTGGTCTCTTGGATGAGCACAACGTCGGGGTTCTTCTCGACCAGCCACGCCTCGACGCGGGGCCACCGGGCCGTCAACGAATTGACGTTCCAGGTCGCAACGATCACGAGACGTCAGCGAGGATGAACAGCAGATCTGCCTCCACTGCCACCTGGCCATCCACCGTCGCACGACCGTGCCCCTTGCCGCCACGCGCCGAGAGACGGGACATCTCGCATTCGAGCAGCACCGTTTCGCCGGGAACCACTTGACGGCGGAAGCGAGCGTGCTCAACGCCGCCGAAGAGCGGAAGCCGCCCGGTGTACCTCTCGTCGGCGAGTACTGCGACACCGCCGCACTGGGCGATCGATTCGAGCAGCAAGACACCCGGGGTCGTCGGACGCCCCGGGAAGTGTCCCGGGAAGAACCATTCGTCGCCGGTGAGAGTCCACAGGCCGCTCGCCCGCAGGCCCGGTTCGATGCTCACCATCGTGTCGATAAGGAGGAACGGCGGGCGGTGCGGCAGCCAGTCCGCAGGGTTCATCGAGAGTTCGCTCACGCCAGCCCCAATTCCGCGATTCGTCGCTCGCTGTCCACCGTGATCAGCTGGAAGACCTTGATGTCGCCTCGCTTCAAGACGTCACGGGCCCTGGCGGGCGCGGGATCACCGAGCGAGGTCGTCGGGGCGTAACACTCGACGTGCTTGCCGCTCTTCAACTTCACGGTGATGATCGCGCCGTGGGAGGTGAAGGCCGCCACCTCGCCCTCGACCTTCGCGCCGATCTTGAAGGAGTGCTTGAATGAGTCGAACTCCGCCTCTGGATTCACGGGCTGGCGCCCGCGGCGTAGCGCCGGCGCCGGAGCCGGAGTCTCCTGGACAAGTACTTTCTCGACCAGCGGAGCAGGTGCTTTCGCGGCCTTCCTCACGGATCGAGCCGCGGCCTTCACGGGTGCGGCCTTCTTCACCGCGGCGGATCTCTTCGAGGCCTTCTTCACCGGCGCCTCGATCGGCTTGGTCACGATCTCGACCGGCTTGGCGACCTTCTTCGCAGCCTTCGTCGGCGGTTTCGTGGCCTTCGCCGCCGCCTTCTTCACGGGCACCTTCTGCGACTTCACCGGCGTCAGCGTGGTGCCAATGGTCGGCTTCGCGCCATCGGAGAGAGTGACCGTCAGCTTCTTCACCGGCCGCGACGTCTTGATGCCCCTCACGGGAATGCGCGGCGTGAACACCCAGCCCACGCCCTTCACCGGCTTGCCGCCCACGAGCCGATCGACATCGAAGAGCCACGGATACTCGTCGTGGAACTCTTGGAACGAGTCGTTGCTCAGCACCACTGCATTGATGCGCTGGGCGATCTTCAAGATGAAGGCGTCGCCTCGGCCGATTGCCCCGGCGGGAGGCGTCACGATCTCACCCGCGAGCTCGGCCTCCTTGAAGCGGGCCCGCTCCGCGGGAGCGACCCGGTGCTCGAAACTCGCGTCCACGACCACAATCACCTCGGACGCCGGATTCTCCTCGAGGAACGAACGCACCGCCTCGTCGAGCTGAACGAGGCTCGGAATCGTCCTTCCTTCGGTAGCGAGGTTCGAGCCGTCGACGACAACGCGATGCCGAGCGGACTTGGCGGCGCTCATCCTATGGCTCGCTGCAAGAGGTCGGCCTGTTCGGCCGCGTGCACGAGGCCGCTTCCGGTCGCGGGACTCGCCGACTCGGCCCTCGCGACGTGGGCGACTTTCGTGTCACGCAACTGCGAGTGCATCTGGAGGTGGACGAACGGCCACGCGCCCATGTTCTCGGGCTCCTCTTGCAGCCACACGACCTCTTCGAGCTTCGGATACGAGCCGAGGACCTTCTCGATCCTTTCGACGGGCCAGGGATAGAGCTGCTCGACGCGGACCACCGCCACGTTCGACGCCCCGATCTCGTTGCGGCGAGCAATCGCCTCGTGAGCGATCTTGCCGGTCGCGAGCACCACGCGCGACACCGAGGGCACGTCCGCCGACTCGTCGTCGAGGACCGTCTGGAACGAACCGTGCTCGAACTGCGCGAGCGGCGACCGGGTCTGCACGGCTCGAAGCATCGACTTCGGGGTGAAGACAATCAACGGCGTGATGTTCTCTCGAAGCACCTGGCTTCGCAGGAGATGAAAGTACTGTGACGACGACGTCGGCTGGGCGACCCGGATGTTGTTGCGCGCGCACAGTGACAGGAATCGCTCGATCCGTCCGCTCGAATGCTCAGGCCCTTGACCTTCGTATCCGTGCGGCAGCAGCATCACGAGACTCGCGTGCTGACCCCACTTATCCTCGGCGGCGACGAGGAAGTTGTCGATGATGATCTCGGCGCCGTTCATGAAGTCGCCGAACTGGGCTTCCCACGCGACGAGCGTGTTCAGTGCCTCGACCGAATAGCCGTACTCGAAGCCCAGAGCCGCGTACTCGCTCAGGTACGAGTCTCGAACCGTGAAGAAGGCATCGGAGCCAAGGTTCGCGAGCGGCACGTACTGGTCACCGTTCTCGTAGTCGATCAGTGCCGCGTGGCGGTGCGAGAACGTGCCGCGGCGCGAGTCCTGGCCCATGAGCCGAACACTCGAGCCACCCTTTACGAGCGAACCGAAGGCCAGCGCCTCGCCCAGTGCCCAGTCGACTTCTCCGGCTTCGAGCATGGCTCGGCGCTGGGCGAACTGGCGTTCGAGCTTCGGATGGATCGTGAAGCCCTCGGGGGCCGACGTGGTCGCGGCGGCGATCTCCAGCAACGTCGCCCGCGCGACGCCGGTCTCGGGCGCCACCAGATCAGCGGGGATCTCGGCAACGGGAACGCCTTCGAGCGTCGGCACCGGAACGGTGCGAACTTCGTCGAGCACGCTCTGCAGGCGAGCGTTGAACTGGTCGAGCTCCGACTCGGCTTGCTCGATCGAGAGGTCGGCGCGGCGAACCAGGGTCTCGGTGTAGACCTTTCGCACCGAACGCATCTGATCGATGATCTTGTACATCTGGGGCTGCGTGTAACTCGGGTCGTCGCCCTCGTTGTGGCCGTGCCGTCGGTAGCAGACGATGTCGAGCACGACATCGCGGTGGAACGTCTCGCGGTAGTCGTAGGCGAGGCGGGTGGCCCGCGCGCACGCCTCGGGATCGTCGCCGTTCACGTGGAAGATCGGCGCCTGGATCATCTTGGCGACGTCGGTTGGATAGACGCTGCTTCTCGCCGATTCGGGTGCAGTGGTGAAGCCCACCTGGTTGTTGATCACGATGTGTATCGCGCCGCCCACGCGGTACCCGGAGAGCTGGGAGAGGTTGAGCGTCTCGGCGACGACGCCCTGGCCCGCGAAGGCCGCGTCGCCGTGGATAAGAATCGGCAGGTACGGGAAGTGGTCGGCCATTTCCAGCCACTGGGTGCCGTCGCTCGGTCGAATCACGAGGTCCTGCTTGGCTCGCACGATGCCCTCCACGACCGGGCTCACCGCTTCGAGATGCGAGGGGTTCGACGCCATGGAGACGTCAATGGTCGCTCCACGCGGGTTCTTGAAGACCCCGCGGGCACCCTTGTGGTACTTGACATCGCCACTGCCCTGGACGCTCTCGGGATCGAGGTTTCCTTCGAACTCCGAAAAGATGTCGCTGTAGGACTTTCCCACGATGTTCGCAAGCACGTTCAAGCGTCCGCGGTGGGCCATGCCGATGACCACTTCCTTGACGCCCTGATCGGCGGCTACGTCCAGAATCGTCTGCAGCGCCACGATGGTGGACTCACCGCCCTCCAGGCCGAAACGCTTCTGGCCCACGTAGCGAGAGTGCAGGAACCGTTCGAACACTTCGGCTTCATTGAGCGCCTCGAGGACGCGGTGCTGCTGCTCGACCGTCATTGACTGCTTGACGCCTTCGACCCGCTCCTGGATCCAGCGCTTCTGCACCGGGTCCATGATGTGGCCGTACTCGATGCCGATCGTGCGACAGTAGGCGTCTCTCAGGATGCTGAGGACCTCTTCGAGGGTTGCTTCGCGCTTTCCCGCGAGGCCGTTGACGACGAAGGTGCGTTGTAGGTCCCAAATCGTGAGGCCGTACGTCGCGAGGTCGAGCTCCGAGTGCAACGGCGGCGGCTCGCTGCTCAACGGGTCGAGGTGGGCGTTCAGGTGACCACGCACGCGGTACATGTTGATGAGTTCTTGAACACGAATCTGTTTCAAGATCCGCTCGGTGTCGCCCTCGCCCCCCACTGGATTCTTGTCTTTTGCCCACCGCGAGGGCTCGTAGGGAACTCCGAGGGAAGCGAAGATCTCGTCGTAGAAGTCGTGGCCACCGGTGAGGCACTCGGCGACGAACTTCAAGAACAGACCCGACTCGGCCCCTTGGATGATGCGGTGGTCGTACGTGGAGGTGAGCGTCATGATCTTTCCGACGCCCAGCTCAGCCAGGGCGCGCGGATCCGCCGCCTCGAAGCCGGCGGGCCAGGCGAGGGCGCCCACGCCGAAGATTGCGCCCTGGCCGGGCATGAGGCGCGGCACCGATTGAACCGTTCCGAGCGTGCCGGGGTTAGTGAGCGACACGGTCGCGCCGACGAAGTCATCGGCGCCGAACGTCGCGCTGTGAACCTTTCGAACGAGATTCTCGTACGCCAAGAGAAACTCACGGAAGTCCATGGTGTCGGCATCGCGAATGACCGGCACCAGGAGGTTGCGGGTACCGTCGGGGCGCTGCACGTCGACGGCGAGGCCGAGCCCCACGTGTTCGTGCCGGCGCACTCCGGGAGTGCCCTTCGCGTCGACGGCGTCGACGAACGAGGCGTTCATTGACGGAATCTCGGCGAGTCCCTTCACGATCGCGAAGGCAATGAAGTGGGTGAACGAAACCTTGGCTCCGCTGGAGCGCGACAACGATTCATTGAGCGCGATCCGGTTGATCTCGAGCAAACGGGCCGATGCGGTGCGCACGCTCGTCGCCGTTGGCACCGCCAGGCTGGCGTTCATGTTGGTGACGATCCGCGCCGCCGCGCCGCGAAGAGGCGTCGCCTCCTCGTCGATCATCGTCGCGGGCTTTACGGGAGCGGCGTGCGCCGTTGCGCTCGCGACCGTCGGAACGGTCGAACGCTGGTAGTCAGCAAAGAACTCCTTCCAACTGGTCGACACCGATTCCGGGTCGGCGAGAAATCGGTCGTACATGTCATCGACGAGCCACGCATTGGGTCCGAAGGACCCTTTGTTCGTGCGAGATGACGAGGAGTCGGGGGGCGTAGTCACCCCTCCAGCCTAGGGGCGATAACCATGAAGTTGTATGGAAGGGCATTCAGCAATTACCGGTAGGTTTCCGGTATGAGTTCTGGCCCAATCGTCCCAACAGGCCTCCACTTCGTTGAAGATTCGCCGGTTCCAGGACTCGCCGTCGCCGAACGCCGCGTGCACAATCCCCTTGCGACCGTGATCTGCATCCACGGAGGGCTTGATCGAGGCGGATCATTTGCTCGCCTTGCCCGCAGGGCCAAGGCCTTCGACATCATCGCCTACGACCGGCGCGGCTATCAGGGCTCGCGAAGCCTGCAACCGCTCTCCCTCGAGCACCACGTGCAGGACCTCCTCGCCCTTGCCCGTCGCGAGTCGCAACGCGGTCCCGTAATCTACTTCGGCCACAGTTTCGGAGGTGTTGTTGCCTTCGGCGCCGCAATCGAAGATCCGTCGCCGGTGCAGCTCGTCATCAACTACGAGAGCCCCCTACCGTGGATTCTGTCGCGCGAGAATTCAAGACCACAACTCGGCGACGACCCGGAGTTCGAGGCCGAATCCTTCTTCCGTCGAATGGTCTCCAACAGTGCTTGGGAGCGTCTCAGCGAGTCGGAACGCCAGTCGCGGCGTATGGACGGACCCGCGTTGTTCAGCGACCTCGCGTTGCTGCGAACTGGCGCCATGCCCTTTGATCTGGTCGATCTGAAGACTCCGACGCTGTACGCGCACGGCGACTGGGTGGTTGCGGACTACTACCGTCGGCTCAGCGCGCTACTATCGACGATCAACCCTCTGATAGCGATCCGCGAGATCCACAACGCCCGCCACGGTGCCCATCTCTCCAGTCCCGATCAGCTCGCAACACTTATTCTTGAGACCTGGAACAGACCATGCAAGTCGGAGTAACCGGTTCCTCGGGGTTTATCGGCACCGCCCTCGTCGAGGCTTTGCGTGAACGCGGCGACGACGTGGTGCGCTTCGTGCGCCCGACCGGACCACCGGACACGAAGGAGGCGGTTCGCTGGGATCCCTCTCGTCAACTCATCGACGAAGGTGACCTGCGCCGAGTCGGCGGCTTCGACGCCGTCGTTCACCTCGCGGGTGCGGGAATCGCGGACAAGCGCTGGACCGAGGCGCGTAAGCGGGAGATTCTCCTCTCGCGCACTAGTTCGACCTCGCTACTCGTGCACGCTCTCCAGTCAGCGGGCACCGCTGTTCTCGCCAGCGGGTCGGCGATTGGCTACTACGGCTCACGTGGCGACGAGGTGCTCGATGAAGCCTCTGGCCAAGGCAATGACTTCCTCGCCGGAGTCTGCCGTGCGTGGGAAGACGCCGCTCTCGAGCTCGCCGCGCATGGCTCGACTGTCGCCCTGCTGCGCACCGGCATCGTGATGAGCCGCCACGGGGGCGCCTTGAAGAAGCAGCTGCCGCTCTTTCGCCTAGGTTTGGGCGGAGCACTCGCCACCGGACAGCAGTGGCTGAGCCCGATTTCGTTGCGCGATGAGATACGCGCCATTCTTTGGATCATCGATCAACGCATCGCCGGTCCGGTGAATCTGGTTTCCCCGGAACCTCTGAAGAACTGTGACTTCACAAGGGTTCTCGCCCACGAACTACGTCGCCCGGCGTTGGCTCGGGCTCCCGCGTTCGCCCTCAAGATTGCCCTCGGGAGTGATCTGGCCACCGGGGCGGTACTCGCGAGCCAACGAGTTCTTCCAAGAATCCTTGGAGAAACCGGCTTTTCATTCGAACAGCCGACTGCAGCATCGATAATCTCCTCAGCGCTCACGGCCTGAGGAAACCAGAATTCGGGGCCGGCTGACATTGATTCAAGGATTCTTATATTATTTTTCCCTTTTCTTAATTTCACGCTTACAACTTGTATCCCCTGATAGCCCCCGATACAGTGGCCGGTAATCCATCTTTTGGATGGGCAAATTGAAGGTGACCACTTCGTGGTTCAGGGAGGCAATATCAATATGCAATTTAAGAACAAGCTGAGGCTTGCGGTGACGATCGGCGCAGTAGCCGGTACGTTGTCGCTGGGCCTCATAGTTCCGAGCGTGAGTGGTGCGAGTTCGGCAAGTACTGCGTCGAACACGATCACCTTTGCCGAAGGTCCGGGCGCAAGCCCTAATTATATATTGCCTTACATGTCTTGTGCCACCTTTTCAGTGAGCACAATCAACGCGTTCATCCTCGAAATGTATCGACCGGTCTACTGGTTCGGACTTGGCTCTTCGGCGGCCGTCGTACCCAAGCTGTCCACCGCTGACATGCCGGTCATGAGCAACGGCAACAAGACCGTCACCATCAAGATGAAGGGCTGGAAGTTCTCCGACGGTCAGACCGTCAACGCCGAATCAGTCATGTTCAACTTGAACATGTACAAGGCGGACCCGACGGCGTACTGTGGCTACAACGCCGGGTACGGTATCCCGGACCAGGTGGCGTCGGCGAGCGGTTCAGGCAACACCGTGACCATCAAATTCAAGGTGAGCGTGAACCCGAACTGGATTCTCTACAACTACCTCTCCGAGTTGACCCCAATGCCCAACACTTGGGACATCACGGCTCCCGGCAAGCCCTCGACCTGCGCGTCGGGTGCGTACGGTGCCGCTTCGACGAAGACAGCGTGCAACGCCGTGTTGAAGTACCTTTCGGCACAAGCGGCCAAGACCTCTACCTACACCGACGCCCTGTGGCAGTCCGGTGTCGATGGTCCTTGGAAGTTGTCGGCATTCGACAACCTCGGCAATGTCACGTTCGTACCGAACCCGACCTACTCTGGCCCCCAGAAGGCCCAGGTCAAGTACGTGAAGGAACTGGCCTACGCGTCAGCCACGGCTGAGCAGACAGCGCTTCGAGCGGGAACTATCGACCTGGGTTACGTCGACAACTCGGTGCTGACGAGCCAGGGAACGGCCACGAAGCCGGGAGCGAACTGGTCGGCGGTCGCGAGCAACTACAACCTTGAGGTTGGTGCGCCGTGGTCGGTCGACTACGCCGCCTACAACTTCAACAAGAAGAGCCCGGAGGCCGTCTTCCTTAACCAGCTCTACATCCGCCAGGCAGTCCAAATGACCGTAGACCAGAAGACGATGATCAAGAAGATCTTCAAGGGCTACGGCTACGTCCAGATCAACCCACTTCCACCGGTGACGCCTTCGTCAATCTCGGGTGGCGCATCGACGACGAATCCGTATCCGTACAACCCGACCAAGGCCGCAGCTCTTCTGAAGAGCCATGGCTGGGTCGTGACCGGCGGCAACGCGACGTGTCAGAAGGTCGGCACCGGTTCATCCGACTGTGGCGCCGGGATCACCAAGGGTGAGAAGTTGACGTTGTCGCTGGAGTACGGAAGTGGCAGCCCCGCCTTGACCCTGCAGGTCAACACCGAGGTCTCCGAGTGGAAGACCCTCGGCATCACCACCAAGATCCTCACGGTGCCCTTCAACAGCGTCGTCAGTGACTGTGTTGGCAACTCAGCGAACTGGAGCATCTGTCTGTGGGGTGCGGGCTGGATCTACGCGCCCGACTACTACCCATCAGGCGAGTCACTGTACGTGCCGGGTGCCAGTTTCAACATCGGTGCATTCAGCGATCCTGCGTTGACCACAGCCGTCAAGGCCTCGACCTTTGGGACCGCATCGCTGAAGCAGTTCGCGAACATCGCGGCGAAGGACCTTCCGGATCTCTACCAGCCGAACACCACGAACAACTACACGGGTAGCGGCATCGGTGAAGTCATCAAGACGTTGAAGAGCAAGATCGGCTTCGTTCCGAACTCGCTCGAGAACTTCATGCCGGAGTACTACTCGTACTAACCAAGCAGTTCAACTGGAAGTCTCAGCTACAGCAACAAACGGTTCCCCAGGCGGGAGCCGTTTGTTGCTGTAGTGGGCCATGGAATCGCTTGGCTCGAGGCGCAATCAACGGTTATGCGCCAACGATTTCACGGGAACCTCGCTGATAAACTGCCGCCATGCTGAACTATGTGCTCCGGCGACTGGTGCAATCCTTCGTCGTACTGCTCATCGTGATGCTGATCATCTTCACGCTTCCTTACTTCGAAACCAACGGCATATTGGCCCCGGCGTACATTGTTCTCGGTACCCACGCGACCCCTAATGCGGTGCACCTCTGGGGAGTCCAGAACGGGATGTTCCACCCCTATTTCGTGCGGTTCTGGAACTACCTCGACCAAGTCTTCGTCCACTTCAACCTGGGGCACTCGTACAAGCAGAACCTGTCGGTCTGGGGAATCATCTCTCTGTATGTTCCACGCACCATCTGGCTGGCCCTCACCTCGCTCATCTTGACGGTGTTGATCGCCCTTCCCCTGGGAATCTTCCAGGCCTCCCGGCGAAACACTGCCTTCGACTACGTCGCGACGAGCACTGCCTTCGTTCTCTACGGCATACCGGCCTTCCTGCTAGGCATCTTGGTGCTGCAGTTCTTCAGCTTCGGTTGGCCCCACCTGCCGGCGTCACCGCCCGGAGGTGTCGCCGCGTGGGCGATGTTCACCGACCCCGCAGGCTTCGTCCTGCCGGTCCTGACGCTGACCCTGCTCAGCATCGCCTTCCTCAGCCGTTTCATGCGCAGCGCCGTCCTGGAGGTGCTGGTCCAGGACTACGTGCGCACCGCCAAAGCGAAGGGCTGCAGCACAACCCGGGTGCTCTTTCGCCATTCGCTTCGCAACGCACTCGGCCCCATCGTGATCATTCTCGGCCTCTACTTCCCCGGGCTCTTGGGAGGAGCGGTCGTCATCGAGAGCGTCTTCAACTACAGCGGACTCGGAATCCAGACTATCAACGCCGCTTCCACCCTCGACATCCCCACAGTGCTCGGCATCACCCTGTTGGTGGCGATACTGACGCTGCTGGGCAACTTCATAGCCGACATCATGCTTGGCGTCGTGAACCCGCGGATTCGAATTGAGAGGTCCGGTCAATGAGCGATCCCTACGACGTCCCGCCGGCTGACACCGGCGTCGAGACTGCTGAGGGCTTGGACACCAACTTGGGCGACGTCATCGTGCCGATGTGGCAACAGCGCCTGCGCATCTTCGCTCACAACAAGCTGGCTATCGCTTCGGTCATCTTTCTCGTCGCATTGGTCATCTTCTGTTACCTAGGCCCGATCCTGTATCACACCAACCAGACCGATCAGGCAATAGCCCTCAATAATCCATTCAACGCAGCTCCATCTGCGCGCCACCTGCTGGGAACGGACAGTTCGGGATTCGATGAGTTGGGACGGATCATGTTCGGTGGTGAGTATTCGCTCAGCCTTGGCATGCTCGCGGGAATCATCACCATTGTGGTCGGGACGATTTACGGGATGATTTCCGGGTTCTTGGGCGGGATCGTGGACACCGTCATGATGCGCATCCTCGACGCGCTCCTCTCAATTCCCCTGCTCTTCCTCTTGATCACGCTCATCGCAGTCTTCACGAGGTCGACGCTCTTCCTTATCATCATCATCGGGGTGACCGGATGGTTCGGGAATGCGCGCATAATTAGGGGCGATGCCCTGCTCATAAAAAAGCTCGAGTACTCTCAAGCCGCCACCGCCATGGGCGCCAGCAAATGGCACATCATCACCCGCCACGTCTTTCCCAACTCGATGAGCAACATCGTCACCGTCGCGACGTTCTCGGTGGCGGACGCGATCCTCTTCCTTTCCACGTTGGGGTTCCTCGGTCTTGGAATCCCCGCTCCCCAAACCGACTGGGGAACCATGCTGCAAGAAGGCTCCGTGCAGCAGTCCAATGGATTCTGGTGGGAGATCTACCCGACGGCGCTGCTCTTCGTGTTGCTCATCGTGGCCATCACCTACGTGGGCGAAGCCCTTCGCGACGCGTTCGAAGTTCGCCTCCTCGAACGTTAGGTCTCGTCATCGAGTCCTCACCGAGCCAGGTGACGTTCGAACTCAACACCGTCAAACGAACGTTAGAAGCGCTCGCCCAACGTCACCGGCGTCTTCAAGGGAAAGTGGCACGCCGCCCGCTGGGTTTCACCGAAATCTTGGTACTTGGGTTCCTCGTTTGCGCAGACGTCCTGCGCTTTCGGGCAGCGGGTCCTGAAGCGGCAACCTGACGGTGGGTTTACGGGCGAGGGAAGCTCCCCTCTGACCTGGCTGCCGCGGCGTTTGTGGGCCTGCTCGGGATCGGGCACCGGCACCGCGTCCAGGAGGCCTTGGGTGTATGGGTGCGCCGGGGAGCGAAACACCGACTCCGCGTCACCCAGCTCAACGATCTTACCCAAGTACATGACGGCAATCGTGTTGGCCATGTAGTAGACGACCGCGAGGTCATGGCTTACCATCACGTAGGTGAGGTTGTGCTCGCGCTGGAGTTCCTTCATCAGATTCAGAATCTGCGCCTGGATAGAGACATCGAGCGCGGATACGGGCTCGTCGGCGACGATCAGACGGGGGTTGAGCGCCAGGGCCCGGGCGAATCCGATACGCTGACGCTGTCCGCCCGAGAACTCGTGCGGGTAACGGTCCGCAGCCATCCGGTCGAGGCCCACGGAGAGCAGGAGTTCGCTCACGCGTTCCTTCTGCTGAGCCTTCGTGCCCGCTCCCTGGATCAACAGTGGCTCTCCCAGAATCTGGGCGACCTTCATACGCGGGTCAAGCGAAGAATACGGGTCCTGGAACATCATCTGACGATCTCGACGGTCGGCGCGCGACGGCTTGTGCCCCTTCGCTGACACGAGTTTTCCGTCGAAATGGACGGTGCCGGCAGTCACCGGCTCGAGACCCACCAGCATGCGCCCGATGGTCGTCTTGCCGCAGCCTGATTCACCCACGAGTCCCAAGGTCTCGCCTTGATTGAGCGTGAAGCTAACGCTCGATACCGCTTGGATGGCCCCGGTCTTGTGGCGAATCAACCCGCTCCGGATCGGATACTCCTTCACCAGCCCCTCGACTCGCATCAGCTCATTGGCCGGCTCGCCGAGCGCCGCCGCGACCTCTTCTCTCGAGCGCACGACGAGGGGCTTGGGACCAGAAGTCGGATGGAAGCACGCGTACGCGTGGTTACCCTCGACGGCCAACTGGGGCTCCTCGATTCGGCATTGATCGGTGGCGAATGAGCATCTCGGCGCAAAACGGCATGCCACTATCACCTTGCTCAGATTGGGGGGCATGCCGGCGATCGAGGAGAGCTCGTGCTTGGTCGTGTTCTCCATGTTAGGCATGGAAGCGAGGAGCGCCTGGGTGTAGGGGTGGCGCATCGACCGAAAGAGCTCCGGCGTCGCCGCCTCCTCGGCCTTCTTGCCGCCGTACATGACGATCACCCGATCGGTGCGGCCCGCGATCACGCCCATATCGTGGGTAATCAAGAGTACCGCCATGTCCAGTTCCCTGCGCAAGTTATCGAGGATGTCAAGAATCTGGGCTTGGATGGTGACGTCAAGCGCCGTCGTAGGCTCGTCGGCGATCAACAACTTCGGACTGCACACCAGACCCATTGCGATAATGACGCGTTGACGCAGGCCACCGGAAAGCTCGAACGGGTACTGGTTGAGCCGCTCGGCGGGACGCGGCATCTCAACCATTTCGAGAACTTCCAAAGCGCGCTTGCGGGCGTCAGCTTCGCTCGCGCCAGTATGAATTCGCAGGCCTTCACCGATCTGACGACCGATCTTGGTGGTGGGATTTAGCGAACTCATGGGGTCTTGAGGGATGAGCGCGATGGTTCGACCCCGCTGGCTTTGCATCTCCTTCTCCGAAAGCGACGCAAGGTCCACGCCGTTGAGCAGGACGTTACCGCTCGCGATCTTCCCGTTACCGGGCAGGAGTCGCATGATGGCCAGTCCGGAGGTCGTCTTGCCGCAGCCCGACTCGCCCACGAGACCCACGCACTCTCCGGGATCGATCGAGAGCGAAAAATCATCCACTGCGGTCGCAAACTTGTCACGCGACAAAAACTGAACCTTCAAGTTGTTGACGGTGAGCAAAGTTGACATGGTTACGCGATCTTACTCGTCGACGTTGGTTTCCCAGGTCTCAAGATTCGCGGAGAATCCAATCCAGGCGCGGGTGATCAGTGCTGCCATTGAGGCAGTCTCCATGACTGGCGATGTTGAAGGGTTGGACCCTGCTCTCGAATTGCCGCGAGATGTTGCGGTGCCCCGTAACCCTTGTTCGACGACCAGCCAAATTCCGGACATGCCTCGTGCAGTTGGACCATCAACTGATCGCGACTGACCTTGGCGAGGACTGCCGCGGCGGCGATGGCGGCGCTACGTTGATCCCCTTTCACAATGGTGGTGTAGGGCAATCGCGCGTACGCCAGCCGCGGCGGCGGATCCACACCGAATCCGACGTCGAGAGGCGCCGTCAAGAAATTGAACGATCCATCAATCAAGGCGTGGGTCGGGCAGATCCTCAGTCCATCGAGGGCCCTCGTCGCGGCTACCGCGAGGGCCAGTCGAAGCCCCCACGCATCTATCTCGCGCGCGCTCACCGAACCGAGGGACCAGTCGGCCGACCACGCCCTCAACGGTTCGACGAGCGCTTCGCGCTGCGATACCGTCAAGAGCTTCGAGTCGTTGAGTCCCGCGGGCGCGGGCGCGTCATTCACGACAACAACGGCGCCGACGGTCAGAGGTCCAGCCAGGGCGCCTCGACCCACCTCGTCGATCCCGACCACCACTTGACCCCGGGCGACCAACGGGCGCTCGTGGGAAAGCAGGTCGGCATCGGTTGAGGTCACCCTCCTAAGGGTACCGATGGTCGTTGCCCCTAGCATTCACACTCATGAACAACCTCGCCGTCGTCGTGCCTCTCAAACGATTCGACGTCGCGAAGAAGCGCCTTCGCCAAGGTGGCGCCGAGGAGGTCACCGCGCTCGCGAGAAAGCTCGCCGAGGGCGTCCTGTTTAACTGCTCGCCGCGCCACGTGATCGTTCTCAGCGAGTCAGAGGGGGTTTCCGACTTCGCCCGCGAGAAGGGAATCGAAGTCTTCGAGTCCGGCGCGAGGAGCCTCAACGAGGCGGTGCAACTCGCCTACGAAGCATTGGGAGAACGTTTCGACCAACTCATCGTCGTGCACGGTGACCTGAAGCACCCCGAAGGGCTCGGGACTCTCGATCCCGGCGACGGCGTCACCATCATCACCGACCATCACCGAAGGGGCACCAACGTTCTCGCGCTGCCAACGCGGACGGAGTTCCGGTTCTTCTACGGTCCCGATTCGAGGACCCTGCACGAGCAAGAGGCCGAGCGGCTCGGACTCGCCTGCCGAGTCATCACCGACAGTCCCTGGGCCCTCGACGTCGACGAACCCGGCGACCTGGAGGAGACCTAGAAAGCATCCGAGGGGGCCCGAAGGCCCCCTCGAACTCAAATCCCAAAAGGGACTGGAACTACTTACGCTTAGCTACGCGCTTCACAGCCTTCTTTGCAGGGGCCTTCTTCGCGACCCTCTTGGCGGCAGCCTTCTTGGCTGGAGCCTNNGGAGCCTTCTTGGCTACGGCCTTCCTGGCTGGAGCCTTCTTAGCTACGGCCTTCTTTGCAGGGGCCCTCTTCTTCACTACCTTCTTGGCCGGAGCCTTCTTAGCTACGGCCTTCTTCTTCGCGGCTGTTGCCACTTGCCCTCCTTGGGACTCAACGTTGAATCAATTTGGGACCTTAAGGACACCACCGTGGTGCCCTCAAACTTGGTACCGCCTTGATAGACGTGAACTCGACCATGTACCACCCAGCTTCACAGCTGTGCAGCGACTGTTCGCAGTGCACGGTCCTCGCGAAAGAGCGCCATACAAAAATGTTGCGAGCAACACTTCGGTAAAACTTTTGCCTCCTCCGCAGAAGGACATTCAAAAGTTCACTCGCTTTACACACAAATGTCAAGCATTTCGAAACTATTTACAACATTTGTGTCAAGTGAAAAATCTCGACGGCATCTATCTTGGTCGCTCGCACGACGGCGACGCATCGAGCGGACCGCAACGATCGACACTCGTACTTGGTCCAAGTCGAAGCGGAAAGACAACTTCGCTCATCATTCCGAACCTTCTTCTCACGTCACGCAGTTGCGTGATCACGTCGACGAAGAACGATGTCGTGTCGCTCATGTCGCGCGCGAACCGCGACGGAGCGACGTTGCTGTTCGATCCTTCGGGCACGGTGGAGACTCCGCCCGGCGTGCGAAAGGTCGGCTACTCGCCCATTCGCCAGTCACGCGAGTGGGACGGCGCGATGCTCGCGTCGCGCAGCCTCATCGACGTGGCGAGGCGGGGCCGCGGCGAGCGGGGGGACGACCACTGGACCGAGCGCGCTGGCGCCCTCGTCGCTCCCCTACTCCACGCCGCGGCCTTGAAGGACGAATCGCTCGGACGTCTGGCGTCGCGCGTCGACGAGCGAAGCGGCGACGATGCGCTACACGAGCTCAACGAGCGATACGGCGAGCACCACCCCTCGGTGAGCCTCCTTCGAGGCGTTCTCGCCACCGAGGAGCGCGAGCGCTCGGGGATCTGGTCGACCGCCTCGGGCCTGTTCTCGGGCATGCGGACCGACGCGGCTCGGGCGTCGGCCCGCGAGGCGCCGCTCGACGTCGACGCATTCCTGTCCGGCCCCCACCAACTGCATATCGTGGCCCCGAGTCGCCATCAGGCCGTGACCACCCCGCTGGTGGTCGGTCTGGTCGAAGAGCTGGTTCACGCGACCTACGACCGCCACGAGCAGGGCGCACGACTTCTCCTCGCCCTCGACGAACTCGCCAACGTCGCGCCGCTGCCACGCCTGTCGAGCATCGTTTCCGAAGGAGGGGGTCAGGGGGTCCTCACGCTCGCGTGTCTGCAGGACCTGAGCCAGGCACGAAGCAGGTGGGGGACTTCCGGTGAGGGCTTCCTCTCTCTCTTCCCGACAACCGTCGTGCTGCCAGGGATCGCCGACCGGCCCACGTTGGAGCTTCTGCAGCATCTGGCCGGCCGGTCGCTCGTTTCGAGCCCCACGGTACAAGTCGGTCGCCGAGGAAGAACGGCGGGCTACTCAACAAGTTGGGTGGAGCGTGACCGCGCGACCCTCGCCACCATCGCCCAGGGCCGGCCTGGATACGGCCTCGGGCTCGACGCCGCTAAGTCAATGAAGTGGATTGAGCTCACCCCGGCGTACCGCGACGGGAGATTTCGCGGCTACCTCGATCGATCCGACCTCTCGGATCGATCGGACCGGTCACGCGATCGTTGAGTCCATTCAAGAAGGTCCCTCCCGATCAACGGACGTGGTCCCTTCTCACGCACGAGTCCGGACATCCTCGCCTGGGTGACCCCTATGGACAGCTCTCTGACGCCGCGCGAGTGCACGAGTGCCGGGTAGAACTCGTCGATCAACTTGGTCATTTCGCGAGGACTCTGTCCAAAACGGGCGGCATTGGACCACGCCTCGACGATGTGGCGCCTCGCGACATCGAAGCGTCCCTCGAGCGATCCGGCGAAGCAATGCTCGTCGAGACTCGTCCGATTGCAGTGCGGTGCGGGCACCGAGCCCTGAGATTCGAACCGCTCCCGGTCCTTCTCCCAGGTGGCGAGAACGTCCTCCCTCTGCCAGTTCAGTTTCTCACCACGCTGGTTGAAGTGTCCGCCCCACAGTGCTCGATACCCCTCGTCAAGGCCTTCCACGTGTTCGATGCCTTGAAACGAGCGCCACGCCGCCCAAGGAGTTCGTTCGTCCAGTTCGTGGCGGAGCGAAGAGCGATACAGCGCATCCGCAGCCTTCACGTGAACGAACAGGGAGCGACTGTCGAGCACCGAAAGGGCATTCTCGGGCCTCGCGCCGACCAAGACGTGGTCGTGCAGGTGGGGCTCGCCGTGTCGGTTTATCCCGTGGGTGAAACTCACGATGCTGTGCCATCGTGCGCGCTCGTCACGTTCCTGCCCGCCGCGCCGATCCCTCACCACCAGTGCGCGGTCCTCCAGATAGTCGACGGTTGCCCGAACCGACTCACGATGGGCCGTAATGACGCCGGGTGCGTTCCCAGGATCGAGAGCGACCAGGATGGAAACAGGCCGGGGCGCGGCGATGACCAGGTCGTAGCCCTGAATCCGCGATCGATCGCTGGTGGAGAGGACCTTCGCCACGTCGTGAGGCTCGCGAACGTCACCCTCTCCGCGCAGCCACCATCCCGCGTCGCCGTCTCGAAGTCCCTCCAACTCTCTGGCGTGGTCGTCGGTGAAATAGGCGACGTCGTTCGAACGCCGAGTGAACATGCGCAGCACCAAGCACCTCCGTGGAGATACTCAACGGTCGCTCTAGAGCTGCGCGGCGATCCTTCGGGCCAGATCGTGGCCCGCCTCGGCGAACTTCGCCGTCGCAACGACTGCCCCGGGGCCCGCAAGCAGCATCAGATGATCGAGGAACGACTCATTGGAAACCCTGAACTTCACAGCATGACGGCCGTCATCCAGGGCGAACCACTGGGCACTGGGAAGAGGCTCGAAGTGGTATCGCTGGGGGGCCTCGACGACAACGATAACGTCATCACCCTCCGCTCCGACCTCGGTCAGCCAGTTAGCGGCGTGGTCCGGTGGTCGCCCGGGCCCCGCCGACGATTTGGCCAGCACGGCGTTGATACGGTCCACTCGGAACGTGCGCCACGCTTCGCGGGTCGTGCAGTAGGCGCGGACGTAGGTGTGACCGTTTAGAACCTTGATCTCACGCGGCTCGATTGAACGGGTCTGGGACTCCTCGGCGACTCCCGGCGTGTACTGAATCTTGATCTGTTCGTGATTGGCAACCGCCGACTGGACCTGGTCGAGCAGGGCTTCGTTGCTCGTCAGTTCCACCTGCACGAAAGAGCTCGCGACATCCTCGATCTTCTCAATCGCCGAGTAGATCGCCGGATCCTGATAGACGCGTGACGCCTCGCGGAGCGCGATGTTCAACTCGAAGAGGTCGCGCCACATGAACGGGGAAGGCTCGTCGAATTCGTTGACGTAGTCCACCCGGTACGTCGAGTCGTCGGTATCCTCGTGGTCCCAATCGTCGCAGTCCTTGATCACGTGGGCTGGGAAGCGCCCGGATCCGTCATTTGTCTCGGCCATCGGCTCGAGGGATGACAAACGGTCCATGATGAGTCGAACGTGGCCTGGATCGAGCGAGAAACGAGTCGCCAACTCGCTGATTCGAAGTCCATCCTCGGCCATGTACACCGCGTGCAGCAGTTGCAGGGTTTCACCGAGCACGTCATTGGATGCGGGTCCCGAGAACTTCAAGGTCTCAATCGACGGAGCCCTTCCACGGTTGACTCCTTCCAGCCAGTCCTCAAGGTCCGCCTTCAGCGGTTTGGGGCTCTGCAGGCGCACGCGCTCGGCCGCTTCGAGGATGAACCTGAGGGCCGTCCTCGAGTTCTCGAACGAGATGCCGACCTCGACCTTGCCGTCCTTCTTCTGGGCGGCGAGGGCACTGGGATACTGGCGGACCAGGAGATCGGCGTAGTTGGCGTTGGTGGTCACGACCACGTCAACCGGTGATGGGGTCTTTTGGAATTCTGCGCGCCACGCTTTGGCGATGGCGAGCGACTCGTCATCGACGTCGAACGTGTCGGGCAGCACGACGGGCATCGACGTGATGCGCGAGATTCGGTAACCCTTGATCTCGCTCGTTCCCTTCACTCGCGCGACCAGATACGAGGTTCCATTGAAGACGTCGATGACGAGCGGTTCAACGGTGCGCATCTTGTTCGTCGAGGACTGATACGTGAAGGCCAGCGCTCGGTGTAGCTTCACGGCGCGAACCACCGGCGTGTAGTAGGCGGAGAACTCGAGGCCGCCGTCGCCCGCTGGAGCATCGTTGAACACGCTGAAGGCCCCCGACGAACCGAAGCCGCAGAATCTCAAGGCGAGCTGGACGACGTGCTGTTCGTTCTCGGTGAAGTGGATGACGGGGGCGTAGCCGCTCGAAGGGTCGATCTTGTAGCCAGTACTGTCGTCAGGCAGCGTGACGGTCTCAATCTCGAAGCCGAGCTCGCGAATGCGGGCCTTGTCGCGCTCGAACTTCTGGCGCACGGCGCCCTCGTTGCCCTCGTAGGCCCGGATCTTCTTTGGACCCTTGGACGACACCGGATACTCGTCGATCTTGAGATCGCGCACGATTTCTTCCTGCGTCAGCGGCTTCGCGTCGGTCCAGGCGCGCTGTAGCAGCAGGACCAGGGCGATCAGGCGTTCGCGACTCTGCTCTACCCCACCACGAATGCTGCTCATCAAACTCCCGTCATTGTCATATCGAGGGTACCGGTCACTTGTAGCATTCCACCGACGATGCGCAAGATGCTAGGCCTTGGTCCGCTTCACCGCGCCGAGTCCGGGTGCTTCTTCTCGGCGCCAGCTTCCAGATCGCCCGCCGGACTTCTCCCACAGCGCCACCGCCTCCACCGTCATTGTGCGGTCGGTCGATTTGCACATGTCGTAGATCGTGAGGGCCGACACCGTCACCGCCATCAGGGCTTCCATCTCGACGCCGGTACGGTCAACCGTGTCGACGCTCGCCTCAACGTCGATGTGGGTGTCGGCGATCGTGAAGTTCACGTAAACGTTTCCCACGAGCACCGGGTGCGACATCGGCAGGAGCGAGGCGGCCTGCTTCGCGGCTTGGATCCCCGCCACCCGGGCGGTCGCCAGAACGTCGCCCTTGTTCATGGCGTTCGCCGCCACGCTCGCCGTGGTTTCGGCGAGCATGTTGACCCGACAACGTGCGAGGGCCCGCCTCGCACTGACCTCAGACGGGCCCACATCGCGCGGGAAGGCCCCGTCGAGCGGTGTTCTTCGTAGTTGGTGGAAGTCGACCACGGCGCAATGCTACCGAGGTACTGACTGGAGAGGCCACGCGAGACGGTACACTGCCCTGGTCGCTTTGCTGTACAGGAGTTGCTCATGCCGACCTACGAATACGAATGCCAGTCGTGCCACCAGCGCGTCGAAGCCGTCCAGAAGTTCTCGGACCCCGCCCTGACGACCTGCGAGGCCTGCGGAGGCGACCTTCGAAAGGTCTTCTCCGCGGTGGGAATTGTCTTCAAAGGCAGTGGTTTCTACAAGAACGACAGCCGCGGATCGAGTTCGTCCGTCACCCCTCCGGCCGGGACTCCGTCGTCAACGCCCGCATCGACTCCAGCCTCGACTTCGGTACCGGCGTCGAGTACGGCGGCCACAACCAAGACTGCGGACTAGGAACCAGAGACCGCGATTGCCTCAATGGCTATCGACTGGCCGGCGGCGCTGCCGGGCAGCCACTCGACGTCACAGCCTACGAACAGCACGTCGAGCAGCATTCGTTGCAACGTCGAGGCGACCGTGATCTCACGCACCGGTTCGCCGAGTTGACCGTCACGGATCATGCGACCCGTGACGCCCACCGAGAAGTCGCCCGAAATCGGGTTCACTCCAGAGTGCACGCCCGTCAGCGATTCGACAAAGATGCCGTTGCCCACCCGACGAAAGATCTCGGCCTGATCGAAGTCGCCTGGCTCCAACTGCAGCGCGCGACATCCCGCTGTCGGCGAGCCCGCGATACCACCGCGTACCGCGCTGCCGGTCGACGAAGTCCCCGCTCGACGTGCCGATACCGTGTCGTAGACGAAGGCCTTGAGTTGCCCTTTCTCGATAAGCACGTTTCGCCGGCACGCGAGACCCTCGCCATCGAACACGCTCGCCGCGAAGTGGCGAGGATCGGTCGGGTCGTCAATCAGCGTGAAGAGAGACGACGCAACATCTTCGCCAATTCGGTCGGCGAAGAACGATCGGCCGTACGCCACAGCCTCGCCGCTGAGGGCGCCGCCAATAACCGAGAGCAGTGTCGCAGCGCTGCGCGGGTCAAAGACCGCGGCGCACTTCATGGAAGCGGGCTTCACTGCGCCCAGCATTCGAAGAGCTCGAGATATCGCATCAGTCGCCGCTTCGTGGAGATCGAGGTCACTCGGAGCCTTACCCGCGGACAACCCCCATCCAGTCTGGTCGCTCTGCCCGTCGGTCGCGATGGCCTCCACCGAGACGAAGGCGCCCGACCTCGCGTACGACGCGCGGATCCCCGTCGTCGACAGGATGGCGGCTTCGGCGACGTAGTCCGAGTAGTTGGCGGAGTCCACCTGGCGGATCCGCGGGTCGCCCGAGCGCACCATGCGCTCGAGCTCGATCGCCATCGCGATCTTCTGGTCGATCGGCGTTGTGAGCACCGACTCGTCGGTCAGCTGCAAGGAGGCTCCCTCGACACCGTCGGGCCGCGCGAACGCCATGAACTCGTCTTCCGTGGCGAAGCGAGCGTTGTCGCGGGCTTCGTGCAGCGCATCGGCGATCGCCGCCTCATCGAGTGATCCCGCCCACGCGGTGCCGACCTGCGCGCCGGCGGCGCCGTCTCGCAGGACTCGAATGCCGACTCCCGACGACGTCGCGCTCGAGAGGCTCTCGATCTCCCCCTGGTAGGCCTGCACCTCGGTGTCGACGCCACTGGACAGGAAGACCTCGATCTCTTCAGCGCCCTTGGCCGACTCGAGAATGCGTTCGGCACGGGCCATAAGGTCGCTCATGCCGCCGTACCCCCGATGGTAACGCTCGAAAGCCGCATCGTCGCCTGTCCCGTCCCCACCGGAACCGACTGGCCGTCCTTACCGCAGGTTCCCGGCATCATCGAGAAGTCCTTCGCGACCGCGTCGACGCGCTGGAGAATCTCGGGACCGTTTCCAATAAGGTTGCAGTCTCGAAGTGGCGCGGTGATCTTGCCATCCTCGATTAGGAAGGCCGACGTCATGCCAAAGACGAAGTCGCCGGTGGCGGTGTTCACCGATCCTCCTCCGAGCTGGGCCACGTAGACGCCTCGAGGGGTCTGCGCCACGATCTCATCGGCGTCGGACTCGCCGGCGAGCAGGTACGTGTTGGTCATGCGCACCATGGGCAGGTGCTGATAGCTCTGTCGACGTCCATTACCCGACGATCCACGGCCCTCCTTTCGCGCGCGAAGGTAGTCCCACATGTAGTCGGTCAGGACGCCATTCTCAATCAGGACGTTTCGAGCGCCCGGACGCCCCTCGTCATCGATCGCGAGGTATCCCCACTCACCCGTGACGGTACCGTCGTCGACGAGCGTCACGAGGGAACTTGCGACCTGTTGTCCGACTTTTCCGGCGTACACCGACGCGTTCTTCAGCACCGCGTCGGCTTCCAGACCGTGCCCGCAGGCCTCATGGAACAAGATCCCTCCGGATCCTCCGGCGAGCACCACCGGCAGGTCGCCCGACGGAGCGGGGCGCGCGTCGAGCTTGGTGATGGCCTGTTTGGCTGCGCCCCGCGCGGCCTCTTCCACCGCCTGCACGGTCAAGATCTCAAACCCACGGGTCCCCGCTATCGGTCGGTAGCCCGTTTGCATCCCGGCGTCGCCGCTCGCCACGCAGGAGATGTTGAAACGGGTTCGTACCTGATGGTCCGAGGCGAAGACGCCTTCGGAGTTCGCGACCACGAAGCGGCGCGTCGAGTCCCCGAGCGCCACCTGCACCTGGGTGATGGACGAGCCTTCAGACCTCGCCACGTCGTCGGCGTGACGAAGAAGGTCGATCTTCCTGGCCTTGTCGACGTCACCGGGCAGAATCGTCGCGTGCGTTGGATAGTCGCGCAAAGCATCCAGCGCAATTTCACGGACTCCCCCGCCGCCCTCTCTCGCGACCGCCGCCGCGGCCTGCGCCGCGGCGAGCAGTCCGCGCTCGGAAAGATCGGCGGTGTGGGCAAACCCGGTCGTCTCGCCCACCACCACACGGATCCCGGCTCCGCGGTCGCGCCCCGAGCTCAGCTCCTCGATGCGGCGCTGGTCGAGCATCGCCGATGCGGTGGTTCGGTCTTCTGCGAACACCTCGGCGAACTCGCCACCGCGACCGAGGGCCTCGCCAAGGACGCGTTCCAGGACATCATGTTCAACCAGGGTTTCGGACATGCGTTTCAGCGTATCGCCCCTGTTGAATCACCCATCCCACCCACCTGCTCATCGGGCCCTGCCTCTTCGACTCCCCTCGAGCCGAGCGCGGCGCGACGCTCAGAAAATTCAACTAGGGCTGTAATTGGACCCGTCCGCGGACATATAACTAGTGAAGACCAAAGTGGTCGGTGCGTCAAGCAGCGTGATTGCATTACTGCGCGCCTCTCTCGCATTCAAGTAAAGCGCCCCAGACCCAAGGAGAACCAATGAGCGACAAGAGCGAAACCACTGATTCAAGCGTCGCGGGAGACCACCTCGAGGGCTCCGAAGGGCTGAAGCGGCGTACCATGCGCCGACAGTTGGCGGGACTGCTGATCGTCATCGCGGCACTCGCCCTCGTTGGCGACGTCCTCGCGGGCGTGGCCTTGGGCCGGCCCTCAACGGAGAAGCCCAGTTCGATAATCACCGTCACTGGGTCGGGCACCGCGCACGGCACGCCCGATACCGTCAGCTTTCAGATCGGCGTGAGCACAGTCGCCAAGAGCGCGACCGCAGCGCTCTCCGCCAACAACGCCAGAGTTGGCTCGCTCGAGTCCGCCCTCATTGGACACGGCGTCACTAGGCGAAACCTGCAGACCTCGGGGCTCAATCTTTACGCGAACTACGACAGCGCCGGCAACGTGACGGGCTTCACCGCCGAAGACGACCTCAACGTGACCATGCACCGGATCAGCGACGCCGGCACCGCCATCGACGCCGCCGCGAACGCCGCGGGGAACGGCGCCCGGCTCAATGATCTCTCCTTCTCGATCTCGAACCAGTCCAAGCTCCTCGCCGCGGCGAGGGCCGCAGCGATGCGCAATGCCTACGTCGAGGCCTCGGACATCGCCCGCGCGGGCAAGGCCACGCTCGGTGACATCGTCCGCATCACCGACCAAGAGAACGCCTCGACGGTCCCTGTCATCTACGGCACGGCGCTCAAGGCCGGAGCGAGCGCCTCGGTGCCCATCGAGGCGGGAACTCAGTCGATCAACGTGCAGGTCACGGTCGTCTATTCCCTCAACGGGTAGACCGGGCGGACGGGAAAAGTGGCCGAGGCGCCCAACCTCAACCACTCCCCTGATCGTTGACCATCGCCAAGTGCTTTGACCCCTACCGGACCCATCAGCTTCGCCAGGGCTCACAACTAGGCTGAGACGGTGATTCTGCCGTCCATTGAAACGCCCGCTGATCTTCAGGGCCTCTCCTACAAGGAGTTGAATCGACTGAGCGGCGAAATCCGTGAGTTCATCATCTCGACCGTGAAAACCACCGGCGGGCATCTCGGCTCGAACCTCGGCGTGGTCGAGCTCACCCTCGCCCTGCACCGAGTCTTCGAGTCACCCAAGGACATCCTGCTCTGGGACACCGGCCACCAGTCGTACGTCCACAAGCTCCTGACGGGACGCCGCTACGGCTTCAAGGGTCTTCGCCAGCGTGGGGGCCTTTCGGGCTATCCCAACCGTTCCGAGAGCGAGCACGACTGGATCGAGTCCTCGCACGCCTCCACCGCCCTTTCGTACGCGCACGGGCTCTCGGTGGCCCTCGAGCAGCGCAAGGAACTCATTGGCCACGGGGGCAACCGCCACGTGGTCGCCATCGTGGGCGATGGCTCGCTCACGGGTGGGATGGCCTACGAGGCGCTGAACAACCTCGGGGTCTCCAATCAACGCGTGGTCATCGTCCTCAACGACAACGGCCGCAGCTACGCACCGACGATCTCGAAGCTTTCGCACTCGCTCACCACGCTGCGCCTGAACAAGACGTACCTGACGCTTCGCGAGCGGCTTCGTCGGATGGTTCCGCGGCTTCCGCGCGTCGGGAAGGCCGCGTACCTCGGCATCGACGGCTTCACCTCGGTGGTTCGCGAGATGGTCACGCCCCACACGTTCTTCGAGAACCTGGGTGTTCGCTACATCGGACCCGTCGACGGCCACAACATCGAATCGCTCGAGACGGTGCTGAAGAACGCCTCCGAATGGGACGGGCCAATTGTCGTGCACGTGCTGACCGAAAAGGGCCGGGGCTACGAGCCCGCCACCCAGGACAACCTGAAGATGCACGACTACAAGCTCCCACCCCGGCTCAACGAGGAGGAAGTCCCCCAGCAGTCGTTCACCCAGGCCTTCTCCGACGCCCTCGTGGCGCTCGCGAGCGCCGACGACCGCGTCGTCGCCATCACCGCGGCCATGGCCGGGCCCACCGGACTGCTGACCTTCCAAGAACGGTTCCCCAAACGATTCTTCGACGTCGGCATCGCCGANNATCGCCGAGCAGCACGCCGTCACCGCGGCCGCGGGAATGGCCATGGGAGGCATGAAGCCGGTGGTGGCCATCTACTCGACGTTTTTCGCGCGGGCCTTCGACCAGGCGCACCTCGACGTCGGCCTGCTCAACCTGCCAGTCGTCTTTGTCTTTGACCGAGCCGGCATCACCGGCGACGACGGACCGAGCCACCACGGAATCCTCGACATGGCCCTCTGCCTCGCCATCCCGAACATGACGATCTTCGCGCCCTCGAGCGCCGAGGAGATTCCCGAGATGCTCACGACCGCGCTCTCGATGTCGACGCCGACCGCCCTGCGCTTCCCGAAGACCCTCCCTCAGCCCTTCGACAGCACAATCGGCGAAGGGCTCAAGGCCCGTCAAGTCGTCCGTGGCGACGGATCGCTGTGCGTGCTGGCAGTGGGGAAGATGGCTCCGAGCAGCTTCCAGGCGCTGAAACTCATGGGCGACGACGCGGCAAAGGTAACCCTCTACGACGCACGGGTGCTGCCCCCGGACCCGCAGATGATCGACGACGCCCTCAATCACGAGCGGATCATCACGGTCGAGGACGGCACCCGCCACGGCGGGGGCGGCACCTTGATGGTGTCGGCCGTCAGGAACCGCGCCCAGGAGTTGGGCCGACCGTTTCCGAGCACTCGGATCCTCGGTGTGCCCCGTGCGTTCCTCGAGCATCACCGGCCCGACGCGCTGCTCGCGGAAATCGGGCTCGATCCCGAGGGTCTGGCGGCGGCCTTCGTCCGACTCTTGAACGACCAGCCCGAGTTCCCGAGGGTACTGCCCGAGGCGCCTCGCCCGCACTACTTCTAGCTGTAACGCAAGACGGCGCCACCGGTACTGTGGCTACATGAGTTACGAAATCGAAAAGACCGACGAGGAGTGGCGCTCGGAGTTGGCACCCGAGCGTTATGCTGTGCTGCGCCAGGCGGCGACCGAAGCCCCGTTCACGGGTTCCCTGCTTCACGTCGACAGCGACGGCGTCTTCACCTGCGCTGGATGCGGTCAGCACCTCTTTACGAACGCTCAGAAGTTCGACTCGGGATGCGGCTGGCCAAGTTTCGACTCGTGCGAACCGGGGACCATCGTCGAGAGGTCGGACCGCTCACTCCTTCGCGAGCGCACCGAGATCCTCTGCTCCAAGTGCGGCGGTCACCTCGGTCACGTCTTCAATGACGGACCCACGCCCACGGGCCTTCGCTACTGCGTGAACTCGCTCGCCATCGACTTCGACGGGGTCACGGGCTAGACGTCGAGGAAGCGTCGGATGGCGATCGCCGATCCGACGGAACCAATGACGACGCCGACGATCAGCACGACCGCGTTGGTACCGATCAGCGCGCTCGTGTTCAACTGGAACTCGTTGTGCAGCGGATACCACGTGTGCAGCGCCGTCACTGCGAGTATCGCGACGACCGAACCCATCAGACCCTGGATGAAGCCTTCGGTGATGTAGGGAATTCGAATGAACCAGTTGGTCGCTCCGACCAGCTTCATCACCGACACCTCGCGGCGCCTCGAGAAGATCGCCATTCGGATGGTGTTCAAGATCAGCACCGTCGCCGACAGCAGCAGCACGCCCGCCAGCGCCAGGAAGACGATCTGGATGATTCGAATGGCGTGGTTCATCTCACGGATCTGCTGCTCGGGCGCGGTGACGCTGTAGACACCGGGCTGATGGGCGAACGTTGACTGCACCACGAAGGCGTTGGCCGGTACCGTCGGCACGCAGCGAAACGACGACGGCATCTGGGACACGTTCAGCACTTGGGACTCGGACAGCGGCAGAAGCTTTACGGCCTCCTTGTAGTCCTGGGCCTGGGTGTAGAACACGCAACTCTTCACGATCGGCAGGTCGGCGAGCTGGCTCTGCACGCTCGCCACCTCGCTCTGGGAGGCGGCCGGCTCCATCCAGACCGTGACGCGGGTTCCCTGCTGCCACTGAGCGGACGCCTGGGCGGCGCTCTGCTTCAACAGGAGCGCCGAGCCCACGAGAGAGAGCGACACCGCGACGGTGAGGACCGCGGCGATGGTCATCATTCGATTACGCCAGAGGTTGCCCAGCGTTTCCTTGATGGCGTAACGAAAGTAAACGCGCATTAAACAACAGCCCCTTCGTCGATCCCGTAGACGCCGCGCACCTGGTCACGGATCATCTCGCCCTTGTCGAGCTCGATGACGCGACGGCGCATCCGGTCGACCAGCGCCTTGTCGTGGGTCGCCATCACCACCGTGGTGCCGGTGCGATTGATGCGTTCGAGCAGCGCCATGATCGATTCGGAGTTGGCCGGATCGAGGTTTCCCGTGGGCTCGTCAGCGAGCAGGATAAGCGGGCGATTGACGAAGGCTCGGGCCACCGCAACCCGCTGCTGCTCGCCGCCGGAAAGCTCGCCGGGCAGGTTACGCGACTTATCGGTGAGGCCGACCAGTTCGAGAATCTGGGGCACTTGGCTTTCCACCGTCGAACGGGGACGGCCAATAACCTCGAGGGCGAAGGCCACGTTCTCGAAGACGGTCTTGTTGGGCAGCAGGCGAAAGTCCTGGAAGACGCAGCCGATGTTGCGCCGCAGGTAGGGCACGCGCCACTTGGGCAGGTCGCCAATGTCTCGTCCCGCCTCGAGGATGCGGCCCTGGTCGGGCAGTTCCTCGCGCAGCAAGAGGCGAAGGAACGTCGTCTTGCCCGAACCCGATGCTCCCACCAGAAAGACGAACTCTCCCTTTTCGATATCGAGCGAAATATCCTTCAGCGCCGGGGTGCCGTTCTTGTACGTCTTTGAGACGTTTTCGAATCGAATCATGGCAACACCCCCTTCGGGTTGGTTGGTATTAGTGCCTCAGCACCGGGATAGACGTACTACGCATTCTAGTTTGGCCGCTGCGAGCACTGGTGCCACGAAACCCGACAGTTGCTGGGTTTCCGAACTTCTTAGGTCCGAACTTCTTAGGAACGTGAACGCTGACGACGCAGTTCCGCTTCCATGAACCCGTCGAGGTCGCCGTCGAGTACCGCTTCCACGTTTCCGGTCTCGAAATCCGTCCGGTGATCCTTCACCAGCTGATACGGCGCCTGCACGTAACTTCTGATCTGCGAGCCCCACGCGTTCTCGCCGCGATTCCCGCTCAACGCATCCATCTCGGACTGACGTTCCGCGCGAGCACGCTCGGCGAGCTTCGCCTCGAGGATCTGCATCGCACGGGCGCGGTTCTGGTGCTGGCTTCGTTCGTTCTGACAGCTCACCACGATATTGGTGGGAATGTGGGTGATGCGGATCGCCGAGTCGGTCTTGTTGACGTGCTGTCCGCCGGCCCCCGAGGACCGGTAGGTGTCGACGCGCAGGTCCTTCTCGTCGATCTCGACCTCGCCGGCGTCATCGTTGAGAAGCGGCGTGACGTCCATGCTGGCGAAACTGGTCTGGCGTCGGGCCTGGGAGTCAAAGGGGCTGATGCGAACGAGCCGGTGCACGCCACGCTCGGCGCAAAGCCATCCGTAGGCGAAACGACCCTTCACGATGAACGTTGCCGACAGCAGGCCCGCCTCCTGGCCTTCGGTCGCCTCGTCGATCTCGACACCGAAGCCCCGGCGTTCGGCCCAACGCGAGTACATGCGGAGCAGCATCTCGGTCCAGTCCTGGGCGTCGGTTCCTCCGGCGCCCGCGTGAAGCTCGACGATCGCTTCGTTCGCGTCGTAGGGACCGCTGAAGAGGCTCTGGGTCTCGAGCGCCGCGATCTTGCGCTCTAGCTCCGACACCGTCGAGGAAAGCTCTTCGAGGAGCGACCAGTCGGCTTCGCCGGCGCTCAGCGACTCGCGCGAGAACTCGGCGAGCACCAGGCAGTCGTCGATGGCGCTGCGCAGACTGTCGAAGAGCTCGAGCTCATTCGTGAGCCTTCCCAGTTCGGTCGTGACCTCGCGGGCGTGGTCCTGGTCGTTCCAGAGGTTGGGGTCGGCGGCTTGCTCAGCGAGGACGTCGTGTCGCGCGCGGCTCTCGTCGATCTTCAGGTAGTCGCGCGCGGCGCTCCAGCGGGTCTCCAGCTCCTCGAGGGCGCCCTGCGCCTCGCGAAGAGCGTTCTCGGCCTTAGGGTCGGCCATGGCACTGCTTGAACTTCCGGCCCGACCCGCACCAGCACGGCTCGTTGCGGCCGATCTTGTCGCCCTCCTTCTTCACCGCCGTCTTCACCGCCGTATTGTGAACGGGAAGCTCGGTGGCGCCGGGCGCTATCTCGTTCACGTTGGTCAGCGCATTCTGCAGTCCTTCGTCCTCATCGGACTCGGCCTCGCCGGCTTGGGCCTCGACGTGGGTGATGTAGCGCACGTAGTCGTTGTCAACCGCGACGAGCAGGTGCTCAAACATGAGGTAACCCTCTTTTTGCCACGCGGTGAGCGGGTCTTGCTGGGCGACCTGGCGGAGGTGGATACCGTCACGCAGGTAGTCCATGTCCGACAAGTGCTCACGCCAACGTTGATCCAGGATCTGGAGCATGACGTCGCGCTCGATTTCCTTGGCGGTCTCGAGTTCACCGGGGAAGTTCTGGCATTTGACCTGGTACTGGCCCACGGCGTCTTCGATCACCAACGCCACGACGTCCTCGCGGTCCTCGTAGACGCTCAATTGCTCGACGGACAACGTCGTCGGGTAGTAGATCTGCAGTTCGTTAAGGAGGAACTTGAGGTCCCAGTCTTCGGCAAACTCGGCGCCAAGTTGATTCTCGACGAACGTCGTGAGGGTCTCCTCGATGAGCTCGATCGTGGCGTCGTGGATGTCCTCGCCGTCGATCACCTGCTGGCGACGACCGTAGATGACCTTGCGCTGCTCGTTCATGACCTCGTCGTACTTCAGGACGTCCTTGCGGATCTCGGCGTTTCGCGCCTCGACCGTGTTCTGAGCGCGCTCGATGGCCTTGGAGACCATCTTGGCCTCGATCGCGACTTCGTCGGGCATCGTGCGGTCCATGACCCACGAGACGGCGCCCGTCGCAAAGAGGCGCAGCAACTCGTCCTCGAGCGACAAGAAGAAGCGGCTCTCGCCGGGGTCGCCCTGACGTCCGGATCGACCACGCAACTGGTTGTCGATTCGACGAGAGTCGTGGCGTTCGGTGCCGAGCACGTACAGCCCTCCCTGGGCGCGAACCAGGTCGCCCTCGGCCAGGCAGATCGGGCGGAACTGGGCGAGCGCGACTTGGTACGCGGCGTCGTACTCCTCGGTGCCGGGCTGCAACCCGCGACTCTGCGCTTCGCGCGCGGCCAGACCCTCGGCGTTGCCACCGAGGATGACGTCAACACCACGACCGGCCATATTGGTGGCGACCGTCACTGCGTGAAGTCGACCGGCCTGGGCCACGATCTCGGCCTCACGAAAGTGCTGCTTGGCGTTCAAGACCTCGTGGACGACACCGGCCTTCGAGAGTTCGCGCGACAACAACTCGGACTTCTCGACTGACGCGGTACCAAGAAGAATGGGCTGGCCATTCTCGTTGCGCTCGCGCACCTCTTTGACGATGGCCTTGAACTTCGCGTCCTCGGTCTTGTAGATCAGATCGGGCTGGTCGATGCGGATCGCCGGCTGGTGCGTCGGAATCGGCACGACCGAGAGATTGTAGGTGTTGCCGAACTCGCCCGCTTCGGTTTCGGCGGTGCCGGTCATGCCCGCGAGCTTCTCGTAGAGGCGGAAGTAGTTCTGCAGTGTGACGGTCGCCCACGTGTGGTTCTCCTCTTGGATGCGCACGCGCTCCTTGGCCTCCACCGCCTGATGGAGGCCGTCGGACCAGCGGCGTCCTTCGAGGGTGCGACCGGTGAACTCGTCGACGATCTTCACCGAGCCGCCGTCGACGAGGTAGTCCTTGTCGCGGTGGAAGAGCTCCTTGGCCCGCAGGGCCTGGCCGAGCTGGTGCACGTAGTTGGTGGCGACGGCGTCGTAGAGGTTGGTAACCCCGAGCAGGCGCTCGACCTTCTCGATACCCGCTTCGGTGGGAACAACCGTCTTCTTCTCCTCGTCCACCTCGTAGTCGGTGTCGCGCGTGAGCGAGCGCGCTATGGAGGCGAACTGGTAGTAGAGCTTGGTGACGTCCGAGGCCGGGCCCGAGATGATAAGCGGGGTACGCGCCTCGTCGATCAGGATTGAGTCGACTTCGTCGACGATGGCGAAGTGGTGGCCGCGCTGGACCATGTGCTCGCGACGGCGAGCCATGTTGTCGCGCAGGTAGTCGAAGCCGAATTCGGTGTTCGTACCGTAGGTGAGGTCGCTGGCATACGCTTCGCGCTTCTGATCGAAATCAGGCAGGTCGGGCCCCACTCGTCCGACCGTGAGGCCGAGGAAACGGTGCAGCTGACCCATCCAGTTGGCGTCACGCGTGGCGAGGTAGTCGTTCACAGTGACGATGTGCACGCCGTTGCCGGCGAGCGCGTTCAGGTACACCGGCAGCGTCGAGACCAGGGTCTTTCCCTCACCGGTCTTCATCTCAGCGATCCACCCGAAGTGCAGGGCCATGCCACCCATGAGCTGCTCGTCGTAGTGGCGCTGTCCGAGAACTCGCGTGGCGGCCTCGCGGACTACGGCGAACGCCTCGATCAGGAGGTCGTCCAGGGACTCGCCCTCGGCGAGCCTCTCGCGGAAGACCTCGGTCTGGGCGCGCAACTCGGCATCGGTCAGACCCGCCATCTGGCCCGAAAGTTCATTGATGGGCCCGACGAGTTCGGCGAGCTGACGAACCCGCTTGCCTTCTCCGGCCTTCAAAATCTTCTGAAACACACTCATATCGTGACTAACCCTACCGGTCGTACTCGTACTGCCTAAGGGGCTGCGGGTGCTGACCTGGTCTTTGACCCCACACTTGCCTGCAGCGGTGTCCGTACGCGTCGCCGGCAGCACGAGGCTCTCCAGCGACGAAGTCGCACACTTCACCGGCTCTCGCGACGACCGCTTTGATCGTCACCAGGCAGGACTTACTTCTAAACCGCGCCATGCTCAGCGTCAATAAGACGCCTTACGTGGGTCGCTTTGCCCGCGGCTGGCATCGACTTTCAACCACAGAACCACCCACAGCCCTAGAGACATCCTAGGCGTTTGCGCGGATTACGAGGTGGGCCGTGCCACCAGCACCAGGCACAGCCGCAGTCCCAGCACCAAGGTGGCAATCGGCGCCAGGATTCGCCGCAGACCCTTCGCCGTCTGCCATTCAAAGCGCATGGCGCTTCGGTGATGGGCGACCAGCATGGCCCTCGAGACGTGCTGGCGCGAGAGTCCCTCGATGTGGGTTACCTCGGCCTCGGCGACCGCGGCGACGCCGTAGCCGTGCTCCCGGATCTGCCAGCAGAGCGCCATGTCCTCAGCGAACATGAAATAGCGCTCGTCGAAGCCGCCAATTTCCTCGAAAACGTCTCGACGAACCAAGAAACAGGCTCCCGAGACCCAATCGACCGTACCGTCGGGACGTGGCGAACGGTAGCGCCGGGTTGCCGGATTGTCGGGCCACACCGGGGCGAGCAAGGCGTGAAGGCCCGCGAGCCAGAAATTCGGGAAGACGCGCTGCGAGGGATACACCGTGCCGTCGGGTCGAAGGATCTGGGGTCCGACGATGGCAACCCGGGGACTGTCGTCGAGGAACTTCACCATTGTCGACACCGCCGCGTCGTGCAGGACGACGTCGGGGTTGGAAACGAGCAGAAACTCCGCAGGGCCAGTCGCCGCGGCGCCGCGATTGACTCCTCGACCGTAGCCCAGGTTCAGTCGGGGTTCGACGAGCGTCACGTCGTGGGTTCCGATCGCCAGCGGCGTCGAACCCTCTTTGCCATTTTCCACGACGACGATGTTGGTGACGCCATTGACGTGCAGCGAGTCAATGCACTCGCTCAAGGCCTCACCGGCGTGGTAGTCAACGATAATCGCCGCGACCCGGGAAGAGAGATCGCTCACGAGCCCGCCTCGGTTCGCAGCACGCGGTCCCTGAGCAGGCGGGTGACACCGTCGCGCCACTCGGGGAGGACCTGCCAGCCCGCGTCAACCCATTTGCCCGTGGAAAGGTCACTCCGCGTCGGTCGCGTAGCCAGGGGGGCTGGTTCGAGATCGCTGGTGGCTATCGGCGTCGCGAAGTCATCACCGCGACCGAGCACCGTGCCGGCGAACGACGCGATTTCGAACCACGTCGTGGTCTCGGAGTTCGCGACGTGCCAGATGCCGCCGGGACGCGTGCGCGTCATGGTCACGAGCGCGCGCGCCAGATCGCTCGCGACCGTGACGGTGCCGATTTGGTCGTTCACGAACCGGACCGTGTCGCCCGATGCGGCCCGCTCGGCGATCACGTGCAGGACGTTCCTCCCGCGCACGCCCATCACCCACGAGGTGCGCACGATGGTGTCGTCGCTGGCGCACAGGAGCTCGCCGGCCCGTTTTGAGGCACCGTAGACGTTGAGCGGATTGGTCGTATCATCCTCCACGTACGCGCTGCCCTTCGCGCCGTCAAAGACGTAGTCAGTGGAGATCGCGATCAGGTGCGCTCCGATGTCGTGCGCGGCGAGCGAAAGGGTCTCGGTGGCGCCCGCGTTGACGGCGAAGCAGACGTCAGCTTCGACCTCGGCCCGGTCGACCTGGGTGTAGGCGGCGAGGTGGACTATGACGTCCGGGCGGGTCGAGGCGACCGCCCGCATGGTGGCGTCGCGGTTGGTGAGGTCGAGATCGTGGCGCGTAAGGCCGAGCACCTCGAACTCGTCGCCCGCCACGCTCACGCGGTCGGGCTGGAACGACGGATCGCCGCCCAAGGGAGTCACGCCTCGAAGGGTGTCGAGCAGGTCAACACCGACCTGACCCGCGGCCCCCGTGACGAGCACGCGGGTGGGCCTAGCCACGGGGACCCACTTCGAGGGGGCGCACGTGGACGACGTCGCCAACGGAGAAGATGGTCTCAACTCCATCAACCGCAACGACGAGGCGGCCGGACCCGTCGATTCGCAAAGCGTCGCCGACAACGACTTCGTTAACGAGCTCAACTCGGACCCGCTGTCCGAGCGTGCGCAGCGCTTTCTCGTACTCCGCGCGAATCGCGTCTCGGCCCTCTTCCGTCTCCAGCGATGCCCGCCGGCGTTCAAGTTCGTCGAGCAGTATGTCGAGCAGCGCGCGAGGAGTGATCGTGAGGCCCGACTCCTCGAGGACGCTGGTCGCGTTCACGAGGTCGGGGCCGGCGTGGGCCAAGTTGACGCCGATGCCGACCACGATGGCGATGCCGTCCTTCGTCGACACGACCTCGGCGAGCAGACCGGCGAGCTTCTTGTCGCCGACGATGAGGTCGTTGGGCCACTTGAGGTCGGGGCGAACGCCGCTGAGACGCACGAGCGCCGCCCTCGCCGACAGCGCGACGGCCGCCACCACGAGTTGCAGATCATCGGGTTCGACCGGCGCGCGGAGCAAGATAGAGCAGAGCAGCGACGCGCCGGGCGATGACTCCCACTGGCGATCGAGGCGGCCCCGCCCGGCCGACTGGAAGTCGGCGTACGCCACGAGTCCCTCCGGGCTGCCCATTTCCGCATGATTCACCAACCAGGAGTTGGTTGAATCAATCTCTTCGAAATGTTCGACTCGCCAGACTATTGGGTTCACACCCAAACATTAGGGTTTAGGAGACGAGTGGTAGAAAATAACAGTCCCTGTACGGAGGTTCACGTGTTAAAGAAAGTCCTCATCGCCAATCGGGGCGAGATTGCCGTCCGAGTGATCCGGACGTGCCGCGAGATGGGAATCGCCACCGTCGCCGTGTACTCGGAGCTGGACCGCAACGCCCTGCACGTTCGACTGGCCGACGAGGCCTACGCGCTCGGAGGCCAGAGCGCCGCCGAAAGCTACCTCAACACCGAGGCGATACTTGACGTCATCAAGCGCTCGGGCGCCGACGCCGTGCACCCGGGGTACGGTTTCTTTTCGGAGAACACCGATTTCGCCAGGGCCATCACCGCGCTGGGCGTCGCCTTCATCGGGCCTCCCCCCGAGGCCATCGAGGTCATGGGCGACAAAATCTCCTCGCGCCTCGCCGCGGAGAAGGCGGGGGTCAAGGGGGTGCCGGGTCGCAGCCAGACACTCGAGAGCGCGGACGAAATCATCGAGTTCGGCGGGGGGTTCGGCTGGCCGGTCGCCATCAAGGCCGCCTACGGCGGCGGCGGGCGCGGGATGAAGGTCGTCGAAGGACCAGAAGAGGCCGCGGGCGCCCTCGAAAGCGCGCAGCGCGAGGCTCTCAGTTACTTCGGTCGTTCCGAGTGCTACGTCGAGCGCTACCTCACGTGGCCACGCCACATCGAGATGCAGGTGCTCGCCGACAGCCACGGCAACACGCTGTGGCTGGGCGAACGCGATTGCTCGGCCCAGCGCCGCCACCAGAAACTGATCGAGGAATCGCCGGCCGCCAACTTTCCCGACGACGTTCGAAGCGCCATGGGCGCGGCGGCCGTCAAGGTCTCCAAGGCCTGCGGGTACGTGAACGCGGGAACCGTGGAATTCCTCTACCAGGATGGGGACTTCTTCTTCCTCGAGATGAATACCCGCCTCCAGGTCGAACACCCCGTCACCGAGCTCGTCACCGGTCTCGACCTCGTCGAATGGCAGTTGCGGATCGCCGCTGGCGAAGAACTCGACTTCTCCCAGGACGAAATCCAGCGCAACGGCCACGCCATCGAGGTCCGCATCAACGCCGAGGACCCGAGCGACGGTCGCTTCTCGCCATCGCCGGGAATCATCACGCGTTTCGAGCAGCCGTCGGGTCCGGGCGTACGCCTCGACGCCGGCTACACCGAGGGCGACACCATCTCGCAGTACTACGACAACCTGATCGCCAAGCTCGTGGTCTGGGCCCCGGACCGCGAGCGGGCCCGTCGTCGGATGTTGCGCGCCATCGAAGAGACCGTCATCGAAGGCGTTGCGACCACCCTGCCCGCCGACGTCGTGATCCTGTCCGACGAGGAGTTCGTGCACGGCACGCACTCCACCAAGTGGGTCGAGACGAATCTCGACTTCTCGTCACTGCCGAGCGCCGGACCCGCCGCGGTTTCCACGGGCGAAGGACGGGTCCGCAAGGAGGTCATCGCCGAAGTCAATGGTCGGCGAGTCACGGTTGCGCTCTGGGTCCCCGAAGGCAGCGACGACGAGCTGCCCCGTCCCCACAGCACGGCCGCCAAGCCGCGTCGCCAGCATCACTCGGGCGTGCTCACGAGCGGGTCGGGCACGGTGATCGTGCCGATGCAGGGAACCATCGTGAAGGTGTCGGTCGAAGTCGGCCAGGAGGTCGAAGTCGGCCAGACCGTGGTAATCCTCGAGGCCATGAAGATGGAGAATTCCGTCAACGCGGAGAAATCCGGCGTGGTCACGAGCATCAAGGTGGCGACGGGCGATTCGGTGAGCGCTGGCGACGTGGTCGCGGTCATTGAATGAACGCTGCGGAAAAAGCAACCAGCGCCATCAACGCGGTGCGACCGAGCCTCTTGGAGCTCAGCCACTTCGTGCACGACCATCCCGAACTCGGCTACGAGGAGTTCCAGAGCGCGGAGGCCGTGGCCAGAGTGTGCGAGAAGGCGGGCTTCGTCGTCGAGCGCGCGATTGCGTCACTGCCGACGGCGTTTCGCGCGACCGCGGGCAGTGGCGACCTTCACGTCTTCTTCTGCGCCGAGTACGACGCTCTGCCCGACGTCGGCCATGCCTGCGGCCACAACATCATCGCCGCCTCGTCGGTTGGCGCGGCCATAGGACTTGCGGCGGTCGCCGATGAGCTCAACCTCCGGGTGACCCTGCTCGGCACCCCATCCGAGGAAGGGGGCGGCGGAAAGATCGACTTGATCAAGGCCGGCTACTTCGACGACGCGCACGCGGCGATGATGATCCACCCCTGGCCGAACGAGCGGCTCGAAGCCACCTGTCTCGCCGTCGATCACTTCGACGTGACCTTCGAGGGCAAGGACGCGCACGCGTCCGCCGCTCCCTGGGAAGGTATCAACGCGCTCGACGCGCTCACGATCTCCCAAGTTGCGTTGGCCCTGCTTCGCCAGCAATTCCGACCCGGCGACCAGGTGCACGGCATCGTGGCGGAGGGCGGCTCGGCAGCGAACATCATCCCGAGCCACGTGGTTGGGCGCTTCATGGCCCGCTCGGCCACGAGCGAGCGTCTCGCCGAGCTTCGTGTCCGAATAAACGCGTGCTTCGAAGCTGGCGCGGTCGCCACCGGGGCCAGACTGACAATCGAGGAGATCGGAAGCGCGTTCTCGCACATGGAGTCAGACGCCGGGCTGCTCGCCCACTACCGGGCAGCCGCCGAATCGCTTGGACGCAGTTTCGAACTGGACGATGCCGGCGCGGCGAAGCCCACGATCTCCACCGACATGGCCAACGTCTCGCTCGTCGTTCCATCCATCCATCCACTGCTCGCGATACCCACGAACGGAGCGGTCAACCACCAGCCTGAGTTCACGGCGGCCTGCATCACCGATGCGGCCGATCAGGCCGTCATCGACGGAGCCGTCGCCCTGGCGCTGACCACCGTGGGCGTCGCCCAAGACACGTCGCTTCGAACAAGACTGGAGAGCCGCTGATGATCCTCGAGCACGCGCTGCTGTCCGTTACGCCGGGCCGCGAGGAGGAGTTCGAGACCTCCATTATGAGGGCTCTGCCCATCATCACTTCAGCGCCGAACTGCTTCGGCGCTGAAGTTCGTTGCCAGCACGAGGACCGCTCCATCTACCTCTTGATGGTGCGCTGGGCCTCGGTTGAAGCCCACATGGACTTTCGCAATTCCGACCTCTTCAAGGAGTGGCAGGTGCTCACCCATCCGTTCTATTCGACCAAGCCGACGGTCACGCACTTCCACGAGCCCATCGGAACCTAGTGAGGCTGGTAGACGCCGAACTCCGCGCGTAGGACGTCGGCGATCTCGCCGAGCGTCGCCATTCGAGCGAGCGCGATCTTCATTGGATAGAGAACATTCGCTGTACCCCGCGCGGCGCTCGCGAGGTCGTCGAGGGCGGCTCGAACCCCTTCGGCGTCACGGCTGACCTTAAGCGCCTTGACGCGGGCCACCTGGGCCTCCTGCTGGGCGACGTCGACGGGGAAGACATCGGCCTTCGTTGACTCGCTCTCGCTGAAGCGGTTCACACCCACGACGACCTTGTCGCCACGATCGACGCTGCGCGCGAAGTCGTACGCGGCAGCTTCGATCTCATTTTGCATGTAGTTCGACTCAATGGCGGCCACGGCGCCACCGAGGGAATCGATCTCGTCGATGTACTGGCGAGCGAGTCGCTCTACCTCGTTGGTCAACGACTCGACGAAGTACGAGCCAGCAAGCGGATCGACCGTGTCGGCGATGCCCGATTCGTAGCCCACCACCTGCTGGGTGCGCAGCGCCAACTTCGCCGCCCGCTCGGTCGGCAGTCCGAGGGCCTCATCGAATCCATTGGTGTGCAGGCTCTGCGTCCCGCCGAGGGCGGCCGCGAGAGCCTGCAGGGTGACTCGCACGATGTTGTTCTCGGGCTGCTGGGCCGTGAGCGTCGATCCCCCGGTCTGAGTATGAAAACGCAGCATCATCGACTTGGGATCGTTCGCACCGAAGCGGTCCCGCATGATCGAAGCCCAAAGTCGGCGCGCCGCGCGGTACTTCGCAACCTCCTCGAAGAGGTTGTTGTGGGCGTTGAAGAAGAAACTCAGTCGCGGGGCGAATTCGTCGAGGACCAGCCCCGCGGCGAGCGCCGCTTCCACGTAGGCGATGCCGTTGGCCAGCGTAAACGCGATCTCCTGCACGGCGGTGGAGCCGGCTTCACGGATGTGATACCCGGAGATCGAAATCGTGTTCCAGTTCGGCATCTCCTTCGCGCAGTACGCGAACGTGTCGACAATCAGGCGCATCGACGGGCGAGGCGGGTAGATATATGTCCCTCTCGCCACGTACTCCTTCAGGATGTCATTCTGGATCGTGCCGCGAAGCTGATTCCCCGAAGCACCCTGCTCCTCGGCGACCAGCTGGTACAGGAGCAGAAGGGTCGAAGCGGTCGAATTGATCGTCATCGACGTGGTGACCTCGTCGAGTGGGAGCCCCGCCAGCAGCAGGCGCATGTCCTCGAGCGACGAGATGGCCACGCCGACCTTGCCGACCTCCCCCTCGGAACGGGCGTGGTCGGCGTCGTAACCCATCTGCGTCGGCAGGTCGAAAGCGCACGAGAGCCCGGTCTGGCCCGCACCGAGCAGGAACTTGAACCGTTCATTCGTCGCCTCGGCGGTGCCGAAGCCCGCGTACTGGCGCATGGTCCAGAGCCGCCCACGGTACATCGTTGGCTGCACACCGCGCGTGTAGGGATACTGGCCGGGTTGCCCCAATTGGCGCGCCTCGTCGAAGCCACTTAGATCTGAGCCGCTGTAGACCGGCTGGATCACTATTCCGGAATCGGTGGGTCGTTCTGTTGTCGTCACAGTTGTTAGGTTAGGCGTTGGTCGCGAGGGCCTGAAAGACCTTCATTCGCCTGGTGGCCAGCTGGAAACCGCCACGTGGCGCGACGCTGAACGAAGATGGTCGGATGTTTTGTACAAACTGCGGTACTCATGTCGAGGGGCAGCGCTGTGGCGTATGCGGATCGGTGCTCGCACCCATCACGGTCGACGGTACCGCGAACGCCCCTGAGCTCTCGGGCTGGTGGCGCCGCGTCGGCGCCACGATCATCGACGAGCTCATCCTGCTGATTCCAACCTACGTGGCGCTTCTCGTCGTGAGCCTCTTCGCTGGAGATGTCGTCGGGGCGCTCGCGGGGAGCGCCCTCGGTGGCTTCTACATGGTCAAACTGCTCACCAGACCTGAGGGACAGACCATCGGGAATCGAGCCGTCTCCACCTACGTTCGCGACGCGACGACGGGACAGGTGCTCACGGCCGCACAGGCACTCAAGCGCTGGGGATTCGTCGCCGCGTACAGCCTCTTCGGGCTCACGGGGGCGCACTCGGGCACCGTGGTTGTCGGCCTGCTGGGCTTGGTCGACTGCCTCTATCCCCTGTTCAACAGGCGAAAGCAAACCCTTCACGACATCTTCGCCGGGACCATCGTGTTGGTCAAGTAGTCGACGGCGCCTTGACGGGCCATCACTGCTTCAGACCGCAAACCCTCCCCCGCCGATCGCGTTTCTCGCACCGATGACGGGAATTGCGTGACGGCACTGTTAAATCTTGCACCGAGTCGGTGATTTCATCGGTGGCTATTTCCAGAGTCGGCAATGATTGACGAATGAACTGTCCGAGTTGCGGTGCCGAAGTGTCCGAGGCGTACTGTCTCTCGTGCGGTACCCAGGTCGCGAAGCGTGGTTCGATTGACGCAGTCAGCGGGCAGGTGCTCGCGAGCTGGGGAGTTCGCGTCGCCGCCACCATCATTGATTTCCTCATTCTCGCCATTCCCGAGTTGATACTTCGATCAGTGCTGGGCAACGCCGTTGGTCAGAGCATCTTCCTCGTCGTCTTCGGCATCTACCTCGTCAGCCAGTGGTCCCTTTGCGACGGAAGGAGCGTGGGCAACCGCGTGGCCAGCTCTCAAATAGTCGACGCGAAGACCGGCAAGTCGGTGACGAGCAAGCAGTCGTTCAGCCGTTACCTCTACTTGGAGCTCTACGCCATCGTCAACCTGTTTGGCGCGGTCGAGGGATCCAACGGGATCGTGCTCCTCGCGTTTCTCTACGGGCTGGTCGACGTTCTCTTTCCGCTCTTCGACAAGCGCAAGCAGACCCTGCACGACAAGTTCGCCAACACCATCGTCATCATGACCAACTAGCCGCTCTCCTCGCACCGAGAAGCCGCGACCTGAACCGTCTTTCCTCAACCTCGACGTCGAAGACCGTCGTCTAGCCGTTGATCGCGGGTTGGCCGCCGAGGTGCGCGTGGAGGACCTTGGCGCTTGGCTTGAAGGCCCCTTCTCGTACGAGGTCCATCAAGCCGGGCTAACTCCCAGCTGACGCGCCGCAGCATGAACAGACATGCCCCTGTCAACGAGGAGGAAGAACTCTCCTCGGGTGGCGTCGTCGATTCGATGACTTCATCCAACTACTGGTGGCATCACGAACACCCCTTCTTAGAGGAAGTGTTGCAACGACCGCTGGAATGCGGGTCATTCCGGCTGGCGTGCTCCCGGTGACCTGGCGGACGTCGAAGTTGTCGAACTGGAAACTGAGGTCCCTCTTCGGACCCTCGACTTCGAAGGCCCCTACGCGTTGACCGGGTGCGGCATGCACAGATCGTCGTACTCCGCAATCACGATGGGGCCGGCGTCATCCCCGCACGCCGGGCACTTAGGATCGCGGCGCACCTTGAAGGTCCGAAAGCTCTGATCGAGCGCGTCGTACGTGAGAAGACGTCCAACCAGCGGGTCGCCGAGCAAGAGGATCAGCTTGATGGTTTCGACCGCTTGAATCGATCCGACGATTCCCGGCAGCACGCCGAGCACGCCCGCTTCGGCGCAGCTTGGCGCGAGTTCGGCGGGAGGCGGCTCAGGGATCATGCAGCGATAGCAGGGACCGATGTACGGGTTGAAGACCGTGATCTGTCCCTCAAAGCGGAAGATCGAACCGTGCACCACGGGGATGTTCTTCAGCAGCGCGGCGTCGTTGACGAGGTACCGCGTGGGGAAGTTGTCCGTGCCGTCCACGATGACGTCGTAGCCATCGAAGATCTCCAGCACGTTGTCGGCGCCGAGGCGGGTGTCGTAGGTGATGACCTTGAGGTCGGGGTTCATCGCTTCCAGGGTGAGCCTGGCGCTGTCGACCTTGCGCATGCCCACGCGCTCGAGGTTGTGCAGGATCTGACGCTGCAGATTCGACGAGTCCACGACGTCCATGTCGATGATGCCGATCGTGCCAACTCCCGCCGCGGCGAGGTACAACGCCGCCGGTGAGCCCAGTCCACCCGCGCCGAGCAGCAGGACCTTCGCGTCCAGTAGTTTCATCTGGCCCACCTCGCCAACCTCGGGCAGCAGAAGGTGACGGTGGTAACGGATCCTCTGATCCTGGGTCATGGTGCGCGGTGTCGCCCAGGGGAGTCCCTCGTCCTTCCACTTGTTGAACCCGCCGATGACCGAGACGACGTCGCTGTAGCCGAGGTCCTGCAGGGTCTTGGTGGCGAACGCCGAGCGAACGCCGCCGGCACAGTAGACGGCGATGGGCGCGTTCTTGTCGGGCAGGCGGCCCTCGATGGAGAACTCCAGGTTGCCCCGTGCCACGTGCACGGCACCGGGCACGGCGCCCTGCTCGTGCTCGTCGGGCTCACGCACGTCGAGCAACGTGTAATGGCTGAGGCGCGCGGCGACTTCGTGCGGATCGATTTCGCGGATCTCGGCCTTGGCGGCATTGAGTAAGTCTCGAGGTGATGACAACGGTCGCTCCTTCTACGTCCCTAAATCCTACCGGCTTGGTCAACATTAGAGTCCAACCGCCTGCTAGACCACATCCAGTGGAACTTCAACAACTGCTCAGTGGACGCCGGATGGTCCGGTCCTTCGACGGCACCCCGGTCGACCCGGACTGGCTCGATGAAACCTGCGCGGCAGCCCTCTGGGCTCCGAGCGCCGGCAACAGCGCCGGGGTTCGGATGCACGTGATTGGTGCCGGGCTTGTTGGCAAGTACTTCGAAGTCGCCACCGACGAAGAGTGGCGGCGAACGGCGCGGCGCGCTGCGGGTCTTCGAAGGGCCGGCGCCGTCGTGCTCGTGACATCGCGCCCCCAGGACTACGTGGAGCGCTACGCCGAGCCTGACAAGGCGTCGTCGGGCCTACACGAGCGCGACGCGTGGCCCATTCCCTACTGGCACGCCGACGCCGCCATGGCGACGATGGCCCTGCTCCTGCTGGTGGAGGAGAGCGACTGGCAGGCCACGCTCTGGGGTAACTTTCGAAACGCGGAGGCCGTGCTCGAGTGGGCCGGCGTCACCGATGAAGTGCTCTTCGGGGCGGTCCTCATAGGCAAGGGTGACGGGAACGACGTCCCCTCATCGTCGCTCGCGCGCAGCGTCCCTTCACGCGCGTCGCGAGTGAGCCGCGTCGAGGGCTAGTCCCTCGCGACCTCGGCGACCGCCGCGAGGAACTCGACAATCGTTCGCGCGCTGAAGGCGGTGGCTCCCTTGGTGGTGTAGCCGCGGCCCGTTTCGGCTCGTCCCGGACCGGCAATATCGAGATGCACCCACGGTCGACCGTCGGTGAAGCGCTGCAGGAGCAGCGCTGCGGAAATCGCTCCGGCGCGCGCCGGCTTGCCGATGTTCTTCATGTCCGCGAGGTCGGACTCGATATGCGACTCGTAGCTCTCGACGAGCGGCATTCGCCACAACTTCTCGCCGCTGCGCGAGCTCGCGGCGCTGAAGTAGTCGGCGAGCTCATCGGTGGACGAGAACATCGCTCCGACTTCGTCGCCCAGGGCAACCGACTGCGCTCCAGTGAGGGTCGCGACGTCGACGATGGCGTCGGGATTCGCCTCAACCGCGAGGCTCAGCCCGTCGGCCAGGATCAATCGACCTTCGGCGTCGGTGTTGAGCACCTCAATGGTCATGCCGTTTCGAATGGTGAGGACATCACCGGGCTTCGTGGCCTTCTCGCCGGTCATGTTCTCGGTCATCGGGGCGATCGCGGTGATGCGCACCGGGATCATCAGTTGGCTGGCGATGGAAAGGGCGGCCATCACGACCGCGGCGCCCGTCATGTCCGTCTTCATCGCCATCATTCCGTCGCCGGTCTTGATGGAGAGTCCGCCCGAGTCGAAGGTAACGCCCTTGCCCACCAGCGCGATATGGGCCAGCGACTCGCCAGGCTCGGGATCGTACGTGGCATAGACGAGGCGTGTCGGCTGAGCCGAACCCTGCCCCACGCCCAAGAGTCCGCCGAGTCCTTCTACCCTGATCTTTGCTTCATTCCATGCTTCAACGCTGACAAAGGGTTCGCCCTCCAGCCGTTCGAGCACGTGCTTCGCGAGATCCTTCGGGGTCAGATGACCGGCCGGCGTGTCGATCAGCCGCTTCGCCCAGTTGACGCCCTCGCCCACAATGACGCCCCTCGCAACGCCCTCGGTCACCTCATTGTGGGTTTCGACCGACGGCAGCGGCGAGCCGAGCGGCACGACGTCGAACGTAGCGTTGCCGTCAGGTTTCTTGTAGCTGTAGGAAGCGAGCAGCGCCCCTTCGACGAGGGCCTGCGCTGCGTCTCCGGGCTCCTCGATGCCGTCGGTCGGCAGGAAGAACGCGACCGATCCATCGCCCGCGCCTCCCACCGCCGCCGCGCCCGCGAGCCGGTAGTTCTCGAGGTTGTTGTAGCTCGAACCGAGACTGATGAGGGCGACGTTGGCTTCGGCGAAGGAACGCAGGAGGACCGAACTACCGGGCTCGGACTTCAGCCCTTGCTGGGCGCACCACTCCTTTGAGAACGAGCGGGGCAACTTGTGGCCCCCGAGAGTCGCGGGAACGGACTCCGCCACCACGGCGACGTCGCCGTCGAAGACGACGGGAACCGCGACGGTCGCCAATCGAGCTCCCTCGACCGGCGTGGATAGTCGTGCGGCGTGGATCATGCGGTGCCTCTCTTCTCAGTGGACTCGGGCGGTACGGTGTTGTGGCCCCTCGGCCCAGCGGGCCATCGTCCAAGCCAGATCGCTCAATCGGTTGAGGTAGCCAACCACCAGCGATCCCTCGAGTGGATAACCCACCGCGATGCGCTCGGCTCGACGAATCACGGTTCGCGCCACGTCGAGCGCGGCGGACAACTGGTTCTCGCCGGGCACCACGAACTCCTTGGGCATGCGAATCTCCGAAGAGAGCGCGTCGATCTCGGACTCCAACCTCGTGATCATCTCGCCGGTGACGAGCGACTTGTCCGCGGTGAGCTTGTGGCGATTGGCCGGCAACGTCGCCACTTCAGCCATCAGGATCCACAGGTCGCGCTCGATAGTGATCAGCAGTTCGTTCAGCCGGCTCTCGGGCTCGCTCAACGAACGCGCCCACCCGAGGGCAGCTTGCGCCTCGTCAACGGCGCCGTTTACCTCGATCGGATCGGAACTCTTCTCGACGCGCCCACCAAAGTAGAGCCCCGTTGTGCCGTCATCGCCGTCGCGCGTGTAAATCTTCACACCGTCAGCGTAGTGACATCAGGTCGAGCGCAGGTAGCCTGATACTCCAATGGAGTCCACAATTCGCCAACCTTTTGCCCGTCCGAGCTCGACCGATCCCTATCTCGCAGCCCTCGACGAGCGGGTTCTCATCTACGACGGCGCCACGGGGACGAACCTGCAACTCCAGGAGCTCTCCGCTGATGACTTCGGCGGCGCGGCTCTCGAGGGCTGCAACGAGATACTCGTCGTCACCCGCCCCGACGCCGTTGAACTCCTCCACCGTTCGTTCCTCGACGTGGGGGTGGACGTCATCGAGACCAACTCCTTCGGATCATTCTCGGTCGTGTTGAAGGAGTACGGGATCGGCGAGCGGGCCCACGAGCTGGCGATCGCTTCGGCATCTCTCGCCCGCCGGGTCGCTGACGGTTACGCGGGCCCCGGTTCTCCCAAGTTCGTCGCCGGATCGATGGGGCCAGGAACCAAGTTCCCGTCCCTGGGCCAGATTTCGTACGACGAGCTCTCCGCCAGCTACGAGGAGCTCGCCTACGGTCTCCTCGAAGGCGGCGTCGACCTCCTGTTGGTTGAGACGATGTACGACCTCCTGTCGGGAAAGGCCGCGATCGCCGCTTGCCACCGGGCCATGGCCCGTCACGGCCGCATCGTTCCGATTCAGGCCCAAGTCACCATCGAACTCACTGGTCGCATGCTGCCGGGCACCGAAATCGGAGCCGCGATCACCGCGTTGAGCCCGCTCGGCATCGACTTGATCGGACTCAACTGCGCGACCGGTCCGGTGGAGATGTACGAGCCGCTGCGCCAGCTCTCTGAGACCGCCCTGGTGCCCCTGGCGTGCCTGCCGAACGCGGGCCTTCCGAGCGTTGTCGACGGCAAGATGCACTACGACCTCACGCCCGACGCGCTCGCCGAGCACCTCGCCAGGTTCGTGACCGAATACGGCATCCAGGTGGTCGGCGGATGCTGCGGCACGTCGCCCGAGCACATGAGGCGGGTGGTCGAAACCGTTCGACCACTGCAGCGCGCGCATCGCAGCCCCGTACTCGAACCGGCCGTCGCGTCGATCTACGCACCAACCTCCTACAGCCAGGACCGGTCCGTCCTGCTCGTTGGCGAGCGCACGAACGCGAACGGTTCGAAGAAGTTCCGCGAGGCCATGCTCGATGGCGACTGGGACACGTGCGTGGGCATCGGGCGCGACCAGATCAAGGAAGGCGCCCACATTCTTGACGTCTGCGTCGACTACACCGGCGCCGACGGCATCAGCGACATGAACGAGATTATGAGTCGACTCGCGACCCAGTCGTCGGTTCCGATAATGGTCGACACCACCGAGACGCTCGTCGCACGCCAGGCCCTCACCTGGCTCGGCGGCAAGGCCATCCTGAATTCGGTGAACCTCGAAGAGGGCGACGGCCCGGGCACCCGCCTGGACGGATTTCTCTCCCTCGCGGCCGAATTCGGCGCGGCGGTCGTGGCGACTTGCATCGACGAAGAGGGCCAGGCGCGCACCGCCGACTGGAAGGTGCGCGCCGCGTCGAACATCATCGACCTGGCCGTCAACCGCTACGGGCTGAGCGCCGAGGACATCTTCATCGACCCGCTCGCCCTGCCGCTGTCGACCGGGATGGTCGACTCACGCCGCGACGGCATCGAGACCATCGAGGCGATCCGCCGCATCAAGGCCGAACTGCCCGGAGTGCGCACGATCCTCGGCCTGTCCAACATCTCCTTCGGTCTCAATCCCGCCGCCCGTCAAGTCCTCAACAGCGTCTTCCTGCACGAATGCGCCGAGGCAGGCCTGGACGCCGCGATCGTACACGCCTCGAAGATCCTGCCGCTGCATCGCGTCGACGAGAATGTCCGCCGGGTCTGCCTCGATCTCATCTACGACCGAAGAAGCGACGACTACGACCCGCTGAGCGAACTGCTTCGCATGTTCGAAGGCGTGTCGACTTCGTCATCGAGCGGCCCCGCCCTCGATGACCTGCCGCTCAACGAGCGCCTGCGCCAGCGAATCATCGAAGGCGCTCGGGTCGGGCTCGAGACGGACCTCGAAGAGGCGATGTCCGGCGGCATGTCGCCGCTCGAGATCGTCAACGAGATCCTGCTCGACGGTATGCGCGAAGTCGGCGACCTCTTCGCCACCGGCGACATGCAGCTCCCCTTCGTCCTGCAGAGCGCTGAGACGATGAAGTCGGCCGTGGCCTACCTCGAGCCGCGCATGGAGAAGAGCGACCAGGGTGGGCGCGGACGCGTCGTGCTCGCGACCGTGAAGGGCGACGTGCACGACATC
>PMLJ01000005.1 GCA_003158855.1 Acidimicrobiaceae bacterium
ACAACGCAGAGTCGAACGACTCTCCTTGTGCCGAGAACGTAGAAAAGCCTCTGATATCAAGGAAGGTTGCGACAACCTGGCAGGACTCGGCTCGCGCTGATCCCAACAGTTCTCGCAGGCGCTCATGGAGTTGCTGTTCACTCATAATGCAACCCCCGCCGCCAGCAGTTCCGCCTGCTGCATTACAAGCTGCACTGCCGCTTCTTGCTTGTCCGGAGGGTATCGGTACTTGGTGAGGAGTCTCCGGATGTGCCGACGCAGTGACGCCCTCACCTGTTCCTTCTTGTCCCAGTCCACCGTGGCATTGGCTCGAACAACATCTACCAACTCTTGGGCGATGCGTTTCAGCACTTCATCGCCAAGCTCCATCACAGCAGAATCGTTTTGACAGACTGCATCGTAAAAGGCGAGTTCGTCGTCTCGGAGACCGAGCGTCAAACCTCGACCGTGTTCTGTTTTCATCTCTTTGGCCAGCTCCACCAACTCGGCGATGACTTCGGCGGCTGTCAGGGAGCGATTGTTGTAGGACTTCATTGCTCGTTCCAACATTTCGGAAAACTTTCGCTCCGCGACGACATTGCGTCTCGACATCGAACGCACTTCTGACGCCAGCAGTCGCCGCAGCAGCTCGATCTGCACGTTAGGGTGCGGGTTCGTCGTAAGCCGCATGGCGAACTCATCGTCGATGATGCTCAGATCGGGTCTCCCGATTCCGGAGGCTGCATAAATGTCGATAACGCCAGCCGCCGTCACGGCGTCCGAGACGACCTGGCGAATTGCCGTCTCCAGTTCCACGTCGTCGTCAGTACCGGGGCGATCCTCTGTCCGAGCCCTCCTCAATTCGACGGCGACGGCTTGGAAAAACGCAAGATCATTCCGATACTGCATCGCTTCAGGAGATGAGACGACGAGTGTGAAGCTCTGGGACGCCACTCGAACATGCTGGAGGAAGCGATCCGGCAGGTCCATTTCCTCGCCGCCGAGTAGGTGCTCTAGTGCGGCCATGATCGCTTCGATCCTGGCTCGATCGCTGCCCGAGTCCAGCGCTTCTCGCCACGGACAGCCGTACAGCAGCTCGCAACAGACCTCATGATTTTCTTGAAGTAATGCGAGTGCCTCATCAATAGGTGCACCTACCTCTTGTCGCGCTCGGTCACGGTCGGTGTAGTCGGCGAGAGCTGCCCGCAGACTTTCGGCGATGCCGATGTAGTCCACGACCAGACCACCCGGCTTGTCAAGGAATGTTCGATTCACCCGAGCGATGGCCTGCATTAGTCCGGCACCCCGCATCGGCTTGTCAACGTACATGGTGTGGAGTGATGGTGAGTCAAAGCCTGTCAGCCACATGTCCCGCACGATGACAAGTTCCAAGGAGTCGTCGGGGTCCTTGGCGCGCTCTTTGAGCGCTCGGAGGCGATCCTTGCTCCGGACGTGGCGGTTCATCTCCGGACCGTCGGATGCTGACCCCGTGATGACGACCTTGATCTTGCCGCTTGCGTCCTCGCCAGAATGCCACTCTGGGCGAAGCTTGACAATCTCGTCGTAAAGGCTGACGCAGATTCGACGACTCATGCACACAATCAGCCCCTTGCCAATCTCGGCGGAGCGACGCTTCTCCCAGTGATCCGCGATGTCTTGGGCGACCTCGGCAATACGTTTGTCAGCTCCAACTATCGCTTCGACGCGAGCCCATCGGTTCTTGAGCCGATCTCGGGTGTCCACTTCAGTAAATTCCGTGACCTCGTCGAACTCCTCATCGAGTCTCGCGCGCATTTCATCCGGAAGTTCGACACGGGCAAGGCGGGCCTCGTAAAAGACTCTGACCGTTGCCTGATCCTCGACGGCCTGCGTGAGGTCGTAGACGTCTACATACTCACCGAAGATGGCTCGGGTGTCCTTGTCAGCCGTTTCGATTGGAGTTCCAGTGAAACCCATGAAGGCTGCATGGGGGAGAGCGTCTCGAAGATTGCGGGCGAGCCCATCGATGAGGTCGTACTGCGTTCGGTGTGCCTCGTCTGCAACCACAACAATGTTCTGACGATCGGAGAGGACGGGAAAGTTTCGGTTTGCGTCCCGGTCTTCCTTGGTAAGACCGAATTTCTGCATTGTGGAGAAGACGATTCCGCCCGATGCCTTTGTCCGTAGAAGCACTCGCAAATGCTCACGGGACTCGGCTTGCACGGGAGTCTCCGGAAGGGTCCGAGCTGGTGCGAAGACCTCGTCGAAAAGCTGATCGTCGAGATCATTACGGTCTGTCAGCATGACGACTGTCGGATTCGCCATGCCAGGGTGACGCATTACCTTGCCCACATAGAAGAGCATCTCTAGGCTCTTCCCGCTCCCTTGGGTGTGCCAAACGACGCCAGCTCGACCATCTCCCCGCTCCATCGCCAAGAGGGTTGTATTCACGGCCTTGTTGACTGCGTGGAACTGGNNACTGGTGGTACTTGGCAAGACGCTTGACGACACCGCTGCGTTCGTCTGAGAAGCTGATGAAGTTTCGAACAAGGTCCAAAAAGCGAGCAGGCTCAAAGACCCCTCGTACCAGAACCTCCATTTCGGGAGTGCCGAGTGCGGCAAGCCTCTTGCCATCAATCGTCTTCCAAGGGGCATAGTGTTCAAACCGGCCCGCAAGTGGTCCCATCCGAGCCTGCGTGCCAGTCGAGACCACGCACACAGCGTTGTAGGCAAGGAGTGCAGGAATCTCGGCTGCGTAGGTACGGAGTTGGTCATAGCCACCTCGAAGAGTTGCTCTTTCTTCGCCAGGAACCTTCAACTCGACAACACCGAGAGGAAGTCCATTCACAAAAAGAACTATGTCGGGGCGTCGGGTGCTCTGATCCCCTTCGACCGTGTACTGGTTGACGGCCAGGAATTCGTTGTTCTCCGGGCGCTCGAAGTCCACCAGCCAGGCAATGTCATGCCGGGATTCGCCACTGTCATCCCGCCGTTCAATGGGTACTCCCTCGGTCAGTAGTTTGTAGATCCGCCAGTTCTCAGCGAGGACATCCGCACTCTCCGGACGACGGACAGTGGCAACAACCTCGTCGATGACGGCGGTCGGAAGTGAAGGATTCAGACTGCCGATGGCTCTCCGAAGACGATCCTCCAGGAGGACGTCTCGATAGTTGGCTCGCTCCGCGCGAGTTTCGTCTGGTGCTATTTCCGGTCCGTACAGCACATCCCAGCGCAGGTCCGCAAAGTAGTCGAGACAGACCTCTTCGACTCCAGACTCGGCGATGAAGGCCCTCATACGCTCTCCCCGACCAAGCCTTCGGCTCCGCTGAGTGTCAGCTCTTCGCTGAGCAGTTGGGGAAGCAAAGCGTTTCGAAGTATCGACAGAGCAACAGACTCCTTGCGCAAGAGATGGACAGACTTCACCATCGCCGAGACCGCTTGCTTTTGCCCGGACGAAAGCGACCTAGGGTCGCCTACACCCGTTGCAAGGACATCTGTAGCCTTCACCCGTTGGTGGCTCCCAGTCGTCCCGGTGACGTTCTCCACAAGTGAGGATGTAAATCTTGCTGAGTTACAGCAAGCCCAGAGTTCTTCTGCGCTCACGCCGTGGGTCGGTGTCATTACCACAAACTCCGTTGATGCGACGCCAAGCACCCCATTCTCCGGGACTGCGTACCAGACTCTGGGGATATGAGGGTTTAGTCGAGAGACGAGAATTGAGACGCCATCAATGCGCAGTTTCCCACTCTTGATTTCCTCCCCAGGCTGTCGAATGGGGAGTCGTCCTTCATCGAACGCTGGCAGGCTGAAATGATCGACCAATGTAGCTCCGGATAAAGCAGGGTCTATCGTTGACCTCTGCGTGGTGGCAAGCTCAAGAAGAGGAATGTGAGCGCCGACTTGGTCGATAATACGCGTCGCAAGCTCTTCCTGAATCTGAATTTGGCGCAGGTTAATTTCGATCTTGTCATCGAACGCTCCAAGTACGAAAGCGATAGAACGCTGCTCAGCAAGGGGTGGAAGATGGAATGAAAACTCCTGAAGTTGGGAAGGACTGATGTGTGGGATTGCGGTTCCAGTTTGAACTGCAAGCACGTGTACAGCGAAGTCTCGGCTTCCAATGACATAGCCCAGATACCCCTGGTCGAGCCCCGGTCTGGCACGCAACCTTGCAACTCGTTGCACAAGAAGCGAAGGTGCATCCCTCTGACGCACGATGGCGTACTTCAGTCCCGCTTCGATCCATGGGCGGTCCATCGCAACTACTACGTCGCCAGGGACGAGTTCATACTGTCGGAAATCAGTGGCGCGAGCCAAAGGCCAACGCTTTACTCCGTCCCAGCGGATCTTTCCCTGGACAACATTGTCTCCTCGAAGCAGGCGAATTCCAGCTCTGTCGGTTGAATATTGGCTGCTCTTGAACGGATTACCCGTTAGCAGGTCTGTGTAGTCGCCAAGACGGACAAGATTCTGGCTACACATCGAGCGCTCTCATCGCTTCCCGCACAATGGACTGCATGCGGTTACTTTCTTCGAATGACTCAAGCAGCTCGTCTGTTAGGCGACTAATTTTCTGTTGGACCGGCTCACCGTCATCTTCGGCTTCTAGTGAACCTACAAACCGTCCTGGCGTGAGTACGAATCGATGACGAGCGATCTCGTCCGTTGTCACGGATGAACAGAAGCCCTGCACGTCTTCATATGTTCCAGTGTTAGGTTCACCCCGCCATGAGTGGAACTTGGTGGCCATCGCTTCAATGTCAGTGTCAAGTAGTTCTCGGTGCTTGCGATCCACCATGATGCCGAGTTTCCGAGCATCGATAAACAGCACTTCTCTCTTGCGGTCACGCCACATTCGTGATCGACCGGAAGTCTTGTCCCGGTTGAGGAACCACAGGGAAACGGGTATGGGGGTCGTGTAGAAGAGCTGACCCGGAAGGGAAACAATGCACTCAACAATGTCCTCCTCGATCATCCTCCTCCGGATATCTCCCTCTCCAGATTGCTGTGACGAGAGCGATCCGTTGGCAAGTACGACCCCAGCAATACCCTGGGGCCCAAGTTTTGAGGCCATGTGTTGCAGCCACGCAAAGTTGGCGTTCCCCGCCGGTGGTGTGCCGTACTTCCAACGAGGGTCATCCCGTAGCTGGTCCCCTCCCCAGTCGGAGATGTTGAAGGGTGGATTGGCGAGGATGAAGTCTGCCTTGAGGTCGGGGTGGAGATCATCGTGGAATGTGTCACCCCATCGGGGACCGAGGTCAGCCTCGATGCCTCGAATCGCGAGGTTCATCTTGCCGAGTCGCCAGGTCGTGTCATTCAGTTCTTCGCCGTAAACAGCGATGTCGTTGCGCTGGCCGCCGTGAGCTTCAACGAAATTCTCTGATTGGACGAACATGCCCCCCGAGCCGAAGCAGGGGTCGTAGACCCTCCCCTTGTACGGCTCGATCATCTCGACGAGAAGTTTGACGACGCATCGGGGCGTGTAGAACTCTCCACCGCCCTTTCCTTCTTGCGACGCGAACTTGCCGAGGAAGTACTCGTACACCCTCCCGAGAGGGTCTTTCTCCCGGTGCTCGGCAGAGCCGAGACCAAGTCCAGCGATCAGGTCAACGAGTTCGCCGAGACGACGGACGTCCAGGCTCGGGCGGGCGAAGTTCTTGGGGAGCACTCCCCGCAGGGTCGGGTTCTCAACCTCCACAGCATCCATTGCCGCATCAATGAGCTTCCCGATCTCGGGCTGTTTAGCACTGGCCTGGAGGTATACCCAACGGGCCTTGGGTGGCACCCAAAAGACTCCTTCTGCCGTGTACTCGTCTCGCGACTCCAAAAGCTCCTCGGCCTGGTCACCAGTAATACCGTCAGCTTCGAGGTCGGCAGCGAGCTGTGCTCGGCGTTCGCCGAAGGCATCATCGACGTACTTGAGGAAGACGAGACCCAGGACAACGTGCTTGTACTCGCTGGAGTCCATGGACCCACGGAGCTTGTCGGCAGCCTTCCAGAGAGTGTCTTCGAAGCCAAGAGGCTCTCCATTTTGCGACTGTCGTGCCATCAAGCATTCCCCCCATCTTCTTGTCTGAGCCTTTCCGGATTCCAGATGTGCTCTGCCAACTGGCGGTACAACTCCTGCCTTGCATCAAGATCTGCTTTACGGAATTGAGTGTGTGATCGGAACGGGAGACCACTATTTTCTATGAAGCGAAGAAATCCTGGATTGTGGTCGTACGCATTCGGATTGAGGCTTCTGGCAAGTAGGTTTTGGCTGTCGTAGTGGACGAGCTTCTCTTCGTACGGTAGATCGCCATAGCTTGCATTGAAGCTCTTTGGCAAGAGCAGCAGGTCTCCGACGCGATTCCTGTATTCCGCGAACTCACTGGGGTGCGTGAACTCATCTTCATGGCGATCTGCATGATCTGCCCAGATGTGTTCGATCTCAAGACCTTCTTTACCACCTCGCTTTGCGTACTCCACGTAGTGCGACGGCATTCCCGAACGCGTTTCGATGAAGTCGGTCATCCGTGCTAGTAGACGATGTATTTGACGACCGTTCATGCCGTGCAGCCGGAAACTCTCGTTATTGACGAAGGTCTCACTGTCTGCGTCGAGTCTCGAACTCAAATGCTCTACTAGCTCATCCGCGGTCTTGCCACGGATGTCTCGCATGATGATGAACATCGCGTATTGCATGGTCGAGTAGTCGATTGCATGCCAGTTCCAGATTCTCCTATGGATCAGAATGTCCAGGAAAGATGCCCCGATCCGTATCTTCTGCAGGAGTGTCTCTTCGGAGTCCTGTGCCCGCAAAGGGGAGAGAAGGACGGGATACTGGAGCGTGAAATTGTGCTCCGCGTTGAAGTAGATACATTCAAGCCCCAGCGTGAGCGTGTCGGCTGCCTTGCGAAGTTGCCCGTACCAGTGACTATAAAAGGCAAAGTCCGTGTCGATGAAGCGAACAAAGTCGCTGTTCTTCTCCAAGCTCAGCCGATCTTCGTGGTCCCGCACCCAGCGATGAAACTCGGTTCCGATGAGGTCAAAGTCTTCTGGAGCAGCACCCCTCTTGCGTTCACGGATCGTGTCGGCATACTGGCTACGTAGCCATGACTTAATGCCGTCAGCGTCCTCGTCCTTGCCGAGGTCCATCAAAGCACTGATGCGTTCCTTCCACACCTTGCCAGCACGAACTCGATCATCTTCATCCGTAATGCTGGCCAAAAGGTAACCCTTGAGCATGTCGGCGGGAGTGAGGGATAGCCCCCGATCGTTCATCGTCTCGAAAATCGTGTAGGCATCACCGTCGGAGTAAGCAGTGATCTCGACGAGGTGAACGCTCTCGATCAACCAATCAACGAAGTAAGGGAGTGCCACATCTCGCAGCTCTTCAGGGAAAGACTCATCGATGTCCGAGTAGCGGGCAAGGATGTTGGCGACCGACTCTGTCGGATCGTTCGAGACGAACTCCTTGCCAGAGTAGAGAGCATCCATACAGGAGGTGCGCTCGGGAATGTCCAGATTGAAGGATCGTTTGCCGAACTTCTGAGAGAAGATCAACTCTGCCAGTTGGCCCCGCTGTTCTGTGTCCTGGAGCTGGTGCTGTAGATAAATCAACAAGAGAGTGATAGTCGTGAGACGTTGTTGGCCGTCGATGATGAACTTCTCACCGTCCTTGTCGCTGACGATGATTGATCCGAGAAAGTAGTGCCCATATTCGGCCACGGCAGACCGTTCGTGCCCTGATTCGTAGCTCTCTAAGAACTTCGTTGAGAGGTCGTCGATCAGCTCGGCGACTTGCTTTGTCAGCCACTTGTACTCGCGCTGGTAGTAGTCGATCGAGTACTTTCGCCCGGCAAGGAGTTCCCGCACCGTCTTTCCTTTGCCGTCGATCTCCCTTAGTGGTCTCCGTTCAGTTGTCATAACGTGCATCCGAAGTCCAGTTCGGGGTCGGGACCATTTGTTCTGAACAGGATAAATACACGCAAGTCATGTTCAGATGGTACGACAGACGTGTGCCGACTCGTCAAAACCATGTCACCCCTCTACGAGAAGGGGTTAATGACGCATAGATGCTCGGACTACAGGTCAAGTCCGAAATCTTGGTTGCGCAGCTCCATGAGGCCGTCGCCGGAAAACACATATGCGGCTTTCGCCGGTGCAGTTTCAACCACAGTGAGTGCGTTGGCTCTCATTGCAGCACCGAGGACTCGACCTCGCTGAGCCTCTTGTTCGTGGTTAACAGGTGCATCGTCGAGGATGGCGTCAGGGTTGTCAATATCCCAGCGGTCAAAGTAGGCGGTGCCGGTGGCAACTTCTAGTACCCATTGCTCGTAGAGTTCAGCCGTTCCGGGGGCGTCGCCGAAGTCTCGCACCCAAGTGTCACCACGTTCAATGGCGATCGTGGTGAGCTCGCGGGCTCGCTGCTCGATGGCGTCGGCACGGTCGCTCAGCGCGAGGACGATATCGGGATCGGTGATCCCGGTGGGCCGGGGGAAGATTCCAGCTACGAGTTCGCTCACACTCGGGGCGGGGTAGCCGACGCCAGTCATGTAGCGGTCAATGCGGTAGTGCAGGACGCTGGCGACGTCCTCGGCATCGTCGAACGATCGACCCACGACCAGCATTGGGAGTTCGGTACGAATATCGAAGCCCCGGTTCTCCGCGTCTCGTAGCTGTGCGAGCAGTGCTGCGTACGCGGGAGAGGCCTTGACCTGAGTCAACTCGATGTCGTTGAGTCCCGACTGGCTGAGTGCCGCGTTCCAGCGCTTACCATCAGCCAGGGCGGCAATGGTGTCGTACTCGGCGACGAGTGCGGCGATGGAATGGGTCTGGGAGAGTCGGATCATGTCGGTAGCCGACACGTCGGCTCCCTCGTGACGCAGGATACCGGTGAGTACTTCCAGGGCGCTCGGAACCTCGGTTAGCCCGTCGTGGCCGGTAGAAGGATCAGGGTCGTAGTGGGTGTCCACGTAGAGATGGTTGGACTCTGAGCCTCGAGTCAGGGAGACGTACAGTACTTCACGGGTGGTGGTGGGGCTCGCGAACGCGTGCGCAGTATCAACGGTGCGCCCCTGAGCACGATGCGCCGTCGACGCGTAGGCGAGTTCGACGTTCTTAGCGACGTAACTGGCCGGCAAGACGACCGAGCCGTGACCACTCACCCGGGTGACGGTCATTGAGCCATTCTCGTGCGTTGCCGCGACGGTCCACACGTCGCCGTTCTTGACCCAACTCGTGTCCGTTGTCAGGCGGCGGTCGTTCTCGCGGGTGACGATGAGGTCGTTCACTCCAGCCGTCATGGCCCCGGCGACGTCGATCCCCTCTTCGGCGACGAACCCGCCGGTGACCCGAGCGCTACGGGCGCGAGCGTTGAGCTCGTTGACGGTCGCGGTGTCGCTAGCCAGCATCAACGAGTGCAGGCCACTATCGGTGTCGATCTTCCACGCGTCGTAGAGCGCGTCGAGCATGTTGTCACGGGTGCCGTCCTTGATTCGCCCGTGCGTCGCGTAGGTGCTTAGAGCAGCGTTGGTGCCGAGGCGGACTCCGAGGCTGGCCTCTTTCTCCCATTTTGCCTTGAAGCGGCGGACGTCCGCCAGCGTGGGAGCGTCCTCGCCGCGCTCGCGCACGAGGGTGCGGAACATTCCTCCGGCGTCGACACTGGAGAGTTGGGCCCCGTCGCCGACGAGGACCACCTTGGCCCGGGCGTCGAGAGCGGCCGACATCAGTTCATCGAGCGCGAAGGTCGAGGCCAGACTCGCTTCGTCGACCACTACCAGTTGACCGGCGCGAAGGGTCCAGCGAGCCAGTGCCTCCTCGCGCCGGCGAATGCCCTCAAGCAGTCCAGGGCTGGGACGACGTCGCGCGAGGGCGCCCAGGCGGGTCTTCTCGCGAAGTTCTCTGAGCTCGCGAAGCCGCTGGCCGTGCTGGCGGTGCTCGTAGAGCCACTTGGCGAGATTGTCGGTGTCAATGCCCATGTCCTCGCCCAGGACTTCGGCGGCGGCGGCCGACGGCGCGAGACCGATCACCGAGCCGGCGCCGTGCTCAGCCTCCCAGGCGGCGCGCAGTCCCGCCATGGCCGTCGACTTGCCCGTGCCCGCGGGGCCCACCAGAAGATCGAGCGACCGACCAGAGGTCGTGATCTGCTCGACGCAGTGCGCCTGGTCGATCGAGAGCTTGAAGGCTCTCCCGGGGAGTCGTCGCTCGGTAATGGCGGTCACGGTGGCGCTCGCCACCTTGACCGCGTCGAGGCGCTGGGCAGCATCGAGCAGACGGGCTTCGGCGTTGAGCAGCGTCATCGACGTGTAGAGCCGGTGGCCGCTTCCTTCGAACTTTGAGCTGCCGTCTCT
>PMLJ01000018.1 GCA_003158855.1 Acidimicrobiaceae bacterium
CCGCTTCTCCCTCTCCGCTTCCGCTTGGCGTGCCATTGCCCGCTTCATGGTGTCGGGCAATTGGATATCTTTCAGTTCGACCAGCGTCACGAGCACACCCCAGTCAGCGGTCTGGACGTCAAGAATCTCTCGGATGTCGACGTTGATGCGATCAGTTTCGGCGAGCATCTCGTCGAGAGTGTGCTGACCGACAACCTTGCGGAGCGTTGTCTGCGCAATTTGATTGATCGCCTCTTGGACGTTCTCGATAGCGATGACCGACTTCGTTGCATCGACGACGCGATAGTACGAAACGGCCGAAACGTCAACGCTCACGTTGTCGCGCGTGATGATCCCTTGCGACTGGATCGGCATCGTCACAATACGAAACGAAACCTTGCGCAATACGTTGATGACCGGCAAGAGGAAGACGAGACCTGGCTCTTTTTCAGCAACGACCCTTCCGAAGTGGAATACCACTCCCTTCTCGTACTGATGGACCACGTGGAGAGTCAAGGCCAGAAAGACGATTACCACCACGACAATGACGAGCACGATAACCGACGCAGTCATACGGACTCTCCTTTAGAACCCTCATGTATTCCGAGAACAGGGATTCGAACAAGGGGTAACCGCATTTCACGGCTCTGCACCCGGGTCGGCTCTCGCATCACTGATTGAATGCTCATCATCACCCAACTTCTCCATGGTGGTTCAGTACGGTCAACCGCTCCACCGTTCAATTGTCACCATAGTCACTTCATCAAAACCGGGCACCAAGGAAATCTGGAACCAACTAATGGCGCAGAGTCGTCTAGGCCGCCTGAGGCCAATGACTGGCGATTGTTCTGAATGAACATCTGATTTGCGTCGGAGGGCCGAGTTGATCCCGCACCTCGCTGCGACACTAGAAGGCGAAATCCTTATTGGGACGAATGACGATCTCAGGAATATGAACGCGACCCGGTCGGGTCACGGCGAAGTACACCGCGTCTGCGACGTCGTCGGGTCTGATCATGAAGTCGGTCAGCGCCTCTTGAGCTCCCTCGAGCACGTCGTCAGGGAGGCGCTCCCCGGGAACCACCTCGGCTTCAATTCCCGACATTGCAACAACCCCTTCGAGGATCGCCGGATCGACGTTCCGGCCAATGTTGGTGGCGACGAGGCCGGGCATGATGCTCGTGACCTGGATAGGATCCTCCAGAAGCTCCTGGCGAAGGGTGTTGGTGATCACGTTGACGGCGTGCTTGGTGGCTCCGTAGACGCCGGAGTCCGGGTTGAGCGCAGCGGCCGACGAGATGTTCACGATACTCCCATGGTTCCCCTTGGCCCTCATCGCTCGCACCGCCGCCTGGCATCCGACCAGCAGCGCCAGCACGTTAGTCTCGAGCATCAATCGCCAGTCCTCCACGTCACCTTCCGCCACCGTGTCGAGAAATGAAACCCCGGCGTTGTTGACGAAGATGTCCAGCTGACCGGTCTCGTTGACCGCGCAATCGACGAGGTTCTGCACCGAGCCGGCGTCTCTGATGTCCGCGACGACAACGGCGGCCTTTCCTCCGGCGGCGGTGATCCGCGCCGCGCTCTCCTCCAGCGCCAGCTTCTCGCGGCCGGCGAGCACGACGAAGACTCCCTCAGCCCCGAGTCGCTCCGCGATGGCACGCCCGATCCCGCTCGACGCTCCGGTAACAACGGCGCTCTTGCCTCGAAGTCCTGGTTCAATCGACATGATGCTCTCCAAGTTCCAGCGGGTCCCGACAACCCAGCGTTGTCGCAGACTACACACGACCGGGGCGATGTGTAGCACCGTTGCCGTTGAGGACCACTGGCGGAACTCAGGCCGCTACGAACCCGTTCGCCCTAGCGAGCGAAGGAAGTCCAACAGGGCGGCGTTGGTCTCCTTCGGCCGCTCCTGCTGCACCCAATGCCCCGCCCCCTCGATGACGGTCGTCCCACGGAAGTCCGGGAGTGCCAACGCCATCGCCTCGGCCCCGCCGGGCATCATCGATCTCACGGGATCGAGAGAACCGGTGAGGAACCCCGCGGGCATCGAGATGGTCGAGACCGCGAGGTTCTTGCCCCGCTCCCAGTTGGCGTCCAGATTGCGGTAGTAGCTCAAGGGGCCGAAGAAGCCACCATTGGCGAAGGCGTTCGCGTACACGTCCACGTCGTGCTCGCTAATCCACTGCGGCAGATGCTCGGGCGCCGCTCGCAGGACGTCAAGCATGCCGGTCCCGTCGCGCGGGGAGAGGGGCGAGGACCCCTCGGCCATTCCCTCTCCCCCGGCGGAGTAGAGCATATTGCGCAGGAAAGTCCGCGGTGCTGCCTCGAGCTCGATCTCGGCGGGTCCCACGGGCTGGAAATACAGGATGTAGAAGAACTTGTCGGCGAAGATCGACTCAAATACTCCGATGGGCGGGGCGGGAGACTGCATCAGGGGAACGCTCATGTTGTAGATCGACGACACCCGATCAGGATGGAGTTTGCCCATCTCCCAGACCACGATGGCGCCCCAGTCGTGGCCCACGAACGCGGCTTGGCGAAGGCCGTAGTGGTCGAGCAGGCCGCACAAGTCGCCCGTGAGCTGGTCCGACCCGTACTGGGCGACATCACCCTGGGGTCTGCTGCTCAGGCCGTAGCCACGAAGATCGGGTGCCAGCGCGCGAAATCCGGCGTTGGCCAATGCCTCGAGCTGGTGCCGCCACGAATACCAGAGTTCGGGGAATCCGTGGCAGAGGACAACCGGCGGCGCATCGACCGGGCCGCAACTCGCGACGTGAAGGGTGATCCCATTGCTCGCGACCTGCTCGTGAGTGATCTCAGGCATCGGTCGTCCTGTCCTGGGCATCTTGCCGGATTCTTTCGATGGCGGGCCTTCCACGACGCTGCGAGGGGCAACGTCGCTGACGCTACCATCCTCGATTCATGCTCAGTACCGGAGATCTTGCCATGGCCGACCGCTCACGCTTCTCGCCCTGGCGAGACGCCGCGCCGGGACCGAGGGAGGTCGTTCGTACCGGACGCGGGTCAGGGACGAACACGGGCGCGGATAGATTCGATCCATTCACTCGCCGACCTGCGCGCCTCACTCGCCTCCTTGCGACGGTCCACCGCATCGTCGCCGGTCACGGGATACGAGCCGAGGAACTTCACGCGCGTCAGGTGGGCTTGGAGGTCGGCCAGGCAGTCCGCGACCAGATCATCTGCCACGTGACCGTCGAACTCGATGACGAAGCAGTAGTCGCCGAGCCCGAGCTTGGTCGGACGACTCTCCAGCTTCGTCAGGTTGATGTCACGGGCGGCGAACCGTCCAAGAATCCCGTACAGCGACCCCGGCCGGTCGGCGTCCTGGAAGCAGACGATCGTGGTCCGGTCGTGCCCCGTGGGCGTCGCAACCGCTTCTCTTCCGACGACAACGAACCGGGTGGCGTTTCCCGGATGGTCCTCGATGTCGCTCGCGACCTGATCGAGACCGAAGATCCTTCCCGCTATCGACGAGCCCACCGCCGCCCACGGCTCGTCGGACTCGGCGACCTCGCGAGCCGCCTGCGACGTGGACGTCGTCTGCTCGCTCACCACGCCCCGCAGCTTCTCGAGGAATCCCCGGCACTGGGCGAGCGCGTGGACGTAGCTCGAAACCTTGGTGATCTCCTCGAGCTTAACGCCGCGACGCGCCAGGAGATGGAGGTGGATCGGCAGGACGATCTCGCGTTCGATCAGCAAGTCGTGATCGAACACCAGCCCGTCGATGGTCGCTGAGACCGTGCCCTCGATCGCGTTCTCGAGGGGCACCAAACCCTGATCGAGCGTTCCGTTCGCGACCAGCGCCAGGACTTCAGGGATCGAATCGCACGCCACCGTCTCCACATTCTCCAGAGTGGCGGCGGCTTCGTGCGAAAAAGTTCCTTCCGGTCCGAGGTAGCCAACTCGCGCTTGTGCCATTAAGGGATGTTACTTCGCCCTAATGTGGCCCTCGAAGCCGTTCCATTCTGGCGAGAGGCCGTTTCGCACCTACGATGGCAACGGACCAAAATGAAGGGTTGGCGCAATGGGGCACCAAATGTTTGAGTATGACGGCAAGCTCGCGAACGAGGTGTACGAGTACTGCCGTGACCGGCTGACCCACCCAGTGCCCCTCGACTTCGGCAGCCTCTCGACGGACCCCCTGCCGAGCCTCGAAGGACTCATTCGGCGCGAGGGCAACGACGCCGAGGAGATCCTCGAGTTCTTCAAGCACCGCCTCGCCCCGCACGTCGTCTCGATCGACTCGCCCGGCTTTCTCGCCTTCATCCCGAACGCCCCGACGAAGAACTCCTTGTTCTTCGACATGGTGGTGGCGTGCTCGGGCCTCAACGGAACGAGCTGGCTCGAATCAGCCGGCGTCGTCATCGCCGAGAACCAGGCGCTTGAATTCCTCGCAGACTTGGCCGGTATGCCCAAAGGGTCCGGTGGAGCGTTCGTGTCGGGGGGATCGATGGGCAACCTCTCGAGCCTGACCGTCGGGCGCGATCTGGGTCGCGCAAAGCATCCGGAGCTGCTGCCGCACGAGGTGCGCTTCGCCATATCCGACGACGCCCACTCGAGCATCGGCAAGGCCCTGCACGTGCTCGGCATCGAAGCGCTGATCGTCGAGGCCGACGACCACCGCCTCACACGGGCGAACCTCGAGTCGGCGCTCGCGAACGACCCCCATCCCGAAAGCGTCGTCGGCGTCGTCGCGACGTCGGGAACAACCAACGCCGGAATCATCGACGACCTGGAGGGGCTCGGGAGTTTCGCGCGCGAGCACGACCTCTGGTTCCACGTCGACGGCGCATACGGCGGCGCCGCGCTGCTCTCGCCCACCCACCGCCACCTGCTCGCGGGCATTCGACACGCCGACAGCTTCATCGTCGATCCGCACAAATGGCTGTTCGCCCCGCTCGACTGCTGCGCGCTCGTGTACCGCAACCCGGCCGTCGCGCGCAAGGTGCTTGCCCAGCAGGCGAGCTACCTCGACGTCCTGCACGGCAGCGACGACGAGAACTACGAGTGGAACCCCTCGGACTTCGCGATCCACCTCTCGAGGCGCGCCCGTGGCCTTCCCTTCTGGTTCTCGCTGGTGACCAACGGGGTGAGGGCCTACGAGTCCGCGGTCCAGGCGGCGATCGACATCGCCGCGCGCACCGTCACGATCATCGACGAGATGGACCACGTGGAGCTCGTGCGCGAGAGCAGCCTCTCCGTCGTCCTGTACCGGCGCATCGGCTGGGAGCCCTACCAGTACAACGCGTGGAGCCAGAAGTTGCTGCGCGACCAGATCGCCTTCGTGACCCCGACGAAGTGGGAAGGCGAGACCGTGGCGCGCCTCGCGTTCCTGCACCCGGACACCTCCGAGGACCTGGTCCGCCAGATCCTCGAATCAATGCGCGACTAGCGATCCTTCAGCAGGGGATCAGCCGGGTTTCTCGTCCTCTCGCCGCGCAGGCTCTTGCGACGCCACGCGATGCCGCCGAGCGCCTCCAGGACGACGCGGTTCGCGAGGTAGGCGGTGATCTCGGCGTGGTCGTACGGGGGCGAGACCTCCACCACGTCGACCCCGCCGAGCGGGGTCTCCATGGCGATCCTTCGAACGGCGTCGAGCAGCTGGCGGCTCGTGAGGCCACCGGGCTCCGGGGTTCCGGTTCCCGGAGCCGATCCGGGGTCGACGACGTCGACGTCCACCGAGAGGAACACCGCATCGCAGTCCATCATCGCGATCGTCATCGCCTCGTCGAGCACGGCGTCGAGCCCGCGACTCACGATCTCGCTCATCTCGAACGAGCGCATACCCTGCTCGGCCATCCAATGGAGGGTCTCGGGTTCAGGCCAGTAGCCGCGAAGCCCGATCTGCAGGAAGCGGTCGCCGCGACAAGCCCCCGACTCGATGAGTCGCCGCATGGGTGTCCCGTGCCCGTAGAGGGACCCGAACTGGCTCTCGCCCGTGTCGGCGTGGGCGTCGAAGTGGATCACCGACACCCGCCCCCATCCCACGTGGTGCGCGACTCCGGTGACGTCGGGAAGGGCGATGGTATGGTCGCCGCCCAGGACAATCGGGATCACTCCGGCGCTGGCGACGGAGGTGACGAGCGTCTCCAACGAGGCGAGCGACTTCAGGGTGTCGCCCGACGGCATCTCGACGTCGCCGAGATCAACGACGCCGAGTTCGATCAACGGGTCGACGCCGAGGGCCAAGCTCGGGCGCATGCCGTCGTGCGGCAGGTAGTCGGCGGTGCGGATGGCCTGGGGCCCGAAACGGCATCCCGAGCGGTGCGACGTGCCGCCGTCAAAGGGGGCGCCGATGATGACCGCTCCCGCGCCGCGCCACTCGGAGACGATGGTGGGATCGCCGGCGGGCACGCCGAGAAACGTGGCATCGGATCCGTACATGTTGCCAATTCGCATTGCTGTCCTTCGAAGGGGTTCCCTTCATTATCGCCCACGGCGCAGCGCGGCGCTCGCGCCGTGGGCCGGCTCAACTCTCGATCGAGACCATCAACGACTCCAAGCCGCGCAGCACGATGTTCGCGCGGCAGCGCACCTCCTCGTCGTGGAGTGTGGCCGAGCGGGTCCCCGAACAGGAACGGCCGCGCGTCGTTGCCCGTGGCTCGAATCTCATCGAGCTGTGCGTCGCGCCTGCGCAGCAAGGCCAGGCAGTCGGCGTATGGAGCAACCACTCGGTAGCCGCCGGGCGTAAAGTGGACCAGGGCCGCCTCGCTGATCTCGTCGAAGAGCGGACCCGGATTGGTTGACCATCGAGGCTCCGAGGGGTCGTAATAGGCCGTTGGGGGAATGGTACCGACTGCGAACGCCGGGGAGGACTACCCAAAAGCCCTCTTGAACCCGGTGGCGAGCTCGTCGAGATGATTCGTGACGATCGAGATATGGCCCTCTTGCGGCTTGTGGGTGACCGTGACGTCGGGCACGTTGCTCGCGAGCCACGCGCCGTGCGTCGGCGGCACCATGAGGTCCTCGTCGCCGTACCAGACGGCAACCGGGACTCTGATGTCCGCGACATCGAAGCCCCACGCGCTGAAGAAGACACGGTCGTCGTCGTAGAAACCGAAGTAGCCGTTCGCGAATCCGTGCCGACACGATTTCGCCAGGCTCTCCCTCGAGGCCTCGCTCGCCAGCGCCTCCTTGTCGACGTCGGGCAGCAGGCCGCCGAAGAGCTCGATGATGTTCGCCGCGTTCGCCGTCGAGAACGCCTCGCCCGCCTTGACCATGTGGGCGTCGAAGAGCGGACCCCCGGACAATGAGAGGGCGAACTCCTCGAGGTTCTCTGGTCCCATCCCCGCGGTCCAGTCGAAGTCCACGTCGATCGGCACGACCCCCGCGAGCGACCAGGCGGCGAGGCAGCGTGGCGCATCGAGGGCTGCGCACGCGAGGGCGTGGGGCCCGCCGCCCGACCAGCCCACCGAGACGTAACGATCACGACCGAGCTCGTCAAGAACCGAACGTACGTCATCGACGACCGACGCGACGGTTCTTCCCTCGCGCCGGGTCGAACGGCCGTAACCGGCCCGCGACATCGTGACGAGGAAGAGGTCCGACGCCTCGACGACGTCCTCGAACGACGAGGCGGCAAAGATCGACCCCGGCGTGCCGTGATGGAAGAAGACGGTGTCTCCCGAGGGATCGCCGAAGGTGGCCACCTCGAGGATGCGTCCGTCAGGGCAGGTTACCGATGATTCTTGGAAACTCATGATCACTCCGTTCACCAAATCGCTTCTCACCCTACGCTGAAGTGCGTGAACCAAGAACGGACCATCAGCGCGACTCGATTCATCCCCGCTCCCTCGAAGGCGATCTTCGAGCTCTTGGCCGATCCTCGCCAGCACTGCGCGTTCGACGGATCGGGTAGCGTCATGAAGGTGCGAAAAGCCCCCGAGCGCCTCTTCCTCGGCGCGAAGTTCTCCATGGACATGAGGATCGGCATCGGGTACTTCGTGAGCAACAAGGTCGTCGTCTTCGAGGAGAACAGGTGCATCGCGTGGCACCACTTCGCCCAGTTCATCTGGCGCTACGACCTTGAGGAGGTCCCCGGCGGTACCCAGGTCACCGAGTCGTTCAACTACGACAAGCCGTGGGGCTTGGGAATAGAACTCGTGCACAAGCCCGAAGCGAACCTCCGCGACATGGAAGCGACGCTCGAGCGGATCGAGAAGATCGCTACGGCGTGACCGTCAGCGGGACTCCGTCGTTCAAGAGTTCCACCCATGTCTGACCCGGACTCAGCCCGACGGTCTTGCCGTTCAACGTCTTATATGTCAACACGTCGGCCTTCGATGCTCCGCGCGACCACGTACCGTGGACCTCTTTGCCGTCGATGAAGAAGGCGGCCTGGCCCGATCCCTGCAGGTTCGCGTATGAGGCCTCGGTGCCGATGCCATTCACGTAGTTGACCCACATGACAATGACGTTCTTTGGCGACTCACGAACTCCGTTACCCGTCACGTCGGGCTGGCCGAACAGGGTGCGGTCCCATGAGGCGGTGGTCGCGTTCCAGGTCCAGGTGACCGGATAGATGCTCGGGAACGGAACGACGAAGCGCGCGATCGATGCGCCGACGAACTTCTTGGCCGTGTCCCGGTACGAGAAGAGCTTCGGCGGCGGCGTCGGAGTGCCCTTGAAGTTGAACAACAACGGCGCAATCGCGTAGAGATTGTGCGGGGCTTGGCGCGAGGGATCGCGGAACATCGCGGCGCCGGCGCTCGATTCGTCAATCAGCTTCACCGGAGCGGTCGAAATGCTCGCCACCGCGTAGGCGGCCCCCCCGGAGTAGGCGAAGATCCCGCCTAGCGGCCACACCACCTGGGTGTCGGTGGGTCGAACCGAGCGAACGGGCCCGACCTTGCTCGGTGCGTTCGAGTTGAAGACCGCGGCCAATCGGGTGATTCCGCCGTTCACGATCTCCTCGTAGACGACGTTGGCTTGGTCGACACCCCACTGGGGCAGCGCCTCGGGAGTGTTCTCGATCTTCACCGTGAGAGCAGGCCGCGTCAGGGCGGCCCCGCCGGGGTCGGGCAGCCCGGTAAGGGGGGCAATGGGGATCGGAACCGTCGTCGTCGAGATGCTGGTGGTCGTCGTGGTGGTGGTGGTGTTCTTCTTCAGGTGCAGCCAAGCCACGAGTGCGACTCCCACGAGGACAACAGCGATGGCGAGGCTCAGTAACTTACGCATACGTACAAACTAGTAAGGACGGGCCGGGCACCTCTTCATGCCACGAGGCCGCTACAGAATCTTGAAGATAGTGGTGTGGGGCAGTTGGGTTTCGGGGCTCAAATGCTCCGAGCCCTCAATGGTCTGCCAGCCCGTCGCCTTGTAGAAGCCGAGCGCGCTGTCTCGCCCGTTGGCCCACACCTGCTGGGCGCCGAGGGCTCGCAGCTCGGCTTCGGCGAATTCGAGGAGCAGCGCTCCATAGCCCGAACCCTGCGCGTCGAAGTCGGTCGCCATGTAGCGCAGCTGGTACGTCCGCAATTGCGCGTGCACCGGCGGCGTCGAGGGATAGAACGAGGCGGCCACCACGAGTCGGTCCCCAAGGAATCCTCCGAAGTGCAGCGACGTCCCCTCCTCGTCTCGGGGGTCGGCCACCGAAATGTCGGGATTGTTCGATCGCAGCACCCGACGACGAAGCGAGTGCAGCACGTGAGGATCGACCCGCTCGACGCGAAAGCCGTTGCGGGCGTCAGTCAAGGCTTCGCACCATCGTGAGCAAGGTGATCGAACGGTCGCGGCCCATCTTGATGGACTCTCCGTTGAGTCGAAATCCCATCTTCTCGTAGAAGGCCCGGGCCCGGGTGACGCTTTCGGTGACGTGCAGGTAGAGGCTCTTGGCCCCTTCGCCTCGCGCCCACTCGCTCACCGCTTCGACGAGCTGACCGGCCACGCCGGTCCCCCGGGCGCCCGGGGTCACGTACATGCCAAAGAGCCAATGCGTTCCGGGATGCGAGTCGTTGAAGCCCCCAGAAGCCATGCCAACGACCTCGCCGTCGAGCTCCCCGAAGAAGTAGTTCCACTTCGCGGCGGCAATCCTCCACTTCAGGCGGGACCACTTCACGGAGTCCTCGTAGGTCGTGCCGTAGGCCTCGGGCGTGTCGGCCAGCGATTCCAGGCGGATGGCGCGCAGTCTCTGCGCATCCTTGGCGTTGGCCCGTCGAACGAGAAAAAACGACTCATCCATTGTCGGTCATTCGCCGCGCGAGGATTTGTTCGGCGAGCGAGCCCTTCGCCAGATGCTCGCGGACGCTGTCGTGGTCGATCACGGGACGATTCTGCGAGAGCTTGGCCTTGCCCTCGATCGAGAGGACCTCGATCTCGATGCCGACGATGGCCTTCAACTGCTGCTCGATGTACTGCGTCGGCGAGTCCTCGACTCGCCACTCGGGGTCGCGACCCGCTTCGAAGGTTCCGGTGACTGATCGAACCTGGTGCGCCTTCCACTGCGGATCATCGCGCAGGGTGAGTCGGCCGCGCACCTCGGCGGCGACGTAGTTCCACGTCGGAACGACGCCCGGGCTTTCGGCCCGACTCGGATAATACGACGGCGTCACGTACGCGCTCGCGACCAGAAAGAGGCCGAGGACCTCGATACCTTCAGCCGCCGATCGCCACCACGGATTGGCCCTCGCGACATGGGACGTCAGCGTCCGGCGGTCTTCGCTCACGACAACGGGAACGAAGACGCTCGCAAGCCCGTCGGGCGTGCCGATGACGAGCATGCCCGCTCCGGCGTCTTTCACGACCTGCCACGCAAGGTCGTCATGGATCGAGAACTTGGGCGGGACGTACATGGGTCCATTGTTTCACGGTTGGGTGCGAACCCTTCGCTCTCAGCTCGAGCCAAGCAAAGCGCCGAGCTTCTCGAAGCTCTCGCCCCGGCCGACTCCCCCGCCCATGGCGATCATGGCGTCGCGGTCATCGATCACCGGATACGTTGCGAGAACCTCGACAACGGTCGAGTCGTCACCTCGCGAGAACGAGATCTCGCAGAACCACTCCACCGTCACGTCTTCGAGCGCCGTGCCCTTTGGCCGAATGAGCGCGATCCACTCGTCGGGGTTCGAAAGAGCTCGACCGGCACCGAGCAACGGTCGGGGGCGACATCATGGACCGCCTCGAAGATCGGGTAGTTCTGCCCGTCGCGCATCTGCATGACAATTCGATGCGAGCCGCCCTCTCGCAGATCCATCTCGCGCTCCACCACTTCGAGGACGTGCGGGCCCCACCACCTCCTCAGGATCTCGGTGTTCGTGCACGCGTTGAACACCTCTTCCAGTGGGGCAGTGAGCGAGCGGCGAAGGAGCACCTGGGGGAGCCCTCGATGGTCTGATTCTTGGTTCCGCAATCCATCGCGACCCCCAACTGGGTCAGAACGAGACTAGTTCGAGCCCACTAGACCGGACCGTCGCCGGGAAGGCGCGCGGAGTAGATGGAGTAGCCGTCGATGTGGCGCACGAGGAACGTGGCGATCAAGGTCGCGCACATCATCGGAATCATGATCGGGAAGCCGCCGTGGACGAGCTCTGCGACGAGCACCAATCCCGCGAGGGGCGCCTGCATCGAGGCGCCGATCATTGCGGCGGCGCCGACGAGGGCGAACGCCCCAACCGGGGTTCCCGGCCACACGTGAATCCAAAGTGCTCCCAGGAACGCTCCGAGCGCCGCGCCGGTGCTGAGAAATGGGGTGAAGACGCCCCCCGCGGCGCCACTGCCGAGCGTGAGCGCGGTCACGAACGGCTTGAGCGCGAAGAGCGCGAAGAGCAGCCACAAGCCGCCGATGCCGAGGAACGCCTCGTGCGCCATGTCCTTGCCGTTGCCGAAGAGCTGGGGATACCAGATGCCGATGATCCCGATCGCGAGAAACGCGAGCGGCATAGCCCAGAAGATCGAGGCGCCCTTCGCTCGAAAATGTGACGCCCACCCGATGAGACGGACGTAGAAGACCGCGAGCAGGCCGATCACGACGCCCGCGAGCAACGACCACACCATGAGCGAAGCGCTGAATCGGTACGCAGGGATGTCGACGTACGTGGCGCTGCTGGGCAGGTAGAGCCACGCGACCATGGTCGCGATGAGCGAGCAGGCGAGAGCCGGGAGCACGGTCGGCAGCGCGAAGCTTCCGAGCAGGACCTCCGCGGTGAATATTGCCCCGCCGAGGGGCACGTTGTAGACGGCGGCGAGTCCCGCGCCCCCTCCGCAAGCCACGAGCAGCCGCTTCTGCGCCGGCGTCAGACGCATCCAGTGCGAGAGCACGCTGCCCGACGCGCCTCCCATGAGCTTCGGGGCGGCCTCTCGGCCCACCGATGCCCCGAGGCCAATCACCACCTCCGAGACGACGGACGTCAGGAAACTTCGCCGAAGTCCCAGTTCGCCGTCGCCATTCCACAGTGCGTCGTCGATCTCGGACTTCTCGTGCTTCAGGTACCGGCGGATCAGGAACCAGCAGACCGCGCCGATGACGCCCGCCACGAGGAGTGACGCCACCCGATGGATGTCCGAGGTCGCGGCGACCGCACCCTCGTAGCTGCCCGAGCGGTAGTTGAAGGCGGCGCGTTCTGCGAGCTTGAGCAACCACATCAAGAGGACACCAAAGAGCCCCGTCGCGATGCCGGTGATGACGATCGCGACCCAGAACGTCGGAGTGAGGGCGGCCTCTCCGTCGTTGGTGACGTTGGGCTGCTCCATCGCGCCGCGTCCCGAGGCGATGCGACGCTTTATCAGCGGAGGGGGGACTCGCAGCCGCTCGCTCTCGCCATCGTGCTTACGCTCCATAAGCCTCTCGTTGCTAAAAGTAAGTCAATGGTAGCCCTGAGCCATTTCGCCACCGCACGAGCGATGCGACATCCATCGTCACAGGAGAGAGGGCACAATCGCCTTCACGCGCCTGCGGTATTCCAAGTATTACGATGGAAATTGTTGGGACATGAGTCTCTCCCCGACGTCGATCTTGTCGCCGAACACCGCGCCGATGAAGGCGAACAGCACGATTCCGTGGGCTTCGCCACGTAGAAGTCCCGACCCGACGGCCATCACAAGAATCCCGAAATTGATCCGATGGCGCACAGATCGGTCGGGGCCGCTCTGGATGAGTTGGTTATCTTCCTTGAGCGTTACGGACCGCTCCAGTTCCTGCCCAGCGCCAGCCGGGCCCAGACCGCGACGCTCGACTGTTCGCTCGGTTCGAAAGGCGAAGGGCGGCCGCGAGATCATGAAGGACCACAAGGCGCCCGGCGAGGTTCTTCCTGCGCTTGCGGACCCGGCGTCATTGACCGTCTCACGCGGAGGCGCGGGTGAACCCTCGAGCTACTAGCCCACGGTGTGGACGCTCCGCGGCCTCCGGTACGCCTGGGACGACCCGGCTGCGCCTCCGGTTCGGGAATGCTTCGTCGACGAGGCGTGGCGCCTTCGTGGCATGCGTGCAAGGTATCGGCCCGGCGCGCTCGATGAAACGCCGGAGAAGCTCGCTCGGTTACGCAGCGACCCAGTTCTGCGAGTGCGCTGGAACGCCGAACGCGCAGCCATCGCGCTCATCGACTCCAGCGCGGGAGCGAACTCTCGCGGGCCTCTCGGTCTCAGGAAGCTTCACACTCTTCAGACCGGTGCTCGCCCCCGAGCACGACTCCGCAGGTCGGACAGAGGAGGTGAGCCCAGCACACGGGGTCACCTCCCTCGATCTCATCCTCCATCTCCAGGAGCTGACTCGGGTCTCGAATGATGACCTCTGCGCCGCTCGACATCAACTCGTCGCGAGTTCCGTATCCCCAGAGAACCCCAATCGGCAACAGCCCGTGGAACTTCGCCGCGAGCACGTCGTACTCGCGGTCGCCCACCATCCAGATCTCTCGCATCTGCGTTGGTTGGAAGTAGGAAAGGACCTCCCCGACGATGTCAGTCTTCAATGTCAACCTGCCATCGATGCTCGCGCCGGAGACCGTTTCGAAGTGGTGGCGCACCCCGAGCGAGTCCAGCATCTCGTGCGCGAAATCAACCCGCTTCGAAGTGGCGACGCCCATTCGCACGCCTCTTCTGCTCAGCCCTTCGAGCATTTCGGCGACTCCGCCGTAGAGCTCGCAAAGCCGAACCCCGGTCTCGGCGTAGAACCCTCGATAGCGCTCGACGACCGCGGCGAGGTGCTGCCCATCGATTCCCAACTGCGAGAAGGAGTCCTCGAGCGGCGGCCCGATCAGACACTTGAGCCGCTCGTCAGAGGGATTGAGTCCGAGCTCATTGAGCGTCGACCGGAACGAACTCAGAATGCCCACCTGGGAGTCCGCCAGGGTTCCGTCGAGGTCGAAGATGGCAAAGGCTGGAAGAGAAGTCATGCCACCATCATTGCGCGACGCGGCAGTGTTCGCACGCCGAGCGAGTCTTAGCGCGATGCCCGACTCGCCCAGGGCTTGGGCGGCGCGAAGCTATCCAACCGCTGGTGATCGCCTTCTCGCGTCCGCTGATGATGGCCGAGTGGTACCTCGAGGTGAACGCCGCCGCCAGCAACTCTTCTTCCTCTTGCGCGCTGCGTCCCTCGGTTTCGAGCAGCTCCCAGCAACGGTTCTGGGCAGCCGCAGCGACGCGTCGGTGTGCGTCGGTCTGCATGCCGAGAGACTTCGAGACGATGCAAGGACTCTCCAGAGGAGCGCCCTCAGAGCCCGAGCAGGCCAGCCAGTTCGTCGAGCACCTTTTCGAACATGACGTTCGCATTCTTCACCGACCCCACGTAGTGGCCGTACAACTCGAAGCTCAAGAAGCCGAAGATCATGTTCCACGCCATGAGCGCGCGAACGTACATCTCGCGGGGAACATCGACGAGCACCTCTTCCAACGCCTCGACCTCGAGAAACTGGTCGACGTCGCGGGCCGCGTCGACGTTCAGCGGAAATGGATGGGCTTCCTGGGCGTCGGACAGGATCTTGGAGAGCACGCGCGGGACCCGGGTCGCCGCCTCGATCGTGGAGACCGGCGCCACGTAGTTGGGCACCGGCGTGCCGTAGATGAGGCCGTATTCGTGGGGATGACGCCTGGCCCACCTGCGAACGGCTCTCGCGGTGATTCGAAACCGTTCACCCGCGCTCTCGGACGAGGCCTTGGCGTCAGCGCGTTCCACGCTGGCGCCGAGGTCGTTGTAGGCGTCGAAGATGAGCGCGGTCAATAGATCGTCGCGCGTGGCGAAGTACCGATAGAGGGCCGACGACACCACTCCCATCTCGCGCGCGACCTCGCGCAGCGAGAGTCCGCTGACGCCCTTGGTCGCAATGAGCGTCCTCGACACCTTCTTGATGGTCGCGATCTGGGCCATTCGGGCCTCAGCGCGCGACAGATTCCTACCCGTCACCCGGCCAGTATCGCACCATGGCGCGGCTCCGGCAACTAAGAGAGCGGTGCTCTTGCAATTGACGCCGCACTATGCGATGCTCGTTAGAAGCGAGAGCGATGCTCTCTCAAGAAATGAGGTCACATGTCCGAGTACCTAGTGGTCGGAGCAGGTTCCATCGGCAGCGCGGTCGCCGCTCGCCTGGCGGCGCAGGATCACACCGTCACCGTGGCGTCGCGGCGCGCAAGGGGGCCCGAGCACGAGCTCGTCACCCGCGTCGGCGCCGACGCCTCGGACGCGCAACGCCTCAGCGAACTGGCCACTGGCTGCGACGCGATCTTCAACTGCCTGAACCCCCAGTACCACCGCTGGCCGACCGACTGGCCACCCATGGCGAACGCGCTGCTCGCGAGCGCCGAGAAATCGCAAGCCGTCCTCGTCACCCTGAGCAACCTCTATCCCTACGGACCGCCCACAGGTCCCATGACCCCCCAGTCACCGTTTCTCGCGAAGTTCGAAAAGGCACTGGTTCGCGCCACGATGTGGCAGGACGCCCTCGATGCGCACAACGCCGGCCGCATTCGCGCCACTGAAGTGAGGGCTTCCGACTTCCTTGGCGCAGGCGGTCAGAGCATGCTCGGCGACCGCATTATCCCGAGGGTCCTCCAGGGGAAGTCCTGCCGGGTCTTCGGTGAACCCGACGTGCTCCACAGTTGGACGTTCACCGATGACGTGGCGAGGACGCTGATCACCTGCGCGCAGGCTCCGAGCGCGTGGGGTCGTGCGTGGCACGTGCCCACCAATCCCCCGAGGACCCAGCGCGAAGCCATCAACGACGTCGCCGACGTCGCTGGCTGCCACCACGTGAAGGTCGCGGGCATGCCGACGGCGGCAATCCGACTTCTCGGACTATTCAACCCGACAGTTCGCGAGCTTCCAAGGACCATGTACCAGTTCACGATGCCCTTCGTCATCGACGACCAAGCGACGCGCATCGAGTTCGAGCTCGAGCCAACGCCGTGGCGAGACGCCCTGGACGCGGTCATCCGAAGCTACCGGCAACGGCCATCGAATGACTAACGCCTAGCGAGAACCTCGACGTTGACCACGATGAAGACGCCATCTTCGTCGTTCGACCAATCGATGAACGCGTCTGATATCGCCTGGAGTTCGTCGCTGGTGGTGAACCCGTACGAGAGACCCTGCTTGGCGAAGTCACTGTAGATGACCCGGTCGGCCCAGAGCTGGCCCCACCACCCGCGTTCTTCCACCGTGAAGTACGTCCAATTGGACGACGAGACTTCGATCGAACGAAAGCCAGCTTCTCTCACCCAGCGAGGAAGTTGACGTCCCGCGTCCGCTTCGGCGCCATTGGCGCGGGTCACCTGGTGGTAGATCTCCATCCACCTGGTCAGCCGCTCATCCGCGGGCGACCAGGCGAACGCGGCGAAGTCCGCGTCACGGACGGCGAGAAGCCCGGTTTCGCGAAGCACACGACGCATTTCTCGCAGTGCCATGACTGGATCGCCCAGATGCTGGAGGACTTGATGGGCGTACACGACGTCGAAGCTCGAGTCCTCAAAGGACAGACCGTGCACGTTACCCACCTCGAAACTGAGGTTGTCGAGGCCCTGGTCCTGATGAATCGACCGAGCCGCCTCGATCACGCCGGAGGAGATATCGATCGCCGCCACTGGGCCCGGTGCTACGAGTCTCGCGAGGTCGGCGCTGATCGTCCCGGGACCGCAACCGACGTCCAGAAGTTGAAGCCCTGGCTCCAGATGACTCAGAAGGAATCCCGCGGAGTTCTCGGCGGTCCTCCACCGATGGCTTCGCAGCACCGATTCATGGTGCCCGTGCGTGTACTGATCATTCTGCGAGTTCATGCTTCCTCGTCGAGCCACCGTGCGAGCACCGTGGTCTGGGCGTCCTCGTACCCGAGTCGTCGGTAGAAGCCAGCCACCTGTTCGTTCGTGTTTCGAACCATCAACTGCACCTTCACCGCTCCGCAACTGCGAAGCCAGTTCTCGCCTGCCTTCACGAGGGCTCTCCCGATACCTTCCCCGCGATGCCCCCTCGCGACCGCGAGGTAGTACATCCAACCTCGGTGCCCATCGTCGCCCACCATCACAGTTCCCGCGAGTTCTCCGTTGACGAATGCGCCCAGTACCGCAGAGTTCTCACCTTTCAGCGCTCGCCGGAAATCCTCATCCGGATCGTTCCATGGTCGGGTGAGGTCCGCCTCGCTCCAGATGGCGGTGGCGTTCACCAAGGCGGAGTGGTCCAACTCTTCGATCTTCATTACGACATCGTAGGTGTTGAAGGGTTCACGGATCTGGCGTCGTTGCGTCTCCTCACCAAGCGCGTTGGACAGAATCTTGTTCCCGCCTGCTGTCAAATCTATTTGACAGCAGGATTCGTGTCAATTAGAATTGACACGTGAAAGACTCTGAAATCAATGACTCGGTTGCTGCGTCCGACCCCGCCCAGGGGTTGCGTGCCTCGCAGGCTCTCCATGGGTTGGGAGAGCGGGTTGAAGCGAGATACGTGGCCCTCGCGCGTGAACAGGGGTGGTCATGGCAGCAAGTTGGTGACGCACTCGGGCTCACGCGACAGTCGGTTCACCTCAAGTACGGAAAGGACGCGAAATGACTGCCACTCAGAAGACGCCCGGGGCTTATCACCCGTGGGCCACCTACGTCGCAGCGTGCGAGGAAGCGCGGCGGCGCGGCGACCGCCGGGTCGGTACCGAACACCTGCTGCTCGCGTTGCTGCGCGACCCGTCAATCGAGAAGGTGCTCAACATCAGCAACGATGAGGCACGCTCGAAGCTCATTGCGCTCGATGACGAGGCGTTGCTCGCCGTTGGCATGCCTCGCGAGTTCAGTTCGCCTCTGCTGTCAGAACGTCCGCTCCCCGCGCGGCCCACGATCAAGAATGTGATGAAGAATCGCATCAAGTTGACGCCGGCGGCGAAGAGAGCCATGCAGGATGCCGGCAAGCCCATGCGTCGGGGAAGGCGAATCTCACCCCAGCAGGTTGTCTTGGCCGTCCTCGAGGGTCGGCCGCCGGACCCGGCCGCGACGCTCCTCGAAGCCCTCGGGGTAGACACCGTCAAGGTTCGAGCGCGCTTCGAAGAAAGGCTTACCACCTGAGCCTTGGGTGCGCCAACGCCTGCCCAGAATCGCTCGTACTCCAATCGCCGGGCCACCTGATCGGCCAAGTCGAGCGAGAACTCCCGTTCGATACTCCAAGGCGCCAAGTCGATGCCGTTCGTCACTCCACCGCCCGTTACGAGGTCGCCGTCATCGGCCACCCTCTCGTCGTCCACGCCGAGCGCGACGCCCGGAGGAGCGACGGCCAGTCCCCTCGCTGGGCCTCGCCCCAGGCGCCTGTTTCGTCTCTCGCCGCCCACTCCCCTCCGGGGACATTCACTACGTCGGCTTTCCCGGGTTCGAAGACACCGTCGAGGTGAGGCCTGAGGCCGTAGGTCGCGCGAATCTCCAAGGTCGGAACCCGCGAGACATCTCGAACATCGATCCCGCCGCCGAGCGGAACACCTCGTGGAGCCCGATGACGTCGAGCTCGTCAGCTTGATCGAACTCCGTCATGTCAAAGCGCATCCCTTCACCCCAGCAACGGCCCTTCAACGCTGCGCCAACTTCGCAACCCCCGCGATCTTCGTCCTTCGCCCTGCCCGGGTCCTCTTTCCCGGCAGGCCGTCCTTTGCTAAGAAGAGTCCATGAGCGAATCCCTCGAAGGACTCCGGACGGTCATCTATCCGAGCGATAACCTCGGCGAGTCGAAATCATGGTGGTCGTCGTTTCTTGGCATTGAACCATACTTCGACCAACCCTTCTACGTGGGGTATTCGGTAGGCGGCTACGAGCTCGGGCTTCTTCCCGGCGCGGACCCGTCTGAGGGGGCGCTCGCGTACTGGGGCGTCGCGAACGTCCAGAAGGCCATCGACGCCGCCCTCGCCTCTGGGGCTTCCGAGCATTCGCCCGCTGCGGACGTCGGCGACGGGATCGTGACCGGGTCGGTGCGCACTCCCGATGGTTCAGTTCTTGGCTTCATCTTCAATCCGCACTTCGCACTCGCTTGAGAGGCGCTGACGGAAGTTGCTAGTGGACCATGGCCGCGACGATCAGAACGATCGCGGTCGGAATCAGCACCAGCAGCCAGCCCTGCCAGGTCTGGGGCCGCACGCCGTAACCGCTCCCCTTCGGAGCGAACCAACCGCGCTTCTTTTCATCATTCTGCAGAATCATGGATCCATTTCCTTTGCGGCGGCGTCTTCCTTCATGATGCCACGATTTCCACCGGCATTCCCTGAGCATCGGTGTCCTTGACCTCGATGCCTCTTCGCATCTTGTCCTCGGTGTGGTGAGCGGATTCACGCAACCTCTGGAAGTCGTCGTGTCCTGCTGATGAAAGGCTGCGTCACTCCTCGACGATCGGTCATCTAAGTTCGAGTCCATCACAGAGGGGGATCCATGCGCGTACTTATCACCGGCACTGAACTCGCCAATGCGGGCCACGAGGTCATAGCCACCGCGCGGGACCTTTCACTGCTCGACTCACTCGACGTCGCGATGCGGCTCAGGCTCGACGTGGCCAGTGAGGCATCCATTGGCGAGGCCCTGGCGAGCGCGGGCGAACTCGACGCCATTGTCAACAATGCTGCGAGCCACGGACAGGGGCCGCTCGAGGACTACCCCCTCGATCGGTTGCGCGAGGTCTTCGAGGCGAACGCCTTCGGGCCCGTTCGACTGCTGCAGCACGTCCTTCCGTCGTGGCGGGTGAGAGGCCACGGCGTCATCGTCAACGTCAGTTCGGTGCAGGGTCGGGTTTCCTCCCCGCTCGAAGGCGTGTACTCAGGCTCCAAGTACGCGCTCGAAGCCTTCTCCGAGGCGCTGCACTACGAGGTTCGCCACTTCGGGATCCGAACGGTGATCATCGAGCCCGGCTACATAGCGCCGGGGATGAAGCCGGTTCCCTCGCGTGAACGCAATCCCGCCTACGAGGGTCTCTGGAACGACTGGGAGGGCACCGACGCCAAACTGAACGGACCGGCCGGTCGACCTGGTCCCGAAGTCGTTGGGCGGGCAATACTTCGCGCCATCGAGGATGACTCCACCCCGCTGCGCGTTCCCGTGGGAGCCGACGCCGAATTGATCTTGGCCACGCGCAGTCAGCTCAACGACGGCGAGTTTGAAGCGACGATGCGCCAGACCCTCGGTCTCACGTGGTGAGCTGGCGGCTGATTAGTAGCCGAGCTCGAGGTCAACGACGCCGACCAGCTGCTCGCCGCGCAGATAGCGGCGCAGGTTCGAGACGAACAAATCCATTGCCCCGGTGAGGAATGGGATCCCCGTCCACGATGCGTGCGGAGTGAGGAACACCTTGTCGTGAGAGTAGAGCCAATGCCCGGAGGGGAGCGGCTCTGGCACGCAGACGTCCAGGGACGCTCGGGCGATCCGGCCGTCGTCGAGAGCGACCCGCAGCGCATCTTGGTCAACGAGCGATCCGCGCGCGATGTTGACGAGGTGCAGCCCGGGCTTCACCAGAGCCAGCGTTTCTTCGTTCAAGATGTTCACCGTCGCACTCGTCGCTGGAACACAGAGCACCAGATGATCGACGTCAGGGAGCATCTCTTCGATGCGGCCCACGAGCTGCACGCCAGGAATCTCGCTCGGGGTGTTCGAACGCCGCATCGCGACCACCCGCATGTCGAATGCCTGGGCCAGGCGGGCCACCCTCTGGCCGATGCCCCCGAAGCCCACCAGGCCCACCATCTGGCCTGACAGGCACAGCGTTCGTTGGAAGTTCCAGATCTCGGGAGACTCCTTGATCCAGAGTTCTGGAAAACGGCGGCTGTGGGCGAGCATTGTCGCCATGACGTATTCGGATATCGGCACCGCCCCGGCGCCCTTGGCGCACGTGACGATCGGAGCCTGCAGGAGCGCCGGATTGACGTGATCGATCCCGGTTCCGGCGAGCTGGATCCAGGCGACCCCGGAGATGGCGGCGTCGATGGACTTCTGATCGAAGCCCGAGAAGAGAATCGCATCGGACGGGATCGATCCCTCGTACGTCGCCAAGTCCACAACATCGACCTCGGGGAACTCAGCGCGGAGTCGTTCGACGCATTGGCTCACACCACAGAGCACGATAGCCATCAGGTCCTCCAGTCGCAGGAGGGAAGATCCTCTCGCCAGGTTTTGCTGACCGACTTTAATGCGGCGCGATCACCACGGATCCGCGCGCCATCGCATCTTCCCGGCTCGGTACTCAGGCAGCCGGCCGTCAGGCGCCATCGGAAGCAAAATAGGAATTCCCATCGGAGTCACCGAGTCGCGCCCTGTGCACCCCAGGGCACGGGTTCGGGTTCCTGACTGGACACGGCGCCAAGGGCGCTCAAGCGCTTGAAGTCGGCCCTCACGTCATCGCTCGCCAGGTGGATGTCGGTGTTGAGAGGCGTCTCGGGGGTCCGAGCCAGTCGCCCGTGGATGTAGGCGGGTCTGCGGACGATTCACCAAGTGTGTCCCCGTGGCGCAACGGCCAGGATGCGGTGGTCGGCGCTCATCTGGTTGTCTTGTCGAACCTCCCAGCCCAGAACATCCGGTAGAAAATGAGCGTGACATCCGGGTCGCTCACGACGTCCACTGTTGCGTGGACGTGCATGGCCGTCCTTTCACTACGAGCCTCGGGAGCAAGACGGCGACCACGCGAAGCACCTCCACCGCCCTAGTCGGGAATCTGGGTCGTCAGGCAGAATGGGTGGCCCGCCGGATCCAGCAGGACAACGAAGCGGTCCGGAGCGGACTGGAATCTCGCCCGAGTCGCCCCCAGGCGGATCGCTTCGGCTTCAGTCCCTTCGAGGTCGCTGACCGCCAGGTCCAGATGGATCTGCTTGGGGACGTCACTTTCGGGCCACGTTGGCTCTCTGTAGTTCTCGACTCTCACCGTGGAGAGCCACATTCCCTGGAGCCTTACCGCGACGAAATCGTCACTGGAGAAGGCGATCTCCCCTCCAAGAAGGCTGGCCCAGAACATCGCCAAGCCGGCCGGGTCGGCGCAGTCGAGGGAGACTGAGCCAAGTCGAATGTTCGTCATTTCTTGAACATAGTCCTCGGCATTGCCGCGTTGCCAGAGCTACTCCCGAGGAGATCCGCACCCCGCCGAGGCGGGCATCCGATGCGAACGAGCCGTCAGCGAAGCTTGAGTTGAAGCCTTGCCCGCACGACCGGCCATTCTGAGTCGAGCACCGAGTACATGGCGGTGTCGCGGTACAGGTCCTCTTCGCCAACGACCATCGAGGGCTGCCAGCGGCGAAGGACCCCCTCGAAGGAAGCGCCGATTCGAAGTATCGCCGCCCTCGACCGCTCGTTTCGGGCGTCGCTCTTGAAGTCAACCCGGGTGACGTTCCAGACGTCGAATGCCTGGGTCAAGAGGAGGAGCTTCGCCTCGGTGTTGACGGGGGAACGTTGGGCCGATGCGGCCAGCCACGTCCCGCCAATCTCGACCGCGAAGGGCCGAGTCTCGTCGCCTCGAAACCGAAACGTCATGAAACGGGTCACGCCCACGGCGCGACCGTCGGAGACGTCGACCTGCGCGAAAGGGACAATCAGGCCGGCGTCGCGGTCGACGAGCAGGTCCTCGACGTAGGTGTTCATCGAGGCCAGGTCCTTCGGCACGGGCGTGAATCGATACGTCTGGCGATCTTCACCGGCGGCGCTGGCCAATGCGCTCGCGTGCGAAGTGGCCAACGGCTCCAGACGGACTCGAGTCCCTTCCAGGGTTGGGACGTTCAATGGATGAGTCATTCATCCAGTCTCACACGCCGGCCCGGCCACGCGGCCATCAACGCCGAGCGCGTGGCACCCCCGGTGCTCCTCCTCGCGGCCGACGCTCCATGGCGATGCCCCGGGCCTATGTCTCCGACGCGAACGCCAGCACCCTTTCGAGCGTTCTCGACCCGACGACGGCGTAGGGGGCGGGGCCATCGACACCAATCTCGGTGAACATCATCCCGAAGAGGGCGGCCCAACCAAGGGCGCGTGCCACGAGCGAAGTGTCGGTGTGCCGATACGAACCTAGGAACGTTTGCACGACGTCGGGTGCGAGGAACATCCACGCGCTCGCCACGTCCGTCGCCGGGTCCCCCGCGCACAGATCCCCGAAGTCGATCACGGCGCTGAGTTCGTCCTTATCGATCAGAAGATTCAGGGGATGAAGGTCGCCGTGGATCCAGACCGCCGGTCCCTCCCAGGGACGAGCCCTCAACGCAATCTCCCAGACTTCGCGCAAGGCGGATTCCGCGACCGCTCCCCTCAAGGAAGCCAACGTCGATTCAAACGTCTCGATTCGCGCGGCGAGCGGCGTATCTCGAAACGGATTGGAGGGAGCATCGTCTGGCGCTGGCTGATGCAGCGCGTTCATGAAACTGGCGAGATGCTCCGCCGTGCCTCGGGGATCTCTCAGTTCCGCCTCGTGCGCCGGAGCGCCGTCGAACCACCTCGTTATCGACCAGGGGTGCGGATAGATCGGACCCTGCCGACCCACGAGCACCGGCTCGGAGATGGGCAGCGGAAGCGCCGGGGCGAGTACCGGCAGCCATTTGAGTTCCTTTTCCATCAGGGCCGCGGCGGCTTTCCGTCGCGGGAGGCGGACCACCAACTCGTCGCCAACGCGCCACAGCGAATTGTCGAAGCCCTCCGCGGCGTGACGAAGCTCCAGTCCCGAGAGATCCGAGAACTGTTCGGCGAGAAGCGCCCGGACGATCACTTCATCAACGTGAATGTCGGGATAAGGCACGGGCACATCCCAACGCTAACGATCGTCGAGACTTCACGCTGGAGGATCCCGGCAGTGTCAGAGGTTGACCAGCACCGACGAATCGAGATCCTTCACGTCGGTGATCCCGGTCAGCCCGAGTGTCACCATCATCTCCTCGCGCATGATGTGGAAGATGTGATCGACGCCCATTTCGCCGCGCGCGGCGGCGGCGAACGCCCACGGCCTGCCCATGAGGCACGCCTTGGCGCCCAGCGACAGCGCCTTCACCACGTCGAGGCCGCTCCTCACCCCGCCGTCCATCAGCACATCGCATTCATCCCCAATTGCCTTGGCGATCGCCGGAAGGGCGCTGATGGTCGAGGGGACATCATCGAGCTGGCGACCACCGTGATTGGAGACAATGACGGCATCGGCGCCGCGGCCGACCGCCTCTCGGGCGTCGTCGACGTCCAGTATTCCCTTCAACGCGATCTTGCCCTTCCAATGCGAGCGCAGCCACGCGAGCTCGTCCCACGTTACGCTCGGATCGAACTGGCTGGCGATCCAGCCTTGAAAGTCAGCGGGCACCTTGGCGAGCGGCAGAAACTGCTCGAGGTTGCCGAAGGTGAGCGGCTTCCCGCCCAGGGCGACCTCGCGGACCCACGTTGGATGACGGGCGAGGTCAAGTCCCCGCCGCATCCGGCTGGGTTTCACGGACGAGCCGCTGATGCCGTTTCGCACGTCACGGTAACGCTGCCCCACGACCGCCAGGTCGACGGTCAAGATCAGCGTCGTGCAACCCGCAGCGGCCGCCCGCACCATCAGCTCCTCGGCGTAGGAACGGTCCTTCATGACGTACAACTGAAACCAAGGGGGGCTCTTCACCGCCTTCGCGACCTCTTCAATGCTGCAGATCGAAAGGGTCGACTCGCAGAACGGGACCCCCGCCCGCTCCGCGGCCCTCGCCGCTTGAACCTCGGCGCGTTTCGCGAACATGCCGGCGAACCCGACGGGAGCGAGAATCAACGGCAAGGCGATTTCCTGTCCGAGCACCGTGGTCGAGAGGTTGCGCACCGAAACGTCGCGCAGAACGCGCTGGCGAAGCTGGATTCGGCGCAGGTCGTCGCGGTTCGCCTTCATCGATGCTTCGGCGAATGCTCCCCCGTCGATGTAATCGAAGATCTGGCGGGGCAACTTCCTTCGCGCCAACTCCCGGTAGTCTTCGACCGAAGCGGGCACGAGATTGAGGCTTCGATCAGGTCGGTTCAGGGGCACGAACCTCATTATGCACCAAGTCAGAGTCCGAGAGGCCGGTACCTCGCCGCTGCCACGGCGCTTGAAGCAAAGTGCGCAGGGTCAGGACAATGCTTGCGCCAGGTCTCGGATCAGATCATCCACGTCTTCGATGCCGACGCTCAAGCGAACGAGGCTCGCCGGCGGTTCGAGCGTCGAACCCGCGGTCGAGGCGTGCGTCATGACGGCCGGGAGTTCGATGAGGCTCTCCACGCCACCGAGGGACTCGGCCAGCGTGAAGACCGACGTCATTTCGCAGACGTTGCGCGCCTTCGCGGCCCCGCCCTTCAGTGTGAAACTGACCATGCCCCCGAAGTCGCTCATTTGGGCAGCGGCGACCTCGTGACTGGGATGGGTCGCGAGACCCGGGTAGTAGACCCTCTCAACCGCGTCGTGACGCGAAAGGTACTCGGCGACGGCTCGCGCGTTCGAGCAGTGACGCTCCATGCGGATGCCGAGGGTCTTCAACCCCCGGATGAGCAGGTAGCAGTCGAGAGGTCCGGGCACGGCACCGATGGCGTACTGGTGGAACTTCAGTTTGGCCGCGAGCTCGTCGCTGCTCGTCGCGACAAATCCCCCGATCACGTCGGAGTGCCCGCCGACGTACTTCGTCGTCGAGTGAACGACCACGTCCGCGCCGAGGGTGAGGGGGCGCTGCAGAAACGGGGTCGCGAACGTGTTGTCAACCACCAAGAGCGCTTCGTGCTTGTGCGCGATGGCGGCCAGATCCTTGATCGACACCACGTTCAACAAGGGATTGCTCGGCGTCTCGACCCAGAGCATCTTGGTCGACTTGTCGAAGGACGCTCGAACGCCATCAAGGTCGCTCAGGTCAACGCACGAGATGGTGACACCCCACTCACCGAAGATCCTGGTGAGCAGCCGGTAGGTACCGCCGTAGGCGTCATTGCCGAGCACGACGTGGTCACCGGGCGCGAGCGTGCGCAGCAGCGCGTCCTCGCCGGCGAGTCCCGATGCGAACGCTATCCCGTGGCTTGCGCCTTCGAGGTCGGCGAGGCACGTTTCGAGTGCCGCCCTCGTGGGGTTGTCGACCCGCGAATAGTCGCTGAACCTCGGGATCCCGACGCCGTCTTGGGCGTAGGTCGAAGTGAGATACACGGGCGGATTCACCGCACCGGTAACAGGATCGGGCTCTGAGCCCACGTGAATCGCCCGAGTGTTGAATCCGGTCATTACTTGCTCCTCTGCTCCAGGTAACCAAGCAGGTCGCTGCGCGTGAGCACGCCGACGGGATGACCACCGTCGAGCACGAGCAGGCCGGCGGTGGAGCTGAGACGCCGGGTGAGCTCGGTGACGCTCATGCCGACTCCGATCATCGGCATCGGGGGATCGGCGACGTCCTTCGCGCGAAGATCGAGCACCGCGGCGTCACGCATGGTCGCCTCGAGAAGTCCCAGCTCGCTGAGCGATCCCGACACCTCCTTCGCCGCCAGCGGCAACTCGTCGGTGACCGTCACCAGCAACTGGGAGACGTCGTTCCTTCGCATGACCGAAATCGCATCACGCACCAGCACGTCTTCGGTGACGAGCACCAGGTCGGCGAGCCCGTGCGACTGTCGCTTCGCCTTGGCTGCCAAGACGTCGCCCGCGTCCATCTCGTTGTGGGGACGCAGGAACCCGTAGTCGGTCATCCAGGCGTCGTTGAAGATCTTGGAAAGGTACCCTCGCCCGGAGTCGGGGATCAGCACGACGACGACGGCGTCCGCGGACTGGGCGGCCGCGACCTTCAATGCGGCGGCTACCGCGGTCCCTCCGGAGCCCCCGATTAGGATTCCCTCGCGCTGGGTCACCAGCCGGGCCATGGCGAATGCGTCGGCGTCGCTGACGGCGATGACTTCGTCCACAATCGACGGGTCGTAGTTACCCGGCCAGAAGTCCTCTCCCACTCCCTCGGTGAGATACGGTCTCCCGGCTCCCCCCGAGAACACCGATCCTTCGGGATCGGCGGCGATGATCTTGATGTCGGGGTTCTGTTCCTTAAGGTACCGCCCGACTCCCGTGATCGTTCCCCCGGTCCCTGCACCCGCGACGAAGTGCGTCACGCGGCCCTTGGTCTGGCGCCAGATCTCAGGACCCGTGCTCTCGTAGTGAGACCTTGGATTGTTGGGATTCGAATACTGGTCCGGTCGAAACGAATTCGGCGTCTCCTTCGTCAACCGCTCGGCGGTCGAGTAGTACGAGTCGGGGTGTTCGGGCGCCACGGCGGTCGGGCAGACGACCACTTGGGCCCCGTAGGCGCGAAGCACGTCGATCTTCTCCGGAGCCATCTTGTCGCTCATGACGAAGATGCACTTGTACCCCCGCTGGGCAGCGACTATCGCGAGCCCCACGCCGGTATTCCCGCTCGTCGGCTCGATGATCGTGGAGCCCGGGCCGAGCAGGCCGTCCCGCTCGGCGGCTTCGACCATGGTGAGGGCGGGCCGGTCCTTCGAGCTTCCGCCCGGATTCGTTGTTTCCAACTTTGCGATGAGGTCGCTCTGGAGTCCGGCGCCGATCTTGCCCAGTCGAACCATAGGGGTGTTGCCAATGAGCTCGAGTGGGCTACCAGCCACGTCCATGTCGGGAAAAGGCATGCGTCGTCGTTTCTACTAGATCAACTCAACTATCAAGAGAGGTCTTGCCCTCTCGCAATAACTCTAAAGGACGTGGGTTGCCGCGATCGGGGCCAAGAGTTTCATCCCCATCGAGCCGTGAGAAGTTGAATTCTTTCCAATTCGCCGGTCATTCGTTCCAGAACGCGTTGGTGTACGTTGAGCGTTGTTGCGCCCCTTGGCGTGCCGCGGACCCGAAGAAGGACCAAATGGACGAATCTGGAACGACTCCGATCAACTCCTCCGCGTTGAACGACGAGGAGTTAGCGGGCCTGGCGCTCGCGGCCGATCCGAACGAGCCCCTCGACCACGACGCGGTTCCCTGGTACGGGAACTCGAGCTTCAAGGGGGGCTTGCTGCCCGATTGGTACATGCCGCGGCCGGTCGCGACGTCGCGCGGCCGCGCGACGAAGGTCGTCATTGTCTCCATCGTCGCGGCCTTTCTCATCATCGACGCCTTCGGCCTCTGCATCACGTCAGGGTTTCTCTCCCTCGCGTGACCCGGCACGTTGCGCGGCGCTGAGACGTCGCGCCGGCCGCGAGCGAGAGGGAGCCTCAGGCTTGGAAGTTGGTGAACTGCCAATAGTCATCGTGGTCGAGGGTCCGCCCCGACCAACGATCGAACCAGTCAACCTTGGTCGTCACCGGGTCCCAGTCGAGGGGACCCGACCACGTCGTTCCCACGTACGGCAGCGCCACGTCGAGCACCTGACGCCACGGCAACTCGTCCGGCACCCGCACACCCTCGCGCGGCGAGCGAAGCAGCCAGTCGATCGCGCCGAGGATCGACGCGGCGACCTGCACGGTCGTGGCGCTCTGGTGGGGAGCAGCCTCGCGGGCCTCTTCAACGGTCGTGAGCATCCCGGTCCACCACGACTTGTAGGGGTGGCCCATCAAGAGCACGCCCAGCTCGTCACTCCCGGCGATGATCTCGTCGTTCATGATCCGCTGGTTCTCGGGATAGTCGTACTGATTGCCTTCGAGTTCCACGAAGCTGGCCCACGCTGAGTCACTCGGGCAGTAGGCGTAGTGGACGGTTGGCCGGTACACCGGAACGTCGCCTTCCCATACGGTCAGGTGGTCGCAGATCGTGAAGGCCTCCCCGTGTCGAATCACCATGCCAACGATCTGACCCGACGGCACGCGCGAGCGGACCAACGTCTTGTGCGCCATCTGGGCGAGGCAGATCTGGTTGCGCGGACCGGCACCTTCGTGCGCGTACGCCAGTTCCGGAAGGCGTTTCTCGTGGGTGCCCCATCCCATCTCCGCGGGAGCGACCCCCTCTTCATAGAAACCGTCGACGCTCCAGGTATTCACGAACTCACCGGGGAGCTTCGGACGATCGGTGATCTGCGTGTCGCGCTCGGCGACATGGATCACCTTCACGTCCAAGAGCTGGGCCAGGACATTGAAGCGCCCGTCGTCAAGCGCCTCGACAATGAGCGGGTGGCGCTCGCTCAGCAGGCCATCGCTCAGCACCCGCTGGGCGATCTCGACCAGCGCCTGCTTCGTGAGATGACTGACCAGACCCGGATTCGCCCCGTGTTCGACCACCGCAGATGGTCCATCGTTGCGGCCCCACTTCGCGAGTTGGCGACGAAGCTCCATGTGGCGCCAGTACAGGGTCCTCTCCTGGGGCGACGTGGTCGCGGGATCGTGGTATGGATTCCACACTTCCACCGACGTATTGAGATAGCGGACGTTGTGGTCGCGGCACCAGTCGAGCAGCTCGCTCAGCCCAATGTTCCAAGCTAGGTCGATGAGGAGATCACCGTCGCCAAGGAAGGTCGAGAGCGTCTCCTCGAGGGTCTCCCGCGTTATCTCCAACTGCCGATACTGAACGCCCTTGTCGATGGAAGGGGAGATCCTCTCTCGATTATCACGACTCTCGATCACGGTGACTGCAGAGGGATCAAATCCGAATCTTTCCAGGAGGAGGGGTAGCAGGCACTGCGCCACCGAACCGCATCCAAGAATCACCACTCGGCCGGGCATTTGGTATTGGGACAATTAGATCTCCTCGAGGATTGCTGGTCGAAACGAATTCCGCCCGTCAATCCTAATGAATTGTCCGCAGGCGCAGTTGAGCGGCTCACTCGGTCCAGAAACGGTCCGGCGCCTCCACGTCATACCGCGGCCCGAGGCCCGCGGCGAATGGCCGACGCCGATTCGGTGACGGCTTGCCGTTGTCGGCCGGTCACCACGTCCACCTGCTCCAAGGAGGAATCTGCAGGACTCGACGCCTCATCCTCGGCGATGGTCATCGTTGCGAAGGATGAGGCGTTGAGTCCCGGACGTCCGGCCGCTCGACCAGGTTCAGTGTCGTTCAACCCACCCGGTGGAGCGTGTTGTGGTCGGTGTGAGCGAAGGGCTCGTCGAACTCCTTCATGCGCAGCATCGTCACCTCGTCGTACGACCACGTGTCATCGCCAATGGTGATGGTGACCGCGTAGCTCAGTGTGCTGGCGTTCATCGACAGGTACTTGTTCTCCCCGATGTTGTAGTGGGGATCGCCGAGCGATGCCTCCATCGTGAACAAGACCGAGTCGGCGTCGGTGACTCCGCCCGCGAGCGCCGTGATGCCCCGGGGAACCACGAAGCCCTTCATGATCTCGCCGGTCGCGGCGTCCCACAGCCAGTAACCAACTTCGGTGTGGAAAGGATTGCTCTCGTCGCCGCGCCACATCGCGCTCTTGTAGTCAAGCCCGTACAGGCTCTGCTTGCCGTTGTCGACCGGTCCAAAGGGCTTCATCGTGCACTTCTCGCGGTACGGGGTGCCGAGCACCTCGCCCTTCGAGTGTGAATACGCGGTGTCGAGGCCGCCCTTCTCGCCTTCCCATTCTCCGGCCAGTCTTTCGAGAGGTCCCCATTCGTTTGCCATCGCCAATTCCTACCCTTCTAGATTTCGTACTCGTTGATTTTACTTACTGAGTTCAACTTAGTGACCTAGGCGTCATCGCCACAATCCACGACATCGGGCTCCAAGGCGTGCCAAATCTACCGGCCTCACTAGAAAATTGGTGCAGCCCCTCGCAACGATGGTGAGCCGGGACCATTCGGGGCTGGGCGACCAACCTCTCAACGTGGACCTCGTCGAGCGGTTGGGGATATCTCGCTCGGCCTCATCGCCTGATTCGAATCCTGGCGCGCTCGCGACGCGCGGTTCGCATCGGTCGCCCGGTCCAACTCGCCGTCGAGCTACTCCTTGACGTAAACCAGGGCGAACCCGTCGTAGCCCTTGCTTCCGACGGTCTGGACCGCGGTGCCTTCCACACGCGGTTCGCCCGCCACGAGTTCGAGGAATCTGCGAACTCCCAGGACTCGCTCGTCCGAGCTCGTCGACTCGACCACGGCCCCGTTGCGAACAACGTTGTCGGCGACAATCACGGTCCCTGGGCGAGCGAGCTCCAATGACAGTGCGAAGTACTCGGGATAAGCCTCTTTGTCGGCGTCGATGAAGATGAAGTCAAAGGGCGCGGCCCCTTCCGCGACAAGTCCGCGGAGGGCTTCAACCGCCGGTCCGACCCGGATCTCTACCATCGCGGCGAGCCCGGCCCGGTCTATGTTGGCACGGGCGACGTTGGCGTGATGGGGTTCCAATTCGAGGGAGATCAACCGGCCGTCAGCCCGAAGCGACCGGGCCAACCAGATGGTGCTGTAGCCGCCGAGGGTTCCGATCTCGAGGATCCGCTTCGCGCCGCGAATGGTCGCCAGCAACTCCAGGAATTTACCCTGATTGGGGGCGACGCTGATCTCGGGCAGGCCGGCCGCGGAACTGTCGCCAAGAGCGGCGTCGAGCGAGGCGTCCGAGGGGGCGAGGAGCGAAACAAGATAGTCATCCACTCTCGTCCAAAGTTCTTCACCCATCGCGCAAGCCCCCCAGACGTCTGAGGGGTAGTCTCCCTCACGGAAGGTCGGTCAATCAACCATCGCCTCCAACGTCGAGACGAGCGATGGCCCGTTCCGCTTCGCCACCGCCACGTGCACGTCCATGAGATCGAGGAGCTGGGCGACCTGCTGCTGGCCAACGGCCAGAGGATTGGATTCGTGAAAACTGCGCACTTCAGCGGCGAGCGCCGGGTCTTTCACGAACGTCAGCACGCCCGCGACGATCGCGACTGGCGAACCCACGGGAAAACGCTCGACGGCCTGGGCCCAGCGCTCGGTAACGGCCCTCCAAACCCGTGGTCCGGCCGTTCGATTGCGAATGAGCGCTCCGATGAGGTAAGGCGCGTCCTGCGTGCGCACCTCCGTGAAGGCCCGCTCGAGGGTTCTGAGCACCATCTCGGGATCACGCGAACTCGCCGGAGCGAAGAGATAGCGCTGCTGGTCCTGTGGCGTCGTCGCGCCCTGGCAGCGCTGCCGACAGACTTCCTCGTCACCGGGCCGACTCTGATGCATGGTGATCGCGACGATGGCGTTCGCCAGGTCGCCGCTGACCTCGCCGGTGTCGAAGCGCGACGTCGCCTCCACGATTATTCCGGCGTCGCGACCAAACGTGCCAAGAACATCGATGACCTTCGCCCGCAGTTCGCGTGCCTGGCTCGATTCTCCCTCTACCGGCCCCCATCCCAACCGGTCGAATACCGGTCCGAAGAGACCCTGCACCGCGGGGACGAGGGCGTCTCGTCCCACATCATCCACGATTCGGTTGACGAGGGCGACCGCCTTGATGACGACGTCCCAGGTCGCGGGCTCATCGAGGTCGACGAGGCCCTTCGCGAGTGTGAACACGTCAGCGAACGAAGATCGGCCCACCAGTATCGAGGCCCAGGTGTCCGAGAACAGCACGGCTCGCTCGATCTCATCGAGTTCCCCGAGTCGCGCCGCGATAGCGGCCAGATGATCAGGCGCGTACGCGGTCCGGTAGAAACCCGAACCGCCCGCGTTCACGACGGAACTCTCGTCAAGGAGCATGGTGGCGCTCGCACCTTCGAGGAGATGCGCGGTCGGCGCCCCGCCGTCGAGGGAGCGCACCAGGATTGGGACCTTCCAGCTCGATCCGATGTTGGACGCGCCGACCGCCTCGGCGTACTCGAAGGGCTCCTGGGAAATCGTGGAGCCCTCGACCGAGACGAGCGGGAATCCACCCTGGAGGATCCACGTGTCCATGATGGCTGCGACCGGCTCGCCGGAGGCGGCTTCGAGCGCCGACCAGAGATCCGAGGTCACGGTGTTCGCGTACGAATGGCTCTCCAGATAGATCCGGACGCCGTCACGGAAGGTCTCCTCACCCAGGTACTGCTGGAGCATGCGCAGCACGGCGCAGCCCTTTATGTAGGTCAGGACGTCGAACATCCCGCGGCACTCGTCAGGCGAGACGACTTCGTACTCGATTGGCCGGGTCGAGTGCTGGCCGTCAATGGTGAAGGCCGTGTCGCGGCTCGTGTTGAACGTGACCCATTTCTTCCATTCGGGTCGAAAATCGTCGGTGCAGATCGACTCCATGAAAGTCGCGAAAGCCTCGTTCAGCCAGATTCCCTCCCACCAGTCCATGGTCACGAGGTCCCCGAACCACATGTGGGCGAGTTCATGGTTCACGACCAAGGCGACCCTCTCCAGCTCGGTATGCGACGCGGTCGCGGGGTCGATGAGCAGATCCGCCTCGCGGAAGGTCACGCAGCCGAGGTTCTCCATGGCTCCTGCGGCGAAATCCGGGATCGCGACCAGGTCGACCTTGTCCCCCGGATAGTCGATTGCGAAGTACGCCGCGAAGAACTCAAGGGCGTGGACGGCCGTCTCCATCGCCCAAGCGGTGAGGTGGCCCTTGCCGACCGGATAGACGATTCGCACCGGCGTACCCGCTGCCATCGTGACGGGGGATGCTTCGAAAGGGCCAACCACGAAGGCCACGAGATACGTCGACATGATCATCGTCGGCGCGAAGCGGACTTCCCGGCGACCTCCTTCGAGGAGACCGGAGGACAGCTGGGCGGTGTTGGAGAACGCTGCGAGCCCTTCGCTCACGACCAACGTCACCTGGAACGTAGCCTTGGACGCGGGGTCGTCCCAACACGGAAAGGCCCTGCGGGCGTCGGTGACCGCAAACTGGGTCGTCGCGATTGTGCGGGTGATCCCGTCGCCATCGACGAAGATCGAACGGTAGAAGCCGCGGAGCTGGTCGTTCAGGATGCCGGCGAAGCTGAGCGTTACGGTTGCCTTCCCGACCGGCACCGTGTCGTCGAAGGCGAACGAGGCGGTTTCGTACTCCTCGTCAAGGGTAGGCGGCCCCGAGCGGAACTCGCGGTTGCCCGAACGAACCACGGCCGGCGATACCTCCAGCTCAATCGCGTTGACGGCGAACGTGTTGACACCCTCGGCAACGTCGACATCGATTTCAACGGTGCCAACGAAGGTGGCGGCGTCCAAGTCGGGCTCGAACTCAAGTCGGTACGCCGAGGGAACGACGCGCGTCGGTAGTCGATAGGGATTGGCTTTGGCTTCTGGGTTTCTGCTCACCCGATGAATGCTATTGGGCGTCGCTGGCGGACCTCGCCGATGAGATCAAGGCGCGTCCCCGCCGTCAATGGACCGCGAACGTCGCGCGCCCATTCCAATCCTCCACCAGACGCACTGGCGCTCAAGCGCCCGCCACAGTGCGGAGGACCTGTCGCTCAGGGCTCGAGCGATGACTCGACCACGGCCGTGATCGCTTCGGCAACGCCCGTCGGATCGGTAACGAGCCCGAGATGGGTTCCGCGGACCTCGACCACGGGCCATCGACGGCGCCTCGCCTCCTCGGCGTCCCCGAGATACGCATCACTCAAGAGGACGTAACCGTTGCGCGTCGCGGGCCATGGCCGCGCCGGGGGAACGACGCCGGAGAAGTACGAGAGCGGCACACTTGGGAGCTCTCCTTCAATGCTCGCTCGCCTCGCGGAGTCGGGAATCAACTCTTCCATCACGTCGGGACCGAGCCACTCCGACCAGGGAGGCAGGACGCCGTCGACTGCCATCGCGGTGAGTTCTCCGAGGAATTCCTCCGGCATCAACCGGGTCTCCGACGTCTCAGACGCGATGCCCGCATCGACAAGGACGATCATCGGGTCGGCGGAACCCGAATCCCCGACGATCGAAGTCATCAGCGGGCCCGCACCACTATGGGCGACGAACACGGTGCCATCGCAACGGCCGACCTGGCTGAACACCGAGTCAACCACCGCCCGCCAGCCTTTCGCGGTCGAGGTCGGATCGATGCATGGGACGACGACCTCATGCCCCGAGGTCCGTAGCTCATCGGCGACCCACTTCCAAGTCGTCGGCCCGACCAGGGGACTGTGCACCAACACGAAGGACGCCACGAGACAATGGTAATGATTGGGTGAATCTCGCAGTCGCGCGGTCGGATCCGAGCGTCGGTGCCGGTGCGCCGCGTGATCGCAGACCTGGCTACGACTCCCGGTGATGCTGCACCCATTCACCTTGAGTCCCACTCACGCATCGCTCCGCTCATAATCGTTCCAGTCTTAGACAGGACGGAGGCCGACCTCGTAGCCTCGGTTCATGCACGACTCGAGAAGTGACTCTCTTGATTCGAAGCGTCATCTGCGTTGGGGAACGACCCTCGAGATCATCACCCTTGGCTGGAATGTCGCGGGCGTGGTCGTACTGGGAATCTTGGCCGTTCAGGCGCACTCGATCGCCCTCTTCGGCTTCGGTCTGGACTCCCTGGTCGAGATCGGTGCCAGCGCCGTGGTTCTTTGGGAGCTTCGAGGAGTCGGAGTTGAGCGCGAGCGTCGCGCCCTGATGCTCATCGCCGTTTCCTTCGTGTTGATCTCCGGGTACCTCGCCGTGCAGTCGACGCTCTCGCTGGCATCTCGCTCGCACGCGCACCACAGCCCGTTGGGCATCGCCTGGACCGCAACCACCGCCGTGGTGATGTTCATCCTGGCTTGGCAGAAGGGCCGCGTAGGAAGAGAACTGGAGCGAGAGGTCCTGATAAAGGAGAGTCGGGTCACGTTCATAGACGGACTCCTCGCGATCGCGATACTGCTCGGCCTAAGCCTCAACGCGTTCGCCGGCTGGTGGTGGGCCGATCCCGCCGCCACCTTCGTCATTGTTGGTTACGGGGTTCGTGAGGCGGTGGAGGTATCGCACGGGCTACGATCAGCCAGTTGATCCGACGTCGGCCTCGAAGAGTCGGCTGCGTAGTCACGGCGCCGGGACGAGACAGAAGCCAGTCGTCAATCGGGTCGCTCGCGCAAGAACTCCCTCTCTGCATCCGTCCGTTCGACTCAGCCCGTCCGAAACGTCGCGGCGACACCGATTCCCACCAGAGCGGTGAGATCGCGTCCCCGACTGAAGCCTGCACGCTCCCGTTTGCCGCGAGTCGGTGAGGCCTCACTTCAGAGTCACGCAGATCGCGACTGGCCGAGGTGCGCCCGCGGGCGCGCCAAGCGTGACACTTCCCATTTGGCAACGACGGAATTCCGGGTCTTGTGCAGCGCGGAAGACCGCTTCCACCGCACTGCCGATGCTTCGAGCGCACCGTTATCGAGAAAGTCGTGGTCCCATGCTTGAGACGAACCGTCGGAGAGGGGCGGCTGGCGAAACGGCGGGTTGGAACGGGATCAGCTTATTGGCAAGACGAACGAAGGGCCAGCCGTCGAGGGCGCACGCATGAACCAAGGCGGATTTGACCGAGAAGTTGTTCCGGGATGCCTCGACGCGAATCGGCGTGCCGACAATCACCGAAGTCCGGCTGAGAGCAATGCGGATCGAGATCGGTAATTGGGAGCTCGCATCGGCGTTCGCCTCGCAAGACGGCGCAACGACCAATCTCGCAACCAGGACGGAACTCAGAAGTTTCGGCTCCATGAACCCAGTTCGGGCGCCAAGCCGATGCGCAGGAAAGGCCTTCTGTTGACGTGCGTCGACAGACTCCTCGTGCAAGTCAGGTCGTCGGACTCGACGACGCGTTCTCTTGCGGGCGCCACGCTCGAATGAACGCATTCGCCACCGCTCCGTCGTACTCGCCCAGAGCGCGCTCCAAGTCGACACCATCAGGTATAGAGATTGAAGCGGCGAGGCGCTCCACCGCAGCACGGTCGTGAACGAGCGTAGGCACAATCTCCGCGTTCACAAAGCCAGCGGCAGCGAGTTTGTCGCGATAGTCATCCACCACCAACGCCCCCGCAATGCACCCGGTCCACAATGCCATCAGCCCTCGGAGGTCCTCTGGGAGTTCGCGCTGGAGAACAACGTCCGAGATCGCAAAGAGCCCACCGGGCTTGAGAACGCGGAAGGCCTCTCGCAGAACGACGTCCTTGTCTGCGGCGAGATTGATGACGCAGTTGGAAATAATGACATCGACCGACCGGTCTTGCAGCGGAATGCTCTCAATAGTGCCAAGGAGGAATTCGGCATTCTCGATACCTGCTTCCGCCTGGTTCCTTCGCGCCAGGTCAACCATCTCCGGTGTCATGTCAAGTCCGTACACCTTTCCGGTGGGCCCTACGCGACGAGCTGAAAGGAACACGTCAATGCCTCCGCCAGAGCCGAGGTCGAGCACGACTTGCCCGGCGAGCAAGGTTGCAAGAGCTGTCGGATTGCCGCAGCCGAGCGACGCCAGTACGGCCGCCGGCGGTAGGTCGCTGGTTTGATCAATGGCGTAAAGCTCTGAGCCGAACCCCTCGCCGACGCCAGTTTCTGGGCCACAGCACGATGATGCTGATGCGGTTGCCGCGAGGGCCGCAGAGGCGTAGCGCTCCTTCACGGCGTTGCGGATGCTGTCTGCCTGGTTCGTCATACGTTCTCCTCTAGCTGATTGGTGATGCACTCGCGAGACTTGACAGGAGTCGAATCGGCCCAATGACGGCGTCACAACAAATGGAATAGCGGTTCGATCGCCCTTCGGGTGTCGCCGCGATCAAGCCCACCTCACGCAGGGCCTTGAGGTGATGACTCACCAGTGGCTGTGCGATACCCAATTGATCGGTGAGTTCGACAACCGTCTTCGATTCTTCCGACAAGGTCACGAGAATCGCGAGACGGTAGTCATCGCTAATGGCCTTCAGCACTGGCACTAGCGAGTGCGCCACTTGAAGCGGCGTAGCCCGAGCACCCGCCTTTGATTTCATGGAAAGATTTTAGCATTAATTACTATTGATGTCAGCAAGTTTTGTTGATTAATCCGCGGCTCAACTTTCCATGGGAAGCCTGCAGACATTCGTCTGCACGCGTTATGTAGAAGCTCCGCCGACTGAATCACCTAGCGCGCAACCAGCCCGGCATCAGGCCGACAGCGTGTCCGGAAGTGGCGGTACGAACTCGGCTCAACTTGCTCGGTATCGCCTGGCGAGCTCTGGGCTTTGCGCGCCGAACGCGGCAAGGTCGGCCTGGGACACCGCTTCCAGAACGCTGGCGTCCTCGACGCCGGGGGCACATACCACTTCGCCCAACTCCAAGCCCCGAAGGCTGGCGGTAACCACGTCAGCAGCGGACATTCTGGGCACAGCGCTGAGGTCCAGCCCCTGACGCTCGTGAAACTCGGTCGCCACCACGCCGGGGCATAGAACCTGAATCCTCAGCCCCTCTGACTTCAACTCCTCGTGCAGCACCTGGGTCATCGCAACAAGGTGGGCTAATGTCCCTGCGTAAACTGCCCGCCGTGGCAGTTGTGCCTGCGTTGCCGGGCCGCTAAACGCGATCATTCCTGCCACATTGATGATGGTCCCTTCTCCGCGTGCCACCATCCCCGGCACTGCGGCACGGATCAACATCGTCGGGGCCACGGTCTTGACGTGCACTAACTCGCGCGCCTTTTCGGCCGAAAGCTCCGCAATCGGCATGTAGTGCGCTACGCCAGCGTTGTTCACCAGCATCGTCAGCGGTAGGGAGGCGCACACGTCAGCGACCGAGTCAACCCCCTCATCGGTGGACAGGTCTGCGACCAGGGATTGGACGTTGACGTCCGGAAGCGAGGTGACGAGTTCTTCCAGTCGGTCCTGGCGTCGTCCCACGGCCACTAGGTCGTAACCGTCGGCAGCCAGCCGATGAGCGAAGGCGACACCAATCCCTGACGACGCCCCTGTGACGAGCGCAAGCTTGTTCATTCCAGCTATTCCCTTCGTGTGCCCGCATCGGCTACCGGAGGGCTCCGGCGAGCATGTCCAGTCAACCCATTGGGGTTGTGAGCCAGAATTGGATATCGATCAGGCTGGATCAACTCTAGTGGTCCTGCTCCCATTTGGCGATGAGGTGTCTTCTCAGTTGAGTCATCCTCACGTCCACGTGTGCCAGCAGGGGACGCTCGGCGAGCGGCCGTCGAGACGCAACGTGGTGCCGTGCGCTCGCTCAATCTTCTATCTTGAACCTGTAGACGTTGGTCTCGCGCGGTTCAAAGCCCAACTTCACGTAGAGCGCGTTCGCCGCTACTCGAGACGGTCGACTTGTTAGGTCAACGGTTCTGACTCCGTGGCTGGCAGCAACATCGACCGCGGCCGTCGTCAGTGCAGCACCGACTCCGAGGCCGCGCGTGTCCTTGTCAACAACGACATCTTCAATCCATGCCCGAATTCCAGTTGGAATTGGGAAGACGATGAGCGTGAGTGTCCCCACCAATACGCCCTCGTTCTCTGCGACCAGAAGGGTCACCGAATCAGCGGTGAGCAGTTGCTCTAGATCCTCCATCGTGAGAGGGGGCGCGGACGAAGACAACTGTGGCAACAGGTGGTTGAGCCCGTCAAGCAGTTCGTTTGTCGGGCTCGTGGCGATCCCGACGCTGAGGCTCATTCCTCGCCTCGCCACACTGGACGTCGCAGATCGTCATAGAAGACGTCGCGGCTCTCGCCATCGATCGCCGCAAAGATGAAGTCCGCCCAACGCTCCGCGCCGAGCGTCGGCGAAGGCAGGTTGTCACGCGTGAACCATCCCGCGTCGGTGCATTCGAGCGGGTGGATGTTCAGCTTCCCACCCACCGCGCGGCAGAAGAACAGGAGCGAGTAGAGCGGGATTCGAGAGGCACCGAGTCGCATTCCGTCGAGCACTCCGATGAGTCGGATCGGCTCGACCTCGATACCGGTCTCTTCCTGGACCTCCTTCACGACCACCTCGGGCGCGGAGTAGCCAACGTCGCACCATCCGGTCGGGTAGAGCCAGACGCCGGAGTCCGCACGCTGGATGAGGAGGAGTTCGCCCTTCTCGTTGGCGACAGCCGCCCCGACTGCGACCTTCGGCGTCGCGTACCCGGGTACGCCGCTGCCGACCTGCTTCATCCACTCAATAACGTGGCCGTCGGCGTCGAGCACGCCTTCGAGTCCCTCTTCGGCGGCCGCCTTGATGTCGCCCGCGATCTTCAGGACTTCCTCGTAGCGCTCGCGCTCGAACTGGCTCTGGGTGAAACCAATCCCGGTCTTGGCGACGCCGGCGAGCGACTCGGCCCAGCGCAACAGGGTCTTTTCGGGTACGAACTCATCCACGATTTCGACGTTACCAACAACGACTACGCCGTGGTGGCCTCGAGCACTTCGTCAATCGTACCGACGAGTCCGGTGTAGAAGGCGCCGAACTCTCCGTAGAGAGTGGAAGCCTCGTCGTAGCGCATGGTGTAGACGCACTCCTTGAGGTCGTCGACGTGCCTGCCGAAGAGGGTGACGCCCCACTCCCAGTCATCGAGGCCGGTCGAACCGGTGACCACCTGGAGGATTCGCCCCTTGAACGCGCGCCCCGACGCGCCGTGCTGGCGCATCAACTGCTCGCGCTGCTCGTAGGGAAGGGCGTACCAGTTATTCCTCTCGCCGCGGCGCTTGGACATCGGATAGAAGCAGAAGGCGCGCAGGCCCTCTGGAGGAAGGACCGGGAAGAGGCGGTCCTGGAGGATCTTCTCGGGCGTGGCGCCCGCGTATTCGCTGACCTCGGTCACCGAGACGTAGCTTTCGGCGACCTTGAAACCGGCGGCCTGGACCTTCGACTGGAACCTGCGCAGGTCCCAGAGGTCCTCGCCCAGCACCATGAAGCACGTGTCAGCCTTCGCGCCCATGATCGCGGCGGTCACCACCTGCAGTCCGGCTTCGATGGCGTCGTCGACGGCCTTGCGCACGGCGCCCGCGTCGACCACGCCATCGGGGTGGCAGAAGAGGTGCAGAACATTGAGGCCGCGTGATGCAACGAGAGGCGTGGGTGAAGTCATGGCTCCATGCTACGGCGAAAGCCCTTCACGCCGACGGCCCCGCAATGCGAGAACCGCGGGGCCTTCGCCCCGCGGTTCTCGCGATAACTCTGACTGCAACGGCTTAGTAGTCGTCCATCCCGCCACCAGGCATCGATGGAGCCTTCTCTTCGGGCTTGTCGACGACAACGCACTCGGTCGTAAGGAACAGAGCGGCGATTGAAGCTGCGTTCTGCAACGCGGAACGGGTCACCTTGGCGGCGTCAATGACACCGGCCTTGATGAGGTCCTCGTACTCGTTGGTCGCCGCGTTCAGACCCTCGGTCGGTGAAGCGAGGTTACGCACCTTGTCGACAATGACGCCACCCTCAAGGCCGGCGTTCACCGCGATCTGGTTCAGCGGAGCCTCGACGGCCTTCGCCACAATGCGGGCTCCGGTCGCTTCGTCGCCAATCAACTTGTCGGCGAGCTCAAGGATGCGCGCCTGGCTGCGCAGCAAGGCAACGCCACCGCCGGGGACAACGCCCTCTTCAATGGCGGCCTTGGTCGTTGACACGGCATCTTCGATGCGGTGCTTCTTTTCCTTCAGCTCAACCTCGGTCGCGGCGCCCACCTTGATGACGGCGACGCCACCCGACAACTTCGCCAGACGCTCTTGAAGCTTCTCGCGGTCGTAGTCGGAGTCGGTGTTCTCGATCTCGGCCTTGATCTGGTTGACGCGGCCCTTGATGTCGTCTTCTGATCCGGCGCCCTCGACGATGGTGGTCTCATCCTTCGTGACCACAATCTTGCGAGCTGAACCGAGAAGTTCCGTCGTGGCGCTTTCCAGCTTCAGACCGACTTCCTCGGCAATCACGGTGGCGCCGGTCAGGATGGCGATGTCCTGCAGCATGGCCTTGCGACGCTCCCCGAAGCCCGGGGCCTTCACGGCCACTGACTTGAAGGTTCCGCGGATCTTGTTGACGACGAGCGTGGCGAGTGCTTCGCCGTCGACGTCCTCAGCGATGATCAACAGCGGGCGACCCGACTGCATGACCTGCTCGAGGACAGGCAGCACGTCGCGTACTGAAGAAATCTTTCCTCCGACGATCAGCACGTAGGCGTTCTCGAGAACTGCTTCCATGCGCTCGGTGTCGGTGGAGAAGTAGGGCGAAATGTAGCCCTTGTCAAAACGCATACCCTCGACGAGGTCCATGTCCATTCCGAAGGACTGGCTCTCCTCAACCGTAATGACCCCGTCCTTGCCGACCTTGTCGATCGCGTCAGCGATCATCTCGCCGATCTCGGTGTCGGCCGCGGAGATTGAAGCAACCTGGGCAATCTGCTCCTTGGTGTCAGCGGGCTTGGCGAGCTCGTGCAACGAGGCCACGGCGGCCTCAACTGCAGCCTCGATGCCCTTCTTCAACGACATGGGGTTCGCGCCCGCGGCGACGTTCCTCAGGCCTTCGTGGACCATGGCCCAGGCGAGCACGGTTGCGGTGGTCGTGCCGTCTCCGGCGACGTCGTCAGTCTTCTTCGCAACTTCCTTGACCAACTCGGCACCGATCTTCTCGAACGGGTCCTCGAGGTCAATGTCCTTGGCGATCGAGACGCCGTCGTTCGTGATCGTGGGGGCTCCCCACTTCTTGTCAAGAACGACGTTGCGGCCCTTGGGTCCAAGGGTCACGCGGACAGCGTCGGCCAACTTGTTCATGCCACGCTCTAAAGACCGGCGGGCCTCTTCATCGAAAGCGATCAGTTTCGCCACTGTGAATCCTCCTAGTTGCGACTTCGCACCTTTTGGTGCAAAGCAATATTAGCAGTCTAGGGGGAAGAGTGCTAACGCGGGCTAGCCGCCCGCAACTGCGGGGACCAGGGAAACCGTCTGGCCGGGATCGAGCACCGTATCGAGACCGTCGAGGAACCGAATGTCCTCGTCAGCGACGAAGACATTCACGAATCGGCGCAGCGCCCCGCGATCGTCGAGCACCCGAAAGGCAATGCCCGGGTAGGCCTCGTCAACTGCGTTAATGGCTTCGCGCACGGTCGTCGCCTCGACGGGAACCTCCCCGGCGCCGCCAACGAGCGCGCGCAGCTGGCTGGGCAGGCGGACTATGACGCTCATGACGCTGACGACACTAACTGGTGGAAGCGCAATGCTTCTTCGGCGTCAGCGAGCGACGGCGAAATGGTCGACGAGAACGTCGCGGTGTCCACGACGGCGTCGAGCGTCTTGAGGCCGTGGCCGGAGATGATCGCCACGATTGACTTGTCGGGGTCAATGGTGCCGCGGTTAATCATCTGGCGCAGCGAGGCAATAGTGACGCCTCCCGCGGTCTCGGCGAACACGCCCTCGGTCCTGGCGAGCAGGCCAATGCACTCGAGAATCTCGGAGTCGGGCACCGATCCGCAGTCGCCGCCATTGGCGCGCAGTTCGTCAAGCACGTACGGGCCATCCGCGGGGTTGCCAATCGCGAGCGAGCGGGCAATGGTGTTCGGACGCTGGGGGGTCACCACGTCGGCGCCCTCGGCGAAGGCCGTCGCGATCGGCGAGCAGCCCGTCGCCTGAGCCCCGAAGAGAACGGGTGCGTCGCCGTCAACGAGACCCAGTTCGATGAACTCGCGAAAGCCCTTGGCGACCTTGGTCAACTGGCTGCCTGACGCCACCGGCACGACCACCTGGTCGGGCGTGCGCCATCCCAACTGCTCGCAGATCTCGAACGCCAGGGTCTTGGAGCCTTCGGCGTAATAGGGACGCAGGTTCACGTTGGCGAAGGCCCAGTCGGGGTGCTCGGCGACCAGCTCGACACAGAGGCGGTTGACGTCGTCGTAGTTTCCCTCGACGCCGAGGACCGTTCCGCCAAAGATCGCGGTCATCGCGACCTTCGACTTCTCCAGGTCCGACGGGATGATCGCCACGCTTGGCCAGCCAATGAAGGCGGCGTGCGCGGCGACCGACGTGGCAAGGTTCCCCGTCGAAGCGCACGCGGCGGTTGAGAAACCAAGCCGACGAGCGCTCGAAAGGGCCACGGAGACCACGCGGTCCTTGAACGAACCGGTTGGGTTTCTCGTGTCGTCCTTCAGCCAGAGTTCCTTCACCCCGAGGACGTCCGCGAGGCGCGAGGCGCGACGCAGCGGCGTCCAGCCCGCCCCGAGGTCCACGGGCTCGACGCCCGGGTCCGGTAGCAGCGCGCCGTAGCGCCAGATTGAATTGGGGCCGTTCGCGATGGACTCGCGCGTGACCACGCCTTTGGCGCCCTCGATGTCGTAGGAGACCTCAAGGGGACCAAAGCAGTACTCGCACGAGTAGCGAGCCTCAGCAGGGTACGCGGTACCGCACTCTCGACATAGAAGACCTGTAGCGAAACTCATAACTCCCTTTTCATCGTTCGGGCTTTGGCACCTGGTGTGATGAGCGGGTAGCTCGTGTATCACACTGGTTGTCGCGACTTCTGCGGGCCCGCCCCTCAGTCGCTCTTGATGACCTCTCAATTCTTACTGGTCCGGCCGCCTTTGTCAAGTGGGGATCCTCGGAGGATGCCCTAGCCTCTAGCGCATGACGACTTCAGAGGTGCCGTGGACCCTCAACCGAGAGGATTTCGATCTCGCGAGGGTGACAATGCTCAAGCAGTCCACTTCCATCGCGGTCGTCATCCCGGCGAAGAACGAAGCCAACACGATTGGGGCGGTCCTCGATGCCGTTCGCCACTACCCCGAGTTCGTCGACGAGCTCGTGGTGATCAACGATCACTCCAATGACGACACGATGACCGTGGCCGACCACCACGGCGCCCGGGTCATCGCGCTTCTCGGGCGAAGCGGCAAGGGCGAAGCCATGCAGGCCGGCCTTAAGGCGACCACGTCGGAGATTGTCGTGTTTCTCGACGCCGACGTCCTCAACACGAGCCCCGAGTTCGTGCCCCGCCTCGTCCAGCCCCTGCTTGAACGGAGAGGTATCGAGCTCGTCAAGGGCTACTACGACCGCCCGCTGCACAACATGCCCACCGGCGGAGGCCGGGTAAACGAGCTCGCCGCCCGCCCGATACTTTCGCTGCTCTATCCGGGCCTCGGCGAGGTGCGTCAACCCCTCGCCGGCGAAACTGCGGGACGACGCAGCGCCTTCGAGTCCATCAGGTTCGAATCCGCCTACGGCGTCGAGATCGCGCTGCTCATCGACATTGCTCAACAGTACGGCGTGCACAGCCTGGCCCAGGTCGATCTTGGCGTTCGTCGTCATCGCAACCGGCCCCTGGAGGAACTGCGCCCAATGGCGGTTGACGTCCTACGAGCAGCGCTCGGCCGCTTTCGAGTCGCGCTGCCTCCGCAGATCTGACTAACCCTTGATTGCTACGTCGGGTCCCAGGATGATGATGACGTCATCGCCCGATGCGCCCTTTACCGGGCTAAGACCATTGAGCGGTTGAATCGCCGAGGCGCCCACCTTGATCTCGTTAGCGAGTTGTTTCGCCGCCCAGGCGTACCCAGGGTTGTAGTAGATGATCGTCTTGGAGACTGTTGACCCGTTCACTTCTGGAAGAGTGTCCCAGCCGAACGTCATCAACTGCTGGGTGTACGTGCGTGCGAGTCCGGTCGTGTGGGTGCCGTTCGCCACTTGAACGCGAACCTTGGACTTCGGCACCACGGTCGATGTCGTTGACGATGAGTTCGTCGTCGAATGGGCAGTGGTCGTCGTCGTAGGGCCCGGACTGGAGGCATTGGTTGATCTCAGAGTGACGAAGGTTGCCCCCACAAAAAGGACCAGGATTATGAGAACCACAAGCAGAGACGGCTGGTAGTGCGATCCGTCGTCGTGCGATCCGTGTCGGGGGTGTGAGGTTTCACTCATTTCACCAACTCTAGAGCGGTGCGTCAACTTTCACTAACCTAGATACTTCCGAGCCGGTGTGGCGCAGTCTGGCAGCGCAGGCGATTTGTAATCGTCAGGTCGGGGGTTCGAATCCCTCCACCGGCACCCAGAGGCAGATTTGGTCCCCGCCATTGAAAAACGTCCCCGGCAAACGCATTCCCACCCTCAAAAAGCATCGGCTGGGCTTGCAAGGCGGTCAAGGCGAAAGTTTCAGGACCCGTTGAGCGAGCGGAGCCCGCCATTTCTACTTGACGAAGATTTCAACGCGGCGAAACATGGCGATTGTTGAGCCCTTGATGGCGCCTTCCCCCGCTGACCTCATGGTCACGCTCTTCGCGTGGATTGTGGCAAGTTGCCCCCGCAAGTAGAAGACGACCGAAATCGCCCGCTTGGCGCTGATCGTCATGTTGAGGGCCGATGAACCGCTCCCGGTCGCGTAGCCGTAGAGGGACGCGGAATCGTATCTCTTCGACTTCATGGCCAAGGCGATTCTCCGAATCTGGATCTTCAGAGCACCATTAAGCGCGCTAGAGCCATTGGCAAACGGCCCGATTGCACCGATTAGAAGAGACTGACCCTTGCCCAGTTTGTTCGCCGACCACTGGGCGTAAAGAGTCATCGTGCTGCTCAAAGTGAACTTCGCCCCGCTCGAGAATGAAGTCCCGCTCGCGTCCGTGGACGTATTCCACCCAGCGAAGGAGTAGCCGGGGTAGGTGAACTTGCTGGCGATTGGAAGAGTCACCGTACTACCCTCCAAACCAGTAAGCGCTGCAATTGAACCAGCACCGTGATTGGAGGAGAACCGCAATGTCACCGTTGGATTGGCGGTCCACTGCGCATAGATGACGACTGACGAAGTTGGGACGAATGAAGCGCCGGCCAAGCCCAAAAAGGCTCCGCCGCTCGGCGCGCTGTACCAACCGCTGAACGTGTAGCCAGGCTTGGTGATTCCCTCAATCGAGGGCAGCAAGACAGACGATCCTGACGAAAGTGAGATTGGACTGAGGGGACCTGCTCCGCCGCCGCCATTCAGCGTAATGACGATGGTGGAAGTTGAGGGCGGAGAAGTTGCGCCATTCGCCGTCCACTGGGCGTAGAGAGTCGGAGCGCTGTTCAGCACGAAGCTCGCTCCGGCACTGTACGAGGTGCCTCCACCGTTAGGCGACGTGTTCCAACCGTTGAAAGTGTTATTGGCATAAGTCAGCGATCCAGCGCCAGGCAAGAAGATCAACGATCCAGCTGAGCCCGAAACAGGAGATGTTATGCCAACTCCACCATTAGGAGAGAACGTCAACAACCCGACGTTTACTGTCCACTGTGCATAGAGCGTGAGGTCAGCGCTGAATGAATACAGCGCGCCGTCTGCGTAGGTGGTCCCACTTCCATTCGCCGAGGTATTCCAATCTGAGAATTGGTGACCAGGATTGCTAAAGGATGGACTCAGCGCGGCGAACAGTGTCAGATCCGCTGGCGCATTGAGAGTCAGGAACGTGCTAACTGTGTCCGACGGACTGTCATTCTCCATGAACGTGACCGGATGAAATGGGTTGACTCCGAACACAACAGTCGGTAGCGACAATCCAACGATAAATGAGACCAAGAGTGCGGCCGTGAAACGGCGCGCGGCAGTTCGTAACCTATGACGCATCAACGTTCCTATTCGTAGAGGAATGTGCGTCTGGGCAAACAGCCGTACTTACAACATCTCCAAGACCGCGTTTAGCTTTCGTGCCACGGGGCGAGAGACGATTCGATATCAACGCGAATCATAACCACATCGGTCGCGAGAACACGACCAACGAAACTATTTGTCGGCGTGCAAGCTACGTTGACGAGCCACTTCGAACGCGGCGATTGAAACCGCCACACCGGCGTTCAGCGAGCTGATCTTTCCCAGTTGTGGAATTGAAACAACAGCGGAGCAGCGCTTGCGCGTCAACGCCGCGAGACCCTTCTCCTCTCCCCCAACGATGAGGGCGACCGGAACCGAACCGAGATCGAGGTCGTAGAGAGAGTCCTTGGATTCTCCCGCGAGACCCACGGTCAAGACTCCCGCCTTGTTCAGTTGATCGATCGCGGCGGGAATTCCCCCGACGTCACTGAACGTCAGGTACTCAATGGCCCCCGCGGCGGTCTTGGTGACCGTCGGTGAGATGCGGGCCGACCGGTGGCGCGGAACCACGACTCCGGTCACGCCGGCTCCGTCCGCGCTGCGCAGCATGGCCCCGAGGTTGCGAGGGTCGGTCACGCCGTCGCATACGAGCAGGAAAGGGTGCTTCTTCTGGAGCAGCGACTCGAGGCTCACGGTCTCCAGCCGTGCGGCGATCGCCATGACTCCCTGGTGGCCCTCGGTGCGGGCTTCGCGGTCCAGGCGTGCCATCGAGATGACTTGGACGGGCACGCGCTGGCGCTGGGCCTCAACTTCGATCGCGTCCAAGATGTCCGACGGATCCTGGGCTTCGGCGACGTAGATCTTCTGGATTTGGCGCCGTCGGGCCTTGAGTAGTTCCAGGACAGCGTGTCGCCCTTCGACCTGCTCGCCGCCCAATCCTTCCTTCTCGCGGTTGGGGGCGCGTCGCGGTCCGCCGACCTGGCCGCCGGTCATTGGGCGGCCACCCTGACGCGATGGACGTCCCTTGGGTGCTCCTCGGCGGGGTGCGGGGCGCGGACTCATGAGTTCTCCTCGAGCAAGACAACGGCGGTTGCGGCGATTCCCTCGACGTGGCCAAGCGACCCGAGGCCCTCGGCGGTGGTCGCCTTCACCGATACCACGGTGCCGACAACCGACGAGAGCTCGCTGCACATGGCCGGCATGAAGTCGGCCAGCCTCGGCCGTTCGGCAATGATCGTGATGTCGGCCGACAGCACCCGATAGCCGGCGGCCTCGACGAGTTCGAGGGTTGCCTCGAGCAATCTCCTTGATGGAGCGTCGGCGAACTCGGGGTCGGTGTCGGGGAAATGGCGACCGATATCGCCCAGGTTGGCGGCGCCTAGCAGGGCATCGCACAGCGCGTGGGTCGCCGCGTCCGCGTCGGAGTGGCCAACGAGGCCGCGCGCTTCGGGAATCAGCACCAGGCCCAGCCAGAGTTCACGCGTGACCTCGTGGCTCACCCGATGAACATCGATACCGTGCCCGATTCTCACTGACCGCTCCTCGCGAATGAAGTGACCTTCTTCAGATCACCGGGTTGGGTGATCTTGATGTTGTCGATCTCACCGGCGACGACGACGACCCGTCCACCCAGTGCCTCGACCAGGGCGGCGTCATCGGTCGCGTCATCGGAGCCGGCGTGGGCGCTCTCCAAGATGTCGCGGCGAAACGCCTGGGGCGTTTGCACAGTCACCAGATCGCCCCGGGGGACGGTCTCGACGACGACGGTGGCTTCGTCATCCTTGCGGACACGCTTCACCGTGTCGGTCACGGCCAATCCAGGTATTGCGGCGTCCGCTCCGGCGCTCACGGCGTCGACGACGGCGTGAAAGAGGGCGGAGGTCGCCAAGGGGCGGGCCGCGTCATGGACGACCACGATGTCCGCGTCCGGGCATGCGAGAAGCCCTGCGCGAACGGACTCCGCGCGGCTCGTCCCACCGGTGACCACGGCGTCCGCGCCTTCGCCGCCCCCGTCATACGACTCGGGAACAACGAGGACGACTCGCGACGCGACGCAGCGTGCCGTTCGCACACTGCGTTCGGCGACCGTTTCGTCACCGACGCCGGCGAACTGCTTTGGTCCGCCGAAACGAACCCCCTGGCCGCCGGCCACGACAACGGCGGCCACGGACATGACTACGGAAGAACCGAGGCGAGCTTTTCTTCAGCCGCTTCAGTGTCAACGTTCAGAGCGAAGGTCAACTCGGACACGAGGATTTGACGCGCGCGAGTGAGCATGCGCTTCTCGCCGGCGGAAAGACCCTTGTCCTTGTCGCGAATCGACAGGTTCCGGACCACTTCGGCGACTTGGTAGATGTCACCCGAACGAAGCTTCTCGGAGTGGTTCTTGAAGCGGCGCGACCAGTTCGTGGGCATGCGCGCTTCCTTCTTGCGAAGTACCGCGAAGACCTCCTCGACCTCTTCGTCGTTGATCACGTCGCGCAGACCCACCGATTCGGCGTTGGCGACCGGGACCATCAGGACGAGGTCGGTGTAGGCCACCTTCAGCTTGAGGTAGTCCTGCTTCACGTCGAACGCGGTCATCTTCTCGATCTTCTCCACGGTGCAAGCGCCGTGGTGGGGGTAGACGAGACGATCTCCCTTTTTGTACTTACGAGAGGTCATAAATCAGGTTCTCCTCAAAGGAAATCCGCCCGGAAGGGCGTTAGGGGGATTAGTAATTCTACCGCACTTTGCTCACAACGTGTCGCCACGGGCCACTTCGATCGCTTCGGCCAATGAACGGCAGCGGAACACGCGTAGTCCGGGCACGTCGTCAAGGTCGCCCTGCGCGGGAACGATGACCGCGGTGGCGCCGAGGCGTTGGGCCTCGCGGACCCGCCGGGTGAGTCCCGAGACGCCCCGGAGTTCGCCGGCGAGGCCCACCTCACCCATGGCCGCGACGCTTCGCGGCACCGCGAAGCCGAGCGCCGCCGACGCCACGGCGAGGGCGAGGGCGACGTCGACCCCCGGCTCGTTCGCGGGCAGCCCGCCGGCGGTGGCGGCGAAGACGTCGGACCCGCTCGTGTCGATGTCGCAGCGCGCCTCGAGGACGGCGAGCAGGAGCGCGAGCCGCTGCGACGAGACCTGATGGGCCACGCGACGCGGCGAGCCCGAGCTCGACGCCACGAGCGCCTGCAGTTCGACGAGCAGCGAACGCGACCCGTCGTTGGTGACCGCGAAGACCACCCCGGGAACCTCCAGTTGCTGGCCGCGAAGCGCAAAACCCGCGTCGGGCAGCTCGCGCAGTCCCTCGTTCACCATTTCGAGCAGGCCGACCTCGCCCGTGGGTCCGAAGCGGTGCTTCAGCGCTCGGATGAAGCGAAGCGTGCCGTACCGGTCCCCTTCAATGCGCACGACCGTGTCCACCAGGTGTTCGAGCGTGCGCGGCCCCGCCAACTCCCCGTCCTTGGTGACGTGGCCGACGAGCACCAGCGCCGTTCCGGTCGACTTCGCGGCCGAGCAGAGGCGCTCGGCGGCGTGGCGCACCTGGGGCACCGAACCCGCCACGCTCGAGAGCGAGTCGTCGCTCATCGCCGAGATCGAGTCGATCACGCAGAGCGTCGGACGATGGGCGCGCAGGAGCTCCTCGGCGGCGTCGACGCTCGTCGTCACGCCGACCTCCATGCCCGAGGGCACCTCGCCCATGCGGCGGGCGCGCTGGGCGACCTGGGATGCGGACTCCTCGGCGGCGATCAGGAGCACCGACGAACCCGAGCGGGCTAGCTGGCGAAGCGCCATCAACGCCAGCGTGGACTTGCCGACTCCGGGCTCTCCGAAGAGCAGCGTCGTCGAGCCCGCGATGAACCCGCCGCCCAGCACCCGATCGAGCTCGCCGACACCGGTCGACGTCACCCTTTCGGTTCCGTCTCCCACGACGTCGAGGCACGTCGTGACGGCCGCTGGTGTCGACGAGGGTCGCGCGATCGAGCGCTCCTCGTCGAGGGTGTTCCACGCGCCACAGCCTGGACAGCGCCCAACCCACCGGGGCGAGTTGGTGCCGCATTCGCGACAGACGTGGATGGAGCGAGCCTTCACCCTGGCGACACTAGGAGTGTGCTGTGACGTTTAGGCGTTCGGCGAGAGGTCTTCGAAGTCCACCGACGGCGGCAGGCCCTCAACCCCTTCGAACGTCAGGTGCGGCCCTTCGGCGCCATCCGCGGCGTCGACGACGATCGTCTGGCCGGCGTGGAACTCCTTGAACAGGATCTTCTCGCTGAGCACGTCCTCGACGTAGGTCTGAATGGCGCGACGCAACGGTCGAGCACCCAGTTCGGGGTCGTAACCCTTGTCCGCGAGGAACTCCTGGGCGGCGGCCGACAGCTCCAGACCGAGACCCTGCACGGCCAGCTGGTCACGCAGACGGGTGACGAACAGGTCGGCGATCGAGATGACCTCGGGCTTCGTGAGCTCGTGGAAGACAATCGTGTCGTCGATGCGGTTCAAGAACTCGGGACGGAAGTGGGCCTTCAGGGCCTGGTGGACCCTTTCCTTCATCCGCTCGTGCGACGCCACATCCGTGGCCTTCGTGAAGCCAATGGCGGCTTTTCGAAGGTCGGCGGTGCCGAGGTTCGAGGTCATGATCAGAATCGTGTTCTTGAAGTCGACGGCTCGGCCCTGCGAGTCGGTCAGACGACCGTCCTCGAGGATCTGCAGGAGCGTGTTGAAGACGTCGGGGTGGGCCTTTTCGACCTCGTCGAACAAGACCACCGAGAACGGCTTGCGTCGCACGGCCTCGGTCAACTGACCACCCTCGTCGTAACCCACGTAGCCCGGAGGTGAGCCAACGAGTCGGCTCACCGAGTGCTTCTCCATGTACTCGCTCATGTCGAGCTGGATCAGCGCGTCCTCATCGTCGAAGAGGAACTGGGCCAGGGTCTTGGCGAGCTCGGTCTTGCCAACGCCGGTCGGCCCGAGGAAGATGAACGATCCACCGGGACGCTTCGGGTCCTTAAGGCCAGCGCGCGTGCGTCGGATGGCCCGGCTGAGCGCGGCGATCGCCTCGTCCTGGCCAACAATGCGCTTGTGGAGTTCGTCCTCCATGCGCAGCAACTTCGAGGTCTCCTCTTCGGTCAGGCGATACACCGGGATTCCGGTCCACACGGCCAGGACCTCCGCGATGGTGTCCTCGTCGACCAGGTCGAAGGTTTCGCCGCCCGAGGCCTTCACGGTCACGTCCAGTTCGTCCTTCTTCGCGATGAGCTCGCGCTCCTGCTCTTCGAGGGCCTTCGCCTGCTCGAGGGCGCCGCTCTCCATGGCCGACTCCTTGTCGGCCCTTACGCGAGCGATGTCCTCGTCAAACCTCTTCGCCGCCGGTGGGGCCGCCATGCGACGGATGCGCAGGCGACTTCCCGCTTCGTCGATGAGGTCGATCGCCTTGTCGGGCAAGAAGCGGTCGGCGATGTAGCGGTCGGCCAGGTTCGCTGCGGCGATGAGGGCCTGGTCGGTGATCTTGACGGCGTGGAACTCCTCGTAGACCTCTCGCAGGCCCTTCAGGATCTCGATGGTCATCGCGACCGAGGGCTGCTCCACCTTCACGGGCTGGAAGCGTCGCTCGAGCGCGGCGTCCTTTTCGATGTGCTTGCGGTACTCGTCGATGGTCGTGGCGCCAACGGTCTGGAGTTCACCGCGCGCCAGCATCGGCTTCAGAATCGAGGCGGCGTCGATGGCACCCTCGGCGGCGCCGGCGCCGACGAGGGTGTGGATCTCGTCGATGAACAAGATGATGTCGCCGCGGGTGCGAATCTCCTTCAGGACCTTCTTCAGGCGCTCTTCGAAATCTCCGCGGTAGCGGCTTCCGGCGACGAGCGCGCCGAGGTCGAGGGTGTAGAGCTGCTTGTCAGCCAGCGTCACCGGCACTTGGTTGGCCACGATCTTCTGGGCGAGGCCCTCGACGATGGCNNGCGGTCTTGCCGACGCCGGGCTCTCCGATAAGGACCGGATTGTTCTTGGTGCGACGTGACAGGACCTGCATGACGCGCTCGACTTCCTTGTCGCGCCCGACCAGCGGGTCGAGCTTGCCTTCGCGCGCGAGCTGGGTGAGGTTGCGGCCGAACTGGTCGAGTACCGCCGAGCCGCCTGATGCCTCGGCGTCGCTCTTCTGGCCGGCGCTCGCTCCCGCGGGACCGGACTCCTTGCCGGCCTGGCCCGACATCATCTGGATGACCTGCGTGCGAACGCGAGCCATGTCGGCTCCGAGGTCGTTCAGGACCTGGGCGGCGACTCCGTCGCCCTCGCGGACCAACCCGAGCAGCATGTGCTCGGTGCCGATGTAGGAGTGGCCGAGCTGAAGGGCCTCGCGCAGTGACAGCTCGAGGACCTTCTTCGCCCGGGGCGTGAAGGGGGGCGATCCGGGCGAGGGATTGGTATTGGCCCCGATGGCCTCTTCCACCTTCTCACGCACGACGTCAAAGGTGACGCCCAGGGCGTCGAGGGCCTTGGCCGCGACCCCCTCACCTTCTCGGATCAGGCCCAGCAGAATGTGCTCGGTCCCGATGAATGCGTGGTTTAGGTCGCGTGCTTCTTCCTGCGCAAGCACAAGTACTCGGCGGGCACGGTCTGTAAATCGTTCGAACAAGGTTCATCCTTTACGCGGCAATAAATAGAAGTGTACCGGCGTCGGGCGACATTCCGTTCCTCCCCTTTGGACCACCCAGAATGCTCACCTAAGGTGTAGGGGGTGAACCCCCTTGAGCGACTCCAGCTTGCCTCGGTTGAGGCCGATCTCCAGCGCCTGGAAGCGCTCTTGGCCGAGTCCGTCATCTTCGGCGACGAGTACCTCGACGGGGTGACCACCCACCTTATTTACGCTGGTGGCAAGCGCCTGCGCCCGATGCTGGCGATCGCCTCGGCGACCAGCGGAGCCCGCGAGGCGACGCGCGAAGACCTCCTCGGGGGCGTCGCTCTGGAACTCTTGCATCTGGCGTCGCTCTACCACGACGACGTCATGGACGAAGCCGAGGTGCGGCGCAACGTGGACAGCGTCAACGCTCGCTACGGCAACCTCATCGCGATCGTCGCGGGCGACTACCTCATGGCGAGGTCCGCCGCGATCGCCGCGGACCTGGGGGTCGAGATGGCGGGACTGCTCGCGCGCACGCTCGCCTGGCTCACGCGCGGACAGGTCTCCGAGGTGCGCACCGCGTTCTCGGTGCACCGCACCGAGGCCGACTACTACGAGGCCATCGAGGGCAAGACCGCGTCGCTCATGGCCACCAGTTGCCGCGCCGGGGCGATCACCGCTCAGCTCAGCGGCGAGGAGACCGAGGCCCTCACCGAGTTCGGCCGCTGCTTCGGGATGATCTACCAGCTTCGCGACGACATCCTCGACGTGATCGCCACCGACAACCAGTTAGGCAAGCCCGCCGGCCAGGACCTCGCCGAGGGCGTCTACAACCTGCCGACGCTCTTCGCCCTTCGAGACCCCGTCGTCGGCGACGAACTTCGAAGCATTCTTGGCGAGGTGCTGAACGACGCCGACCGCGAACGCGCCCGAAAGCTCGTCGTCGCGACCGACGGGATCGACAGGACGATCCTCGCCGCCCAGTCCTTCCTCGCCAGGGCCCACGAGTCGCTCACGGTGCTGCCGAGCGAGGAGCTTAGAAGCGGCTTCGGTTCGCTGATCGATTCACTGCTCGAGGACTTCCCCTCGCACTAGTCGCGAAGCGGCTTCAACGTGGGAAACGCGATCACCTCTCGGATGCTCGGCTCGTCCGCGATGAGCATCGCGAGCCGGTCCATGCCGACGCCGAGCCCTGCGGTGGGCGGAAGGCCCCACTCGAGCGCCTTGATGTAGTCCTCGTCGATCTGCATAGCCTCGTCGTCGCCGGCGGCGGCGAGGCGGGCCTGCTCATCGAACCTTGCGCGCTGGTCAACGGGATCGTTGAGCTCGCTGAAGCCGTTGGAAAGCTCGCGTCCGGCGGCGTAGGACTCGAAGCGCTCGGTGAGTGCCGGGTCGTCGCGGTGGCGCCTCGCGAGCGGCGACACCTCGACGGGATACTCGGTCACGAAGATGGGCTCCCACAGATTCTCCTCGCAGGTCACCTCGAACAGCTCCGCGAGGCAGCGACCCGCGCCCCACGACGCGTGCACCTCGACGTCGCGGTCGGCGAGGAGCTTCGCGAGGTGCTCGCGCGGCGTGTGCACCGAGACGTCCTCGCCCACCGCCTCGCTCGCGAGCGAGGCCATGGTCCGCCGGGGCCAGGGGGCGGCGAAGGAGAAGGCCCGGCCCTGGTACTCGGTCTCGGTCGTGCCGAGGACGTCCCGGGCGACCCCCGAGACGAGCTCTTCGACGAACGACATCATGTCCTCGTAGTCCCAGTACGCGGCGTAGAGCTCGAGCATCGTGAACTCGGGGTTGTGGCGCGGGCTCAAGCCCTCGTTTCGAAAGACGCGTCCGAGCTCGAACACGCGCTCGTAGCCGCCGACGACCAGGCGTTTCAGCCACAGCTCGGGGGCGATGCGCAGGAACAGCTCGCTGTCGAGGGCGTGATGGAACGTCTTGAAGGGACGAGCCGCGGCTCCGGTCGCGATGGCGTTGAGGATAGGGGTCTCCACCTCCATGAAGTTCGCCGCCCAGCAGCGCTCTCGGACGCTGCGCAGCATCTCGCTGCGCCGGGTGAGCGACTGGCGCGACACGGGATTTGCCCAGAGGTCGGCCTCGCGGTGGCGGTAGCGCAGGTCGAAGTCGCTGATGCCCGCCCACTTGTCGCCGAAGTTGTGCAGGGCCGCGGCGAGCAGGATCCACGACTTGACCTTCACCGAGAGCTCGCCGCGCTTGGTGCGCACGATCTCGCCGGTGACGCCCACCCAGTCGCCGAGGTGGAGCTTTACGAACTCGTCGAACTCGTCGCACAGGGCCGCGAGCGCGAAGAGCTGGATCTCCCCGGTGGAGTCGCGCATGGTCGCGAAGGCGAGCTTGCCCTGGGTGCGAAGCAGCATCACCCGGCCGGCCACGCTCACCGTGGTGCCCGACTCCTCGCCGTCGGTGAGGTGCGCGTACGCGGCCCGCAACGAGGCAGCGTAGGCGTTATGGTCGAATGAATAAGGCGTGGTCACGAAGCGTCTCCCGAATGATTCCGTTCATGAACGATACGCAATCCGTGGAGGGTCAGCCACGGCTCGACGTGCTGGACGTGCTTGGTGTGGGGCGCGATAAGCCCCGCGAGGCCCCCGGTCGCGATCACCGTCGCCTCTCCGAGCTCGTCGAGGATGCGCTCGACGATGCCGTCGACCTGGGCGGCGAAGCCGTAGAGGACACCGGACTGGATCGATTCAACAGTCGAGCGGCCAATAACCGAACGGGGCCGCACCAGCTCGACCGAGCGGAGCGCCGACGCCTGGGTGTAGAGCGCCTCGAGCGAGACGGCGACCCCCGGGGCGATCGCCCCCCCCAGGTACTCGCCCTTGGCGCTCACCACGTCAAAGACGGTGGCCGTTCCCATGTCCACCACGATGGACGCCCCGGGATAGAGGTCGTACGCACCGACGGCGTCGGCGATGCGGTCGGCGCCCACCTCGCGGGGATTGTCGTAGAGGATGGGCATGCCGGACTTCGTGCCTGGGCCGATCACGGTGAGGTCGAGCTCGGAGAACCAACGATTCGCCATGCGCCGCAGCTGGGTCGTCACCGCCGGCGCCGACGAGGAGATGGCCATCGCGCTGACGGCGGTGCGCAGGTCGAGTCCTTCGAGGTCGAGCAGTTGGGTGAGGACCATGGCGTGCTCGTCGGGCGTGCGATCGGCGATCGTCGAGATCCGCCAGTGAAACGCCAGCCCGCGTTCGCCCGACGCGCGCGCGAATCCCATCGCGTCGGGCGCATCGGGCGCCTCGGGGCCGAAGAGCCCGATGACTGTCTCGGTGTTGCCAACGTCCATAGCCAACAGCATCAGGTTCCCCTCGCTTCCACAAAGACCGCCGCGTTATCGATGAGGCGCACGCCGTCGATGATTCCAGCGATCAGCGCCCGGCGCTCGCCCACCTCGTCGTCACCGGTGGGCACCAGCGTGATCGGATCGACGACTTCGGCGTACGCGACGTCGACGCCCGACTCCTCGAGCACCTCGCGCATCCGACGCCGCTGCACGCTCGCGCAACCGCGGGTCGTCTGCACGTCGCGCAGCGAGCGCGACAGGGCGAGGCCACGGGCACGCGCCTCGGGGCTCAACAACACGTTGCGGCTCGAGAGCGCGAGGCCGTCGCTGTCTCGAACAATGGGGCAGCTCACGACCTCGACGTCAAGGGCGAGGTCGCGCACCATTAGGCGGATGACGGCAATCTGCTGGAAGTCCTTCTCGCCGAAGTACGCGCGGCACGGCCCCGTGACGGCAAACAGCTTCGCCACGACGCTCGCGACGCCGTCGAAGTGGCCGGGACGGCCGGCGCCCTCCAGGGTGTCGCTGATTCCGCGCACCGAGACCGTCGTCGCGGTGGGGTTCGGGTAGTCCGGCCACATTTCCTCGAGCGTCGGCTCGACGAGGCAGTCGACGCCGTGCTGCTCGGCGCTGTGGTGGTCGTGTTGGGGCGTGCGCGGGTACTCCATCAGGTCGCTCGCGTCGTTGAACTGGCGGGGATTGACGAAGATCGTGGCGAGCACGAGATCGCCGTTGGACCGGGCGGCCTCGAAGAGCGAGGAGTGCCCGGCGTGCAGCGCCCCCATGGTGGGGACCAGCCCGATGCGGCGTCCCGAGGCGCGCTGAACCCTCGCGTACTCTCGCCACGCCCCGAGGGCGCTCAGCCGTTCCACGTCACGCCGGGGTCTGCGAGCGGCGATGTTCGGCGAGTTCGAAGGCCGCGTTGGCCAGGGTGACGTAGGTGGAGCGCTCGGACTCGGGGATGGCGGCGAGGTGCGCGTCAATCGTCGCCATGTCACCCCTCGAAGCGGGACCGGTCAGCGCGGCTTGCGGTCCGAGACTGCGGACGTCGTCGAGGGCCTGCTCGGCGAGCCCGAGGAAGTCCTCAAGGTGCAGGCCGGCGGCCTCGGCCAGCTTCTCGACGTGACCCATGAGCGCCACGAGGTGGTTCGCCGCCACGACAGCGGTCGCGTGATAGCGCGTCCGCTGGTCGTCGTTCAGCGTGATGGCCCGGCCCCCGAGCGACGCGACGACGACGCCGACCAACTCGTCGCCGGCGACGCAGTAGGTCGCGCCCGCGAGGCGCCGCGCGCCGATCTCCGGCGAAGGCAACGCAGCCAGGGGGTGCATCGAGGCGACTCGCTTGTGCGCCCCGAGCACACCGAGAGTTCGCGATCCGGCGACGTGGGCCACCACGTACCGGTCGCTCACGGGGATGGATGCGGCAACCGGCGAGATCTCGCTGTCGGGCACGCAGAGAAGGATGAGATCGGGCGATCCGAGTTGATGGAGCTCGCCCCTACCAATGAGGCGAACGTCGTGACCGACGCCGCGAAGGGCGCGTTCGAATGAAGTGCCGGCACGACCAGTGCCCACGATGGAGATTTTCATCAATGCTCCTCTCCGTTCCGGCCCCGCGGGTGCCGTTCGGTGTTAGCGCAACATATCGAGTGTACCCAGTGCGGCGACTCTCTCGGCGCGCGCCATCAGCTGGTCCGCGCTGACGAGGTCCGGAGCTAGCTCTGCCAAGGGAATCAAGACGAAGAGACGCTCGTACATCCTGGGATGGGGGACCAGGATCTCGGGGTCGTTGCTCGTCTCGGCGCCGACCAGCAGCACGTCGACGTCGAGGGTTCTCGGCCCCCAGCGGACCTCCCGGGTGCGCCCCGCAGCGGCTTCGGCGAGCCGGCAGCGCTCGAGGAGCTCGCGCGGGGTCGCCTCGGTTGTGATCTCAACCACCAGGTTCCAGAAGTCATCCTGTTGAACCCCGCCGACGGGTTCGGTCTCGTAAACCTGGGACACCCGGTACTCGTCGCCGGCGGCGACGATCGCAAGTCCCGTCGAGAGGTGCCCGGCGCGGTCGCCGACGTTCGAGCCGAGCGAGAGGTACGCCTGGCGCACTACGGACGATGAAGAGTGCAGCGCACGCCCACCGTGGCGACGTCTTCGGGAACTGGGGGACGGAGCTTTCGCACCGCCACGGTGACCGATTCGATCTCGTCGTCGAGGGCCAGGATCTCGCGCGCCACGCGGTACGCCAGGGACTCGAGCAGCAGGAATCGCCCTTCGACGGCGACCGAGACCGTGAGCGACAGCACTTCGGCGTAGTTCGTCGTCTCGGCAATGTCGTCGTTGAGCGCGGCCTCTTCGAAGGGACGATCGAAGTCGATGTCGAACTCGATCGGCTGGGGGCGCTCGCGTTCCTCGGCGAGCACGCCAACGATCGCGCTGCAGCGAAGCCGGCGCAGTTCGATCACGTCGCTCACTGCGGCGCTTCGGGGAGATCGAACAGCACGCTTCGCCCGTCGGGTCCGATCGACCGCTTGAAGAGCCGCTCGACGAGGGCGACGGCCGTCGGGACGGTGGGGGCCTTCTTCGTCCACACCAGGTAACCCGCAATGACGCCGAGCAGGCGGTCCGACACCTCGTCGCTGTGCAGCAGCACCACGGTCTTGTTGTTCATGCAGTTCGCGATGTCCTTGTAGCAGGCCTCCAGAACCTCGCGCTGCTGGGGGCCGCCGCGAAGCGCGTAGTGGCTGGCCGTGAGGCCGTGCTCGAAGTACGCGCTGAGGTTCTGCATCACGGGAAGGATCGAGATCACGCGCCCGAAGCCCTGATGCTTCAGCCACAAGAGCTCCTCATCGCGGCGCACCCTTCGATGCACCGTCGTCGACCCGCCTGGACGCTCGGAAACAGCCAGGATCCCCTTGTACACCCAGGTGAAGCTCCTTGGCTCGATGCCGGCTGCCCACTTGCCCCTCACGCGAATACCTCCTCGACGGGACGAACGAGCAACTCACGCAGCTGCACGGCGGCCACGGCGTCATGTACTCGAACCATACTGACACCTTCAGCCATGGCCCACGCCTCGGTGGCGAGGGATCCCTCCAGGCGCTGGTCCACGCCGAGGGCTTGCTCGCCCAGACGCTCCAGGAAACGCTTGCGGCTGGTGCCGACGAGCACCCCCGCGCCGTATTCGCGCGCCAGCGCCACGAAGCGCTCGCAGTTGGCGAGCAGCGAGAGATTGTGCTCCACCGTCTTGCCGAAGCCAATGCCCGGATCGAGCCAGAGCGGCGAGACGTTGGCGGCGCGGGCCCGCTGGGCGGCGTCGCGCAGAAACTCGACGACCTCGGCGACCACGTCGACGTACGTGGGGTTCAGCTGCATGGTCGAAGAGTCGCCCTGGCTGTGCATCGCCACGTAGCCAACTCCCAACTCGCCAGCGAGTTCCACCAACGTGCACGAGACGTCGTTGATGATGACCGCGCCGGCGGCGACCGCCGCGCGCGCGACCGCTTCCTTCTTCGTGTCCACCGACACCGGGCCGACCTGGGAGAGGGCCTCGATGACTGGGAGCACCCGGGCCAGCTCCTCTTCGACCGAGACGGGCGTGGCCCCGGGCCGCGTGGACTCGCCCCCCACGTCCACCACGTCGCAGCCCTGTTCGAAGAGCTCGCGCCCGCGATTGACCGCCTGCTCGGTGGCTTCGGTGCGCGAGGCTGGGAAGAACGAATCGGGCGTCACGTTCACGATGCCCATGACCGCTGGGCTCAGCGCCACGTGGACCTTCGCTGATGGATGTACTGCAGGGCCTCGGCCCGGTACGACGCGTCGTCGCGAAACACGCCGCGGACCGCCGAGGTGACCGTCGTGGCTCCCGCCTTCTTCACGCCGCGCATCGACATGCAGAAGTGCTCGGCTTCGATCACGACGATGGTGCCCTTGGGATGGAGCTCGCGCTCCATCGCATCGACGATGTCGGTGGTCATGCGCTCTTGCACCTGGAGGCGACGCGCGTAGCCCTCGACGAGCCGGGCCATCTTCGAGAGCCCGGTGATGCGACCCTCAGGGCCGGGCAGGTACGCCACGTGCGCGAGGCCCATGAACGGTACGAGGTGATGCTCGCAGAGCGACGTGAAGGGGATGTCGCGGACCATCACCATCTCGTCGTGATCCGACTCGAACGTGACGCGCAGGTGCTCGCCGGGATCCGCCTCGAGCCCCTCGAAGAGCTCCACGTACATGTCCGCCACCCGGCGCGGCGTGTCGAGAAGGCCGTCGCGCGTCGGATCCTCGCCAATCGCCTCGAGGAGCTCGCGGATCAGCCCCTGCACGCGAGCGTGGTCGACCACGGTCACACCTCGCCAACGAAGGTGTAGATCGCGTCGAGGTTGCGGTAGCGCTCGTTGACGTCGAGTCCGTAACCGACGACGAAATCTGAAGGTATGGAGAATCCCACGTACTTGAGCGACTGATCGACGCGCTGCTCGCCCTTCTTCAACAACAGGGCGCAGACCTCGAGGGTCTTGGGACTGCGCGCACCCAGGTAGTGGCGCAGGTAGTTGAGGGTGAGTCCGGAGTCGACGACGTCCTCGACGATCAGCACGTCGCGGTCGAGCAGGTCGACGTCAAGGTCCTTCACGATGCGAACGACACCGCTGGTCTTGGTGGCGGCCCCGTAGGACGACACCGCCATGAAATCGACCTCCACGGGCAGCTCGATCGCGCGCATCAGATCGGACATGAAGTTGATCGCGCCCTTAAGGACGCAGACGAGCAGGGGCGGATTGTTGGCGTAGTCGCGGGTGATCTGTTGGCCCAGTTCGATGACGCGATCGTGCACCTCCTTGGCCGAGACCACCACTTCGCCGAGATCGTGTGCTGCCCATTGTGCGGTGAAATCCTCAGAAGAGTGCTGACCCATGGTTCAAAAGCGTAGTTGAGGGCTACTCGAGCCTGAGGCGCTGGGCACTCCTCGAGAGGCGAGTTCCCCCGCCCAGCTCGGTAGCGACCGCTTCACCGCGCACCACCGTCACGGCCCGCGCGACCTCGTCCGCCGACGGCGGATGGACGCCGTCGCCCTCGTCGTCGTGCGCAAGTCTCACCCGTAGCCAGCGCCGAAGACGGGCGGTGGGCCACTGCGCCAGTTCCCGGCAGTCCGCCTCCTCGAGCCCCAGGTCCTCATCTGCGGCCGTGAGCTCGTTCAGCCAACGTCGCTCCTCGTGCATAAGCGAGGCCTGACGGGCAAGTAGGGGGACGACGTCGCGACCAGAGACGTCGCAGAGCACGGGGATGAGCTCGTGGCGCACCCGGTTGCGTCGGAACTCCGGGCTCTCGTTGGTCTCGTCGTAGAGGGGGAGGAAACGCGACCCGCTCACGTAGAAGTGGAGATCGTTGCGCCGGAGGTTGCGCAGTGGCTTGGTCGGGTCTTCGACCATCGGGGTGAGTCCGTCGAAGCCCGCGCCGCGCATCATGTTGAGAAGGATTGTCTCGACGAGGTCGTCCATGGTGTGGCCCGTCAGCACCGAGCGGGGCATGGCGGCTCGCCGGGCGGCTCGCGCCCGGGACTCGAAATTCCCGCCGGGTGCGACGAGGACGTCGTGACGAATGAAGGGAACGTCCAGCTCGCGACAGATCACCTCCACGTGGTCGGCGTCGTCGGAGCTCGTGGGTCGCGCGTGGTGATCGACGTGATGCGCCCTGACATCGAGCCCTCGTTCGAGGGCGAGCAGCAAGAGCCCGAGCGAATCGGGGCCGCCCGACACGGCGAGGTCGACGGCCGTCCCGGGTTCGGGAAAGTCACTCGCGCTGAGCAGGCGTTCGACGGTGTCCACGCCTGTAGGTTACGCAACGACCCGGCGGGCCCGGCGGGCCCGGGTGGCGTTGGTGGCACGCGCCGTCAGGTACGCGAGCGACGCGAGCGCGGTGATCCAGAAGCTGACCGGCCCGCCGATCCACACGCCGAAGAAGAGGCCGAGCCACGCGCTCGCGAGCGCGAACCCCATGGCGAGGAACATCGTACGCAACGGCCGGCTCGTCAGCACCTCGGCGGCCGCCGCGGGAGCGACCAGCAGCGAGAACACGAGCAGCACGCCGACGATCTGAATCGCGACGACGGTCGTGACCCCGAGCAGCGACATGAAGAGCAGCGACATCGCGCGCGTCGAAAGCCCCCTCGACGCCGCGGACTGCGCGTCCACGGACACGAACAGCAGGGGCCGGTACGTCAGGGACACGACGAGCAGCACCCCCATCGAGAGCGCCGCGACGAGTCCGACGTCGCTCCAGGTGACCCCGAGGATCTGGCCGAAGAGGATCGAGTACGTCGCGTTCGCGTAGCCGCTGTAGAGCGAGATGAAGAGCACGCCGAGACCGAGCGCCGCGGTGAGCGTCACCCCGACGACCGCGTCACGATCGTCGAGCTCCGCTCCCGCGAAGCCAATGAGCAGGCCCGCCCCGAGACAGAAGACCAAAAGACCGAAGATCGGCGACAACCCCAGCAGCACGGCGCCGGCGGCGCCGGCGAAGCCCACGTGGCCAATGGCGTGCGCCGCGAACGCCTGGCGGCGAAGCACGACGAAGTAGCCAACGGCCCCCGCGGCGAGCGCCACCGCGGTGACGGCGTAGAACGCGTGCTGGACGAACGACGTGGCGAGGAGTTCGCGCAAGCTCATTCGGTCTCCTCCTCGTACACCTCGGCGAAGTGCTCGTGGACGTCCTCGTGGGAGTGGTCGTGGCCGTGGGGGTGCGGATGGGCAAACTCCTCCTCGAGCCCGACGATGACGCGACGGCCCCGCGGGGTGACGACGATCTCTATCGGGTGGCCGTAGAGCTGGCTCAGCACGTCCTCGTTGACGACCTCCTCCACGGTGCCGCTTCGCACCTGGCGCCGCGCGATCCACAGCACCTGATCGACGATCGGGGCCAGCGGGTTGAGGTCGTGCGCGACCACCACGACGGCGGCGCCCGTGGTGTCACGGATCAGATTGATGAGATCGACGATCTCGGCCTGCGCGGCGAGGTCCAGCGCTGCCAACGGCTCGTCCAGCAAGAGCAGTTGGGGCTTGAAGACGGTCGTGTGCGCGAGCGCGATGCGCTGGCGCTGGCCGCCCGACAGGCTGTGCAGTGATTGATCGGCGAAGGATGTAGTGCCCGTCAGCGCGAGTGCTTGACGCACGACCTCGCGCTTGGCCGTGTCGCGTCCCCAGCCGAAGCGCGGTCCGTCAAAGCCGAGGCCCACGTAGTCGCGCCCCGTCATCGTGGCGACCGTGTCGGCCTGGCGCGTCTGGGCCATATAGCCCACCCGGCGGTTCCCGCGTCGGGGCGCCTCGCCCAAGACCTCCAGGGATCCTTCCACCAGAGGAACGAGGCCCAGGATGATGTTCAGCAGGGTGGACTTTCCGGCTCCATTCGGACCGAGTATCGCAGTGATGGAACCAGACTCGAGTGAGAAGGTGGCGTCCTTCCAGATCGTACGGCCCCCGAGCACTACGGCCCCGTTCTTCATGGTGAGCGCGTTCACGTGAGGCAACCCTCTTTCGTCAGGTCGGCGTGGATCTTGCCCACCACCGCGCCGATCCACGTCACGTAGTTCGTCCCCTTCATGGTCTCGGTCACCTTGATGACGGGCACGTGCGACGCTTCGGCCTGCGCCACCATCTCGTTGGTGAGCGGCGTCGCGGTTTGAACGTTATCCACCAGAAACGCCGGGTGCTCCTTCAGCTGGTGCAGGGCCTGCGCGAGGGCCTGCACCGACGGGTCGACGCTGTTGCCGATCGCGAGGCGCAGCGCCTCGGGCGTGACGACCTTCAGTCCCATGTCGCTCAACAGGTACGTCGTCACGTCCTCGGTCGCCGCCACCTTCACGTTCGAGCACGACTGCTTGATCGCTGTCGCCTCGCTCTGGACCGTGTTCAACTTGGCGAGCAACGCGGCCGAGCGGGCGTCGATGTCGGAGAACCCCTTTCGGTGTTCGAGCACCTTGGTGAGGGCCTTCACGAAGCGGATCGCGGCCACGGGGTTGTAGAAGAGGTGGGGGTTCCTGCCCGGGGCGACGCCCATCAGCGTGCCGACGTCAATCGTCGAGAAGACTCCGGATCGGGCCTTTGCCAACTGGGAGAACCACGTGTCGTAACCGGCGCCGTTAACCACGACGATCGAGGCCATCGAAACGTACGCCGCGTCCGAGACCGTGGCCTCGTGGTCGTGGGGATCCGCGTTCGGATCCGTGAGCAGCGAGACCACTTTCGCGTCGGACCCGACGAGCTGGCGGGCGAGCGCCCCCCACTGCGCGACCCCCGCGACGACGAGCGGCCTGGACGCCGCACTGGAATTGCAGGCGCTGATTCCCACCGACGACAGAGCGAGCGCCAATGTCAGAAGAGCCTTCCTTAGAATCATTCCAATTACGTTACTCAGAACCATTCCAAAAAGCAAGTAATACGCAGGTAGTCTGTCCACGTGGCATCTACCCGAAACACCGCCCAACGCCGAGAGGTAATCGAGGTCTTGGGCGGGGTGCAAGGCTTCGTGAGCGCCCAGGATCTGCACACCCTCATCGTGAAGAATGGCGGGCACATCGCCCTCGCGACCGTTTACACCCAGCTGAAGAAGCTGGTCGAGGCCGGCGACGTCGACGTGGTCATGACCGACCGGGGCGAAAGCCTCTACCGGCAGTGCGTCGTCGACGTCCACCATCACCACCTCGCCTGTCGCAACTGCGGCGCGATCGTCGAGGTCGACACCCCCGAGCTCGAATCGTGGGCGCAGGCCATCGCCAAGAGATTCGGCTACCGCGATCTGCGCCACGTGCTGGAGTTGAACGGAATCTGTCCGAAGTGCCAAACCGGCTGACCCTGAGCCCGGAGGTCCGCGGGCCGCTCAGCGTGTACTGCATCGAGGAGTTTCGCGGCTACGGTGTCGACGCGTTCGTCACCGACCGTCACGGAGGGGTGAGCGGCCCGCCGTACGACTCGCTCAACTTGGGCAGCCACGTTGGCGACGACGCCGACAACGTGGCCGAGAACCGCCGGCGCGTCGCCGACGCCATCGGCGTTGCGGTCGAGCGACTCGTCATTGTGCGACAGGTCCACGGCGACATCGTGCTCGACGCGTCGACATCGCTGGGGGCGAGCGAGGGTGACGGCCTTTTCACGTCGTCCTCCGAGCTCGCCTTGGCCGTCCTCGTCGCGGACTGCGTTCCGGTCCTCATCGTCGATGCATCGTCCTACGACTTCGCGGTCGTGCACGCGGGCTGGCGCGGGCTCAGCTCGCAGATCCTGGAGCGAGCGGTCCGGCGATTCAGAAGCCCCCAGACCCTGCACGCCTTCGTCGGGCCCTCCATCTCCTTCGAGGGCTACCAGGTGGGCCCCGAGGTCGCCGAGCGGTTCGCCGACGTTGAAGGAGCGCTCGCCCCCGACGGGGGCGAGCGCTCACGACTCGACCTTCGCCGCGTCGCCGCCAGCCAGCTCGTGGAACATGGCGTACGTGACGCCAACATCATCGTGAGCGCGCAGAGCACGGACGGCGGAGGGCTCTTCTTCAGCGACCGGGCGGTCCGGCCGTGCGGCCGCTTCGCGTTGGTGGCGAAGAGGGCGTCGTAGCATGAGAAGTGCCATGACTAGGAAAACCGCGTGAAGACGCGCGCCGGACTCTTTCGCTACGGCCGACTCGACGTCACGAGCGACTCGCTCACCGGGAACTACGAGCTTGACGGTCGCCCTTTCCGCGAGACCGTGACGTTCGAGGGCGTGGAGTCCCTCGACACCCCCGCGGTGCGCGCGATCGCTGAGCTCTGGTTCCTCGTTGCGGGGCTCTCGTACTACAAGGCCGGGGCCGCGAAGAAGGTCGACCTCGGGTCGACCCCCGTCGGGGAGCACGGGCGACGGCTCTTCAAAGCCGCGCTGCGGGACGGACTCGGCGAGTTCGCCTACCGCAACGAGATCTTCCTCGACGACGTCGTCATCGTCGGCGGCGGGGAAGCCAGCCGGTACTCGCCGCTCGTCGACACCTCTCGGGTGCTCACTCCGTTCGGCGGCGGCATCGATTCGGTCGTGACGGTCGCGCAGCTCAACCCCGGCCTGCAGCAGTCCCTCTTTGTCGTGAGCCCCGCCGACGGCCGCTTCGCACCGCTCGAGGCGACCGCCGCCGCCACGGGGCTGCCAGTTGTTCGGGCGCGTCGAGATCTCGACCCTCAGATCCTCAGCGGCGATGAGAGCTTCTTCAACGGCCACGTTCCCGTGACCACGATGGTGACCTTGCTCGCCGTCGTGGCGGGCGTGGCCTCGGGGCGAGGCGGGGTCGTCATGAGCAACGAGCACTCGTCGTCGTCGCCGAACATCCTCTGGTACGACCAGGAGATCAACCACCAGTGGAGCAAGTCGTGGGTCGCCGAGGAGCTCATCGGCGACGCCGTCCGCGAGCGGATTGGCGATGAGTTCGTGGTAGCCAGCTTCCTTCGTGACCGCAGCGAGCTCTGGGTCGCCCGAGCCTTCGCGGACCTGCCGAGGTTCCACCACGTCTTTCGAAGCTGCAACCGGGCCTTCACGCAGGCGAGCGGCGAGCGGGCGCAGAACTGGTGCGGCGAATGCGACAAGTGCCTCTTCATCAATCTGATCCTCGCTCCCTTCCTGTCGAGGAGCGCCCTGCTCGAGATCTTCGCGAGCGAACCTCTCGCCAATCCCGATCTCCAGGGTCAGCTACGCGCGTTGGTGGGCGTCGGACTCGACCACAAGCCGTTCGAGTGTGTAGGCGACCCCGACGAGAGCGCGGTCGCGCTGAAGCGCGTGAGCGAACTTGAGGAATGGGCTGACGTTGCGTTCATTGGCGAGCTCGCCGCCCTGGCGAGTCCCGACCGGGACTTCAACGAGCTGCTCGAACGCGAAGGAACGAGCCGTGTTCCGGCCCACTGGTTTCGCTGACCTCGCCGGGAAACGCGTCGGCATCTTCGGCTACGGCATCGAGGGCCGGGCCAGCGCCGAGCGACTTCGCGGCGTCGCGTCGAGTCTGGTGCTCGTGGACGACGCGCCCGGAGCCGGGCCCGACGTCCTCACGACCTCCGATAGTGGCCACCAGCAGCTCCTGACGTGCGACGTGGTCCTGAAGGGCCCAGGCATCCCACGGCGTCGCGCGGACGTGCTCGACCTCGAGGCTCATGGCGTGACGGTGACCTCGGCGCTCAACCTCTGGCTGCACGACGTCGACCGGGACCGGGTCATCGCGATCACGGGCACGAAAGGTAAGTCCACGACGACCGCGCTCGTGGCCTTCTTCCTCGAGTGCCTCGGCGAGAAGGCCCTGCGCCTCGGCAACATCGGACAGCCCCCCTACGACCTGCGCGTCGACACCTCCGAGGGCTGGCTCGTGCTCGAGGTGTCGAGCTTCCAGTGCGCCGACATCGACGTGGCACCTCGAATCGTCCTCGTCACCTCGCTCGGCGCCGACCATCTCGATTGGCACGGCTCGCTCGAGAGCTACCGCAACGACAAACTCTCGCTCACGCGCGCGGCCGGGGCGCACGCGACGTTGGTCCCCGACACCGCGATCTTCCACGACCTCGCGGGCCAGTTGGGCGGCGAGGTCTCGTTCATCGCCACTGATGAGGGCCATCTCGCTGGTTCGCTCGGGCTCCTAGGCGCCCACAGCGATAGCAACGTGGCACTCGCGCTCGAAGCGGTTTCGAGGGCAACGCGAACTCCCGTCAATGACGTTCGCCGCAGTATCGTGAAGCGCGCGACGTCGTTCGTGCCGCTTCGCGGCCGACTCACGTTGGTGACGCGCGAAGAGCGCCACGGTGCCACGGTGAGTTACGTGGACGACGGCCTGGCGACATCGGCGCTACCTACCGTCGCCGCGCTCGAGGTGTTCGCCGACGACCCCGTCGTCCTCATCGCCGGTGGATTCGATCGGGGCGTCGACTACTCCCCGCTCGCCCTCGCGCTCGCGGCGCGCCGCTCGCCCACGTACCTGCTCACCATGGGCGACGCGGGCAGGCGGATCGCTCAGGCCGCAGGCGTGGCGGATCCCTTTCTCGCACAGGAGCGAGTCGCTTCCATGGACGAGGCGGTGCGAACGGCGCGCTCCCTGCTCGAGGCGGGCGGTATCGTGCTTCTCTCTCCCGCCGCTCCCAGTTTCGATCAGTACCGGAACTGGGAGGAACGATCCGAAGACTTCACCAGGTGCGCGCTCGAGATCGCGCAGGGGTGACGCGCTGACTGGCACAATCTGGGCACCGCCGCCGCCCCGGGTCATCCATCGATGCGGTCAGGACCGAACGAACGTACGTCGCCCCAAGCAGCGCTGGCGGTCGCGCAACCTGGATGAGAGGGTCCACGGCGCGGTGCACCAAGAATGGAGCCTGGGAGGAGATTCGAACTCCTGACCTACGCATTACGAATGCGTTGCTCTACCGACTGAGCTACCCAGGCGCGGATAGAAAGACTACCCGATGGAACGAGAATCAGGCTATCGGCCGAGGACCTATAGCTCCATGAGCGACAGCATCAGGTCGTTCAGAAGCAGGGTCTCGTCGATATTCGAAGAAAGCCGCTGGTTCGTCTTCACGATCACGTCGATGGCCTGGAGCGAGGCCCCGACCCGGTACTCGCTTCTCGAATCACCCTGCTCGAGGCCATCGAGGCCCTGCGCCAGGCGCTCGCGGTACACGTTGGTGAGCGCGGTCAACCCGAAGCGAAGCTCGTCGATGCGAAAGCGGCGCTGCTCGCGCTTGAACTGCGCCTCGAGGTCCTTGCGGTTCGAGAGCGAACGCTGGCCCATTTCGCGCGCGTCCTGGATGCGGTGTTCGAGCTCCTCTTCCTGCAGCACTTGCAGCGGCGCGATCGCGCGGTCGAGCGCGGCGGATATCTCCCCCGCCAACGCCGCCGAGGCGGCGGGCGTCCCGGTCAGACGTTCGGGCACCGTGCGCCAGGTGGAGATCCTCTCGCCGAGCGCGGCATCACGCACGAGCACCCGAGCCCTTCGCAGGTTGCCGCTCGCCGCGATGGCGGCCATGCGGGCCGATGCGACGTCGGCCCCCTCCCTGGTGAGAATCGACTCGAGGTCGTCCTCGCTCAGGCCCTTCAACCTCACCTCCACGCAGCGCGACTCGATCGTCTCAAGCGCATCAGGGACCTCTTCGGCGCTGAGCAGGAAGATCGTCCGCGTCGGCGGCTCCTCGAGCGACTTCAGCAGGGCCGGCGCCGAGGGTGACGCCCCGGTCGTCGTCAGATCGACCTCTTCAATGACGATGATCTGATAGCCGGCGCCCAAGGGCCGGCGCCGGCTCACGCGGTCCGCCTCGCGAAGGTCATCCACCCGCCACGACACGCCCGCGCGCTCGGCGAAGTAGACGTCGGGGTCCTTCTCCTCGAGAACCAGACGGCAGGCCTCGCAGCGGCCGCAGCCGCGTTCGGGACACTGAAGCGCCGCGGCGAACGCGAGCACCGCGTCACGCAGGCTCGAGCCCACCGGTCCGGTGAAGAGGTACGCGTGCACGGGGTTTTGAACGTGCTGGCGCATGGACGCCGCGGCTCGGGGCTGTCCGACGAGGGTGTCGAAGACGTCAGCCATGCGACCAGTCGAGGGTGGCGAGCCGCTCGTCGATCACCCGGGCCACTTCCTCTTCGGAACCAGACCCGTCAACGACGAACCAGACGTCCGCGAACTCCTTCGCGAGCTCGAGGTAGCCCTCGCGCACGCGAGCGTGGAAGTCAAGGTCGGCCGATTCGAACCGGTCCTTCGCGTCGCGCGCGCGTCGCTCGTTCGCGACGTCGAGCTCGATGTCGATGAGAATCGTCAGGTCGGGCAGGCACGTCCCGATCGCGAGGTCCGTCGCGGCCTTCAGCTCCGCGAGGTCCAGGCCGCGTCCGTGGCCCTGGTACGCCAGCGTCGACGCGAAGTAGCGGTCGATCACGACGTCGCGGCCTCGGCGCAGGGCCGGTTCGATGACGGTGTGCACGTGATGCGAACGGTCCGAGAGCAGCAGCAGCACCTCCGTCTCGGGACTCATGGGCGTCGACGCGTCCAGTATCCACCTTCGAAGATCGACGCCGAGCGGCGTGTCGCCCGGTTCGAATGCGAAGTGCGCGTCGTGCAGTTCGGCGACCCGGCGGGCCTGCGTGCTCTTGCCGCTCGCGTCGATACCTTCGAAGGCGAGGAACAGTCCTCGTCCCATCAATCCTCGTCCGCGAGCTGGGCCTTCGCCGCCAAGGCAGCATTGACCTTGGCGCCCTTGGAGACGGCGGCGCGCTTCGTGGCTCCCGGCGACTTCTTCGCGGCGGACTTCTTCGCCGCTGCCTTCGCCGTCTTCTTCACGACCTTTCGTGGCCGCGTCGACGGCTCGGCGTTGCGGCGCTCGGCGAGCAGTTCACAGGCCCGGTCGAGCGAGATCGTCTCGGGCGTGTCACCGAGTCGAAGGGTCGCGTTCGTCTCGCCGTCAGTGACGTAGAGCCCGAAGCGCCCGCTCTTGACGACCACGTTCTTCTTGGTGACCGGGTCCTCGCCGAGGTCCTTCAGCGGTCCCGCCGCCTCACGACGTCCGCGCTGCTTCGGCTGGGCGAGCAGGGCCATGGCCGCGGGGAGGCCAATCGTGAAGATCTGGTCCTCGTTCTCGAGCGACCTGGTCTCCTTGCCCCACGTGAGGTACGGACCGTAGCGGCCGTTCTGGGCGAGGATCGCACCGCCGCCCTCGGGGTGTTCGCCGACCGAGCGCGGCAGCGACAGCAGCTTTCGCGCGTCCTCGATGGTGACAGCTTCGGGCGTCATTGTGGAAAACAGCGACGCGGTCTTGGGCTTCTCCTTCGGGTCGGTCATCTCGCCGACCTGCACGTAGGGGCCGTAGCGTCCGGCCTTCAGGAAGATCGGCAGGCCCGTCGCCTCGTCGACGCCCAGTTCGCGGTCATTCGAGGGGGCCGACAGCAGCTCGAGCGCCTTCTCGACGCTGAGCGAGTCGGGCTCGGTCGCCTCGGGAATCGAGACGCGGTCTTCGCCGTGGATGAGGTAGGGACCGTACCTTCCCGAGCGAACCAGGACCGGCTGTCCGTCGGGGGCCGCGCCGAGGGGGATCGAGTTGATCGCGGCGAAGTCGAACTCGAGGTCGCCGTGGGTCATGTGCTCGAGACCGCTCTTCGCGAGCTCGGTCTTGGCGTCGGGATCGCCGAAGTAGAACTTGTGCAGCCACGGCTCGAGGTCCTGCTTGCCCTCGGCGATCTCGTCGAGCTGGCTCTCCATGGCGGCCGTGAACTGGTAGTCGACGAGGTCCGCGAAGTAGTGCTCGAGCAGGTTCACGACGGCGAAAGCCCGGAACGCCGGCACCAGCGACTTGCCCTTCTTCCACACGTAACCGCGACGGTCGATCGTCTTCATCACCGACGCGTACGTCGACGGGCGGCCGATGCCCAGGTCCTCGAGCTTCTTGATGAGCGTCGCCTCCGAGTAGCGGTCGGGCGGCTGGGTGTCGTGGCCCTTCGCCTCGGCGCTCTGGACCGGGACCACCTCGCCCTCGTTGAGCGGGGGCAGGATGCGCTCCTGATCGGCGAGTTCGGCCTCGGGGTCGTCGGTGCCTTCGACGTAGGCGCGGCGGAATCCGGGGAACTCGATGCGAAGGCCGGTCGCGCTCAGGCCCGCTTCGACGTCACCGGTGAAGCCTTCGACCTGGGCCAACGTCGCAGCGAGGCGGACCCTGTCCTGGGTGAGGCGGGCGTCGACCATCTGCGAGGCGATGGTGCGCTTCCACACGAGGTCGTAGACGGCCATCTCGTCGCCGCCGAGCGTCGAGTGGGCTTCGTCGAGGGTGCGGAACGTCTCGCCCGCGGGGCGGATCGCCTCGTGCGCCTCCTGGGCGTTCTTCACCTTGCGGTCGTAGCGGCGCGGCGTCTCCGAGACGTAGTCGTCGCCGAACATCGAAGCCGCCATTGAACGCGCCGCCTTGAGGGCCTCGTCGGACAGCGTCGTCGAGTCGGTTCGCATGTAGGTGATCCAGCCCTGCTCGTACAGGCGTTGGGCGGCGCGCATCGTGCGCTCGGGGTCGAAGCGAAGCTTGCGGCTCGCTTCGATCTGCAGCGACGACGTCATGAAGGGAGGCTGGGGGCGCTGGGTGCGCGGCGTCGACGCGATCGACGTGATGCGAACCTCGGCCCCGATGAGTTTCGCGGCAATGGCGTTCGCCGACGACTCGCTCAGTACCTCGACCGAGGCCTTGGCGTCCAGGTGTCCGGCGGCGTCGAAGCTCTTCCCGGTCGCGAGATTTCGTCCGTCGACCGTCTCGAGCGTGGCGTCGAAGGTCGCGCTCTTCGCGTGCAAGAGGGCGGTGACGTCGAACCAGGTCGCCGACGTGAAGGCCATGCGCTCGCGCTCGCGCTGGCAAACGAGACGGATGGCGACCGACTGGACGCGCCCCGCGGACCTCGCCTTGTCGACGGCACGCCAGAGGACCGGTGAGACCTCGTAGCCCACGAGGCGGTCGAGGAAGCGTCGCCCCTCCTGGGCGTCGACGAGTCGAAGGTCCAGGTCCCGGGTCTCCTGCACGGCCTTCGCGATGGCGGCGGGGGTGATCTCGTGAAAGACCATCCGCTTCACCGGAACCTTGGGGTTCAGCACCTCCTGAAGATGCCAGGCGATCGCCTCGCCCTCGCGGTCCTCGTCGGTCGCGAGGTAGAGCTCGTCGACTTCCTTCAGCGCAGCCTTCAATTCCGAGACGATCTTCTTGCGGTCGCTCGACACCACGTAGACCGGCTTGAAGTGGTCGTTGACGTTGATGCCGAGACGCGCCCACTTCTCGCCCTTCACCGACGCGGGAATGTCCGCGGCGCTCTGGGGAAGGTCGCGGATGTGGCCAACGGAGGGCTTCACGATGTAATCGGGGCCGAGCATGCCCTGGATTCTCGTTGCCTTCGCGACTGACTCAACTATGACGAGGGCCCTAGCCATGCTCACCGCCTCTCACTGACTATCGTGGTGACCCATAACGGTCGCCTCTTTCGCTCTACAAGATAGACAGGTCTCGAACCCTACTCAGGCCATGCTCAAGAATGAAGCGTCCGCAAAAGAGCGAATCGCTAGTCCACCACTGATGATTCGGGCCTCGCGAAAACTACTCGTCGCCTTGCGGGGAGGCGACAATTTCGTACTGCGGGTTGAGAATCACCGCTTCGCGTCGAAGTGACGTGACCGTACCCTTCACCAGGAGTCTCGTGCCCCGCTCGATGCCGGGCACGCTCGAGCGACCCTGGAAGACGAGGGTAACCGACCCGGTGTTGTCGGCGATCACGCAGCGAAGTTCGTTGAGTCCCCGCTCCTTCGTGATGGTCATGGCCCGCACGCGACCCGCGATCTCGGCGTAGGTGCGCTCCGTGAGTCCGCCAATCGGCTGGGCATCGACCGAGCGCTGGGCCAACTTCAAGTCGGCCGCGAGGTGCGCGTCCTCTCGCAGACCGCCGCGGACGACCTCGTCGCTGAGGGGCGCCTCGTAGACGTCGCCTTCGCCGAGACGAGTTCGTCCCGAACGATAAGGAATGATCGTCGCCGCCGTGCGCGGCACGTGCATGACCGCGCCGGCGATCGCGTCCGCCGTGCGGTCGTGCAAGAGGCGCTGCAGGCGCGACACGAAGCCCTTGCGCGGAAGGATCACCATGCAGAACACGTCGTGGTCGCGCACCACGTCGGCGACCAGTTCGAGCGCCGCGCGGTCGAGCCGGCGGTCTTCGCACTCAACGATCTCGAGGCCGATTCCCGCCGACGCGGTGTTGGGGGCGCCCCAGCGGCTCTCCAGGCGCTTGGTGACGAGTGGGTCGATGTCGAAGTGCACCGCGCGAATCGAGTAGGCGTTCAAGGTGTTGCAGTACTGGAGCGCCCTCTCGGTCGCGAGGTCGTAGGTGTCGACGAACACCACCACGCGGTTCATCCGGATGTTCATCTTCTCGCTCGTGGCGGTGGCTTCGAAGGCCTGCACTTCGCGCTCGTACTGCTTGTTGAACTTGATGAGGGCCATGTACATGAGCGGTCCCACGACCGCGATGATCCACGCCCCCTCGGTGAACTTCGCCAGGAGGAAGATGAGGACCACAATCCCCGTCACGGTCGCCGAGAGCCCATTCACGAACACCCCGAAACGCCACTTGCCGGTCTTTTCGCGAAGATGCCGCGCGACCATGCCCGCGCCGGCCATGGTGAAGCCCGTAAAGACGCCAATCGCGTAGAGGGCGATCAGGGAGTTGACCCGGGCCTGGAAGACGATGATCAAGGTGAGCGAGACGACGCCGAGCACGATGATGCCGTTCGAGAACGCGAGACGGTGACCGCGCTTGGTGAGCTGGCGGGGCAGGTACCGGTCGGACGCCACGTAGTTCGCGAGGAACGGGAATCCGTTGAACGACGTGTTGCCGCCGGTATAGAGGATCAGCAAGGTCGCGAGCTGGACCATGTAGAAGATCGTCGACCCGAAACCGCTGTGGCCGAAGACGGCTCGGACCTCCTGGCTCACCACGGTCGGCGTGCCGATCGCGCGTGGCAGGGCGTGGGTCCACGCGGCGAGCAACGTCGTGCCCAGCAGCAAGAACGCGAGAACGCTCGACATCAAGACGAGAGTCTTGCGGGCGTTCTTCCACTCCGGGCGCCGGAAGCTCGCCACGCCGTTCGAGATCGCCTCGAGCCCGGTGAGCGACGACCCGCCGTTCGCGTACGCGCGCAGCAGCGTCAGGAACGCCAGGCCCATCAAGATGCCGGTTCCCTTGTGGCCCAGGTGGCCTTGGACCAGCTTGCTGGCGGCGGGCTGGGCGAGCAAGTGCAGCGAGCCGGTGAACTTCTTGATGTAGCCCACGATGATCGTGAGCGTCAGCATCGATATGTAGAAATACGTCGGGAAGGCGAAGTAGCTCCCCGCCTCCTTCAGGCCGCGCAGGTTCCCGTAGATGAGGATGAGCACGACGCCCACCGTGATCGGGACGGTCCAACTGGTGAGCGAGGGAATCGCGCTCGTCAGCGCCGCGGTCCCCGCGGCGCACTGGACGGCGACAGTGACCGTGTAGTCAATGAGCAACGACACCGCCGCGATCTGGGCGATCTTCGGACCGAAGTTCTCGCGCGCGACGACGTAGGCTCCTCCGGCTGTCGTGTAGTACCTAATCACGTCCAGGTACGAGCAAGTGACGAAGAAGAGCACGCCCAGGATGACGAACATGATCGGCACGACGAGCGCGAACGCCGTAAGCCCGATATAGGGCGTTAACTCTGTGAGGATCTCCTCGGTTCCATACGCCGAGGAGGAGATGCAGTCCGGCGCGAGCACGCCCAGGGCCACGATGCGGTTGAGGCGCTCGCCGCTCAGCTGCTCGGTGACGTAGGGCCTCCCGAGCAGGATCCGCTTGAGCCGGTAGCCCATGGACTCGGGATACACGGTCGACACATTCGCGTGTGACGTCAGTACCGGGCTGCTCCTCGCTATCTGCTTGTCGGCCTCTGACACGAGTTTCACCTTAAGCGACCTCTAGGACGCCACGCCAAGACACTTGCACCTCTGCTTGGAAGTGTGGTCTGATGACTGTGTGCATATCGTTGTTGTCGGCTGCGGCCGAGTCGGGTCGGGGCTGGCCATGCAACTCTCCGACGAAGGCCACTCCGTCGTAGTCATCGACAAGAATCGCGATTCCTTCCGCCGCCTCGTCCGTTTCAACGGACAGACGCTGCTCGGCTCAGGCTTTGACCGCGACATGCTCGCGAAGGCTGAAACGTCCCAGGCTGGCGCGCTGGCTGCGGTCACGAGGGGCGACAACACCAACATCCTCTGCGCGCGCATCGCGCGCGACAACTACGGCGTGAAGAACGTGGTGGCCCGCATCTACGACCCGAAACGGGCCGACATCTACATGAAGCTGGGAATTCCAACGGTGGCAACGTCACTCTGGACGACCCAGCAGGTGAAGCGCTGGATAACCCCCTCCGACGAGGCCATTGAATGGACCGACAGCGCGGGAACGCTGCACCTAGTCGAGCGGATCCTGCCCGACGAACTCGCGGGCAGGAAGGTCCACGAGCTCAACATCGGCGACAGCGTGCGCGTCGTCGGGCTCATCCGCGGAGGCGTCGGGCGGGTCCAGATCGGTGATCTCTTCGCCCAAGAGGATGACATCGTCGAATTCCTCGTGACCCCCCAGGGTCTCGAGGATCTGAAGGCCATGCTCGAAGCCGGTTTGGCATGAGAGTCGTCATCGCCGGTGGCGGATCAGTGGGTACGGCCATCGCCATTGACCTCATCGACCGCCATCACGATGTGGTCGTGCTCGAGCACGTCACCGAAACCGCCGAGAAGCTGAAGTCGCTCCTGCCGGGCGTTCACGTCATGACCGCCGACGCCTGCGAGTACGCGAACCTCTCGGCCGCCGACCTGCGAAGCGCCGACGTCGTGATAGCGGCGACGGGTGACGACGAGGACAACCTCGTCGTGAGCTGGCTCTCCAAGCAGGAGTTCGGCGTTCCCCGTGTCATCGCCCGCATCAACAACTCGCGCAACGAGTGGCTCTTCAACGAGACCTGGGGCGTCGACGTATCGGTGTCGACGCCGGCCCTGATCACCTCGCTCGTCGACGAGGCCGTCGAAGTCGGCTCGATCATCAATCTGATGGACCTGGCGGGCGGCAAGATGTGCCTCATCGAAGTGACGCTGGCCGCGAGCGCCCCGGCGGTGGTCCACGGGCTCACGCTTGACGAGTTACGACTTCCTGACACGACCCGCGTGGTCGCCGTCGTTCGCAACGATCAGCCGATGGTTCCGCTTCCCACGATGCGGTTCATCGAACACGATCACGTGATCTTGATCGCTCGTGAAGACTCGAAGCAAGAGTGCTCCTCCGCGTTCATCAGTTAGTTAGTTTCCCACTTCTTAGGTCATTCACAACTTGAGCGACCTAGCATTGAAGGGTGCGCGCCGCATTCTTTGACCTCGATAAGACCGTTATTGCCAAGTCTTCTCTCGTCGCGTTCGGTCCCGAGTTCCACGCGCGGGGCCTCCTTCGCCGCCGAACCCTCATTTGGGGGGTGCTGAGCCAGATGCTCTTCATGCGCTTCGGCGCTGACGACGACAAGCTCACGCAAATTCGTGAATCCGTGCTCAAGGTGACGAAGGGTTGGGACCACGACGAGGTAAGGCTCCTCGTCGCCGAGACCATCAACGACGTCATAGAGCCGCTGATCTACGCCGAGGCCCTGGAGCTCATCGACCACCACCTGGGCGAAGGCGACGAGGTGTGGCTGGTGAGCATGTCGCCCTCGGAGATCGTCGAGCCCTTCGCCGAGCTCCTCGGCATCACGGGCGCGATCTCGTCGCGCGCCAAGATCGACGAGGACGGGAAGTTCACCGGGGAGATGGAGTTCTTCGCCCAGGGCGAGAACAAGGCCGTCGCCATGCGAGAGATCGCCGCCGAGCGCGGCATCGACCTCGAGTCGTCGTTCGCGTACTCGGACTCGGAAACGGACATCCCGATGCTCCAGGCGGTGGGCCACGCGTTCGCGGTGAACCCCGACCGTGCGCTCGCCAAGATGGCCCACGATAGTCAGTGGGCGATCCTCAGTTTCTCGCACCCCGTGCGCGCGCACGATCGCTCGAGGTCGCACACGCCGTTCTTCATCAGCGCGATAGTGATCGGAGCCGTGGCCGTCCTCGGACGCTCAAGGCTCCGCAGGGCTTAGAGCGTCAAGAGGTCGCGCGCGCCGGTGTCCGACGAGGGGTGACGGAGTTTGCTCATGGCGCGCGCTTCGATCTGGCGAATACGCTCGCGGGTCAGGTTCATCTCCGCGCCAACGTCCTCGAGGGTACGGATCTCTCCGGCGCCATCGAGGCCGAAACGCATCCGCAGGATCTTCTGCTCGCGCTCGTCGAGCGGCTGGAGCAGCTTCTCGATCGCGGCGGGCATCATCTTCACAGCGGCGACGTCGAACGGCGACTCGGCCGACCGGTCCTCGACGACGTCGCCGAGTTCGGCGTCGCCGTCTTCACGAAGCGGCTCCGAGAGCGAGATTGGCTCACTGCGAAAGCGCAGGGCCTCGATCAACTTGTCCTCGGGCATCTCGCATTCGTCGCAGAGTTCCTTGATGGTCGGCGGACGTCCGAACTTCAGCTCCAGGCGCGACTGGGCCTTTTGCACGCGCGCCAGCGTGTCGCCGGCGTGCACCGGCAGCCGGATCGTGCGGCCGGTGTTCGCAATGCCGCGCGTGATGGCCTGACGGATCCACCAGGTGGCGTACGTGGAGAACTTGAAGCCCTTGCGCCAGTCGAACTTCTCGACGGCGTGCATCAGGCCGAGGTTGCCCTCCTGGATGAGGTCGAGCAGGGGAAGCCCGGACGCCTGGTACTTCTTCGCGATCGAGACGACGAGACGAAGGTTCGACTGGACGAAGTCGCGCTCGGCCTGGTCGCCACGGTGAATGGCGCGCTTGAGGGCCAGCTTCTTCGTCGGGGTGATCTTGATCTTCTTGTCGTTCTCGGCGGCGTCGAGTTCGGCCTTCGCCTCGCGGCCCTCCTCGATGGTCTGGGCGAGGTGGACTTCATCGTCCTTGGTCAGAAGGGTGTACTGACCAATGTCCGAAAGGTAGAGACGTACGAGGTCCTCGTCATCCCTGTCAACGCGATCTTTAGCCATGGTTCTCCCTTGAAGCTCCCGACCCGGTTAGTCCGGTACTACTAGTTATACGGGGCTATGCAACCTAGCGGGAAAACCCGAAACTCTCAGCGTTTCCGGCCGATTCGAGGGTGTTGGTGAGGTCCCTCGCGGCCTCTTGCCAGCTCGGATCATCAATGGGTGGCTGGGATTTGGCCACTTCGCCGACGGATCGGATCTCTCGCACCGTGACGTCCGCTGCGCGGTCGAGAAGGTCCCGGATCGACTGATCCCCGACCACTTCGTGGGCGTCGCGCAGCGAAACCAGCAACCGGGGCCCGACGACCATCGCCATGGCGTAGAGCGTCATGGCCCCCGTCTCGTCATTGACGAGGGCGTGGCGAAGCAGGGCATCGATGATGGTGAGCGGCTTCGCCGGAGCGTGGCCGAGGCTCGCGCGCATCGCGAGGGCCACCTCACCGAAGGCCCGGCCCATCTCGTAGGTGCGCACAACGTAGGCGTCGTTGGTCATGTGGGGGGCGCTTTCGCCGAGCGCGCGGTAGACGCCGTCGAAGCACGAGGCCAGGTATTCGACGATCTCGTCGCTCGTGGGCATCACAACGTCTCGGGGCGAAAGGCGTTGGTGATGGGCATTCGCCGGTCGCGCCCGAAGGCCTTCTTCGAGATTCGAACCCCCGGCGGCATCTGGCGGCGCTTGTACTCGGCCAGGTCGACGAGACGGGTTATTCGCAGCACCAACGCCGGGTCGTGCCCGCTCGCGATCATCTCCTCCGCGGTGGCGTCGCTCTCGACGTAGAGCTCGAGCAGTGGATCGAGCTCCTCGTACGCGGGCAGCGACTGGTCGTCGCGTTGGTCCGGACGCAGTTCGGCGGATGGCGCCTTCACCAGCACCGAATGGGGAATGGGCTCGGGGTCGCCGTAACTGATCGCGACCTCGTTTCGGTAGCGGCAGAGCTCGTAGACGAGCGTCTTGGGCACGTCCTTGATGACGGCGAAGCCGCCGGCGGAGTCGCCGTAAAGGGTGGAGTAACCAACGGCCATCTCGGACTTGTTGCCGGTCGTGAGCACGATCGCTCCCGTGGCGTTCGACACCGCCATCAGCACCACGCCACGGACACGCGACTGCAGGTTCTCGTCGGTGAGGCCCACCGGTTCGCCGGCGAGCACGCCGTGCAGCATCGAGCCGAAGGCCTGGTGGGCGGGCTCGATGGGAATCGTCGTGATCTCGATGTCGAGCCGACGCGCCAGCTCCTCGGCGTCGCTCACCGAATGGTCGGACGAGTAGCGGCTCGGCATCGCGAATCCGCGCACCGCCCGGGCGCCCACCGCGTCGACGGCGATCGTCGCCACGAGCGACGAGTCGATCCCTCCCGATAACCCGAGGATCGCCGATCGAAAACCGTTCTTGCGCAGGTAGTCGCGCGTCCCCATGACGAGCGCCTGGTAGATCTCCTCCACTTCGCCCAGGGGATCGGTGATGTGGTTCAGGTGGATCGCCTTGGTGCGCGTCTCATCACGGGCGTAGAAGGTGTCGATGACGGTTCCCGCCGCCGACTCGCGCGCGTCGATCTCGACGATGAGCAACTCCTCGTTGAAGGCGCTCGCCCTGGCGATGACGTCACCTTTCGCGTTCACGACCATGCTCTGGCCGTCAAAGATCAGTTCATCCTGGCCGCCGACGAGATTCACGTAGGCGATCGGGCAGTTCGTCTCGAGCGCGCGCTCGCGAAGCATCGCCTCTCGTTCCTCGCGGCGGCCGCGCGCGAAGGGCGAGGCGTTCGCCACCACCAGGAGCGTGGCGCCCTCTCGCGCGAGTTCGGCCGCCGGCCCGTTCGCCGTCCAGACGTCCTCGCAGATGAGCAGTCCGACACCCACGCCTTCGACGTTCACGATCGCGTGAGGACCAACGCCCGGATGGAAGTAGCGCAGCTCGTCGAACACGTCGTAGTTCGGCAGCAGCCGCTTCGTGGCGGTGGCAACGATGCCGTCCTCGCTGATCGCGACGAGGGCGTTGGCGATGTGGGAGGGGCTCACCTCGTCGGGAGCGAACCGCGTCACGTCACGCCCGTCGCTCGAGGGCGCGAGCGCCAGGCCGGCGCCCTCGCTCACNNCAGGAGCAGGTCCTCGGGCGGGTAACCGGTGAGCGAAAGCTCGGGCGAGAGCACTAGATCGGCGCCCTGCAGGGCCGCCTGGGCGCGGAAACGCCCGAGGGCTTCAACGTTTTGCGCGAAACCCCCCACGACAGCGTTCATTTGGGCCAGAGCGAGTCTGATGACGGGCACTCCCTGAGCCTATCGGTGCCAACCCGGGCGTCTTCGTGGAAAGGTTTACACGGGGTTAACAGAACTCGGGGTACGGGTGGTCGCCCAGCCGCAAGACTTGAAGAGGTCGCGTGAGTCACGCGATGACATTTTGAAGGAGCAACCTTGTCGTATCAGGCTGAGTACATCTGGATTGACGGAACAGAGCCCACCCGAAAGCTGCGAAGCAAGACCCGCATCATCGCTGACGGGAAAAAGCCGATCATCTGGGGCTTCGACGGTTCGAGCACCAACCAGGCGACCGGTCACTTCTCCGACTGCGTCTTGATCCCCGTCTTCACGTGTCCCGACCCGCTTCGCGGACCCGGCGACATCCTCGTGATGTGCGAGGTATTGAACGCCGACATGACCCCCCACCCGACGAACACCCGTGCCGCGGCTGCGGAGGTCGCGAAGAAGTACGCCAGCTTCGAGCCGATGTTCGGCATCGAGCAGGAGTACACCTTCTTCCAGAACGGCCGCCCCTACGGATGGCCCGAGGACGGCTTCCCCGCGCCGCAGGGTCCGTACTACTGCGGCGTCGGCGGCTCGAAGATGCCCGGGCGCGACATCGTCGAAGCTCACACGCTCGCCTGCATCCGTGCCGACCTCGGAATCGAGGGCACCAACGCCGAAGTGATGATGGGTCAGTGGGAGTTCCAAGTCGGGGTTCTTGACACCCTGGCCGTGGGCGACCAGCTGTGGGTAGCTCGCTGGCTGCTCGAGCGCATCGCCGAGGAGTTCGACGTCGACGTCAGTTTCGACGCGAAGCCCATCAAGGGCGACTGGAACGGCGCCGGAGCCCATACGAACTTCTCCACGAAGCAGATGCGCGCGAGCGGCGGCTGGGATGCGATCATCGCGGGATGCGAGGCGCTCGGCACCCGCGTCAACGAGCACATCGCCGCCTACGGTGTCGGCATCGAGGACCGCCTCACCGGCGCCCACGAGACCGCGCCGTACAACAAGTTCTCCTTCGGCGTGTCCGACCGCGGTTCTTCGGTTCGCATTCCCGGTGGTGTGGCCCGTGACAAGAGGGGCTACCTCGAGGACCGTCGCCCGAACGCCAACATGGACCCCTACCTCGTGACGAGGGTGATCGTCGAGACCATCTGCGGCGCGGCATCGGCGAAGCCCGCAGCGGCGAAGAAGGCCCCCGTCAAGAAGGCGGCTTCGAAGGCCCCGGCGAAGAAGGCCCCCGTCAAGAAGGCGGCCGCGCGCCGCTAGATCGTTGTGGCAAAACCCGCCGCTCATCCGAGCGGCGGGTTTTGTGTTTCGTGGCCCGGAAATGTGCCCACGCGGAGAAGGTGCGAGAATGTCCCATATGCAGAGTCAGGCGCAGTACGTACTGCGGACGGTCGAAGAGCGCGGCGTCCGATTCGTCCAACTGTGGTTCACCGACGTCCTCGGACGCCACAAGGCCTTCCACGTCACCCCCGCCGAGTTGGAGGACGCCCTCGACCAGGGCATGACCTTTGACGGCAGCGCCATCGACGGCTTCTCGAGGACCCAGGAGTCCGACGTACTCGCCCGTCCCGATCTCACGACCTTCCAGCTTCTTCCCTGGTACGAGGAGGGCGCCGGGGTCGCGCGGGTCTTCTGCGACATCGTCAACATCGACGGCACCCCGTTCGAAGGATGCCCCCGCCAGCAGCTTCGGCGCGTGCTCGGCAGCGCCCGCGACCAGGGCTACACATTCTTCGTCGCCCCTGAAATCGAGTACTTCTACTTCAGCGACCTCGATCCGAGCCACCTGCCCCGGCCCATCGACCAAGGCAGCTATTTCGACCTGCTGCCCGACGACACCGCCAGCCAGCTGCGCCGACGCACCGTGCTGATGCTCGAGGAGATGGGCATCGGCGTCGAACACGCCCAGCACGAGGATGCGCCGGGCCAGCACGAAATCGATCTTCGCTACACCGACGCGCTCACCATGGCCGACACCGTGATGTCGGTGCGCCACGTCGTCAAGGAGCTCGCCCGCCAATCCGGCGTGTCGGCGAGCTTCATGCCCAAGCCCCTCCCGAATGTGCAGGGTTCTGGCATGCACACGCACCTCTCGCTCTGGAACGACGAGCACAACGCGTTCATCGGCGACGGCCCCTACGGACTCAGCGACGTCGCCGTCAAGTTCATCGCCGGTCTCGTGCACCACGCGCCCGAGATCACCGCCATCACGAACCAGTGGGTGAACTCGTACAAGCGCCTGGTCCCGGGGGGCGAGGCGCCGGTCGGCGCCGGATGGGCCCGTTACGACGCCGCCGCCTTGGTGCGCCTGCCGTCGGTGAAGCCCGGACGTATCGACTCGACACGCATCGAGTACCGCTCGCCCGATCCGGCGGCGAACCCCTACCTCGCCTTTGCGGTCATTCTGGCGGCGGGACTTCGCGGCGTGAACGGCGACTACGAACTTCCGAAGGAAGGGGCCCGCACCTCGCCGCTGCCGCAGTCGCTCGCCGAAGCGGTTGATCTCATGGCGAACTCGAGTCTCATGCACGAGACCCTTGGGGCCCATCAGGTGGAGTGGTTCCTGCGCAACAAGCGCGCCGAGTGGGATGCGTACCGGGGACAGGTCACCCCCTTTGAGCTCGAGCGGTATCTCCCGCTGCTGTGAACATCGACGTCGTCCTCTGCGTTCCCTCGTGCGAAGGGCCGGTGCGAAAGGCCTTTGACGTCACGGGCGTTTCGCCCGCCATCGCAACGTCGGGACGTCTCAACGAGATCACCAGCCTTGAGCCCGCGGACGGCTTTTCCGGCGCGGTGATCAACGCTTCCGCGTTCCCGTTCAGCGAGGCGATGAACCTGTGCCGCCAACTGCGCAGCCGCGAGCGAGGCGTCGGTCCGATCATCCTGCTCCTCGACCACTACCAGTTGGACGACCTGACGTTCCGAGAGGACCTCTTCGACGACTTCGTGGTGGGCCCCTTCGACGTGAGCGAGCTCGCCACGCGGCTGCGCCACCGTCTGCGCCGCGCGGGCAACGAAAGCGTGGCCCCTCGGATCGACCACGGCGGGCTCTCGATGAACCTCGAGACGTACCAGGCGTCGATCGCCGGAAGGGTCATGGACCTCACGTACATGGAGTACGAGCTGCTCCGGTTCCTCGCGACCAACCCCAACCGGGTCTTCACCCGTGAGACCCTGCTCAGCCGGGTCTGGGGCTACGAGTACTACGGCGGCGCGCGAACGGTCGACGTCCACGTTCGCCGGCTCCGCGCCAAGCTCGGTGAAGAGCACGCGCACCTGATTCAGACGGTGCGTTCCGTTGGTTACAAGTTCGGCACGACGCCGAACGACTACGCGTCTAGTTGAGCGGCGAATACGCCCAGAGCTCGACCTCGGCGCGGGCGCCGAGCGGCAATTGGGCGACGGCGACAGCCGAACGGGTCGGGCGCGGCGCCTCGAAGGCTTCGACCCACACCTCATTGCACGGAGCAAAGTCATCCATGTCGACGAGGAAGAGCGTGGCCTTCACGACCTGATCGAACGTCGCTCCAGCTTCACCAAGGACCCGGCGCGCGTTTATCAGCGCCTGGCGCAGCTGGTCGGGCGCGCCGCCTTCGGCCATCGTGGGGGTGTCGGTTCCCGGAAGCAGGCCGAGCTGACCGGAGATGACGACGAGGTCGCCGGCGCGGCGCCACGGCGAATAGGGACCTACTGGCGCGCTCACGATCGGGGCGCTCTTTAGCTGAACGAGTTGCCGCAGCCGCAGGTGCGCGTCGCGTTCGGGTTGGTGATGTGAAAACCAGCACCCTGCAGGCTGTCCGAATAGTCGAGCGTTGAGCCGGTGAGCAACTCGGCGCTGGCGGCGTCAACGACAACCTTCACGCCGTTGTAGTCGCGCAGGATGTCATCGTCGGCGAACTCCGAGTCGAAGAACATGTCGTAGTTGAAGCCCGAGCATCCGCCGGGCTTCACCGATACGCGAAGCGCCAGGACCTCATCGGCTCCCTCGGCGGCGATCAACTCACCGACTTTGGCGACCGCAATCTCGCTCAGCGTTATTGGATCAACGTTCTTCGAGGTGAGATTGACGTTGGTCGTAGTGGCGTTTGACATTTGGCTCCTTCAAAAGTCCTCCCTCCATGGTAGCGAAGGATTCTGAATCTGAACACCCTAAATCAATCACCGGTAGCGTCACTACGTGCAAGCCGTTCAACACCTCCGAGATCGCCTGAGCCAGGTGCTAGACCCCGAACTTGGGGCTTCCATCGTCGAACTCGGCATGGTGGGCGACATCACTGTTGACGAAGAGGGCCACGCGACAGTCTCGGTCGCCCTCACGACCTCGGGATGTCCCTTGCGGGCCCAGATAGAGCGCGACGTCCGCGAGGCTGCTCTTTCGCTCGATGAGGTCACCTCGCTTGAGCTGGTAATGGGGGTCCTGGACGCCCGCTCGAAGGCCGCCCTCATGCAGCGCGCGCGAGCCTTCGCCCAGGCTCGCGCGCCCCTCACGTCGATTCCATTCCAGACGCCGGTACTGATGATCGCTTCGGGAAAGGGCGGGGTCGGTAAGTCCTCGATCACCGCCAACCTGGCGGTGGCGCTCGCGCGCGAAGGCCACCGCGTTGGCGTCCTCGACGCCGACATCTGGGGCTTCTCGCTTTCGCGGCTGCTCGGCATCGAGGGTGAGGTGAAGGCCCACGGCGGAAAGATGCGACCCCTCGAACGCGCCTTCGACGGTGGGCGAATCAAGCTGCTCTCCATGGGGCTGCTCGCCGACGAGGATCAGGCTCTGCTGTGGCGCGGACTCATCGTGCAAAAGGCGGTGGCGCAATTCATCGAGGATGCCGACTGGTCGGACATCGACTACTTCCTCATCGACACGCCCCCAGGAACTGGTGACATCGTCATGACGCTCGCGCGCCTGCTGCCCCAGATGGGGCAGATCCTGGTGACAACGCCCGCGAGCGCCGCCCAACGGGTCGCCGCCCGCTCGGCGGACTTCGCGCGCAAGTCGAATATTCGTGTGCTGGGCGTCGTGGAGAACATGAGTGGACTGCTCTGCACGTGCGGCGAGCGTCACAGTCTCTTCGGCGAGGGCGGAGGACGCGAACTGAGCGAGCAGCTCAGTGTGCCGCTGCTCGCGGAGATAATGCTGAGCCCCTCCATTGGCGCCGGCGGCGACTCGGGCGAGCCGGCGGTGCTCTGTGAAGCGAGCGACGGTCCCTTCACCACCCTGGCGAAACGGATCCTCAGCGACATTGCGCCCCCTTCGGGCGCGCAGGGATGCACGGCTCGGATGCTCGACGCACTCGAGCGGTCGGTGGCGCAGAACAACTAGTCGTCGAAGCCTTCGTCGCCCGGGATCAGGATGACAACCTCTCCGTTTCGAACCTTGACGCGGGGCAAGATGCACGGGATGGACGACTTGGAGTTCGCGTACTCGAGCACCTCGCTCGCGGTGGAGAAATGCGCGATCGCTTCGAGGTTTCGAATCGTGGGCAAGATCAACTGCAGCTCGCCACGTGCGTTCTGGGCCAGCGCGTCGACGGGGCGAATCCACTGGTCTGCCACGGTCTCTCCCGCGTCGTGCGCCGCGGTCTGACCGGCGGGCGCCAACGCGACGAAGAATCTCGTATCGTAGCGACGCGGCGATTCTACGGGAGTCACCCAGTGCGCCACGTACGCGAGGCCCCGCAGGTCGAGGAGGAGCCCTTCGCTGCGCATCATGTGGACGAACCCGAGTGATCCGTCATTCACCTCACGCCGGTGCTTGGCCATTCGAGCGAGAAACACCGGGTCATCGACGTGCACGGACTCGCCGTGCTCGTCGCAGGCCACGAGGAGGCCCGCCTCCTCGAAGAGCTCGCGTAGGCACGCCACGTAGTACGCGAGACCCCCGCTTTCGAGGCTCAACCGTCTCGAAGCTTCGGTGTCGGAGATGCCAACTGCGATCTCCTGGGCCATTGGGCCGGCGTCGTTCGCGTCGACGCCTCCCCCGGGAAACACGTACGCGCCGCCCACGAAATCACTGTTTAGGTTGCGGCGCAACATAAGAATCTCGTAACCATCGGGTGTATCGCGGAGAGTCATCACGGTGGCCGCGGGACGAGGTGCAAGAATTTCAGCCATAGAGCAAACTACCTAGCCTTTCGCGCCATCGGAGGACCTAGCAGGAAGTTCTACTAAGTTTGAGAGTTCTACGCACAAGGAGCACCGTGGCAAAGAAACCACCCGCCAAGCAACCACCCGCCCCGACGACGACCGGTCGCCCCGCGGGTCTCTTCACTTGGATCGCAGTCGGCCTCGTCGTCGTCGTCGTGGCCGGCCTCGTGATCATCAAGGTAGTGAGCGGATCGCCGACCACCACGAAATCCAGCGGTTTCCAGCCCACCGATGCCACCACCGTCTCGGAGCTGACGACGATTCCCGCCTCGATCTTCAATACCGTGGGCATCACCTCGCCGGTCGCCTCGGTGACCCCGCCAATTGAGTTGAAGAACCAACCAGCGCTCACCGCGACGTCGTCGAGCGGCGCCACCCTTCCCGAGGTCTTCTACCTGGGTGCCGAATACTGCCCCTATTGCGCGGCCCAGCGCTGGCCCACGATCATCGCCCTCAGCCGCTTCGGCTCGTGGAAAGGCCTCGGCAACACGACCAGTTCGTCAGTTGACGTCTACGCGAGCACGCCAACCTTCACCTTCTGGAAGTCAACCTATTCGTCAAAGTACCTCGTCTTCAAGAGCATCGAGGAACTCAACAACGTCTACAACGCGTCGACCAGCCCTCCGTACGGAAAGCTCCAGACGCCGACCAAGGCTGAACAGGCCATCTTCGCCAAGTACGACACGTCCAAGTACATCCCCGGCATGACCGCCGCCGATAACGGATCGATTCCCTTCATCACCATGGGCAACAAGTTCGTCATCTCGGGTGCGAGTTACACCCCCGCCACACTCTCGGGCCTCACGCGCGGCTCCATTGCCAGCGGCCTGAAGGACTCGTCGAGCCCCGTCACCGACGCGATCATCGCCTCGGCGAACTACCAGACGGCGGCGCTCTGCAAGCTGACGAACCAGCAGCCGAGCACGGTCTGCAACACGTCGGGCGTGCTCGCGGCGAAGAAGGCCATGAAGCTCTAGATGGATCGGACCGCTCAGCCAGTTGCTCGTTGGGCGATCGCACTCACTTTCATCCTCAGCCTCATCGGGCTCGGGATCTCGATCTACATGACGGTGCAGCATTATCGGGGATCGAGTTACCTGGGCTGCTCGACCGTCGGATTCGAGAACTGCACGAAGGTGACAACCTCGGCGCAGTCCAAGATTCTCGGTATTCCGGTGGCGGTGCTTGGAGTTGTCAGCTACTCGGCCATGTCGGTGCTCAATTCACCCTGGGCGTGGCGCGCGAAGAACTACCAGGTTCACGTCGTTCGATTCGCGCTTTCCATCGTCTCGATGTGCCTGGTCTTATGGCTCGTCACCGCAGAGCTACTCATCATCAAGAGCATCTGCCTCTACTGCACGAGCGTGCACGTCATCACCTTCGCCCTGCTCATCGTGCTCACGATCGTGAGCCCCACGCAGCTTGGTTGGGTCCGATCAACGGCGCAGGAAAGCCCGCCGCTCTAACTCGTTGAGGCCGCCCCAGATTCCGTAGGACTCGTGGCGCCCGAGCGCCGCTTCCAGGCAATCCTCTCGGACCGGACAACTGGCGCAGAGTTTCTTCGCGAGTTGCTCGCGTTCGACCCGGTCATCCTTACGCTCGGTGACCTCTGGCGAAAAGAAGAGCGAGCCCTCGCTGCCCCGGCACGCCGCCAAGTCCGACCATTCCAATGGAGCAATTGCCATCGTCTCTCCCCCCGGTTCGACCCAAAAATGCAGGATAACCACATGGCCCGCCTGATAGCAAGACGAGATTCGGGATGCCTCTCGGAGGTGAAATCCAGGCTTGCTACGCTGAATCCCGTGGCAACAGTTCTTTTAGCGAGCGATCTCTCATCACTTCGTCATGAACTTCGGACAATGCTCGAAGGCCCTGACCTCTTCATCGAGGAGGTTTCCAACGGCCGCGACGTGCTAGCTCGCGTGAAGCGCGGCGAGGTGGACCTGGTGATCCTGGACATGCAGATCGGCTCCATGGGTGGCATGGCGATCTGCATGGATCTCCGCCACGAGGAGTCCTACGGCGCATCAGAGCCCGTCGCGGTCCTGATGCTTCTTGACCGCAGGCCCGACGTGTTCCTCGCTCGACGAAGCGGCGCCGAGGGATTTGTCGTGAAGCCCTTGGACCCCCAGCGGGTTCGCTCGGCCGTGCGGGCGCTGCTGCGCGGTGAGGGCTACGAGGACGAGACGTTCCTTCCAGCCACCGTCCGCGCCGCCAACGCCAACCACGAATGAGCGACCAGCAACCTCCCTCAACGGGCCTCGCGCGGCTCCGCGCGCGCATCAGCGGTCGCGAGGAAACCAAGACTGCATCCCCCGAAGCGATCGCCATCCACGCCCGCGTCGATCAGCTGAGCGAACTCGAACTCAGAGACGTGATGACCCCGCGGGTGGACGTTGTCTACCTGACGATTCCGGTCTCCCCTGAAGCGATCGCCGAAGCGGTACGCGATACCGGCCACTCCTGCTTTCCGGTTGTCGTGGGCGACCTCGATGAGGTGGAGGGCGTCCTCTTCGTCAACGACCTCTTTCGAAGCACCGCGGCGAAGAGGGCCATCGGCGTTTCGCTGCCCACCGCGAATGAAATAGCGCGCAAGATTCGCCGCCCGCTGATGCTGCCGGAGACGCTTGACCTGCTGGAGAGCTTGAAGGAGATGCGCGAGCAGCGTCGGACCTTCGCAATCGTCCTTGAAGAGCACGGCGGAGTGGCTGGCGTCATCTCGATTCGTGACATTCTCGAACAGCTCGTCGGAGATCTGAGCGACGAGTTCGACGAGGACGACGAGCCGGCCATAGTTCGAATCCGAAAAGACCGCTGGCTCGTAGACGGCCAGACCCACGTCGACAAAGTCGAGGAAGAGCTCGGGGTCGTGATCCCCGAGGGCGAATACGTCACGGTCGCCGGCTTCGTTCTCGACCTCGCGGGAGAGATCCCCGCCGCGGGCACCACCTACTCGTACGGTGACTGGACGTTTCGAGTCCAGTCCGTTGAGCGACGACGGATTAGTGAGATCGTCATCGAGCATCACCCGCCGGTTTCCGACGGTGAGCTGGCCGATTCGTAACGCTTTGTCCGAGGCTGCTCGCACGGACTAGGATTATCGGGCTGCGGGTGATACTCGCTGCGGGCTGTAGCGCAGCTTGGTAGCGCGCTGCGTTCGGGACGCAGAGGTCCCGGGTTCAAATCCCGGCAGCCCGACCACCATGGCATCGCTGTGGAAAGAAGTGCAGGCCCCCATCGTCTAGCGGCCTAGGACACCACCCTTTCAAGGTGGCGGCACGGGTTCGAATCCCGTTGGGGGTGCGAAACGTTGGCGACAGAAAGTCGTCGAAGTCCATCGACAAGAGTCGGTTTGGACACAGTGCCACAGTGCGTGCATTCTCAGCACTGCCGAGCTCATCCTTCCAGATGCTCGAGCGACACTGACCCAGCCGTCTGCTCGAACCAGCTAGACGCCCTTCGAGGTGTTCAACTTCACGGCGGCGCGGATGAGGGCCTTCAGCGCCTGCTCGTCGACCTTGTCGCCTTGGTGAAAGTCGATGGCACGCCTGACTTTGCCTTCGAGGCTGGAATTGAATAAATCTGAAGGGTCCTTCAGAGAGGCGCCTTTGGCGAAGGTCATCTTCACAGCGTTCTTATACGTCTCGCCGGTGCAGATCAGCCCGTCGTGAGACCACACCGGAACACCCCACTTCCACTCCTCGACGGCTTTGGGGTCGGCCTGTTTGATCAGAGCGCGGATCCGGGAGAGCGTTTCGCCGCGCCAGTCGCTCAACTCTTTGATTCTCGCGTCTATCAACTGTGATGGGGAGTCGCCCTTCTGCGAGCCGGCTTTTTTCATGGACTTCAAAGTACTCCAAGCATCCGACGACTCCAAGTCAGAGCCCCAAGAGAGGTTCGAACAAAGTCCCATTGCCTCCATGTGAATAGTCACCCCTTTTCAGCGGGATGGTCACCGATCTGCCTTCTGCCCTTCCAGGCTTGCCTTTCCAGAGTCCTATTGAAGAGCGAATTCTCAGGCAATCATCAGGCAATCATCGCGCTATCGCAACGCCTCACAAGGCTTGAAATGCCCGCCAGCCACTCCAACCGGGAGTTCTGACTTCTTGACACGAGGGGTGCAAGGTTGCGCGTTCACGCTCAGGGAGAACAGCATCTTCCCGGGCACCGCCAACGTACACATCTCGGAAACTGGTCGATCGACTCAGATTCGGCCCTCGGCCCTCAGCGCTCGTCATCACTACCTACTTTGTCCACGTCGCTCCAGCGAGTACGGAGTTCTCTGATTTACGCTAATCCCCTCGAGGATTCCACATAGAACTTCCCGGAGCTGATCCGTTGCGCAACTCGAGGGATTCGTGGCGCTGGGGGAGTCCCGTGCGCAAACTCCTGCCACGTCATTCACGCTCGCTACCGTTTCGCCAGACTCGGATTCCGGTTCCGGCGCGGGATGTAGTCGTCGGATTGATAATGACCTTCGACCCTGTCCGAAGATTGCGCGACACAACGATGATGATGGTAGTTGTAATCAATATTGAGGCAGGTTGACTATGGGCTGTGGAGAAGACAGAGGAAGAGGAAGCTACGGACTCCCGATCCTGATTCCGCTCATTGCATTATTCGGAGCGGTTGCTGCGTTCGGTAGTTGTTTGAAGCATCATCAGGGCCACGAGGGCCATGAGGGCCATGCTCGGCATTGCAAAGGACATTGCAGAGGGCAGTGTGGTCACGAGGGTCACGAGGGTCACGAGGGTCACGAGGGTCACGGTCCTCACGAGGGTCACGGTCCTCACGAGGGTGACACTCCCCACGAGGGTCACGGTCCCAGTCTGGGTCATGAGGACGATCCAATGAGGATTCTCGATAGGCGCTTCGCGAGCGGAGAGATCGACGAGGATGAATACCGGCATCGACGTGACGTTCTGAAGCCGAATTCGTAATCAACTCAGAGCCGCTTTGCGGATCAAAATGCGTGGCTCCGGCCCGCAATGTTGGGTCTTGCCTTTCGGCATGAAGTCTGACCCCAATGAGATCGGTATCAACTCGTATTCCCTTGGCGGGCAACCCGGCAAGTTGAATCGTTACATCGTTGCTGGATATTTGAAGTATTGATCGGCAAACTGCCGCCCGATCCATTACTTCGGCTAGTCCAGCTCTGACTTCGCCGACTTGCGATGGACTTGGCGGCGAAGTTGGAAGATACGCACCGATCCCAGCGCCAGCACCATGAGCGCACCGAGCACCACCGCCCCAAGCAAAGCCACTGAAAGTGGAAGTGTGCCAGAAAAAGTGAAGAGGCTGACCCTCACGTCCTTGGGATTCTGGAAGACAAAGATCAGGATAACGGCCAAGACGATCAACGCCGGAAGTATCCTTATCCACGCCCTGGATGTCCGCGTGGATGGAATTGCCTCCGAAGTGGCGACTGCTGGCACTTCGACGGCTACTGGCATGTCTCCTTGCTCGGAGTTGGCTAAGGGTGCAGCACTCTCATCATCTGCCTGTTCTTCCATAAGAGCCCCGATCTGCCCCGCAATCGAGGCGAAATAGGTCACATTGACCGTAACCCAAACTAACCCGCCGCAAGCTAACGACCCAACGATCGGTTTCGGAATGTCGCACGATCCAAGCCCGGAACTTGAACATCGCGCATGGAGAAGAGCTGCATCACCCAAGATTCCCTGACGCTTTCGGGCCGCCTTCACGGTTATTCAACACTTACTCGCCCGGCGAAGACACCGAGCAGCTTCGCGTATTCAATAATGCCTGACCTAACCTCGGGAGGACTCGTATCAACCGAAAATGAGTTGCGTCCGTTAATTCCTCGCCTCGTGCCTTTGATCAACGTCACCGGCGGGCGGGCGAAATGCGGCGAAGGGATCGGTTACCCGCAATGTCCGCTCGCTGAATCGATAAAGCGTAGCCGGGCGGCCTCCGGATGAAGAGGGCAACGCGACGGAGTCGGTGGACTCGATGATCTCTCGACGGAGCAAGACCCTCTGGAGATTGGTGGATGAGATTGCGTGGCCGAGACAAGCCTCGTACACGACCCTCAACTCCGCGATTGTGAAGGTCACCGGAACGAGTGCGTACGCCACGTTGGTGTAGGTCAGTTTCGCGCGGAGTCGCTCACGTCCGGATCGGATGATCGACGCGTGGTCGAAGGCCGTTGGAGGAAGTTCATCCACTGGGAACCACGCGGTATCGCGAGGTATCGTCGGATTCAGATCCGTCGAGACCAAGGCGATGTAGGCCGTCGCGATGATCCTTCCTCGCGGATCCCGGTCGACGTCGCTGCGGGTCTCCAACTGCTCGAGAAAACCAATATCAGTGAGGTCTACCTTCGTGGCGAGATGGCGACCGAGCGAAGAACCGAGACGCTCCGTACCGCTGAGCGCACCGCCCGGCAACGCCCAGTGCTGGGCGAAGGGTTCCTGCGCCCGTTCCCACACTAAGGAATGGAGTTTCCTGTCTCGAACCTGAAGCACCACCGCTAGAGCCTCATGCTCAAACCGGCTCGCGGATCCGCCGACTGCCTCCGAGTCGTCTGGTTGCGAGACGAAGGGAACCCCGGCGTTTTGACGTGATGACACGATAAATAGTAGCCTAAGAAGGGAGTTTTCGCCTATCAGGCGAAAACTCCGGGGAGAAATGCTCTTACCGCTAACAGCGAACTGATTGTTCGTTGCAATCCACCTCCAACTAGCTAGGTCGACCATTGGCAACCACCGGGATCAGAGGAGACGAGGACCTTCGTAAGTGGTCCGATGAGGTCCGCCGACTCGCTGTCGAGCGCGACGCCGTCATCCTGGCTCACAACTACCAGATCCCCGAGATCCAGGACGTTGCCGATCACGTCGGTGACTCGCTCGCCCTCTCTCGAATCGCGGCCGCCAGTTCGGCGGCAACCATCGTGTTCGCGGGCGTCTATTTCATGGCCGAGACCGCGAAGATCTTGGCGCCCGAGAAGACCGTGCTGATTCCCGAACCGCGGGCTGGCTGTTCGCTCGCCGACAGCATTGATGCTGACCAACTCCGCCAATGGAAGTCAGAGCACCCGGGCGCCGTTGTCGTTGCGTACGTGAATACAAGTGCGCAAGTGAAGGCTGAGACGGACCTGTGCTGCACATCGGCCAACGCCGTCGAGATTGTTGCGGGCATACCGAGCGACAAAAAGGTCCTCTTCCTGCCCGACCAGTTCTTGGGCGCGCACGTGCAGCGAACGACCAAGAGGAAGAATATGCACATCTGGATGGGTGAGTGTCACGTACACGCCGGCATCAGTCCCCAGGAACTTCGCGCAAAGGCTGAGGCCGCACCTGAGTCAGAACTCTTCGTCCACCCCGAATGTGGATGCGCAACACCGGCGCTGTGGCTTAGCGGCACCGGTGACCTTCCCGCTGAGCGAACCCACGTGCTCTCGACCGGTGGAATGCTCGATCGAGCACGAACCACTCAGGCTCGTTCGGTACTCGTCGCCACTGAGACGGGAATGCTGCATCAACTGCGCAGGGCCAATCCTTCAATCAAGTGGGAACCCGTGAATGCGAAGGCCGAGTGCGTGTACATGAAGATGACGACGCCCGAGGTCCTGCTCAACTGTTTGCGCGAGGGGACGACCGAAGTCGTGGTCGATCGCGAGATCGCGAGCCGAGCTCGCCGAGCCGTCGAGGCAATGATCTCGGTCGGCGCGTCATCATCGGTGGGCGAATGAAAGTCGCCTCTCTGAGATACTTGCCCTCGACGGAGCACGGGTGGCAGCGTGAGACGGACATCGTCATCATCGGCGCGGGAGCGGCCGGACTCAGCGCTGCTCTCGATGCTTCGAGGCGGGGCCATCGAGTGATCATGCTGAGCAAGGGAAGCCTACGGGGAGGATCCACTCTCCTCGCCCAAGGCGGCCTTGCAGCCGTTATGGACAGTGGAGATTCGCAGGACTCCCATGCCTACGACACGCTGATCGCCGCTGCCGGCCTCGCGGATGAAGTTGCGGTGCGCGAATTGGTGGCGGCTGCCCCCGGCGCGATTCGGTATCTTGCCGAACTCGGCGCTCGCTTTGACAATGGTCCACTCGGCCTCGAGGGAGGCCACTCGCACCGCCGGATTGTCCACGCCGGCGGCGATGCGATCGGGACAGAGTTGCACCGGGTTCTTCGTGAGGCGGTACTGAACTCTGACGTCGAGATAATTGAGAACACCGCCGCGATCGATGCCCTTACGAGTAGCAGTGGCGGCGTGGTGGGGATCATCGCGGGACGGATCAGCCAGACGAATCACCGGGAGCTGGACGTAGGCGTCATTGCTGCGCGCGCCGTCGTCATCGCGACCGGGGGATTCGGTCAGGCCTTCGCCTCGTCAACGAATCCCTCCGAAGCCACCGGCGACGGCCTCGCGCTCGCTGCCCGCGCAGGAGCCGCGATCACCAACGTCGAGTTCGTCCAGTTCCATCCGACCGTCCTCTTCATTCCTGGCCAGCGGGGCCAGTCCCCCCTCATCACCGAGGCCATTCGAGGCGCCGGCGCCCGGATTGTCGACACACGAGGGACCCCGGTCATGGAGGGACGTCACCCGCGCGCGGACCTCGCCCCGCGTGACGTCGTCTCTGACGCCATGTTTCAGCGCATGCATTCGCCGAGCGATCCGCTCACCCATCTCTGGCTTGATGCGCGCGCCATTGGAGAGCTTCGACTGGGGAAGGAGTTCCCGACGACGGTCGGACTCTGTCGCTTGGCTGGGGTTGATCCGGCCAGCGAACTCATTCCAATTGCGCCTTCAGCCCACTACGCGTGCGGAGGGGTTCGCGCCGACCTTGATGGCAACTCATCGATCCGCGGTCTCTATGCGATCGGCGAGGCGGCATCCACAGGCGTGCACGGCGCCAATCGCCTGGCCTCCAACTCGCTTACCGAGGCTCTTATCAGTGGACGCCGACTGGCCCGGCAACTCGACGTTGCTCTCTCTTCTCGCTCCGGTCCTTCAGCGCCTGCGCACTTCGTCTATCCCGCTTCTGGACGCGGCGTCGATGCATCGGACCGAGAGACGTTAGCGACCAAGATGTCGACGCACGTCGGAGTAGTCCGCGAAAGGTCCGGCCTCGAGAGCATTCTCGACACGTTGGAGAGCGCACCAGATAGTCCCGCGGCGGCGCTCGACCTCGCCACCCTCGAAGCGACCAACCTTCACACGGTGTCGCTGATGGCGGCTTACGCAGCATCACTTCGCCACGAGAGCCGTGGGTGTCATCGTCGAAGCGACTTCCCGGCAACCTCGGACCAGTGGGCGCGCTCCATCTCCCTTCAGGTACTCGACGGAGAGATTGTCCCACAAGTCGAAGCGATGGTCGGTGCGTGAACAAGGAACTCCAAGAGTCGCTGGAAGTGGCGGGCATCGATTCAGCGGAGCTCCAACGCTTGGTGAATATCTCTCTCGATGAGGACCTTCGCTTTGGACCCGACGTGACCAGCGAGGCGACTATTCCCGTCGATCAAAGTGCCGAAGCCGAAGTGGTCGCCCGCCAACCCGGCATCGTGTGCGGCGTCACGGTGGCGCTCGCCGTCCTTGAAGCCGTGCAGTTCCCGCTTTCTGGAGTCACGATCATTCACCAGGACGGCGACGCGGTCGAATCCGGAGACGCGGTACTTCACCTCTCGGGGCCTCTTCGTCCGCTGCTCCTCGCTGAGCGAACCCTGTTGAACTTCATGACCCATATGTCGGGAGTCGCCACGGCGACGAACGCTTGGGTTCGGGCCTTGGAAGGTATAGCTTGCGAGGTGCGTGACACCAGGAAGACGACGCCAGGACTTCGACAGTTGGAGAAGTACTCCGTGAGGTGCGGCGGCGGGACAAACCATCGAATGGGCCTGGGCGACGCGGCCCTCATCAAGGACAACCACATCGCCGCGGCCGGAAGCGTGACCCGGGCTATCGACGCGATTCGTTCGGTCAACCCTGAGATCAGTCTCGAGGTCGAGTGCGACACACTTGAGCAGGTCCTCGAAGCGATCGACGCTCAGTGTTCTCTACTGCTTCTCGACAACATGGACATTGAAGAGATCAAGTCTGCCGTTGAGGTCGCCCGACGGCTACCGGGAGTACGCACCGAGGCGAGCGGCGGAATGACACTCGAGAACGCGGGCGCGGTCGCTCGCACGGGTGTTGACTACATAGCTGTGGGTTCACTCACTCATTCGGTCGTTGCGCTAGATCTCGGGCTCGACATGGTTTCCGCAACTCCAATTACCAAATCTTGATCGAGCAAGTCCAGCGTCGAAGTTCCGTGACAGCCTCAGGGATTCTGTCGCCTCAGTTTCGATAACTCCTACGATACCGGGGCGCGTCGAGAGGTCCCCGAAGGCTCGACACAAGATGGGCTCTGCCACCTGAAGAACTCCTGACGGCCCTGCCGCGCTAACGACAGTGGTTCGACTTGAAGGACAATGGAGCAGAGCAGCCAAGCGCTCCCGCTCGGGTGGTGACAGTATGTGGGCGTGGAAAAGATCGACTTTAAAGTGACGCTCAAAGGGCTCTATTCGTCAAGGCCTGGCACGTTCACTCAAGTCAAGGTTCCCAAGTTGCACTTCTTGATGGTTGATGGGTCAGGAGACCCAAATACGTCCAAGGAGTACGCCTCCGCGATCGAAGCCCTCTACACGGTCTCGTACACCCTGAAATTCATGAGCAAGGGAGAACTCGGTCGCGACTACTCGGTTCCTCCACTCGAAGGACTCTGGTGGTCGAACGATATGGAGGATTTCGAGAAAGGCAACAAGGACAAGTGGCTCTGGACGGCCATGATCATGCTGCCGGATTGGATAACACCTTCATTCTTCAGAACAGGTCTTGATTCTGCTTCGAAGCGCAAGCCAGAAGCAGATCTCACATGCATTCGAAGAGAGGCACTCGCCGAAGGCCTCTCGGTGCAGACATTGTTCATAGGTCCGTACAGTGAAGAGGCGCCGGTGATTGCGGAACTGCATCATTCGTACCTTCCCGCCAATGGCCTAAAGGAGAACGGCAAGCATCATGAGATCTACTTGAGCGACCCTCGCCGGACGGCGTCGAACAAGTTGAAGACCATCATCAGGCAGCCAGTCTCGAAGAAGTGATCTGCGCTAGGCCGCAACCCTTCATGACCACGAGGGGCGGCCGTCGCGATCTGATTGCCTGGATAGTCCTGCCGATGCTTTCCGAGCAGGGGCACGAAGGAGCCGCACTCGTTCGAAGCCGGTTCCAATCACGAATTCGCCTCGTGAACCGGAAGTCCGAGCCACAGCCACGGTGGGGTGCCAACAAGCGATGGCTCGTCGGTAGAGTCAGGTGATGCACGCGTTCACTTTGGCACTGAGCGCAGTTCTCGTACTGGTCTGTCTCCCAAGCGCCGTGGTTGACATCCTCCGTCTGCATGCACTCGATCGCGGGCACCAACCGCTCGGCCTCTCCACCGGCCTCGAGACCCCGACCGGATTGGTCAAGTCCATTTCGGCGATCGGGCTACTTATCGGGCGAGGTAGCGGTCCAGTTACTCTTGCCGCTGCCTGTTGACTTGCCGCGTTCTTCCTTGCTTCGGTGGTTCTGCACCATCGCGCCAACCAAGGCTCTCGCGGCCTAGCCCCAACACTCCTAATGCTGGCCATATCGCTGACTCTCGCCCTCTTCGCCTTCAGTAGTCCATGATCATTTGAAAAGCCCACAGACCAGAGTCAGCCGGTCAAGCGAGGAGTCGTGATCTTGTGGCAGAAGAGGCCTGCGGTCTAATCGACGAAACTCATGGCCCTGTGCCTTCTGAGACGACCTTCCAGCCGGTGCGCGGGATCTTCGCGAGCGTGACGAAGGAGGATGGAGCTTGCGTCACCGGGTAGGGCTTGTGCTTCACGTGCACCATCACCGCGGCGGTCGCGTTCTTTGGAACAGAACCCACGTAGCCGCTCTTAGAGCCATCCGGATTCTTGCAGTAGTGCACACCGACTGATTGCTCATTCACATTGAGCACCATCTCCTGGTTCTTGTAGATGGTCATCGGTGTCAAGTGTTTAGCCGTGTAATACCTCTTGAGCACCGCAACGACGTCCGAAGTCACCGGCTTGACTGGCCACTTTGCGACGACGGGACAAGCCGGCAGCGCCGCTCCACTGGCGGGTGGAGTGGATATCGTGAGCAGCGTGAGCACCATCGTCGCGGTTACCGCGGCAGCCGTGCCAACGCTGAGCCAATTCTTGCAGCTCGTCGGGCCGCCCCCGGCCCTTCGAGGCAGCGCGAGCCTCTGTCGCCTCTCAGCCCGCCAGAGCACGTGGTCAAGCCAGCTCCATGGTGCGAAGCGCGCCGTTGGAAGCTCCCCTCGAGCCTTCGTCATCTTCTTTGTTGACCTGATGTGTGCCACTATCGCCTGCATCCGTAGAGCGTCCGCGCCTTGAGGGGGCTGCTACCTTCTCGATCCCGACCGTAGACGTGCACGGGGCGAGCGAACGTGGGTCGAATGTCACATGTTCCCTTGATTCACGTAGTGAAGGCTTCGACAATCTTGCCTCTTGACCATCCCGTGCTTCACTCGTGGCAAGTATCGGCCCAGGAAGGGAGTCTCCGATCGTCCGGTGGAATTCAACAGACCAGCTGGCATCCCAGATGGAGACTCCACTCTGTTTCAGTCAGCGTTGAAGGCTGCGTCGATCCCCCGCAGGATTGGCCGGACCTGAACATCCGGCCCAGCCGGCGCCGGCGTCTGTTCGTTCCAGACAATCGCTCCTCGAGTTTGCTCCAACTCACGCTGCATTGGTGCGGCGGAAATGGGGCTGAAGCCAACTTCGCAGTCAAGAGAGCCCCTCCTGCCCCAACCTCGAAGTGAAGCTGATGCCACTTTCGAAGAGGCCGAAGGACCCTGTTCAAGTTCGCCGACAGGTGATTTTATGGGATCGTCAGCGCTGGAGAATCCCGCGCACATCAGATTGGCGGAGTTGCGTGATGAAACCGACAGCGCCCTTCAATGAGCGGTTCGCTTCAGGCGTCGCTATGGCCTGCGTGGCCGTCATGTCTTGCGCCTTCGCCGTCGCCGTGCCACTCTTCTCGAGTTCGACGGCTGCCGCGACAACGATGGCAAGGTGCTCCGTCGCCAACACTTTCGTCTGGGCGGCGTTTGAAGGCAATGGCACGGCTGGCACCACCTACTACGTGTTGGAGTTCAGCAACATCGGGTCCAAGGCCTGCACGTTGCGCGGCAACGCCAGTGTGTGGGCCGTAAGCAAGACTGGCCTTCAGTCTGGCAAGCCCGCATCGCGTCAAGGCGTCGCGAGTACGGTGACGCTCGTACCTGATGGAACCGCGCACGCCGTTCTTGGTGTTGTCGACACTGGAGCAGCGTGCCCCGGTCAGGGCGTGCAGGCCGCCGGCCTTCGAGTTGTGCCGCCCGGCCAGACTCTTCCCAACCCCGCGGGCGAGAAGGATCAGGTGCAGTACTTTCCGGTAAAGGTCTGCGCTCACCAATCGTCGATGAACGTCCTTCCGGTCCGCCCGGGAACGGGGATCCCCCTCTATACGATCTCCTAGACGCATGGCCGGTTTTGGTTCGGCCTCTGAGTCGCTCCATTCCTCCATGGAACTGAAGGGAGCGCGTCTCGTCGGCCCACATCAGACGTGTTGATCGACCCTGCCGTTCACCGGCAAGGATCGTCCATTCCTCCGAGCTAGACGATCGGTTGGTTCGAACCACTGGCGCATTGGGGTGCCCGAAGCCTGCAGGGTCTCTCTCCCTACAAGACGATCCACTGACTGCCATCAAGTATTTCGCGGACAGCGTCGAGATGGACCGCATGGGTAGCAGTGTGGTCAATCGCCAGCAGAATCACGAATCTTAGATTTGAGACGTCCCAGTTGCCCCATGCCTCATCGCGTCTCTTTAAAGGGGTGAGGAGCGACGTAGTTCGAATAATCTCGTTGGTAGCTCCAATTTCATCTCGATAGAGTTTCAAGACGTACTCAATACTTTCGGTCGGCTTGACTTCCCACAAGTCGAGTTCATCCGTCGTGTGTTCGTTAAAGTCAGCCTGCTTCCCTGCAAACATGCATTGAAATCAGCACTGCTCCGAAGAGGCAAGATGCATGATCATGCCAATTGCACTCCATTTTGAGGGCAAGACTGTTTGCCTCAACTGGTCTTCGCTGAGACCCGCAATAGTGCCGAAGACATGCTGGCGTTGGCCATCCAGGAACTTGAGCAGGACTTCAGATTCCGATTCCACACTCAAACGCTACCCAACCAACCGAAGCTCCACTGACTCATGCGCCTACCGTGGTCAGCCGCAGAATCCAGGCTTTCAGACCTTCCGCAAGAGAAGGTACGAATCCTTACGACTCCGCCTCGACGGCAGCTTGGAAGAGCGTGAGGTCGAGCTTGCGCATGCCCAGCATTGCCTTCATCGCACGCTGCGCTCTTTCTGGGTCAGGGTCCCCCAGATACCTACCCATTTCGGTGGGTACTATCTGCCAGGAGACTCCAAAGCGATCCTTCAGCCAACCACACTGGCCTTCTTCGCCCCCCGTAGAGAGATGGTCCCAGTAATGGTCGACTTCTTCTTGGCTAGCGCAGTTCACCCGAAACGAAAGCGACTCATTGAACTCAAAGCTCGCCCCCGAGTTGATGGCGGTGTAATCCTGACCGTCGAGAACAAAATCCACTGCCAGGACCATGCCCGAGGGCATGGGACCGGCCTCGCCGTAGTGACTGACACTGGTTACCATGGAATTCGGGAAGACAGACACGTAGAACTCTGCGGCCTCCCGGCTTTCGGTGTTGAACAAGAAACTCGGAACAACTCTCGGCAAGGCCACTCCTTTCGCAGTCTGTCAAGACCTTGTCATCCTACGTCGCGCACGTCTTTCTCGTCATAGAGAGTTCTTGGTGGGCGGCCAAATCCGGGAGTTCTGGCTTTCCGCCAGGGGGTGGCTGGGAAGCCATTTCGAAACTCAGCTGAAGCTCATCAGGATTCGAAGTCCGGGAACGGGAGGCATTGAACTCGTCGCCTCCGTAGATTACGACCTGTGGACAATCTTGATGAGGCGAGGTGGCGGGCGGTCGAAGACCGAGACGGACGGTTGGCGGGAGTGTTCGTCTACGCCGTGAGAACAACGGGCGTGTACTGCCGGCCCGGGTGCGGATCTCGCAGACCGTTGCAGCGAAATGTTGAGTTCTTCGCGACGGCGCTCGATGCGGTAGCCGCCGGCTACCGAGCTTGTCGACGCTGTTCTCCCGATCAGGACCATGTCAACGACCCGACGGTGGCCGCGGTGACTTCGGTGTGCCGGTGGCTCGAGCAGCCCGACGATGGCGAGAGCATCGCAACGATGGCTGCGCGACTGGGATACAGCGAACGTCACTTGCGCCGACGATTCTCCGAGATTGTCGGGGTGCCGATCGGCGGCTATCTGCGAGTTCAGCAAGCCGAACGAATTCGCGCGGCCCTGCGAACGGGCATGCGGGTGACTGACGCCGTCTTCGAGGCCGGGTACGGGTCGAGCCGGGCGTTCTACGAGCACGGCGCCCCCCGGTTAGGCATGACTCCCGGCCGATATCGGGCGGGCGGACGTGGTGAGCGAATTGGCTACACGTCGATCGTCACGCCGATCGGGATCGTCGTAGCCGCCAGCACTGCTCTGGGCGTGTGCGCCGTTCAGTTGGGACCCGATGAGGCCGTCCTGATGACGAAGCTCGCCGCCGAGTTCCCACACGCGATCATCGAACGTGACGACGACGGGCTCGTCGAGGTGGCTCTCGTGCTCGCGGGCGCGGTGCGGGGCGAAAGGGATCCGACGGTTCTGCCGGTGGACTTGGAAGGCACCGCATTTCAGATGCGAGTGTGGGAGGCGTTGCGGAGCATCCCGGCGGGTGATACCCGAACGTATTCCGAGGTGGCCGCCGAGATCGGAGCGCCAAGGGCGGTCCGGGCCGTCGCATCGGCATGCGCCGCCAACACCGTGGCGCTCGCCGTCCCGTGCCACCGTGTCGTACGTCAAGACGGTTCACTGGGGGGCTACCGATGGGGAGTTTCCGCCAAGCAGGCGTTGATCTCGGTTGAGGCTGCGCACCGAACGTCGTGACGCGAATGGCTGCTGCGGATTCGGGCCGGGACGCGCACCACAAACGCGTGATCCCTTGGCAAGTGTCCTTCTTCGCCCTGGGTGCCATCTGGGGCTGCTCGTTTTGGTGGATCAAGCTCGGATTGCGTGCGGTGACACCGGTCGACGTGGCCTTCTTGCGTCTCGCCGCCGGTGCTGGCTCACTCTTGGTCATCGCGGCAATCACCCATTCGCGCCTACCCCACCACGTTCGAACGTGGGGCCATTTGTTCGTCCTGTCACTCTTCATGAACAGCGCTCCGTTCACACTGTTCGCCTATGGTGAAACCCACATTTCAGCAGTACTTGCCGGGCTCATCAACGCACTCACCCCGCTCGCCACGGTTGTCGCATCCATTGCTGTCTTTGGCCAAGAACGGCCTAATCTCATGATTGGCGGTGGACTCGTGGTTGGCTTCGCGGGAGTGCTCGTCACCATTGGTGCCTGGCACGGCCCGGGGAAGAGCCAACTTCTCGGGATCGGCGCCTGCCTCGCGGCGGTCGCCTGTTACGCCATTGCCTTTCCCTATGCTCGCCGTCATCTCACTGGCCTAGACGACCGGCCCGTTTCCCTCGCCTCCGGCCAGGTTCTCTGCGGTGCTCTCCAGCTCCTTCCCTTCGCCATTGCCACCGGCCACATCCACCACTCCTCGGATTCGTCACTGCTCGCCTTGGCGGCGCTCGGGATACTCGGATCGGGCGTCGCTTACATCTTGAACTTCCATGTCATTGACCACACCCCGGCAACGATCGCGAGCAGTGTGACCTACCTCACCCCGCTCTTCGCCGTCATTGTCGGCGCCGCGTTTCTGAAGGAGGCCGTGACATGGAATGAACCCGTCGGGGGCGTACTCATCCTCGCCGGCGCAGCCATCGCCCAGGACCGCTTTCGTCGACGAACCGCGGTGACGCCAATTGACTGCGCACCAGAACACCCATCAACCTGATGATCGAGGAGTGGCGAGGGCAGGTCGGGAGCGATCACTAACCTCGAGACGTTATGCTTGAGACCGTACTCGTCACCGGGGGCACCGGGTTCATCGCTCAGCACTGCATGATCCAGCTCCTCGACGCCGGTTACGACGTGCGCACGACCGTGAGGTCCGTGGCCCGCACCACCGGCTTGACCGCCCTACTCGCCCCCCACGTCGGCGAATCGGTGCGTTCGCAGATCGACCGGCGACTAGTGGTCGTCCAGGCCGATCTCACGTCCGATGCCGGTTGGGATGAAGCCGTCGCGGGATGCCGGTTCGTCCTGCACGTCGCAAGCCCGCTCCCATTGGCGATGCCAAGGAATGAAAGCGACCTGGTCGTGCCGGCACGAGACGGCTCGCTTCGTGTCTTGGACGCGTCGCACCGTGCAGGTGTCCAACGCGTCGTACTCACGTCATCAATCGCCGCCATCGGATACGGACGCGACCGCGACCACATGTTCACGGAAGAGGATTGGTCGAACGTCGACGGCCCCAACATCGACGCCTACGCAAAATCGAAGACGCTCGCCGAACGCGCGGCGTGGGAGTTCATGCGCTCCCTGGGCTCTTCGTCGCGGATGGACCTCGTCGTCATCAATCCGGGCCTCGTCTTGGGCCCGCTGCTCTCCGGCGAGTGGAGCTCGTCGGGCGAAGCGATCAAGAAGATCTTGGACCGAAAGGTTCCCGGGATACCCGACCTCGTCTTTCCCGTTATCGACGTGCGAGATGTGGCCGCGACCCACCTCGCCGCGATGACGACGCCGTCGGCCGCGGGCCAGCGCTACATCTGCGCACTCGACGCGGTGCCCCTTCGCGAGATCGCCCTGATCCTTGCCCGTCACTACGGCCCCTTGGGCTACAGGATTCCAACCAGACGGCTCCCGAAGTTCCTGCTCCGTATCGCGGCGCTCTTCGACCATGACCTGCGTCTTGTCGTGAGCGAGATCGGCCAGCCCTTTCTGATCGATTCGAGCAAGATTCGCCGTGCATTCGACCTTTCCCCGCGCGACGTGAAGGAGATGACGTTGTCGATGGCGGATTCGATGATCAGGTACGGGGTCGTTCGAGACCGCACTCGCGCCGATCGGTGAGCCGGCGAGGTGCCGCGACAGACACTCACCCGTCGCGAGCCATCTCGATGTAGCGTGCGAGCAAGTGGACAGGATTCGTCGTTTCTGGGGATGGGGCTTTGAGGACGCGGGACTCTCTCACGCTGAAGAGCGCGCGCTTGCGAAGCGAATCCAGCCGTTCATCGATATTGCGCCCCACCCGATTATCCCGCCCACGCCTGACGAGTTGCACCTCCCAGCGCCGCGAATCACGCCACCCGATTCACTCGACCCGTGGTGCCAGTCGGATGACGTTGCTCGAGCGGGCCACACCTACGGAAAGTCATTTCGCGACGTAGTCCGGGCGCTGGAACGACGTTGGGAGAGGCCTCCGGACGTGGTCGCGTCGCCGGTAGATGAGGACGGGGTCATCGCAGTTCTCGATTGGGCGTCACGGATCGATGCGGTGGTCATCCCCTACGGAGGGGGTTCTTCGGTCGTTGGCGGTGTCGAAGCCCCAGCCAACGACGACCGACCCGTGATCAGCTGCGATCTCGGTCGACTGGACCGTGTACTCGAGGTCGACTCCGTTTCGCGGGCCGCGCTCATCCAAGCGGGCGTGTACGGACCCTCGCTCGAAGCCCAGCTCCGCCCGCACGGACTCACGTTGCGTCACTATCCGCAAAGCTTCGAGGTCTCATCACTTGGGGGCTGGATCGCGACTCGCGCGGGGGGCCACTACGCCACGCTGCACACCCACATCGATGATTTCGTCGAGTCGGTCCGCGCGGTAACCCCCGCAGGGCTTTGGGAGTCCCGCCGATTGCCAGGCTCCGGTGCTGGCCCGTCGCCCGACCGACTGCTGCTTGGTTCGGAAGGGATTCTTGGTGTGATCACCGAAGCGTGGATGCGGCTGCAGGACCGGCCGCGCTTCCGAGCCTCTGGCGTCGCGAGGTTCGCCACCTTCGCAGAGGGCGCTCGATCGGCGCGAGCCCTAGCCCAGTCGGGACTGTGGCCATCGAACTGTCGGCTGCTTGACGCCGGCGAAGCAATGATGACGGGGGCTGGTTCCGGAGAGGCGCATCTGCTGCTGATCGGCTTCGAGTCCGCCGATCACCCGGTGGACCTGGCCATGGCGAGAGCGGCGGAACTTGCCCGCGATCACGGCGGGATCGTTGAGATTCGTCGCGACGGCGATGGTGGGCAAGAGCACCTCGATGCCTCGGACCAGTGGCGCTCCTCATTCCTACGCGCGCCCTACATTCGCGACAGCCTCGTCTGCCTGGGCCTCATCAGCGAGACGTTCGAGACCGCGATCACTTGGGATCGATTCGATTCCTTCGTCGACGACATCAGGGCCTGCGCCGAGAACGCGCTGCGAGCTGTGGGTGCGTGGCCGGCACTCGTCAGTTGTCGACTGACGCACGTCTATCCCGACGGCGCGGCGCCGTACTTCACCATCCTCGCTCCCGGGCAAAGCTCGGGCCGACTGGCGCAATGGCAGGAGGTGAAGGCCGAGGTCATGGGAGCCATCGTCGCGGGCGGTGGCACGGTCACGCATCACCATGCGGTCGGGCGCGACCACCGGCCCGGATACGATCTCGAGCGTCCCTCGCTCTTCGCGGCTCAACTTCGTGCAGCAAAGAGAGTGGTGGATCCTGGCGCGATGTTGAATCCGGGCGTACTCATCGATCCTTGAGTAGGCCCCACGATCCACACTGACTTCGGTGACGAGCCGCACCCTGACTGCCCGCGCGAGGACGGTGACCTCGAGTTATCGACTTTGATCGCCAACGGCCAACCGCCCTCACGACGCATCTACGCCCAGCAGACTGTGCAGAGCGGCGAGCACAACTTCAACAGCCCCGGCGAACGTGACAAGCGGATCGCTTCCGGCCAGTCGCAGGCCAACTCCGTCAAGCAGGGCGAGCGTCACGACGGCTATCTGATCCGAAGAGAGAGTTGTCGTGAACCGGCCGCTTCGAATCCCTTCGGCCGTTGACTGAGCAATTAGTCGATGCCAGACGGAGTAGTCGCGATGCACGTCACTACGCATCTCCTCGTCGCGCAGCCCGAACCTCCACGCCTCGATCCGGATCCTTCCCGCCAAGTCGTCTCCAGGGCGGTAGCCGAAGACGGCATCCTCGGCGATGAAGGTGATCTGCTCCCATGGATCGCCACGGGATTCCACCTCTCCAACGACGGCCGTCAACTCCGTTTCGGAGGCGTGGCGAAAGGCCGCGAGGAGAAGGTCTTCGCGCGACCCGAAGTAGTACTGCAACGAACTCACAGGAATCCCGCTTTCGTCAGCGACGTCCACGAACCGCGCCGCGTCCGCGCCGCGTTCCGCAATGACCCTCGCCGCCGCTTCCAGCGCCTCGAACTTGCGTCGTCCCGCCCGGCGGCCTGATCTGCTCTTGCCAATGTCAACTGGTTCTCTCACGGTGCCCTTCCGTTGGCCATGGCTATCGCCACTTCAGATTCATTTGCTGGTTCCGCTTGGACCACTACGGCCCCGATATCGGTGTCGATCAAGGCGCGGGTCGATTGCCGGTTGAGGAATTGGGGATGACGCCAGCGATGGAGATTCGTCGCGGTCTTTGAATAGGCGGGCGCCATTGACGAGACCGCAATGACGACGCTCGAAAGCAGTCCCATGACCCCCCTTGCGCAGGCCCTTCTCAACAGGAGCACTTGATATGTCTTGGACGCGAACCACCTCTGCCATGAGTCCCTCTCGACACACGTGCCCCGATCAAGAGGCTTGTCAGGACAATATCATCAACACGTATTACCGTATGGGTTTAGAATATGATTGCGATGAAGACGGGCGGTCCGAGTGCCCGCGGCCTCGCTCGGGGTGGAAACACCGTTTGACTAGGGCATCTGAGCGGCGCATCAATCCGCGAACAAGAGATCTTGGTCAGCGCATCGAGCTTTTCAAGCAGAAATTTGGCTATTGCTGCGAACGTCTGCCTCAGAGGACTTTCTGTCCAGAGACGAGTCTTGGCGTGATGAGTTGACCAATTGGTCAGACCCGCCAAGTTGACTCAACTTGACGATGCTGGATAGTGCGAATGGTGAGTTAGCCCCGAACGGTGTCGATGATGCGCTCTCTCGTCTCCTCTCGGGGCCATCCTCCAAGAATCATCGTTGTCAGACAAGTCGAGCGCCATTTTCGCTCGATCTCTTCGGTGATCTTGTCGCCAGGACCGATGAGGGCAACGTCCTCAACCATTTCTGTCGGCACCATTGCGATCGCGCGGGCTCGATCTCCCTCGAGGTACGCGTCCTGGATCGCTTCGCACTCCTCGCCCCAGCCCATCCTCACGAAGACATCATGATGAAAGTTCACACCCTTTGCGCCCATTCCACCGATGTAGAGCGCCAGGACGGGCTTCAAGAATGATGCCGCGATCTCGACGTCATCGTGCTCCACCATCCAGACGGTGCAAGCGACCTCGAAGTCACGCGCACTCGTGTGGGCTCCATCACGAGCAAACCCTTCAGTCAACGCCTCGCGGTAGAAGCCGTCGGACTTGGGAGAGAACCACAGCGGCAACCACCCGTCACCGATCTCGGCGGCGAGCGCCACGTTCTTCGGCCCCTCGGCGGCGAGAAGGATCGGAATTGATGGTCGATACGGATGAATCGTTGACTTAAGCGCCTTTCCAAGGTGCTCCCCGCCATCGAGGGGCAGCTGGTAGTGGCGTCCGTCGTAGGTGACAGGTTCGCTTCGAGCCATGGTCTGGCGCATGATGTCCACGTATTCGCGAGTCCGCTCCAGCGGTCGAGGATAGGGCTGACCGTACCAACCTTCGACAACCTGTGGTCCCGAAGCGCCGATGCCGAGCAACACCCGTCCACTGGAGAGGTGGTCGAGGGTCATGGCGGCCATCGCCAAGGCCGTCGGGGTCCGCGCCGCCATCTGGCAGATGGACGTTCCGAGCTTGATCGAGGTGGTTCTTGCCCCCCACCACGCCAGCGGGGTCAACGCGTCCGAGCCGTACGCCTCCGCGGTCCAGAAGCTGTCCACCCCCAGCGCCTCCGCTTCTTGAAGTTGCTGCTCGACTCCCACTGGCGGTCCAGAACCCCAGTACCCCGCACCAATCCCAACCTTCATGATCCCCCCATCATTTGTCTCGTCGCATACTGGCACTCTTTGCCAAGGAGCTTCGGCCAGGAAATTACGGGTGTCCAGCTTCACCACCGGCTTGCGTATCGCAATCACCGGAAATTGGGGTTCGTTGACAGATCGAATCACCTGTCGATTCGCAGAGTTCGGTGATATCGAACCACTCCTGGGATTCCGGGATGCGCACGCCGGGAACAACGCGCGACCAGCCGACGACTCGGCCTCCCTGAATCTTCTCGTCAACAATGACCCCTCGTCACTGATGCTGGCTCTTGACAATGGGGCGATCACCGGCTCGCTTATCGTCGGCTGGGATGGATGGCGCCTCGATATTCCGACTCGCCGTTCGTCCTGACTTCGGGGGTCAAGGGGTGGGACGCGAACTCCTCTCCATGGCGACCATTCGATTGCGAGAAGCAGGTACTCGCAGAATTTTCGCCGTCGTCCTCGACGAAAGCGCGCTGGGTCGGAAGTTCTGGAGCGGCGTCGGCTGTCATAAGCAGCTGGAGCGGTCGCGCTGGATCAAGGACGTTTGACGCAGCGGCATCTCCTTCTTTCGCAGGTTCGACCGCGGCTATCGGCAATCCACATCGGTCAAGAATCCTCTGGAGCCCTCTGACCCCGAGTTCGAATCTTCCAGTAAAGGGAGTCCCAAGAGGTCAAAAAGTGTCGTCACGAGATGGAGCCGCCTCATCAAGCCGCTGCGCTCACCCCTGGATCGGAGTTTGCACAGCAATCGCTTCAGGTGGCGAAGGCCAAACCGCCGTGGTCGCTAGTGAGATTGCTCCGGCTGAGGATTCTCCAAAGAGGAGCCTTCGATTCTCCCTCCGCTCGTGGCAAGTTTCCAACTCGCGAGTCGGCGCAGCAGATTCATCTTCTTCAACTGGTGGCTACTCATCCGGCTGATGATGTCGTCCAATGCCCCGACCGCTTCGGCAATATACGGGCCCTTGTTCAACATGACGCATTCAGCGCGTCCCGCCATCGCCGCGTCCGAAACTTCCGCACGCGAGGGCTGACCTGTCTTGGCCATTTGATCGAGCACCTGGGTCGCCCAGATGACCGGGACGTGGGCTGCGTCGCACAGCCACAACATCTCCTCTTGCACTTCGGCGAGGCGCTCGAAGCCGCACTCGACCGCCAAGTCACCTCGAGCCACCATGACTCCAATTCGTTTTGAGGCCATCGCCGCAAGCAGCATCTCCGGTAGCGCAACGAAGCCCCGAACCGTCTCGATCTTGAGCACGATGCCAATCCCGTCGCCGCCGAGCTCTCCCAGGTGGGATTGCAGCGAGGCTACGTCAGACGAACTCTGGGCGAAGGAGAGTTCGACGAGATCGGCGTGGCCAACCACGAAGGGAAGGATCCGCTCGTCATCGGGTCCGATCGCAGGAAGACGGAGGTCGCTGTCGGGCACGTTGATCCCCTTCTCAGCCCGAAGCTTGGAGCCCCGAGGCGAAGCCATCGTGATCCGAATGTCGGCCTCGGTAGGCCGTGCCGCAATCACCACCCCTCCGATCTTCCCGTCGTCGAAGAAGACCCGGTCATCGACTTCCAATGAATCAAACACTTGAGGCATCGTGCAGCCAATTCTCAAGATGGTCGGCGACCGTCCCTGCTCGACGGCCCCGGGGCTGAATCCGGTACCCCCATGCTCGTTCGACGCTGCGGGCGTGAGATCTGCGGTGAGCGTCAGAGTGTCATCGACGCGAATGACTATTGCCTGCTCGAGCGCGGGCAGCGATCCAACCGTTGCTGCTCGATGGTCCGCCGTGGTCAAGGTGGTCCCGGTGCCGAGATACGTGGTGTCGGCTACCTCGATCCAGACTCCGGCGTCGTCGATCCGTGCTACCTCCATGGTTCTGGGAGAGTCCCGGGTGTCTCTCAATCGAATCTGGTCGCCTACTGCCAGACCAGCGAGCCACTCGGCAGGGACTGGGATCTCAATGGTTCCACTCACTCGAAGGCCCGCATCTGGACTCGTCTTGTCCGCGTCGACCAGCCGCGCGCTCGCGGGTGACCGCGTTCGACCCAACGCATCGCGTAGCGGACGAAGCCGTACAACTCTCGGTCCCGGTTCGACGGGACCAGTTCGCAGTTTCGGCCCTGGAAGATCCATGAGGATCGGACAGGGCCGCCCCATTTCTTGTGCCGCCCGTCGAATGTTGCTCGCCATTCGTTGCCATTGCTCGGGACCGTCATGGGCGCAGTTGATTCGAGCGCAGTCCATGCCATTCTCGATGAGATTCGCGACCAGTTCATAGTCATCGGCAGCCTCACTCGGCATGGTGACCAAGATTCGCGTGGAGCGCCCAGAGCGCAGCGGACCCAGGAGGGCCAAGGTGTTCGCTTGCAGAATCGCTCGGCCTTGCCAGAAACTGACCGCCGACTCGGTTCGGCGCGGATCTCCATCACTGGTCATCATGTGCAAGTTGTCAATAACTCGTTCGAGCGTGGTTATGACGTGTTCTTCAGTCCGACCAAGTGATGAGAGGCCCAACTCCGCGAGTGAGTCCTGGAGTTCACGCAAGTCGTACTGACGCAGGGTGAGGTAGTCAATGAGGTTTGCCGCACTCTGGCGATGCCCGAGGCGGACACGCTCAAAGACCGACGCATACTCTCGGTGACGCCTCCGCATCTCGCTACGAAGCGACTCCAACTGCTTGATGAGTTCCAGCACAGATGGGCGGGTTGCGAGCGGCCTGCTGGTGTCAAAGTCGGGTGGCATGGGAACTCATCTCGATCGATCAGTTATCAACTCGCCGGACACGGATCCTCCCCGATGCCTACGAGCAACAACTTGATCCTCGCCGAAGTCCGGACCTTAAGCAAGGGCCCAAGGTCCCTCATCCCGTCGAAGAAGCGGTCCTCTCCCGTGCACACCTTTCGTGGACCAAATCCCTTGGAAACGCTGGTGGTTGCACGCCCTTGCTCGCTTTGGATCCTTTCATCCCACGTTCGAACCGGCCACACCGCTCTTTGTCACCGATGGAAGTTCCCTCGAGTCGCGGGGGGTGTTCGTGCTCGACTGCCTCGTCGGTGGCCTCTCAATCGAGCGTGCGTCGCGGCGTCGAGGGTGAACGGCGAGATGTCAAGTAGACGTCCGGCGAGACGATAAATCCAGCGACACCGGCGACCATGAGCGTGACTGCGACGGCGGACAGTTTGAATCACTGATTTGAACGACACTCGAATTCCGTGCCGTCGCCGCCCAGTACATGATGGCGCCAACCACCACTCGAATTTCAAACCCGCGGACGTCGACGCTGGCAACCAAGTGCGTCACATAGGTCAAGCCGTCGAGTGGACTCCACGTACAAGCTGACGACCCGATTGACGTGGATGCCGGTGAACTCCTGGGCGATCGTATTGCCAGTCTTGAACTCCGAGAAGTGAGGGCTCCGGCTACGGTGAAGGCATGAGGCCGCGCCGAACCATCTCAGTCGGCGTGTCGGTCACGACTGCCCTGTTTGGCTTCGGTCTCTTGCTCCCCACTGCGGCCTCGGCGGGAGTTGGGTTGTTTCGATACAGCCACGGCCAGCCGCTCAACGACCTTCGCGTGACGCCAGGCGCCACCTTCAACGTGTCAGTCGCCACCATCTGTCGCTCGGGCTACGCGACGAGCGTTCGTGACGTGCCCGAATCCGAAAAGGCGAGCGTCTACGCCGAGTACGGAATCACCCATCACACGACAAACGAGTACGAGATCGATCATCTAATCTCGCTCGAACTCGGCGGGAGCAACGCCATAACCAACCTCTGGCCCGAGCTGAATGATCACCCTCACGGGTATTTGAACAGCAAGGACATCCTTGAGAATCACCTGCACGAGCTCATCTGCGCCGGCAAGGTGAGCCTCAAGACCGCGCAGAACTTCATCGCAACCAATTGGGTATCGGCGTATAGCCGATTCCTCGGCAGGTGGCCGAACGCGAACGCGGCCTTGTCGACAACCACCACCTCGTCCTCGAACATCACGACGACGGGCGGATCCTCGCCCACCGCCAAACCCGGCGGAGTCAAGATCACCGACCTTGTCGGCTCGGTCGCGCCCGGCGGCCATGAGTCACTGACCGCTCATTCGAACAAGCCCGGGGATTCATGCTCACTTGGCGTAACCCTGCCCAGCGGGCGCCAGAGCACCGAGGGCGGGCTCGGTGAGACGGTCGCCAACGCGAGCGGTGACGCAACGTGGTCGTGGGAGATCGGACCCACCACTGGGGCCGGAACTGCCCACGTATCCGTGACCTGCAGCGCCGGCGTCGCGATCGGGAGTTTCATTATCAGTTGACTAAGGGAGGGCAACGAAGGAACTTGAGTGGCCATGCTGCCTGGGCTCAATGTCCGTTCCGACGGACGCCGGCCTTCCACAGGCTCCCTTCCTTCGAGCCTTCTGGCAGGGCGGGCGTGGCTACGTTCCGGTTGAACTAGCGGTCGGTCCAGGGGCCGACTCCACCCACCCGTCCGGGCGTGATGTGTATGACGTGGCCGGCTGGCGGATTATCGAATGGCGGAAACTTCACACCGGGCCCCAGGTAGACCTCGGCCAAGCGCTGCAGCAATTCGGCAGCGCCTCCTTCGCTCAACCGGGCCCGGCCATTGATGATCAGATAGTTGGTCATGCCAGCCGCGTTCGCGCCTTCGCACTCCACGGTGAGCGCAACCCGGGGATCGCGGGCGATGTTCGCGACCTTTCGGCCGCCCATCAGGTGGCCAATCACTATCTCATCGTCCTCGAGTCCAGTCCACACTGCGCTGACCTGCGGGCTCCCGTCAGGATTGACCGTGCTGAGGTGCGCGAGTCGACCGGCGGTCAGGGCCCGTCGAACGTCATCGGTGAGAACACCCATGTGGAGCAGTGTACGTGGCCGCGGTCGCCGCCTCCAGCCCATTGCGCCAGGCCACCGGTCCAAGCCCCGGCATGGAAGCTGATGGTCGACCACCGCGTCACACCAGCATCATGTGGGTGAGTTCGGGTCCACCCGTTGGGCGAAGGCGATCAATCAGAAGTGGTCCCGCCACTGCGGATGGACCCCCGGAAATGCGCTGACTCGAGCGGTATTCTTCTCGTATGAGTCGTGTCAACACGTATCTGAACTTCATGGGCAATACCGAGGAGGCTTTCACTTTCTACAGGGATGTCTTTGGGACCGACTTCGAAACTCCGATCATCCGATTCGCCGACGTGCCCGCCAACCCGGACATGCCACCTCTGACGCCAGCCGAGCAGAGCCAGATAATGCATATCGAGCTGCCAATCACCGGTGGCCACATTCTCATGGCAACCGACATGTTGGAGTCGATGGGCCACCAGGTGAGGATCGGCAACAACACGACGATCAGTCTCGACCTCGACAGCCGGGAAGAGGCTGACCGACTCTATGACGCACTTTCGCAGGGCGCGAGCGATGCGACCGGCATGAATGACATGCCATGGGGCGCCTATTGGGGCTGCTGTCTCGATCGTTTCGGCATTCGCTGGATGTTCAGCTACTCCAGTTGATTCGAGAGCCTGCCGCCAACTCGATGCCGGCTCACGTCAGGGACTTCCTCTGCACCTCCTCGCAGCCATTTGCTTGCGGCGATCGGTGCCATCATGGTCCAGGTCCGACGTACGGTCCGCAGCTCTCAGACTCGACCCAGTGACCCAGCGGCGACGTGGGCCTGCTCGTGACAGGACTTGCAAAGCAACTGCACGGCACGCATCTCTTCGCCGTCGGCGAAGGTCGACCGATTTTGGTGGTACTCGGTTCCGCGCGCCTTGCAGGGTCCGTAGTGCGGGCAGCTATTGCGCGTGCATTCGCAGGTTCCCCTGGCTCGTTGCCGGACTGCTTGTTTGACGGACTCGGAGATTGTCAAGGTTTCCACCCCTCCTCACTCGATGGGTCGTTGAACTCATTGTGGCATCTCTACAATGCGAAGAGAATGATGAGTAGCAATTCCCTGATCGACGGATCGCGCAAGGGCATCGTTTGGCGGCTCAGGAAAACCATTGCGAAGGTTGTTAGGGGATTTGCGAGAGGGAGAGAGTGGTTCCCTTGTTGAACCCGGATCTGCACCGAGCTCTTGACTCAAGAACCGAGGTATCCGAATGAGGCGAGGATGCGAACTTGTTCCCATCCTGATCGGGGGTGCGCTGCTGCTCGCTGCCTGTGGCTCGTCGTCACCATCAGCGTCGACCACTACATCAGCGGCGGCGACATCGTCGTCGTCAACCACGACCAGCGGCGTCACGCAAGATCTCACCATCACACCGTCGGTACGCCACAGCCTCCTCGACGCCGCGGCGGCGTATCATCATCTCCCGGCATCCGACTACGTCGGCCTCGATGCCGGCACCACGTACTACGCCTTTGATCCATCAACGGAACGCTTCTACGCGGCGGGCGGTCTTGATCCCAGTCCCAACTCCTTGCAGGCCCAGATCGGGGCCCAGGACGACGGTGCGTACAACTTGTTCACTAGGGCCGCCGGAGCCAGCGCTTGGACGGTCTACGACGACGGCCTGGGCGCGGCCCGGGATTCAACCTGTCCCATCGCCATCCCGGCGGCCGTCCTCGCGGCATGGAGCTGGAAGGCAAACAGCTGCTACCCACCTTCGTGACGAGAACTCGACTTATCTTCTTGTGGCCTCAGATCTCGGAGTTGTCGAACGTATGGCCGTACGATTCCTCGCTCACCGAGATGTCGTACCACGAGTAGAACTCGTCCCGCCCCCTTTGCTGCGCTTCGAGATGATCGAGGTGCTTCGCCCATCTTCGGTGGCTTTCGAAGTCCTTGAATCGAACAACGGTGACCCGCTCCCCGTCAGGAGCGACGTAGTGCTTCTGGTCAATGAATCCCTCCATCGACGAGGCGACCATGCTCATCACACCGGCCAGTGGCTGATACTCGCGCTCCACGCCCTCTCGGAGCCGGCTGCGGAACACGGTGATTATCGTCATCCTTCCAAGGTACTTTCGTCAGCCGAAATGTCCACAAACGCCGAACCTTCCCTGGTTAATCCGGGCCTCGCGTAGGACTGACGTGGGAGCCGTGGTGACGACGTGGAGTGCCCGGACCGGCGCCCCACAACTTCGCTGGTCGACGAATCCTCCGTAGGGCTAGTCTTCGCGTGTGAGGTGATATATGACCATTGCTTGCAAAGTGACCGGTGAGTTTGCGCAGAGCATCACCTGCCAGCTCGACGCGGACCAGTCGATGTTCGCCGACGCGACGAAATTCCGCTGGAAGACAACCAACGTGGCCATCGAGACCCGACTCTCGGTTCCGGGTGGGCGCGCGGACGCCGCCAACAAGGACGCCAAGCAGAGCGGTGGGGGTTTCTTGAAGGCTGCGGTCGCCACCGCCACTGAAGTGGGAAAGCGCGCGCTCGCCGGCCAGAGTCTCGCCTTTCAGTGGTTCACGCCAAGCGGCGGTTCGGGCCTCGTCGCGTTCGCTGGCGAAGTCCCCGGTCAGGTTCGAATCATCGAGCTTGACGAAACCATTGGCTGGCGCGCCGAGAGCCGCGCGTTCATCTGCGCGGAGGCGAGTGTCGTCTACGACATTGACTTCACGGGTTTCAGCCTCGGTCGCCGTTCGAAGGAAGGCCTCATCTTCGAGCATTTCACAGGACGGGGCACCCTCGTCCTCGGCGGTGGCGGCAGCCTCGTTGAGTTGAACCCCGCCGCCTACGGCGGGAAGCTCCAAGTTCACGCGGGGGCCGTCGTGGCTTTCGCTGATTCGGTCTCATTCAATATTGAGCGCGTCGGCGCCTTGAACGCGCAGACCGCAATGACCGCGGTCTTCGGTGGTTCAGGCATCAATCTCATCACGCTCGCCGGCGATGGACCTGTCATACTTCAGTCAACGTTGCACCGCGAGTTCGAATCTGACGAGCACCAGGACGACAGTGCCGCAAATCCACTTCGCCAAGGGCTCCTTGGTCGACTGTAGAGAGAAAGAAGGAGAATCATGGCCCTCATGGACAAGGTAAAGGCGCAGGCGGCCCAGCTCGCCCAAAAAGCCCAGGAAGCCGGTAAAGCCGGTCAATCAAAGTTGGAGGATGTGCAGGCGCGTCGTCGAGCCGACGTCCTGCTTCGCGAGCTCGGGGCGGCCTTCTTTGCACAGCGCACCGGAAAAGCCACCGACGACACCGCCGGCGAGATCGAGCGTTTGGTGTCCGAGCTGTCGACGTACGAGAGCGAGCACGGTCCGCTCGGCGCATCCGACTCCGCCGAGCAGGACGCCGGAACCGGTGAAGAGCCCGAGACTCCTCCAGAAGGTGGATTCAAGCTCTAACCCTTGAACGAGCCGCCCCGCCCACTCCGTGTTGGGAATGGGCGGGGCGGCTCGCGCCATTTTCCGAAGATTCCATCCGCTTGGTAAAGGAGCCAATGTAGATTGACACCATGTCGTCAGAGGCAACGTGTGCAGTATGCGGCTTCCAATGGAGCGCCATCTCCGCCTCGCAGATTCCTCAACGTGTGAAGGCCGCGACCGACTCGTTCATCGACGTGGTCCTGGCAGCCGGTCCCAAGGTTGACAAGCGTCCGGCGCCCGAGAGATGGTCGATCCTCGAGTACGGGGCCCACTTGCGTGACGTGCTCATCTCGATACGCGAGCGCATAGTCACGGCCTCGATCGAGGACGAGCCCACCGGTGGCGCGATCCACCGTGAGGAGCGGGTATCCCTCGGGTTCTACAAACTCGATTCGCCCGCGGATGTCGCGAGCGAGCTCGCCGCGCTTTCAGCCCTCTTCGTGAGGACGTTCCGGGCACTCCCGCCAAGCTTCGGGACGCGTGAGTTCGTCTACAGTCCCGTCACGCCGGCCAAGGTGACGATCCTGTGGGCCGGCGCGCAGGCCCTTCACGAGTGCGAGCACCATCTCGGCGACATTCGAGACAATCTCGCGCTGCTGTAGCCACGCGAACCGGGCGCGGATCCGAACTGCGAAATCTCGTCAGGTGTCGTGTGGGTTGAATGTGATCCCGGTTAACCCCTCGACGGTTGCTTCCACAGGGGTTGAGGCAGAGGGCTGTGGTCTTGGACGATCTTCTCGATCCGGCGAGCCGCTTCGATGATCGTCCACTCGCTGTTGGGCCGTCCGACAATCGCCAGCCCGATTGGAAGCCCGTGAACGAGTCCCACGGGAAGGCACATGATCGGCCAGCCCGCGATGGCGGGCGCCTGCGTCACGGGGCTGGCGGGCCCGGGGTGCACGCCCACGACGAGGTCGCTCTTCCAGCTCGGTCCGTACGCGGGAGCGATGACGACATCCACTCCTTCCAGACCGGGCCCCAGACAGGCGTCGATCGCCCACGCGACATTGCGCGCCCGAGCGTCGGCGTAGACCGGTCCGCTGCGCCCACCCGTCTTGACGGCGTCAATGAAGTACTCGTGTCCGAAGTAGAACTGCTCGCGTTCACGATGCTCGTCCTCGTAGGCAATGACGTCGGCCAACGAACGCACGCCGCTTCCGGGTCGGTCTTCGAGGTACGCGCCGAGGTCGTCGAGCAGCTCGGCGAAAAGGACGATCCCCTCGTCATTGCCTTCCTCCACACCGGGTAGCGCGAGCTCGCGCTCGGGGATGGTGAGGCCGCCCGCGCGAAGCGCACCGACCACTTCGTCAAAGAGCTGATCCGTTTTGGGGTGTCCCGTGCGCCAGTTCGACGCGACCACCATCGATGGCGTCAGGCTCACCTGGGGCTCTAGGTCTAGCGCCAGCACGCTGTACAGAAGTGCCACATCATCAACGGTCCGGCCCATCGGTCCGAGGCTGTCCTGACTCGCGCTGATCGGGACCACGTATTTGGCGGGCACCCTGCCAACGGTCGGCTTCAGTCCGACTACGCCGTTGATCGACGAGGGGCAGATGATCGAACCGTCGGTTTCAGTGCCAACCGCGAGAGGGGCGAGTCCGGCGGCGAGCGCCGCGCCGGAGCCCGACGAGGACCCGCCTGCCGAACGGTCGAGTGCCCATGGGTTGGCGACGAGGCCGGCGCTCGCAGAAAACCCGCTGGTGGAACGCGGGGAGCGTATGTTCGCCCATTGGCTGAGATTGGTGCTGGCGAGGATGATCGCGCCGGCGTCGCGAAGCCGCGCAACCAACGGAGCGTCGCGGCTCGGTCGGCCGATGAGCGCCGTTGAGCCCGCCAAGCACGGAAGTCCAATCGCTTCGATGTTGTCCTTGATCAAGACCGGGATTCCGTGAAGAGCCCCGCGCGTAATTCCCGACGCGCGCTCCCGGTCGCGTTCTTCGGCCACCTCGCGCGCATCCGGCGCCACTGCGGCGATTGCGTTGAGCGCAATGTGGGTTCCGGCGGCGTCGATCGCCTTGATGCGCTGGAGGAGCACGTCAACCAGTTGAACCGAGGTGACGTCGCCCGCATCAAGAAGCGCCAGGGTCTCCGTCGCGGAGAGGAACGCGAGCGCAGCGCTACTTGGGTGGGGATCGTTCATCCACCAAGACTAGGAGGGGCACGCCTGTGAATCTCCGGGTCCGTATCGACCCGCCGCGGCCCGGAGGCGCCAAGTGGCGCCTCCCAAGAGGTGCGCACGTTCCCGGCGCGGTCCCATCGCCGTCGCACGAGAGTCGGGCCATGGTTACGGGTGGACGACGTCGCGTCGTCACGATGCGGACCCGGGATTCACCGGTCCCCTCGGTGGCTATACTTCAAAACTCCAATATTTCGAGCAACACTGCCCGCAGCGATCGCTCCCCACCCGAGAGGAATCCGCAATGAACCCATTCGAGGAAATCGAATCAAACGTTCGCTACTACTGCCGGCGTTGGCCCGCCGTCTTCTCCTCGGCACTCGGATCAACGCTCGTGGACGAGCGCGGCACCGAGTACCTGGACTTCTTCGCGGGCGCCGGGGCCCTCTCGTACGGGCACAACAATCCCGCCCTGATCGAGGTCGCCATAGAGCACCTACGCGCGGGCAAGCTGCTGCACAGCCTCGACACCTTCACCGTCGAAAAGCGCCGGTTCCTCGAGGCGATGCAGCGCCACATCCTCGCCCCGCGCCAACTGGACATGGTTGTCCAGACGGTCGGGCCAACGGGCGCCACCGCGGTCGAGGCCGCGCTGCAGCTGGCTCAGCGCATCACCGGCAATCGGGCCATTGTCGGCTTCGCCGGGAGTTATCACGGGATGACCTACCGGGCCGCATCGATCTCGGCGTCGATGGCCGGACGAAAGACCAGCGCGCACCTAAAGGAGTTCGTGGCGTTGCCCTTCGTCGATCACGTCAGCGAAGCGGACCTCGAACTACTCCACCAGACCCTTCAATCGACGATAGACGGCGAGCCAATCGGTGCCGTCATCATCGAGCCGACCCAAGGCGAGGGCGGTGCACGTCCCTTCGACCCCTTGTACCTGCGCGCGATCCGCGAGCGCTGCAGCGAACTCGGCATCCTCGTCATCGCCGATGAGGTGCAGGCGGGCGTAGGAAGGACCGGTCCGTTCTTCTCCTTCGAGGGCTCGGCGCTCGACCCGGACATCATCTGCGTGTCGAAGGCAATCAGCGGCCTCGGGCTGCCGATGGCGCTCAACCTCGTGCGGCGAAGCCTCGACACGTGGGACCCCGGTGAGTTCTCAGGCACGTTCCGCGGCAACAACCTGGCGTTCGCGACCTCAGCGGCCATGCTCGAGACGTACTGGGCCGACTCGGACCTCGAAAAGAACACCGAGCATCGCGGCCGCGCCGTGCGATCCGCCCTCGATGAGATCTCCAACCAGTTCGGCAATGGCCGATTCGTCGTGCGTGGAAACGGCCTCTTGTGCGGCCTCGACGTGGGCGACACTCGGCTCGCCGCGAACATTGCCCAGGCTGCTTTCGAGCGTCGACTGATAGTCGAAACCTGCGGCGCGGGCGACACCACCGTGAAGCTGCTGCCACCGATCGTAATCGACGAGGATGAACTGACCAATGGACTCGCGAGGCTCGGTGACGCCGTCGCCGAGGCCCACTCGGCACGTTGAACGACGCACCGGATTGGCGCGACCTCGTGGTCACCATTGACGAGCACGGGCTCCAAGTCCTCGCACGCGCAGCGGTCGAGGCGATCGAGAGCCTGCGGCGCCCGGCCGGTCCACGATCGGACCTTTCCCCGATCGCCCTGCATCAACTCATCGCGACGCTCGAGATCTGTCCCGACGACGGCGTGGGACTCCCCGACGTCCTGAGGGATCTCGGTTCCCTGGTGTGGGCCCACAGCGTGGTGCCCAGCGACCCCGCCTGCGTGGCGCACCTGCACCCTCCGGTACTCGTGCCCGCCGTCGTGACCGAACTCGCCATTGCAGCGTCGAATCAGTCGATGGATTCGTGGGACCAATCGCCCGCGGCGACCGAGGTGGAACTGCGTCTCATGGCTTGGCTGGCCAGCCTTCTGGGGATGCCCGAGACCGGTTCGGGCATCATGACATCGGGCGGAACTGCCTCGAACGTCCTCGCCATCACGCTCGCCCGGTCGTGGGCGGCGGCGAAGTTGGGCGTCGACGTCTTGAAGAGCGGTCTGCCCCCGGAGGCGTCGAGCTGGCGTATCATCTGTTCCGACCAGGCCCATTTCTCGGTCCAACGCGCTTCGGCGCAGCTTGGTCTCGGCCGTGACGCCGTTGTCGCGGTGGCGACGGATTCTTCGGGTTCAATGGACGTCGCTGCGCTCGACGAGACGCTGTCGCGTCTGCTTCGCGACGGCGGAGTGCCAATTGCCATCGTCGCCACCGCCGGAACGACGGACCTAGGCGTAATTGATCCCCTCGGTGAGATCGCCGTGCGCGCCAGTCGCCACGACGCGTGGTTTCACGTCGACGCGGCGGTCGCTGGGGCCTTCATGCTTTCCGACCGTCTTCGTCCGAGCCTGGCGGGGATTGAACTCGCCGACTCGGTGACGATTGACTTCCACAAACTCTGGTGGCAGCCTTTCAACGCCAGCGCCCTCGTCGTTCGAGACGTCGACCGATTCGATCTGCTCCGGGTGAGATCGAACTACCTCGACCGCGGCGACGAGCTGGAAGGAATGGTGAATCTGGTCGGACGCTCGCTCGACACGTCGCGTCGCTTCGACGCGGCGAAGGTCGTTGCGACGCTTCAGACCCTGGGCCGCCACGCGCTCGGCGAGATGCTCGAGTACCTCGTTGATCTCGCGCACTACGCGGGCATGGTCGTCGAGGCCCATCCGCAACTCGAGCTCGTCGCGCCCACCGCGTCGATAACGTGCGTCTTCGACGCCCCCGGCGCCAGCGTCGACGACCTGCGAAACGTCCAGCAACGCCTGCTCGCCAAGGGAGAGATGGTGCTCGGACGTACGGAGATCAAGGGACGCGCCGCCCTGAAGTTCACCTTCATGAACCCCCTCTCCACCAAGGACGACGTCAAACGTCTCGTCGGCATGGTGGTGGACGAACTCAACGCCATTTGCTAGCGCGTTCGAACGACGGAGACGTCGGGCCCGTTCGCGCCTAGTGCTGGCCGAAAACCCTTCGCGCCAGTCTGACGAGGGGCATGGGCATAAAACGCTTCACCGTGTCCAACTGATCGCGCAGCTGCGAGAGGTCGCGCAGATCGGTCTCGTACTTCTCTTGAAGTTCCTCGAACTTCGCGCGAAGTTCCGCGAGGCGTCTTGATTCGTCGTGCAACTTGTCGGTAAGCCTCACGAGTTCATCCGAAAGGTTTTCGAGCGAGCTCGTGCCATCGTCGCGAACCGCCTTCACGACGAACTGGTACGTCTCCGCTTCGCGATCCTTCAGCACCGCGTTCAGCACCAGGTCGTCCACATCGCTTCGCTCGACACCGATCTCGGTTGAGAACACGGGGACGCTCACCCTCGAGAACTCGGTGACCACCAACCCCGCTTCCCTCACCAGTTTGAAGAGGCTCTCCTTGGTGAAGAAGTGAAAATGCGTCCGATCAAGGAGGCCGCTGTCGCGGTAGGGGAACGATCCCTTCATGAGCGCGATCTTCACGTCGGCGTGCGCGATATTCGGCACCGAAATGACGACCATCCCTGAAGGAAGGAGATGCTTCACTGATTCTCGCAGCGTCTTCAGGGGATCATGCAGGTGCTCGAGAACGTCACCGAAGAGCACGGCGTCGAAATATTCGCCCTCCAGTTCGTTCCACAGGACGTCATCGTCGAAGTTTCCGACAACTACCCGATCGACCCACGGTTCCGCCGATTGAGCGACCAACGGATCGATCTCGATGCCCACCACACTGCACGCTTGGGCGTTCAGCATTTCACTCATGTGGCCCGAGGCACACCCCGCCTCGAGGACGCGCTTGTTGAAACCAACCATACGAAGCATGTACGCGTGCGAGTCGTTCTCGGCCTCGGCATCGATGGCCGAGTGGTAATGGGAGAGCATGAAGGAAATCTAGTTCCCTGGATTCCATCGACCGTCACGACCACGATCCGGCCGGCCTCGCGCAGTGATCTCGGGTGGTTTCCGGTGTCTTATCAAGCATTTGCCGGGGATAGGCTCATCAAATGAAGCCTCTTCTGGTCGTCATCCTGATCTGCGCGGGGGTCTGCGCCTGCGCGTGGGTTGCGTCGCTCGTAACCGGAGATACGTCGTGGGTCGACCGGATGTGGTCGATCGTTCCCCCAATCTATACGTGGGTGTTCGCCGGGTCCGCGGGGTTCGTCAACGCCCGCCTCGACGTCATCGCGGGGCTCGTCACCATCTGGGGCGCTCGTTTGACGTTCAACTTCGCCCGTAAGGGGGGCTACTCGGGGGTCGAAGACTATCGATGGCCCGTCCTGCGAGCTTCAATGACCTCGTGGCAGTTTCAAATCTTCAACCTCTTCTTCATTGTCATCTACCAGAACATCCTGCTCGTGCTCATCTCGCTTCCAGCCTGGAGTGCCTACGAGAACCGAACCACACCGTTTGGCACCCTTGATCTCCTTCTCGCCGGGCTCTTTCTCGCGTGCACGCTCCTAGAGACGGTGGCCGACCAGCAGCAGTGGAACTTCCAGACCTTGAAACGCAGCGACGTGGAAGCAGGCCGCACGCCGAACCCGCAGTTCCTCCAGTCCGGCTTCTTTCGCTTCTCGCGCCATCCGAACTACTTCTTTGAACTGGCGCAGTGGTGGATTGTCTTTCTCATGGGAACGGTCGCGGCGGGCACGCTGTTGCAGTGGACCGTCGTCGGCGCGTTCCTGCTGAGCGCGCTGTTCGTTGGTTCGACTTCGTTCACGGAAAAGATCACCCTTTCTCGCTACCCCGAGTACGAGCGCTACCAGCGATGCACTTCCGCCATCGTCCCCTGGTTCCCAAGAGCCTCGACCAACGCGGTCGAAACGCTTCAGGCCGAGTGAGGGATACGGACGGGCCAGAAGGTCGAGGCTCGCCACCTGCTCTCGCCACCACTTAGGTTCATTCGCGGCGTTCGATTACGGTGACGGATGCCCTGACTGACTCGAGCGCAGAGCCCGCTGGCGGCACGTGGGGACCAGCTGGACCGTCCAGGGCGACCAGCACTAGATTCGCCGCATGCCAATCACCCCGGACACGAAGAACTGGGCGTGGGCGGTAGAGCGACGTTGCGAGGAGTGCGGTTTCGACCCCGGGGTTTCTCAAATGAAGACGTGGCCCGGCGATTCGCAAGAACGTGGCGGCGTGGGTTCCTACTCTCCAACGCGACGACGTCGCCATCCGGCCGAGCGATGACCGGTGGTCGGACCTCGAGTACGCGTGCCACGTTCGTGACGTCTATCGACTCTTCCTCGAGCGACTCGTCCAGATGCTGAGCGAGGACAATCCTTCGTTCCAGAACTGGGACCAGGAAGAGACCGCAATCGCCGAGCGCTACGACCTGCAGTGTCCTTCGACCGTGAGCGACGCATTCGTACGCGCGGTGTCGAGCCTGGCCGACCAGTTCCAAAAGGTGAGCGGAACCGAATGGCTTCGACCGGGCATCCGCTCCGACGGCAGTGCCTACACCATCGCAACATTGGGTGCCTTGGCGCTGCATGACCCGATCCACCACCTCTGGGATGTCTCGCGCAGCGCGTAGAGACGCCAATCCGCTCATAGATGGAACGGGCCGACCAATGACCGCGCGGTCCGGGAGTTCCCCAGCGACGCGACGTGCAGCAACGACTCGGTCGTTCGAAGTAGCGAGTAATGGTTGAAGCTGGTGCCCACCCGGACTCCGCGTGGCACCGAGGGCGCGATCACCAGCGTCGGCACGTGACTCGAGGATTGAACGTCGTTCTCGTCGAAGGTGATGAACAGGGCCAGCGATCGCGACTGGTACTGCGAACTCGCGAGGATTGACGGGACCACCCGGCGGAGCCACGCGTCGCCCGTGGCGACAGGACAACTGTGCATGTCATCGCAGGTATTGGGGACGATGAAAGTGAACCGTGCCCCGAGCGATAGCGGCAGGGCGAAGGGAACATCGTTGCGCTGGCACGTGGCGCTGATCGAGCGGTAGTACACGGCAGGATTGTGTCGGGCCGCGTAGGTGCCGCTCGTAACGAGGTCACATCGCGACGGCATCGACTCGACGAGCGCGCGCCAGTTCGTTCCCAGTTGCGAGAAGATGCTTGCGGACCTGAGTGGGTGCACGGACGGCTCGCCGTCATCGGTGATCCCCTGGGTCGAACCCGACGTGAGCGCGATGTAGTTGGGCAGGCTCGGGTGCGCGACCGCGAAGTAGTTCGTGGCGAGGCCGCAACGCGAGGCAAGTGAGTTCAGATAAGGGGCGTTCGCCGAGCCGATCACTGAATAGCCCTGGTTCTCAAGCACGATCCACACCACGTGGTCGTAGTGGACGGCGCCTCCAACGCCGCAGGGCGACGCCGTCGCGATCGGGTTGGAAGCGCCACCAGCCGTTGCCGGAATCATCGAGCCGGCCAGCAAGAGTGTGGCGGCCAGTCCCGAAAGCCAAACGCGAAGACGCACGGTCCCATCCTCGCAGCGTTCGCCGGCCCCAGTCCATTTGAGGCGCCCGGGCGACCGTCGTTCTGTCTGGCCGGGCCGCCTCGTTACTGCGGCGTGGTCACAACTGCGCGCGCGGCGCGACCCACCCCGATGGAGATGATCGGATCCCGGGCCGGATCAAGCCATCGCATGACCCAGTTCAAATCAGCCACGGGTATCGCCACGCACCCCTGGGTCGGTGCGCCCATGGCAACGTGGAGGAAGAAGCCGGAACCAGCGCCCTTCACCACCGGGTCGGTGTTGTAGTTGATCACCACGGCGTGCGCGTACGCTGCGCCGGCGTCGTAGAGGTTCTCCGAACGCGCTCCCGGTGAGAATCGACTCCTCACGTGCTCGTTGTACTGAGCAGAGGTCGGATTCTCGTCCCACCAGTCGTCAAGGCCCGCGCGAAGGTAGGGCAGCCTCGTCCCGTTGTTCGCCTGGTTGCCGAAAGCCTGGGTCAGGCCGAACACGCCAATGGGCGTGCGGCCGAGCCCCTCCTTCGTATGACCCACCCCGTGCACGCCAACGTCGGCGACGAAGGGTCCGTTGATCTGGCGGTACTTTCCGTCGCTCTCGAGTTCCCAGGTCCTCACGACCGCGACCACCGAATGGGGCGACGTCGCCTGCACGGTGATGACCTGACCGGGCATTGAAGCGCCAAAAGACTGACGAGCGCCGCCAAACGTAACGAGCCCGATCACCACCACGAATGCGAAGCCCAGTGCCCGTTTCCTTGGAATAACAACCCTCTCCCCGGCGTCACTCGCCGCTTCTCCTGGCAACTACCCGCGATCCTAAAGGCCTTCGCCCCCCGGACCCGCAGATGAGCCCGCCAACGAGCTCGCGAACCAATTCCTGCGTGGTCAGCAAGTTGACCAGTGACCTTGTGCCCTAACGGACCCCCGCAGAACTGGAGAATCATTGATGAAACACGATTCGAGGGATTCCTCGGTCTCCGTGCGAATGATTGAACCGAGGAAACGTGACAGATTCAATGCACCATCGCGACGAGAAGACCCACCCTGTCCCGCCGATGATCGACAGTGCCAGCGCATCCCTTGAGGAACACCGGCTCCCGCCCGTCTCACGATGCGCCACGTCATGACGGTTGCGGCGCGGCCTGCCAAGGGCCAGTTCGAGACTCGGCCGCTGCTCGTCTTTTGGGAGACGACCAAGGCCTGCGCGCTCGCCTGCGCGCACTGTCGCGCGTGCGCCCAGCACGAGCCCGGCCCGGACGAGTTGTCGACGACCGAGGGCTTCGCGCTCATTGACGAACTGGCCGCCATTGGCCGACCACGACCCATCCTCATCCTGACTGGCGGCGACTGCCTGCAGCGCAATGACGTCGTCGAGATCGCCCGCTACGCGCAGCGTCAAGGCGTGCCCGTCGCGATCTCCCCCTCGGTCACTCCCCAACTCACGGGCTCCATCCTTGACGAGCTCCGCGAGTGCGGCGTGCACAGCGCTTCGCTCAGCCTCGACGGATCGAACGCGGCCACTCACGACACCCTGCGCGGCATTCCCGGCCACTACGGGGAAACGCTCGACGCAATCAGGCTCTTGAAGGATCATGGATTCACCACCCAGATAAACACGACGGTCATGTCGAGTAACCTCCACGAACTCGCCGACATCGCCGTCACCATGCACGACTTGGGTGTCGACGTGTGGGAAGTCTTCTTCCTCATCACCATGGGCCGCGGCACCGAGATCCTCGAATCGAGCGCGCTCGAGAACGAGGACGTGTGCAACTTCCTTGTCGATGCCTCGAGATACGGCTTCACCGTTCGAACCGTCGAGGCTCCCTTCTTCCGCCGGGTCGCGGCGACGCGAAAGCAAGGGCCGCCGCCCACTGACGCGCCGGTGCCCGGTCCCCTCTACCATGAACTCCGTGACCGCCTGTTCGAGAAGCTCGGGCCGCCGACGGCTCCGGTGCGCGCCCCGAGCGCCGCAACTCGTGACGGCAAAGGGATCATCTTCGTCGCGACGAACGGCGACATCTACCCGTCCGGGTTCATGCCTTATCGCCTCGGCAACGTGCGAGACGAACATCTCGTCGACGTTTACCGCGACAACCCGGTACTTCGCGCCATCCGAGCCGCAACCTTCGAGGAGCCGTGCGGCTCATGTCCCTACGCCCAACTTTGCGGCGGCTCGCGAGCGAGAGCGTACGCCGCCACCGGGAACCCGTTGGCCGCCGACCCGGGATGCCTCTTGGTCGCGACGGCGCGTCAGAGTTAGCGCTGCCAGTCGCCCGACGTCTTCGTAACGTTCGTTCGATTCCCTCTGCTGGCCGCTGTCATCATCTCTACACCGGTGCGCCTTCGACCAGTCCTCAGCCCACCGCCATGGTGGCGAGGTCGAGCGAGGTGAGGTCGCTCCCCACGACCACGATTCCGTCAAACCCGCTCGCCAAGTCGCGCCATTCCTGCTCGCTCCCGGGCGCCGGGGCCGGAACGTAGTGGGTCATGACCAGCGCCTTCACGCCAGCCCGCTGAGCCGTCGCGGCCGCCTGGCCGACCGTCGAGTGGTAGTCCAGGATGTCCTGCAATCGGGCACTGGGAACGAGTTTGACGAGGTCCTCGCGTATGACGGTCTGGACGTACGCGCTCGCTCCCCTCACGAGTTCATCGAGCGATGCGCAGGGCACTCCGTCGCCAGCGATGACCACACTCTGTCCGTCCTCGACCACTCGATACGCCAGCGTCGGCTCGACCGGCCGATGGTCGGTGGCCCCGGCGAGGATCTCCTGGGCTCCGATCGCGAACGTCTCACCCGGGTGGACCTCGACAACGTCGAGCAGGGGCCCCTCATTGAGGTCGTCGTGATGGCCGATCCGGTAGCCAATGTCCGTCGCCATCGCCGTCAGGGTGGCTTCCACGAACGCCTTCGTTCCGACCGGGCCGACGATCCTCAGGGCTGTCGGCGCGGTGCTCATGACCCAGTGAGTCGTGATCAGGTCACTGAGGTCACACACGTGGTCGCTGTGCAGATGGGTGAGGACGACGCCCGACACCATGATGGGGAGCAGTCCCGCGCCGGCCAGACGCAGAACGACTCCTCGGCCACAATCGAAGAGGATGTTGGCCGACCTCGTCGCCACCAGCGTCGCCGGTCCTGCCCGATCTGGATGAGGAATCGGAGAGCCGGTGCCGAGCAAGGTGATCTTCAAAGTGACCTTTCAATGAGTTGCGAATTCAACCCTACGACGTGCTCGGTGGCTCTCCACGCATTCAGCGGAGCCGCCACAGTGTGCGACTTGTCCACCTCGCCCTTTGCGATATTGATAACCGTGGCCGAAGACTTCAGCACTCCCTTGGCGACGAAGCTCGGCATCCGCGAGGGCTCGAAGGTGACCATGCTTAACACCCCCAGGCACCTTGCTCTCAGTCTGCCCGCTAGCGTCACGGTTCAACGCCAGGCGAGGGGCGCCGCCGACGTGGTCGTTGCCTTCTTCACGACGGCCTCGGAGCTCGAACGCCAGATCGAGGCGCTGGAGAGGCTCATCTTGCCCTCCGGGGGGCCTCTGGGTCGCGTGGCCAAGAAGGCGTCAGGGGTCGCCACCGATCTAACTGATCACGCCGTGCGCAGCGTCGCCCTCCCCCTCGGCCTGTTCGACAACAAGGTGTGCGCCATCGACGAGACATGGACCGCGCTGCGATTGGTCTGGCGTCGGGCGGCTCGGTGAGAAAAGCGCTGCACCACGCGGGTCCCGCAATGCTCAAAGACTCTGGCCCACGAATTTCTCGATGGCCTTCTTAAGCACCGGGGAGAACGGGAGAGCCTTCGTGTAGTCCTTCGCCGAGCCCGAGGTGTCAACCTTGAGAACGTGATCGACCCCCTTCAGTTGCACGTAGTCGGTGTTGGCCCCCGCCTTTGAGAGTCCTTTGACGATGAGATCAGTCTGGGCGCACGACACCTGCGTATCGGCTTTACTGCACGAGACGATCACCGGGGTAGCGACCGCGAGCGAGGCGGCCAGCGTGGCCGGGTCGAACTTGTCGGCCTCGTAGAGGTACTTGGCGTCCGAAGGGCTCAGAAGGCTGTCGAGTCCGTAGGGGAGGTTCTGGGCGACTGCTCCGGTCGAGCGAAGGCGGGCGATGGCTTTGATCAGGGTGGACTTGATGGTCGATTCGAGCTTCTTTGTGATTTGGCCGGCCTTCGCCTCGACGGCGACTTGCGCATCGACCTGCACGGAGATCAGGTCCAGATAGCGGATGCTCAGCGGCTCGAAGAGCCCGAGCGCGTGTATTCGCGGGACCGCGCCTTCGTGCCCCGTCGCCATCAGCAACGCGTAGAGAGCTCCTTCGCTGTGGCCAAAGACCCCGAGTCGCTGGTCATCAATCCCCTTTTGCGAGGCGAGGAATCTCAACGCCGCGACCGACTCTTGCTCGTAGGGGAGAATCCCGATCGAGTCGACGTTGTTGGCGAAGGCGCCGAGCCCGGTCTGTCCACTCCCAAGCTTGTCGTAGCGCAGACTCGCCACTCCGTCGTCGCTAAGCCAGTGCGCGAGGGTCTTGAGCGTGTTGACCGAACCATTCTCCAGTGGACTGTTGCCGTCTCGATCGGTGGGCCCGCTTCCGGCGATGAGCAAGACCGCAGGAACCAACGAGGCCCTACCCACGGGGTGGCGGTACGTCGCGTAGATCTTCAAGCCGCCCGCGGTGAACGAAACCGGCTCATCAACCCAGGTGACGGTTGAGCTCTTGCTCGCCGCCGACGCGCCGGCGACGGCCGTACCGGCGACGATGCCCGCGGCGAGAACGCCCGAAAGCATCGTCGACACGACCACGGCGAGGGGTCTGCGAATCAAAGTTGTGCCTTTCACTACCACCAACGTACAGAGTCCGCGATTTCGCGGCGGTCCGGAACGTTCGTATGGCCGACGGTGACGCAACTAGCCGAGCAGATCCCACCGGTTGCCGAAGATGTCGCGAAAGACGACGACCTTCCCGTAGGGCTCCTCGCGAGGCGCCGTGAGGAATTCAATTCCCGCCGACTCCAGTCGCGCAAGAGTCTGATCGAAATCATCGACCCTCAGAAAGAATCCGACGCGATCGCCCACTTGATCGCCCACCCTCGCGTCCTGCTCCTCGCCGTCGGCACGGGCCAGGAGAATCCCGGTCACGGCCTTCGGAGGTCGGACGACGACCCAACGCTTCGCTTGCCCGCTGACGGTGAAGGAAGGAGAGTCCTCGACAAGTTCCAAGCCCAGGACTTCGACGAAGAAGTCAATGGCCACGTCATAGTCGCGCACGACAATCGTTACCAACTCAAGCCTCATGGAGGAGAGGATAGATGAGCTCCTTCGCCCGGGCCGCTGCGTTTCAGGGGCCGTGCAGCTGAAGGTTCGCCTTCCGGGAGCCGAACTTCGAACCGATAAAATGGCGATGTGGAACTCCAAAAGGTCATCCTGTACTACGGGTTCACGCCGCTCTCAGATCCGGAAGCCGTGCGTCTATGGCAGCGGACCCTGTGCGAGAGCCTCGGTCTGAAGGGCCGCATCCTCATCTCCACTCATGGGATCAACGGCACCCTTGGCGGCGACATGTCGGCTCTCAAGAAGTACGTAAAGCAGACGAAGCAGTATCCGGGCTTGAAGCACATCGACTTCAAATGGTCCGAGGGAACAGGCGATGACTTCCCGCGGCTGAGGGTTCGCGTTCGCGACGAAGTGGTGTCGTTCGGCGCGCCAGGAGAGCTCGTTGTCGACCAGCACGGGGTGGTCGGGGGCGGTGTGCACTTGAAGCCCGAGGAAGTGAACCAGTTAGTCGAGGAGCGCGGCGACGAGGTGGTGTTCTTCGATGGCCGCAACGCTTTCGAGGCGAAGATCGGCAAGTTCAAGAACGCCGTCGTTCCCGACGTGATGACGACGAGGGACTTCGTGCATGAACTGGAGAGCGGCAAGTATGACCACTTGAAGGACAAGCCAATCGTCACGTACTGCACGGGCGGGATCCGTTGCGAGGTGCTGTCGTCGGTGATGAAGAATCGGGGCTTCAACGAGGTCTACCAGATCGAAGGTGGCATCGTCCGCTACGGAGAAGCCTTCGGCGACGAGGGCCTGTGGGAGGGTTCGCTCTACGTCTTCGACTCCCGCATGAATCACGAGTTCGGCGACGAGGCCAAGGTGATCGGCGTGTGCGAGAGATGCGGGAAACCGACCAGCAAGTTCTACAACTGCGCAAACCTCGCGTGCCGCAAGCTCATCCTGCTCTGCGAGACCTGTACGGACGACAACGTAAGCACGAACTGCTCGCCCAGCCACGCGGACTTCCGATAGCGAGACCTTCACCCGGGCATCGCATCCGCTGGGCCGTCGCGAGGATCCCTGATGAGCCTCGGTATCTTCATCGACCCGTGTTTCATGAGCCCCGTTGCGGAAGCAAGACGCGATGCAGAGATGAACTTGCGACGGCGAGATCCGCACGGTCGCAGGCGGAACTAACGACCTTGCGTGAGCTGCCGTCGGATTACCTCCCACGTGAGCTCAAACGCTGGAACTTCCCAGTTTGGGGTAGAAAGAACAAGTGACGACGCACGAACGCGAGCTGACCGAACCTGTCGACCTCTGCACCGCGGACGGTCTTCTTCTCAATCCAGCGGCGCGCGGTTGGTCACGTCGGCCCCTTCATCGAGCGAATCTGCAAGGTCGCTTCGGCTTCAACAAGCGGTGGGACTATTGGGCGATCCTGGCTGGGGATCTCATCGTGTCCGCGACCTACGCCGACGTCGACCATCTAGGCCTCGCCGACGTCTACTGGGCGGACCTTGCGACGTCGGAAACCGGGGGTCAGTCGATTGTCGTGAACGCCGGTGACGGGATAGAACTCCCGGAAGAGCCGGGCATCAAGCCCTTGGAGATCGACCGTGACTCCTTTCACCTTCGCATCAGCGACGGCGTTGAGGGAACCCACCTGCTCGCCATTTGGCGCGAGCAGGACGGGAACCCCGGGAGGCTCGACGTGGTCGTCGCGATGCCCGATCGCCATGAGTCGCTCAACGTGGTCATCCCGTGGAGCAACGAGCTCTTCAATTTCACGTCCAAGCACCAGGCCCGGCCCGCAGCCGGAGAGTTGATAGTTGGAGATCGGCGCTGGCATATTGGCGGACCTGGCGCCAGCGAATCATGGGGAGTGCTGGACGTTGGCCGAGGAAGATGGCCCGCTCAAATCAATTGGAACTGGGGTGGTGGCGCAGGGCGCTGCGACGGGCACGTGATTGGACTGCAGATAGGCGCGAAGTGGACCGAAGGAACGGGCTTCACGGAGAACGGTCTGATCATCGACGGCCGGCTCAGCAAGTTGGGGTCGGAACTCGATTGGAGCTACGACTGGGAGAACCCGATGGTGCCTTGGAGGGTAACCGACCCGAACGGCCAACTCGATGCGACCCTGACCCCGCGGTTCGACAAGCATTCCAAGATGGACGTGAGCCCCGAACTCGGCAGCGAAACTCATCAGGTCTTTGGCACGTGGGCCGGCCATCTCGTTTCCGACGAAGGCTTGGTGCTCGAGTTCAGCGGTCTTCAGGGTTTCGCTGAAGAAGCTCGCCAGCGTTGGTGATCTGAATCTTCGCCCGATCCGGCGAACCGTTGATTCGCTACCGGCTGGCCGGCGGGGGCGTCGTTGACGCCCAGTACTCGGGGCTTCGCTTGGACTGAGCGAGGGCTTCTTCATTTTCGAAGCCTGGAGCAAGCGAGGCCGCGCCACCCGCCATCACTTGATGGTGATCGATGTTGAGCATCCGGATCCAACTTTGCTGGCCCATGGTCAACGCGATGAAGCACGCCAGCTCGACCAATTCCTCTTCGTTGAAGTGCGAATGCAGGCGATCCCAGAACCGGTCGTCCGGATCGATCCGCCACGTGATGGCCTCGGCGTAGGAAAGAGCCGCCTTCTCGCGGTCGCAATACGAATCCGAGGATTCAAAGTTGATCAGTTCGTCGAGCTTCCCCTCGGAGAGACCGGCTTCGTGCGCCACCTCGCTCCGTTGGTTGCCGCAGTATTCGCACTTCACCGAACGCGACACGTAGACCCGGCAGAGTTCCTTGATCGAGTGATCCACCTCGCCGTTGCGGAAAAGCTTCTCCCACGCGTCATCAAACGCCCAGAATGCCGCCTTGGAGTGAGCCCGCACGGCGGAACTCTCGGGTCGTGGCGTTCCTTCCGAGGCGCATCGATTCATGACCGCCAACATCTGGTCGTCCATCTCGGAGAGCGGAAGGTAACTAATCCTCTGCGGCTTATCGGTCACTTCCTCACCCTTCGGCTTGCGCGGTCAACGGAGTCGATACTACGACGTCGGCTTGTTCAAACCCACTCCCCAATCCAATCTTCTCTTCGCGCAGCACCACTCCCATCCCCGCGCGGTCATCAATCGCGAGATTGCGCCATCACACATTCGACAACGTGGACTCTGAAGGCAACGCCGCCGCCACGGGACCCCGGTGGTCAGCAGGTGGTTCTGGGACTAATCCTCGGTGCCCTTGGCCTCCAACTCCTCGACAATCGGGCCGTAGCCGGCCCCCAGCAACATTCGTCGGAGGTCGACGACTTGCTGGGTGTCGATGTCCTTGTGCTTCGGGCGATCGAAGACCTCGATTTCACTTCCGAGATGCACTCGAAACTTGCCTTCACGGCCCTCTTCCACGGTGCCGACGACTTCGAGAAGCGAGATGACGTTGCGCCATTCAATGTTGTGGCTCGTCGGGTGCTGGAAGATCTTCAATAGCGTGTCACGGTGATGATTGTTGAGGCTTGCTGGGCCTGGGGAGGTTGTCATGAATACCCCTTTCGCTCCCACCATACGCCTCGTTCAACCCAGTGAAGAGTTCAGAGGGAAGATTCGCTACAGGAGCCGCGCCGGGTTGTACTTGATCTCTCCGAGCACGATCCGACTCTGCACGTCCCGGGCGCCCAGTTGACGAAGGGTGTCGACAACCGACTGCAGCTCGTCGGTACTTCGACTCACGATCCAGAGCTGGTAGTCCAATTCGCCGGTGGTGTGGATTGCGCTCAGGACCTGAGGAACGCCGTTCAGGTCGCGCTCGAACTCGTGCCGATCAATCGACTCCTTCAGTTTGATGTCCGTGAGCGAGTGGAGCGTCCGCCCGAGCGCGGCCAGATTGAGCTCGGCGTGGAACCCTTCGAGCACCCCGGTTTGGCGTAGCCGGCGGACGCGGTCGGCGGTGCTGTTGGAGCTCAGGTGCACTTGAGCGGCGAGTTGCTGGTAGCTCAAACGGCCATCATCAATCAGGGCCTCCAGCAAATGACGGTCAATGTCGTCCACTCTTCCTCCTCTTTCCAATTAAACCTCTGAAAACGAGGCTTGCTGGAGTTATATACGTCAATTATACGGTCAAATACGTTCACAGAGGGATTATTCCGAGTCATTTAAGGCTCATTGACAAATATTATGGATGCATGTTTTTCTTGTTATTGCGCTTGATCATTGCCCCTCTCGTTGTCATCGCCGGAACCCTCGCGCAGCGCCGCTTTGGGCACGCGATCAGCGGCCTCATTATCGGTCTTCCCCTCACGAGCCTTCCCATGCTCGTCCTGGTCACGCTCCAACACGGCACTTCCTTCGCGACATCAATGTCCAACGCTGACCTCATTGGATCACTCGCCGAGGTGGCCGTCATGCTTGTGTATGTCCAACTGGCGACGAGGCTCCCGCCGTGGCTCACATTGTTGGGCGCCCTCGGAGCGTTCGTTGCCAGCGCCGCCGGCGTCCATCTCTTCGCCTTCACGACCCTCCTCGGCGGCGTGCTCGCGATGGCGGGTTTCGCCGTCGCCCTTCGCTATTGGCCACGCTCCAGGCCCGAGCCAACACAGAATGGCCGCCACCGCCTCGCGCTACGTGCCGTGCTATCGGCGGGCTTCACTTTTCTCGTGATCTCATCGGCCGGCCGGATCGGACCCGAACTCGCGGGTCTCGCGGCGGCGTTTCCCGTCATGAGCATGGTCATGGCTTTCGTGACCCACCAGGAGCTCGGCGCCGATGCCTCATCACGCTTTCTCCAGGGTGTGGCGAAAGGATCGTTCTCCTACGTGGCTTCGATCTTCGCCTTCACTGAGTTCCTTCGCACCGGCAACGTCTGGATCGCATTCCTCGCGGCGCTCAGCGTCGCATTGATCGTGCAGCTCATTGTCCAGCTCGTGGACTCGCTGCCGAACGTGAAGCGGGTGCTCCGCATGCCGATCATTGGCGCGAAGGTCGCCCTCGAGAGTTAGACGCCCGGCCCCGGCGAATCACCTCGTCCCGTTGTTCGGACGTGGAGCTGGCACTTCGAACCACGAACCTTCTCCTTACAAGCACGTGAGTTACTCCGCGCGGCGCGGACGTCGGATCCTCGTACGTTCCAGTGTCGACGATCGTGTCGGTTCCCCAGAGGATCACGAACTTCGTCACGATCCTGGCCAACGACTTCATGCGCGGTCCCGCTCCCTCGATCAACAAGTCCTTGGCGCTCACCGCGCCATAAAGATACTGATCGGCGAGGTGCTAGAACGGCCCGGTGGGCTTCTCGGTCGTCGACGGACGCAGAGCGATGGAACTTGGATCCGTTGGACCCATGCGTGAACACCCCAACAACCTGGTGCTCGCCGGGCTCAAGAAGGCGACGGCCGGAACGCTTGACGATTACGGGATGAACCCCACGAATCCGTGGGCGAGCAACTTACGCTCGTCAACGATGACCTCGAAGGTGTCGGGGTGGTCGAAGTGACGAGAATCGAATTCACGACCTTTGGCGCCGTGCCGAGGTCATTCGCTCTGGCCGAAAGCGAAGGCGATGCTTCGATCGAGGAGTGGCGGGCGGGGCATCGTAGGTTCTGGGAGGGCGACGGCCTCGCCGTTACCGACGAAATGCCGGTCATGCTCATCTACTTCAAGCTGGTCAGCGCGGCGACACACGACCCCATGAGCAGCACGAAGTAATCCCGGACTCATTAATCTTTGATTGGACTACGTACGGCGTCCAATTAGGTGGAGGACGCGATGACTGCAACTTCTAGTCCCGGACCACTCGCGCTGGTGGGTTCGGGCGAGTACCTACCCCAGATGGCTGATCTCGAGGCGGGTCTTCTCGAGGGACGCCCGCCCCGCTACGTACAACTCGCCACCGCGGCGGTTCCTGACGGACCCTCGGTCGTCGAGTACTGGCACGACTTGGGCACCGCCCAAGCGAAGCGACTCGGCGTGGTGCCGGTGATACTCGCGGTGAACGACCGATCCGACGCCGACGACGAGGTGTTCGCCGCGCAGGTCGCGGGAGCGGGACTGATCTACTTGTCCGGAGGCAATCCGGGCTACCTCGCGGACACGCTGCGCGGGACCGCCGTGTGGCGAGCAATCGTCGACGCCTGGCGCGATGGCGCCGCCCTCGCGGGCTGCAGCGCTGGGGCGATGGCGATGACGTCATGGGTACCTTCGCTTCGACATCCTCAAAAGGGGGGGACCGACGGCTTGGCCCTGCTTCCCCACATGCGGGTTATCCCCCACTTCGATGCCTTCGCGGCGAGAATGCCCGATCTGGTGACTCGCTTTCTCCTTCCCCATGATCCGCTGGTGACCGTGGTGGGAATCGATGAGGACACCGCGCTCGTCGGCGGACCTGACGACTGGACGGTGCAGGGTCAACAGTCGGTTTGGCTCCTCACCAGAAACGGACGCGAGGAACTGCCCGCCGGCACGCGGCTCACCACGCCCGTCTGACGGCCGGTCCGCCTCGAGAAGCATCGGCGTAGCATCTGACTATTGCCAGCGCAGTCTTTCAACCACCGAGGTGTGCCGTGACCGCGAAGGAACCAGAGAACCAACCAGGGGCGAATGGGAACGCAACGAAGCGCTTCTGGTCGGAATGGCGCGACGCCGTCGAGCCAAGGACCGTCGCGCTCATCGTTGGCGTGCTGTTGCTGCAACTCGGCTTCATCCTCTCCTACGTCGGTGCTTTTCATGCCCCGAAACCCCACGAGATTCCCGTCGCGGTCGTCGCTCCCGCGCCGTACAGCGCCAAGATCGTGTCCGATCTCAACAACGTTCGCACTGACCCGCTGAAGGCCACCGCGGTCGCCACTCTGGCCGATGGCGAGAAGCAACTCCGCTCAGACCAGACTTCAGCGGTGTACGTCCTCGACGCCGCGGGTAGCGTCGACAAACTCTTGGTGTCGAGCGCGGGCGGCGAAGCGGTCGTCACCGCGCTAACCACGGTATTCCAGCAAGTTGACGCCAGCAGCAACCGGACCGTCAGCGCCATTGACCTGGTTCCCGCACAGTCCGGAGACGGCAGCGGTCTCGCCGGCTTCTACCTCGTCATTGGCTGGATCGTCGGGGGCTACTTGGTCGCGTCGCTGCTCGGCGTCGCGCGAGGCTCACGTCCCGCAAACTCACGACGAGCGATCTTTCGCCTCGGGGCGATCGTCCCTTACGCCCTTCTCTCCGGGCTCGGCGGCGCGCTGGTCATCGACCAGTTGCTGGGCGCTTTGACCGGTCACTTCGTCGCGCTGTGGCTCCTCGGAGCCATGATCGTGGCCGCTTCGGCGACGGTCACCATGGCATTCCAGGTTCTCTTCGGAGTCTTCGGAATCGGTATCACCGTCCTTCTCTTCGTGATTCTCGGCAACCCCTCGGCTGGCGGCGCCTTTCAACCCCCACTGCTCCCGCCTTTCTGGCGGGCGCTTTCGGGGGTCCTGCCGAACGGCGCCGGGACCGACGCCGTTCGCCGCATCGTTTACTTCGGCGCCGACGGCATTGGCGGCCACTTGTTGGTGGTGGCTCTCTACGTCGTTGGTGGAGTTGCCGTGACAGTGGCCGGCAGCCACTGGCACTACCGTCGACTGGATCGCATCCAAGCCGCTTCATCGTCTGCCTGATCCGGCTCGCGCGACGGAGACCACCAGTCGATCGCCACAGATTGTGACGCCGGTTGCGGCTACGGCGCGCCGGAACTTCCTACTCGGTGGTCTCGCCCGACAACCAGTTCCGGTTCGTTGAGGGCGGCGCCGGGACCATGGACTGTCACGCCATTGCGAGCAACAGTGCCCTGAACCAGGCCGTCACCATGGTCAAGGTTCCAATGACGTCCGAGGAAGTCGCCATCGGCTGAGCCTCCACCTCGCGCAGAGTCGCTTCAGGTCACCCTGACGCGATGGTCTGCCATAACTCAGTTGCTTGACACGGCCTTCACGTGCGCCTCAGTGAAATTGACGAGTCGCCACGGCGCCTCTTCGTCGCCGAAGAACATTCCGAGTTCCGTGCAACACAGTCCGGCCACTTCGCCGCCTCGGTTTCGACAGTCCCCGGCCATCTCCTGGAGGGTTGCCCTTGAAGTCTCGGGGACCATTCCTTGGATCAACTCCTCGAAGACCATCGCCCGCAATTCCTCGGCTTGAGATCTCGTTGGCTTCACCACCCGGATCTCCGCGCGTTCGAGGTGCGGCCAGTAGAGATCACTCTCAATCAGGTATTTGGTCCCGAGGAGCGAGAGAGTCAGCCCCATCGGCGAAGCCCCCACACGATTGCGTCTCGGATGTCCAGCACCGGAGTGTCGACAGAACCGGCGACCTCCTCGTAACTCATGTGCATTGCGTTCGTCGAAATCACCGGCACCGTCGCTCCGTGCGCGCGAGGCGGCGAGCCGAGTCGCGCAGGATTTCGGCCGACCTCGCCAATCACCAGCGTTTTGAAGCGCGACGATCTCGCTGAAGTCAAGCGAGTCGATGAGAACCCTCGGCTGGTGCCACGCACCGAGACGTTGTGCCGTGAGTTCATTGAGCTGCGTCTAGTACCAGCGAGTCGACTCCCACGAAATCCCGCCTATCAAGGCGATCCGCTTCATTGCGAGAAACGAACACCACCGAATCCCAGTTCTCCCGATCATGCAGGGGCATTGATCACGACCAAGCAGTCACTCTTCACCACGGAGTGGATTTCGCTTTGGGTGCCTTCGACGTGCTCAAACTACTCACCGCGCGAACCAACAGAAACCCGAACCCGACGCCCGTGAGCACTTGCGCCAAGAACAAGATGTGCAGGATCCCCGCGAAATCAACCACCGCAAGAATCAACCCGACCAACGCCGTGGCGAGCAGTAACCCACTCCACTTGAGCCCTCGTAGACGCGTGTACATCCATGCCGACGAGATCGGCTCGAAGAGCAACGTGACTATTCCCAGGGCCGTGTGAATGTCCTTCAGCGGCGTGTTCAGCTTGTAGGGGTAGGTGCTGGCCAACGTGAACACCATGAGAACCCCGTAGGCGCCGAGCAGGTGCCGAAGGGCTCGAACTGACGGGTCCTCCTTCGAGAGTGAACCCGCGGCACTGAACGCAAAGACGGCGGAAAGTCCGAAAGCCAGGCTGTAGGGGATCACGGTCTTGATATGGATTCCGTAGTTGCTGAATCCGCCCTCGTTCCACTTGAGGACAAGACCAGGGTGCATCGCCACGCACAATGCCGAAAAGGCGAAGAGCGAGATCTGACTCAAGGTGGCGTATCTCGACGCGCGGCTGCCCATGGGCTGAGTGTAATTTGGACGCTCCGAAACTTCAGGCTCGCTTCGAAGCCGCTGCACTTCGGCCACTTGTCTCTTGAGAATAGGTTCTAGGCGTGGGCTTCTATCGGAACTACATTCTCCCCCGTCTCGTCGACTGGACCTGCAGTTCGTCCGGTCTGAAGCCGTGGCGCGACAGAGTCTGCGCCGACCTCAACGGCTCGGTACTCGAAATCGGCTTTGGCTCAGGGACGAACATCGAGCACTATCCATCGTCGGTTCGACGTCTCTACGCCGTTGAGCCAGCCGCTCTCTCCAGAAGACTGGCACGCAAGAGGATCGAAGCTTCGTCGATTCCGATCACCCATGTTGGCCTTGACGGACAAGCAATACCGCTGATGGACGCAAGCTGCGACAGCGCCCTCTGCACATTCGCCCTCTGCACGATTCCCGACCCTGTCAAAGCCCTGCGCGAGGTGTATCGGATTCTGAAACCAGGTGGTCAACTCCACTTCCTCGAGCACGGTATCGCCCCCGACGCCTCGATCGCGAAGTGGCAACGCCGCCTTGACGGGCTTGAGCGACGCCTGGCGGACGGATGCCATCTCACACGAGTCCCGCTCGCTCTCGTCACTGCGGCCGGGTTTGAGCCGTTGTGGGACGAGCAGCGCTACGCCCGTGGACCGAAACCTTGGAGCTATTTCACAGTTGCAGTGGCGAGCAAACCCACGCAAGCATCGGACGAGCGGATCTGAGAGACGCGCATCCTCTTGCGACGCCTCACCGCGTGAACGGTGAGAAACACCAAGAGGATTACCACGCTCAATGAGTGCTACCAGATGCGCGCCCGCGGACCGAGCAACGAAAGCAATACTGGTCGACCGGACACGATGTCGACGAAGCCCGAAACGATGACGTTGGAGGTTGTCAGCGCGAGCGCCACGTCGGCTCAGGCAAAGCGACCGAAGCGAAGGAGTAATCGATGTGGACTCTTCAGATGCCGCATCAGAATCTCACTGATTCGGCGGCGTCGTCCAATATCCATCACCGCGCAAGCGGCGAAGAGGACTCCCACGAATTCATGGGCGAAGAGCGATGTGCCCAGGAGCAGCACCAGAAGCGACCGCACGAAGGCTGCCCGCAGGCCCCGGTGAACCATCCAACGCTGCCGCTGGCAGGCTTAACGGCCGGCGGACGGTTTCGACCATTGCACCTGGCGCCTCTGCCGGTTATCGCCGCCGACGTCACTGCATCCCGGTAACCGCGCCCGGTGAAGCCCTATACAGATTGATGCCTCCAATTCCAACCTTGACGGTGAGGTCAAGATGCGCTGCCTTCTTGCCCGTGGCGGCCGCCACGTAGAAGTTGCGTTGTCCGTTCGGGTAGTTGATGTTGCTGGTGCCACTCTCCGCGGTGAGATTCACAGCCACGTTGGGTGGAACCTCGATGTTCAAACTCCCTATGGCCACGGTCGCGGTCACGTCGACGGTCTTTCCTTCGAAGTCGACGGCACGAAGATCGAGCGTCATATCACCAAAGGCCATCCGGTATGTTCGTTGCAACTGGGCGAACGACGCTGGCTGATAGGACGCCGCACCTGCTCCTCCGGTGACGGGAACACCGGCGAGCGAGACGTACGCCAGTACCATCCCCGAGCCGATGATGGCCACGCTCAGGGCGGCGATGAACAGGCCAGCGACGAAACGAGCCAGCGAAAAACGACGCACCGGCCGACGAAGTGCAAGGACGGCCAGCGCGACGAGGAAGACCAGCCAAACCAGACTCAGGCCCTTGGCGAATTGGGCGCCACCGAGGGCGACCGACGTGAAGAGAAGGCCGAGACAGAGCGCGGCCGCTAGGAGAACGGCACTTCGTAAGCCGAATCCCTTTCGCTCGGCGGGTGCGGATTCGTCGCTGTCGGGTGCGTACGAAGTCCCGGACTGGGGAACCAGGGCCCACATCGCGAGATACACCGCGGCGCCGAGGCCCCACAGGCACGTGAGCACGACGAAGATCACGCGCACGACATTGGCGTCGATATCGAAGCGCTCGGCGACGCCGCTGGCGACGCCGGCAATCTTTCGATTCGTGACGCTTCGGCGAAGCCCCTCGGGTGCTACTTCGGCGACTGCTACTTCGGGCTGTTCCTCGGCTGAGCTCATGAACTTGATGTTAAGAACCTCGTTGCTGCGTTCGATATAGGGATAAACCCTCAGAAGGGCGCTCTTCGTAAGGGTTTCCCCTGATGGTGACGCTGCGGCAATCGTGACAAACTTTGGCCATCAGCAAGAGGACCTCCGCCACGAAGACAGTCGCCCCTAAGCGCGTTCCCGGTCGTCCCGAGCGTCCATTTCGTCGGAGTGCCGATGGCGCGGTCCTCGGCGGCGTGTGCAGCGGCGTTGCCAGGCGATTTGGCGTCCCGGCGAACACCGTGCGCGTCTTTACCGTCATCGGTGCACTGTTTCTCGGCGTGGGTCTCGCCTTGTACGTGGCGCTGTGGATTGGCGTCACCCGCCGGGGCGAAGGCGAGTCCATCTTCGCCAGGACCAGTTCGGACAAGCGCGAAAAGGAGATCCTCTTCGTCGTCTCCATAGCCGTCATCACGCTGCTCATCGCGCTGCGTACGCTTGGGCTTCACGCGCTCGGGCTGTTCTTGTGGCTCCTCACGTTGAGCGCGTTGGAGGGGTTGGTGGCGTGGCGTGGCTGTTCGAGCGACGAGCGCGAACATTTGCGCGATCTGGCGAATTCCTCGGTGCTAAAGGCCACGACGAACAGTGACGGTTGGCAGGGGGTAGCGATACGGACCGGCGTCGGCGTTGTCCTGGCCCTTTGGGGAATCTCGTTGCTCTCGCGGGTTGGCTATGAGCAAGGGGCCGCCGCGTACGTCCTCGTCGGAGCCGCTGCTCTGGTGCTGGGTCTGTTCGTCCTCTTCGCTCCCTGGTGGATACGCACGGTCCGTGACCTTTCGTACGAACGCCGGGCCCGCCTTCGGGCCCAAGACCGCGCGGACATGGCCGCGCACGTTCACGACTCGGTGATGCAGACCCTCTCGCTCATCCAGCGCGCGGCCGACAACCCCGCAGAAGTCACGCGCCTCGCTCGAATCCAGGAGAGGGATCTTCGGATCTGGCTCGCCAACCCCGAAGCATTCGGAACGTCGACGAATCCCCCCACGTTGCTCGCCCAGTCCGCACTCGAGATCGAACGTGAGATTGAAGACAACTACGGAGTCGGGGTCGATGTGGTCGTGGTCGCCGACATCGCGCTCGATGAGTCCATTTGCGCGCTCCTCGCCGCCGGACGCGAAGCCACGCTCAACGCCGCCAAGTGGTCGGGCGCGAAGGACGTCTCCCTCTACATCGAGGCCGAGCCCGGCCAAGTGTCGATGTTCATCCGCGACCAGGGCCGCGGGTTCGACATGGAGAGCGTCCCCGACGACCGCCAGGGGATCTCGCGTTCAATCATTGAGCGAATGAACCGGCACGGCGGAACGGCGGTGATCCGCAGCTCACCCGGCGCCGGGACCGAAGTCGAGCTCCGCATGCCACGTCGACCCGACACGGCGTGAGCGCGGTGGCGCTGCCTCGAGTCTTTCTGGTCGATGACCACGCGCTTATCCGGGCCGGAATTCGAGCCGAACTCGCGGGACACGTTGAAATCATCGGTGAAGCGGACCAGGTGCCGGCCGCGATCGAGATGATCATCGAACGCTCGCCGGACGTCGTGCTCCTGGATGTTCATATGCCTGATGGCGGGGGACTCGCAGTGCTCGAGGGCGTCGTGAAAACGAACTCCGACGTGAAGTTCCTCGCCCTGTCGGTCTCTGACGCCGCAGAAGACGTCATCACGATCATTCGCGCTGGGGCTCGCGGATACGTGACGAAGAACATCGAAGGACCCGAACTCGTCGAGGCCATCATCCGCACCGCGGGCGGGGACGCGGTGTTTTCTCGGCGGCTGGCCGGATTCGTACTCGACGCCTTTTCGTCGAAGGACCTCCCGGGCGCAACCACGCCTCCGACACTCGACCCAGAACTCGATCAACTCACTCCGAGGGAAATCGAAGTCCTGCGCCTCATCGCGAGGGGCTATGCCTACAAGGAGATCGCGGTGCAACTGGACATCTCGATCAAGACGGTGGAGAGCCATGTTTCTGCGGTCCTGCGCAAGCTGCAACTCTCCAATCGCCATCAGCTCACGAACTGGGCCGCCGAGAGGCGGTTGCTCTAGGAGCTGGGACGCGCCCTGTCACGGGGAATCTTCCAATCACCTCGTGAACCCCTCGAGATTCTGCAACGGAATCGGACGTCGGGGAAGTAGTGCCGGTGGCTTCGGTCGATGCTGGCCAGGCCGCTCTTGATCTGAGACGGCAGTCACGTTGTTTCGTTGCGTCACCATCGGAGACGAGTGGTCGGCGGCAAGGGAACGTTCTCCGAGACCCTGAGCGCCAAGTTCTGCGAGACGGTCAATGTCGAGGGCGTCCCTCGTCTCTACACCGTGTATTCCAACATTTCCGGCTCGGTGGGCCTGCTCGGGCTCCGCTTCACCAAAGGGGTCCACGCCCACGAATCCACGCTCGGCTGATCCCCGCATTTGAAGACGACGACGCCGATCAACGAACATCAACGATCTGGTCGGCTGCATTCACGCGAATCCACTCCTCATCGGACTTCGACGCAAGGCCATTGCATTAAGGTTGACCTGCGTCAATACTTGGTTTCAAGTGTTTGATATTTGGACCTTCCAATCTTTTTGCCAGGAGCGTCAAACGTGACCACAACTACCGCAAAGATCATCGTGTGCGACGGTGACCAGACCGGCCAGGAGCTTCTCATCGAGGCGCTTCGCGCAATGACGCCCGAGATCCTCGGGGTTCCCCTCGAATTCGTTCACTACGACCTCTCGCTGGAGAAGCGCCGTGCGACGGATAACGACATAGTCCGAGAGGCCGCGGCGGCGATGGTCGAGACCGGACTCGGCCTCAAGGCCGCCACGGTGACGCCTCCGGAGATGCGCGGCGTTGGCTCGCCTAACCGACTGCTCCGCGAAGGCATCGGGGGCTCGGTGATCGTGCGGACGGGGCGCCGTATTCCCGGGGTTGCGCCGGTGGTGGGGACGAACAAGCCGATCATCGTGATCCGCATGGCCGTGGGTGACGCCTACGGAGCCGACGAAGGCCGCGAGGGCGTCGCCGGCGATTTCACCGAGGTCGCATGGCGCACCGAGCGCATCGAACGCTCGACGTGCCGCTTCGTCTCGGAGTACGCCTTCAAGGCGGCGTCGCAGATCGACGGCATGGTCTACGGCGGCCCGAAGTGGACCGTGTCGCCCACCTACGAGGGAATGCTCAAGGAAGAGATGGATGCCGCCGCCGCGCGCTACCCCGGCGTGGCGTACCGACCCACCCTGATCGATGCCACCTACGCGGGGCTGCTCACCGACGTGCACGAGCAGGCGCTCGTGATTCCCGCCCTCAATCGCGACGGCGACTGCCTGAGCGACCTCGTGCTCGCGATGTTCGGCTCGATCGCGGGCGCCGAGTCGGTGCTGATGTCACTCGACGAGAATCTCCACCCCCAGGTGGCAATGGCCGAGGCGCCCCACGGCACGGCGCCGACCCTCGAAGGCAAGAACGTGGCGAACCCCATGGCGATGCTGCTCGCCGAGGCGGCGCTGCTCGACCAGGCGGCGCTGCACCTCGACTACCCCGCGTACCGGGTGGCGGCGGAACGACTTCGTTCGGCGACCCTCGCGGGCGCCGCGGCCGGAGTGCGAACCTTCGACCTCGGAGGCGAAGCGACGACGAGTGGCGTCGTTGACGACGTCATTGCCCGTCTGAAGGCCTAAGGCATCACGATCTCGAAGCCGAATTCGAACGTGTCGAGGCACTCAACGAACTCGTGGAGCAGCGCCACGTCGCCTTCGACGTGAAAGCCGCCGCCGTTCATCAGTTGCTCCAGGCTCCTCGATCCTGATCCCAACGCCGCGAACTCCTCGATGGTCGTCTCGATCTCCAGTGCTGCGTCGGAGTTCCGCGCGCCATGACGGGCGTGGATGACGCCGTGTCGAACACCGAACGTCCATGCATCGTTCTCCCGATTCCTGACAACGACGTTCGCATCGAAGTTCAATGCGGCGGCGCGCGGACCGTTGAGGCGAACACCCAGTAGGTCGATGAGCAGTTCGAAGGTCATTGACTTCACGAGTCCCGCGCCGAGAGCGTTCCCACCCAGACCCTTCAGTTGCGTACCATTCGATCGAAGCTCCAATGCGCCGGTCAGGTAGAAGTCGCGCCACGGACCCGACTCGCTCTGGTAGCCCAGCTGCTCCAGGGCGTCCGCCTGGAACAGGCGCGCCGTCTCGTTCTGGGGCTCGGCGAAGACGACGTGGTTCACCACTTCGACGACCCACCGATAGTCGCCGGCGTCGAAGTACTTCTGAGCCTTTTGGAGCACCGCCTCGGCGCCGCCCATGAACTCGACGTACCGTTTCGCCGCCTCGACCGGTGGATGGGGCCAAAGGTGGGCCGGGTTGCCGTCAAACCAACCGAGGTAACGCTGGTAGACCGCCTTGGAATTGTGCGAGACGGTCCCGTAGTAGCCGTGGTTGAAGAACTCGTCCTCGAGCCCCGCCGGCAACGCCAGCTGTTCGGCGATCTCGTTCGCGGTGAAGCCGAGGTTGGCGAGGCGAAGCGTCTGGTCGTGCACGTACCGGTACGCGTCACGCTGGCTCGCGAGGAAGCGTGTGATCGCCTCATCACCCCAGCGCGGCCAGTGGTGACTCGCGAACACCACGTCGGTGCCGGCTCCGTAGAGCTCCAGTGATTCGTCGATGTACTTGCTCCAGAGCAACGCGTCGCGAATCTGGGCGCCGCGCAGGGTGTAGACGTTGTGCTGGTTGGACGTGCAGTTCTCCGCCATGCAGAGCGCGCGCATCTCGGGAAAGAAGATGTTCATCTCCGCGGGCGCCTCGGTGCCCGGGGTGATCTGAAAGACCATCCGCACGCCGTCAATCACCAGTTCGGTCCCGGTCGTTTCAATCTCAATGTTCGGGGCCGCCAACCCGACGCTCGGAAGCGCGGGAAGGCCCTTGCCCAGTCCGGTATCGACGTGACCCTGGGCGTCGTGGGCGAGCAACGCGCCGTACATGTACGTGGCGCGACGAAGCATCGCCGTACCGGCGAGCACGTTCTCGCTTATCGCGGCTTCGAGGAAGCCGGCCGGAGCGATCAACTTGACGTCGCCGGACGTGATCTCCTCTTCGCTCAGCAGCCCATGGACCCCGCCGAAATGGTCGGTGTGGCTGTGCGTGTAGACCACCGCGCGAATCGGGCGCGCGCCGACGTGCTCGTCGATCAGCGCCAGCGCGGCGCTGGCCGTCTCCTCGGCGGTCAGCGGATCGATGACAATCCATCCCGTCTCGCCCGCGATGAACGTGACGTTGGAGATGTCCATCCCTCGGACCTGGTAGATCGACGGCGCCACTTCGAAGAGCCCGGCGATGTTGTTCAGCCGGCTCTGGCGCCAGAGGCTCGGGTTCACCGTCGTCGGCGGATTCTCCTTGAGCACGGGGTCGTCGAGGAACGCGTAGCTGTCGAGGTCCCACACCGCGTGACCGAAACGCCCCGGCACCTGACGAGGCGCTCCCGGGGCGATGCGACCGCGCTCGGCGATCTCGAAATCGTCGTTGGAGCCAGATGCGATCTTCTGGCGAACGTCCGTCTGTCGGGCCTCGGTAACGCCGCTCGCCGGCTTGCGCTCTGGTGTCAATTCGGCCACGGCCGTACCTCCTCGGTGCACCTCACTGGGTCATGGCAACTCTAACCACGACCCCTCAGAATCCCGGTTCGATCGGCTCCGCATCGCCCGGGTTCGCGCCAGCCTTGGCCAAGGTAAAGAGAAGGTGAAATTTGAAACAAAAGTGGACTAATTACGGGACCTTTCAAGGAAGAGTCCCCGTCGCGCTTGCTAGAAGTGAAGCGTGCACAATTCATTTGTTCTCGTCTTTGTCGTCCTGATCGCCATCGGATTCGATTTCACCAACGGTTTTCACGACACCGCCAACGCCGTTGCTCCAACGGTGGCGACCGGGGCATTGAAGCCAAGGACTGCGGTGATCTTGAGTAGCGTCCTCAACCTCGTGGGCGCATTTCTCTCGTTGAAGGTCGCCGCCACCATTGCGAGCGGAATCGTCAGCCAGACCAGTATTATCCTGCCCGTCGTTTTCGGCGGGCTCGCGGGTGCCATCGCTTGGAACGTCACCACGTGGTATTTCGGAATCCCCTCCTCGTCAAGCCACGCGCTCATCGGCGGGGTCGTTGGAGCCATGATGGCCCATGCGGGCGGAAGCGCCGTGCTGTGGAGCGGCATCGTTGGAAAGGTTCTGGCTCCGGCCGTTGCGGCGCCGGTAATCGCGCTCGTCATCGCGGCGGTCGCCACGTCCCTGGCGCGATACCTCACGAGGAATGTCGACAACGGCACCAAGTCGCTCGGCATGCGCGTCGGCCAGATTGGTTCGACGTCACTACTCTCAATCGCCCACGGCACGAACGACGCGCAGAAGACCATGGGCGTGATCACGCTGGCCCTCATCGCCAATGGCACGATCGGCGCAAACAGTTCGACGCCCAAATGGGTGGTGGTGATCTGCGGACTTTCAATCGCCGCGGGAACGTTCATTGGCGGGTGGCGCATCATCCGCACGATGGGACAGGGCTTCACCAAGCTCAGCCCCACCCAAGGTTTCGCCGCCCAGATGACGTCGTCCGTGGTCATCCTTTCGGCGAGCCACTTCGGGATGCCGCTTTCGACCACGCACGTGGCGACCGGCTCGATTCTCGGCTCGGGAGTCGGCACGAAGAAGCGCACAGTCCGCTGGACCTTGGCCAGGGACGTGGCCATCGCCTGGGTGGTCACCTTGCCCGCCGCCGCGATCTGCGGCGCGCTGTCCTTCTACGTGGAGCGCCTGTTCGGCGCTTCGCTCGGCGTCGTTGTGATGTCCGTGGCCCTCGTCGCCTACTGCACGGTCATCTTCCTGCTCTCGCGCAAGAACAAGATCACCGCCGACAACGTCAACGACCGATGGGGTGAGCACGGCGAGGCGTTCGAGAAGACCACCGGGGCCGTCAGCGTCGGGGCTTGAAAAGATGACCGCACCTACCCCTCCTACCCCGCTCATCAACTGGCACGCGCTCGCCCAGGTCCTCGCGACGAGCGTGGGCCTCGGCATTGGTCTCGTCGTGGTCTTCTCCGTGGGCGTATACTCGCTGTCGGTCTTTCGTCGCCCGGACGCCGCCGCCGCGTTGCGCAGCATCAACGCGGTGTTGATTTCGCTTATTACTCTCGTCATCCTCGCTACCGGCGTGTGGGGCTTCTACCTCATCGTCCATAAGTAGCCGAGCTGCCCCGCATGCACGGCATTGTCCCGTGTGTTGGTTCGTGACACGCGACGAACGCTCGGCGAAGCGCTTCAGGTTGGACGGCGTGAACTCCGATGTTCCGAACGCCTCAAGCAGGTGGCCGTTCGGCGAATCGAGCAGCATCACCACGACGTTGCGAGGCGGGGTCATGAGCGCCGGCAACACCATCAAGATGAAACCCTAGAACACCGTGCTGAAGATCGAGGCGGGTGAAAAGATTCAATCTACCCGGAGGGACTTCCAGAAGCCCTCCGACACCTTCTTCGCCGACCTGCAGGCCAAATTCACTTGATGCCGTACCGCGGCTCAAGTACTTTTGGCCGATGACCCTTCCCCGTTTCCAACTCGCCGCGCTCGACTGTCCCGACCCTTTGGCGCTGGCAGATTTCTACCCGCAACTCACCGGCCTCGCGATTGAGCCACTCGGTGACTTCTCGCCCGAGGATGTGGATTGGATTGAGTTGTTGAACGGCGGTCAACCAACGCTGGCGTTTCAAAAGATCGACTCCTACGTGGCCCCCACGTGGCCCGATGGGCCTCTGCCCCAACAGCTGCATCTGGACTTCGTCATCGATGACCTTGATCGTGGTGAGGAACACGTCCTCGCCCTCGGCGCCACGAAGCCCGATTTCCAGCCGGGTGAGACCTTTCGGGTCTACCTCGATCCGGTGGGGCACCCTTTCTGCCTGGTGCTTCGCAACTAGTCGCCGCTGAACGAGAACACGGCCACGCTGAGAGTGCTCGGAACTTGGAAGTGCTCGCGCCGTACCCGCTCGAAGGCATTTCCTGCCAGTCATCGCGGGGACTCCCGACGAATCGACTTCCAAACTGGCGACGCCGGCGCCGTGGAAATGGCATCTATCTACCTGGGAAGGAGAACAACCCCGACGATTCTCTTCGGAGATGGCTCGATCCTCACCAGGGCCAGAGAAGTGGAGTCTGATCGCGACACTCGGCATTGCCAGACCTCAGCCAACGCTGAGCAGGGCGATCCCAACCACCACCAGGGCCGCCGGGGGGACGATTCGTCGCAGCTTTCCCTCCCGGAAGATCACGACGCCAATCAGCGCGGCCCAGAGAACGCCCGTCTCTCGAAGCGCGCTCACTACGCCGAGCGGCGCTCGAAGCTGGGCCCAGAGAATGGTGACGTAGCCCACCATTGAAAGGACACCACCACTCATGCCGATGACTGCCTTGCGGGCGCCGGGCCACCAGCCACGGTGCTGGCGCGCCACGACCCCTACGAGCCACGCGGTGGACTGCAAGGCAAAGAGGGTGGCTCCGTAGCGAAGGGCGCTGTGGCTCGCCCGCACGCCCAGACCGTCGACGACGGTGTAGATCGCGATCGCGACGCCGGTCGCCATCGCCCAGACGATCCCGCGCGGATGACCAACTCCTGCGCCGCAAGGGCGATGATGCCGACAACGACGCCGACGATGCCGAGAAGCCCCCTGGCGCTCAGGTGCTCGTTCGCGAATACCAGTCCCGCGACCGAGACGAGCAGTGGCGCGATGCCGCGCGCGATTGGATAGGACTGGGAGAAGTCGGTGCGTCGGTACGCGCCCATGAGGAAAAGTTCGTAGCCCACGTGGCACGCGATCGAGGAAAACAAGTAGACCAGCGCCCCGGATCTCGGAAGGCCAATGAAGGGCCACGCGATCCAGCACACACTCGCCACGCCCAGATTGAGCAAGGCAAAGCTCACGAACTGGTCGTGCAGGCTTTTCGCCATTGCGTTCCACATCGCGTGGACCAGCCCGGCGCCCAGCACCACCAGGACGACCGTTGTGCTCATGCGTCGCGCTCCGTCTCGTGAGAGGATGACGGCGCGACGAGCACAGCATCCATCCTACGAGTCGGGTTATTTTGCCTGTTTTGCAGCGCTCGAAGTGGCATCGCCACAGCGGATAGACTTACAATTCGCGTCTCGAGGTATCAACTTCGAGAACACCGAGGACCTGTGGTGCAGCTCGGAGTGCACGCCGCCCTGTCAAGGCGGAGGTCGCGGGTTCAAATCCCGTCAGGTCCGCTCGACACCCGAAAGGGTGACGAGGTTAGGTCGAGTAGCTCAGTTGGTAGAGCGCGCGCCTGAAAAGCGTGAGGTCACCGGATCGACGCCGGTCTCGACCACCATCGCGGTTGTCTCTTGGAAATTCTTTCCGGGGACGACCCTCTTCATTCTCGCGAGGCCCCGACCGGGCGCACGCGAACCCTGTCGTGGTGCGAACTCGCGGTGGGCTGCCACCGGCCCGCGAGCACCAGGTTGCGCCTCAGCCCACGCAGGATGATTTCGTGCTCCCCGATCTTCCGGCTCACGAGTCCGAGCGGTTCGATGCGAGCGACGACGTTCGAGCCGCGGCACCGCTCGACCAGATATGCGCTCACGAGGTTTCGGTGCCTTCGCGTAGGCGCCACCGACCGGTAGAAGTATCGATCAACCACGTCACACTCTTCAAGGGCCATTGACGAAAACTACCGACGAGGTGTGACGCCCTCTTCATGGCACAATGCTCAGGGGGTTTGAGTCCATGAGCGAGATACCGAAGGTGACACCGAGGTTCGCCGATCAGCCGGCGGGCGTAGTGTGGCCCACCGTCGAGTGGCCGCGCGCCACGTGCGAGAACCAGGTGCGCCTCGAAGAGGTCATCGACGAAGCCTTCACCTTCGATGATCTTGAGGTCACGAACGCGGTCGTGGTCATCCAGGGCGGACGGGTGCTCTTCGAGCGTTATGGCGGCGTGCAGGAGTTCTTCGACCGTCCCGCCCTTCCCATTGACCAGGACAGCAAACTTCTTTCGTGGTCCATGGCCAAGTCGATGCTGCACGTGATCATCGGCGGCCTAGTCGACCAGGGCATCCTCTCGCCCGATGAGCTCGCCCCGGTCCCCGAATGGAGCGACGAGCACGATCCCCGCCACCGGATCCGACTTCGTGACCTGCTCGCCATGCGCGACGGGCTGGCGTTCGTCGAGAACTACGAGATCGGCCAGGTGAGCCACGTTATCGAGATGCTCTTCGGCGAAGGCAAGCAAGACACGGCGGCCTACACCGCGAAGCTTCCGCTCGCCCACGAGCCCGGTAGCTTCTTCAACTACTCGAGCGGCACCACGAACGTGCTCAGTCGAATCGTGGCCGACCAGGTTGGCTACGGCGACGCCTACCGGTCGCACCTGCAGGGCCATCTCTTCGACCCGATCGGCATGAAGAGCGCCGAGGCGACGTTCGACCCGACGGGCGTCTTCATCGCATCGAGTTACGTGCACGCTACGGCGCTCGACTTCGCGAAGTTCGGTCTCCTGTACCTGCGAGGGGGCCAGTGGGAGGATGATCGGCTCATTTCGCGATCCTGGGCCTCGACCGCCCAGATCCCCCTCAGTCTTGACGAGGAGAGCGGCTCGTTCTACTCGTGGCAGTGGTGGGTGAGCGCAGACCGCTACGGGACGTATTGGGCGAGTGGCTACGAAGGTCAGATGATCAGCGTGGTCCCCGCCCTCGACGCATTGATCCTCCGCTTCGGTCACACGCCCGAGGAGAACTACCCGGCCCTCGACCAGTGGCGCAGCCGAGTGCTCGGCGTACTCGCGGAAGAGTTCTAGACACCCTCGTAGGAAAAACCCAGGTCCGGGGCGCTGAAGAGCGCATCGAACGCCAGACCTTCATTCGCCGCCATCGCCGCCGCGGTTCCTCCCCGGTCGACGACCGCAAGCAGCAGGATCACCTCGGCGCCGAAGTCACGCACTACCCGGGCCGCCTCGAGAAGGCTGGTCCCCCTGGTCACCGTGTCCTCGGTGATCACCACGCGGTCGCCGGGCAGAAGCGGCCCCGCGATTCGTCCGCCCCCGCCGTGATCCTTCACTTCCTTTCGCACGCTGAACGCGCGAAGCAGGCGGCCCCTGGTCGCCGCCACCCCGGCGGTGATGAAGGCGGCGCCGTCCGCGCCCATAGTGAGGCCGCCTATCGCAGTGGTGTCCGCGGGGATTCTCTCGAGCAGCAGGCTCGCCACGTCAACCATCACCTCGGGCGAACATATCGTCTGCTTCGAGTCAATGAACCATGACGATGGGCGTCCCGACTTCAGCACGAAGTCGCCGCGTCGCACCGAATGTTCGAGCAGGTGCTCGAGCACTCGGTTACGGGCGTCGCTCATGACAGTATGACGGACCCGCTGCCGCTTCGCACGTGGCCGACGACCGAGACGGTCAGACCGGTGGCCCGGGCCACCTCGATGGCGGAGTCGGTGTCGTCCGCGTCAATCGCCACGACCATGCCGAGCCCGCAGTTGAAGACACGCACCATCTCGTCCGCGCTCACCTGGCCGCGGCGTTGGATCTCGAAGAAGATCTCCGGCGTCTCGAAACTCTCCATGTGGATCACCGCGTCGCGGGTGGGTGGCAGAATCCGCCCGACGTTGCCGAGGATTCCGCCGCCGGTGATGTGCGCCGCCGCGCGAAGTCCGGCGCCGAGCTTCTTGTGGAGCGCGGTGATGGCGGGCGAGTAGATCACCGACGGGATGAGCAGTTCGTCACCGAGCGTGCGCGAGGAACCGTCGTAGGACGGTTCGCTGAGAGATGCGTCGCTCGTGATCAGGACCTTGCGCGCCAACGAGTAGCCGTTGGACCTGAGGCCCGGCGAGGCGAAACCCAAGAGCACGTCGCCCTTGTGCACTCGGTGCGGCCCAAGTTCGCGACCCCTCTCGACGACGCCGACGGCGAAGCCGGCCACGTCGAGATCGTCGGGACCCATGACGCCGCCGTGTTCGGCGGTCTCGCCTCCGAGCAGCGCCGTGTTCGCGATCCGGCATCCGGCGGCGATACCGCCCACCAGCTCCTCGAGACGATGCGGGTCAAGGGCTCCGACGGCGACGTAGTCCAGCAAGAAGAGAGGTTCGGCGCCCACGCACGCCAGGTCGTCGACCAGCATCGCGACGAGGTCAATTCCCACGGTGTCGTAACGTCCGACCTGGCGGGCCACCTCGAGCTTGGTGCCGACGCCGTCGGCCGATGCGACGAGCACCGGCTCCTTCATCTTCTTCGTGTTGAGGGCGAAGAGCCCGGCGAAACCACCGATGCCGCCGAGCACTTCGGCACGCTTCGTGCTGTCGACGGCCTCCCTGATCCGCTCGACCGCGTGGTCACCCTGTTCGATCGACACGCCGGCTGCGGCGTAGGTCATCCCGCCCGAGGGCTGATCAAGGAGCCGGCTCACCAGCGTCCCCCGGCAGTGCCGAGGGCGACCGGGGTCGGCGCCGGGTAGTTGCCGGTCAGGCAGGCGTCGCAGCACTCGCCGTCGAGTCGTATGGCCGATCGCAGGTTCTCCAGCGTGATGAACTCCAGCGAATCCGATCCGATGAATGCGTTCATCTCGGCGACCGAATGGTTGGCCGCCAGGAGATCGTCGCGCGTCGGCGTGTCGATTCCGAAGTAGCAGGGCCACATAAAGGGCGGCGACGAGATTCGCAGATGCACTTCCTTCGCACCGGCGTCTCGGAGCATGCGCACCAGCGCCCGGGTCGTCGTGCCGCGCACGATGGAATCGTCGACCACCACGAGACGCTGGCCCTCGATGTTCTCGCGAAGTGGATTGAGCTTGCGTCGCACGCTCGCGGCGCGCTTGTTCTGATCCGGTGCGATGAAGGTGCGTCCGATGTAACGGTTCTTCACCAGTCCGTAGCCGAAGGGTATCCCCGATGCCTTGGCGTAGCCTTCGGCGGCCGGCACCCCAGAGTCTGGAACACCCATCACGATGTCCGCCTCGACCTTGGACTGTCCCGCGAGGAGCTCGCCCATTCGCCTTCGCGTGGTGTGCACCTGGTGACCCATGAGGTACGTGTCGGGCCGCGCGAAGTACACGAACTCGAAGATGCACAGCATCTGCTTGTCGCCGGCGGGCTCGAGCAACTGCACGGACTCCACGCCCTCGTTCGTGATCGTCACCATCTCGCCGGGGCGGATCTCCCTGATGAACGTGGCGCCCACGACGTCGAGCGCCGGCGACTCCGAGGCGACCATCCAGCCTTCGGGCTTGTCCTCGCTGCCGAGGCGCCCGAGGCACAGGGGGCGAAAACCGTAGGGATCTCTCACGGCGTGCACCATGTTCGCCTCGAGCACCACCATCGAGAACGCGCCTTCGGCCTTGGTGAGCACTTCGTGCAGTGCTCCGCTGAGCGTAAGGCCGCGCTCGACCGCGCGTGACAGGAGTTCCGCCACGAGGTCCGAGTCGGACAGCATCGACGTCACTTGTATGCCCGCCACTTCGGCGAGGGCCGCGGTGTTGGTGAGGTTGCCGTTGTGGGCGATTGCGAAGCCCGACGTGCCCGCGGGGCGGTAGACCGGCTGGGCCGCGGTCCAGTTCGCCGAGCCGGACGTCGAATAACGGGTGTGGCCAATGACGATCGATCCGGCGAGTGCGCGAAGGGTCGTGTCGGCGAACACGTGGCTCACGAGACCGTTGTCTTTTACAACGGTGATCTGCTGGTTGTGGAAGGTGGCCATACCGGCCGACTCTTGGCCGCGGTGCTGCAGCGCGTAGAGCGAGTCGTAGCAGAGATAAGAGACGTCGCGACCCGCCGCCACAATCCCAACAACGCCACAAGCTTCTTTCATGCCTTCACCACTTTAGGGGTTACTTGATGGAAAGGCACTGCGACATTCTCGCACACACGCCAAGACCTCCGGCAGCCCTTCTGTACGCTGGAGTCGTGATTGATCTGCACACGCACTCGAGCTTCTCCGATGGATCGGATACTCCGACCGAATTGGCCCAAAGGGCCCACGATCTGGGTATTTCGGCGCTGGCCCTGACCGACCACGACACCACCGCCAGCCACGGCGAGATGGCGGCAGCTTGCGCGTCGCTCGGCCTCGATCTGATCACCGGCCTCGAGGTCTCGCTCCGCGATAGTGAATTCCCGAAGCTCCGCCCGGACGGCAGCACCGGTCCGCGCAGCGTCCACGTGCTGGCCTACTTCGCGCCGCTCGATCCCTCGCACCCGCTCCAGCAGAAGCTGAGCGAACTACGCGTCGCCCGTGACGTGCGGAACCGCTCGCTGGTGGCCCTCCTGAACGAGAAGGGCTTCGAGCTGATCACGCTCGACTACCTTGCGAAGTTGGCCGGCAACGTCGACTCGATTGGGCGCCCTCACTTCGCCCGGGCGATGTTCGAGCTTCATCCAGAGATCGTGGGAGAGCGCACCGACGAATCCTGGGGTCGGATCTTCATCGAATGGTTGGGCAGCGACGGCAGGGCGTACATCTCGAAGACCAGCATGCCCATCGAGGAGTTCGTGGACGCCGCCAAGGGCTCGTCGACCGTCTTCTCGATCGCCCACCCCCTCGTGAACTACGTGGACGGATCGAATATGTCGTCCATCGAGTCGACCATGCCGCGCGTCATGGCCTCGCTTCGCGAGCGGGGCTTCGCGGGTGTCGAGGCGTACTACGGCGGGACGAACGCAGCGACCAGGTCGCTCATGGTGAAGTTGACTCGCGACGCCGGGATGATTCCTACCGGCGGCTCCGACTACCACGGGACCTACAAGTCCGACGTGCAGCTGGGCTTCGGAAAATCCGGCGACCTGCGGGTCCCCAACGAAGTGCTGGACGAACTGAAGGCCTTGCTCTAGTCCGTCGAGGTGAGGGCGTCTTCGAGCGCGTGGCGGCGGCGATTCTCGATGTCGCCCACCTTGAGGTCGATCGCGGTTCCAATCTTCAACGACGAGCCACCAACCGTTCCCAAAGCCACGACCGGCACGCCTGCCACGACCGCGCGGGCAATGAAGGCATCCACGTTGCTGGTCGCCATGGCGAACCGGCCGGGGAACTCGGCGAAAAGCTCGCCGTGGCCAGTCAGTTGCGCCACCTCGACCCCGATGCCAGTTGAGGCCGCCATCTCGGCGAGCGCGGTGGCGAGCCCGCCTGCACCGACGTCGTGCACCGCGGTGACGTCGCTCCTTGATCCCGCGCAGATCGCCGCGATCTCCTTCGTAACGAAAGCGATCGTCGGAACGAGCGTCGTCGCGTCGAAGGGCGGCACGTTGCCTCCTCGACGGCCGCGCCTGGTGGCCCACCGGCTTCCGCCGAGAGGAAACGGCACCTCGCCGGCGGCGGTTCGCGTGCCCACGAGAACCAGTGAGTCCCCCTCGTTCCACGCCCAGCCGGGGGGCGGAGCGATCAAGGAGTCGACGACACCGAGAAGTCCGACCACCGGCGTCGGGTCGATATCATTGCCGCCGCTCTCGTTGTAGAGCGAGACGTTCCCGCCAATGACCGGAAGTCCGAGGCCGTTGCAGGCTTCGGTCATGCCGTCAATCGACTCCGAGAGCTGCCACATCACCTCGGGGTGCTCGGGATTGCCGAAGTTAAGACAGTTGACAACCGCCTTGGCGGTCGCGCCGACGCACGCCAGGTTCGCCACGCTCTCGGCGACGGTCAGCGCGGTCCCGACCCGAGGGTCGAGCGCGCACCATCGCGGGTTCGAGTCAGTTGAGAGCGCGATGCCCCGCTCGGAGATGGGAAGCCCCGGCCCGGCGAGGCGAAGCAACGCAGCGTCGCGGCCCGGTCCGACGACCGTGTTCAAGAAGAGCTGCGAGTCGTACTGGCGGTAGACCCAAGCCGGATCGATGAGCAGATCTAGGAGATCCTCGTTCGGGGAGCCCTCGGGCTCGTCGTTCGTCGGATCGTCCGCGTGCACCGCGTCCAGCGACTCGGGGCGCCGTCTCGGCCGGTCATAGAGGGGCGCCTCGTCCGCGAGGGACGACGCGGGGACCTCAGCGAGAATCTCACCGTCGAAGCCCCGTCGAATTCGCAGCATGCCGAAGGGTTCCCCCTCGGCGTCGACCGAGGGCTCGACGACGTGGCCGACGACGCTCGCGCGAACTTCCCATTTCGCGCACAGCTGGGCGACCGTGGGCCAATGCTCGGGCGTGATGATGGCGAGCATCCGCTCCTGGCTCTCCGAGGTCATGATTTCGAAGGGCTGCATCCCCTCCTCGCGAAGCGGCACCGCGGTGATGTCGACATCCATGCCGACACCTCCGCGCGCCGCGGTCTCGCTCGTCGCACAGACGAGCCCCGCCCCGCCCAAATCCTGGATGCCCACCACGAGCCCGCGATCAAGCAACTCGAGACACGCCTCGATAAGACGCTTCTCCTCGTAGGGGTCGCCGACCTGGACACTCGGCCGCTTCGCGTCGTCGAGCGACTCCGCTCCGTCCTCGCCGCTGAATCCCGCCGACGCCAGCACCGATACACCGCCGATACCGTCGCGGCCGGTCGAAGAACCGAGCAGCACCGCGAGGTTGCCAACGCCCGATGCGATGCCGAGCACGAGCCGGTCGGTCGGCAGGGCCCCGGCGCACAGGACGTTCACGAGCGGGTTGGACGAGTAGCACTCGTCAAAGGTGAGTTCGCCGCCGATGGTCGGCACGCCCACCGAGTTTCCGTAGCCCGAGATTCCCGACACCACCCCTTCGACGAGCCAGCGCTGACGGGCGTCGGTGAGCTCACCGAAGAAAAGCGGGTCCATCAAGGCCAAGGGGCGAGCGCCCATCGTGAAGACGTCGCGAAGGATGCCTCCGACGCCGGTCGCCGCGCCCTGATAAGGCTCGATCGCCGAAGGGTGGTTGTGGCTCTCAATGCGGATCGCGACGGCGATCCCGTCGCCGGCGTCAATGACCCCCGCATTCTCGCCGGGTCCGACGAGCACGTGCGGTGCCTCGGTAGGCAGGCGCTTCAGGTGTATGCGCGATGACTTGTAGGAGCAATGCTCGCTCCACATCACGCCGTAGAGCGCAAGTTCCAGGGGATTGGGGTCTCGACGGAGCACCGAGCGGATCTCGTCCAGTTCGGAATCGGTGAGACCAAGGGCGCGATGCAGGGGCTCGGGGGCGCTACTCACCCCTCCAAACTACTGGCCAGCGCCACCACCCTCGCCCGCCACGTGGTCGAGCTCACGGCGATGAGCCCACACCCACCTCGTAAGGAGGGCGGCGGCCGCGAATGTGACGACGTTGATCGCGAGCTCGACCAGCCCGTTCGACCCTCGTGACCAGATGCCGTGCTCGACGTCGTAGAGAGCATCCATCCCGCCTAGGTAGAAACCGGCGCCGGCGCCGAGGAGCAGGAAGAGCACCGCTGAGGAGGACCTTCGCCGCAAGGCCCTCGCGGAGAGGAGCAGGAAGAGAACGATGAAGCCGTCCGCCACCGGAAATGCCTGCTCGAAACTGACGTAGACGGGACTGGATTCGGAGGCGACCAGGGAGCGATGGCTGAACCAGGCGACCCAGTAGAGGACGATGATCGTGGCGAGCGAGTAACAAACGGCTACGGGTCTGACGCGAGAGTCGTTCATGGCCCCTGGCGCCGAAGCTTCGCCGCTAGCGGGCCAGGGCCGGGGCGAAGACGAAGCCGTCGAGCAGGACCCGCCCGTCGGCACTTCCGAGCAGGGTCGACATGGCGCGCTCGGGGTGCGGCATGAGGCCTACGACGTTGCCGGCGACGTTGGAGACACCCGCGATGTCGCCCACGGAGCCATTGGGATTCTCCCTGTAACGAAGAGCGATCTGGTCGTTCTCTTCGAGGGAGCGGAGCGTCTCGTCATCGCACGTGTAGGCACCGGAGAAGTGGTTGATCGGAATGACGAGCTCCTGGCCCTTGGTGGCGCCGCGCGTCAAGACCGACCTGGTCGACTCGACGATCAGTGTTGTCGGCTCGCAGATGAACGTGAGTCCCCGGTTCTTCTGCAGCGCGCCCGGCAAGAGGCCGGCCTCGGTGAGAACCTGGAATCCGTTGCAGATGCCGAGAACCGGGCCGCCCTCTTTCGCGAAGTTCGCGACCGCTTCCATCACCGGCGAAAACCGGGCCAGCGCGCCGGGGCGCAGGTAGTCGCCGTGCGCAAATCCGCCGGGCAGGATAACCCCGTCGAAATCGGTGATGCTGGTCTCGGAGTGCCAGATGAAGTCGGCCTGAGCGCCCAGAGCGGTGACCGCGGCGAGCGCGTCGTACTCGCAGTTCGAACCGGGAAAGACGACGACACCGATGCGGGTCATGCACTGCCTCCTATTGCCGAGGTTCCGATACTGGCCGAAGCGTCCTCGATCACCGGATTCGAGAGCAGCCGCTCGGCGAGCGCGGTGGCCTTCTCGAGCGCGGACGCCTCGTCGGCGGCTTCGATAGTCATTCTAAATGACTTGCCCGCTCGAACGTGGGTGACTCCGGTGAAGCCCAGCGCCGGCAGGGCGCGTTCGATTGTCGCCCCCTCGGGATCGGCAATACCTTCGCGCAGCGTGACGGTGACAATGACGGGGAAGTTCACGACTACGCACCGTACCAGTCTGCGAGTGAGCGCCCGGTCACCCGCTCGTAGGCGGTGACGTAGCGCGCTGACGTCACGCGGACAATCTCGTCGGGGACGGGTGGAGGTGGCGGCGTGCGGTCCCAGGGCTGACTCGCCAGCCAGTCTCTGAAGGGCTGCTTGTCGAACGAAGGCGGGATCTCTCCCGGGCGGACCTGGTCGGCGGGCCAGATTCTCGACGAATCGGGCGTCAGGACCTCGTCGCAGACCACGAGCTCGCCGTCGACGAACCCCAGCTCGAACTTGGTGTCGGCGAGCACCAGTCCGACCTCGGCCATCGCCGCCGCCGCCCTCTTGAAGAGGTCGAGGCAAAGGCCCATCGCCTGGCCCAACGCTTGGTCGCCCACAATCTGCGCCGCGCTCGCGAGGTCGATATTGAGGTCGTGCCCGGACTCCGCCTTGGTCGAGGGCGTAAAGAGCGGCCTCTCGAAGGGGTCGGTGAGACGTAGTCCCGGCGGGGCTTCCATGTTGTGGACCGTGCCTTTGAGCACGTACTCGTCGTGGGCTTGACCGGCGAGCCGGCCCCTCACGATGCACTCGAGGGGCAGCATCCTCGCGCGACGCACGAGCATCGTTCGGCCGTGCCACGCGGTCTCGTCAAGGAAACCGGGCACGAACTCGTCGATCACCGCCGGATCGCAGGCGACGAGGGCCGTGGGCACCTGGTCGGCGAACTCTCGAACCCAGTAGTGGGTGAGGGCCGTGAGCACCCGCCCCTTCTCGGGAATCGGTTCCTTCATCACCACGTCAAAGGCGCTCAACCGGTCCGACGCCACCATCAAGAGGTGCTCCTCGTCGACCTCGTAGAGGTCGCGGACCTTGCCCGAGTAGATGCGGTGGATGTCGAGATTCGTCATGAGCGCCACGCCAATGCGTCAATGAAGCGCCCGCGGTGAGCCAGGAGCCTCTCCGCGTCAAAGGCCCGCGCGAGCGCGTCACTGCTCAACGTCACCGACTCGTTATTCTCGACGATCTCCCTGAAGTTGCGGCGATCTTCAATCGCTTGTCGAGCGCAGGCCTGGACGATCCGGTAGCCGTCATCGCGCGACATCCCCGACTCCACGAGCGCCAGCAGCACCGACTGGGAGAACACTAGGCCGAGCGACCCGACAGTCAGATTCTCGAGGGCGCGCTCGGGGTGCAGCACCAGGCCTTCGGCGAGTCCGGTGGCCTTACGAAGCATGTACACGGTGAGCTGCAGCGCATCGGGCAGGACCACCCGCTCGACGCTCGAATGCGAGATGTCGCGCTCGTGCCAGAGGGCCACGTCTTCGAGCCCCGCCTGCAGGTATCCGCGAAGCACGCGGGCGAGGCCGCACAGTCGCTCGGACAGGACGGGATTGCGCTTGTGCGGCATCGCCGACGATCCCTTTTGGCCCTTGGTGAACGGCTCCTCGGCCTCGCCCACCTCGCTTCGCGCGAGAAGGCGCACTTCGAGGGCGAACTGCTCCATCGACGTGCCGAGCGACGCGCAGGCGTACAGCAGTTCGGCGTGGCGATCACGCGCAATCACCTGGGTCGCGGGCACCGGCTCGAGGCCGAGGGCGCGGCACACGTACTCCTCGACCGCGGGGTCGATGTTCGAATAAGTGCCCACCGCCCCCGAGAGCTTCCCGACCGCGATCGCCTCGCGGGCACGCTTGGCCCGCTCGATGTCGCGGTTGACCTGCAGCGCAAAGAGTGAGAACTTGGCCCCGTAGGTGGTGGGTTCGGCGTGCATTCCGTGGGTGCGGCCGGTGATCGGAAGGTTGATCGACTCCACGGCTCGATCCGTCAGGGCGTCTCGCAGGGCGGTCGCTTCGGTGATCACGATGTCCATGGCTCGCGCCAACGTATGGCAGAGAGCGGTGTCCACCACGTCGGACGAGGTGAGGCCGTAGTGAATCCACGCGCCTTCAGGCATGCCGATCTTGGCTTGGACGATGTCCACGAACGCCGCGGTGTCGTGGTTCGTGATCTGCTCGCGCTCGTCCACTTCGACGACGAATGCCGCGTCGATGAGCGGCCGGCGCTTGCGCAACTGGGCCACGTCGGCGGCGGGCAGCACCCCCTGCTCGGCAAGCGCCTCGGCGGCGAGGATCTCAACCTCGAGCATCGTGTCGAAGCGATTCTCGTCGCTGAAGAGCGCCGCCACGTCCTTGGGTGCGTACCTCGGAATCATTTTTCTCCTTTAGACCACGGCGAGGGCGATGTCGGTGCGCATGACTCTTCCCTCAAAGGTTACGAGCGCTGCGCCCTGGTAGGCGCGCTCACGGGCCAGCCCCAATGTTGGCCCGACTCCGGTGACGGCGAGAACCCGGCCACCCACGGTGACGAAGCTGCCATTCTCGTTTCGCTTCGAGCCCGCGTGAAAGATCGTGACGCCCTCGACGGGCTCGGCCAGCTGCCCGTCGACGCCCAAGCCGCTGATGAGGTCGCCGGACCTGGGGTTCTGCGGATAGCCGTGCGAAGCCAGCACCACGGTGACAGCGAAATCCTTGGTCGGAGCGGGCGTCGCCTCGAGGCGTCCCCCGCCCACCCGAACCAGCAGGTCGAAGAGCGATCCACCGTACAGGGGCACCAGCACCTCGGTTTCGGGGTCTCCGAAACGGACGTTGTACTCGAGGAGCTTGGGGCCCTTCGACGTCAACATCACGCCGGCGTAGAGCACCCCACGAAAGTCAATGCCGCGCTTGGCCAACTCCTTCAGCGTGGGCGCCACGATCTCTCGCATCACGCGCTCCACGTGCTCGGGCGTCATCGCGAGCATGGGCGCGTAGGCCCCCATGCCGCCGGTGTTGGCGCCCTGGTCGGCGTCGCCGACGCGCTTGAAGTCCTGAGCCGGAGCGAGAGGAACGGCCGTGGCGCCGTCGCAGAGCACCAGCAGCGAGCACTCCTCGCCGTCGAGTCCCTCCTCGACGATCACCGTGGTACCCGCGTCACCGAAGGCGGCGCCGCTCAACTTGTCGCGAACATCGGCGCAGGCCCGATTGAAGTCGTCGGTGACGAGGACCCCTTTGCCGGCCGCCAGGCCGTCGGTCTTCACGACGTACGGCGCCTCCATCGTGGCGAGGAACGCAATGGCCTCCGCCTCGCCGCTGAAGACCCCGAACCGAGCTGTCGGGACACCCGCGGCGTCGAGGAACTCCTTCATGAACGCCTTGGAGCCCTCGAGGCGTGCGCCGTCGCTACCCGGTCCAACGACGATCTTCCCCTGGGCGCGGAGTCGGTCGGCCAGGCCCTCGACGAGCGGCTGTTCGGGTCCGATGACGAAGAGGTCGGCTTCGAGATCCTCCGGCGGAGTCCGCACGCAGGTGATGCCGTGGGCCGCAATACCGGCGTTGCCCGGCGTGACGACGACCTGCGCGCTCTGGGAGAGCCCCCACGCCAGCGCGTGCTCGCGGGCGCCCGAGCCAACGACGACGACGCGACTCACGAGGGTCGAACGAACTGCTCTCGGCCTGGTCCCACCCCGACGACCGAGATGGTCACGCCGATGGTCGATTCCAGGAACTTCACGTAACTCTTGGCCTTCTCGGGCAGTTGGTCGTAACTGGTGAAGGAGGTGATGTCGCTCTTCCAGCCCGGAAGCACCTCGTAGATCGGCTTCACGTCGTGCAGCACCGACTGATGGTAGGGCGGGTGGTCATAGCGGACGCCGGCAGCCTCGTAGCCCACGCAGACCTGGATCTCGTCCAAGGTATCGAGCACGTCAAGCTTGGTGAGGGCGATCTCCGTCAGCGAGTTGAGCCGCGCCGCCTGGCGGGCCATGACCGCGTCGAACCATCCCACGCGGCGCCGGCGCCCCGTGTTGGTGCCGTACTCGTGTCCGCGCTCCACCAGCAGCTCGGCCATTTCGCCGTCGAGCTCGGTCGGGAACGGTCCCGCTCCGACACGCGTCACGTAGGCCTTCGCGATCCCGACGATGCCCGTCAGGTCGCGGGGCCCGAGGCCCGAGCCCGTGCAGGCTCCGCCGGCGACCGGGTTCGAGGACGTGACGAAGGGGTACGTGCCGTGGTCGAGGTCGAGGAAGGTGGCCTGGGCCCCTTCGAGGAGAATCCGCTCGCCCCGGGCCAACGCATCGTGCACGATGCCCACGGTGTCGGCGATCATCGGCGCCATGCGCGGAGCCAGTTCGTCCAGGTACTTGGCCGCGATGTCGTCGGCGCTCATCGCCGGGCGGTTGTAGATCTTGTTCAGTACGAGGTTCTTCTCGTGCAGCACGACGCCGAGCTTCTCTCGAAAGATCTTCGCGTCGAGCAAGTCCTGCACGCGAAGCCCCACCCGCGACGACTTGTCGGCGTAGGCGGGTCCGATGCCGCGCTTAGTCGTTCCGAGGGCGTTCTTGCCGAGGAAACGCTCGGTCAGCCGGTCGAGCTCCTGGTGATACGGCATGATCAGGTGCGCGTTTCCCGACACCACGACCCGCGAGACGTCCACGTTCTTCGCGCTCAGGGTGTCGAGCTCCGCTAACAACACGGCGGGGTCCACGACGACGCCATTCCCGATGACCGGCGTGATATGCGGATAGAGAACCCCGGAAGGAACCAACTGGAGGGCGAACGCTTCGCCGGCGACGACGATGCGGTGTCCGGCGTTATGGCCGCCTTGATAGCGAACCACCATATCCATGTCACGAGCCAAGAGGTCGGTTAACTTCCCTTTGCCTTCGTCACCCCATTGGGTTCCGACTACCACGGTTGCGGGCACTTGACTCCCTCGAGACGGCCTCGTTGCAGGCCCAGCCTACCGTACGCAAAATCGGTGCTCTGCGCCTAGCTGAACGTGATGACGCCGTCGACCTCGTCCACGTTGATCGTGTCGCCGTCGTGGTATGCGCCTTCGAGAACCTTGAGTGCGATCGGATCCTCGAGCCGGCGCTGTATTACGCGCTTCAACGGCCGAGCTCCGAAGGCCGGATCGTAGCCCTCGCGGGCCAGTTCCTGCGAAGCGGCGGGCGTCACGTTCAAGACGAGGCGACGCTCGGCGAGACGGCGGCGCAGACGACCGAGCTGAATCCCGACGATGACCGCCAGATCCTTCTCGTCGAGTGCGCGAAAGCGGATCATGTCGTCGATCCGGTTCACGAACTCGGGCCGGAAGAACTCCAGGGGATCGCCCGGCAGGTTGCTGGTCATGATGAGCACCACGTTCGTGAAGTTCACCGTCCGGCCCTGTCCGTCGGTCAGACGCCCGTCGTCGAGCACCTGCAGCAGCAGGTTGTAGACGTCGGGGTGGGCCTTCTCGATCTCGTC
>PMLJ01000012.1 GCA_003158855.1 Acidimicrobiaceae bacterium
ATGGTGGGGCTGGCGTCGCTGGTTGACGTGAGCATCGTGGGCGCGTGCCTGCTCGACCAGTTCGGTCACCGCGAGCACGAAAGCATCGTCATCGCCCCCTACCCGCAGCACCTGCGAACCGATTCGAACTACCCCCACGCCGATCAGTTCAGTGCCGCCACCCGCGACGTCGCCGCCGTCACCGGCGCGATCCAAATGGTGCGGCGATCGCTCTGGGAGTCGCTCGGCGGAATGGACGAGCAGTTGAAGGTCACGATGAACGACGTCGACATCTGCCTTCGCAGCCAGGTCGACGGGCGCCACGTCGTCTACACGCCCGACGTCCAGCTCATCCACCACGTCAGTTCGTCGCGCGGCGCCCTCGATCCGCTCGACGACCGGAATCGCTTCATCCGCCGGTGGGACATCTTCGGCTCATTCCGGGACCCGTACTTTCCCGAGTCGCTTCTTCTGCTCGGCGAGGTCATGTACTACCGGCACAAATGGGACCAGTAACACTCCTCGTAGTTTGTCCTCTTGTAGCCTGAGACCGTGAATAACGCCTGGGCGAACCTCGTCGCCAGATACCGACGACTTCCCCAGTCAACCACCCCGATCATCGTCATAGTCCTGTGCGTCCTGTTCGGAAACATCCTGTTCCTCATTGGTTACGCCAACATCGATCCCATCTCGTGGACCGCGGGGATCTCGCGGATCCTCTGCAACGTCACGTGCGGGCGGCCAATGATCGATCCCAACGTTGGCTATCTCACCCAGTCGCTCGGGCACCTGTCGGCGATGGACATCCTGCACGGACACATCCCCTGGTGGAACTACTACGAGGGAATTGGCCAGCCGCTGGCTGGCGAGATGCAGTCGGCGGCTCTCTTCCCGCTCACGATTCTCTTCGCGCTCCCGAGCGGGCTGCTGTGGTTCCACGTATCGCTCGAGGTCATCGCCGGCGTGTCCACGTACTTTCTCGCGCGACGACTCTCGATCCCCATCATCGTCGCGACCGGGGTCGGGGCGCTCTTCGCCCTGAATGGGACGTTCTCCTGGCTGGGCAACGCGGTGCTCAACCCGGTCGCCTTCATGCCGATGCTCGTCCTCGGGATCGAGATGATCTTCGACAGCGCGAAGAGCACCTCTCGAAAGGGCTGGTACGTCGCCGCCATCGCCCTGGCCCTCTCGCTCTACGCGGGCTTCCCCGAGGTCGCGTACTTCGACGGCCTCTTCTGCGCCGGTTGGGCCATCGTGCGTTTCTTCTCGGTTCCGAAACCGGATCGCCTCGTCGCTGCGCGCCGGCTCGGACTCGCCGGCGTCGTCGGGCTGCTGCTGTCGCTGCCGATCCTGGTGCCCTTCTACGACTTCATGAAGGTCGCGAACGTCGGCTCGCACGCCGAGTCCGGGTTGTCAACGATGCACCTCACTTCCCACGCGGCGTCGATGTTCATCGACCCCTACGTCTACGGACTCATCTTCGCGAACCCGAACGCCTCGCAGGCGTGGGGGGGCATTGGGGGCTACTTCACCTTCAGCGTCATAGCCCTCGCGCTCCTCGGCCTCTTCGGAGCACGCCTTCGACCGCTTCGGATCTTCCTCGGCCTGTGGGCGCTCGTGGGAACCTTGAGCATCTTCAGCGTCGCGAACCTGCGTGAAGCGTGGAACATCCTGCCGCTCGCCGAGAGCGCGGCCCTTTCTCGCTACCTGATGCCGAGTTGCGAGCTGGCCCTCATCGTGCTCGCCGGACTCGGCGTCATGGACTTCGCCAGCGACCGCCGCGCGAAGAGGCTCTTCACGTCCACCACCGCCTTCGCGCTTCTCTTGCTGCTCTGGGCGGCGTTGGAGGCACACGCGTGGAACGTGGGCCAGTCCCACGCTTTCAAGACCCATCTGGTCTACGACATCCTGGACGCGAGCCCCTTCTTCGCCGCCTTCGTGCTGCTCGTCATCGGGCGATTCTCGCGCGCGAAGATCGCGCCGCTGCTCGTCACCATTCTGCTGGTCGGCGAGTCAGTGGTGATGTTCCAGGTGCCCACGGGCGGAGCCGCCAAGCAGATCAACATCGACATGGCCCCTATCCACTTCCTGCAGACCCATCAAGGCAAGGAGCGGTTCTTGGACCTGGGCATCCTCACCGCCAACTGGGGATCCGAATTCAACCTCAATTCCTTGAGCGCGATCGATCTGCCGTTCCCGAAGACCTTCGCCCACCTCATCGAATCCCAGCTGTACCCGAACTTTCCCTGGCCCATCAATCAGTTCGTGATCCACGCCGGTATGGCGGGCATCGAAGCCCAGGAGCAGGAAGTCGTCGACCACTTCTCCGCCTACCAGGACGCGAGCGTCAAGTATCTGGTGGCGCCGAGCTCCATTACCGTGCTGCCGGCGTTAACCGGGTTGGGTGTGCAGCAGGTCTTCGCGGACTCGATCGTCGCCATCTACGAGATACCGAATCCCCGCCCGCTGTTCTCGACGGCCTCCACGTCGTGCACCGTGACCAGTTCCTCGCAGAACGCGGCGACGGTGTCGTGTCCGGCGGGCGCCACGACGCTGGTGCGCACCGAGCTCTACATGGCCGGCTGGCACGCCGACGTGAACGGCAAACCCGTCACGATCACCAAGTCCGATGGCGCCTATCAGAGCATCCCGGTGCCCGGCGGAACTTCCAAGGTCGAGTTCAGCTTCTTGCCCCCGCACGAGAAGTACGCCATCCTGGCCGGACTGCTCGCGGCCTTGTTCTTGGTCTTCACGTGGCTCCGCGAGCGGATCCCAACAAGACGGCCCCGCCACGAGCGCTGAGACCGCAAGCTCCTCGCCATGAGTGTCACCCTCTTCGGAGCGCTCGCGGTCAGCTTCATGATGCTGATGTACGCGCTCGAATCCAAGGGGCGCCACTTCGTTGCCCTCTTCGCCCTCGGCTGCGTTCTCTCGAGCACGTACGGTTTTCTGAGCGGCGCCTGGCCCTTCGGGGTGGTCGAGGCGATCTGGACACTCGTTGCCCTGCAGCGGTGGCGCTCCAGTTGATAGCAGTATTGGGACGTTCCGGCCACGACCGGAGGGCGATGTCGTGACTTTGGGATGCGCTACGGTGACACTGATGTCAAATCGACTCGACAACCTTGATCTCAGCCAGTCGCTGACCCACGAGGAGTCCGAGCTGCGCATCCAAGCCGCCCAGCACCGGCTCACCCAGTTACGCCTCTTCACCGGGGGCCTGCTGGAGCCGTCCGAGGTGGGGCCGGGCCTGATCGTCCTCTTCGAGGGGTTCGACGCCGCCGGAAAGGGCGGCGCCATCCGACGGCTCATCGGCGGTATCGACCCTCGCCACGTTCGCGTCGTCCCGATCAGCACGCCGACCGACGAGGAATCGCGCCACCATTTCCTCTGGCGCTTCCAGGAGTCGGTGCCGGGCAAGGGCGAGATGACGGTCTACGACCGCTCGTGGTACGGGCGCCTGCTGGTCGAGCGCGTGGAGGGCCTGATCCACTCGTCGGACCTGAAGCTCTCCGCCAGCGAGATCGTCGACTTCGAGGACATGCTCGTCAACGACGGCGTGACCGTCGTGAAGTTCTGGCTGCACATCTCGGACCACGAGCAGCTCCGCCGATTCAACGAGCGGGCGAGCGATCCGCTGAAGCAGTGGAAGCTGACCCCCGAAGACTGGCGCAACCGAGAGCACCGCGCGCAGTACCTCGAGGCCGTCACCGACATGATCTCGACCACCGACCACCGCCACGCCCACTGGGACCTCATCGCCGCCGAGGACAAGCACTTCGCGCGCGTGGCGGTGCTCGAGACCCTCGTCGACCGCTGGGTCCACGACCTCGAGCGCCGCGACTACAGGGTTCCCCAGCCCATCGCCGGTGACTACCTGCGCTAGGTGACGGCGCAACCCGGTGCTTTCTGAAACACTGACATGATGGACTCTCGCTACGGCATCACCATTCCCTTCGACGGCGTTTCACTTCTCGAGCACCGGGACTGGTTCCACCGGCTCGCCGATCTCGGCTACACCGACGTCTGGTCCGCCGAGGTCGACGGCGCGGACGGATTCACGCCCCTGACCCTCGCCGCCGCGTGGGAAGCGCGGCTGCACCTGGGCGTCGCCGTGACGCCGGTCTACACGCGCGGTCCGGGTCTCATGGCCATGAGCATCGCCGCTCTCGCCGAGGTCGCCGGGGGCCGCTTCATCATGGGGCTCGGCGCGTCGAGCCTCCCGGTCGTCGAACGCTGGAACGGCATTGCCTACGACAAGCCCTACGCGCACACCCGCGACGTGCTCCGGTTCGTGAAGAAGGCGCTCGACGGCGAGAAGATCGACGAGGTCTTCGAGACGTTCGAGGTGCACGGCTTCAAGCTCTCGCGCCCGGTGCTCGAACGCCCGCCCATACTGCTCGGCGCCCTGCGTCCGCGCATGCTGCGCCTCGCCGGCGAAGAGGCCGACGGGGCCATCCTCAACTGGCTCGCCGCCACGGACGTCGCCCAGTGCATCGCCGAGGTCGGAGCGGGCAAGATCATCGCCGCGCGCCTCTTCGTCATCCCGACCGAAGACGCCGACGCCGCGCGCTACATAGCCCGGCGGATGATCTCGTCGTACCTCACGGTCGCCACCTACGCCGAGTTCCACCGCTGGCTCGGGCGCGCCGAGCTCCTCCAGCCCATGTGGGACGCGTGGGCTGAGGGCGACCGCAAGCTCGCTAACGAGGCCATCCCCGACTCCGTCGTCGACGAGCTCATCATCCACGGCTCCTACGCCCAGTGCCGCGATCACGTCGCGCGCTTCATCGAAAACGGCGTGCAGATCCCCACCCTCGCCATTGTCCCCTTCGGTGTCGATCTGAAGGACGCCGTCGAGGGTCTCGCCCCGCGCTGAGCCGAGCCCGTTTCGAGAAACTCCGGAGTACCCGCGAACTTCGCGCGCCGCCGGGGTCGAGACGTGGTCGGTCGCCAGTTCGCTCGGCGTCGCCGCCCGAGTCCCCTAAGGCTCCCGTCCACGGTCCGCGCGCCTTCACCTCTCCTCGCACGGGCCTGACGATGCGTCGCGCTTGGTCCCAACCGTGGCGAAGGGACTCGATGGGCATGACCTGCCCACGCACGAATCCGCCCATCCACGCCACTCTTCCTTCGAACTCCGCTTCGGCTTCACGGTCCCCCGCCAGGGACCACCCGCCTTGTCCGGCTCACTCTGCGCTCGCGAGATGGGCCGGGACCGGGGCTCCCCTTGTTCCCTACACTTGTGGCGTGAACGATCGGAGCACCATGGCCAAGAAGAAGAAGTCCCCCAAGAAGGTGAAGATCGGCGTCGTCGACACGATGTTCGCGCGCTACGACATGGGCGCGGCGGCCAGCGCCGAGCTGGCGGAGTGCCCCGGCTACGGAAAGAAGTTCGAGGTCGTCGCCGTGACCGTGCCCGGGTTCAAGGACCTGGCGGTCGCCGCCAAGAACCTGATCGAGAAGGACGGCTGCTCGATCGTGGTGGCGCTCGGCATGCCCGGGTCCGCGCCCATCGACAAGCAGTGCGCCCACGAGGCCGCCCAGGGCATCATGCAGGCGCAGCTGCTCACCTCGACGCCGATCCTGGAGGTCTTCGTGCACGAGGACGAGTCTGACGATCCCAGGGTGCTCGCCTCGGTCTTCGAGAGCCGCTCGCGCAAGCACGCCCGAAACGCCTACTGGATGCTCTTCGAGCCCGAGCAGCTGCGCCAACGCGCTGGTCAAGGCGTGCGCCAGGGATTCGGCGACGCCGGTCCCCTCGAATTCACGTGAGCATTCCCAGCGAGCTCGCGACATTCACTATGCTCGCCAGAGTTACCCTGCAGTAACCACTAGGAGGAACCCATGCCCGAAGCCGTAATCGTCGCCACCGGCCGCACCCCGATCGGGCGCGCCTTCAAGGGATCGCTCGTCGACGTGCGACCCGACGACCTCGCGGCCCACGTCGTGCGCGCAGTGCTCGCGAAGATCCCCGAGCTCGATCCCCACACCGTCGAGGACCTGATCATGGGCTGCGGCTCGCCCGCCGGCGAATCCGGTTTCAACGTCGGGCGCGTCACGGCGATACTCGCCGGACTCGACAATGTCCCGGGGGTGACGGTCAACCGGTACTGCTCCTCGTCGCTGCAGACCATCCGCATGGCCGCCCACGCCATCCGATCGGGCGAAGGCGACGTCTTCGTCGCCGCCGGTGTCGAGACCGTCTCGCGTTACGGGTCGGGCGCCTCGGACAGTGGCAAGGCCCTGAATCCGCTCTTCAGTGACGCCCTCGCGCGCACGCAGAGCCGTTCCGAGAAGGTGACCGTGCCCTGGACCGCGCAGCCCGGGCTCCCCGACATCTACATCGCCATGGGCCAGACCGCCGAGAACGTCGCCGAGTTGGAGAACGTCTCGCGTCTGGAGATGGACGAGTTCGCCGTGCGCAGCCAGGCGCTCGCCGTCGCGCACCAGGAGAACGGCTTCTTCGAACGTGAGATCATCCCCGTCACTCTCCCCGACGGCACCGTGATCTCCAAGGACGACGGCCCGCGCGCCGGCACGACGCTGGAGAAGCTTTCGGCGCTGCTGCCGGTGTTTCGCGAGGGCGGCAAGGTCACGGCCGGCAACGCCTGCCCGCTGAACGACGGCGCGGCCGCCGTGGTCGTCATGAGCGACACCCGCGCGAAGGAACTCGGCCTCAAGCCCCTGGCGCGAATCGTCGCGAGCGGCGTGAGCGGGCTCAACCCCGAGATCATGGGGCTCGGCCCGATCGAGGCGTGCCGCCAGGCGCTGAAGCGCGCCGGACTCACCATCGACGACATCGACCTCGTCGAGATCAACGAGGCCTTCGCGGCCCAGGTGATCCCGTCGGCCAAGCACCTCGGGATCAGCCTCGAGAAGCTGAACATCCGCGGTGGCGGCATTGCGCTGGGCCACCCCTTCGGAATGACCGGGGCGCGCATCATGACGACGCTGCTCAACTCGCTCGAGGACGCGGGTGCTCGCTACGGCATGGAGACCATGTGCGTCGGCGGCGGCCAGGGCATGGCGATGATCGTCGAGCGTTTGGACTGACCCGGGCAGTTACCGCCGCGACGGCGCGGCTACTGCGGGCCGGTCGTGCGCCCGGTCGGGTCCTGGGTAAGGGTGAGGTGCTCCTCGTCGGCGACGGGCCTCGACTCGTCGGGCAGCAGCACCGGAATCGAGTCGCGGACCTCGTAGGCCACGCGAAGCCGCGGGTTGTAGAGGACGTTCTTCGAGTCGATGTAGATCAACGTGCCGTGATCCACCGGGTCTTCCAGGAGGTCGAGAAGGAAACTGTCGAGAGCCATTGCGCTTACGCCCCTTTGATCATGGTCAGCACTTCTTGCACCCGCTGCTGGCAGGCCGCTTCGTCTGCGGCTTCCACGTTGAGGCGAAGCAGCGGTTCGGTGTTGGACGGGCGCAGGTTGAACCACCAGGGTCCGTAGTCGGCGGTGATGCCATCGAGCTCGTCGACGCTGACGCCAGCGGCCTTCAACGACGCCGCGATCCTCTCCACGGTCGCGAGCGGGTTCGCCACCTCGGTGTTGATCTCGCCCGACGCCGCGAAACGCTTGAACGGCCGGGCCAGCTCGGAGAGCGGAAGCGTCGACTGGCTGAGCATCTCGAGCACGATGAGCGCGGTGATGATGCCCGAGTCCGCGCGGAAGTTGTCGCGGTAGTAGTAGTGGCCGGAGTGCTCGCCGCCGAAGACCGCATCGGTGTCGGCCATCACCTTCTTGATATAGCTGTGGCCCACCCGCGTGCGGATCGCGACGCCGCCGGCTGCTTCGATCGACTCCGGCACGGACTTCGAGCAGATCAGGTTGTAGAGGATCTTGGCGCCGGGGTTGCGCTTCAGCATCGCGGTCGCCACCATGGCCGTGGTCGTGGACCCGCTGATCGGCTGGGCCTTCTCGTCGATCAGGAAGACGCGGTCGGCGTCGCCGTCAAAGGCCAGCCCCACGTCGGCGCCGGTTTCGAGGACCCGGCGCTGGAGATCACGGATGTTCTCCGGGTTGATCGGATCGGCGGGGTGGTTCGGAAACGTTCCGTCGAGGGCCTCGTAGATGATCTCGACGTCGAAGGGCAGGTCCCGGAAGATCTCGGGCACGATGAAGCCGCCCATCCCGTTGGCGGTGTCGGCGACGATGCTGAGGTGGCGCAGGGTGGAGCGGTCGACGAACGAGTGCACGTGGCGCACCCACTCGGCCATGAGGTCGATCTTCTTGTACGGCGCCGCGTCGCCCGAGGCGGGCTCGTCGTAGTAGGTGTTGGCCATCGCCTCGATCTCGACGAGGCCGGTGTCGACGCCGACGGGCTTGGCTCCCGCGAGGCAGAGCTTGATCCCGTTGTACTGGGCGGGGTTGTGCGAGGCGGTGAACATCGCGCCCGGCGCGTCGAGGTGGCCCGAGGCGTAGTAGAGGAAGTCCGTTGAGGCGAGACCGAGGTCGAGGACCTCGACGCCGACGTGGCGCGCGCCGTCGGCGAAGGCTTCGCAGAGGCTCACCCCCGAGGGGCGCATGTCGCGCGCGATGACGACCCGGGGGGCGCCGACGAACGTGGCGAAGGCCGATCCGACGGCGCGGGCCAGCCGTTCGTTGAGTTGATCGGGGTAGGTGCCCCTGATGTCGTAAGCCTTGAAGATGTCAGTTGTGTCCACGACCAACCACTCTACCTGCGGGCGTTTCGGCGCCTCCGCAGGACGAACCACGACGTCACGAGCAACGCCACCGTCGCCACGTCGCTGATGACGTTGCCGAGCACGAGCGCCGGGGTGCTTCCGTAGGTCAGCGAGACGTCGCGCGACGTCGGAACGACGACCATGAGGTTGGGGCTCACCCGGTACGGGCCCGTGGCGCCCGAGGCGTGCCAGCGCGGGTAGTACGAGATCTTCACGAGCACCGGCACCCCGACCCGGCTCACGTGGAACGAGACCGTCTGGGTGCCCACGTGAACATCGGTGACCGTCACGGCGGGCAGGCGCCGCGTGGTCTTCATGTGGCTGACCGAACTCACGCGCGGCCACGAGCTCGGGCCGCTCTCGGCGGCGAGCACCGACCATGCGTCTTTCTGGAGCCACCAGGTCTCGTTGGCGCTGAGCCACTGGACGCGACTGCCTATCGCGGCCACGACGTTGGGCGAGTACGCGAGCGGCTGGACCACGGGGCTGTCCTTGATCAGATAGATCCGCCACGTATCGCCCGGCGACGGCCAGTGCCTGGTCGTGGCGACGAGCTTCAGCTCCGGGTCGTTGTTGGCTTCGGAGACGGCGTTGGACGAGTACGCGATGTAGTACTTGACGCCCAGCATCTGCAGGTGCTGCACTCCCTCGACGACGTCGAGCGACCCGTAGTTGAGTCCGCTCTCGGGATTGCTCGGCGACGCGCTGAGCTCGGCCTGATCCAAGAAGTGGTAGGGGGCCGTGGGCGACGACTCGAAGAACAGCCCCTCCATCGAGTCAACGCAGTTGTTGGTCCAGTAGGGCAGGAGCATGAGGGCTTCGGGCGTGCCGAAGCGATTCTGGTTCGCGTTGTATTCCCACATCGCCCTACCGCAGCCGTAGCGCCGGGCGACCTTCGCCATGGTGACCATGATGTCGTGGTACTCCGGCCACGCCGGCTTCGCCTGGTAGCCCGAGTAGTTCCACGCCGCCCAGCTCGTGACCTGATTGCCCGACGTATCGAGGTGCAGGTCCTTCGCCACAGGTGGTATCAGGCCCGGCACGGTCGAGAGCAGGCCCAGCAGGGCGACGAATGCGGTCGCCTGGAAGGTGCGCCGCGCCGCGCGAACCTGCTCGCTCGCGACTCGGTCCTGCGCGGACTCTTCGAAACGCAACTGGTCGTAGATCGCGAAATCGTCGAACTGGACGTCGAGCTCGCGGGGCTCGTCTGCTGCGTCGACGCTCACGTAGTCAATGCGGTCGCCCTCCAGGTACCGAACCTCGAACCCACGTCTCCTCTTTCGCCTGATCCACCTCATCGCCACGTAGCCAACGAGCCAGCCCGCGATGAGGTGGATCGAGATGAACCAGAAGGGCACGAACCGCTCGTTCCAGAGCGCGCTCTGGGGATCGAAGACGTAGGCGAGGAAGGAGAGGACCGTGAGGGTCGCGAGCACCATTCCGAGGCGGTCGCGCACGACGAAGGCCAGGACGATGGCGACGCCCGCCAGGATGATCACCCACCGGTCGCCGCCCGCGGTGATGGCCCCCGTGGTGGGATCGCGAAAGTACCAGCCGAGCTGGGCGAAGATCTGCTTCAGGTCGCTGACGTTCTGGTTGGTGTAGCCCATGGAGTTCGTGAGGCTCTGGGAGGTGGCGAACGAGACCAGCCACCACGCGCTGAGGGCGAACGAGAGAATCCCCGCGCCGACGGCGAAGCGCACCGGGCGCGCGTAGTCTCCACGGGCCATGTCGAGGTCGCTCGGGTCCCCGATGCCGCGTCGCTGCAGCAGCTCGAAGACAACGAGCACGCCCACCGCGCCGACCGTGAACATCCAGGGCAGGATGTGCGACGCCAGCGTCGCGCTCAGACCGAGCGCCGCCCACCAGTAGCCCCGCCCCGTCCTCACGCCCCGGGCGAACAGACCGATGGTCAGGAGGCTCAACGCCAACGACAGCGAGAACGAGTACTCCCCCGCCATGGTCGAGAAGAGGTTCCCACCGTCGATCGTGAATGAGGCGTCGAAGAGGAACGGCAGGGTCGCGACGGCGAGCGCGGCGGGAATCGGTCGAGGGGCCCGGAAGAGCCGGCCCATCGCGTACGCGGTGATCGGCATCAGCACCGAGCCGAGGATCGTCGCCAGCTTGAAGGCGACGGCGAAGTTGATGACGTAGCTCGCCCACGTCGCGAGCACGTCGGGCAGGACGAAGTAATAGGTGTACGCGGGCATTCCCGCGAACCAACCGGGGTACCAGGGGGTGAGGTTGAAGAGGTTGCCCTGGGTCTGCAGGTACGCCGGCAGCGCCAGGTGCGAGCCCGTGTCGCCCCCGGTGATAAGGGTGGAGGAAAAGACCATCGAAGGGTGCAGCGACCAGACGGTGACGTAGATCACGGCGAAGACCACGACCGCGTCGAAGGCCCCCGCCGGCGTCCAGATGTCCTTCAGCCGCCGGATCATCAGTGGCCCGATCTCTGGGCGATCAAGGAGACCATCGCAACGGCGTTGAACGAGACGTGGGTAATGATGCTCGGGGTGAGGCGTTGGGTGCGCTTCACCACGACCGCCAGGACCACGCCGAGAAGCGCGAGCCCCGCGAACTGCAGTGGCTCGCCGTGCGCCAGGGCGAAGAGGCACGCGCTCAGCAGCACCGCGGCGACCGTCCCGGCGCGCGCGAGCGACTTCGAGAGCCCGGCGTCGAGGGCCCTGAAGAGAACACCGCGAAAGAACCACTCCTCGACGATCGGCGCCCCCACGGTCGTCATGAGCGCCACGAGCACGAACGTTGCGCCGTGGGCCGAACCGAAGAGGTGGTTCACTGGCTTCTGGAGGTGTTTGAAGTGAAAGGGCGCGTAGATCAGGTCAATGACGATCTGGCACGCGACCCCGAGCACGGCGAAGAGAACGTCGGTCGGGCGCAGCGTCCACTGGTGCTCGAGGGGGGGAAGGTCTCCCTGCGTTCTGGAGAAGAAAATCGCCGCGCCAAAGCCCACCCAGAGACCGATCAGGCCGAGCGCGTTCGACCACCACGGCGGCTCGGTGAGCTTCGAGAGGGCGCCCAGGCCTCCGGGGAAATGGGCCAGCTGGGCGCCGACATCGATCAGCAACGTCGCGACGATGTTGCCCAGCACGTACCCGGCGAGGCAGCCTACGAAGATCGCCACGGCGCGTGGCTGATTCTTAGAATCCGTCGGCGATAATGAAGTCACTAGCCTTTACGCTAACAACTCAAGTGTTATCCACAGGCCCCAGTCCGCCTGTAGCAGTTCACCCCTAGATTGGAGAGCGTGAGTACACCACCAACTGAAAAATCCGGCCTGAAGAAGTTCCTTCCAGGCGGCGACAAACCCATGGCGCCCGAGTCGCGCCGGCGCTTGATCACGATCGCCATCGTGGCATTCGTGCTCGGGATACTGATCATTCCTTCGCTCTTCTCGAACAAGACCGTCAAGACCATCTCCTATTCCGCCCTGATCCACGACGCCCGTCACTCTCAAGTGATTTCGGCGAGCATCAACACCTCCTCGGGCGTCATCACGGGCCAGTTGAGCAATGGCACCAACTACACCGCCAACGGACCCGCTCCCATCCTCACCGACGAGGTCAGCACCTTTCAAACCAACAACGTCGTGGTGACCTTCGCCAATCCTTCGAGTTTCGCCTCCACCTTCCTCCCGTACCTCATCTGGATCCTCATCTTCGTCGGATTCTTCGTTTTCGCGAACCGCCAGGCGAAGGGCCAGATGAACGGGATGATGTCCGTTGGCCGCTCCAAGGCCAAGCAGTTCAGCGAGGATCGCCCCAAGACCACCTTTGCTGACGTTGCCGGGTATCTGGGGGTCAAACAGGAGATCAGCGAGGTCGTCGAGTTCCTGAAGACTCCCGCTCGCTACAAGGAGATCGGCGCCTTGATCCCCAAGGGAATCCTGCTCGTCGGCCCTCCCGGCACCGGCAAGACGATGCTGGCGCGCGCGGTCGCGGGCGAGGCGGGCGTCCCCTTCTTCTCGGTCTCGGGATCTGACTTCATGGAGATGTTCGTCGGCGTCGGCGCGAGCCGTGTCCGCGACCTCTTCGCCACCGCCCGCAAGCAGTCGCCCGCGATCGTCTTCATCGACGAGATCGACTCCATTGGCCGCAAGCGTGGCGCGGGCGTCGGGGGCGGTCACGACGAGCGCGAGCAGACGCTCAACCAGATGTTGAACGAGATGGACGGCTTCGACCCCACCGAGGGCGTCGTCGTCATCGCCGCGACGAACCGGCCCGACGTGCTGGATCCGGCGCTGCTGCGTCCGGGCCGCTTCGACCGACAGATCGTTGTTCCCCTGCCCGACCTCGAAGAGCGCCTGCCCATCCTCCAGGTCCACGCCAAGGGCAAGCCGCTCGACCCCTCAGTGGACCTCGAGATGGTGGCCCGCGGGACGCCCGGGATGAGCGGCGCGGACCTGGCGAACCTCGTCAATGAAGCGGCCCTGCACGCGGTGCGCCGCCACTCTGAGACCATTGGCATGGAGGATTTCGAATCCGCCCGCGACCGGGTGATGATGGGCCAGCTGCGCGACACCATGGTGCTGAACGACGAGGAGCGCCAGCGCATCGCCTTCCACGAGAGCGGCCACGCGCTGCTCTCCTACGTCCTGCCCAAGACCGACCCCCTGCACAAGATCACGATCATCCCCAGGGGCATGGCCCTCGGCGTGACGATGACGCTGCCCGAAGAGGACCGCCACATCATGTCGCGCGAGCACCTCGAGGATTCACTCTGCATGCGCATGGGCGGACGCGTCGCGGAGCTGCTCGTCTACGGCGACCTCTCGACGGGCGCCGCGGACGACCTGCAGCGCAACACCGAACTGGCCCGGCGCATGGTGCGCGAGTGGGGCATGTCGAAGGAGATCGGGCCAATGGCGTGGGGCGCCAACAACCAGGTGTTCCTGGGCGAGGACCTCATGCACACGCGCGACTACTCCGACCACACCTCCCAGGTAATCGACGATGAGGTTGAACGCATCCTGCGCGAGCAAGAGGCCCGGGCCATCGAAGTCCTCACGCTGCACCGCCGGGGCCTCGAGGCCGTGACCAGCGCGCTGCTCGAGCACGAAACCCTGGACGGCGAAACCGCGGCCCGTCTCATTGACGAGGCCCACGGCGAACCGGTGCACGCCCACGGAACCAAGACCGTGAGTTCACTCACTGGCGTCAACCGGGCCGTGGCCAAGAGCCCCAAGCCCGAGCCGGCGCTTTCGCCGGTCGCGACGACGCCGAACTGGCAGCCGCCTACCCTACCCGCCGTCTAGGGGAGCGACCACCGTCGTGCCGATCGGAGAGGTCGGCAGGGTGGTGGTCACGACCAGCGAAGGCTTGGAACCCGTGATGAGCAGCGTCGCGCCCTTCAACGTGGTGAGGCCGGCGAAGAGCCCGAGGATGCTCTCGGTGGCGTGTGCGCCCAACTGGGTCGAACTCGACGCGCTCTGCTGAGCCTGCTTGACGATGGTCGTGAATCTCACCGTGATCGCTTTCGACGACGTGTTGGTCACGGTCGCGGCGTCGAAGCCCTTGCCCGAGAAGTCGGCGATCAGGAAGTCGTTGGAGGGGGCGACCGGTGACGACAGGGCGAATCCGGCGCTCGATCCCACGGCGAGCGACGTGACGACGGCCACGTTCGACGTCAGGTGCACCGTGGCGTAACCGGCGACGGGAATCGCCGAGTTCGGGGTTATGACGACGTCGCCGCTGCTGTACGGAGCCACGGTCTGGATCTGAGGGGCGACCTTGTAGTTCGTGTTCGCCAAGCCCACGTTGACGACGACGTCCGCGGGAAACGCGCTGGTGTTCGTGACGCGTATCTGCGCGGTGGCCTGTGAAGCAGTCGTGACGCGGGGGAACCACACGCTCGTGGACGGTGAGCCGGCGCCGGAGTTGAAGGAGGTCACCGGGCCCGAACCCTGCACCCCGACGATGTCGATCGATCCGCGAAGCACCTTCACGTGCACGCCGATGTTGGAGGTATTGACGATCTCGGCGCCCAGGTTGACCTCGAGCTGGGTGTGCGCCGCCACCGCCATGCCCTGGAAGGGCGCGGGGGCGCCGTAGCCACTCGTCGTGTAGGTGGCGATATTGAACACCGCCGCGGTCGCCGTCGGGTTGTAGATGCTGAGGTGCGCCGAGGAACCGACCGTCGAGTCAAAGCCGGTGGCGAACCAGTTCGTCACGCCGGCGAACGTACAGGGCGACTCGGCCGTCGCGTTCGCCGCGACTTCCTCGCCCACCACGCCGCCGCCGTTCACCTGCACGGCGACGGCGAAGTCGTTCCCCTTCGCGAGCGCCTGTGGCTGGACGCTGGCGGTCGCGTGCGCGGCCAGGGTGAGCGACGTCGCGGCACGATTGGCGGTGTCCGAGACGACCACGACGTTGAGGGTCCGCGACGAGCTCGTGGTATTCAAGAACGTCACGTGTCCGAGCGCGTCGCCCTTGGCGCCGGTGAGGCCGGTGCAGTAGAGCGCCGTGGACTCCACGCCCTTGGACAAGGACAGCGACGTTGCCGGCAACGCCGAGTTGGCGGACTTGGACAGCGTGCTCAGGGTTCCGACGGCGATCAGCGAGACCGCGAGGACCAACAGCAGCGGCGCGCGACGCGGGCTACTCACCTCGTTCCCTCCTCGCGTGTCGGGCAACGGCGGTCTTCCGACGTCCCGTGAACAGCCATTCAAGGCGCTGGATCATGCCGAACCCCAGCCAGACGAGGACCCAGAGGATCATGGTGAACAACGCCAGCAGTCCGTTCAGCGGGAACCGGCGCATCACCAGCTCGGCGGTGGCGCCGGTGCTCACGGCGCCCACCTTGTAGGTCGGGGCCCATCCGTACGAAGTGCTGCGCGGCGTCGCCTTTCCGTTCACGTCGAGGGTAAACGCGCTCGCCGGGGCGAGGCCGGCGACCACCGTCGCCATCGGGGCCACGGCGCCGGCGTTGGCGGTGCTGGCGAAGATCGGGGTCCACGCGGAACGGCCGGGCACCTGCTCGGAGACCAGTCCGTGGAACATCGGGTTGGAGTAGACCTCGACGGAGTTGGTCTGCAGCTCGAGCGCGAGGTCCGTCTGCAGACTGAGGGCCGTGGTGAGGCTCGTCGGCACCGGGCGCAGTGGCACTGACTGCACGCCCGAGAGTTCGGGCCCTGAAGCATCCATGACGATGATCGTCGATATTCCCGCACTCGCGAGGAGCTGTCCCAGTTGCACGGTGCGGCCCTTGAGCGCCATCTGCAGCGACGAAAGAAGCTCGTCGGTCGTCGCGGAGTCCGGCGGCGAGAAGAGGGTGTTCCCCGACGGCAGGCCGTTGGTCGAGGTCGCGGCCTCGAGGCCCGGAGCCACCGACCACCCCTGCACGGGAAGGACCGAGGGGTCGCCGAGCCACAGGACCCGGTACCCATTAGCCCCAGCCGGCGCCAGCGCGCTGAGCGATTCGGCGACGCTGGTGGTCGGCAGGTCGAAGCGGCCGCTCGCGAAGGTCACGAGGAAGGGAACGGTGGCGGCGACGAGGGCTGAAACGATGAGCCCCGCGAACACCTGTCGCCAGCCGAAGCCGGATTGACGAAGGTCGAGCTCGAGGGCGCTCACCCCGAGCCCGATAAGCAAGGCGATCATCACCGCGTAGAGCGCGAGCAGCATGTCGATGTCGGGGGCGAACGATCCCATCCAGTGATGGGCGTCGAGGGTGGCCACGATCAACGTCAAGGTGGCAATCGACGCCGCCTTGGTCGCGATGGTCCGGCGTTCGTGGCGACAGAGCACGAGACCGAGCACCGCCGCCGCCGGCAGGAGCCACCCGAGCACGTTCGATCCGAACGCCCCGTCCGCACCTCGCAGCATCTCGCTGAAGGTCGGCGCGGACCACGGTCCCCTCGCGAGGCCGAATACCTCGAGGGCGCGCCGGCCCGCGAGCGCGACGTCGACGCTCATTGGCAGGAGGAAGATGGCCACGTTCACCACCAGCGCCCCGAGCAGTCGCCACGGCCGGGCCTGCTCTTGATTCACATCACGTTCGAAGAGGCGCGCCAGCACCACGCCCACGATGATCAGTCCGACGAGCACCAGCGTCGCGGGCGCCATGGCGCTCAGCAGCGCAATGATCATGATGGTGCCCATGCGCTGGCCCGCCTCGGTGGCGCGCCAGCCCCGGTGGCCAAAGGGCAGCGGCTCGGGATAAGGAAGCGAGCGGAACCCCGGAACGCGCAGGAGCTCGAACAGCCTGCGCACGACTGACGGGAAGCCCGCGAGGACGAAGAGCACGTCGATTCGACCCTGGCTGATCATGTTGAGGCCGAGGGGCAGCGCCATGAAGGCGACCGAGGCGATCACGCGCGCGCGGTTCGAGACGCGGCCCTTCAAGAGCCGCGCGACGCCGAGCGCCCCGATGGGTATGGACACTATGAGGGCCAGGCGCGGAAGTATCCCCATCCGTCCGAGGACGAAGGTCCCGGCGAACCCGAGGACTCCGTAGCCGGGCATTCCCGGCGTTCCCGTCCCCACCCCGTTGGGCGACCACGAGGCGAAGAAGTGACGCCACGTCGTCCACCACGAGTCGAGCGGCGCGAGCCGGCCAACGAGGGGCAGGTGCATGGCAACGAGGTTTCGCGATCCGATGGCCCAGAGCACGAGCACCGCCAGGACGACCGTCGCCTGCGAGCGAAACGACGTGAGCACCCGCGAGGGGCGGTTGCGCAGCTCGAGGACGTGGCTTTCGGGGATCTCGTCGAACTCCTCGGCTTCCGAGAACGCGGCCGCGAAGCCCACGCCCTCGGCTTCGTCGTCCTCGGGCTCCTCCTCGGGCTCGTGCTCGGGGAGGATTCCGCGCGCCCGGTCGAGCCCGTCGCGCAGCAGCGTGAGGAAGAAGCGCTTCAAGCGGCTCGCGCCGCCAACCTGGAGCCGACGGAGTTCGCCGTCCGAGAGCACCCTGGTCGCCTGCAGTTGTCGACGTCGCTCGCGGATCTTCTTGCGATTGTGGAAGAGCCATCGCCACGAACCGACGATCGCGCCGATTCGGTCGGTGTCGCGTCCGAGCAGCGCCAGCATGAACTCCATGAGATCCATGGCGAGGAGGTAGAAGAGGGTCGAGATGGTGTTGCGCGGGCCCCAGCCGGTGGCAACGACCAGCAGTTGGTGGCGTCGCTGGAGGTCCTGTCGACTCGCCCGGCGGGTGCCCACCGCCGAAACCTGGCGCTCCCCGGTCGCGATGGTCTCGCGGTGGGCGACCTTCGCCGACGGCGCCACCACGATGCGCGCACCCGCCACCTGGGCGCGCCAGCAGAGGTCGAGGTCCTCGCCGAGCACGGGAATCAGAGGGTCGAAGCCGCGAAGCGTCGCGAAGAGGTCCGAGCGAACCAGGGTGACGCCTCCGGGGGCGACGAAGACGTCGCGCTCGAGGTCCTGCTGGCCGTGGTCGATTTCGCCCGGCTCCACGCGCTCGTGCGCCACCCCGAAGCGGTCGCAGGTCTGGCCCACGTGCAGCAGGATGAGCGGATCCTCGTAGGCCACGATCTTGGGCGTGACGATGCCCGCGTTGGTCCGAAAGGCCGCCTCGACCATCATCTGAACGGCATTGTGCTCGAGCAGCACGTCATCGTGGCACAACAGCAAGAACGCCGACCCCTCGACCATCAATGACGCCTCGTTGCAGGCGGTGGCGAAGCCCTTGTTCTCGTCCAGGATTCGAACAAACGCGCTCGGCGCCACGGCGCTCACCCGTGTCGGAACGTGTTCGGTCTCCCCGTTCGCTATGACGAGCAGGCTTAGTTCCTCGTAGTCCTGAGCCACCAGCGAAGCCAAAGTGGCTTCGAGGCCGGGGCCAGGACCGGTGGTAACGACGACGGCAACAACGGCCGGAGCACGAGATTCCATCAGTATCTCAAGGCTAGTTCGCTAGGCAGCGACGCCCTGGTCGTGAGAAGGCGCAAAACGCCAAGTTCTGGCAAGTTCTTCAGTGTTTCGCCGACGCAGATCGGAATTCACTCACCACGTCGCGTAGCGACGTCTCGAGGGTGATGACCGGCTCCCAACCCGTCGCGTCGTGAAGCTTCTCGAAGCTTCCCCGCATCACCGGCACCTCGACCGGGCGCAACAGCGTCGGATCGACGACCAGCTGGACCTCGGGCGCGATCTCCGCGCGAAGGGTGTTCGCGATGTCGCTGAGGGCGGTGTCGATCCCCGAGGCGACGTTGTAGATCTCGCCCGAACGACCATGCATCGTCAGCAGCCGGTAGGCCCGCACGACGTCGCGAACGTCGCTGAAGTCCCGACGGGTCGAGAGGTCGCCCACGCGAATCTCGTGGCGGCCCTCGTCGCGCGCTTCGAAGAGGCGGCTGGCGAGGGCGGGAATGGCGAACCTCGTCGACTGGCCCGGGCCGACGTGATTGAAGGGGCGGATGACAATGACGTGCTGTCCGAATTCTCGAACCGCGTCACGCGCGAAATGCTCGGCTTCGAGCTTGCTCGAGGCGTAGGGATTCGTTGGCGCCGTGCGAAACGTCTCGCGCACGGGGAGATCCTGCTCGTTCACGATCCCGTAGACGTCGGCTGAGCTGATGAAGACGACCGTCGCCTGGGGTGCGACCTGGCGCGCCGCGTCGAGCAGGTTCTTCGTGCCGAGGACGTTCACTCTCGTGTACTCGGTCGGATCGGCCCACGACTCTCCGACGTGGGTCAAGGCCGCCAAGTGGTAGATGACCTCGGGCTGGCTCTCTGCGAGGAAGGGCCGGACACTCTCCATGCGCGTGACGTCACACTCTCGGTCCGCCGAGGTAACGACGTCGCCGCACGAATGCAGGTGGTGCTCCAGGTGACGACCAACGAAGCCGCTACCACCGGTGATAAATGCTCGCATCTCTTACTCTCCGCTCCGCGCAAGAGTGTAAGCCACCAGATGCCTCGCGAGCGACGCGTCCCACGTGAACCGCTCCGCTCGCTCGCGCGCGACCCTCGAATGTTGGTCGCGCCGATCGGGACTCATCGCGCAGCATTGCAGCAACTCCGTCGCGAGTTGCGTGCTGTCGCCGACCGTGACGAGGCTGGCCGCATCGCCGGCGACCTCGGCCATGACAGTATCGCGGGAGGTGACGACCGGCGCCCCGCAGGCGAGGGCTTCGAGCACCGGCAGTCCAAAACCCTCTCCCCTCGACGGGTACGCCACGACCCGCGCCTGGCGCAACAGGGCCGCCAGCACCTCCTCGTCGACGTAGCCGAGGCGCCGGATGCGCGACGAGGCGGGGTGTCGCGCCAGCGTCTCCTCGAACTCGTTCAGTCCCCAACCCGCCTGGCCCGCGAGCCAGAGTTCCAGCGAGCTGTCGCCGCTCGCGAGTTCCGCGAATGCTTCGAGCAAGACGTCGAGGCCCTTGCGCGGCTCCACCGTGCCGAGGAAGAACACGTAGGGAACGCCGGCGGCCAGACCGTGCGTGCGAAAGAGTTGCTCGTCGCGCGACGAGTCCGTCGTGAACCTCTCGAGGTCGACGCCGTGGGGCGCCACGACGACCGGCGCGTGGCGCGGGACGAACTCGTCCAGTTGTTGGGCGGTGAAGTCGCTGACGCTGATGAGCACCTTGGCGTGCTCGGCCGAGTAGTTGATGGCGCGACGGAAGAATGCGACCTTCGAGCGTTCGTGCCACTCCGGATTGGTGAAGAACGTCAGGTCGTGAATGGTTACCACGGCCGGCGTCGAGCCGCGGTGCGGCATGGTGTAGTGCGGTGCGTGCCATACGTCGGCCCGTCGCGCCGGCTCCGAGGTGCCCAGTCGCCACGCCTCGAAAACGAGCCGCGCGATCGTCCTTTCGGGCACGATGGGCGCGATCGTCGACGCCGGCGACCACTGCGCCCAGCGCCCCGCGTCGTCGCGGCGCGTCACCAGCGTGGACTGAATCCCGTGTGTGGGAAGGCGTCGCGCCAACTCGGCGGCGTAGCGTCCCGCGCCCGCCAGACGAGGCGGCACCGCCGAGACGTCGAGGGCGACCTTCATTGCCAGCCAGCCAGGTGATCCAGCGCGGCGTTTCGCCACGTGAGCGCGGCGACCGAAGCCCGTCGAGCCTCGATCGCCTTCTGATCGGCCTCCTGGCCCGAGGCGTCCAGCAGTCCTTGGGTGATCGACGCGACATCGAGGGGATCGACTTGAACGACGGTGTCGTTGCCGAGCACGCTCGGCGTCGTCGAGCTCGCCACCACCCTCGTCCCGGCGTGGAGCGCCTCGACGGGCGGCAGTCCCCAGCCTTCCGCGCGCGGCACGTACGCGAACACCGTGGCGTCGCGGTAGAGCCCGAGCAGTGTCGCGCGCTCCACCATGCCGAGCACGACCGCGTCGGAGGTGCCGACGTCCCCCCAACCCGAGGGACCGACCAGCACGAGCGGGCCGAGCTGCGCGTTACGCGCACGAGCGGCGCGGTGCGCCTCGATGAGTCGCTCGAGGTTCTTTCGCGGCTCGCGCGTTCCCGCGTACAAGGTGAAGGGGCCGTTCACTCCGTGCGCCTCCAGAAGCTCGCGGACCGTCTTCGGTTGCGACGCACCCTGGGTGACGTCATCGACGCCGAGACGCACCATCCGTATTCGTGAACCCGCGACCCCGAGCGACGTCAGACGTTCGCCCAGACCCGGCGACGTGGTGAGGACCCTCAGGTCGTCTCTTCGAATGATCAGCTGCAGTCGCTCCTCGTGGAACTTGATCCCCGCCCGGGTGGACGCCGCGGGCTCGTCGCGCCACATGAGGTCGTGCAGCGCGACCGAGTGGATGGCGTTCCTAGCGCCCCCGCCGAACGGTCCCGCCATCGATGTGGCGTGCACGACCGCCGAGTCGCGGGGCACGCCGAGCGCCAGCAACGGCCAGACGCGCGTCAGCACGTTGAGGGGCAGCGGCGCCGGCCTCAGGCGCAGGGGAAGGCTGGTCACCTCGGCGGGAACGTCGCCGCGAGGACCCAGACCCACCAGGTCGATGGGCTCGTCGAGCGAAGCGAGGCCCTGCGCGAGACCCCGGACGTACGTGCCGATGCCCCCGGGCTGGCGGCGGTACAGCTGGTCGACGCTGATGGTGATCGTCCGCCTCATTGCCTAGAGCCTCGCACGACGTCGCGGTACAGCGTCACGTAAGCCCTGGCGGCGGTGGCGGGCGCGAAATCGGCGGAACGCGAGTGGCCCGCCGCGATCATGATGGCCCGTCGCGACTCGTTCGACCAGACGTCGGGGAGCGTGGCCATCACCTCTTCATCGCTCACGACCAGGGCGGCGGCCCCGCCCAGGAGTTCCCGATTGATATCGGTGGCGAGCGCCACCGTCGGCACCCCGGCGCTGAACGCGGCGATGGCGAGCGATGGGAAGCGTGCGCCGTCTGACATGTGAAGCACGACCCGGGCGCGAGCGAGGGCCGCGCGCGCGTCCCTGCGCGGAAGCACCGTCACGTCGAGCCCGCTCAACCTGATGCGATGGCCAACGGCGCTGCTCGTGACGGCGATGAGGCGAACGCCGTGACCCTGGGTGAACCTCAAGAGATCTGGCGCCAACGCGAGGAACCTCTGGTCGAGGCCCGTCAGGTTCACGACGAGGTCCTCCCCGTTCGTGGTCACGGCTACCAGGGGCACCGCGGGCGGCACCACCACTACCTCGCTGCGCTGGAGCTGAAGAACCCTCTGCACCTCGTGGCTCGCGGCGCGACTCGACGCGACGAGGACCGCCCCGCGAGCGACGGCGCGCCGCAGCTGCTTGATTCGTTGGTGCTCGCGGGACTCTCCGCGAAGTGGTCGAAGGTCATCGACCGAGATGATCAACGGGATCGCCTTCGTGGGCGGCGTGACCAGGCCCGCGACGTGCACCACGTCGACGGGAGGGAGCATCGAGTCGAGCGACGGTCCGAGGCTGCGCCGCCAGAGGGGCGTCCAGAGGAATCGGAGGGTCGGTCGCTCCTCGTTGGACGCCTCGGGCCGGCTGACGGTGCGAAAACGCACGAGTTCGCACTCTCCGGTGAGGCTCAAGGCGTCGGCGAGGTCGGTCATGGTGTTGTCGAGCGACTCGAGCGACCCGTCGAGGTCGAGCGCCACACGCAGTGGTTTCTCGTCGCTCACGAAGCGAGGGCCAGCTTGCGGACCGCGCTCGTCCAGCCGGGCCACAGTTGCACCGCCCAGGGTCCGAAATCCACGGTGCTCGTCGCGACAACGCCGATCCCCTCTTCGACGTTGAGCAGCATCAAGGCGCCGCTCTGGCCGAAGTGCCCGAAGCTCTCGGGCGGCCAGTCGCCCATCCAATGTTCCTTCTGCCCGCGCACTTCGGGTCCGAGCCCCCACGGGCACGGCGAGAACCTTCCAAAGCCCGGCACGATGCCGTCGAGATTGGGAACGTAGGGAGTGATGAAACGATCGCGGGTCTCCTTGGTGATCGCGTCGGGTCGCAGCCATGCTTCGGCCAGGCTGCGCATGTCCCGCGTCGATCCCTCGACGCCCGACGAGGGGCGACCGGTCAGCTTGGTGGCGTTCATTCCGAGGGGGCTGAAGACCCGGTCACGCAACCATTCGGAAGGTTCGTTTTGGTTCATGATCGCGTTCACCGCGTAGTCAATTCCGCAGTTCGAGTAGACGCGCTTGGTCGCGACACCGACAACCGGGTCGTTCTCCTCGAGGCCCAGCCCGCTCGAGTGCGACAAGAGGTTGGCGAGCGTGGCGCCGCGCGGACCAAAGGTTTCGGAGGGCTGATGGAATCCCCAGTCGACCTCGACGCCGAAGGCGAGCGAGACCGCCATCTTGGAGACCGACGCCCACTGGCGCACCTCTTCGAGGTCGCCTTCAGCTGAGATGGTCTCTGAGAATCCGTTCTTCATGCGAAAGACGACGAAAGAAGGATCGCCGGGCCAGTCGATTACGAGCGGATCAGTAGTCACAACACTCGATGATACCCAGCGCCCCTAAGGTTTCGGAGGTGATCACCGTTCTCAGTGGTGGCGTTGGCGCCGCACGACTCCTTCGAGCCCTCAGCGGCGAAATCGAACCACGCGAGATTTCCGCCATCGTGAACGTGGGCGACGACCTGGTGATGCACGGGCTCACCATCTGCCCCGACCTCGACACCATCTCGTACACGCTCGCGGGGCTCAACAACGACGTACTGGGCTGGGGGCTGGCGGGCGAGACGTGGCGGGTCATGGACGAACTGGCGGGACTCGGGGGCGCCGCGTGGTTTCGCCTGGGCGATCGCGACCTGGCGACGCACCTCTACCGCTCGCAGCGACTGAGCGAAGGCGCGACCAAGACCGACGTCACCCGCGAACTTTGCGAGCACTGGGGCGTCGAGATCACCCTGCTGCCGGTGACTAACGACGAGATCGCGACCGTCTTTGATACCCAGATCGGCGTACTCAGCTTCCAGGAGTATTTCGTGCGCCACCACCACGACGTGGTGGTGAAGGGCGTCTCGGTGCTCGGCGTCACCGAGTGCTCGCCCACCCACGAGGTCATCAGCGCCCTGGAGAAGAGCTCACGCATCGTGATCGCCCCTTCGAACCCGCTGATCTCAATTGATCCCATCCTCCAGGTGCCCGGCGTCAGCGAGATACTGCGCGAACGAAGAGATGACGTCATCGCGGTGTCGCCGATCGTCAACGGCGCCGCCCTGAAGGGTCCCGCCGACCGGCTCCTGATCGAACTCGGCCACGAGGCGACCTGCGAGGGGGTCGCTGCCTTCTACCAGGGCATCATCGGGACCTTCGTCATCGATGAGGTCGACGCCCGTCACGCCGCGAACATCGAATCTCGTGGTATCAAGGTTCGCGTGACCACCACGATCATGGCCGAGCCGGAGAACGCCCGGCGCCTCGCGCGGGCGGTGCTCGCGTGAATGAGCTTCGGGTCATTCCCGTGCGCGGCGTGGGACCCGTTGCCGGGGGCGACGACCTGGTGACGCTGCTGCTCGACGCGCTCGACGCCCAGGGGCTCCCCCTCGAGCACCACGACCTCGTCATAGTCACGAGCAAGGTCGTCTCTAAGTCCGAAGGCCGGGTCGTCGACTTCGACGGCACCGAAGGGCACAAGGTCGCCCTCATCGAGCGGGAAGCCAAACGCGTGCTTCGACGTCGAGGGCCGCTGCGAATCACCGAGACCGAGCACGGATTCATCAACGCCAACGCCGGCATCGACCTCTCCAACACCGTGGAGGGAACCGCGGTGCTGCTGCCCAAGGAGCCCGACCGCTCCGCTCGGCGCCTGCGCGCCGAGATTCGAAGGCGCCGTGGCGTCGACGTCGCGGTGGTCGTCACCGACACCTTCGGACGCGTGTGGCGACAAGGGGTCACCGACGTGGCCCTCGGATCGGCGGGGATCATTCCGGTCCTGGACCTTCGCGGATCAGCCGACGCCAACGGACGCCTGCTCGACGCGACCGAGGTCGCCATCGTCGACGAGATCGCGGGCGCCGCGAACCTGGTGCTCGGAAAGGCGATGGGCACGCCCTTCGCCGTGCTTCGCGGCCTCGACGAATCGTATTTTGGCGAGGGTTCGGTGGCGAAGGACGTCATTCGCTCCGCGAACGAAGACCTCTTTCGTTAGTCACACGCCGCCCAGGCGCACGTCACCCGAGAGCTGGGAATGCGCCTCGACGTGCACGCTGGCCCCCACCACGCAGGTGGCACCCAGGTTTGAAAAGGCGCCGATCACCGCGTGGTGGCCAATGATGGAGAAACGGACCTGGGCGTCGTTCTGGATCACCACGCCAGGCAGCAGCACCGAATCCTCCAGCACCACGTTCGCCTTCACCACGCAGTTACGATCGACCACGGAGTTGATGAGCGTGGCGCTCGGATCCACGGTGCTCGAAGGATGAATCCAGCACCCGTCGACGACGTCCTTTACCAGGTGATTCCGGAATCTCCCGAGCAGGAAATCAACATTGGCCTGCAGAAAGGCCTGCGGGGTGCCAGTGTCCAGCCAGTAGGAGTCGTCGGGCATGGCGTAGAGCGTCCCCTCGGCGGCGAGTTCGGGGAAGGTGTCGCGCTCCACGCTCACCCGCCCCGTTGGAGCGATTCGATCGAGGACGCTGGGCTCGAAGACGTACGTGCCCGCGTTGATGAGATTGGTCGGCGCCTCGTCACGCGGGGGCTTCTCGACGAAGGCGATCACGCGTCCATCTGGCGTCGTTGGCACGACGCCGAATCGTGACGGATCATCGACCGCGTGCAGGGCGATGGTTGCCTGCGCGCCGTGGTCGCGGTGGAACTTGATCAGCTTCGTGATGTCGAGATCGGTGATGACGTCGCCGTTCAGCACGAGGAACGTCTCGTCGATCTCGGCGAACTTCGCGGCGAAGCGGATCGCTCCCGACGTGTCGAGCGGTTCGGGCTCGACGGCGTAGGTCACGTTCACCCCGCCGATCACGCCGCTCGGGTAGGCCTCGATGAACTGGTCCGGCAGGTACCCGAGCGCCAGCACGGCGTCGGTGATGCCGTGCTGGCAAAGGGTGTCCATGACGCACTCGATCATCGGCACGCCCAAGATGGGCAGCATCTGCTTCGGCGTCTCGTACGTCAGGGGGCGCAGTCTTGTCCCGATCCCGCCAACGAGGATCACGGACTTCAAGTTCAGCCCTTTGTCGTGGTTGTCGTTGCCTTCGTCGTGGTAGTCGCGCCCGGCGCGGCGGTCGTCGTGGTCGACGCTGTGGTGGTCGTCGTGGTGGTCGTGGTGCTGGCGCTCGCGACATCCTTCACCATGTTGTTGACCGTGATCTGCTGGGGCAGCATCGGCGTCACTCCCTTGGGATCAAAGGCCATGACGACGCGCATCTCCTCGGAAAGCTTGATCGACGACGGGTTCGTCGTGATAACGGGCGTCTTCTGTCCGAACGAGGTCCAGTAGGCGTACTCGATCTGGCCGGTCTGGCCCGGGTACTTCGACGACTTGGCACAGGTGGAGCCGTTGCGGTAGGTCGTTGCCGCGCTGGACTTCGACCCGCCCGGAATCGTCAACTGGGTCGAGCTGGCGACCATGCCCGGATACTCGTTGGCGAACTGGGCGAGGGTGGCGTTGTTCCCGGCGTCAGCGGACGACACGGGGCTGATCCTCACGACGTTGGCAGCCCGGATGGTGAGGCCGCCGGTGGACGTCGGGTCGGCGGGGAGGTATGGAAGGTACTTGCCGCACGCCTGGACTGAAAGTCCCGCGTACCAGGTCGTGCCGATCGCGGGGGGAGCCCCCTTGGCCTTCTTGCCCGGGTGCTGGTAGTCGTAGCGGGCCAGCACGGTCGCCACCAGACCGAGGACGACGATCACGACAAGGATGCCGTAATAGTTCCCCGGACGAGACTTCTTGTAGGCCTTGCCGCCTCCCGACGACCCGACCCTGCTTACCCATTTACCTGTTGCGCTCTTAGCCACGGGGGCAACGATACTAAAGAATTGGACCCCACAGACTCCGCGTAGGGGCGAAGGGACTCGAACCCTCACTGGAGGCGGTTTAAGCGCCTTGCCTCTGCCAATTGGGCTACGCCCCCACGCGCAGATGTCGCGCTGTAACCGTAACGCAATCTAATGACGCGTGGAACTACCTGTTTTCTTACGTTCACTAACTAGGCTGGATGAATGATTCGCGTGCGTCGTCGGGGCACGACTCGATCAACTCCCCTGTTGGTGATGGCCGCCGTGGTTATTGGCGCCCTGATGCTCCCGGCGGCGGCCCAGGGCCAAACCATCGCCCAGACCCAGCAGGAGATAGCCAACCTCTCCGCCGAACTCTCCCAGCAGGAGAAGACCAGCGAGATAACGGCAAATGCCTACGACGCCGCCAAGTCGGACCTCGTCACGTTGAACATCAACATCACCAATCTCCAGGCCAAGGAAGTCAAGATACGCGCGTCCATCAAGAAGACCTCGGCGCAGCTGGTGACCGCGGTGGTGCGCGCCTACGTCGACGGCGCGGCCGACGCGCAGATACTCTCGCTGTTCAATCAGAACGTGACCCAGAGCGACGCCCGCACCGTCTACGAGAACCAGGTGATTGGCGATCTCAACAAACTCCGCGACACGCTCGAGTCGGAGAAGAAGTCACTCGACACGACCATCGCCGACGTCGCCGCCCAGCGCTCGAAGGTCCAGCAGCAAGAGAACAACATGCAGAACCTCCTCGCCCAGAACGTTCAGAACGAGAACGCCACGCGCTCGACGCTCAACGAGGTGACGGCGAAACTCAAGACCGAGATCATCACCTACGAGATCAAGGTCGGCGTGATCGCGGCGAAGGAGCACAACCTCTCCGGCGAAGCATCCGCCGTGGCCGCCGCTTCGGCCGTCGGCGGCCAGTCCGCCGCCAACCTCGTCATCGCCGCCATCCAGGCCGCCACTCCCCCGGTCATCACCGGAACAGCCGCGGGCTCGGCGCAAGGGCTCGCGGCCCTCAAATGGGCGAAGAGCCAGATCGGCGTCCCCTACGTCTGGGGCGGCGAGACGCCCGGCGTCGGATTCGACTGCTCGGGACTCGTCCAGTGGGCCTGGGCCAAGGCCGGCTTCACTATTCCTCGCACTACCGAAGAGCAGTACTCTGCACTGCGCCATATTCCGCTCAGCCAGCTCCAGCCAGGCGACCTTCTCTTCTATTACAATCTCGACGGCGACCACCAGGTCGACCACGTCGTGATGTACGCCGGCAGTGGCGCCTGGGGCACGGACACGATCATCGCCGCCGCCCACACGGGCACCAACGTCAGCCTGGCGCCGATCTTCACCTTCGGTCTGACTGGTGCAGCTCGACCGTAAGTGAGAATCTCTACCATCGAACTCTCAATCATCATCCCCGCGTACAACGAAGCCGGTCGCCTGGCGAATGGCTACGAGCGCCTGCGTCCGGTGCTCGATCAGATGGACATGGCGACGACCGAGATCATCGTCATCGACGACGGATCGACCGACTCAACGTTGAAGGCAGCGCACGACGTCTACGGCCACCTCGGCGAGACCTTGTTCGTCCAGCAGCCCCGCAACCTCGGCAAGGGTGCCGCGGTGCGCCTCGGCATCGCGCTCGCCCGGGGCGCCAACGTCATCGCCGCCGACGCCGACATGGCGATCGACCCGTCGCACCTCCCCGAGATAGTCAGCGCCCTCAAGGACAGCCCTCTCGCGCCCGGCTCGCGCACCAGCGACGGGCGGATCAACTACGAATCTGCGCTTCGCACGATCGCCGGCGGCGTCTTTCACCAACTCGTTCGCCACTACGCCCACACTGACGTGCGCGATACGCAGTGCGGCTGCAAGGGCTTCCAGCTCGGACCCGCCCGCGTGCTGGGCCTGCTCGGGATGATCGACGGCTTCGCCTACGACGTCGAGATCTTCTTCCTCGCCGACCAGCTGGGCCTCGGGGTCCACCCCGTTCCCGTCGAGTGGGACGACGTGGGCGGCTCGTCGGTGAAGGTGAGCCGGGTTTCGTTCGACATGCTGAGGGACCTGCGCCACCTGTCAAGGACCCGCTACGAGAATCCCGTCGTCGAGTTCGCAGCCGACGCCGACGCGCGCGCGATGGGCCTCGCCGCCCGCGAGGCCCGCGTCCAGGGTCTGGCCGTTGCCAGGGGGGAAAGCAATGCGCTGCTCGTGCTGCCCAGGGACGGCGCGCTCGCGGGGCTCGCCATCGCCGAAGCGATGGACGGAACGCTTCGAACCACGGGCCTGGACGAACTTCGAAACAGGACCTACGAGGCCGTTTAGTCGCTGTTCGGTAACAGCCAGTTCGCCACCAGCTCGGGTGCGCGGTCGTTCCACTCCTCGGCGGTGATGGCGTACCGAGCGTGGTCTTCCCAGGCGCCGTCGATCTCCAGGTACCTCTCCGCCACGCCCTCGAAGCGCAGTCCGAGTTTTTCCACCACCCGGCGTGACGGGGCGTTGCGCGGGATGATGTTGATCTCGATGCGATGCAGGCGAAGCGACTCGAATGCGTAGTGCATCATCGTCACGACCGCCTCGGGCATGAGGCCCCTGCCCGCCACCGCCTCGTCGATCCAGTAGCCGATGTAGGCGGACTGCAGCGGTCCGCGCTGAATGTTCGACAGGGTGATCTCACCAACGAATCGTCCCTGCAGGAAGATCCCGAACCCGAACCCGGTGCCCATCTGGCGCTCGCGTTCGCGAATGGCGCAGCGGCTCACGAAGCTTCGCTGATCCTCGGCGAGGTGCGCCGAGTGCGCCGAGCGGGGTTCCCACTTCAACAGCCAGTCGTGGCCGCGCTCGCGCACTTCGTACCAGCCCTCGTAGTCCTGCTCGGTCATGGTGCGAAGCAGCACGCGCCGTCCGTGCAGCGAAATTGGCGAATAGATGGAACTGCGCGTCGTCACCATGGAGGAGTCCTCACCCCTCCATAGTTACAGGAATTGCCACTTGTCGCACACTAGGACAGGAGCGACAGCGTGATGCCGTCGAGGATATCGTTCTCCGAACTCAGGAGTTCGGTTGCGTGGAGGCGCTCCATCACCGCATCGAGCACGTACAGCCCCGCGGTCAGAACGTCCTCGCGGCCAGCGACCATGCCGGGGCGCGCGAGTCGCTCCTGGGGAGTTTCACGGCCGAGGGTGTCGCGCCACTCCTCGACCGTCTCTTTCGTGATCACCCGGTGGTGCACGGCGTTTCGGTCGTACGTGGCGAGTCCGGCGTCCATCTGGGCGAGCGTCGCCACCGTTCCGGCGAGACCAATCAGGCGAACGTTGCCCACCAGCTCCTCGAACACGGGCTCGGCCCTCCACGCCTTCTCGAGCTCGCCCGCGATCATGGCCCGAGCGGCGGCGGCGCTGTCGGGGCTCACGACGCCGCTGCCGAGCGCCCGTTCGGTCACCCGCACGCACCCCAGTTGCATCGAGTAACTGTGCATCGTGTCGTGAAGGACCACGGCGAGCTCGGTCGATCCCCCGCCGATGTCGATGATCAGCGTGGGGCGCACGTCCGCCACCAGGTCGGCGGTCGCCCCCGAGTAGGACAACGTCGCCTCCTCGTTCCCGGTGAGGATCCTCGCCTCGACACCGGTGATGTCGTGCGCCCGCTGGAGGAACTCGGGTCCGTTGGTCGCGTCGCGCACCGCCGAGGTCGCGACCAGCAGCCCACGTTGGACTTCGAGCTCGTCCATGCAGGCGCGGTACTCGCCCAGCACGTCGTAGGAGCGCTGCAATGCCTCGCGGGTGAGCGTCCCCGACGAGTCAACCCCCTGGCTGAGGCGCGTGATGCGCATCTCGCGACGCAACGCCACGTTGGACGAGTTCGCGATCAGGAGTCGCGTGGAGTTGCTGCCGCAGTCGAGGGCGGCGACGTTGTCAGCCACGAACGTCCTCGATCACCAGTTCGGGCAGGCCCACCGCATCCGCGACCAGGGCGCCGACCGGATCATCGGCCCCGACGAGGAAGTTCGCCATGTGGGCGTGCAGGCACTTGATGCCGACCCTCGTCCCGCCGACCCCGCCCGACGCCTGGACACCGCCGGTGCGCATCGTCGCCGCTTGGCGGCGCCTCTGGTACTCGTCGTGGGTGCGCTGCAGGACTTCAGCGTCCACCATCTCCTCGAATCGGTGCACCCCCCCGTTGCTCTCGAGCCGGCTCACGGCGTCGTGCAGCTCCGAGTCCACCAGCCAGTACAGGGTCGGCATCGGGGTCCCGTCGCGCAGGTGCGGCTCGTTCTCGATGACGACGGGGCGGCCATCGCTTCGCCGCACGACGACGGCGCAACGTCCCGAGAGCGGGCGCCCTAGGAGTTCCTCCACCGCGGCGAGGTCATCGGGAGACGCATCGTGGAATGTGCTCAACGCCAGAACTCGAGGGTGCGCACGAATCGCGCCAGGAAACCGTCCGACGCAGCGTGCTTGGACGTCGCCGCGAGCGCCGGATCGCTCGTCAACGACGATGACGACAGCGGCGAGACGAGGGGCTGGAACCCGGGGTCGCCCTGATTGGCGGACACGTAGCCCGATCCATTTCCCGGCAGGACCTGAATCAGGCTCTGCCCGGGCGAGACGAGCTGGTACTGCTCTCGCGCGAGCAACGTCGCGGCCGCCTTCGAGGAGACGGACTTCGCTTGGGCGCTGAGCGACTGGCCCTGACGCTGGATCGACGCGATCTGGGAGGCCGTCGAATCGAGTTCGCTCTGCTGGTGCCACAGCGTTCTCAAGGGGAACCACAGCCCGAGCAGGGCGACCGCGGTCACCAACGCCAACGCGGGCATCCAATGAGTGCGACTTTTCGCTGCGAGACTATGAGTAGCTGACACCTGCCGCCCCCGACAAAGACGTTGCACCTAGAAAACGAGCCTGATCCCCGAGTTGTTCCTCGAGTCTCAGTAGTTGATTGTACTTCGCAACTCGGTCAGAACGTGCCGGGGCGCCGGTCTTTATCTGGCCTGCGTTCGTCGCCACCGCGAGATCGGCGATCGTGACATCCTCGGTTTCGCCCGATCGGTGCGAAATCACGGCGCTGTACTGGTGAATGTTGGCGAGACGGACGGTGTCGAGGGTCTCGGTGAGGGTGCCGATCTGGTTCAGTTTCACCAGGATCGAGTTGGCGACGCCGCGATCGATCCCCTTTTGGAGCAGTGTCGTGTTGGTCACGAAGATGTCGTCACCGACGAGTTGAAGCTTCTCGCCGAGCTTGGTCGTGAGCGCCGACCAGCCGTCCCAGTCCTCTTCGGCCATGCCGTCCTCGAGCGAGACGATCGGGTAGCGGCTGCAGAGATCGGCCCAGTAGTCGACCATCTCGAGGCTCGACAACACCCGGCCTTCGCCGTCGAGGTGATAGGCGCCGTCACGAAAGATCTCGCTGGCGGCGGGGTCGAGGGCGATAGCGACGTCACGACCGGGGGTGCGCCCGGTGGCCTCGATCGCCTCGACGAGCACCTTCACGGCGGTCTCGTTGTCAGGCAGGTCGGGCGCGAAGCCGCCCTCGTCCCCGACGGCGGTGGAGAGTCCGCGCTGGGACAGGACGTCCTTCAGCGCGTGGTAGGTCTCGGTCCCCCACTGCAGGGCTTCGGAGAACGACGAGGCGCCGATCGGCATGACCATGAACTCCTGGAAGTCAATGGAGTTCTTCGCGTGCACGCCGCCGTTCACGACGTTCATCATCGGGACGGGAAGCACGTGGGCGTTCACTCCGCCGATGTACTGGAACAACGGGAGCTCGCTCTCCATGGCGGCGGCCTTCGCCGCGGCGATCGACACCGCGAGGATGGCGTTGGCGCCGAGTCGTCCCTTGTTGTCGGTGCCGTCGAGGTCGATCATCGCGAAGTCGAGCGAACGCTGGTCGTGGGCGTCGTAGCCCTCGAGGGCGTCGCTGATCTCGGTGTTCACGTTGTGCACGGCCGTGCGCACGCCCTTGCCGCCCCATTCGGTGCCGCCGTCGCGCAGCTCCACGGCCTCGTGGATGCCGGTCGAAGCGCCCGAGGGCGAGGCCGCGCGTCCGTACGCGCCTGATTCCAGGTGAACTTCGGCCTCGACCGTGGGATTGCCACGAGAGTCCAGGATCTGACGGCCCAGAACAACTTCAATCGCGCTCATGGCGTTTCTCCTCTTGGTCTAGGCCTCAAGGCTACTAGCCGGACGATGACTGCCCTCTTGAGCCTTCCTCGATGGTCCGTATCTCTTCGCGCAGGTGTCGCGCCCTCTCTCGAAGCACTCCTTCGAGGTCGACGCCCGCCCACTGCGCGGCACCCAGCAGCGACACGAGCGCGTCGCCCCACTGGTTCGCGACGTCCGACGACGACTCCGCGTCGTCGGCGCTCTTGCCCGCGAACGCGATTTCGCCAAGTGCGCGCACCGCGCTGTCGCGCGCATCCCCGCCGCTCAGTGGTGCCTGGTCGACGAGCGCGGCCTTGCGCAGGAGCTTCGCGTAGAGGCTGAGCGCGGGCAACTGCCACGCGATGCCGTCGGTGATGCTTTCGCGACCCTTCTCCTTCTGCTTCAGCACCTCCCAACGAGAGGCCACGTCGTTCGATCCGCTCACCTCGACGTCGCCGAACACGTGCGGGTGTCGGTAGGTCAACTTGTCGCGCACCGCATCGGCGATGGTGACGAAGTTGAACAAGCCTTCCTCGTCGCCCAGTTCCGCGTGAAAGACGATCTGGAAGAGAAGATCGCCGAGCTCCTCTTCCACGTGGGTGACCGCCTCGTCGCTCGGCTCGGCGCCCTCGCCGGAGCGCACGAATGCCTCGAGGGCGTCGAGCGTTTCGTAGGACTCTTCCAGCAGATGACGGGTGAGCGAGGCGTGGGTCTGCTCCTGGTCCCAGGGACACTCGGCGCGAAGCCGGCGCATGAAACTCACGAGGTCGTCCATTGCCTCGCCGGCCGTTCTCAATCCTTGCACCCAGAGCGACGTCAGGTGATCAGCGCCTTCGAAGGTCACGAGCTCGCTCGCGGGCAACTCGGCGATGACCTGGTCGCTGAGTCCCAGGTGGTGCAGCACCGTCACGATGGTCTGCGCCGGCAACCGGTCGGCGACGCTCACCATGACCTCGGGCGCGTAGGTCTGCAGTATCAGCAGCGGTCCCGGACCGCGCAGCGGCTCGCTCGACCCGAGAGCGTCCACGATGCGCAGCCCGACTGACATGGGATCGCAGCCGAGCGCCGCGCACGCGACGTCGATCACCGACACGGCGGGCTCGCAGACCGTGCGCACGTTCGGGTTCGTTCGAAGCAGCTCGACGGTGCGTTCGGCGACGACCGGCGAGCCCGGAACGACGTACACGACCTCGCCGTTCGCCGACGTGGTGGCGAGGCCCACGAGATCCTCCGCGATCCTCGCGTACAGCTCCTCGAACGAGTCGGCCTCTTCGTACCACTGGTCGTAGCTCGCCACGTCGCCCAGTTGGCCGGCGCCGGGGTGCACGCGGGTGCGTAGCCGCACCACCGGTGACTCCCTGATCAGCCGGAGGGACCGCTGGGTCGCGAGGCCGAGATCACCCGGTCCGAGTCCGACGACGCGAACCGTTGGCTGACTCACTTATACGTTGTCGCCGGGGCCGTCGAGAGGACCTTCGCCGCATTCACGTTCGACGTGCTCGGCAACGCGTTGGCGAAGACCGACGGGCCCGAGGACCCGAGCCCCCATTTGCCGAAGGCGGGGTTGATGCTCACGGCGGCCGCGTAGAGAACTCCCTCTTCCTGGTTCTTCGCGTTCGTCGCGTTGAGCGTCTCGATGTCGGAAAGCACCGCGCTCGCGGCGTCCGCAAACGGGGTCACCGTCCGGCCGGTGGGGGCGACGAAGAGCGCGTACTCACCCCCGTTGTAGTTGATGACCTGGTAGTTCTTCGGGAACGTGTTGAGCGGCGTGCTGGCGACATCGGTTCGAACGCTCGAGAAGGAACTGCTGGTCGGGGCGTAACAGCCGTAGGCGCCGCCCTTCTGTCCCGATGAGTCCGACGAGAACTGCTTCGCCAGTTGCGCGACCGTCTCGCCCTTGGCCTGGGCGGCGCTGAACGCGCTCAGGCTCGACGGCGACACCAACGCGATGCTCACGCAGAGCGTGTCGTACATGTTGACGTGCGAGGCGTAGTAGGCCTTGAGCGACGAGAGGGTGACCGGAATCGTGCCGTCGAGGCGGCTCACGTAGTAGGTCGAGGTGGCCTGGTCGTGGATCTGGGCGCTGCGCATCTCGGCTGGCATGTCGGCCACCGCTTGCGCGGACGTTCCCGGGCACGACAGGTTGGCGGACTTCGCCGCGCTGGTCAATTCGCCTTCGAGCGACAGCTTCGCCTGGGCCAGGTCGAGGGCGCTCGGCGTGTACTTGAAGTACTTCTTCACGTACTGGCTGATCGCCAGTCCCTCCACGCGCAGGTTCGCCCACTCGGCGGCCGACGCGCTCGTGATCGTCGGCGAACCCGCGCCGGGCGCGAAGGTCTCGTGGCCGAGCGCCACCATGAAGCACTGAAGCGTCGGCGTCGTAGAGATGGCCTGCAATTCACTGGTGAACGAGGAGTTGGAGACCTTCAGCCCGCTCACCGCGATCGCCGAACTGTTGCTGGTGAGCCCGTAGAGGGTGGCTGCGAGAAGGGCAACGACGAGCAAGGCAATGAGACGGCGCATAATCCAATGCTACCGACTTCGAACTATGGGGCTGCCGACTCGGCGACGAGCTCGCGAAGCAGCGCGAGCAGCGCCCTCGGTGATGCGGCGTCGACGTCGACGTCGACGCGGAACTCCTTCGAGTCCTCGTCGTAGGCGCGCGAGCCGTACTTGCGTCGCACGCGCATTTGCTGGCTGAGCGTCAGATCGAGCGGGCCCATCTTCACAGTGGGCCTCGAGCGCACCCCGACCCTCGCGGGCAGGATCGAGAGCGACGTGACGCCGAGTTCGAGGCAGAGGAGTCGAAGTTCCCCCAGGTCCAGGAGTCCTTCGGCGGCCTTGGGCAGCGGCCCGTAGCGGTCGATCCACTCCGTTCGAAGATCGAGGAGCTCTTCCATCGAAGAGACTCCGGCGAGACGGCGGTAGGCCTCGAGTCGGGCGTCGTCGGCCTCGACGTAGTCCTTCGGCAGGTGGGCCTCACCCGGAACGTCGAGGTGCACGGTGACGATCTCGGGCGTGACGAAGCCCTTCGCGTCCGCCACCGCCTCGGCGACGAGCTGGACGTAGAGGTCGTAGCCCACCGCCGCGACCGGACCCGACTGGTCGTGGCCGAGCAGGTTCCCAGCCCCCCGGATCTCGAGATCGCGCATGGCGATCTTGAAGCCGCTGCCGAGCGCGGTGTTGTCGCCAATGGTGCGCAGCCTCTCGAAGGCGGTCTCGGACAGCACCTGACCGGCCGGGTGGAACAGATAGGCGTACGCGCGCTGTCCGCTTCGCCCGACCCGTCCGCGCAGCTGGTGCATCTGGCCGAGACCCAGTCGGTCGGCCCGGTCCACGATCAGGGTGTTCACCGACGGCAGGTCGATGCCTGATTCGACGATCGTCGTGCAGACGAGCACGTCGAATCTGCGTTCCCAGAAGTCGATCATCACCCGCTCGAGGGTACCTTCGTCCATCTGTCCGTGCGCGACGGCGATGCGCGCGTCGGGGACCAGTTGGCCCAGCCTTCGCGCCACCACGTCGATATCGGCGACCCGGTTGTGGACGAAGAAGACCTGTCCTTCTCGAAGCAGTTCGCGACGGATCGCCTCGACGACCGCGGGCTCGCCGTACTCGCCGACGTGCGTGAGGATCGGGCGCCGGTCGGCCGGCGGGGTGGTCACCATCGAAAGGTCGCGAATCCCGGCGAAGGCCATCTCGAGGGTCCGAGGGATCGGACTCGCGCTGAGCGTCAGCACGTCGACGCCCACCGAACGCGCCTTGATGGCCTCCTTGTGGCTGACCCCGAAGCGCTGCTCCTCGTCGACGACCAGAAGGCCGAGATCCTTGAAGACCACGTTCTCCGAAAGGAGGCGATGCGTGCCGATCACCACGTCGATGGTGCCGTCCTTCAGCCCCTGCATGGTCTGCTTGGCCTCGGCGTCGTCGACGAAGCGGCTGAGCAGGGCCACCTTCACGGGAAAGCCGGCGTAGCGGTCGGTGAAGGTGGCGAAATGCTGGCTCGCAAGCAGGGTCGTCGGCACGAGGACTGCCGCCTGCTTGTTGTCCTGCACGGCTTTGAAGACGGCCCGCACGGCAACCTCGGTCTTGCCGAAGCCCACGTCCGCGCACACCAACCGGTCCATTGGCCTCGCCATCTCCATGTCCGCCTTCACGTCGTCGATGGCTTGCGCCTGGTCGGCCGTGAGCGTGTAGGGGAACAACGCCTCCATCTCGCGCTGCCACGTGGTGTCGGGGCTGAAGGCGAAGCCCCTCGCCACCGAGCGCTGACGGTAGAGGTCGACCAGCTCCTGGGCGACGAGGAACGCGGCGGCGCGGGCCTTCGCGCGGGTCTTCTGCCACTCGGCGCCCCCCATGCGCGAGAGGGCCGGTGCGTCGCCGCCCGAATAGGGCGTCAGGACGTCGATCTGCTCGGTGGGCCAGTAGCTTCGTCCATCCTTGAACTCGAGGATGAGGTAGTCGCGCGTCGTGCCGTTGATGGCGCGCGTCGTCGTGCCGGAGAACTTCGCCACGCCGTGCTGGCGGTGCACGACGTAGCTGCCGATGGCCAGGTCGTCGAAGAAACCGTCGACGTTGCGGGTCCTCGTGCGCGCGACGCGGTGCACCGTGCGCCGTCCGGTCAGGTCGCTCTCGCTCCACACCACGATTTCGGGGTCGTCGAGGCTGAAGCCCGACGGCAGTGAACTCTCCAGGACGCTGATGCGCACGTCGAGCACCTTGTCGGGGTCGGTCGTGACCTCCAAGCCCTCGGCGCGCAGCTGCTCGGCCATGCGATCGACCGAGGCCGCGTTCGAGGTGAGAACGACCCCGCGGCGCTTCGTGGACCAGTTGCGCACGTGGGCGGCGATGCGCGAGGCGTCGCCCTGCACGACGGGCGGGGAGCTGAGGTTCATGGTGCCGCCCGAGAGCGCCCCCACCGTTGGCTCGAGCGCCACGTCGACGCGACCCTCGAGGACGTCGTCCCACGGCGAGTGCAGCAGCGCCACCTCGCCGGTCGCCTGCCACGTCGCCGCCACCGCGTCGGTGAGCTCGCGCTCCTCTTCGAGCAAATCGCCGAGGCGCTGGCGTACGCGTTCGGGCTCGACGACGAGCAGCGTCACGTCGCCCAACTCGTCGAGCAGCGTCGTTGGACGATCGACGAAGAGCGGCATCCAGCCCTCCATGCCGTCGAAGAGCTGTCCGCTCGCCAAGCGGTCAAAGGTCGCACGTCCCCAGGGCTCGCCCGCAATCAGCTCCTCGGCCCGCGCACGCGTCGCCGCGCCTGGCAGCCATTCACGCGCGGGCGCGATGCTCGCCTCGTCCACGTCGTGCAGCGAACGCTGGTTGGCGATGTCGAACGACGTGAGCCGCTCGACCTCGTCGCCGAAGAAGTCGAGTCGCAGCGGATCGTGGCCCTGGGCCGGCCACACGTCGACGATGCCGCCTCGAACCGCGAACTCGGCGCGATGCTCCACCAGACTCTCGCGCCGGTACCCGAACGCGGCCAGGTCCTCGATGAACCGATCGCGGTCGAGCTCGGCGCCTCGCTGCACGACGAGCGGAGCGGTTGCCGGCTCGGGGGGAAGCACCTGGGCAATTGAGCGCGCCGACGCCACCACCACGCGCGGGCGGTCCGGTTGGCGCAGCTGGAAACGCAGCAGGGCCCTCGTCGCCATGACCGAACTGTCGGGGCTCACCCGCTCGAGGGGGTGCGTGTCCCATCCGGGCCAGAGGACCACCTCATCGTCGCCCAGCAGGGCCTCGATCGCGTCGCGCAGCTGCTCGGCTTCGGTGGACGTGGCGGTGACGACTACCGAGAAGGGCGCGTCGAGCACGTACGCCGCGACCGTGAGGGGCGTGGCGTAACTGCTGGGCGTGAAGGAGCCGGCCGCGTCGTGCGCCCGAAGCGAGGGGCTGACGAGCTCGAGTACACGGCGAAGGCCCCGTGACTCAGTCACGTACACCGTTTACGCGGCGCTGCGCATCCTCGAAGTCGTAGTCGAGCAGCATCTCGAGGGCATCGGCCGCCGCCGCGACGTCGAGTGCGAGGGCGGCCTTGCGCGCCCCGGTCGGGCGCTTCAACACGTAGTCGGCGCCCTTCTCCTTCGACGGCGGCTTGCCGATCCCGATCCGCAGCCGCGCGAAGTCATGGGTGCCGAGGGCCTGGGCGATGGAGCGAAGCCCGTTGTGCCCGGCGAGTCCCCCTCCCTGCTTCAGCTGCAGGCGTCCCGGCTCGAGGTCGAGCTCGTCGTGGGCGATCACCAGGTGCGTCATATCCTCCAGCGAGGTGCGGCGAAGCAGCGGCGGCAGGGCGCTGCCTGATTCGTTCATGTACGTCGTCGGCACGGCGAGCGTGACGGGACCTCGTGGCGTGGAAATCGTGGCGCTGAGGCAGCGTTGGCGGCTTTCGAGCTTGAGCTTCGCGCCGCGACGTTCCACGACGAGGCGCACGGCGTCGCCGCCCACGTTGTGTCGTGATCCCGCGTACTCTTCGCCGGGATTGGCGAGTCCCACTATGACGAGCGAACTCGCAGCGCCCCTACGGCCGTCCCCTCGTGAGCGCCGAAGCGCCACAACGAACTAGTCCGCGACAGACTCGGGGCCGCCCGCCGTCTTGGCTACGCGACCGGGACGAGTGGTAACGACCGACAGCGCGTGGTCAACCGCTGGCTCGACGCCCTCGGGAAGGATGACGTCGGAAACGCGGATCGCTCCGCCGACCTTCAGGTCCGAGATGTCCACGTCGATGTGGGTCGGGATCCGGTCCGGACGGGTCTTGACCTCGAGGTTGAACAGCTGCTGGTCGACCTCCCAGTCGGCGTGGCGGACTTCGACGGCGTCGCCAATGACGTGAAGGGGGACCTCGGCGATGACCGACGAATTGGGGTCGACGACCTGGAAGTCGATGTGCGACACCGTGCCGCGAACCGGGTGGCGCTGGATCTCACGGGCCATGACGAGAAACTTCTTGCCGTCGGCGTCAAGCGCGATGAGCGAGTTCAGTCCCTGTTCGCCCGAAACCGCCGTGCGAAAGGACTTCGCGTCCACCGAAATGGGCAGCGGGCTGATGCCCGGGCCGTAGACCACCCCTGGAATCGAGCCGGCGCTGCGCAGACGGCGCGAGTTGCTTGAGCCCTTTTCGCGGCTCGTTGACGCGCTCAACGTGACCTGTGACATGAAAACTCCTCTTACGAACGGCTGGCGCCCCAGACTGGGCCACGCACAGGGTAGAAAGTCTAGCCGTCCAGCCGCGCTCGCTCCCTCGGGCTAGAGAAGGTTCTCGCCGCCGAAGATCTCCGAGACCGAGGAATCCTCAAAAATGGCGGAAATCGCGTTGGCGACCAGCGGAGCAACCGAAAGAATCTCCAGCTTTTCGAAGCGTCGCTCGGGTCCGAGTGGAAGGGTGTCGGTGACGACGACCCGGCTGACGGGAGCGTTGAAGAGCCGGTCGACCGCGGGCGGGGAGAAGACCGCGTGAGTGGCCATGACCCAGATCTCGTTGGCCCCGTGGGCCTTCAAGAGGTCGCACCCCGCGACAATGGTTCCGGCAGTGTCGATCATGTCGTCGATGAGGACGCAGTGGCGCCCGTTGACGTCACCGACGATGTGACGGGCCTCGGCGATGTTGGTCGTGCCGCGTGGCCGGGTCTTGTGCACGAGGGCGAGGTCGCAGCCCAGGTGCTGGGCGTAGCGCTCGGCGACCTTCACCCGACCCGCGTCGGGCGCGACCACCACCAGCTCGTGGGGATTGGTGTTGGCCTTCAGGTAGTCCTCGAGCACCGGCGCCGCGACGAGGTGGTCGACCGGGATGTTGAAGAAACCCTGGATCTGGCCGGAGTGGAAGTCAACGGAGAGCACGCGGTTCGCCCCGGCCGTCTGGAGCATGTCGGCGATCAACTTCGCGGTGATGGGCTCGCGACCGGCGGACTTGCGGTCCTGACGGGCGTAGCCGTAGTTCGGGATCACCGCGGTGATGCTCTTGGCCGACGCGCGCTTGGCGGCGTCGATCATGATGAGCTGTTCCATCACGGCGTCGTTCACCGGCGACGAGTGCGTCTGGACGATGAAGACGTGCGCGCCGCGGATGGATTCGTCGAACCGGCAGTGGATCTCGCCGTTGGCGAACTCGCGCACGTTCGCCTCGGTGAGCTTGATTCCGAGCTGGTCGGCGATGTCCTGGGCGAGTCCGGGGTGGCAGCGACCCGTGACGAGAACGAGGCGACGCTTAGCGAGAGACTCCACGGCGCCAGCGTACAAGGTATGCAAGAGGTGCCTATCGAGTGTGGTAATCGAAGGACGCGATGACGCCGCCGGGCTCCACGTGCGAGCCCTTGCCGATAACGACGAACGACTTGACGAGGGCGTCATCGCCAACGGTGGCGTCGACGGCCTCGACGGTGCCGACAACGGCGTTCTTCCCGACATGGCAGTCGGTCAGATTGGCGTTCGGTCCGATCCGGGCTCCCCGTTCGACCACGCATCGACCCTTCAGGATCGTGCCGGGCAGCAACGACACGTCCGGCTCGATCAGCACGTCGGCGTCAACGTAGGTCTCGGCGGGGTTCCACATCGTCACGCCCAACCTCATCCAGCCATCGTTGATGCGCTCGCGAAGGGTGCCCTCCGCCTCGGCGAGTTGAGCCCGATCGTTCACTCCCACGGCTTCGCGCGGGTCTTCGAGGAGCATGGAGTTGGTCTGATGGCCCGCGTCGTGCAGCGAAGCCACGATGTCGGTCAGGTAGTACTCGTTCTGGGAGTTCTGGCGGTTCACCAGTCGCAGGGCTGCGCCCAGGAGACTCTCTCGCACGACCATGATCGAGGTGTTGATCTCCGTGATCGCCTTCTCGTCGGTCGTCGCGTCGCGCTCTTCCACGATTCGAGCCAGGCTCCCGTCCTTGGCGTACACCATGCGCCCGTAGCCGAAGGGATCCTCCAGAATCGCCGTGAGCACCGTCAACGCGGCTTGGCTTTCGGCGTGGTACTCGAGCAGCTTTCCAATGGTGCTGTGGCGAAGGAGTGGGATGTCGCCCGGGAGGATCAGCACGTCGCCGTCGGTCTCGCCGATCTCGTCGCTGATCGTCGGAAGGGCGACCTTGACGGCGTGCCCGGTGCCCAACTGCTCGGACTGCTCCACGAAGCTGAGCCGGGCGTCGTTACGGCTTCGCTCCTTGAGCGCGGTCTCGACCCAGTTCGCTTCCTGGCCCACCACGACGACCGTCGCGCGGACCTCGTCGTGCGCGGCGGCGTCGAGCACGTACATGACCATTGGCCGTCCGCAGAGATGGTGAAGGGGCTTGGGGCGCGAGGAGCGCATCCGTGTTCCCTCGCCCGCGGCGAGGATCACGACGCAGGTCGGTCTAGTCATTGCACCATCTTTAGTCGCCGTCTTCTACGATGCAAATTATGACCGACTCCGCGTACGACGAATTCGCCCTGTTCCACGAGAACATGAGCGAGTGGAACCTGCAGGGCCCGGTCCCGCCGGTTCGCCGTTTCTTCGTGGCCGTGGACGGGCTTCGCCAGTTGAGCGGACTGCAGTGGGGTGAGGGCGAACCCGAACTGGTCCTGGTGCACGGCGGCGCTCAGAACGCCCACACCTTCGACACGGTCGCCCTGGCGCTGCGTCGTCCGCTCATCGCCATCGACCTTCCCGGACACGGACACTCGGACGGCTCCCCCTACGGCGGATCGCCGATCATGAGCCACGCCACTGACCTCATCGCCGCGCTCAAGCCTCTGCTGCACGGCCCGCGTCCGCTCGTGGGCATGTCGCTCGGGGGCCTCGTGTCGCTCGTCGTCGCCCACAAACGTCCCGACCTGGTGAGTTCACTGGTCCTGATCGACATCACGCCCGGGGTCAACGCCGACAAGGCCAGGCACATCACCGACTTCGTGAACGGACCGGCCTCGTTCGACGACCTCGACGCGCTGCTCGAACGGACCATCGAGCACAACCCCACCCGATCGGTGTCGTCGCTGCGTCGAGGCATCTTGCACAACGCCGTGCAGCGAAGCGACGGCACGTGGGTGTGGCGACACCAGCGGCACCCGAGGTCCGAGCTCGTCGCCCCAGACGTCGGCGACCTATGGGCCAAGCTCGAAGAGCTGAAGATGCCGGTCACGCTGCTGCGCGCAATGGCCGCGGGCTCGGTCGTCGATGACGAGGATGAGGCCGAGTTGCTGCGGCGCTGCCCCCACGCGCGGGTGGTCCACGTCGCCGGAGCCGGCCATTCGATCCAGGGCGACGCCCCTTTGGAGCTCGCGGCGCTCTTAAACCGCTTCTGCGTCTAGATACCTGGGCTGGCGGGGGAGGGCTCGAACCTCCAACCTACGGATTCAAAGTCCGGCGTTCTGCCAATTGAACTACCCGCCACTGCCTTTACTGCGACAATCTTCAAAGATTCTTAGCGAATGACTTGAGAAGGTTAATACCAACCAGCAACACTAGAGCCTGTAACCCTTATAAAGAAAGCCGCGCCGTGACCACAGCTCCCAGCCTAAAGTCCTACATCGCCATCGTTGACGATGACGGGGCGATCCGGACCGCGCTCGGGCGGGCGCTTCGCATGGAGGACTACGAGGTCGAGCTCTTCGAGGACGGGATGAGCGCCCTCAAGTCCATTCAGTTGAGGGCCCCCGACGCCATCGTCCTCGACCTCCAACTCCCCGATATCGACGGGTTGGAGATCTGCCGTCGGATCCGGCGCGCCGGCGACTCGACGCCAATCCTGATGCTCACCGCCCGCGACGCCGTGAACGACCGCGTCGAAGGCCTCGACGTCGGAGCCGACGACTACCTCGTGAAGCCCTTCGACCTCGCCGAGTTGCTGGCGCGGTTGCGGGCGCTGCTTCGGCGTCGAAGCGTCGGCGAAGGCGACGAGTTCGTGCTTCGCTTCGAGGACCTGACCCTCAATCCCCACACCCGCGAGGTTCACCGCGGAGCCCGGAGTATCGAGCTCACGAAGATCGAATTCGATCTGCTCGAGCTGTTCCTGCAGCACCCGCGCCAGGTGCTCACCCGTGACCAGATCCTCGACCTGGTCTGGGGCTACAACTTCGACTCGGGCACCAACTCCCTCGCCGTCTACATCGGCTACTTGCGACGCAAGCTCGAAGAGGGTGACGAGGCCCGCCTCATCCAGACCGTGCGCGGTGTTGGATACGCACTTCGCCAGTCGTGACCTTTCGAAGCCGCGTCATCGCCGCCACCGTCGCGGCGGCTGCCCTCGCGGTCGTTCTGGCCTGCCTCGCCTCGTTTGTCAGCACGCGCAGCGCCCTCATGCACTCGGTGGACGAGTCGCTCCTCCAGGCCTCCCACGGACCCATCAACGCCGACGGCGCTGACGATACCCACTACGGTTCCTTCACCGAACTGGTCCTCGCGAACGGGCAGACCATCCCGACGTCGGGCGTCCCCATTGACGACACGATTCGCTCATACGCGAAGGGCAAGTCCGGCCAAGTGCTTCGCACCGTTGAAATCGGCAACCAGTGGTACCGCGAACTGATCGTGCCCCTGCCCGCCAAGTCGCTCGTCAGCTGTTCTTCCGGAATCTGCGAGATCAAGTCCACGTCCGCCCAGCTCTACGTCGTGAACGTGACGGGCCAGGTCAGCGAACTAAGGAAGCTCGTACGGACCTTGCTGCTCGTCGCGGCGGGAGGACTACTGCTGGCGCTCGCGCTCGGCGTGATCCTCGCCCGCGCGGCCCTTCATCCGCTCGAGGAGGTCACGGACGAGATTGAGACGATCACCGAGACCAGTGACATGCGTCGTCGGCTCGAAGAGGGCGACGCCGACGAGCTGGGTCGGCTGCGCCGGGTCTTCAACCGGCTCTTGAGCTCGGTCGAGAGCAGCCAGAACCTCCAACGCCAGCTGGTGCTCGACGCGAGCCACGAGCTGCGCACCCCCCTCACGTCGCTGCGCACGAACGCGCAGGTGCTGTCGCGGGCCAACGAACTGGACCCCGATGACCTGCGCCAACTCACCAACGACATGGTGACCCAGGTCGACGAGCTGGCGGCACTCGTCACCGATCTGGGCGAGCTCGCGCGCGGCGAACGCAGCGAGGGCGCTATCGACGAGCTGCGGCTCGACGAGTGCGTCGACGAGTGCGTCGACACCGCCAGAACGTACGCGCGGATCAAGGACATCTCGATCGACGCCACCGTCGAGCGCTCGACGGTGCTGGGCCGGCGCGACCGGCTCATCCGCGCGGTGAGCAACCTGCTCACGAACGCCGTGAAGTTCACCCCGGTCGGCGGCCAGATTCACGTCGCGTCCCACGGCGGCACCATCAGCGTGAGCGACAGCGGACCGGGCATCAGCGACGAGGACCTGCCCTACGTCTTCAATCGGTTCTGGCGTTCGGCGTCGTCGCGCTCGCTGCCCGGGTCCGGATTGGGCCTCTCCATCGTGGCCCAGGTGGTCGCGGAGTTCCAGGGTACCGTCTCGGTCGATCGCGATCCCGTCCTCGGCGGCGCACGTTTCACGGTGACCCTGCCCACTCCCGCATTCGAAGAGTAACTACGACTCTTCTTGTCGATTTTCTTAGGCCGTAATTGCCGGCTCTTTAGGCGCACGTGCCAGACTCTTTCTTGAAAGCGAAACCCTATGAGCCCCTCCATTCGAACCCCCCAGCAACGCGACCGCCGATTCGCGCGAGTACGCAATCTGACGATGTCCATCCTTCTGGGTTCCGGCGTCGCCTCGGCCTTGTTCGTTGGTTACGCCGCGACCACCGCCAAGCCGGTGTCCACCACGACCCCCAGTCCGACGACGTCAAGCACGACGATGGCGACGACCACGACCCGCGGATCATCGCACAGCACCTCGTCAACGACGTACTCGCCGCCCACGACCGTGCCGGTCACGGTCACCACCGTCTGCACCACGACCCCGTCGGGCACGACGGTTTGCCACTAGGTGCCAGATGAACTTCAAGATATGGGGACTCACCGGTTCACTCAACACCGAGCGTGAGGACCAGTTGGCCTTCGCCGAGGAACGGCTCTGGCACTGGATCGACGCCGTCGACGCCGCGTGCAATCGGTTCCGACTCGACTCGGAGATCACCCGCTTGAATTCGCTCCACGACGAGCCCGTCGCAGTGAGCGACACCTTCGCGCTCGCGCTCGACGCCGCGCTTCGCGCGTCGGCAGCCACCGGAGGCCTCTGCGATCCCACGGTGCTCGACTCGCTCCTCGCGCTCGGCTACGACCGCGACTACGACGAGCTGGTGACGCAGGTGAACCCCGCCCCGCTCGCGACGAGGCCGTCGCCAGGCCCGCGCGCCATCACCTTCGACCGCGTCGAGCAGACCGTGGCGCTCGCTCCGGGTTGCCGGCTGGACCTCGGAGCGAGCGCCAAGGCGCTGGTGGCGGACCTCGTCGCCGCGGACACCGCCGCGTTCGGAGGGGTCGTCGTCGAGTTGGGCGGCGACGTCGCCGTTCGAGGACGGGGTCCCACAGGACCCTGGGTGATCGGCGTCTCTGATTCGCTCACGATCACCGGGGACGAACCCCGAGTCAGCTTCACCAACGGCGGGATCGCGACCTCGTCGTGCGTCACGCGCAGCTGGAACGCGGGCGGAACGACCGTGAACCACATCATTGACCCGCGCACCGGCTCGTTCGCCAAAGGGACCTACGCGACCGCGACGGTGAGTGCATCGAGCTGCGTCGTCGCGAATGCCTTCGCGACCGCCGCCCTCCTGTGGGACGAGGAAGCCGCCTTCCACATCCCCCAGGCCGGCTGGTCCGGCCGGCTGGTGCGCCGCGACGGTAAGGTCGACTTCGTAGGTGGCTGGCCCTTGGAAGAAACGTTGAATCCATGATAGCACTCACGACGCCATACCTCTGGTACACGACGCGCGCGACCGGCATGGTCGCTCTCATCCTCTTCACCCTCGTCGCCTCGCTCGGCACGCTGGTCGCCAACCGGATCGGCGGCACCATCGTCGGTCGCTTCGAGATCAACGAGCTCCACCGCTCGCTCTCGATGGTGGCGGTGACCTTCCTCGTGATCCACATACTCACGACCGTGCTGGACAGTTACGTGGCCACCGGATGGATATCGGCCTTCGTGCCCATGACGTCGGCCTACAAGCGACTGGCGGTGGGCATCGGCGCGGTCGCCTTCGACCTGATCCTGGCGGTATGGATCTCGAGCCTGCTCAAGCTGCGCATCGCGAACACGACGTGGCGCTTCATCCACTGGTTCAGCTGGATGGGATTCGCGACCGCGCTGGTGCACGGCTACATGACCGGCACCGACAGCCGCTCCGGCTTCGGGCTCGTCGTGGTCGCCTCATGCGCCGCGGTCGTCGCCTGCGCCGCGTTGTGGCGTTTCTTCGGTCGACCGACCCGGGCGGCGGGGAGAACCGCTCTTTCGCCGCTCGCGACGACCAAGGCCGGGCCGCGCGCGACGCGCGCGACTCCCGTGCCGCCCCGGGCGGCCCCTCCCGCGTCGCGGCCGTTTCCGACCAGCCCCGCGCGGCCCGCGAAACAACGAGGCCCGCGGTGATTCGTCCAAACTCCCTCCCCCGTCTGATGCACGCGGCATCCGACCGTCCACTCACCTTGGCCCTGCACGAGGCGGCGTTCGCGTCGTCGACGTCGGTGACCTCCCTGCTGGACGAGCTCGAGGCGTCCGGTCTCACGGGACGCGGTGGCGCGGGATTCCCGACCGCGCTAAAGGCCCGCCTCATTCGCGAACAGCGGGGGCACAACAAATTCATGGTGGTGAACGCCATGGAGGGCGAGCCCGCCTCCCACAAGGATCAGACACTGCTGAGCGCGAACCCTCACCTCGTGCTCGACGGCGCGGAGTACCTCGCTTCCATGATCGGCGCCAACAACATCGCCGTCTGCGTCGCGCGCGACAACCCCTCGGTGGTCAATCACGTCGGGCGGGCGATCCACGAGCGCACGAGGCGAAGCTTGCGCGGTCCGAAGCTCGAACTTCACACTCCCCCGTGGCGCTACGTCGCCGGGGAAGAGTCCGCACTCGTGCACTGGCTGGACGACAACGAGTCGCTGCCCCAGTACCGACCCAACCGCCCTCACATCTTGAAGATCGGCCACGGCCCCGCACTCGTCGACAACGCCGAGACGTGCGCGAACGTTGGCCTCATCGGACGCTACGGCGCCCAGTGGTACCGCAGCCTCGGCACCGCCGCAACCCCGGGCAGCACCCTGGTGTCGGTGACGGGCGCGGTGGACCATCCGACGGTCGTCGAGGTCGAACTCGGGACACCGCTTCGCTCGATCCTGGCGACGGCCGGTGCGGACCTCGACCCCCAGGCGGTGCTACTCGGGGGCTACGGAGGCAGTTGGCTCGGCGCGTCGCACCTCGACGTCGCCTACGACAACGAGTCGTTGAAGCCCGTCGGGGTCTCGACGGGCGCCGGGGTGATCGTGGTACTTCCCAGGAGCGCGTGCGGAATCGTCGAGACCCAGCGGATCGTTCACTGGATGGCGAACGAGAGCGCGCGCCAGTGCGGCCCGTGCGCCTTCGGGCTGCCCGCGCTCGCTGAGGACCTCTCGCACATCGCGCACCAGTCACGCGACCCCAAGGCCGCCCACGTCCGCCTGGTCGAGCGCTGCGCGGTCATCGAGGGCCGCGGGGCGTGCCGCCACCCCGACGGCGTCATTCGCTTGGTGCGCTCGGCGCTCGAGGTTTTCACCGACGACTTCTCGAACCACGTACGCGGGTCGTTCTGCAATGGAACGCGCGCGACGAGGCACTTCGCGACCGTTCCGTCGCTCGAGCGAGAGGAGGAGCTCGTATGGGAGTGAGACGCCGTTCCGGATCATTCGTGCTGCGGGTGAACCCGATCCTCTGCGACGGGTTCGGGCACTGCGCCGAACTCGCGCCCGAACTCGTGCAGACCGACGAATGGGGCTATCCCATCCTGAGGAGCGAGCCGGTGCCCCTCACCGACGCGGGCGCCTACGAATCCGCGCGCTACGCCGAGCGTGGATGTCCGCGCCAGGCGCTGCACATCCACCGGATCAGCGAGAAGAAGCCTCACTAAGCTCCATCCGGTTCGCGTCGGGATCGTCGTTCGCGCGGATCGTGGCGACTACGACTTGAAGGCACGACAAGCCCAGAAGTTCCAAGCAAGAAGCGTCGCACGACCCTTCTGATTCGGCGCGATTCGCCACCGGAACGCCGACGAGTTGACGGCCGTCCGTGATGGCGCTTTTCTTGGGACCACTCAAAACCTAGTAGTGTCATACGAGCCATGGGATCACTAATTAAGAAGCGCCGTAAGCGCATGCGCAAGAAGAAGCACAAGAAGATGCTGAAGCGAACTCGCTTCCAGCGTCGCGCCGCCGGTAAATAGCTCTCCTGCGCGCCTAACGCGGCGTGGTAGTTGTCTGGCGAAACCGCACAGTGCCTTCGGGACCGGTCACGTCCCACTGAACGGCGCCGGAATCAAGCCTCCCCTCGAGGAACATCGTCGAACCCGATCCGCAGAGCTCCACGCCGCGCGAGTACTCGCCGCGCAGCCAATCAAGCGTGCGCGCCAGGCGCGGCTCGACTCTGCGGGCGGCCATTTCGAGATGGTTTCTTCCCATCGGGCGCGCTCCGTTCGCCACCAACTCGTCGTACGCCTCGTAGCAGCGTCGGGTTTCGACCGAGAAGCTGGGCATCATCAGAGTGACGTCGCGCTTCTCGAAGGAGAGAGGGGTCAGCTTCTCTCCGGCCCCCTCGACGAGCGCGCGCCCGCCCAGTTGACAGAACGGCACGTCGCCGCCGAGCGTCAGGGCCTCTTCGACGCTGACTCCCCCGGCCCAGCGAAGCACCGCGCCCGCGTCGGCGCTGCCCCCGCCGAGCCCGCCCCCGGGCGGGATCACCTTCTCGATCGTCACGCCCGCTCGTCGAGCGACCAGGCGCAGCGCGCGCGCGACGAGGTTCGTCTCGTCGAGCGGAACGTCGGGGTTCTCTTCGCTGAGCCGCAGGTAGTCGCCGCCGGGCTCGAGCGTCAGCCGGTCGGCGAAATCGAGCGTCACCATCTCGCTTCGCAGCTCGTGGTACCCGTTGGCGCGAACGCCCGTGATCTCGAGGAACCACGTCAGCTTCGCGGGGGCCACCAGCTCGATCATCGAGACGAGGCCAATCGCGCGAACTCCTCCAGGGTCAACTCTTCTGGCCGGCGCGTCTCGGCGACGTCGGCGCGTTCGAACACTCCCTCGGTGACCCAGCCCGCGAGCGAGCGCCGGAGCATCTTTCGACGCTGGGCGAACGAGGTTCGTATCACTTCGAAGAGCGCGGACTCGCTCACCAGCTCCGGGTCGACGCGCAGCGTCTCCCTTCGAATGATCGACACCAGCGCCGAGTCCACGTTGGGCTTGGGGACAAAGACGTTGGGACCCACTTTTCCCACCACGCGCGCGTCGGCGAAGTACTGGACCCTGAGCGACGCCGCGCCGTAGGCCTCGTCGCCGGCCTGGGCGGCGAAGCGATCGCCCACCTCCTTTTGCACCATCACGAGCATCCGCGTGATTAGGGGCTCTGCTTCGAGCAGGTGCAGAACAAGCGGCGTCGCCACGTTGTACGGCAGGTTCGCCACGACGATCGCCTCGCGGCCTCCGAGAATCTCGTCGTAGTTCGCGTTCAGGGCGTTGGCGTGGTGAACGGGCACCCCGTAGGGGGCGACCACCGACGTAAGCGGCCCGAGCAGGTACTTGTCGATCTCCATGGCGCGCACCTCAGCCCCGGTCTCCACCAGCGCCAGGGTGAGCGAGCCGAGTCCCGCGCCGATTTCGAGCACCAGGTCGCCCGGTCCGACGTCGGCGAGGCGCGCAATTCGTCGAACGGTGTTGGGATCGACGACGAAGTTCTGACCGAGGGCTCGCGATGGTTTGAGTCCGTGCTCCTGCATGAGAGCGACGAGTTCGGTGCGGGTATGGGTCACCAAGAGACCTTGACGCGAATGACGCCCTTGGCGAGCGGCGCCAGCCGGGCGAACTCAGTATCGGAGAGGTCGACGACGCGATCTCCGCGGGCAGCCTCCTTGTCGGTCACCGTGCAGACGACGGCCCGTCCGGTCGCCAGATCACGAACCGTGATTCGCGTGCCGTAGGGAAGGAACCACGTGGCGCAGTGGCCCGGGATGTACGAATACCAGGTTGCCGCGCCGATGCGGTAGTCGTTGATCTTCGAGGGCTTGCGAGTCGTCGTCGTCACCGGCACCGTCGTCGTGGTCGTGGAGCTGGTAGAGGTCGTCGTCTCACCCGGGTACGTCGTCGTGGTTGTCGCCGGCACCGTCGTCGTGGTTGTCGCCGGCACCGTCGTCGTGGTTGTGGGTCTGGTGGAGGACAAGGACTTGGGCGGCGACCTCTTCACGCTCACCGTCACGACGGCGTGCCACGCAACGAGCGTGCCCGCCGCGGGTGACTGGCGCGCCGCGCTGGTCCAGGAGTTGTTGGACGCCCCCGCGCCCACGGCTCGAAGCACCAGCTGGCTCGAATGCATGACCGCGATGGCCCGGGCCCTGCTCATACCCACCACGTTCGGCACCCGGCGCTTGGGGTGAGGAGCGCTCATGGTCGTCGTGATGGTCACGGTCGCGTGCCAGGCGACCACGGTACCCGGAGCCGGCGACTGGCGCGCTACCGCCACCCACTTCGCGTCGGCGCTGCCGGGCCCTCGGGTCTTGAAGAAGAGCTGCGCGGACTTCATGGCGGCGTAGACCCTGGTCCTCGTGAGCCCGATCACGCGCGGCACGCGCCGTGAGGCGTGCACCGCGCTCATCGAGGTCGTGAGGGTCACCGTCGAACGCCACGGGACGAGGGTGCCCGCCCCCGGGAGCTCGTGGGTCACCGACACCCACTTCGCGTCGGCGCTGCCGGGCCCTCGGGTCTTGAAGAACAGCTGCGCGGCCTTCATGGCGGCGTAAACCTGGGCCCTCGTGAGGCCGACGACGTTGGGCATGTGCACCGGGGCGTGATTCGAGGAGGCGCCCGCGTCAGGCGTAGTGAATACCAGTGAACTCATCAACAGGATGACCACGGTAAAAAGTGACAACGGTCGACAAAGCGCCCGCCGAGTCAGTGTCCTCAGTTCTCCACCCTCCGTCTGGACAACGAGTTGTTCCAAACTTCCCGCCCCACAACGCTAGGCAAGGGAGGCCCCAAAGGCAATTCGGAGAAAGTAATTACTTAATTAACCTCATCAAAGGCTATTTACTAGTGCGGCAAGTGGAAAAGGCGCGCCGTATTCCTGGCCGTGGCCTCGCGTACGGCCGCGACCTCCTCGCCACGCAACTGAGCCACGAATTCGCCCACGATGCTCACGAACGCTGGTTCATTGACCCGTCCGCGGTGCGGCACGGGAGCGAGGAACGGGCTGTCGGTCTCCACGTGGAGTCGATCGAGCGGCACGAGCCTCGCGGCTTCGCGAAGTGTCTCAGCGTTCTTGAAGGTGACGACGCCGGATAGCGAGATGTCGCATCCGAGGGCGAGGCAGGTCATCACGTCGTCCGGAGTGCCGGTGAAGCAGTGGATCACCGTACGCGCAGGAACGCCCTCGCTCCCTAGAACGTCAAAAAGGTCGTCGAAAGCGTCACGGGCGTGGATGACGAGCGCCAAATCCAACTCGTGGGCCAGCCCAATCTGGGTGGCGAATGCCTGGCGCTGGACCGAGCGCGGCGAGTGCTCGTAGTAGTAGTCCAGCCCGCATTCGCCAATGCCCACCAGTCGCCGGTGACCGGTCCGCGCGAGCGAGAGCGTCGGCTCGATGTCGTCCAGCGCGTCGTGCGGGTGCAGGCCCACCGTGGCGTAGATCTCGACGGGACCTTCCAACTCGGTGATCGCGAGGGCCTCTGCCGACGTCTGGGCGTCGGTGCCGATCACGACCACCCGGTCGACCCCGGCCTCGAAGGCGCGTTGCAGCGCCTCGCGGGCGTTGATCGCCACCTGCTCGTCGTTCGACAAGAAACGGTCCTGCAGGTGGCAGTGGGCGTCGGTCCAGTTGCTCACGCGTCGCTCTTCATGCGCGGAAAGAGAGGGTCGCCCTTCCCCACCCGATGGCCGCCCGCGTACTGGCCCCACGTGGCGCTCTGATCGAACGTCTTGTCGGCTGGCGTGCCGCTCAGTCCAATTCGCCGCCAGATCTCCTCGCAGACGCCGGGCATCGCCGGGGTCGCGAGGATCGCCACGAGCCTGATCGCCTCGAGCGCGTCGCCCATCACCGCGTCAACGGCGTCGCCGGACTCCATCTTCCACGGGGCGTGCTGTTCGAGGTAGGCGTTCGTGGCGCCGATGAGGCTCCACGTCGCCTCGAGCGCGCTCTGGGGCGCGAAGCGATTCCACGCCGCCGCCGTGTCGGCAATGGCCTTTTCGGCCTCGTGTCGAAGCGCCGAGTCCGTCTTCGCCGCCGGGCTGATGCCCGCGCACTTGGAGCCGACGACCGTCGTCACCCGCGCGACGAGGTTGCCCAGGTTGTTCGCGAGGTCGGTGTTGTAGCGAGACGTGATGCCCTCGTGGGAGAACTCGCCGTCGTTGCCGAGCACGGTCTCTCGAAGCAGGTAGTAGCGGATCGGATCGACGCCGAACTCGTTGGTGAGCACGACCGGCGCGATGTCGGTCAGGCGCACCCCGCCCTCGGCGGCCATGGTCTTGGAGAGCTTCTGGCCGCCGACGAGCAGCCAGCCGTGCACTTGCACGTGGCTCGCGGGCTCGAGACCCGCGGCCATGCACATTGCCGGCCACCAGACGCAGTGGAACCGGATGATCTCCTTGCCGATCAGATGATGCGACGCCGGCCACCACTCTTCGACCTCGTCGTCGTCGCGTCCGTAGCCAATGGCGGTCAGGTAGTTGATCAGCGCGTCGTACCAGACGTAGAAGACGTGCTTCTCGTCCCAGGGGACGGGGATGCCCCAGGAGATCGACGTGCGGGTGATCGAGATGTCGTGTAGTCCGCCCTTGATGAACGAATACGCCTCGTTGCGCTTGGTGTCGGGCGTGACGAACCCGGGGTGCTCCGCGTAGTACTCGAGCAGGCGGTCCTCGAAGGCGCTCAGCCTGAAGAACCAGTTCTCCTCTTCCATCTCGGTGAGCTCGCGACCGTGGATCGGGCACTTGCCGTCGATGCTTGACTCGATGGTGTAGTAGTCCTCGCAGCTCACACAGTAGAGGCCCTGGTAGACGTCCTTGTAGATGTAGCCGTTCTCGTAGATCCTGGTCAGAAACTTCTGCACGCTCTCGTAGTGGCGGGGTTCGGTGGTTCGGATGAAGTCGTCGTAACTGATGCCGAGTGCGTCCCACGCTTCGCGGAACCGGGCGGACGTCCTGTCCGTCCACTCCTTGGGCGTAAGCCCGTTCTTCTCGGCGGCGTCGGCCACCTTCTGGCCGTGCTCGTCGGTTCCGGTGAGGAACTTGGTCTCGTCGCCGATGAGTCGGTGCCAACGCGCCATGGCGTCGGCGTTGACGGTGCAGTAGGCGTGGCCTACGTGCGGGGCGTCATTGACGTAATAGATGGGAGTAGTGACATAGAAGCGACCCATGCATCAAGGGTACTGACTTACGCGCCACCGCCCGCTCGCACCTCGAGCGCCAACTGGTACGCGCTGCGGTGCGAAGTGCCGAACTCGTCGGCCACCGACGCCACTGCGTCGCGGACGCTCGCCCCGCTCGCCAGCTGCTCGCGCAGCGCCGCGCGGATCGTCTCGTCGTCGGCCTGCGGCGCTTCGGGAGCGCCCTCGAGCACGACAACGATCTCGCCGAGCACGTCGCGTGTGGCGATGACGTCCGCGACTTCACGCAAGGTGCCCCGAAGCACCTCCTCGTGCATCTTCGTGATCTCGCGCGCCACCGCGACGCGCCGGTTCTCGAAGTGCCCCGCCAGTTCGCTCAACGTCGCGCCCAGGCGCTGGGGCGACTCGTAGAAGACAATGGTGCGGGCCTCTCGGGCCCACTGGGCGTAGAGGGCCTCTCTCTCCCCGCGCTTTCGCGGCACGAATCCGTCCATGACAAACCGCTCGGTCGGCAGTCCGCTGATGGTCAGCGCGGCGATGACCGCCGAGGGCCCGGGGGCGGTGCTGACAACGAGACCCGCCTGAGCGACCGCAGCGACGACGCGGCTGCCCGGATCACTGATGCCCGGCGTGCCGGCGTCGCTGATGAGCACGACCAACTGGCCGTCCTGGACCCGTCCCACGATCTGCGCGCACAAGGACGCCTCGTTGTGCTCGTGCAAGGCCTGGAGGCGACCGTGGACGGGGATGGCGTTGGCGCTGAACAACGTCCTCGAATGACGGGTGTCCTCGCAGTAGACGACGTCGGCCTTCGCGAGCAGTTCGAGGGCCCGACGCGAGATGTCACCCAGGTTCCCCAAGGGGGTCGCCACGAGCACCAACTGTCCAGCGACACGCTCATCACCCAGAACTTGCACACTCGCCCCCTCGTTTGGCCTTTTGACCCCTGCACCCACTAACATTGTCACCTATGTCAAAGCGGACTGTGAAGCGCAAGCTACGCGCAAAGAAAAAGGCTAACCACGGCAAGAAGCCGAACTGCGGTCGCGGCTAGCGCCGTTCCCGTTACTGCGCACCGTCCCACGCACAACCCCGTTCCTCCAGGAGCTTGGCGAGTCGCGTTGGCGTGTCGCTGATGATGCCGTCAACACCCAAATCGAGCAGTCGGTTCATTTCGCCGACGTCGTTTATCGTCCACACGTGCACCGCGACGCCCGCCTGGTGGGCGGCGTCGACGAATCGCTCGTCCACCACCGTCACGTCACCGTACGTGGGGGGCACCTGGAAGGCGCACGCCGGCGGCACTTCCGGCTCAGAATCTTCGATGAGCGAGAAGAAGAACGCGGCCGTCTCGCCGGTGGCGGCAGAGGTCAGGATCTCTGGAGCGAGGGCGCGGAACCTCTGAATCGCGTCATCGTGAAACGACGCCACGATCACCGATGAGGTGCGATCGAGCCGGCGTAATTCGTCGACGAGCAGTTGCTCGTAGGGCTCGACGTCGGGCGCGGTGCGCTTGATGTCCATGTTGAGCGCGACACCGGGAAACGCCTCGGACACCTCTTCGAGCGTCGCCACCCCGTAGCTTCGATCACCCGGAGCCTTCCCGCGATGAACGTACTCGCGTGGGTCCCTGCCGTGCGTGACCGCCTCGCCCTCGATCCACCAGTAGGCGTTGTCCATCTCTCGAAGCTGGCTCAGCGTGAGTGCGGCGATCTCGCCGTGATGGTTCGTCGTTCGGTCGACCGTGTCGTCGTGGCAGACGACGATGCGCCCGTCCTTCGTGGCGTGCACGTCCAATTCAACCGCGGTGGCGCCGCTCTCGATCGCGCGGGCGATCGCGGCCATCGTCGAGGATGGACCCTCGAACGACCCGCCCTGGTGTGCGAAGGCCACCACCCGTCGCGCGAGCCACGGGTTGGTCACGCTATGCGAAACCCGTTCGGATACAACTTCACGCGCATGCGGTGCTCCATGTAGAACGCGAGGCCCGGCACGAAACCGGCGAGCAGCATCAGGGCGATGTAGCCCACGTGGAGTCGGGCCTTCAGCGCCAGTTGGAAGGACATCACGAGGTAGATCGGATAGAGCACCACGCCGTGGCCAATGCCCACGACGTCGACGAAGACCTTGATGTCCTGCCACAGCTTCAGGTCGAGCGAGTGCAGGAGGAGGGTACAGCAAAGGATCAACAACGTTGTTCCGGTGACGAACGACATAATTCGATAACGCTGAAAGGCGCCGTCCACTAGTGACCCCAGAGTTTCTTCTTGGGATGCGTCGAAAGCTCGGCCATGTGGTCGTTGTACGCCGAGAGCGTGGGGTCTTCGGCTTCCTCGCTCGCTCGGCGAGCGGCGAGCGCCTCGGCGCGCATCTTCTCTTCGTACTCACGCCGCGCAACCTCTTGGTGCTCGGTGACCTTCTCCATGTTGAGAAGCGCGTACCAGCCGAGCACGCCGAGCACGCCGATGACGGGCCACTCGATGGAATAGAGAAAACTCAGTGAGTTGCCTTGAACCGCGCGGCCCACCTGCCACCACGCCGCCGACGCGCACATTGCGATCCAAAGGACGAGCACGACGTGCAGGCCAATGGCCCGACGAGAAAGATACTTCGACTTCACGCTGACATCCTACCGACGCCGGAACCGCCCCCGAATACCGGGCGTAGGATTGGGCGGTGCCCGCAATGAACATGACGCGACCGTTTTCTTGGCACCACCTCAACCAGTGGCACCTCGGCATAGTGGCGAATGTCCTGTTGATCGGGGCTGCAGTCGTCTACGGACTGGCTGCTCGCCGGGTGCCCGCGTGGCGGGTTTCGCGCAGCGTCTGGTTCTACCTGGGACTGGTCGTCACCTTCCTCGCGACCCAGTCGGTGCTTGGCGCATACGACATGGAGTACTTCAGCGACCACATGATCCAGCACCTGCTGCTGATCATGGTCGCGGCCCCGCTCTTCGCGCTCAGCGCCCCGCTCGACCTCGCCTACGAGGCCGGTGACGAACGTGTTCGCCACTTCCTCGACGGCCGGCTCATGCAGGTCGTGACCCACCCCCTCTTCGGGTTCGCCACGTACTTCGTCTTCATCCCGATCACCCACCTCACGGGTCTCTTCAACCTCATGATGGAGCACGAATGGGTGCACCACCTCGAGCAGATCGGCTTTCTCGTGACGGGCTACCTCTTCTTTCGCGTGGCCTTCGGCCTCGAACGCGGCTTCAAGATCCATCGCGGGCTTCGACTCGTCTACGTCATGGCGGCCGTGCCGGTCGACACCTTCACCGGGCTCGCGCTCGTCATGTCTTCGAACAATCCCTTTCCGCGCTACACGACGATGTCGCCCGCGGGCTCGACCAAGTCGTCGATACTGGCGAACATCCACCTGGGTGGCGCCATCATGTGGATCGGCGGGGACGCGCTGATGCTGCTCGCGTGCATCCCCATCGCCGTCGCGTGGGTGAAGTGGGAGACGATTCGAACCAAGGAGCTCGACGCCGTGCTCGACGCTCAGGGACTGTAGGCCTAGAGAAGTCCCGCGTTGATCGCAAGCTCTTCGAGGTCGCTCTCGGGACGAGCTCCCAAGTGCGTGATGATCTCTCCCGCGCAGAGCGACCCCAGCTCAGCGGACTCGACAGGATCGGCGCCGAGCGCCAGGCCGTAGAGGAATCCCGAGGCGAACATGTCGCCAGCTCCGTTCTGGTCGAGCACGTGCTCGACCTCGTGGGCGGGCACCGACACGACACCGGAGAACGTGGCGACATCCGCGCCCCTGGGACCGCGGGTGACGACCGCGAGGACCCCCAGCTCCTCGAGGGCGAGGAAGGCCCGCTCCAGCGAGTCGACCTGGAAGAGTGCCTTGATCTCGGACTCGTTCGAGAGCAGGACGTCGACGTCGCTCGTCACCAGGTCCAAGAAGTCGCGGCGGTGGCGCTCGACGCAGAACATGTCAGAAAGCGACAACGCGACCATCGAGTCGTGCTCGTGGGCGAAGTTCACGACCTTGCGGATCGCCTCCTTCGCGGGGGGAAGGTCGAACAGGTAGCCCTCCACGTAGGTGATCTCGGAACGCGAGATCAGGTCTTCCTTGATGTCGTTCACGTGCAGCTGGTTCGAAGCACCCAGGTACGTCGCCATCGTGCGCTGGGCGTCGTCGGTGATGAAGACGTGGCAACGTCCCGTCGCTCCCTCGTGACTCTGGGCGATGGCAAGGTCGAGGTCGACGCCCATCGAACGAAGGTCGTGCGTGAAGCGCTCGCCGAATTCGTCGTCAGCCACCTTGCCGATATAGCCGCACGTGCCACCGAGCGCCGCAACGCCCGCGATGGAGTTGGCGACCGACCCTCCGGACATCTGAATCGTCGGGCCCATGGCGTTGTAGAACGTCTGGAGCTGGTCCACTTCGAGCAGAGTCATCGCCGCTTTCACGAGTCCGAGTTGTCGATACACCTCGTTCGAATCCTGAGTGATGATGTCGAGCATGGCGTTGCCGATGCCGGTGACGGCGAGGCGGTTGGGGCCGGGCTTGACGCGAAGTGAAACGGGCGTTGGCGGAATTGTCACTTAGCGAGCGTAGAACTTTTCGCTCTAAGGTTGCGAGTTATGAGTTCCATTTCCAACCCTTATCGCTTGAACCGCAACGTCCTCCCGTCCGCCTACCGCATCTTCTTGACCCCCGACCTCGACGCCGCCACCTTCGCCGGACGGGTCGAAATCGACGTAGCCATCAGCGAATCCGCGTCGTCGTTCACCCTGCACGCCATTGAACTGGCGCTCGGCGCCGCCACCGTCAGCGTCGGCGGCACGACGCTTCGCTCGAGCGAGCCGACCTTCGACGAGACCTACGAAACGGCCACCTTCTCCTTCCATGATCCGCTGCCCGCCGGCGCCGCCACCGTCGAAATCGCCTTCACCGGCATCTTGAACGACCAGCTGCACGGCTTCTACCGCTCGACCTTCGTCGACTCCTCGGGGGCCACGCACACGATCGCCACCACCCAGTTCGAGCACTCCGACGCGCGACGCGCCTTTCCGTGCTGGGACGAACCCTCCTTCAAGGCCACGTATCAGGTGAATCTGACCGTGCCGAGCCACTTGGCCGCGTACTCGAACTCGCCCGAGCTCTCCAACACCGATCTCGCCAACGGGCAACGCACCGTGAGCTACGCCCCCACCATGAAGATGTCGACCTACCTGGTGGCCTTCATCGTCGGGCCCTTCGAGGAGACCCCGGCGCTGGACGTCGACGGAACCCCGCTGCGGATCGTCTTTCCCGTGGGCAAGGCCCACCTGACCGACCTGGCCCTCGAATCGGGCGCGTTCGCCCTTCGCTTCTTCTCCCAGTACTTCGACATCCCCTACCCCGGCGACAAGCTCGACATGATCGCGATTCCGGACTTCGCCTTTGGCGCCATGGAGAACCTGGGATGCGTCACGTACCGCGAGACCGCCCTGCTCGTCGATCCGGCGTCGGCGTCGCTCGCCGAGAAGGAGCGCGTCGCGACCGTGGTGGCGCACGAAATCGCCCACATGTGGTTCGGCGACCTCGTCACCATGGAATGGTGGGAGGGGATCTGGCTCAACGAGGCGTTCGCCACGTTCATGGAGGTGCTCTGCACCAACGCTCTTCGCCCGCAGTGGAAGATGTGGGTGGGCTTCGGAGTCGACCGTGACGCCGCACTCCAGATCGACGGTCTGCACTCGACGCGGCCAATCGAATACGAGGTCATCTCGCCCGACGACACCCGGGGTATGTTCGACGTCCTCACCTACGAAAAGGGCGGCTCGGTCCTTCGCATGCTCGAGCAGTACCTTGGCGAGGAGACCTTCCGCGACGGCATCCGCCACTACCTGCGCAGGCACAGCTACGCCAACACCGTCACCACCGACCTCTGGGACGCGCTCGAAGAGACGTCCGGCCAGCCCGTTCGAAGCCTCATGAACACTTGGATTCTCCAGGGCGGCCACCCTCTCGTGACGCTCGCGGACGGCGAACTCACCCAGCAGCCGTTCGCCTACGGCGAGCCCCGCGGCGCCAGCGCGATCGGCTCGTCGTGGCTCGTGCCCGTGCTCACCCGCTCCCTGAAGGGCGGCGCCACCAGCAAGCATCTCCTCGCCGACGAGCCCCTGAAGATCACCGACGAGCTCCCGGTCGTCCTGAACGCCGGGGGTTCGGGCGTGTTTCGTTCACGCTACGGCACGAACGAGCTCGCGGCGCTCGCCGGGCACATCGAGGAGCTCGAGGAGTTGGAGCGCGCCACCCTCGTCGCGGACAGCTGGGCGTCGCTCCTGGCGGGCCAGATCAAGTGGGACGCCTTCCTCGCCATCGCGCGAGGACTCGGAAACCAGGACGAGCCGACCCCGTGGGGCACCGTCGCGACCGCCTTCGACTACGTGCACCGCGCCCTCGAACCGGACCAGCGCGCGTTGCTCGCCGACGCGGTGCGCGACCTCTTCGGCCCGCAGTTCGCCCGCCTCGGTTGGGACGCCCGGCCCGGCGAAAGCGAGCTCACTCCCCAGATGCGAGCCATCGTGCTCGGCGCGCTCGGCACCCTGGGGCGCGACGAGGCAATCCAGGCCGAAGCGGTGAGGAGATTCGAGGCGAACGACATGGACGGCGACCTGGCGCGCGCGATCCTGCGCATCGTCGCGACCCAGAACCGGCCCGGCGACTACGACGTCTTCCTCGAGCGCTACCACCACGCGGCGAACCCCCAGGAGGAGCAGCGCTACCAGTGGGGCCTGGCGGACTTCGCCGACGAGAAGGCCGCGCTCGACGCGGCGCAGAAGTGCTTCTCCGAGTTCCGCAACCAGGACGCCGCCATCGTGCTCGGCCTGCTCACCCGAAACGCCACGACCGGTCCCCTGGTGTGGAAGTACTTCACCGGCCGCTGGGACGAGGTGCTGGAGAAGTTCCCGTTGAACTCGCACTCGCGCCTGGCCCTCGGCCTTCCGACCTTCCTAGGTGACGAGGCATTCGCCGACGAGGTGGAGAAGTTCCACACCGAGCATCCGCTCGGCGGCGAGCAGCGCACCGTCGAGCAGCAGATCGAGCGAATGCGCGTGGGCCTCACCTTCGCCGGTGCGATTCGCCCGCAGTTCTAGGTTGACGCAGTGAGCATCGGGGCGTTCCTCGGCATCTTCGCCCTCATGTTCTTGTTGGAGCTTCCCGACAAGACCATGATCGCGACGATCGTGATGAGCACGAAGGCCCGGCCGACTTCGATCGTGATCGGCGCGTCGGCGGGCTTCATTGTCCAGATGGCGCTCGCGGTCGCGGCGGGAAGCCTGCTCACGCTGCTTCCGGTGCACATCAAGGACTTCATCGTGGCGCTGCTCTTCCTCGCCGGGGCCGCGTATCTGTTCCTGTCGTCCGAGGAAGAGGCCGAGGAGGAAGGAGCCCACGAGGCTGAAGCCGAGCGGGCCGCCTCTCGTGCGCGCGAGATCGCCACGGCCTTCGCCGTGATCTTCGTCGGCGAGTTCGGCGACCTCACCCAGATCCAGGCCGCCAACTTCTCCGCCAAGACCCACCAGCCGCTCGAGGTCTTTCTCGCCTCGTCGCTCGCGCTCGTCCTCGTCTCGTTCGTCGGCGCCTACGGCGGCCAGCTGCTGCAGCGCGTGGTGCCCCTGAAGAAGATCCGACTCGCCGGCGGGTTCATCTTCGCGGGCCTCGGCATCTACACGCTGGTGAAGCTGTTTGCCTCATGAGCCGGTCCGATGAGCTCCTGGCGTTCGCCGACACGGTGAAGGGCTTCATGCCCCGCGACGAGGGCCTCGCGTTGTACCGCGGCGCCCTCGAGCACGCCCGAGGCGGCGCGGGCGGAACCTGGCTGGAGGTCGGGGCGTGGTGCGGCAAGTCGGCCGTCTACCTCGGGGCGGCCGCCGAGCAGAACAACGCCGTGCTCTATTCGCTCGACCATCATCACGGCAGCGAGGAGAACCAGGAGGGTTGGGAGCACTTCGACCACACCCTCGTCGACCCCGTCGACGGACGGCTGAATACCCTCCCCACGTGGCAGCGTACGATCGCCGACGCAGCCCTCGAATCGACGGTGATCGGACTCGTCGGGCCCTCGCTCGTGGTGGCGGCCCACTTCGCCCAGCCCCTCGACATCTTGTTCATCGACGGCGGCCACGGCGCCGAGGTCGCGTGGGCCGACTACGAGGCGTGGACGCCCAAGGTCGTCGTCGGAGGACTCCTGATGATCCACGACGTGTTCGCGGACCCCGCCGACGGCGGGCGCCCGCCCTACGAGATCTACCTCGCGGCGCTGAAGAGTGGGACGTTCGTCGATCTGGCGAGCGAGGGCTCGCTGCGCGTGCTCACGCGCGTCAGCTAGCTGGTCCGCGTAAGCGGGCAGCCCGGCTCGAATAGGTCGAGCGGCATGGGAAGCTCGCCGTGGCGAAAGAGCCCCGCCGCGGGCGACGAGGAGGTCAAGGCGTCGACCGCGAGGATGATCGCCGCCGAGGTGTAGGACGTGGTCTCACGGTCCGGGAACGTCACCACCCCGGGATAGGCGATGCCCGTCCAGTAGGCGCCGTCTTCGCGCCGGTGGCGTTGGGTGCAGCTGAAGAGGTCGAGCGCCACGTTGTTGAGCCCGAGCCCTTCGAGGGCGAGCACGCACTCCGCGGTCTCGGCGGCGGTGACCCAGTCGTTGGTCGACACGCAGCGCACCCCGTAACCATCCATGACGTGGCGCTCCCAACCGTCGCTGATGCGCTTCTCCCCCTCGGCGCCGGTGAGCGCTCCGGAGAAGATCGGGTAGTACCAATCCATGGCGAACTCGTTCTTCGGGGCGAACGCCCCCGGATGGTGCGCCACGGCGTGGCCGAGACGGCCCGCGGCTAACTCCCACGACGCCCTCTGGTGGCCGAGTCGTTCCGCGAGCGCCACGGCGCAGCGCAGCGAATGAAAGATCGATGACGACCCCGTGAGCAGCGCGTAGGCCTCGGGCCGTCCCATCGAGTCGAGCGACCATCGAATCGTGCCGTCATCGAGCTGCCAGCGAAGGACCCACTCCGTGGCGCTTTCGACGTACGCCCACATGCTCTGGGCGAAGTCGACGTCGCCGGTGGCGAGCAGGTAGTGGTAGATGCCCGTCGCGACATAGGCGCACACGTTGGTGTCGAGTCGGGTGTCCTTGACGCTGCCGCCCAGGTAGTAGTTGAACCAACTGCCGTCGCCGAGCTGGGTCGCGGCGAGCCATCGGTACGCGGCGCGCGCCTCCTCCTGGTAACCGGTGATCGTGAGGGCCATCGCCGCTTCCACGTGGTTCCAGGGGTCGCAGTGGCCGCCCGGGAACCACGGAATCTGGCCGCTCGTGACCTGGAGCGACGCCAGGTGCGACGCCGTCAGGGCCACGTCGCTGGCGCTCAGAATTCCCGGCACCCCGGACAGGTGGTTCGTCGAGAGGCTCATCGCTCGGGCTTCGCCAGGTAGACGATGACCGACTTGCCGATCAGGGGCGCGAGGACCCGCTCCATGTAGCGCGTCGTTCTGGGCGCCTTCATGATGTCCCACACCAGGAGGCGGTGGTAGTTCCTTACGAAGAAGTTCTTGTCGTTCTTCGTGCCGACGAGGCACTTCAACCACCAGTAGGGGCTGTGCAGGCCGTGCGCGTAGTGGTGGCCCGTCACGCGCACGCCCACCGAACCCAGCCGCGCCTCCAGCACGGAGCGGCGGTAGATGCGGATGTGCCCGCCCGGCACGTTGTGATACGCGTCCGACAGCGCCCAGTTGACCACCTCGGGCCCGAAACGCGGCACGGTGATGGCCATTGTCCCGCCGGGACGAAGCACCCTCGCCAACTCGCGCATCGCCGCCACGTCGTCGGGGATGTGTTCGAGGACCTCCGAACAGATCACCCGGTCGAAGGTGCCGTCGGGAAAGGGCAGATGCAGGGCGTCACCCTGCACGGCCGCCGTGTGCAGGCCCGGCGAGGTCAGCTCGCCCGCTTCGAGCATCGCGGCGAACGTCGCCGCCACGCCCTCGACCTCGTCGCGGCCCGCGTCGAGCGCCACCACGTTCGCCCCGCGCCGGGCGGCTTCGAACGCGTGGCGGCCGAAGCCGCAGCCCAAGTCGAGGATCTTGTCCCCGCTCGCGAGCCCCAGCAGGTCGTAGTCCGCCGTCAGCATCAGTCGAAGTCCACCGAGGCCGGAAGAGGTTCTCCGCTCAGGATGGCGTCGTAGCAAGCGGCCGTGCCGCGCGCCGTCACCTGCCAGGTGAAGCGTTCGATGACGCGCTCGCGGCCGTTGGCCCCGAGGCGGTCGGCCAGCTCGCGGTCGTCGAGCAGCAGACGGATGGCCTTCACGAGGGCATCGGGGTTGTTGGGCTCGACCAGCATGCCCGTCTCGCCGCTCGTTCCGACAACCTCGGGCAGCGCGCCACCGGTCGTCGCGACCACGGGCACGCCGCAGCTCATGGCCTCGATGGCGGGCAACGAGAAACCCTCGTAGAGGCTCGGGACGATGGCGACCTCGGCTTCGCCGTAGAGTCGGGCCAGCTCCTCGTCGGTCACGCCAGAGATCGTGGTCACGATGTCGTTGAGGCCGAGGCGTTCCATGGTCGAGGCCACGCGCCCCTTGGCCTTGGGCTTGCCGATCACCACGAGGTCGATGTCGCGCTCGACGCGCAGCTTGGCAATCGCCTCGAGCAGGGGCACCAGCCCCTTCATGGGAACGTCCGAGGAAGAAGTGACCATCAGGCGGCCCTTCTTCTTCACCACGTCGTCGTAGGGCTTGAAGACCGTGTGGTCGACCCCGACCGGCACGACCGTGAGGCGATCGAGGGGAACCTTCATCTGGGCGTTGATGTCGATCCTCGAGTTGTTCGACACCGTCAGCACCGCCGGCAGCTGCTTCACCACCCGCACCTGCATCCGCAAGAAACCGAACCAGCGGCGGGTCGTGAACCGCTTCCAGGCGGTGTCCACGTGGTCGAGCGCGATTGACCGGTCGACGGTGATCGGGTGGTGGAGGGTCTCGAGGACGGGCCATCCTTCGCGGTGCAACCTCAGGATTCCCGGTCCCATGCACTGGTTGTCGTGGATGATGTCGAAGTCACCGCGGCGGTTCTTCAGGATCTTCTCGATGCGCATCGAATAGGCCAGGGGCTCGCCGAAGCCGGCGCTCATCATGACCGCGAACTCGGCGACGTCGGCCTTCGACGTGAACTCCGAGCGGGCGGGAATCCGGAAGGGGTCCGGGTCACGGTAGAGGTCGAGCCCGCGAACAGCGGTGAAGCCCACGCCCTCGTCGAGCTCGGGCCACGGCGGCCCAGAGAACACCTCGACGCTGTGGCCCAGGTTCATGAGTTCGCGGGTGAGGTGACGGGTGTAGACGCCCTGGCCGCCGCAGCGCGGATTACCCCGGTAGATGAGAAAGGCAATGCGCAACTTGCCCGGCTCGGGCGCGCGCGCCGCCACGTGGGCGGGTGTCGAGATCGTCTTGGAGAGGGCCCACGAAGCCTTGGTTTCGGCAATTGTCTGGCGAAGGGATCGAGACACGGTCCAACTTTCGGATTCGGCGAAGTGCTACAGTCTCCCCCAATTCACGATTTGGCACAAATGCCACTTCACGGGTGCGCGAAGGATGACTACGCTGCCATCTATGGATCTCACCTACCCCACCGAAGCTGAATCGTTCCGCAAAGAAATCCGCGCCTGGCTCGAGGAGAACCTGCCCACCGGCTGGTTCGAGCCGGGCTTCAATCTGAGCGGCGACGAGCGCAAGGAGTTCAACAAGACCTGGACCGACAGGTTGTTCGCCGGCGGCTGGATTTGCGCCGGATGGCCGGTCGAATACGGCGGCAAGGGCCTCACGCTGCTCGAGCAGGTCGTGCTCAATGAGGAGTTCGCGAAGGCCGGCGCGCCGATGCGCGCCGACTTCTTCGGCGACACGCTCGTCGGGCCGACGATCCTGCAGTGGGGCACCGAAGAGCAGAAGCGCGAGTTCATACCGGGCATCCTCCAGGGGAAGATCGCCTGGTGCCAGGGCTTCTCCGAGCCCGACGCCGGAAGTGACCTCGCGAGCCTGAAGACGACCGCGGTGCTCGACGGCGACGAATGGGTCATCAACGGCCAAAAGGTGTGGACGACCCAGGCCCAGCACGCCGACTACGTCTTCCTGATGACCCGAACGGACCCCGATGCGCCCCAGCACGCGGGAATCAGCTACATGCTCGTGCCCATGCACCAAGAAGGCGTCGAGGTCCGACCGATCACGCAGGTTGACGGAAGCGCTGAGTTCAACGAGGTGTTCTTCACCAACGCGCGCTGCGCCAAGGCCAACGTCGTGGGCGGCGTGAACAACGGCTGGAAGGTTGCGATGACCACCCTCGGTTTCGAGCGCGGCTCGTCGTCGACCACCGGCTACCGGCGCTTCTTGAAGGAGTGGGAAGTGATCCTGAAGGAGGCCCAGCGCCTCAACAAGAGCGAGGACCTTCGCGTGCGCAACGATCTCGTCAAGGCGTGGGAGAAAGTGAAGATCATGCAGATCAACGGCTACCGCTCGTTGACCGACTCGCTCAACAACACTCACAACTCCGCGCTGCTGGGCGCGTGCAACAAGATGTTCTGGTCCGAGACGCACCGCGCGAGCATGGAGCTCGCCATCGATGTCTTGGGAATGCAAGGTCAGATCCTGACCGGCACGGGAGACGCTGAAGGGATGTTTCCGGGAGTGCGCCGCGGTCGCGCCGACTACCCGGTCTCGGAGATGCAGGCGTCCTTCTTCTTCTCGCGTTCCGAAACAATCTGGGGCGGCACCGCGGAGATCCAACGCAACATCATCGGTGAGCGCGCGCTGGGACTGCCGAAGGAGCCAAAGCCTCAGAAGGTCTAGGCCCTCTGCAGCATGGCGGTGTTGCGCTCGTCCTGGCGCAGTGAGAGCACGAGCCAGACACCGGTCAGCAACGCGAATCCTGATCCGACTTCCATGCCGATCCTCGGATTCGTGACGGCGACGATCGCCCCGATGAGCGGGGCGCCGATGGGGGTCGTGCCGAGGAACGCGACGCCGTAGAGGCTCATCACCCGGCCACGCATGTGCTGGCTCGAGTTCAACTGCAACGTGGCGTTCGCCGATGACATGAAGGCAATGGAGAATGCACCCGTCGGCACGAGCGCGATCTCGGCCCAGGTGATCGAGGGGGCGAACGACGTGAGCGTCATGAAGAGCCCGAAGCCGAGCAGGAGCGTCGCGATCAGGCGAGGCGTGGGTCGCGAGCGGTGAGCGACGAAGAGCCCGCCGAAGACGGCGCCCAGGCCCATCGCCGCCATGAGGAGCCCGTAGTCCGCTGCCGACGTCTGGTGGAAGGTGTGGCGGGTCAGCAGCGGCAGCGTCACCGTGAAGTTGTAGGCGAACGTCCCGACGACTGCCACTGACAGGATGACGTTTCGAAGCACCGGATTCGCCGCGACGTACTTGAGCCCGAGCCGCAACTGGCCCTTCTCGCGTTCGACGGTCTTCATGGGCAGGAACTCAGCTCGTCGCATCATCGCCAGCGCCAGCAACACGGCGAGGTAGGAGACCGCGTTCGCGTAGAAGCACACGGCCGTCCCAACGACCGCGATGAAACCGGCGGCGATTCCGGGGCCAATGAGACGTCCCGCGTTCATCAGCACGCTGTTGAGGCTCACCGCGTTCGCGATCAGGTCACGGCCCACCATCTCCTGCACGAACGCCTGGCGCGCGGGCACGTCGAACATGTTGACCACGCCGAGCAGTCCGGCGAGCACGAACACCGTGGCGACGGTGACGTGATGGGTGGTGACGAGCAGCCCGAGCACCAGGGCGAGCAGGCCCGCCGAGACTTGGGTGAAGTACAGGATGCGCCGCTTCTCGTGGCGGTCGGCGATGAGTCCGCCGTAGGAACCGAGCAGCAGCATCGGCACGTACTGCAGCGCCACGGCGAAGCCGAGGTCGACCGAGGATCCGGTGATTTGCAGGACCAGCCAGCCCTGGGCCACCGACTGCATCCAGGTTCCCGAGACTGAGATGAGCTGGCCAATGAAATAGAGGCGGAAGTTGCGCACCGAGAGCGCGGCGAAGGTCCTCGACGAGAATCTCCGGGCTGCGCTCATTCGTCTTCCAGCAGTGCTTCGAGAAAGGCGGCGAGCTCGTGGGCCTTCAACTGCTCCTTCGCCGTCAGCGAGAGGAGTTTCTTCTCCAGGAATTCGGTCTTGCGTTGACGAATCGTGGCCAGCTCCTTTCGACCCAGCGCGGTCAACCGGACCCGGGTGCATCTGCGGTCTTGCGGGTCGGCAGAGCTCGCGATGAGCCCCGCCTCCTCCATGCTCCGTACGAGGCGCGTCACCGACGGCGGCTGAATCTGTTCGGCGAGGGCCAGCTCGCCCAGCGAGGGATTCTTTCGATTGTTGATGACGGCGAGCATCGATGCTTGGGCGGGCGAGACACCGCCGAGCGCCGAGTACCGCAGTTTGCGATTGAGCCGCGTGATCGACCGTCGTAGCCGTGCCGCGGTCTCTGTCGTCGTCTCATCCATTAGTTCACCTAACTAAATAATATCAGGTGACCCGGGGTTTGATGCAGAGGTAGGGGTCCCTTAGAGCTGGCGGTAGCGAGGGACGTAGCCGCCGGTGCCGAGCGACATCGAGTCCTCGGGATCCATCGAGTCATCCACCCCTCCGATGACTTCGGTGACCCACTTCAGCCGGTCGGTGAGGATCCGGGTCACCCCGCCCTGCAGCGTGTCCGACGAGATCGCGCAACTCGAGCAGGCGCCCTGCAGCTGCACCTCCACAACCCCCGTCTCGACGTCGGCGCGGATGAGGACGAGGTCACCTCCGTCGGCTTGGACGGCGGGACGCATGAGATCGAGAAGCGCGTTCAGCGCCTTCAGTCGGCTCGATCGTTCTTGGTCGGTGAGTTCTGGCACTTAGACAGTCTGCCGTGAAAACCCGGCGGCGTGACCGCCCATCGCTCAGTGGCTACGATCTTCCAGATGACACCCGATGCGCGATGGAACCCCGACGATATTGACCTCTCCGACATGGAGTTCTGGCGTCGACCGTGGGCCGATCGCGAGGCGGCGTTCGCGGCCCTTCGCCAGGAGCGGCCAATCTCATTCCACCCGGGTATCCGGCTTGAGGGAACCAGCATCGAGTTTCCCGAGAGCACGGGCTACTACGCGCTCACGCGCCACCGAGACGTCGCAACGGCGTCGCGTCATCCGGAGATCTTCCTTTCCGGCCCTGGGGCGGTCTCCCAGATCGACTTGCCGCCCGAGATGGTGGAGTATTTCTCGGGAATGATCTCGACCGATAATCCCAAGCACGCCCGGCTTCGACGGATTGTCTCGAACGCGTTCAACCCGCGTAACGTGCGATCCGTCGAGGATTCGATCGAACGCGTTGCCGACGAAGTCGTGGAGAACGCGAGAAGCCACGGCTCGGGCGACTTCGTCACCGACATCGCGGCGCCCTTCCCCCTCGAGATCATCTGCACCATGATGGGGGTTCCGAGGAGCGAATTCGCGACCGTGTTGAAGTGCTCGAACATCATCCTCTCCATGGGCGACACTGAACTCGTGCCCGAGGGCGTCGATCCGGTGCTGGCGGTGCTCGAAGCGGGAGCCTCGCTCACCGGCATCATGGAGGAGCTCGGGAAGTATCGTCTCGATAATCCCATCGACGACATCACGAGCGCTCTCGTCAACGCCGAAATCGAATCCGAGAAGCTGACCCAGCAGGAGTTGGCATCGTTCTTCGTGCTGCTCGTCACCGCCGGGAACGAAACCACCCGCACCGCGATAGCCCACGGCCTGCACGCCTTCAGCGAGCACCCCGACCAGAAGGCTCGCTTGATCGCCGACTACGAGGGGCTCGCGAAGACTTCGACCGACGAGATCGTCCGTTGGGCGTCGCCGGTCATTTGGATGCGCCGCACCCTGGCGGTCGACCACGCGCTGTCGGGCTTCGATCTGAAGGCCGGCGACAAGGTTCTGCTCTTCTACAGCTCGGCCAACCGCGACGAGGAGGCCTTCGTCGATCCCTACACGTTCGACGTCGGCCGCACGCCGAACGACCACTACGGATTTGGCGCTCCGGGCCCGCACTTCTGCCTCGGCGCGCACCTAGCTCGCCGAGAGATCACCGTCATGTTCCGCGAACTGCTGAAGCGCACGCCCGACATTCACGCCACCGGCGCACCGTCACAGTTGGCGTCGAGTTTCGTGAACGGGATCAAGCATCTGCCCTACAGCTTCTAGTTCCTTACAGGGACCTCGCCGCGACCGCTTCGTCGAACGAGCGAAGGGCCCGCGGACCCCACACCGTTCCCGGTCCCCCGTTCATCAATATGGCGACGCCGACCACTTCAGCAACTTGCTGGCGGGTCACGCCCTGCTGCGCGGCGCCTCGCGCGTGGGCGACGATGCAGCCATCGCACTCGCGCGTGATGGCAATCGCGATCGCCAGCAGTTCCTTGTGAGCGCTCGACAACTCCCCCTCGCTCATCGCCGCACGCGACATCTCCGCGTACCCCTTCATGACGTCGGGGATAAGACCGCGCAGGTCGAGCGCCGGCTGGCGGAGCTCTTCTCGCACCTCGTGCATGTGTTCCATGACTACCTCCAAGGTGCAGCGTAGCGATCAGACGATGACTCATTCGCAGGTGGGCGAACCGACGCAAATGTCGGTTCCCTAGGATGGTGCGATGAGCGTGATTGACGACCTACTGTCCAACAATCGCGACTACGTGGCGAGGCACGGCCACCGCGAGCTCCCCACCAAACCCAAGCTTCATCTGGCGGTGCTCACCTGCATGGACTCCCGCCTCGACCTCTTTGGCGCCTTGGGTCTCGACCTCGGCGAGGTGCACCTCATCCGAAACGCCGGGGGCCTCGCGACGGACGACGCCGTTCGCTCGCTGCTCCTCAGCCAGAGGCTCCTCGGAACAATTGCGATCATGGTCATCCACCACACCCGGTGCGGACTCGAGTCCTTCGAGGAGGACGTCCTTCAGGCGGAACTCGAGGCCGAATTCGGCGAGCGACCCCCCTTCCGCCTCGGCGCCTACGACGACATCGACGTCGACGTGCGAGCCACCGTCGAAACCCTGAGGCGAAGCCCGTTCATCAACGGCACCGAGATCCGCGGGTTCGTCTTCAACGTCGACGACGCGGACCTGCGCGAAGTGTCCACCGACTGAGTGCCGCTGGATTCCCAGACGGGCGCGGTGACACCAGTGGCTCAGCCTCGCGGGTCGATCGGGGTCAGCACGCCGACGCTCGCCTCGACGACTTCTGCGGCGTCGAGGCAGAGGTCTTCGCGAAAGAGGTCGCCGATTATCTGGGCTCCGGTCGGCAGTCCGTTGGCCACTCCCGTGGGCACGCACGCCGCGGGCAGCCCCAAGAGATTCGCCGGCAGGACGAACCGGAAGAGCTCGACGACGTTCATCGCCGACTCGGCGCTTTCGATGTCGTAGCCATGCTTGAACGGTTGCTGGGTCCAAGTCGGCCCGACGATAAGCGGGTACTCGCTGAGGAACTCGCGCCAGGCCTTCGCCACGCCGTAACGGCTCTGGTGCATGACGAAGAGCGAGTCTGGCGTCGGGGGCGGGAACATCGCGTCGGTGAGCGTCAGGAACTGCCTGGCGCCTTCGCCCATCATCGCAAAGAGCATCGCCTTTTGCATCTCGAGGCTCGTCATCATCAGTTCGGTCCACGCGAAATACGCCTCGAACAGCAACGGGGGTTCCAGTTCGTCGACTTCGTAGCCCGCGGCTTCGAGAGCTCGTCCCGCGACGCGAACCCCCTCGGCGATGTCCGGATCGGTCGCCCCGCCGAACGGGTTCGGCACGAGGGCCACCCGGCGCGGCGCGGCGCTGCCGCGAAGCGGCGCACTGATCGACTGCGGGTCGCGGTGGTGCGCGCCCATGACCGCCTCGAGCCCCATGCGCACGTCGCCCACGTGACGGGCCAGCACGCCCTCGACCAGCATGATCTGGCTGTTGATCGGCATGTCGATGATCTCGCTCGGGTTACCCTGGGGAACCCGTCCCCGCGACGGCTTGATGGAGGCGATGCCGCAAGCGAACGCCGGGTTGCGCAGCGATCCGCCGATATCGTTGCCGAGTCCGATGGGGCTCATGCCCGAGGCGATGGCCGCCGCCTCACCCCCGGACGAGCCCCCCGCGGTGCGCCCGTGCATCCATGGATTGTGCGTAGGCCCGTAGAGCGACGACTCGGTGTTGACGCGAAGTCCCAGGTCGGGCATGTTGGTTCGCGCGAGCGCGACGCCACCGGCTTGGCGCATCCGTTCGACCGTAGGCGCGTCACCCGGCGCGATGAAGTCCTTCAAGGCGACGACGCCTTCGGTGGTTGCGTAACCTTCGACGTCGATATTCGTCTTGATGGTGAATGGCACGCCGTGCAGCGGGCCGAGTGGCCCGCCGGCCTTCAGCTTGGCGTCGGCGGCGTCGGCTTCTTTGCGGACGTCGTCGGGGCGGATCTCGACGACCGCGTTGACGGCGCCGTTCACGGCTTCTATCCGTTCGAGGTGCGACTCAACAACCTCTCGCGAGGTTGTCTCGCCGCTTCGAATCATTCCCGCCAACGACGACGCGGACCGCTGCCATAAATCTTGACCCATTGCTTCCCCCCAAGAATCGACTTGGGGGTAGTTTGTCACGCCGTTAGGCAGCGATCCAACTCAGCCGAATCGTCCAAGGGTGTAGTCCAAGGTCCTGGAGTCCTTCGGATTGTTGAAGATCTTCTCGGTGGTGTCGAACTCGATGAGCTCGCCCGCCCGGTCCTCGCCCATCAGCAAGAAGGCGCAGTCGTCGGAGATGCGCGCGGCCTGCTGCATGTTGTGCGTGACGATGATGATCGTGACCCGACTCTTCAGGGTCGTCATCAACTCCTCGATGCGCAGCGTGGCGATCGGGTCGAGCGCCGACGTGGGCTCGTCCATCAGCAGGACCTCGGGGTCCATGGCGAGGGCGCGAGCGATGCAGAGACGCTGCTGCTCTCCGCCCGAAAGGTTCGAGGCGGCCACCTTCAACCGGCTCTCGACGCTGTCCCACAGCGCCGCGGCCCTCAGCGAGGTCTCCGCCGCCTCGTCCAACAACGCCTTCTTCTTGATGCCGTTGAAGCGAAGCCCGGACACGACGTTGTCGTAAATCGACATCGTGGGAAAGGGATTCGGTCGCTGGAAGACCATGCCGACCCGGGTGCGCAGCTCGGTGACGGTGACGTCGCCGCGGTAGATGTCCGTGCCTTCGAGCAGGATCTGGCCGGACACCTTGGCGCCCGGGGTCAGGTCGTGGAGTCGGTTGAGGGCGCGCAGCAGTGTGGTCTTGCCCGAACCCGAAGGGCCGATGAGGCTCGTCACGCGGTTCTTCGCGATGTCGAAGGTGCAGTCACGCACCGCGGTTCGCCCGTGGAACGAAACCGCCACGTCACGCAGCTGCATCGCGGTCGCACCTCGAATGTCCGCTGAAGTTGCCACCGCGGCTCCGGATTTAATCTCTGTCATGATCTCTGGCTCCATTTAGTTTCTCACCTGCTGCTTTCTTGACGCCCACATCCGGGCGCTGAGACTTAGTACGAAGATGAATGCCACCAGCACCAACGCGACGCCCCACACCTGGGCTCGCTGGCTGGGCCATTCGGACTTGGCGTTCTCGAAGATCGTGAGCGGCAGGGCCGACACCGGATCGAACGGTTTCCACGAGTTGGTGAATCCGCCGCCGATCACCAAGAGCACCGGCGCGGTCTCACCGACGGCCCGCGAGATCGCGAGAATTGAGCCCGTCACGATGCCCGACACCGCCGCGGGCAAGACGACGCGCAGCGAGACCGTGTGGGACTTCGCTCCGAGGGCGAGGCCCGCTTCTCGCAGCGTATTCGGAACGCCGCGAACGGCTATCTCAGTTGAGATGACGATTACCGGCAGCATCAAGACGGCGAGGGCGAACGAGCCGGCGATGGCGGTGAAGCCGATGTTCAGATCGCGGACGACGAACGAGAACGCGAACAGGCCCATCAGGATCGACGGCGCACCCGCCATCGTTTGGGCGATCACCCGCAGCGACGAAGCCAGCTTCGTCTCGGTTTCGGCTAGGTAGACCCCGACCAGCACGCCCAGGGGAATCGCCAGCACCGACGCGTAGAGGGAGAGGGCGATGCTTCCGACGATAGCGTTCGAGACGCCCCCGGTCGCGTTGGGGGCGATCAATGACGGCGTCGACGGCAGCGTCGTGAAGAATGTCTTGTCGATGACCGGTATGCCCTTTTCCAGCAGTTGGAGAATCAGGAGAACCAGGGGCACCGCCGAGACGACGAGCGCGACGGCGCACAGCGCGATCATCACCTTCGAGACAGTGGCCCGCCGTGCGCGTGAATGTTGGGAGATTCGTCGAATCTCATTGCGCAGTTCGTTGTCGACTTCGATTGGCTTGTCGAGTTCAGTCATGTCGCTCATACGCGCTCCAGTACCAATCGTTGGCGGCGCACCATCCAGCGGCTCACGAGGGAAAAGCCGAAGTTCAAGAGCATCAGCAGCACGCCGAGCGCCATGAGGGCCGCTATCTCGTTGCCCTGCGCCTCGCCAAACGTCAAGGCGATCCACGCAGCAATCGACGTCCCGGGATAGAGCAAATGGAACTGCGCGTTCGCCACTCCACCCGCCACGAGGGCCACGGCGACCGTTTCGCCGGTCGCGCGCGCGAGTGCGAGGAACGTGGCGCCGAAGAGGCCGATCTTCGCCGTGGGCAGCACCACTCCTCGGATGACCTGCCACCGGGTTGCGCCTAGGGAAAGACTGGCTTCGATGAGGTCCTGAGGGACAACGGCGATGACTTCGCGGCTGATCGCGACGAAGGTGGGCAGAATCATGATCCCCAACACGATGGAGGCGAGCAGGAGCGAGGTGCCGAACTCCTTGCCGGGACTGCCAAAGATCGCCGTGGCGAAGGGCCACTTGTTGAGCCAGGGATTGACGGTCGATTCCATCCACGGAGCGAGGATCAGGAGACCCCAGAGTCCGTAGACGATGCTCGGAACCGCAGCGAGCAGTTCGACGAGCGTCGCGACCACGTTTCGAAGCCGCTTCGGGATCAGATAGACGATGGCGACTGACGTACCCAAGCCGATGATCACAGCCAGGACCAGGGCGATCAATGAGGTTTCGAGGGTTCCGGCGATCATCGCGAGACCGCCGAAAGGGCCCGCCGGCGACACCCATCCCTTGCCGCCCAAGAGCGTGCCGGCGTGGTGCAGCCACGTTGGCAGCGAACTCCAGAAGATCGTTCCGACGAACCCGACGCTGACGGCGGCGAAGAGGATCGCCCCAGCGAGAAGGACGTAGTGATACCAGGAACGCTCGACGGTGGCGGAGTTGTACTCCGCCACCGCCTCGCGCTCGTCTTGAACTACCAGTTCTGCGGGAACCAAGCTCATGCTGGAAACTACCTACCCTTACCTTCTCGTATTTCTACTACGGACTACGACTTCTGGTTCACGCAAGCGGTGCCGCCAGAAGTGATCGTCTGGAGCTGCTGGCGCGCGTAGGTCCGGATTGCCGAGGGCAGCGGCACGTAGCCTTCGCCCGCGGCGTACAGGTTCTGGCCGGCGTGCGACTCCCAGTCGAGGTACTTCGTGATCGCCTCGCAGGTCCCTTCGCTGGTCTGTGCCTTCTGGACGAGGGCCCAGCTGTAGGTCGCGAAGGGCCAGACGTTGTTCCCCGGCTCGTTGACGATGGAGAAGTAGTCGGGCGAAATACCCGTACCGGCTGCAGCCGCCGCGTTCCCGATGTTGGTCAGGCTGGGCTGGAGCCACTGACCATTCTTGTCCTCCAGTTGCGCCACCTGAATCTTGGCGTTGCCAGGAATCAGCACGTAGCTGTACTCGACGTAGCCAATCGAACCGGGGGTGCTGACGAGGCCCTGGGCCATGGCCGAGTTGTTCGCCACGCCGTTGATGTTCTGGGCACCCCATGTGCCGCCGGAGCCTTCCATCGGGCTTCCACCATTGGGGGCGTGTCCGGAATTGCCAGCCGAATACAGCCAGTAGGTGAACGCTTCAGTCGTGCCAGAACCGGCGTTGCGGTAGAGCACCTTGATCGTGTCCTCGGGGGCGTTGGCCAGACCATTGGCGACGAGCAGCTTGCCGATCGGCGAGTTGGCGCCACCGTTGGTCGTGACGATCGCCGAGTTCGACCACTTGGTGATGTTCCCGTCGTAGATCTGGGCGACTTCTTGCGCCGTCAGCTTCATGTTGTCGAAGCCGGCTCCGAGGTTGTAGCCGACCACGCCGCCACCCAGAAGGTAGGGAACCTGCGTGAAGTTGGACGCGACCGCTCCCGCTGGCAGGGTTCCTGCGGGCTGGCTCATCGGCACGTCAGAGAAACCAATGTTGAGAGCACCGCTCGCGATTTGCGATCGACCGGTTCCCGATCCCGCCGCCGGGTACGCACTGAAGGACACTTTGCCTCCGGCGGAGTACGCCGTTGATCCGCTTGTCGTCACTCCGACCAGTGGCGCGTCGAATGACGAACCGTTGATGGCGAGTGAGACGTTGTTCGGTACGACGAGGTCCGAGTCACCGGGGAGCCCCGTTCCCATCAGGCTGGGCTTCCGCGTGGAGTACCCCTTCGGGCACCTTGGGTGCACTGCCTTGACGTGCTTGGTCTTGAGTGCCTTCGCGGTCAACTCGTAGCAAGTGATCGTCTTGGACTTTGCCTTTGACGCTGCACCAGCTGGAAGGGTGACAACAGTGAGCAGACCAGCAACGGCGAGCGATGCTGCCGCCAATGACCTGAGTGTCTTATTCATTCTGAACTTTCCTCCTAAAGAAAGTGATTCGTTGATGGCCAAGTGAAGATGCGAACGACCTTCGCCGCGAGCGAACCTTTTGCCACGAAGGACCTTAGAAATGAAAAGTGAACGGGGCGTGACGCGGACGGACGCTCAAGGTGAAATGTTAAGGAAGTCTCGAAATCGTCATGAAGACAGCGGTCTTCAGTCGCAGCAGCTGTCGCGCCAACCGCACGAGGTGCACCGGAAATGCGCGTGCTCGGGGCTCAAGGAGGAGCCGCAGTGCGGGCACTCGTGAAAGACCCCGAATCGGTTGAGGCAGTCGATTCCACGCCCCACAACTGCGTCAACCGTCGGCGTGCTCGCGTCGTCCATCGCTCCATTATGGAGCAGGAGTGACCCGCCCGACGGTTACCGCGGCGTAGGAGATCCTGATCTCGATATGTCCTAAAGTGCGATCGGGGAACAATTCGTACGAGGCGGACTTTGATGCGCATAGGTGTTCTTACCGCGGGCGGAGATGCACCTGGACTGAATGCGGCCATTCGCGGGTTGGGCCAGATGGCCTTTCGCAACGGCCACGAGATCATTGGCATCGCCAACGGGTGGGCCGGACTGGCCGGCGATTTCTCGGGGCGACCCCTCTATCAGAACGACCTGATCGGCGTGGTGGGCCAGGGCGGCACCCTCCTCGGCACCGCCCGCTTCGACCTCGACCACCCCGCGGGCGGACGTGACCAGGTGTTGAAAACGATCAGCGAGCATCTGGACGCTCTCGTCGCCATTGGCGGTGACGGAACCCAGCGGATCTCCAGCTGGCTCGCCGAGCGTGGCGCCCCGGTCATAGGGGTGCCTAAGACCCTCGACAACGACCTCGAGGGCACCGACTACTGCATTGGCTTTGACACCGCGGTGAGCATCGTCGCCGAGTCGCTCGATCGTCTTTACACGACCGCCGCGTCGCACCACCGCGTCATGGTCGTCGAAACCATGGGACGCGCCACCGGCTGGGTGGCCGCCATGGGCGGACTCGCCGGCGGAGCTGACCTGATCGTGATTCCCGAGTTCCCGATCACCATGGACCAGATCATCGCCCACCTCGTGAAGCGGCGAAGTTCCAACAACGCCTTCTCGATCGTGGTCGTCGCCGAAGGCATCAACCTCGAGACCATTGGGGGCCACGAAGAAGCCGGTGTCTCCACCGAGGGCATCGGCGGCGTCCGCCTGGCGACGAGGGGCGTTGGCCAGTTCGTCGCGTCCCAGATCGACGCCCACGGCGGCTTCGAAGTCCGCACCACCGTTCTCGGTCACCTGCAGCGAGGCGGGAGTCCCACCGCCTACGACCGCATCTGGGCCACCCGGGTCGGGGCCGCCGCCTTTGACGCCGTGGTCGCCGAGCAGTTCGGGATGATTCCCGTCGTTCGCGGCAGTCACGTCGAGTTGGTGCCGCTATCGGTGGTCGCGAACGGCCAGCGCCAGGTACCGCGCGAACTCTACGACCTCTGCGCGGCGTTCTTCTAGGAAACCGACCCGCCTACTGGTCGTCAGGTCCGAGTTGGCCCGACCGGTAGTGCTTTCGACAGAGCACCTGGTAGTGGACCGTGCCCTGCAGGACGTCCCCGGTGTAGAACTGGTGCCCCTCACGGGCCACCGCCCCGTCGACGACTCGGGCGTTGCATCGGCCCTTCTGGCCGCACCAGCACGAGGACGTGAGGGGTAGTTCGTGCGCCCAGTCGGCGATCGCGAAGAGCCGCGCGGAACCGGGAAAGACGTTGAGCAGGAAGTCCGCGCAAAGGCCGAACGCGTGAATATCAACATCGTGGTCGTCAACCATCTTGGCGAGCTCGTCAACCTGGCCGACGCTGGCGAACTGGACCTCGTCGATCACCAGGATGTTCGTGCCCTCCTGCAACGCCCGGTCAATGTGTCCGGCGAGGCTGGCGCCGGGGATGACGGCTTCGGCTTCGGCTTCGATGCCGATACGACTGGTCACCATGCCGTCGGTGCTGCGGTCGCCGAAGGTCCACAGCGCCACGTCGCTTCGCCCCTCGCGCAGTTGCCAGCAGAGCTGCAGCGCCAGGGTTGACTTGCCCGCCGCCATGGTTCCGTAGGTAAAAGTCAGTTGCGCCATAGGCCTCTCACATCGTTTCGCGAACGCTTAACGATACTCCGCCACACTCCGCCATGGTGCCGTGATGGTTGCGAGAGGCCGGGCCCGCACTGGGTAGATTGGGCGTATGAACTACAGCGTGCGCGCGATTGCCTACATCCGAAACGAACGAAGCGAGGCGCTGGACGACAACTGGGATGACGTCACGAGCACCGTCGAACTGGCCCAGGATGTCCCCAGTGAGGCGTTGCTCGGGCTGGCCGAGTTCTCCCACGTCGAGATCGTGTTCTTCGCCGACTGGGCGCAGGACGTCCCCCCGGGACCTTGGCACCGTCACCCCCGTGGCAACGAAGACTGGCCCGACGTCGGCGTCTTCGCGCAGCGCAACAAGGACCGCCCGAACCGCATTCTCCTCACGACCGTCGCGATCGACTCGATCGCGGACCGTTCGTTCATCGTTCGCGGGCTCGACGGGATCGACGGGACGCCGGTTCTCGACATCAAGCCGGTATTCAAGTGGAGCGTGCCGCGAGGCGAGCTGCGCGTCGCTCCCTGGAGCGAAGCACTCGGCGAGAGCTACTTCTAGCCCTCAGTTCACGCTCATGAACGCATTGAGCACCCCCGCGAGCTCGCGGCCCTTCTCCTCCTGCAGGAAGTGACCACCACCCTCGATCGTGACGTGCAGCTGGCCGCTGGTGCCGGGAACCTTCGCGAGGAACTTCTTGTCCGCGCCCTTGGTGATGGGGTCGCTGTCTGAGAAGCAGCAGAGAAACGGCTTCTCCCATTTCTCGAGCACTGCCCACGCGGCGACGTTGGCGTCGTGGGCGGGGTCTTGCGGGGAGGTCGGCACGAGCAGGGGAAACTGTCGGGCCCCTTCCTTGAAGGTGTCGTCAGGGAATGGCGCGTCGTACGCGGCGATCACCTCGGGGCGCAGCCGCACCACGCAACCACCCGAGACGATTCCGCCGACGTGAAGGTCCGGCGTGTTCTGGCTGTACTCCTGCCACGCCTTGAACGCATCGTTCGGCCTCTCGTCGCCGGTGGGCAGCCCGCCGTTGCCAATGGCCACCCGAGCGAACCGCTCAGGGTGCTCGCCCACGAGGCGAAGGCCCACGAGGCTGCCCCAGTCCTGGCCGAACAGGGTCACGTTCTGCAGGTCGAGGTGATCGAAGAGCAGCTCGCGCGCCCACTCCACGTGGCGCGCGTAGGTGTAGTCGCGCCGGTCGCTCGGCTTATCCGACTGGCCGAATCCGATCAGGTCCGCGACGACGACCCGGTGGCCCGCCGCGACGAGCACCGGGATCATGAAGCGATAGAGGTACGACCAACTGGGCTCGCCGTGCATCAACAGCACCACGTCCGCGTCCGCGGAACCTTCGTCGTAGAAGGCCATGCGCAGGTCAGCACCGCCGGTGGGGTCCTTCACGTCCGCGTACCCGGCTTCGAATGGGAAGTCTGGCAGGTTGACAAACCGTTCTTCAGGGGTGCGTACTCGCTCCATCGCGTCTCCTTGTTGACGTACCGCATTGGTGGTGCAGCTACTGGCGGGCCATGCCTTCTCTCGCCGCGGTCACCTTCTCCTCGGTACCATCCTGCGAAACTAGTTGAATGTCCACCCGTTCGAGTTTGCCTACGAAGGCGAACTCGCCTTCGTAGCGCTTGGAGACCGGCGAACCCTGGTCGCGGCCGATGCTCATGCCGATGGTCGACATCATTCGCATGAGTACCGGCAGGTGATACGAACCAGCCTTTCGTCCATCGATGGTGAGGGCCACGTCGGCATCATTCTTCCCGCGTCGGAATTTGAGGCCAATCACCGAAGGCCCGGTCGGGACCGGCTCGACCGACTCGACAATGTAGTGGTCGTTGAAGAAGTTGTAGTCAAAGACCAGGCGGTCGTCCTGGATGAACAGGCTGACCCCCGCGTTCTCGGTTCCAAACGCCATCACGACCCCCTCGCCGCCCGCCGGCCGATCGATTACGGCGTCCAGATCCCAACTGCGCCCACCAATCCCCGCCGCCGCCTGCGGAGGGATCGGGTTCAGCGGAGGGTAGTAGGTGTAGTGCCGGCTCGGAGGATGAGGAGAGTTTTCACGGAACCTCGCACCGAAGAGTTCCAATCCACGATCATCCAACGGCAAGACGTCGTACTCTTCGGCGTCTTGCCACCAAAGGTCGATGAGTTCGGCGAGTAGCTCTGGATTGGACGACGCGAGGTCGTGGCACTCGGAGTTGTCGACCGCGACGTGGTAGAGCTCCCAGCGATCATCATCGAATGAAACACCGGGCACGTGGCGCGTCACGGCCTTCCAGCCCTCGCGATACATCGCTCGATGGCCGCCCATCTCGAAGTACTGCCTCGTTCTCGGGTTCGCCACGTCCTCGCCGCTGAAGGTGTAGGCAATCGACGTTCCGGCTATGGGCATCTGCTCGAGTCCTCGATAGACGTCGGGCACGTTCACCCCCGTCGACTCGTAGACGGTGGGCGCGATATCGGTGACGTAGTGGAACTGGCGGCGCACCTCGCCCTTCGCCTCGATCCCGCGAGGCCAGTGCGCGATGAGCGGAACGTGCACTCCGCCTTCGTGAGTGTTCTGCTTGTACCACTTGAAGGGCGTGTTGCCGGCTTGGGCCCAACCCCACGGGTAGTTCGAGTGGCTGCTGGGCCCCCCGATGTCGTCGAGCCGCTGGACCGCTTCGTCGGGACTCTCCATCAAAAGATTGAAGTACTTCATCTCGTGCAGGACCCCGAATGGTCCGCCTTCCTGGGACGCCCCGTTATCCGACATCAGCAGAATCAGCGTGTTGTCGAGCTCGTCGAGCTCGTCGAGGCTCTTGACCAACCTTCCAATCTGCGCGTCGGTGTGTTCAAGGAACGCCGCGAACGCCTCCTGCAGCCGGCACGCCAACTTCTTTTGGTTCTCCGGCAGCGATTCCCACGGTTCGACGCCGGGGTTTCGCGGCGCCAGTTCAGTGTTGGCGTCGATGATTCCCAGTTCCTTTTGACGGGCGAACCAGCGATCGCGCGCGACGTCCCATCCCTCGTCGTAGCGGCCGCGATGCCTGGCGAGGTACTCGGCGGGCGCCTGGTGCGGGGCGTGCATCGCGCCAAAGGCGAAGTAGTTGAAGAACGGCCGATCGGGACGGATCGACTTGGCATCATGGATGAACTCGAGCGCGTGGTCAACGAGGTCCTCACTCAGGTGATAGCCGTCAGCCACGCTCCTCGGAGGTTCGACGCGGTGATTGTCGTAGACGAGATCGGGCGCGAACTGATCAGTCTCACCGTCGAGGAATCCGTAGTAGCGGTCAAAGCCCCGGGCGAGCGGCCACTGGTCGAACGGACCCGCCGAGGACGAGTTCTCCATCGAGACCAGGTGCCACTTGCCTACCGCGAACGTCGTGTAGCCGCTGTCGCGCATCACTTCGGCCATCGTGCAGGCGTGATTGGACACTTGACCGCGCATGCTCGGAAAGCCCGAACTCCAGTTGGAGATGCCCCGCATGCCTACGCTGTGGTGATTGCGACCGGTCAGCAGTGCCGCGCGCGTCGGCGAACAGAGCGGCGTGACGTGAAAGTTCGAGTAGCGCAGCCCGCCCGCCGCCAACGCATCGATATTCGGGGTCGCCAGGTCGGAGCCGAAGCAACTCAAGTGCGAGAACCCGAGGTCGTCGATCAGGATGACCACCACGTTGGGCGCGCCCTCTTTCGGGTGCGTCAGCGTGGGCCACCACGGAGTCGAATCGGCCAAGGTTCTTCCGATCTCTCCTTCGAACGGCTCGAAACGCTTCATGTTCCCCCCGGTGCTCAGTGCCACGATAGGGCACCGACGCCGCTCGCTAGAAGGACGCGGCGAGCCTCGCAGAAATCACGTCGCGTGGCGGGCACGTGGCGGGGCCGAGAGTGCTGATGGCGATGGCGGCACCAACGTTGGCCCTGCGCAGGGCTTCGATGACGTCGGTCCCCCTCGCCAGTTCGGCTAGCAACACGCCGTTGTGCACATCACCCGCGCCGTTCGTGTCGACCACCTCGATCGCGAAGGCCGGCACCTCGAATGCGCCGCCGTGCGCCTGGGCGGCGACGCAACCGAGCGCACCGCTTCGCACCACCACCCCGCGAGAGCCGGTGAGCTCCAGGAGTTTCTTCGCGCTGACGCTCGCCACCGCTTCGCCGCTGAGCGACGTCGCCTCGCTGGCGTTGCACAGGAACCAGTCGGTTCGCGCCATGACCTCGTGCAGTATCCCATCGGGGATATCGAGCACCCGCGGACCGGGATCGAACGCCACGACGACCGCCACTGGGAGCTGGCGCAGCCACGTAATCGTCTGCGCCCCAATGGCTGGGTATACGAAGTTGTAGCCCGAGAGGAACACGAAGTCGCCGTCGGCGATGCCCACCGACAGGAGTTCCGACGCGCTCAAGGTCCCCTCGGCACCTGGCGACGTGACGAATGTTCTCTCCCCGTCATCCTCGACGAGCACTACGCAAAGACCCAGGTCCTGATCGTCGCGCGCGGGCACCGCCACGTCTATCGCTTCGTGGCGCAGGGCTTCGAGAGCGATATCGGCGAAGGGCCCGTTCCCAAGTTGCCCCACGTACGTGACCGCCATGCCCTGGCGAGCCGCGGCGCTCATGGCGTTGAAACCACCCCCGGCCGTGACGAGCCGGTCGGTGGCGAGCGAATCAGAACCGCGCAGCGGAAGGTCCGTGATCTTCAGCACCAGATCGAGCATGACCGTGTCCAGACCGAATAGCCGCGGTGACGTCTTCATGCAATCGCACCTTACCGACGCAGGGCGAGGAGCTCGCCCGCGATCTTGGCCAGATCCAACGAATTCGTCTCCTCGACCAGCGCAACGGCCCACGACGGGAACGACTGCGTTCCGCCGCACGCCCCGGCCATTGCGCCGGTGATTGCGCCGATGGTGTCGCAGTCACCGCCGAGTGACGCGGCGACGCAGCAGGCGCTCCACGAGTCATGCCCGTAGGCGGCGAGCAGGGCGAACGCCGCGGGCACCGATTCATTGGAGGCCAGACTCGTGCCGATCTCCCGGTTGATCGCATCGATGAGGGCGATCCCCTTGCAGGAACGCCCCAGCTCGACGGCTCTCGCAATCTGCGCCGCAACTCGGGGGCCCTCGCTCGGCGCGCCGAACGTTTCGCCGATGAGCGCGGCCCGGATTCCCCGATCGATGGCGACCGCGTACGGCGCGCGGTCTATCCCGGCGCTCACCACCGCGGCGACGGCGGCCGCGGCGCTGATCGCCACCGACGTGTTGTGCGTCGGGGCGCTCACCTCGACGACCCGGGCGACGAGGGCTTCGAGGTTGTTGCTCGTGCACACGATCCCCACCGGCGCCACCCGCATCGCGGCGCCGTTGGTCACGCCCGCGAGACCCGACTCGGAGAGATCCGCACCCTCCTCGATGTTGCGCAGGGCCTTCCTCGTCGAGGGTCCGAGCAGATCGAGGATTCCGCGAGCTCGCACGCTCTCCTCCCATTCAAGGAGGCGCCGGGCGTACGCCTTGGCGTCGAACGAGTCAAAGGAAGCCAGCAGCACGTCGGCGAGAATGAGCGCCTGCTCGGTGTCATCAGTGACCGTCGCCGCAGTGAGACCGGCAGCGAATGGATGCGTCGGGCTCGACGGTTGAAAATCCCTCACCAACTCACCGAATTCCTTGACCACATCTTCACGAGTGAGCGACTGCGTTGGCATGCCGAGCGCGTCGCCGACTGCGAGACCCGCGAGGGTCGCGTACGCGCGATCGAGCGCCTTTGGGTCAACCACTGCGTCGCTGGCGCTCATCTTGGTCAAGTTAGCCGGACTGTTCTTCTTCGAGCGAGGAACACGGCGCAAGGACGAGGGCGCAATGTTGACCAAACATCTCCGAAATGCTGCCTCTTCTGCCTAAAATCTGGCCTACGAATTGCAACGCTGCCAAGGAGGCCACGTGAGTGACGAACTTTCCGAGATTCTGGGAACGGGTGGCGGCGACGCACTTCGCGTTGAGGAGAACGGCATCAACGTCATCGCGGAGTCCGAACGAAGGGGTCACCCTCGTGAACTCTTCTGGCCGTGGTTCGGCGCCAACATCTCGGTGCTCGGCCTTGGTTACGGCTCGTACGTCCTGGGTTTCGGAATCTCCTTCTGGCAGGCGGTCGTGGTCGGCCTGGTCGGCATCTGCGTGAGCTTCCTGCTCTGCGGCATCATCGCCACCGCCGGCAAGCGCGGATCCGCCCCCACCATGGTCCTCAGCCGCGCGGCCTTCGGGATCCGCGGCAATCGCCTGCCATCAGCGATTTCGTGGCTTCTTTGCGTGGGCTGGGAGACGGCGCTGTCGGTCATCGCGGTGCTCGCAACATCCACCGTCTTCACCCGGCTCGGCTGGGGCGGCGGCACCGGCGTGAAGGTCACGGCGCTCATCGTCATCGGCGTGCTCATTGTTGGCGGAGGCGTGATGGGCTTCGATCTCATCATGCGCATGCAGGCCATCATCACGGTCGTCACCGGCGTGCTCTCGGTCTTCTTCATCATCCTCACCCTCAAGCACATCAGCTGGCACGTGGTCTCGCACGTGCCCGTCGGCTCGGCGCAGAGTCTGATCGGCGCGCTCGTCTTCGTGATGACCGGATTCGGCCTCGGATGGGTGAACGCCGCCGCCGACTACTCGCGCTACCTGCCCCGCGACGCCTCAACCAAGGGCGTGGTGTGGTGGACGACGTTCGGCTCGTCCGTGGCCCCGCTCATCCTGCTCTTCTTCGGTCTCATGCTCGCCGGATCGTCGAAAGCGCTCAGCAGCTCCATCGGCAACGACCCGGTGGGCGCCCTCGCCAACCTGCTGCCCACGTGGTTCCTGGTGCCCTTCGCCGTCGTCGCCATTCTCGGGCTGGTGGGTGGCGCGGTCCTGGACATCTACTCGTCGGGTCTGTCGCTGCTCTCGGCGGGCATAAGGATCCCGCGCTACGCCGCGGCGGGCGTCGACGGGGTCATCATGATCGGCGGCACCATCTACATCGTCTTCGCCGCGGGCAGTTTCCTCTACCAGTTCGAGGGCTTCCTCATCACGGTCGGAGTCCTCATCGCCGCGTGGTGCGGGGTGTTCCTCGGCGACCTGGTGCTTCGCAAGAAGGACTACTCCGACGCCGATCTCTTCAACGACGCCGGCCGCTACGGCGACATCCGGCTCGTCCCGATGCTCACGATCATCATCGCCAGCGCTATTGGCTGGGGACTGGTGACCAACAACTATGCGTCGTGGCTGACCTGGCAGGGTTACCTGCTGAAGCCGCTGGGGCTCGGTGGCAAGTCGGGCGCGTGGGCCTACGCGAACCTTGGAGTCCTCGCGGCGTTGGCGCTGAGCTTCGTGGTGACGGTGATCTTCGACCGCCAGCGCGTCCTCGAGCAAGAGTCCCTCGTCTGAGCTGCCCGGCGAAGCCCCTAGTCCAGTTGCTCGATCCACTGCGCGGCGGTGACGACGGTCGCCTGGCGGGGAAAGACCTTCTCCATCAGGAGGCGGTGCACTTCGGGGTCAGCGTCGGCGCACGCGTCGCTCAGAATGGTGATCTTGAAGTCGAGATCGGCGGCGTGGCGCGTCGTCGAGAGCACGACGCCGCTCGTCGCTATACCGCAGAGCACCAGCGAATCAACGTCGAGCGATCGCAGGACCACGTCAAGGTCACTCCCAGCGAAGGCGCTTACGCGGCGCTTGGTCACGGTCACTTCTCCTTCGATTGGCGCGAGCCTCGCGTGCACCTGGGTCGAATCGGCGCTCTCGCTCATCGTGCTCGAGCCCGCGAGCACCGAGAACGACTGATTCTTCGGGTTCGCCTCGGGTGCGCCGTCGCGAAACGCCACGCGCACGTAGATGATGGGCATCTTCGCCGCCCGCGCGGCGCTCTGGACCGAGCCGATGACGCTCAAGAGCTCTTCGGAGCCTTCGGCGAACCGTGCGACGATTCCATTCTGCATGTCCATTATGAGCAGTGCTTGGTTTGCCACGTTGTCTCCTTCATCGCCGCGTGCGCGTTGCTAGAACTCTCTTGATCCCATGAACCTATTGACCTTCGGGCGCACCGACGCGAAGTAGATGGTCGCGAGTATCCAGCCGAACGGGGTTAGGTTCGAGACGGCCAGGACGACGATCCACGCCGTCTTGGAGGACTTCGCTTGGTAGAAGGCCACGCCCGTCTTCTTCGACGCGTTGACAATCGCCAAGATCGGCGCGACCCACGAGACCATCATCAGGGGCGCGAAAATCGTCGCGTTGGGTCCGAAGATCGCAGCGATCATGCCAAATCGTAACCGTCAATCAGAGGACAAGCGACCGGGGTGCCCTGGTCGGCGGCCGTCACGAGGTGGGCATCTGAAAAGACGGGCGGATTACTTGGACAACTTGTTCTGAAGGTTCACGATCTGCTTGAACAGCGCGCCCAGCTCGTTGCTCAGCGCCGAGATCTGGGCGCTGGTGACGGGCGTCTTCTTGTTCTCAAGAATCAGGATCTCGTCCGCGCTCACTTCGCTCTGCGTCGTGGCAAACGATGTGAGCAAACCGTTGAACGTGGCGTTCGGACCATTGGCGTCGCTCAGAAGGCTCTGGGACTCCGCCTTGAGGTTCTCGCTGGCGTAGAGATCGTCGGCGACCGTCGATGACTTCACGTCGAGCGCTTCGGTATCGAGCTGCATTGCGTAGAGCACGGCAACCGCCCCGACGCTCCACGGGGCGTAGCCGACCGGCCCGCCGTTCACGTCGACCGAGAGCAGATAGATGTCGGATCCCACGTTCGCCGACTGGTAGTAGATCCGTCCGGTGTTGCGCGCGATGTCTTCAGCGCTGGACTGCTTCGGATACGCCAGGTAGGCGCTCGCCAGGGAACGGACGTCGGCGATGAACTTCTCCACGACGGCCTTTTGCGATGAAGGGACGCTGGCCTTGGACGCCAGCGTCGCCTCGGCGACCAGGGCTTGCATGTCCTGTGCGGCGACGCTCTCTTCCTTGCTCCTCGCCTTCTTGCACTTGGAGGACTCGCAGAAGAAGTAGTCCCGGATGTTGTTGACGTAGGTGTCGGCGTGCTTCACAATGGTCCTGGTCGCCGACGTCGTCGTGGCGGCTGAGGCCCCGCTGAGTGGAAGGGCGCAGCATCCCACCGTTAGCAGGCTCGCCAGAAAACCGCTCGCCACCCTCTTTGAATTCATGATCAGTCCCACGTGCGTCTCCTTGTGCCGACCAACCTTAAGCGACCGGCTTCGCGTCGATCTTCTGCGGCGCGCCAAACCCAGTCACCGATTGACGAATGCGCGGCCGTTCCACCGGGGAGTTGAAACTCCAAACCCGTTCGAGTTCGAGGATCCGCACACTTCCTTCTTCCTTTGACGCGGCAACGAACGAGTGCGCCAGACCGAGACGGCGCACGCCGAGGCGCCGGGCCGTCAGCGATACGCCGATCATCAATGATTTCAAGTAATCAGGCCCCCACTAATAGAGTGAGCCCAAGAACGAATGAGGAGAAGAGCATGTTGATAGTGACGACGAACGATCTTCCGGGCTACAGAATCACCAGCGTCATTGGCGAGGTCAACGGCCTTACGGTGCGGACCCGAAACGTCGGGGCGCAGATCGGCGCTACATTCAAGGCGCTCGGCGGAGGCGAACTTCGTGGCCTCACCAAGCAACTGCAGGAGGCTCGCGCCGAGGCGCTCACCCGCCTGAAGGAAGCCGCCGAGGCCGTTGGCGCGAACGCCGTGCTCGCGATGCGCTATGACTCGAACGAACTCGCAGGGACCTTCCAGGAAATCTTGGCCTACGGCACTGCGGTCGTCGCGGAGCAGGCTTCCTAGTCGAGATGAGTCTCGAGTCGCGATGGCCGAGTCCCCCGCAAGCCTGCGGGGCCGCCGATTCGGAAGCTTCGCAGACCTCCCCGCTGAAGGGATCCTTGACCACGAGAGGAAATGGGCATAGAAACTAATGAGGGTAATCAATGTTCTCGCCTCGAGATTCCAATGACTGAAGGAGGGTAATGCTACGAGCACGCACCATTCGAATCGGCGTCACCGTTGTTGCCACGATGTCGATCCTGCTCGGGCCCAGCCTGATCGCAGCCCAGAGCGCATCGGGAGTTGCGTCACCAAAGTTGACCGTCACGCCCGCCACCGGTCTGAAGAATGGCGAAACCGTCATCGTGAAGGGATCCGGGTTCAAACCCAAGGACTCGGTCTACCTCGTTGAATGTCTCAGGAAGGCGAAGGGCTCTGCCCAATGCAGCATTGATGGAATTCCCACGCCGATCACGATCAGCGCGAAGGGCACCTTCCCGACCACCAGGTTCAAGGTAAAGACCGGGAAGGTCGGCACCGGATCGTGCGGCACCAAGAAGGCGAACTTGGCGAGTTGCGACCTGAGCGTAGGCAACGCGAATGGCGGCGACTCCGCGACGAGTCCTATTACCTTCAAGTTGAAGTAGAGGGTTGCACCTGGCTGCGAGAGGCGGTGCGCCTGCGGGTGCGGACCCGAAGATCCACTCGCGAGGATGCGGCGGGGTCGGCGGTGTGATCACGCCACGCGGCATTGACGGAAGAACCAAAGTGACAAGGGGCCTGTGAACATGGTGGAGGGTCCGCTGACTACGACCGCACCCGGCGGCTGGCTGGCGACGTCGCGCCTGGCCCGGATCTCGAACCACTTCGGCTTCATCGCCCTGCTTTCGATCCTCTTCCTCACCTTCCTCGATAACACGATCATCAGCGCCGTCCTTGCGAACGTTCAGTCCGAACTGCACTCGGGCATCGCGCAACTCCAATGGGTGGTGGGCGGTTACGCCCTCGCGTTTGCGAGCTTGATGCTGATGTGCGGATCACTCGGCGACAACTTCGGCCGCAAGAAGATCATTCTCATTGGTGTGGCGATCTTCTGCGCCGGATCAATCGTCTGCGCCATCGCCACCTCCTCGAGCGAGCTGGTGATCGGAAGGGTGGTCATGGGCGTCGGGGCCGCCAGCTCCGAGCCGGGAACGCTTTCGATGATCCGCCACATCTATCCCGACCATCGCCTGCGAGCCCGGGCGCTCGGCGCGTGGGCGGCGGTGTCGGGACTCGCGCTCGCGATGGGGCCGGTGGTTGGCGCCACACTCGTGGGAATCTGGTCGTGGCGAGCGGTGTTCTGGTTCAATCTCCTCTTCGGCGGGCTGGCATTCTTCTGTGCGGCGCTCACCCTGACCGAAAGCTCGGACCCCACGAGGACACGACCGGACTTCGCCGGCTTCGCGCTCGGAGCGACGATGCTCGGAACCGCGACCTTCGCCACCATCGCGGGTGAGACCGCCGGGTACCTGGCGGGCTGGGTGATCAGCCTCTACGTGATCAGCGGCGTCGCGCTGGTGGCCTTCCTCGTAGTGGAGCGACGCGTCGCGAACCCGATGCTCAACCTTGACTTCTTTCGCAACCGGGCCTTCGCGGGATCAACGTTCGTCGCCTTCGCCAGCTACTTCTCGATCTTCTCGATCTTCTTCTTCGTCGCCCTCTACCTCGAGGTGGTCGCGTCGATCGGCGCCTACGACCTGGCCCTCGACTTCCTTCCGCTGCTCGCGGGCATGGTGCTCGCGTCGATCTTCACCGGCCGGTGGGTCGGCCGCGTTGGCTCGCGGGTGCCGATGATGAGTGGATGCATGATCGCGGCCGCGGGCGTCGCGCTCACGGACGTCTTCATCGGACCGGGGGCGGGGCTCTCGACGGTCGGTTGGACAATGGGAATCGCCGGCATTGGCTTCGGAATACTGGTGGTGCCCGTGACGTCAACGGCCCTTACGAGTGTCCCCGCCGCGAACTCGGGCGTGGCGGCGTCCACGACCAACACCAGCCGCGAACTCGGAGCCGTGGCGGGCGTCGCGATCCTCGGCTCGATCGTGAACGGCCAACTGACGGTGAACCTGATGCGCCAGCTCGCGGCGATCGGGATTCCCCCGGTGTTCCGCTCCCAGATCATCGCGGCGGTGACGACGGGATCGATCAACGCGCAGGAGAAGGGCCTGAGCGGCAAGACCAGTAAAGCCATCCAGAAGATCATCCAGAGAGTGGTCAAAGCCGCCTACAACGCGTTCGGCCACGGGCTCGACATCGCCCTCGGCCTCTCCATCGCCCTGCTGCTGGTCTCGGCGGTGGTGGCGTACACGACCGGCACGAAAGAAGCGCTCGCTCCCGTGGACTGATGCCGCCGGCGCCAGTCCACGGCTTGTCGGCCGCTTCTGCGACCACGAGAGGTTCGGGTTCAGAGCCGGTGCAGTTCGGCCTTCATTGAATCCGGAGCCGTCTGGGTGAGCAGGACGACCCCCAGGCACATCACCACGAAGCCCAGTCCTCCCACGCCGAAGTGGAGCAGCCCGCCGCGCAGCTTCTCCCCGTAGAGCCAAACACCAAGGACAATGCTCACGACCGGATCGACGATGACGATGAACGGCTGGGAGACCTTCAGGGGCCCGACGTGCAGGGCCGCCTGCTCGGCGAACAGTCCGAGCACGCCCCCGACGGCGAACGCGTAGACGGGCCAACGGCCGAGCGCGCCCGCGAAACCCGACGAGGCGATCGTATCGGTGGTCGCCTTGATGAAGGTCGCTTCGAGCGCCCACAGCACCCCGGTCGAGCAGGCGAACATCGCGGCCCTGCGCGACGGTGATCCGCGTTGGGCCACGAGGACGAAGACCGCCGCGGCCGCCAGGCTCGCCAGGACCGGCAGGGTCCACGACGAGGTCGTGGGAACATTCGCGCGGCCGCTCGGTGAGGTCGCGCCGAGAAACGAGACCAAGCCGGCGCAGGTGATGATCGCGCCGACCCAGGTCAGGCCGCGAAGCGACTGGCGTATCCAGTAACGACGAAGGAGCAACGCCATGACCAGCTCGGTCACCAGTATTGGCTGCACTTCGGACATCGGCCCGAAGCGCAGGGCGAGCGCCTGGAAGATCAGCGATCCGACGAGCGCCACCCATCCGAAGAGCCAAAGGGGTTGTCGAAACAGGTGGACCACGAGGGGCCAGGGTTTCATCCGCTCAGCGCTGCTGGTGGATGCGATGTGCTGGGTCGCCACCGCCACCGCGTTCGAGAGCGCCGTCGCCGCGGCGAAGAAGACCGCCAGGCCTTGATCGAGTGTCAATGCGCCATGCACGGTTTAAACCTAGGACACGCGTTCACTGACCGGGACGCGGATCGCCGCTCAAGCCACGTGGTCGTCGAGCTTGCGCGTTCGTCTTCTCGAACAGGCAGGCGTCCCCGGGCCATCGAGCCGACACGTACTCACGGTCCTCGACGCAGAACGCGGGGTCGTCGTCGGAGTCGCTGCCGCGTCTGGAGAGCTCCCGCGGTCCCGCACGAAGTCCGCGTGGTGGCGTTCACCGCCGCCCTCGGTCGCGAATCTCACCTGGTGACCGCCTCGGGTGAGCAACTTCCACGGCACCGCGACCTCGGTGGAGTCGAAGTCGTGGTCCGCCAAGGGGATCAGGATGGTCGCGATCGACTGATGCTATTGCCGTGGAGGACTCGGCGTTTGGTGGACATTTCGGTCGATTCAGACCGATAGACGAAGAAATTGAGCTATTCGACTCTGCGTATCCGATGAGAACGTGCCGCCATGATTCGCTCAAGCGAGCTGACACGCAGTATCTCGTTGGTCTTCCTTATCGGGGATCAGTGTCGGTCGAAGGTGCCCCCGTGTGATTGCGTAGAGGTTATGTTTCGGGTCTCCGCGCACCCACCGCCAGTGGCCGAATGGCTTGCGGCCGATTTGGTCGCCGACTAGAAGCTTGTTCAATAACACCGGGGCCGGTGGCGTGATGATTCAGGCTCCAGTCCTCAGCAGGCCACTTCGACAGGTATGCCGTAGGCGGTCTTTGGAAGTTGCACGCAATTGTTCACCGTGAACTTCGTGTTGAGACCCATCTCGACCAGCGTGGTGAACTTCACTTTGCCGCCCTGGCCCGCCCGAAAGGTCGGCTTGTGGAACAGCGTCACGTGATAGGTCTTGGCGGCCGCCACCACGTCGGCGCCCGACACGGCATGCCCAGTTGCCGCGGCGGCAGCGATGGCCCTGTTGCTGGCGCCCAGCGCGGCGGCGTGGCTATCCCAAAGTCCCTGAGCTTGGTGGGGGCAGGAGATTATCTGCGGCGCGCCGCCTACCGTGTCGGAGAAGTTGAGACAGATGTCGGCAAAGGGTTTCTGCTCAAAGAACAGGACAAGCCGTGAGTACCCGAACACGTCGCCCAAGTTGATCAACAGATAAAGGCTCTTGGTATTCACCGTGTTGATGCCGGCAGCATTGCTGACATCAGCTGCCGTGACGACGTGGGCCGGCCTGTCGTGCGTAGCGGTTGCCAGGGCGTACTCGGCGATGCGCAGGGCCGCCGACGAAGGCGTGGAGGCGCCGACCGGGCTGCCAAGGCCAAGTAGCACCACGATGGCTACCGCCGGCGTCAACGTGCGTGAGACACGCCGAGGCCAGGATCGTTGTCGTTTCTGCGTCATCATCGTGGTCTCCTCATCGCGTAGTGCTACCCATCCTCCTTCATGGTGACGAGCGAAGCCGAGCAGGCACAAAACCACTACGCCGACTGTGCTCGTCCAAGTCCCACCTGTCGCGGACGCATGGAACACGTCACATGGCCACTAGGCAATCACCGGGGGGGAAGGGTGCACAATGGAGGTGGCCAACTTAAGAGTGGCACCTCCAGGAGACGAGTCGTGGACTTCTATGCAGAGTGGCAACCTGCGGTCAAGGTGGTGGGAAGAGTCCCAGATGCTCGACACCGTGCGCGCGCAGTGCTTGGAGATTGGTTAGGCGAACGCGGCATCGACCTACGTCACGTCGATGAAGCCGACATCAGAACTGATGAAGTGGTGACCCCACAGGGTCTCGGCCTTCGATTGAGCGTGCGAAAGAAACTACTCAGGAGACGACAGTTGCTTAAGCGACTGGGGTGTCGCGCGCGACTTGGGTGTCGCAAACCAATTTGACCGATTTCTCTGGCTATTGGCCGATGTCAAACAGAATGTCCACTAAACGCCGAGCCTTTCCCGTGGAAAGTCGCCCTTCCCTCCTCACTCGACACAGGTTCGTCCTCGCCGCCCGCGAGGCGGGCAGAAACCCGGTCCAGTGTTCGCGTTATCCCGGCCCCTGGACAGGATCGACGAGGGCACTACCATCACAGGCAGTCGTGGTTCAAGGTTGGGCCCGTTCAGTTCGTAAGGTGACCATGCGTCGTCAGATTCCTCTTCTCGCACTGGCCATCGGTGCCGGGCTAACCCTGGGCCTCGCCAACTTGGCGCAGGCGGCGGCCCAGCCCTTCGGTTCGAGGACTCCCGCCCAGATACTGTCGCTGACGCGAATCGCAATGGAGAGATCTCGAAGCGTTCACGTCGTGAACAGGACGTCCCTCAACGGGTCGATCTCGTTCGCGCTGACGACGGACAGCTCAACGAGCCGAGGCACGCAGACCCAGGTCTTCGGCGCGGGCGTGGAGAAGGTGCGCCTCATTGGCTCGACGCTCTTCATCAACGCGAACTCGGCTGCCTTCAGTCTGGACTTCAACGTGTCGAACTCCACTCTCACCAATGAATGGGTTCGGGTGCCGGCGAGCAACCCGAACTACGCGAACATCAGCGCCGCGATACTGCTGCCGTCCCTGATCAAGGACACGCTCAGCATGAAGTCGCTGAAGGATCTTGGCACGAAGACTTTCAACGGCCGAACGACGGTGGCGATCGAGGGCTTTCCACCCAACTCCACGCCGGGAACGTCAGAGGTGCAGACCCTCTACATCGCCACGTCTTCGCCCCACCTTCCCGTCGGTCTCTCCACGGTCTTCCTCGAAGGCGTGAACGGGAAAGGCAGGAGCGTCTTCTCGCGTTGGGGCGAGAAGGTCGCGGTCGGCTCGCCCGCCACGTACGTCACCGCTACCACGAAGGATTTCCCCTAGAGCCAGCGGCTCGCCAGCGCGTGACCTCGGCGAAGTCCTCCGCCACCGGCCGAGCGGCGAGGCGTGTTCAACTTGCGAGCGCCTTCGGGGGCCTCACGAGATTGGTTCGAACCGGGCGGTGAAATGGCGCAGCGCCGCCGGCTCATGCACCATGCGATAGCCCGGCAGCGAGGCGGCGTCCTTCGCGACGGCGGCGACCACCTCGATGACGTAGTCGACATGGCTTTGGGTGTACGTCCTTCGAGGGATGGCGAGGCGCACCAACTCCATCGGCGCCGGCTTCTCGGATCCGTCCGGCTGACGACCGAACATCACGGTGCCGATCTCGCAACTGCGGATTCCCCCGACTTGATAGAGGGCGACCGCGAGCGCCTGGCCCGGATACTGCAGCGGCGAAATATGGCCGAGCAGGGCCTTGGCGTCGAGGTAGACCGCGTGACCGCCAATGGGCTTCACGACCGGCACGCCCGCTGCGTCAAGGGCCTCGCCGAGATACGCGGTCGAACGGATGCGGTAACGCAGGTAGTCGGGGTGCACCGCCTCCTTCAGTCCCTGGGCGATTGCCTCGAGGTCCCTCCCCGCCAGCCCGCCGTAGGTGGGAAAGCCCTCGGTCAGAATCAAGAGATTGCGGCACTTCTCGGCCAGAGCGTCGTCGTTCATCGCGAGCCAGCCGCCTATGTTGGCGAAGGGATCCTTCTTCGCGCTCATCGTCATCCCGTCGGCGAGCGACGCGATCTCGCGCACGATATCCGAGATGTCGCGATCGCCCTGGCCGGGTTCGCGCTCGTGGATGAACCAGGCGTTCTCCGCGAACCGGCACGAATCAAGGAAGAACGGGACGTTGTTTCTCCGGCAGATCTCGCTCACCCCGCGTATGTTCGCGAGCGACACCGGTTGGCCTCCTCCGGAGTTGTTCGTGATCGTCAGGAAGACCACGGGGACGTCCGCCGACCGCTCGAACAGCAGCCTTTCCAGGGCCACGAGGTCCATGTTGCCCTTGAAGGGGTGGATCGTCGCCGCGTCGTGGCCCTCGGGTATGAGCAGGTCGACGCCTTCGGCGCCGGTCGCCTCGACGTTGGCCCGCGTGGTGTCGAAGTGCGTGTTGTTGGGCACGACCTTCCCGGGGCCGCCGAGCACCGAGAAGAGTATCTTCTCCGCCGCTCGCCCCTGGTGCGTCGGGATGACGTGCTGGAAGGGGAAGAGCTCCTTGACCGCCGACTCGAAACGAAACCACGACGGAGACCCGGCGTAGCTTTCATCTCCATGCTGTATGGCCGCCCATTGGTCACGCGACATCGCGCCCGTTCCGGAGTCGGTGAGCAAGTCAATGAGGACGTCCTCCGCGTGGAGGTTGAACAGGTTGAAGCCGCTGCTCTCGATCGCCTTGGATCGATCCTCGGCGCTCGTCATGCGCAGCGGTTCGACCGAGTGAATCCGGAAAGGTTCGATGATTGTGTTGAACGTTTGGGCCATTTCGCGATGGTACCCCTGCGTCTTCGCGCGTTTGATGTGACTTAAGTCACTAGGGGCACGCCGCAGGGAAACTTCGTCCGTGTCCCTGCACTCCGAAGTCCCCGCCACCGGTCCTTCAATCAGACACGCGCCTCCGTGGGGCCCGTTGTTCGCCTGCATCAAGAGCCCACAGCGGAGCCGCACCGGATGCCAGCTAGTGAAAGAGGTACTTCTGGCCCGCGTAGTTCCTCGCGAAGCGCAAGTGCAGCGCGATCGCCCCACTCACCAGCGCCGCGTAGAAGCACCACAACGACGTGAATCCGTTGGCGCAGAGAAGCGCAAGAACGATGACGGCCGCCAGGTTCACGACGCCGAACCACACGATGGAACGAAAGCCCGAAGCAAGAAGCGGCCCGCACGTCGAGACAACGTAGAGACCGATGATCGCTGTGCCGTGGCGAAGGCCAATGGTGTAGGCGAGGTGATAGGCGCCCAATCTCACGTTGGGATGGCCAACCAACATCGCCTCGAGCAGGACAATCGACACGCCCACACCGAGTACGAGGAACGGAGCGATCCGCCATCTTCGTCGAAAGGGACTTTCGAAGAGCATCATCAAAAGCGGCACGAGGATCGGCAGAACCACCAACGCGAAAACGAGATAGATCCACATCGCCACCCGGCCAACACCGGCTGGCACGCGGCCTTGGAGTCCCCACCAGACGAACGTCTCGTCAATTTGGTGGAGGCCGAGCAGTAGGGGAAGAGCCGCAATCGCGAGGTATTCAGTGCGCCCCTTTACGTGAAGGCACGCGTCGACTCCAATCGCCGCGACGACCGTCCCGCCCACCAAATCACCCACCGGAGAAAAACACATCTTGAGCCTCTCGATAACTCGATCATTGAAACGGGCGAACCGACGTGAAGGGAGGAACCGTCAATCGCCGCCCCAGAGGTACTGACCTCACCATAGGTGCGCAGGTGCGACCGCGAGGGATCGCGAGACCCGGGGACGTGATCGCGAGGCGCTCGAAGCCGACCGGCCGCCGCTTGCCAGAGCCGCCCAGGACTCGCGAATACCGTGGCGTCCGGCGAGGCCGACGCCCCAATTTTTTGGCGAAGCACGGAGTATTCCTGTACGTTTGGCTTGCGCGCCCAAAGGTTCAAGTCACCATCTGAAGTGGAGAGATCATGCTCAAGGGATTCAAGAACTTCCTCATGCAGGGAGACCTCATAGTCATCGCGGTAGGACTGGTCGTCGCGTTGGCATTCAGCACCCTCATCAAGGCGTTCACCGACTCGATCATCACCCCGCTCGTGGGAGCGATCGAGGGCAGCTCGAGCAGCGCGCCGGGTCTCGGATGGACCCTCAACGGACAATTCATCAACGTCGGTGCCTTCATCTCCGCGATCATCTACTTCTTGATCTTCATGATCGTTATCTACTTCGTCCTCGTCGTGCCGTACCGCGTGTACATGGCGAAGCAGGGCAAGAAGGTGTTCGCTGCCCCGGAGCCGCCCGCGTCAGTCAAGACCTGCCCCGAGTGCCTGTCCGCGGACCTGCCCGCCGCGGCGACCAAGTGCAGCCACTGCGCGAGCGTCGTGGCCTAGAGGCCTCGAGAGGAACTTCTATCTCGAGGTGACGGTCTTTGGCGCCTCGGCGAGGTGATGCAGGGCAATCCTCACGCTCCCGCGTCCCGATGTGATGTTGCGAAGTTCAAGCCCGTAGCGATGAAGCTCGGCTTCTGGAACATGGGCCGTGACTATGGCGGTGTGTTCTTCGTGCTCCGTGCCGATTACCCGTCCCCTTCGAACCGACAAGTCGTTCAAGACGTCCCCGAGGTGCTCCGAGGGGACGGCCGTCGTGACCACCATGATCCGCTCGAGCACGGTCGTTCCGACCTCCTCGAGCGCCGAGCGGAGTCCCATCGACGCGGCGGTCTCGAAGGCGGCCTCCGAAGAGTCGACGCTGTGGTGCTTGCCGTCGACCAGGGTGGCCCGTAGCCCCACCACCGGATGCCCCTTGGGTCCCCCGTGCGTCATGGCCTTCTCGACCCCGTTGCGGACAGCTCCGATGTACTGGCGAGGGACCGCCCCACCCACCACGGCGTCCACGAATTCGAACGGCGCGGTTGGCTCGAGCGGCTCAATCTTGAGGTTGACGACGGCGTACTGGCCATGGCCTCCGGTCTGCTTCTTCAGGCGGCCCTCCGCATCGCAGGCGGCGGCGATCGTTTCGAACAACTCCACCGAGGGCGGCTCCGTCGCGACTTCGACGTTGAACCGGCGACGCAGTCGCTCCAGGGTCACTTGAAGGTGGACGTCGCCCATCACGTCGATCACGAGACGCCGCGACACCGGATCGTGACGGACCCGCAGTGACGGGTCCTCCTCGGCGAGCCGGTGCAGCGCGGTGGCGATCTTGTCGTCGTCATCGTGCGAACCGCCAACGAGAGCGACGGACAGCGCGGGAGTCGGAGCCGATACGAGGCCGCCCGTCAGGTTCCGGCCCTTGCGCGTGAGCAGGTCGCCCACCACGACGTTGTTCAACTTGGCGACCGCCACGACGTCGCCGGCGTAGCCCTTGTCGATCGGGATCAACTTGCTTCCGAACAGGTAGTTGAGCCCGTGGAGGCGCTCTTCGGACTTCGTCCTTGCGTTGACGAGGCTTACGTCCGAGGTGATCGTTCCCGAGACGGCCTCCATCACGACAATCCGTCCCACGTAAGGGTCGACGATGACCTTGAACGCCCTGAGGACGAGGTCCGCGTCCGAGTCGCGGCTCAGCGCCACCTCATTGCCGTCCTCCAGAACGGGAATGGGACGGCTCTCGGCTATCTCGTCGAGGAGCGAAGCGAGCCGGTCGATACCCACCGCACGGATCGCCGACCCGCACGCGACCGGCACGATGGCCCCGCTCACCATGAGATGGCCGAGGACCGCCTCGAGCTCCTCCATCGAGGGCACCTCGCCTTCAAGGTAGCGCTCGGTGAGCGAGTCATCACCGACGACGATCGCTTCTAGAAGGCTCGAGCGGACCCTCGCCTCCATTTCTGCGAAACCCGACGGGATCGGCCCGTGCTGGGTTCCACCGGCGCCATAGGTGATCGCCTCGTCGGCGAGTAGGTCGATGATGCCCTCAAAACCTGCGCCCTCGCCCATCGGCAGTTCCAGGGGCGCGAGTGTCGGTCCGATCAACCTCTCGAGCGCGGACAGCGTCGATTCGAAGTTGGCCCGCTCGGCGTCAAGGCAGTTCACGAAGACCACGACAGGCACACCAGCCTCTCGTGCGAGATGCCAGACGACCACGGTGTCGCCTTGCACTCCGTCAACCGCGCTCACGACTAGAACGGCCACGTCCGCGACGTCGAGGGCTCGCTCGACCTCGCCGTAGAAGTCAATGAATCCGGGCGTGTCGAGAATGGTCAGCTTGTCGCCCCCTACCCACACGGGCGCCATCGCGATGCCGAGAGACATCTGATGCTTGCGCTCTTCGGGGTCGGTGCCGCAAAGGGTGGTCCCCTCTTCGACCTTGCCTGGCCGGTCCAGGGCGCCGGTGGCGACGACGAGGGCCTCGAGAAGCGACGTTTTGCCAACGCCACTTCGACCCACGAGGGCGACCGTGCGAGCCTTCGGGTGACTGAGAGAAGGAACCATGGGAACCTCGATTCAACTGGGAGTGATTAAGTTCAAGATATCCCGAACTGCAACGTCGCATCGAACCCAGGCGCAGAGCTGAACGGCACTTCCATATTTCGCTCTTCACCAGATAGAACAGTGAGCGAAGACGAGACCGCTCGGACTACCGGATCTCTTGATTCCGATGATTCCGGTCAGTTCGCCCCGGGCCACTTCGAACCTTCACTGGACGGATTCCTTGCTCCCCATCTCGCGCGCATCACGTCAACGGCCCTTCTCTTAACTCCGTCGATCAGCCCTTGCGGGAAACCATCTGCGCGACGAGAAGAGACATCGCAGACGCGACCTCACCATTCTCCGGCGGGGAACGTCGTTACATGCTGACTTTGAGGTGCATCGATAGATCCGCTGAGGACTGACCAATGTCAAGACCGTACTGACCGGGCACGAGCACAAACGAATTCTTCTGAAAGATCTGAAACCCGCTGGACGGAATAGTCATTACGACCCGCTTTGAGGCGGAAGGTCCGATTTCAACACGAGCGAAGGCGCGCAACTGTTCGGGCGGCTCTCCGGCTGAAGTGGGGTATCTCACGTAGGTTTGGATCACGTCCGCACCTGGACGCGATCCGGTATTGGTGACCTTCACGCGCACCGTCACACCGGACGACGTCTTCGTCACCGTCGGATTCGACAACTTGAACGAGGTGTAACTTCGCCCATACCCAAAGGCGAAGAGCGGCGAAACTCCGTTCAGTTGATACCACCTGTAGCCAACGCCGAGACCCGTTCCAAAATTGACCACTTCCTTGACTCCGGGAAACTGTTGAGCGCTGGTTGCGGGCATCTTCGTGGAACTGGCTGGAAAGGTCAATGGGAGGCGCCCGGACGGGTTCGAGGCACCGGTGAGAATTCTTGCGATCGCCGCGCCATCTTCCTCACCGGGATACCAAGCTTCAAGCACTCCCGCGACGTGGGAAAGCCACGGCATGAGCACGGCGCCACCAGTGTTCAGTACCACGATGGTGCGAGGATTGGCGGCGGCCACTGCCGAAATGAGGGGATTGGCATCGCCGGGAAGGTTGAGGCTGGGAATATCAACGCCCTCGGAGTTGAAGTTCCCGACAAAGACTATGGCGACCCTTGCTTTGCGGGCTGCCGCGACCGCCGTATTGATCAAAGGTGTGACGTTCATCAGGCTGAACTTGGGCGCGGGATGATTCTTGATCTGGAACCATTGCGCTGAGAACGTGTAGCGACGACCCGCGGTGAACTGCGCCGTCGCGCTCATGTCCGAGGGAGCGTGAAGACCCGGCGAAGCAATGAACGGCTTGTCGTTCAGCTTGAGCCAGGTGTCGCCGTACTGCTGGAACGTGATTTCGTAGGTTCCCGTCTGCTTGGCCTTGATGGCCAGGCTCCATTTGTCCCATCCAATGCCCTTACCCGGTTTGGTTGCGGTGGCTACTGCGGCGGTCACGTTCGGGTCCTTTTCGAGGGCGATGTCAGCCTTGCCCGCTTCACCGATCGGTGGAATTGGCTTAACCAGCTTCAACGGTGTGCCTTTGACGATGTCGACATCGCTCAGTTGATCAAGATCCAAGGTCGGTGGACCGCCGGGCTCGTACGTCACTTGAACCTTGTTGCCAACCATCGATCGAAGAGCCCTGAGCGGCGTAATTACAAAGGTCGGCTGCACCTTGGAACTCCCACCGCCCGATATCTGAGGAGTCTGCCCAGCGTCGGTGCCAATGACCGCGATGGTGGGTGCGGTCCTCGAGAGGGGAAGCACCGATCCGGCGTTCTTCAAGAGGACAATGCTTTCGAGCGCTGCAGCGAACGCAGTCCTGGTGTGGGCGGGCGATGTCGCGTTCGCAGTGAGAGAACCCCGCAGCGGATGAGTGATGAGGCCGGAGCTGAACATGGGAATGAGCACTGACCTCACCGCCCGGTTGAGGTCGCGTATCGGTACCGATCCCATTTGGACCAAATGGACAAGGGTCTTCGCCGAACCGGGCTTGATGAGCGACATACCTGCGCGAAACGCTTGAGCCATGTTCGGCACCGCTCCAAGATCGGATCTCACGAAGCCGGTGAACCCCCACGACTTGAGCGTTGAGTAGATAGCGGGATCGGAGCAGGTATTGACACCCTCCAACTCCCCGTACGAGCACATCATTGATGCGACGCGAGCCTGCTGCACCACCGCCTTAAATGGCGCGTCGTAGAGTTCGGCGAGGGCTCGAGGAGAGACGACCTGGTTAAGTCGAAGTCGCGCCGTTTCTTGGGTGTAAGCCGAGAAGTGCTTGGCGTTGGCCAGATCTCCGGTCGACTGGATGCCATTCACGTCGGCGACCCCGAGAACGCTCGTAAGGTACGGATCCTCACCGTACGTCTCGAAGATCCGCCCGCTTTGGGGCACACGCGCGAGGTTGAGTTCAGGTCCCTGCACTACGGCAATTCCTTTGGTTCGAGCCTCGACGGCTTCTGCTTGGCCCACCGCTCTTGCCACTGTCGGATCAAAGCTGGCCGCGATGCCGATCGCCGCTGGAAACTGCGTAACTCCCGTGAGGCCGTTGGCGACGCCGTCTGGACCGTCGGTGAGGGTGATCGGCGGAATGCACAATGAAGGAACACCGATATTGCTGTTCTCCAGCGGTGGATACGTCGCCAGAATGACGAAAGAGGCCTTTTGGGTGAGCGACATCTTGGCGAGCACCTCATCCGCGAGAGTTGTCGAACCCGCGGAGTGATGCAGGGACTGCGAGATCCATGGGCAATGAGTGTTTGTACTTGGAGCCGCTGTACGCGCAACCGGCTTTGCGCCACTCGCACCGCTCTGCTGCTCCGAAACGGCCACCGTTGCGAGGAGCGTTACTACGCCCAGAACTGTGATGAAGGCGAACCTGGTGGTCTTGCGTAGGGACATGTTCCCGGCCACTGTGTTGTCCTTTTGATTACGCCCATCCGTAGCCTCATCCGAAGGAGGCCTTCCGAACTCTTCTTTCAGTCTTTGGGTTCAATCTACGACGCGAAAAGCGCACTGGCTTAGAGCCACAAGTCACATCACCAACGAACTTCGCCGACCATGACCCAGATCCACGTCAAGAGGCTCGAGTCTCTTGAACGGCGCAGCGAACTGATCAAAGACATTGAGAATCGTCGAATCGAAGCGTTCGACGTGGCGACCGACATCTGCAACCCGTACTCATCCGCGAAGACTCCGATGCGACTCCATGGCTCCAGACTCGTGACAAGGAGTGACATCCCCGCGGTCTCGTCAATGTTCTCGCGCTGGTGGAACTGGTGCCCCTGGCAGGATTCGAATCTGCGCTCACGGTTTAGGAAACTGACGCTCCATCCCTTGAGCTATGGGAGCGGGATTTCTGCGCCAAGCTCCGCACGCGGGTTACCTTTGGCTAGACGTCGATCTACCTTTGAGGCTCCCCCAGTCGCAGTTCCAATTCATGGGTCATCAAGTCCAATGGATGACCCACGCGACTGTCGATCACCTCATATTCGGCAGCAAGAATTGACCCACGCAATTCTTCCGCGGGTCGCACCACAGCATGAAACGCATCGGGTACACCGCAGTTCGCTGCTAGTCGATAAGACGAACGGCGACAACGTTGGGTTCGGAACTGACCGTCTGGCCACATGGGAGGGTCACCATGACGCGGGTGCCGGCCACCGAGTCCGACTGTAGGGTGACGTCGCCACCATGAGCCACGACGATACTGCGCACGATGGGAAGTCCGAGCCCCGTACCGGACCGGGATCGACTGACGTCAGCTCGCCAAAACCTGTCAAAGGCGTGACTCGCTTCCTCATGTGTCATGCCAGGTCCTGAATCTTCAACCTCGAGCATCACCGTGTCTCCATTGACGGACAGGCGGACCTCGACGGCTGCGTCGTGTGGCGTATACCGAAGAGCGTTATTCACCAGATTGGCCACGACGCGACGAAGACCAGAAGGGTCGCCCTGGACGATAACGGAGCCAGGGGCCTTGACCGCGATTATCCGATGAGGGTCAGTCGTCGAGGCGTCAGCCACAACCTCTTGGATCAGCCGCGCGAGGTCGACGCGAACGCGGTCCATGAGTCGGCCCTCGTCGAGACGAGCCAAAAGCAGGAGTTCTTCGACGAGTTTGCCCATCTGGTTCCCGGAGACTCCAATACGGTGGATAGCCTCGTCGCGCTCCTCGCCATTCCTCAACTCGCCCTGGCGCCACAACTCGGTAATGCCGAGGATGACTGAGACGGGCGTGCGAAGTTCGTGCGACGCGTCCGCTACGAACTGGCGAAGTTGAACTTCGAGCGAGAGTTGCTCGTCAAGCATCATGTTGAAAGCCAGCGCCAACTTACCTGCCTCTGTTTTCCTTCGTACCATCGTTACCCGACGCGTCCGGTCACCCGCGGTGATGGCGTCGGCCACTTCCGTTACCTCGGCAATCGGGCGCAGACCAAGTCGGGCGATCCAGAATCCTGTGGCGGCGACGACCGCGAGGACCACGAGCCCGGCCAGAAGGAAAGCGAGTCGAAAGAAACTCATTGTCGCGTCAATCTGCGCGAGTGAGACGGCTACGAGCATGTCGGTATGCGAGTGCGGTAGTGCGAAGAGGACGGCGCGCCAGCGAAGGGAATTGGCGGTTGAGCCCACTGAGAAGATCTTGATGTCACGAAGTGACGTCGACGCGACGTGAGGAATCTGTGGCGCCGCTCGCCCCGTGTCGAGCGGCGTTGAGATGACGTTGCGTTGTCCGTATGTGATAGTGGCGATGTAGTACGCGCTGATTCGACTGGTGTTGAACGTCTGCTGCGAGGAGCCGACTGGGTGAAACGGCAGTGGGGCTGGAGCGCCAATAGTCTGGGCAACCGGCAACGCATTCTTCAACTGCTGGTCCACCTGTTGGAGTTCTGAACTTCCGACTGAGTGGACCAGAAAGACGCCAAGGAGCGAGATAAGCGCGAGGAGAAGTGTCGCTGCGAATGTGAGTCTGAGACGAAGGCTCACCCAGAAACTACTGTCGCTCGAGTCGGTATCCGACGCTTCGGATTGTGCGGATCATCGTTGGCGGTGACGTGTCAATCTTTCTGCGCAGTTGAGAAATGTACGATTCGACGATAGTCGGCTCGCCTTCGAAGCTGTAGTCCCAGACGTGGTCGAGTATCTGCCAGCGTGTTAGAACCCTTCCAGCATTCTTCATCAGGAAGAGCAGGAGACGGTACTCTGTCGGCGACAAGTCAACGAGAGTGCCATTCTTGACGACCGTGTGGGCGTCTTCGTCAATGATGATACCTCCACAAGACGTCATCGGACGTTCCGAGACGTTGTCAACGCGTCGCAAGAGGGCCCTCACACGGGCCGCGAGTTCTTCGACGCTGAATGGTTTGGCGAGATAGTCGTCGCCGCCGATTATCAAGCCCCTGACTTTGTCGCCGACGGAGTCCGCCGCGGTGAGGAATATCACTGGAATATTTGCGCCAGCCTCTCTCAGTCGCTGGCAGACCTCGAAGCCGTTGAGATCTGGGAGCATCACGTCGAGGATGATCAGGTCGGGTCGGTTGCCCTCGAGGGCCAGTCGGAGAGCTTCGTGACCGTCCTTCGCGCGTGTCACACTGAACCCCCTTAGTTGAAGGGCCGTAGTGATGACGTACGCGACGTTGTCGTCGTCTTCAACCGACAGAATCTCGATGCTCACCGACCAAGTGTGGCATCACTTCATAAGGATTCCCTGAGGGTTCGATGACTGAATTCATAACGTTGTCTTCGCCGAGCCGAACGACTGTCTGCGTGAGACCATTGAATCACTGTGTCGCGTTGGGTTCCGCGTGTCGTGTCGGCCAGCGTCCATGAATGATTTACTTCGCCCTCACCTTTCGTCCAGATTCGCTCTCCATACTGTCGCTGTGACCAAGAAGTCAATCTCAATTAAGCGCTGGGCCAGATTCTGGTCCACCCCTGGAGAGCTGCTCGCTCTGCCTCTCTCGGGAGCGGTGCTGGCGACGGACGGGGGCGGAGTTGCCTCGGCGTCGTCCAAGATCTCTACTAAGAAATCGACCGCGTCCGGCCATGCTTTCGGACGGCGAGCAACAGCGCGTGGCCATCGCTCGAGCCTTCGCCACCCAACAGCAACTCCACCCCGCCCGAGATCCCGACGGGAGGCGCGTCCGGTCCCGTATCGACCACAGCAAATGCGCACTTCCCGAGATAGCGACGAGCATCGATTCTTATCGCTCCATTACTACTATCTGCGCCGCACCTTTGAATGCCTTACCAAGACTCCGAAGTCAAATCGAAAGGACAATTCGTGAATTCAGTTCGTCGGGGCATCCACAATGCCTTCAGGAACGCCATGCGCTCGGTTGGTGTCATCGCGATCTTGGCCGTGGCCATCGCGCTGTCAATCTCCATGCTGATCGCCCGCGACGCGGTCTCGGCCAAGATCAATTCGGTTCGCGCCTCGACGGGTAACACCATTACCGTGTCGCCCAAGGGCTTTTTCGGCTTCTCGGGTGGTGGCACTCCGCTGAAGGCCACCAAGATCGATGGCCTCTTGTCCATCGCCAACGTGACCGCCGTTCAAGAATCGCTCAGCGAGGAGTTGACCTCCACCTCCACGTCGCTCAAGTCGCCCACGACCGCGGGTTCACTCGGGAGTCAGTTCGGCGGCCCGGGGGCCAGTCCATCGGGCAGCTCCACCACCTTCTCGATTCCTGTTCGAGTGATTGGCACGAACAGTCCCGGCAATGCCGTCACCGGCGGCGCCAACGGCGGCGGCACCGAGAAGCTCACCTCCGGCAAGGCCTTTAGCCCGACCTCCAAGGCGGACGTCGCCATCGTTGGCTCATCACTGGCTTCCAAGAACAAACTCAAGGTCGGATCGACCTTCACCGCCTGGAAGAGCAAGATCACGGTCGTGGGAATCTTCAGCGCCGGCTCCACGTTCACCGACGCGAGCGCCTTGATGCCGCTCGCGACCGTCCAGAAGCTCGCGGACGCTTCCAATCAGGTTACGAGCGCCACCGTGGTCGTGAACTCGATCAACAACGTGGCCAGCGTCCAAAAGAAGGTCGCGAAGGCAGTTGGCTCGAAGGCTGACGTCACGTCGACCGAGCAGACCGTCCAGACGCAGTTGGCGCCGCTCAACTCTGTGAAGACCATTTCTACGTACACGCTCTTGGGCGCAGTGGTGGCGGCCGCGCTCATCCTGCTCCTATCCATGCTCATGATCGTGCGCGAACGTCGTCGAGAGATTGGGGTGCTCAAGGCACTGGGCGCGCCAAACCGATCGATCATCGGGCAATTCATCTCCGAGTCGACAACGTTCACCATCATCGGTGCAATCGTTGGGTTCTTCATCGGTGTCGTCATCAGCAGTCCGATCACCTCGGCCCTGGTGTCGGCTTCGAGTGGTAGTAGCACGGCCAGCAACACGGGCGGATTCGTGCGCCCCGCCGGCGGCGCGAGCGGGTTTACCGGCGGCGGCTCGGGCTTCACTCCGCCAAGCGGATCCCCCTCTGGTGGTGCTCTCCACTTCGGCGGCGTGACCAACACCCTGAGCCAGATCCACACCTCGGTGGGCTGGACGACGCTGGGCTTCGCTCTCGTCGCCGCCGTCGTCATCGCCGCTCTCGGCAGTACCGTGGCGACCGCCACCATTGTCCGAATCCGTCCCGCCGAAGTCCTGAGGAGTGAATAATGCTAAAGGTTGAGAATCTCAACAAGACGTTCCACACTGACGCTGGCGACGTGCACGCCGTGAAGAAGGTGAGCTTCAGTGCCAACCACGGCGAAATGGTCGCGATCATCGGCGCCAGTGGCAGCGGGAAGTCAACGCTGCTCGCCCTGCTGGGCCTGCTCGACGCGCCTGACGAGGGAAGCATCGTCGTTGACGATGTGGAACTCGCGAACCTCGACTCCGCGGGGCGCACCAGGTTCCGTTCACGAGGCGTGGGCTTCGTCTTCCAGCAGTTCAACCTCATCCCCAACCTCAGTGCGAAGGAGAACATCAAGTTGGCGCTGGAGTTCGCGCACTGGCCCAAAGAGGACCGTGACGCTCGCGCCGACGCCATGCTGAACATGGTTGGCCTGGATACCACGAAGAGTGACCGGCGTCCGGCCAAGCTTTCGGGCGGCGAACAACAGCGCGTGGCCATTGCTCGAGCCTTCGCCGCCCAACCGCAACTGATCCTCGCCGACGAACCGACCGGGAGTCTCGACCGCTCCACGGGTCAGAAGATTGTCGAGCTCTTGCGATCGGCGGCGACCCAGCAGCAGGCCACCGTCCTGGTGGTGACGCACGACGAAAAGGTGGCCCAGAAAGCGGACCGCCGCCTCGAGATCGAAGATGGCGTACTTAGGGAGTTGGCCTAGTCCAATGGATAACCCTCCACGCCACTCTCACCAACGACACCGACCAGTCCAGTCCGAGCGAGGTGCCGTCTCCCTTCGCCTCACCAGGGAGGGATTGGTCGGTGTCGTCCAAAATCAGCTTTCATCTAGAGAACTTTTGTCATCGGTGAGTAGTTGGGACAACCAAGCACGCGTCCAGAAGATTTGCTTCATAGAAACTTCTTGTGACTCTCACGAGCACCCCAGCCATTTCGTCCGGCGCTTTACGAACACAAATGCACCCCCGCAATTCCCGAAAGGCTACTGAATTATGGTCTCTTTACGGCATCATCGACTTCTCCTACCCTCCCTCTCCCTCGCCACCTTGGCAATGGTGGTCGCCGCTCCGATCACCGCCCAGGCTTCGGTCAAGGACCCAACCGCGAGCTCCGTGATCAACACCACGAAGGCCACAATCGCCAACGAGCCGGGCGTTCACGTACTGCTCACGTCCAAGACCTCCTCAACTTCGACAAAGCTGGTCGCCGATATCGGTGCAACGAGTGGCGTGGAGACCATCACCAAAGGATCCGACCGAGCCACGATCAAGGTGACACCCGCGTACGCCTACCTCAGCGGAAACGCTGCCGGCCTCATCTCGCTCATGGGGTTGAGTGCCAAGGAACAGAAGAAGGTCGGCACTCACGCAATCTCCATGAAGGCGGGAACAACCCCCTACAAGAGTCTCAAGTCGAGCGTCACGATTCCCGTGCTGGACAACCTGCTGCCCACGACCAAGGGCACCACCTACTCGACGAGGGCCATTGGGGGCACGCCGTACTACGAGTTGAGTTGGACCACGAAGGCCACTAGCTCGACGTCAAAGTCGAAGTCCGTCCTCACTCTCTCGGAGGGAACGGCAGTCCTGCCCATCCGCGAGGTCAGCACTACATCAAGCAGCACCGGCACGACAACCTTCTCCAAGTGGGGCGAGCACGTCAGCGTTTCGGTGCCGCCAACATCACAGATCATTCCCTACTCGAAGGTCGTCAGTTGATAACCGCTCCCTTCGCCATCGGTGCAAACTTCCAACTCGTCGCCCCCGGCGCACGGCGACTTGAACTTCGCTGTGAAGTTGCACACGGCTCAGACGTGGACTCACTCGCGTTGCTTGTCCCAGCGGCGCCCCAGGACATCGAAGAGACCGTAATAGAAGGGGAATGAAATGAATCGACGGAACCTGCGTCGCAGTAGCAACTGGATACCGACGAGCCTCTCGCTCGTCGTGCTCGCGGTGAGCGCCCTCGCGCCGGTCTCGGGTGCTGAGGCGAGCACGGTCTCGAAGGTAATCGCCGGTATCGTTGATGTGAATGTGAAGCTCGGCTACGAAAATGGCACTGCGGCGGCGACAGGAATCGTCCTCACCCCCACCGGTGAAGTGCTAACGAACAATCACGTGATCCGCGGTGCGACGGCCATCAAGGTGCGTGACGTAGCCAACGGCAAGAACTACACCGCGACGGTCGTCGGTTACGACGTCGCCGCCGATATAGCGGTGCTGCAACTGAAGGGTGCCGCTGGGCTGAAGACGGTACCGATCGGCAACTCCTCGTCAGTCAAAGTGGGCGCGAAGGTCACCGGGATTGGCAACGCTGGCGGCACTGGCGGGACGCCGAGCTCAGCGAGCGGGACCGTGACGGCGCTGGACCAGACCATCACCGCGAGCGACGAGGCCGCGGGAACGAGGGAGCAGCTGACGGGGCTCATCGAAACGAACGCTCCGATTGAGCCGGGTGACTCGGGTGGACCACTGGCCGACGCCTCCGGCAACGTCATCGGCATGGACACCGCCGCGTCGAGCAGCTTTCAGTTCCAGTCCGGCGCCAACGAGGGATTCGCGATCCCGATCAACACGGCGGTGTCGATCGCCCGTCAGATCGAGGCCGGGAACTTCTCGGGCAACGTCCACCGAGGCGCGACGGCCTACCTCGGGGTAGAGGTGGGGAACTCGGGCTACTACCAAAACGGCTCCTTCCTTACTGGTGTAGTCGTGGTCGGTGTCGTGCACGGATCCGCGGCCGAAAAGGCGGGACTCAGCTACGGCGACGTCATCACCTCGCTCAACGCCAAGACCATCACGTCGCCGACGCAACTCGTGAACATGCTGCTCGCGATTTCGCCCGGCACCAAGGTGACTCTCAACTGGGTTGATCAGTACGGCACCACCCACCGCACAGTCGTGAAGCTCACGAGCGGACCACCGCAATGAGCGTCATGACATATTGCAGGCATGCAAGTCATAAGGCGCCCCTGCTGACGTCACGTGCGAAGTTCGTCGGTGGGAGTGGTGAAGACAAGACCGAACTTTTGCGCGATTATTTCCTTTAGCAACGCCTTTAGCAACGCCGGCGGTTACGTGCGATCGCGCCTGAACGCCGGCGAACTAAAACCCCAATATTGCAGCCAGATACGGTCACCAGCGAACGTCAGCGAACTGAAATCGACCGCATGGCATGCACGAGCGTCAAGATCTTCGGGGCCTATCTTTTCGTAGTGGTGCAATGACCACCCAGAAGCAAGATTTCTCCTCGCATTTGCTCCAATGTTGCTCCACTGTTTTGCAATACGCGTGTGCCGTGACACCTGTAGGCCCAGTGAAAAGCCCGAATTTCCAACGTTTCCCAGTCTCTCCCACATCTAACTTCGGATTAGGAAACCGATGCTGGGGCGATACGCGCTCCACCAACAGCGCGGCCGAAAATCAGCCCGGCGAGTCCCCCGTCGCAACAGGATGATCGGTGGCGAGACTGTACTGAGACCAAGAACCGGGATACAGCCGTCCTCGACCAAGACCCGCGAGCTCTAATGCCAGCAAGTTATGACAGGCCGTGACACCTGAGCCGCAGTAGGAGATTGTTTGATCCCCATCGACAACTCCTGCGTCGACGAACTTTTGGCGAATCTCGTCGACCGGCAGGAAGGTACCTCCCTCAGTGAGGTTCTCTCGGCACGGCACGTTGCGAGCACCAGGTATGTGCCCGGAGCGCGAATCAACCGGGTCAAAGTCCCCCCGATAGCGATCTCGATTGCGGGCGTCGAGCAGAACATTGGTGCGGTTAGTGGTATCGGAGATTTCAGCGAGTCGCTCCTGCGGCCACGGTTGAGCATCAAATGTGCCTGGCCGCCGCGTGATGATTCCGGTCTCGAGTGGCCCATGGTAGGCCTTCAGGCCACCATCCAGTAGCGCGGCGCTATGGCCCGTGACTCGCAGCATCCAAACGAGACGTGCAGCGATCACCCCACCCGCGTCATCGTAGGCAATGACTGTGTGGTTATTGGAAATGCCGCTCTGCGCCATGCCTGCAGCGAACCTTTCTGGTGATGGCAGCGGGTGGCGGCCATTAGGTGGGCTCGATTCATCGGACAGCCAACGGTCGAGATCGATGAAGACGCTGCCGGGAATGTGACCCTTTTCGTAGACTTCGCTACCGGAACGACCGTCGAGGTACCAGCGAACATCCGCGATAACCACATCAGCTTGGTGTTGCCTCAACCAAGAAGCGTCAACAACGGGCCCGATCACGTCTCTCCTCTCTGATGCCGTGGCCCCCTTGGGTTTGCGACATTGGTGCCCCCGGCAGGATTCGAACCTGCGCACACGGTTTAGGAAACCGATGCTCTATCCCCTGAGCTACGGGAGCGGGATTTCCGCGCGAAGCTCCGTGAAAAGCTCCGCGCGTAGATCATCCCCAGCCTACGCCCCGAGCAATCCCCAACTGGTCACGCTGATCAGCATCACCGACGACGAACCTCCAATGAGCCTCTCGCCCGTCCTGATTCTGGGCGACAGTCCAGCATGCTACGAATCGAACCGCGTAAGTGTCAGTGCTCGTCTCACATTGACCAGTCGTCAGCGGCAAAGTCGGCTTTCGCGAGGCGACGATCCCTCGCACCCTTCTAGACCGGCCGCCGAGATGCCAAAAGTCGCGCTGCCGGGCGACGATGGGCGCCGAGGATTGATGTGAACGTTGGAGGCAACACCCGTATCAGAGTGCTGCGCGGTCCGAGGCGAGCGCGCCTTACCTTGTCGGGCCAGCCCGCCGATATCGTAGATGTGAGCTGGTCGTGCCCCACGCGTCACCTTTTGGCGTTTCGCCGGCAGCGATCCACCACCCAGCAGATCTTGAGTAGTCGCATGACAGAAGCGGAACACGACGAAGCCATACCCCACGAGGACCTCGCCTTCGCAGGCGCGAATGCCGAACGCCAGTCGCTCGACGATCACGTAACCTCGCTGCGCGGTCCTGCAGCAGCCAGTGTCGGGCGCACGCTATGGCTGTTCGCGGGGGCACTTGGATTGGTCCTCTTCGCCATCGCCCTCGTGGTGAGCTTCATATCCGCCACCAACGACAACGCCCGCATCGACCGCATGAAGGCCCACGGAATCCCCGTCATCGTCACCGTGGTCGACTGCATCGGGAACATCGGCGGCAGCGGAAGCAACGCGGCCGGGTACACCTGCCGCGGCGACTACACCGTGGGTGGCACCACCTACCGCGAACTCATTGGTTCGATGACAACCTTCTCCGCGTCAGGCACGCCAGTGCGCGGCGTGGCCGACCCGTCGCAGCACAGCACCGTGGTGCTCGCGTCCGCGATCAGGACTTCAGTGGCTTCACCCAAGGCCTACGTCCCCCCAGGGCTTTTCACCACCGTGCTCGTCGCCCTGACACTGGCTTTGCTTCGAGTAGCACGACGCTCCGAGCCGCCTCNNCTCTATCCCCTGAGCTACGGGAGCAATACTGTATTTCAATGCCCTACACTGATGTCATGCCACTCACAGCACAATCACAGCACAAGAAGTGGCGAGAACTAACCGACTACTCACAACCACTCCCCACCATTCAAGCACGTGCACAGTTGGCGGCGCATGTCCCAGATTTTGAGTTATCGATAGCGACCACTAGCTGGCAAACGGGTTCGTCAGAAAGTGAGGCACCGACGTCCGTACTGGATAACGACTGGCTCCATTCCTTACAAGTGATGGGCGTCCCTGTCATGAGCCGTTCTGCACTTGATGGCTGGCACAAGCCCAACCACTTGTCCTTCTCCAATCTCCTCCGCGGTCAAACTTGGATTGGCCCACAGAACTCGGCACGTTTCTCGCGGGCCAGGTAGAAGGATGAGCGCCCACCAAGTCAAAGTGACCGTTTCCAAGCCGAGGGAATACCCCGATCGCAACCTCCCTTACGCCGTGCGATGGAGACTTAACGGACACGGGTATTGGCGGAGTTTTGCCCATGCTAAAGGCGACAATGGCGCCGATGCCTTTTATGCCCTTATGAAGGTGGCGGCCATGAACGAACGGCAATGGGATCCCGCCACAGGACTCCCATCTTCAGCGAGTCCTATGGGCATCGTCAACGTGGCGCAATTTTGCCGTTCTTACATCCAGGACGAATGGCGACGCTTATCCCCCTCAACGCGAAGAAGCTACGTAGAGGCCTTAACTTCCCTCGTGATACATAGCGCTCGCCCGGGCGCTTCGGCCCCGCGGGTTGAATGGCGAGCCACCCTAGCGACTTGGATGATGCCGAGCCCGATAAGTGCGGATACGGGCAAGTCCGTTGAATGGGTGTGGTCCGACGACCCGCTACCTCGAAATCTCCAGATGTGGCTGACCAAGAACTCACCGTTCGTCGGAGACCTCGGCAAAGAGGCACTCTACGAAATTGACAAACGGATGCGCATCAGTCTTGATGGTGTCACCCCGTATGCGCCGACCACTCAAAGTCGCTTGGTAACCGTAGCGAAGACCGCACTTTGGGTCGCGGTTAAGAAGGGTCTATTGGAGACAGTGCTTTGGCCTCGTCGCGAGGGTGGCGCCACTGCCAAGAGCGATCGGGCAGAGTCCAACGAGTTTGATGACGAAGAGGTGCCAAGCGTTGACCAACTTAGGGCGATCCTTGACGCCATCCCGTCCAACCAGCCGGCCAGCCACATGTATCGTGCACTCTCCGCAGTCTGCGGCTACGCGGGTCTGCGCCCCGGCGAAGCTGTCGTACTCGAGGTCGAGGACTTACTGCTGCCCGACGCCGGCTGGGGATCCATCAGAGTGAGCCGAGCGTGGTCAGGCGTGGAGGGTGGTAAGTGGAATAGCGAGAGCGAAGATATCGCTGGACCGAAGACGAAACGCAGCAGGCGCACCGTTCCTATCTCACCGGTGTTGGTAGCAATACTCATCGACAGGATGAAACAATCCAATATCACTACCGGACCATTGTTTCTCACGCGTAATGGATCGCGCCCTACGCAGAGCAACTGGTCGCGCACATTGAACCGGGCATGCAAGACTTCAGGATGGAAGACCACACTAAGCCCTTACGGTCTTCGCCGCACTAACGCTTCACACCTCGCTCAAACAATCCCAATCGCCGAAGCCGCTTCGCGTCTTGGGCACTCCGTCGAGGTTCTTACAAAACACTACGTAAAGCGCGTCGCAGGGCAAGTTGCACTGTCGAATCAAATACTTGACGGAATGTACTCCATCGAGAAGGCCCTGTAGCAATTTATCTCCATTGTTCAACTGAAGTCGTGCGAGGCCGCAGCTTCATGTCGAGGGCTTGACATAGGTCGGCTGTGAACTTGCTGCACACCTCGACCGTCCGACGGTCAGAGCGCAGAATCAGAAATCTCCGACTGACTTACGCTCATCCCTCTACAAGGCTCTCCAGCCATGCGTCGAGTTCTGCGTGACGTATCCGAAGCTGACCGTTTGGAAGTTTTGAGAACTCCAGGCGACCAGACTTACGCCAGCCATCGAGTGTAGAACGGCCTACGCCGAGGACTTCCATCGCCTCAAAGTAGTTAAGCCAATCCGAGCCTCTGGTGATCATTAGCGAGCGCGATCAACCTGCACGTAGAGCGCCGGTGATTCGATAGTGTCACGATTGGTCATCTAAGATCTCCGTTGTTTGGCGTGTGTCGCAACGGTCGCGCTAACTCGAACACACATCAAGTCATTTTGAGGTGGTCCCCGCATCCTGACCTCAACTTCGACCTCTCGCGCAAACAAAGATCAGAATCTCCACGTACGAAAACCCAGCAGTAATTCGCCTTGAATAATGTGCAGTATCGATTCAGATCGACGTTCTGTCAGCAACAGCGCTTATGGTGGACCTCACGGCGAACAGATAAATCCGAACAACCACTTGAGTTGTTTTCTGAACCGCTAGCCCTCACGCTGAAAACACTCGCGTGAGAACTTCCTTCACGTATTCAAGGGAGATCATTTGCGATATTCCTCGGAGTTGGCGGCTCTCGTTTCTTTGTGATCCGCGCAAGCTTTTCGCCCTCTTCTGAAGTTATCGTTTGGAGCTCAAGATAAGAATTCCTTCTGAATATGGTGTTGAATATTGCCGACGCTGAGCCATGGCCTCTGCAGGCCAACTCAATCACCTCTCCGGCGATTGGCGAGACGATCAACTCTCTAGAACCCATGAAGTCAATCTTCACTCGAACTCGATGCTCCCCAGGACTAACACTGCACGACATACTTTGCGCAGGCCAGAGTTCGCCCACCGTACCGCCGTCGATATCAACCTTGTACACCCTGTTTCGATCCATCCAGATGTCTGGAACTCGAAAGACTTTGATTGTCGCAGATTGGAGCATACAATTACCTTCTTCGCCCATTCATTATCTCATTAACTTCTCTCAACAACGTGAACCCGAGTTTGATTGCAGTGCGGATGCACCTGCTGATGGTGCACCGGTCGTTCCATTGTAGATCTCTCGCATCCAAATCGGAGTGCCATCGAGAGCTGCTCCACCGATACTCGTAAATGCCCCAAAGGCTGAACCCGCTATTCCAACGCCGGCATCTACGGCAGTTCTACCCGGACTACATCCGTTCTCAAAGTCACTGCCTACGTTGGTTGCAGCAATAGTCAGTCCACCGACAAGGCAGACAACCGTACCGAGTCCGCTTCCACAAACGACTGCTCCACCAATCCCATCGATCACAGCAATAGGCCAAGAAGGAGCAGAATAACCTTCTTGGTCCTGAACACTGCATGAAATCTGAGTTGTGCCGCTGTAACACACCGGCGGCCCAGAGGAAACTCCTCCGCAGTGCGTAGCGTGCGCATCACACATTGGCGCTGGCTTCGGCGCTGGCTTCGGCGCTGGCTTCGGCGCTGGCTTCGGCGCTGGCTTCGGTGTGGGCGCTGCAACGCATCCCCCGTTTGAAGTCCGAATGCACAATCCAAGCGGGTCACTCCAATTCAAGGGATTGTCACCAGTAAGTAGATACGGCTCATCTGTAATTGCAACGTCGGGATCGACACTCAGGAACTGATCGGTCGTCGGATCGTAGTAGCGGTTAATGCTGCGATCTCATGCGGGAGTCATGATTCCCGAAAGTAATGTTGAGTTGATCAGGATCAATGGGTCCCAGGAAATCGAGTCCGGACTAATTCTCAAACCGAAGCTCACGACACTTCTCGTGCAAATCGAGTCGTGCCGCTCGCTGTGTTCCGCGGCAAAACCCGGGCGATCATCAAGTACGTTGCTTTTGCGAGATTGGGACTTGATCGCGTGAGGGTAAAGTCCACGCCTCCGAAGGAAGTAATGCTGCCTATTCTTGACGCTCAAGTGCGAAGAGGCATAATTCAGCATCGAGTTTCGGCACCGCAAGGCTCACGACTTCCGATCCCCGCTTGCATTCGATGACGCTCCATGACTTATAGACATGTTCTTCTTGGCGCACCTTACGCAAACTGAGACGCCATTCACTGGCGACGAAAAGGAGATTCGGCCATTTTCTGGATGATCCACGCCAAAGGACTTTCCCAGCTGAGAGCTCCAGGTAGCCAGGTTTCCACTGTCGCCGCTTTTCATTGGAATCGGGTTTGACGTAACACCGAACGAGTCGTGACTCTCCATTTTGGACAGCTTCCATATCTGCGGCTTTGCGCTCGGCGAATGACGACCTGGTGAAATGTCTCACTACATCGACAAAAGTGCGGGTACCCGAAGCACGCCGGATTCTCTTCGTCATTTGCTCCTACTTAAAAACGCTTCTCAAGTAACCGGGTAGGTTCCTTAAAGCTCCACCGAAATCTAGGTCAACTGCGTGCGCTCCCCTGCCCAACCCCCCAAAGAGGACTTCCTCCGGTATCCCAAAGTAGACCGCATCTTTGAGAGATCCCTCACCAGCACTAGTGAAGTAGCCACTTAGTGTGTGGCGTCCGGAGTCAAGTCCATAATCCGAAGCTCCTGAGGCTGCACCTGAGGCAGCTCCAACTGCTAGTGCTCCGCCTGAGATCTCGACTGAGCCGATGCTAAATGCAGCAGCACCACAGACGCCGACCGTTGCCATCACGCACGCAGCCCCACCAACGATTGAAACAGTGATGACGGCAATCTTTGCGAGTCCTCGCCAATGTTTGATTATGCCCTCGAATGGGTTTCCGCCGCAATCCTTCGTACACGGCTTCCCAAACACGACGGGACCGCCGCTCAAGCCAAGAGGGTCAGCCGAATTCAGCGGATCGTCATTCGTAAACACATACGGCTGGTCCGTCTGCGCGACCTTCGGGTCGATGCTCAGGAACTGATCGGTCGTCGGATCGTAGTAGCGGTT
>PMLJ01000024.1:0-18073 GCA_003158855.1 Acidimicrobiaceae bacterium
GACATCGGCAAGAACCTCGTGGACATCATCTTGACCAACAACGGCTACGAGGTCGTGAACCTCGGCATCAAGGTGGGCGTCAATGAGATGCTGAACGCGGTCGAAGAGCACAAAGCGGACGCCCTGGGCATGAGCGGGCTGCTCGTGAAGTCGACCCTCATCATGCGCGAGAATCTCGAGCTCATGAACGAGCGGGGCATGGCGGGCGTCCCGGTCCTGCTCGGCGGCGCCGCGTTGACGCGCACCTACGTCGAGCGCGATCTTCGCGAGATCTACCAGGGACGGGTTTTCTACGGCAAGGACGCCTTCGAGGGGCTGCGCGTGCTCGACCGTCTGGGTGAGCTTCGAAAGTCCGGCGAAGAGGATCCGAACTTCGGACGCGAGATCTCCGAGCGCAAGGTCTTTCGACGCATCAAGGGGCAGTCCGGCGTGACCGTCGAGGGCCTGCCCAGCCGCAGTGCCGACGTGGAAGAGGACAATCCCATCTTCGTGCCGCCCTTCCTGGGCAGCCGTGTCGCCAAGGGCATGTCCGTCGACGAGATCAGCGACTACCTGAACCTCACGGCGCTTTTTCGCAACCAGTGGGGGTTTCGCCCGGAGAATGGCGAGGACGACCCCGCCTTCAAGGAACGCGTCAGCGCGACGCTGCGAGAGGAGTTGGCCATCGCGAAGGAGGAGGACCTGCTCATTCCCCAGGTCGTGTGGGGCCACTTCCCCGTTGCGTCGGATGGCAACGATCTGATCGTCTACACCGACGACACCCGCCAGAGCGAGCGAGCGCGATTCGCCTTTCCCCGCCAGCACCAGGCTCCCCACCTCTGCATCGCCGACTTCTTTCGCTCAGTTGAGAGCCCTGACCACGACTACGCCAGCTTCATGCTCGTGACAATGGGACCGCGAGTGTCCGAACGCTGCCAGGAGCTCTTCGCGCAGAACCGCTACACCGACTACCTGATGCTGCACGGCCTCGGAGTCGAGATGGCCGAGGCTCTCGCCGAGATGTGGCACAAGCGCATTCGTCAGGAGTTGGGCTTCGCCGAGCAGGACGGTCCCACCCTGACCGGCCTCTTTCGCCAGCAGTACCGGGGTGGGCGCTACTCGTGGGGCTACCCCGCGTGTCCGGACCTCACCGATAACGCCAAGGTGGCCGAGGTCCTCGAGGCGAGCCGCATCGGCGTCATCGTTTCGGAGGGATTCCAGCTCCATCCCGAACAGACGACGGACGCCATCATCTGCCACCACCCGATGGCGAAGTACTTCGTCGCCTAGAGACCCGTCAGCGCCTGGTGGGCGCCGCGACCGGCGTGGCATCGCTCAACGCCTCCCTGGCGTGGTAGCTCGACCTGGTGAGCGGCGAGGACTGGACGCGCTTCAGGCCCAGTCGTTCGCCCTTCTTCGCAAGTTCATCGAACTCGGTGGGTGCCCACCATCGTGAAACGGGGAGGTGCTGCTCGGTGGGCCGTAGATACTGGCCAATGGTCGCGATCGAGACCCCCACCGCCGCGAGATCGGCGAGAGTCTCTTCCACTTCCTCCGGCGTCTCGCCCAGACCGACCATCATGCCGGACTTCGTCGTGAGTCCCGACGCGGCGCTTCTCGCGAGCACGGTGAGCGATCGCAAGTAGCCGGCGCTCGGGCGCACGGCGCGCTGGAGGCGGGCCACGGTTTCGATGTTGTGGTTGACGACGTCGGGACGCGAGTCGAGGATCAGGGCCAGCGAACCGGGATCACCCTTCAGGTCGCTGATAAGCACCTCCACGTTGGTCAAGGGCGAACGACCCCGAATAGCCCGGACCGTCGCGGCGATCGCTCCGGCTCCGCCGTCGTCGAGATCGTCACGGGCCACGCAGGTGATGACGGCGTGGCGCAGCTTCAGTCGCACGACCGCCTCGGCGACCCGTTCAGGCTCGGTCGGATCGAGCGCAAGCGGCTTACGGGTATCGATGAGGCAGAAGCCGCAGGCCCGGGTGCACCGCTCGCCGTTCACCATGAAGGTGGCCGTTCCGTCGGCCCAGCACTCGAAGATGTTGGGGCATCCCGCCTCTTCGCAGACCGTCACCAGGCGAAGGTCCTGGGTGAGCGTGCGAAGCGACTGGTACTCCTCGCCCATCCGGGCTTCGACGCGCAGCCATTCGGGCTTGCGCGAGTGCAGCGAGATTCCCGCATCGGGGTCGACGCCGGCCTTTCGAAGTCGGCGCAGGAGCGGACGCTCGTTCGAGGTCGTCGACGCGCTGCGGTCGACGCGGGCGACCGAGCCGGGTCCGCCGAGACGGGCGCTCAGCTCGTCGCCAAGCCGCTCTTCGACCTCCAGTGAAGTGACGTCGAGCCCCAACGATCGCAGGGACGCGACGGGCTTGTCGGGGATGCCGCACGGCACTATCGCGGCGAAGCCCGAAAGGTCGATGTCGACGTTGAGCGCGACGCCGTGCAGCGTTCGCCGCGCGCCGCTCTCGTTACGCTCGGTGCGCACGCCCACCGCCGCGATCTTTGCGGGCCGACCCTCAAGATGCGCCCAGACTCCGGGGTATCCGTCGAGGCGGCCGATGTCGCCGAGGCGGCGGCCGGGATCAACTCCCTTGACGGTCGCGATGACGGCGTCCTCCAGGTGGGTGACGTGGGCCTTGCCGGCCGACGGATCGTCCGCCACGGTCACGATCGCCCAGGCGACCACCTGGCCGGGGGCGTGATAGGTCACGTCGCCGCCACGGTCCGCGTCGATGACGACGGCGTTGAGTTCTGCCGGCGAAACCAGGAAATGCTCCTCCTGGGTGCGGATGCCCCTGGTATACGTTGGTGGATGCTCGAACAACAGGACGTAGTCGTCACCGGACTGCATGAGCGCGCGCTGGAAGTCGTTGGCCTCGGCGAAGGAGATCCGTCCCAGGTGGCGTCGGCGGAGCATCTAGCGCTCGCTCTCCAGATCCATTCCGGCGAGCAGTTCCGCGACACGCTCCAGATAGTTCGCCGCCGATACGGGTTCGCAGATGCGGTGGTCGAACGAGAGGCCGAGCACGAGACGACGTCCAACCTCGATCGAGGGCTCGCCGTTGGTCGTCGTGACGACCGGCACGAGCCGGACCGCTCCGACGCTCAGCACGGCGACCTCGGGCTGGATGATGATGGGCTCGACCCAGAGAGTGTGCTCGGTGGGCGCGCCCACGATGGTGAACGTTCCACCCATCAAGTCGTCGGTCGTGAGCTGGCGCGACATCAGGCGTTCGCCGAGTTCGCTCACTCGCCGGGCGAGGGCCCGTAAGGTCAGACCCGCTGCGGCGTGAACGACGGGCACTAGCATGCCGTCCTCAGCGACGTGTCGCATGAAGCCGAGGTTCACCGTACGGTGCACTACCAGCTCTTCGCCCTGGAACGTCGCGTTGAGGTAGTCGAATTCAGCCAACGCGCGAACCGCCGCGAGGCTCACCACCATCTCATCGGTGATGGCGACACCGTCTCGCGTCGTGCGGCCCAGCCGCTCGAGCTCGCCAAAGACCGCGCCGTCGATTTCAATCGCCACGAAGCCATGAGGAGTGGTCTGCGCCGAGACCGAAAGGTGCTGCCCCATGCGACGACGGCCATTGGAGAGCGGCACCACGACCTCTTCGGTGGGCCCGCTCGCCACGGCGCGCTCGGCGTCACGACGGGTGATCGACCCGCCGGGACCGGAACCGCGAATCGTCGACGGCTCGACACCGCCATCACTCAGGATCCGGCGCACGACGGGCGATACGACGACACCGTTCACGCCTTCACCCGAGGCCGGCGCGCTGGGACCGGCCGGGATGGTTGGCTCCGATGCGGCGAGCGTTGGCTCGCCCGATGGTGGGGAAGCAATCGATGGCGACGGGGCGCTCCCGGCAACCGCGCGCTCGTCGATCACCGCGACGCGTGCGCCGGTCTGAACGGTGTCGCCCTCGTCCGCCAGGATCTGCACGAGCACTCCCGCGGCGGGAGACGGCATCTCGGAGTCGACCTTGTCGGTGGACACCTCAAAGAGTGGCTCATCGCGTGCTACGGCGTCGCCGACCTTCTTGAACCATTGAGTGATGATTCCTTCGGTGACCGACTCACCCAGCGATGGAAGCGTTACGTCAACCAACGTGGAGACCTCGGCCCGCGAGCGCCAGCAAGGTCTCGCCGAAGGTCTCGGACAGTGACGGGTGGGGCTGGATCAGCGCGGCCGCCTCCTCGGCGGTGGCCTCCCAGTTCACAGCGAAGTAGCCCGCGCCAAGTTGCTCGGTGACCCAGGGACCGGCCATATGAACGCCGAGGATCTGGCCGGCCGTTCCATCTGCGCGCTTCTCGGCAATGATCTTGACGACTCCGTCGGTGTCACCGATGATCTGCGCGCGGCTGTTGCCGCCGAAGGGATCCTTCTTCACGACGACCTCGTAGCCCTTCTCCTTCGCGGCGGCCTCGGTGAGCCCGCAGAAGGCGACCTCGGGATTCGAATAGATCGCCCACGGGACCCGCTCGTAGTCAACGGGCACGACTGGCTCGCCGAGAATCGTCTTCACCGCGACGATTGCCTCGGCGAATCCGACGTGGGCCAGCTGGGGGGTGTTGGCGACAACGTCGCCAACGGCGAAGACGTTGGCGTTCGCGGTGCGCTGATAGCTGTCCGCGACCACGAAGCCCCGCTCATCGAGCACGACACCCGTGCCCTCGCCCAGAAGGCCCTCGGTGCGCGGACGGCGCCCGACCGAGATGACGACCATGTCGACCTTCACGTCATCGGCGCCCTCGATCTTGATCGCGGTGCCGGTCTTCTTTGGCGAGTGGCCGGTGATGTTCACGCCGGTTTGAATCTCGATGCCGCGCTTCTTGAAAGAGCGCTGCACGACGTTCGCGACCTCGGTGTCGCAGCCCGCCAGGATCGACGGCAGGCCTTCAAGGATGGTGACCTTCGTTCCCATGTCGCAGAGCATCGATGCGAACTCGCAGCCGATCGCGCCTCCACCAATGACGGCGGCGGTCACCGGTAGCGACGAAAGCTCCAGGAACTCGTCGGAGGTGAGGACGATCTTCCCGTCGACTTCGAATCCGGGCAGCGTTCGCGGCACCGACCCGGGGGCGAGGATGACGTTCTTGCCCTTGGCGACGACGCCCGCGTCCGCTCCATCAATGACGGTGATGGTCTGATCCGCGTCGAGGCGCGCGGTGCCGTCGAAGATGGTGACCTTTCGGCCCTTCAAGAGACCGGTCACTCCCTTAAAGAGACGGTCGACGATCTCGTTCTTGCGCGCTTGGCTGACGGCGAAGTCGACCTCAACGCCCTTGGTGGTGAAGCCGAAGGCGCCGGCGTGCTCGAGGGTCTGACGAACGTGGGCGGTCTCGAGGAACTCCTTGGCCGGAACGCATCCACGGTGCAGGCACGTGCCGCCGACCTTGTCGCGCTCCACGAGGGCGATGTTCAAACCGGCTGCCGCGCCGTAGAGGGCCGCCGCGTATCCACCGGGTCCTCCTCCGATTACCACTACATCGAACTGCTGGATCTCGTTAGCCACGGCATATCCCTTTCAAACGTTTGGAGATGACCCCCAGAGAATCCTAATGTTTCCGCTAACCGTGGTGACACGGAGAGAAATCAGGAATGCTGGCCCCGCTGGAAGTCCGCCGCCGCGGTCGCCAGCTCATCCACGAAGTCGTTCATCAGGTCACCCGAATGACCCTTGACCCAGGAAAACGTAATGCGTCGAGGGCTGTCCAGCACCAGCTCGAAGAGCTGCTCCCACAGGTCGCGGTTCGCCACGGGCTTTCCTTGGGAGTTCTTCCAACCCCGGCGCAGCCAACCCACGTGCCACTTGTCGTTAAAACATTTCACCACGTAGGTGGAGTCGCTCACGATCTCGACCGGATCGTCCACGTTCTCCCTCAGCGCCTCGATGACGGCGAGGACCTCCATGCGCTGGTTCGTGGTGTGCGAAGCGCAGCCGCTCGCGTAGCTTTCGGTCCCGCTCGCCCACGCCCAGCCCCCGGGTCCGGGATTACCGCGGCATGCGCCGTCGGTATGAATACGTTTCATATGATCCGGGTGATCCACGAATCCGGGTCGGTGGTGAACCTCGTGATGGAAGGAGGGAACTCCCCGCGCAGCACCTGTCCGAGGGTGACGTGCTCGAGCACCTCGCGCAGCGCGCCTCGCACCGCGACCCACACGTCGCGCAGGTGCCTCGCCTCGCCCTCGTAGACCAGTGTTTCGGGGCGCATTCCGCGAACACCGGCCAGTGGCCCGCTCACCACGCGCAGTATGTCCGCGATCATGATGTTGTCCGGATCGCGAGCGAGCTTGAAGCCTCCCTCGGGCCCGCGTTGGCTCGTGACGAGACCCCCTCGGCGCAGGTCAGAAAGAATCGCGCCGAGAAATTTGGCGGGCAGTCCCTGCTCCTGGGCGAGGTGCTCCGCGCTCACCGACGTGTCGCTCGCGGCCAGCGTGAGAAGTGCCCGAATCGCGTACTCGGCCTTCGCGGGAATCTGCATTTACCCATTCTGCCCTACGGATGGCCACTTTCTGGTCAACATCGCCGAACTCCTAAGGTGGACTTCGTGTTTGATCTCTTTTCGCGGAACCTTTACCTGTGCGTTGCCCACCGCGAGGACATGGCCGATTTCCTGCCCGCCGTGCTGCGAGGGGGTGTTGACGTGGTCCAACTGCGCGAAAAGGAGTTGCCGAACGAGCAGCGCCTCGCGACCGCTCGGCTCATGGTACCAATCTGTCGCGACTTCGACGTTCCCTTCATCATGAACGACTCCCCGCAATTGGCGCTCGAGGTGGGCGCCGACGGGGTGCATGTCGGCCAGGACGACGTCAGCGTCGCACACTGCCGCGAGTTGCTGGGCGACCAAGCCATCGTCGGTCTTTCAACCCACTCGACCCCCGAATTTGACGCGGCGCTGGGCCAGGCCGCCTCCTACTTCAGCGCCGGACCCATCGTGCCCACCCCCACCAAGCTGGGCCGCGCCGGCACCGGAGTGGGCTACGCCGTCGAGTGCCAGAACCGAAGCGACCGGCCGGTGTTCGTGACCGGGGGGGTCACCGATGAGAACGTCGGCGCCCTCGTCGCGGCCGGTCTGCGCCACTTCGTGGTGGTCCGCTACCTCACGCAAGCGGCCAATCCGGAGCGGTCGGCGAGGGCGCTGCGCGAAGCGATCGACCTCGCACTCTCAGCGGTGACGGTCGAGCCAACCTAACAAGGTCGCCACCATCCGAGGATCGGCCCGCAGTTGGTGGCCCGCTCCTTGGATGATCCGCAGCTCCGCCCGGCCCTCGGCGCTCGCCAACAGATCGCGCGCGTCGCTCACGGGCACCTCGATGTCGTCCGCCCCATGGCCAATGAGCAGACGGCGAGGCGGGATTAGGGCAATGGAGCTGATGGGGTCGATCGCGAGGACGTCGTCACGCAACGCCTCGGGCGCCAGCAGGTCGTTCTCGTCCGCCACAACGCCGGCCACCTGCACGGCCCGGTGGAAATCAGCGGCGCTCGAGCACCACGCCTCCAGATGCGCGGGGGTGGCGAACGTCGCGACGCCCCTCACCCGTTCATCGCTCGCGGCGGTAGCGAGCGCGAGCGCGCCGCCGAACCCGAAGCCGGCGAGCGAGATCCGTCGTTCGCCCTCCTCGATCCGATTGAGGATTCCGTTGAGGTCGTGGCGCCACTGGGTCGCCGAGAACGTGCCGGTGCTGCCGCCCACCCCCGACAGCGTTCCCGTGGCGACAATCCAGCCCGATTCGTTGGCGAGGTGCTCGGCGAGTTCGGGCAGCAGCCCCGCGGCCTGACGGCCCATGCCCATGGCTCGTGGCAGCCCGTGAACGAGCACGAGGATATGGTCCGTGACCGGACGGGCGTTCGAAGTCGCGATGCGCAGATCGAGGAGCGAGTTCCCGCTTTTCAGTTGCTCGTGGGCGAGCACTCTGCGCTAGATGCCCAGGCGCTGAGCCAGCAGTTCGCGGTGGTACGCGGGGTCACCCAGGAACAGTTCCGAGCTCTTCGCGCGCTTGAAGTACAGGTGCGCGTGGTGCTCCCACGTGAAGCCAATACCACCGTGTATCTGGATGTTCTCGGCGGCGCAGTGGAAGTAGGCCTCGGAACAGAACGACTTAGCGAGGCTCGCGGCGATCGGCAGCTCGTCGTTGAGTTCCTGCGCAGCCCACGCGGCGTAGTACGCGGCTGACTTGGCGGACTCGACGTCGAGCAGCATGTCGGCGCACTTGTGCTTGATGGCCTGGAACGATCCAATCGGTCGTCCGAACTGGACACGATTCTTCGCGTACTCAACCGCGTTATTGAGCACGCGCTGGGCTCCGCCGACCTGCTCGGCGGCGAGGGCCGACTCGGCCACGAAGAGCATGGTCTCGAGTCCGGCGAGTGCCTCGCCCTCGGTGCCCACGAGGACCGCCGGAGCGTCCTTCAGCTCAATGCGGCTCTGCTTGCGGGTCTGGTCCATCGTCGGAAGCGCCTCGCGCGTGACGCCGGTGGCGTCGCCCTTCACGGCGAACAAGGAGAGTCCCTTCTCGGTGACCGCGGGTACCAGGAGCAGCGATGCGGTGTTGCCATCGGTCACGTAGTTGCGCACGCCGTTCAACACGAAGCCGTCGCCCGAGGCGGTAGCCTTCGTCAACGTCGTGGCGAGGTCCCACTGCCCTGCGTCATCGGTGAGCGCCACCGTGGCGATCGTCTCGCCCGATGCGATGCCCGGCAGGTACTTGGCCTTGTCGTCGTCGTTACCCACGAAGAGCACGGCGTTCGCCGCGAGCGCGACGGTTGAAAAGTACGGCGAGCACAGCAACGCGGCGCCCATCTCCTCGAAGACCACGTAGAGCTCGACCGGGCCGAAACCCTGTCCACCGAACTCCTCGGGAATGCCGAGTCCCTGCAGGGCGAGCTCGTTGGCCATCTGCTCCCACACGGCCGGGTCGTAACCCTCGTCGGTCGCCATGAGGCGGCGGACTTCCGTCTCCGGCGACTTCTCTTCCAAGAACCGCTTCACCATCTTGCGCAGTTCTTCTTGTTCCTCGCTGAATCCAAAGTTCATCGCGACCCTCTTCTATCCCTACCGGACAGTAATGCCAGTGACAGCGACATTAGCGAAAACTCGGGTCGGCCACGAACGTGGCAATCTAGGGGGATGGATAATGTCGAGTTGGTCTGGTCGAATGCGAGCGCCGAAGTGCACCGCTTCGTGGTCGGACCGGTGCAAAACAACGTCTACGTGGTCCGGTGCCGACGCACCGGGATCGCCACGCTGATCGACGCCGCGAACGAGCACGACCGGCTGCTTCGCGTCGCCACCCGTCTCGGGGTGGCCTCGGTGCTCGAGACCCACGGCCACTGGGACCACATCGGCGCCGTGGCGCAGGTTCGTGAAGCCGGCATCGACGTCTGGGTGCGCGACGAGGACGCGGAGATGCTGCCCAGTTACGACCACCTCCTCGAGGATGATTCGGTCCACGTGGTGGGCGAGCTGCGCCTGCGCACCGTCCACACGCCCGGCCACACGCCCGGCTCGATTTCCTTCGCCCTCGAAAACACCCCCCTGCTGTTCACGGGCGACACGCTCTTTCCCGGCGGACCAGGCAACACGACCTTCGATGGCGGGGACTTTCCAACGATCATCAAGTCCATCGAGCAGAGGATCTTTCGCGTCTACCAGACCGAGACGATCATCTGGCCCGGCCACGGGGCCAGTTCGACGATCGGCGTCGAACGTCCGCACCTCGACGAATGGGTCGATCGAGGCTGGTAAGCGTTGGGCAACCTTGGAAGCTTCACCGGTAGGCTCTCATGCGTGCCTGAGCCCCTCTTAGAACTACGTAACCTCCACGTCGAAGCCGACGGCGCGACAATCTTGCGCGGCGTCGACCTGACCGTGCACGAAGGCGAAGTGCACGCCCTCATGGGTCCGAACGGCGCCGGCAAGTCGACCCTGGCAAACGTGGTGATGGGCCACCCCGGCTACACGGTCACGGCTGGCGAGATTCTGCTGAAGGGCGAGGACATCGCGGCGTGGACGCCCGACCAGCGCGCGCGCGCCGGGATCTTTCTCGCGTTCCAGTACCCCGAGGCGATCAGCGGCGTCTCGGTGGTGCAGTTCCTGCGCCAGGCTATTGCCGCTCGAAAGGGACTCGACGAACTGAGCGTCCTCGAGGTCCGCCTTGACCTCATTGAGTGGATGGACCGACTGGGCATGGACCCCGCTTTCGCCGAGCGCCATCTGAACGATGGCTTCTCCGGCGGCGAACGCAAGCGCAACGAAGTCCTCCAGATGGCCCTGCTCGAGCCGGCGATCGCTTTGCTGGACGAGACCGACTCGGGCCTCGATATCGACGCCCTGCGCGTCGTCGCCCGGGGCGTTCGCACCGTGCGAGACGAGCACCCGGCAATGGGCGCGATCGTCGTCACGCACTACGTCAAGCTGCTTGAAGAGATCGAGCCCGATCAGGTTCATATCCTCGTGGACGGCCAGATCGTTCACTCGGGTGGACCGGACCTCGCCCAGACCATCGAGCACGAGGGTTACGATGCGTGGCGGCCGGTCACACTGTGACCAGCTTCGATCCCTGCAGGGTCCGCGCCGACACGCCGCTCTTGACGAGGGTGGTGCACGACCGGACGATCACCTACCTCGACTCCGCTGCGTCATCGCTTCAACCCCGGGCCGTCATCGAGGCGATGAGCCGCTACTACGAACTTCGCCACGCCAACGTGCACCGTGGGGTCTACCAGACGGCCAACGAGGCCACCGCGGTCTACGAAGGCGCCCGTGAGGCCATTGCCCGTTTCATCAACGCCCCGGGCGGAGCCAACGAAATCGTCTTCACGAAGAACGCCACCGAGTCGTTCAACCTGCTCGCCAAGTCATGGGGCACCGCCAACTTGAAGCCCGGTGACGTCGTGCTCGTCACCGAAATGGAGCACCACGCCAACATCGTTCCCTGGTTCCAGCTCCGTGACGTCGCGGGCATCGAGGTCCGCTTCATTCCGGTGACCGATGACTTCCGACTCGACCTCTCGAACATCGACGAACTGATGAAGGACGTCAAGCTCGTCTCGGTGACGGCGATGTCGAACGTGCTCGGCACGATCAACCCCATCAAGGAGCTCGCCGCCATCGCCCACCGCTGCGGCGCCCTGTTGGCGGTCGACGGTGCCCAGCTGGTCGCGCACGAGGTCACCGACGTCGCCGACCTCGACGTCGACTTCTTCATCTTCTCCGCCCACAAGATGCTCGGACCCACCGGCATCGGGGTCTTCTGGACCCGCGAGGAGACCTTGAACGCGATGCCCCCGTTCCTCGGCGGCGGAGGGATGATCGCCGACGTCAGAATCGATGGCTACACCCCGGCGTCGGGTCCCGCCCGATTCGAAGCGGGAACGCCCCCGATCGCCGAGGCCGCCGGGCTCGGCGCCGCGGTGCTGTACCTCGAGAGCCTCGGGATGGCGAACATCGCCGAGCACGAACGCGGCCTCACCGCCGACGCGCTCACCCGGCTCGCGTTTGAATTCGAAGGCCGCGTCCGGGTCATCGGGCCGGGCGACACCGTTAGCCGTGGTGGGGTGATCAGCTTGGACGTGGAGGGCGTGCACGCGCACGACGTCGCCCAGGTCCTCGACCAGTTCGGCGTCTGCGTGAGGCCAGGTCACCACTGCGCGAAGCCGCTCATGCGAAGGTTCAATCTCTCGGCGACGGCGCGAGCCTCGTATGGCCCCTACTCATTGGTTCGTGACACCGACGTGCTCCTCGAGGCGCTCGGCCACGCCGTCACGATGTTTGGATAGTCGACGTGTCGAACCTCGAAGACCTCTACCGCGAAGTGATCCTTGACCACTACCGCTCACCGCGCAACCGCGGTGAGTTGACCTCACCCCCCGCCATCCGGGTTGAGGGATTCAATCCGCTCTGCGGTGACGAGGTCGTCGTGTACCTCGACGTGAGGGACGGCGTGCTCGTTGATATCAAGCTGACCGGGCACGGCTGTTCGATCTCGCAGTCCTCATCCTCCCTGATGAGCGCTGCCGTGAAGGGCAAGACCATCGAGGAGGTTCGTGAAACCATCGCGACGTTCAAGCAGTTGATGACCGTTCCCCGGTCGTCGCCCGACGAGAAGTCCGAGGTGACACCGGTCGACCTGCGCGCGCTCGGCGAACTCGCGGCCCTCCAGGGCGTCGTCAAGTTTCCCGTTCGCATCAAGTGCGCCATGCTGGCGTGGAACACGCTAGGCCAGGGCCTCGACGAACTGGCCTGACCCCTTAGGGGTTGCAGGGAACAGGATCGAAGAACTGCTGGCCCGGTGTCGCGACCGTGGTCGTCGTGGTCGACGATTTCGTTGAGCTGGTGTGCTTCTTGGCTTTCTTTGGCACGGTGGTCGTCGTCGATGTCGAGCTGGTCGTCGTCACGGTGGGCGGCAGAGGAGTCTGTCCCGCAGCGTTGGGCGGCGGGTTCGTCGGCGTAATGAGGGTAGTGCCGAAGATGCTCACGAGCATTTGCTGGGCGGCGGGCTGCTGCACGTAGAGCACGTCGCCCAGCGCCGCCGACTGTCCCGGCACCGTTGGCAGCGTGTAAGTGAGCATGTTCGCCGGGTTGATGCCGTGGAACTTGACCGCGAGGGCAATCAGCTCGTTGAGCGTGAAATTGTCGTCGAGCGTGATGCCCTGGGGAAGCTTCGACAAGAAGGAGTTGATCGTGAGCGGGTTGTAGAGCCTCTTCGCGCGATCGATCATGGCCCTCATGAACGCATTCTGACGATCGATGCGTCCGTAGTCGCTAGTGACGTCGAAGTTCCAGACACCGTTTTCGAACCACTCGTAGTGGCGGCTTCGCGCCACGGCGAGCGCCTCGAAGCCGTTCACCAGCTGGCATCCGGCGTGGGGAATCTTGAGCCCCGAGTACGCGTCCTTGGCGGGATACGGAAAGTCCAGGTAGACCCCGCCCAGGGCCACCGCTGCATTTATGAGGCCGCTGAAGCTCACCACGACGGTGTGGGTGATGGGAATACCGAAGTTGGCCGTGATCGTTTGGGCGAGGAGCGAGGGGCCACTGGCGAAATTCACGTTGATGCGGTTGAAGTTCCCGTAGACGGACTGGTTCGCGAGCAAGGTGGTCACGGTGTCGCGGGGAATGGAGAGCACGGAAATGGTCCCCGTGGCGGGATCGACGTGCATGATCTTCACGACGTCGCTGCGCTGGCCACCCGCTTGGCCCGTCGAGGCGCCGGTCTGCGAAGCGACCGCACCCTTCAGTCCCGAGCGCGAGTCCGATCCGATCTCCAGGATGTTGAAGGGCTTGCCCGTCAGTTGGGGCAGCTCGCCCGCCACGTGGATCTTCGGAATTGTGCTGAACCGATACTGGGCGTAGAGATAACTGCCCCCAACGACGCCGGCGATGAGTCCGACCAGCACGATGGCGCTGATGATGAGGTTTCGACGAGTCCGGTGAGGCCGGTGCTTGCGGGACTTGCGGGTGACGCCGGACTGGTTGTCCACCGCCTCGCCCAGGGCCAACAGACGGTGTTCATTCGCGAGCGCGCGCCGCTTGTCTCTGCGAGATTCGTGGGGGCGGCTCCGAGGATCGTTGTCCCGTCCGTCAGCCATTTGAAGAGTTTAACAAAGGGTTCTAAGAACGAAGTAAATCAGGACTTCGCATGACGAAACGGTTCGTAGCCGTCACGTTCGAGAATCTCGGACAGCTCGGGGCCATCGGTCGCCACGACTCGGCCATCGGTCATGACGTGGATCTTCGTCGGCGTGAGTTCCTGCAACAAACGGCGGAAGTGGGTGATCGCGAGCACGCCGCAGTTCCACTCCGTGGTGGCGCTGCTGAGACGCCGCGCCACCGCCCCGAGCGCGTCCACGTCGAGGCCGGAGTCGATTTCGTCGAGCATCGCGAACTTCGGGCGCAGGATCCCCAGTTGCACCATCTCGGCGCGCTTTCGTTCGCCACCCGACAGGTCGACGTTCACGAAGCGATCGAGCACCTCGGTGCGCAGTTCCACGCGCTCGGCTTCATCGCTCATGCGCTGGCGAAGATTGGTGGCGTCGGCGCCCGCGGCGATCAAGAGGTCAATCGGACGAACCCCGGGAACCTCCATGGGATGCTGCATGGCGAGGAACAGGCCGTGCCTGGCCCGCTCAGTGGGCGATAGAGCGAGTAGCCCGACGCCATCGAGCACTACCGACCCGCCAAGAACCTTGTAGCCCGGCCTTCCGCTCAGGGCGTGCGCGAGCGTTGACTTTCCCGAGCCATTAGGGCCCATGATGACGTGCACTTCACCGGACTTCATCGAAAGATCGAAGCCCTTCAAGACCTCCTTGCCGGCGACCTCCACGCGAAGGCCTTCAATGACCAGCGTTGAACTCATGGCACCATCACCTCGAGTCGGCCGTCAACCGAGTGGACGTCGTAGTGGGCGACGGGCCGCGTGGCGGGAAACGACATGGGCTCGCCGTCGCAAAGGCGAAACATCGCCCCGTGACGCGCGCATTCGATCTCACGGGTGGCGGCTTCGACTTCACCCAAGGCGAGGCTGAAGTCCTCGTGACTGCATCGGTCATCCAGCACGTAGACGTCGCTCTCAATGCGAACGACCACGAGGACGTACCTGTCAAGGCGCAGCTGACGCGCCTCGCCGTGGACGAAGTCGTCCAGGACCCCGATATCGAGCGATCTCACGGCGCCACCACATTCACCAGGGCCAACGCCGAGGTGACGTCCTGCTCCACGAGCGCGGCGAGTTCGTGAGGAAGTGCGGTCAGCATCTCGTAGAAGAACCCCTGGATCATCAATCGTTCCGCGTCGCTTCGGGTCACGCCTCGCGACTCGAGGTACCAGCGCTGCAGCTCATCGAGCGGTCCGACGCTGGAGGCGTGCGCGCAGACAACATCGTTCTCGCGAATATCCAGGTTAGGCACGCTGTCGGCGTGAGCGTGTGGCGACAGCAGCAGATTGTGGTTGGTCTGGCGGGCGTCAGTGCGCTTCGCGCCCTTTTCGATCTCAATCAGACCCGTGTAGACCGAACGCGACTCGTCGGCGACCGCACCCTTCGAGAGCAACGTTGAACGAGTCCTCGGAGCCATGTGGAACTGGTGGGTCCGAAAGTCGTGGACCTGGCTTCCTGACCCAAGAAACGTCGTACGCAGTTCGTTCTCTGCGCCGAGGTCGAGCATCTCGGCGTCGTTTCGAGATCTGTTGTAGTGCCCGCCTATTCCGATCACCGCCTGGCGCAGACGGGCGTCGCGGTGCAAAAAACCCGTGGTTCGAGCCACGTGCCACGCGCTCTGGCTGAGGCGCTGGTAGGTGATCAGCTGCAACGAGGCGTTGTCGCCGATCTCGTATTCGCTCAACGGCGCGACGAGGGCATCCGCGCCGCCTTCGAAATACTCGACCACCGTAGCGCTGCTCGAACGGCCGAGTTTGATCTGCGTGCTCGAGAAGGAAGATGACCCCGACGTTGAGTTCACGATCACGATTGGCTTCTCAACGTTCACGCCGTCGCCGATACTGACGACGGTGGTCGCCGGCGTGAGGGCCTTGTTCAAGAGCGCGAAGGTGTCGCTCTCGTAACGCTTCAACATTGAGGTTCCGCTCAACGAGCTGGCGTTCTCGACCAATTCGACGCGCACGCCGTCGGGGGTCGAGCCGGCGTCGACGCAGAATCCGTCAACGACTCGAACCACCAGGCCCGCGCGCTCACACAGCCGGGACGCGAACTCTGAATCAGTGTGCTCGTTCGGAAAGGAATTAACGGTGAAGGCGTCGAGCGACAGGTCGTTGAGTGGGGCGTAGCGCCAGACCTCGTCGCTGGTGGTGGGAAGTCCCGCTTCCTCAAACGACGACCAGGCGCGCCGGCGGTCTTGCGCGTCGGGACGCTCGGAAATGAAGGAGAGGGCTGAATCAGCGAAGGTATTCATAGATGTATTGACCAAAGCAGTGTAACGGTCGGGCTCGGTCTTCCAGCAGCGCCCGACGTAGGCTGAACCCTGAACACCGGGGGTTCTTGTGAGTTTCTCATCCGAAGTCTTGACGCTTGAAGTGAACGGTCACGTCGCCACGCTCTGGCTCGATCGTGAGCCAGCTCGCAACGCCATGGGCAGCGCCCTATGGCGCGATCTGCCGAGAGCGGCTGCTGCGGTGGCGGGCGATTCGTCCATACGCGTGCTCGTGATCGCCGCCAAGGGACCGCACTTCACGGTCGGGCTCGACCTCAAGGAACTCGGGGGAAACCTGGTAAACGGCGGACTCGACGCGCCGGCGGACGCGCCATCGAAGGCCCTCTCGAGCGCGACGTTCTACAGGTCCCTTCGCACCATGCAGGACTCGGTGACGGCGATTGCCGAGTTGTCGATCCCGGTCATCGCCGCGGTTCACGGATACTGCATTGGCGGAGGCGTTGACCTGATCTGCGCGTGCGATATCCGCATCTGCGCGGGCGACGCCAAATTCTCGGTTCGCGAGGCGAAAGTGGCGATCGTCGCCGACCTTGGAACGCTGCAGCGACTGCCCAAGATCGTGAGCGCCGGCCACGTCGCCGAGCTCGCCTTTACGGGAAAGGACATCGACGCATCCCGGGCAGCCTCCATAGGACTGGTGAATTCCGTGCACGGAGCAGGCGCTGAGGACGTACTGCACGCCGCGTACGCGTTGGCCGACGAAATAGCCGCGAACTCTCCCCTCGCGGTGCAGGGAACCAAGGCCGTCCTCGCCGCCAACGATGGGCACACCGTGCAAGAGGGCTTGGATTTCGTCGCGAGATGGAACACCATGTACCTGCAGAGCAATGACCTCAAGGAGGCGATGACCGCGTTCCTGGAAAGGCGCCCACCGGTCTTCACCGGTGACTAATGACGCCAGAACTTCCAGTTACGTCGATCCTTCTTCTGCATTTCGTCCAGTTCACGGCGCCGCTCCTCGAGCATTTCGGGCGCCACCGCATTCACTATTTCGCTCGCCTTGTTCAAGATTTCACGCCGGTCATCCAGGGGAACGTCGGTATCAGGGAGCTTCTCGACCGGACGGTCCACCAGTGACCCGTGGACCCATCCGACGTCGGCGAGGCGAGGTTCATACGTCATGCAGTCCGCAGGGCAAGACCACGGTTGATCAGGAGCATTACCAAGCACACAGAAGCGCGCCACCTCGCCGGACTTGTAAGTACGGCTCTGAAAGTGTTTGCACTCTTCTCGCATGCCCATCACACAATCCTCGCACGAAAAATACGGTCGTGCGAGATGACAGATTCTCAGCTTTTCCGGCCCTTTCGAAGCGTGAAGACCGTTTCCGACCGCGAAATCACCCGGTCGGGGTCCCTCAACCGATGGATCCTTCCATTTGAAGTTCGATCAATCGTGACCACTCGACGGCGTACTCCATCGGCAAGGTTCTCGTGACCGGCTCGATGAATCCGTTGACGATCATTCCCATCGCTTGGCTCTCGGTGAGCCCGCGGCTCATCAGATAGAACAACTGGTCGTCGCCGATCTTGGAGACAGTCGCTTCATGGCCAATGGACGCATCCTGCTCGCCGACCTCCATGTAAGGCTTGGTTTCGGACGTCGAGAACTCATCGAGAAGCAATGCGTCGCATCGGACGAAACTCTTGGCCCCGGTGGCGCCTTCTTCAACCTTGACGAGGCCGCGATACGTCGTCAGTCCGCCGTCTTTCGAGATGGACTTCGAAACGATCGTCGACGTCGTCTCAGGTGCGCAATGCACCATCTTCGCGCCAGCGTCTTGAATCTGGCCGGGACCGGCGTAGGCCACGGAGAGAACTTCGCCGGAGGCCTTCGGTCCCATCAGGTACACCGACGGGTACTTCATCGTCAAGCGCGATCCGATGTTGCCGTCGATCCATTCGACGCGCGCTTCAGCTTCGGCGCGCGCGCGCTTCGTGACCAGGTTGTAGACGTTGTTGGACCAATTCTGGATGGTCGTGTACGTGATGCGCGACCCCGGCAGCGCGACCAGTTCGACCACAGCCGAGTGAAGCGAGTCGGTCGAATAGATGGGAGCGGAACAGCCCTCGACGTAGTGAACCTGACTACCCTCGTCCGCGATTATGAGCGTGCGCTCGAACTGGCCCATG